>NZ_JFKC01000022.1 GCF_002115805.1 Marivita geojedonensis | reverse complement strand
TCCTGACCCTAGGGTTTGTCAAATATACAATCGCCTTTCGAAACGGATTCCCGTTCAGTGATCCTTGCGTTTCGAATAGGGCGAGTCGCTCAGGTAATCATCCGTCGTGCGCGGGATGCGCGGTTCCCCCAGCGCGAACGGGTTGTTCTGCGAATGGTACTGCGCCTGAATCCGGCAATTGTCGCACATCTGGATCATCTTCGCCGCGTCACTGGTGGCGAACATCGAATGTTTGCCCGCCAGCTTTTCGCTGATCTTCTCGATGGTCGATTTCACCCCGAACAGCGCGCCGCATTCGATGCACGCAAAAGGCTCTTCCTCGTTCAGAACCACCTGACTGAAGGCCGCGTCGGTGAGGTTCATGCGCGGCTCAAGCGTGATTGCGGTCTCCGGGCAGATCGTGGCGCAAATCCCGCATTGCAGGCAGGCGTCCTCCTGGAACAGAAGCTGCGGCAGGTCCGGGTTGTCGCCCAGCGCGCCGGACGGACAGAGCGACACACAGCTGAGGCAGAGCGTACAGGCGTCGGTGTCCACGAGAACCGCACCATAGGGCGCGTTTTCGGGCAGCGGCAGCACCTCGGCCTCCGGCATCATCGCCTTGGCCGCAACGCGGGCCACCTGACGCCGTGTGCCGATGGGCAGGCTCGGGGACGCAACCGGTTTGGGTACGTCGCCCCCATACAGGTGATCGCTCAGCACGTCGGGATCGACCATATCGATCACCTGCACCCGGCCTCCACCTGACAATGCATTGGCCAGCATCGCCTCATGCTCCGGCGTGTCACGCTCGGTGCGCGGGGCCAGCAGAACGTCGACCGACGCAAAGCCACAGCTCAGCGCGGCCATCATCTCGGCATGGCCAAAGGCCGCAAGGCTGTCCATGGCAAAGGGGATCACATCAGCGGGCAGCCCCCGGCCAAAGCGGGCGGCGAGGCTGATCATCTCGGCCCCATGGTCGGCATCGTGCACCAGAAGGCGCGGCGCGGTGCCACCGGCTTTGCGATAGGTCGAGGACAAGGCATCGAGCCGACGGAACACCGCAGACACGGGTGGCGCGTCATAGGCGATGGCCCCGGACGGGCACAGCGCGGCACAGGCGCCGCAGCCCGCGCAGATCATCGGATCAATGGCCACGTGATCGCCCGCCGAGGTGATCGCCCCGGTCGGGCAAATGTTGAGACATTTGGAACAGCCCGTCTGTTCGGCGCGGCTGTGGGCGCACAAAGCAGGTTCCAGAGCGATATAGAGCGGCTTTTCGAACGTCCCGACCATCTGCACCGCTTCGGCCAAGAGCGTCTCGACCGCCGCAGGCTGGCGCGGATCGGCGCGCAGGTAGCCTTCGCGCTTGTGCGGCGCGGGCACCATGGAGGGCTCTCCGGTCAGGTCGATCACCAGATCACATTCCGAAATCGCCCCGTCCTTGGGCACGCTGAAGCCAAAGGCACCGCGCCCACCGGGCAGCAGTTGCGCAAACCCGTCGATCCGCACTTCGAACTGGCCCAGCGCACCGGTCAGGTTGCGCACCCGCCCGCGCACGACGTCAAAGCGCCGATCCACGGGTACATCTACTGTGTCGGTCTGCAACACCGTCACCGCCAGCGTGTCACACAGCTGCGCCGCTGCCGTGAACGCCGCATCACCACCGCCGACGATCAGGCAGGTGCCTTCGCTGACCACATCGACCACTTTCGGCATCGGCAGACTCAGCGCGCCTTCAGCCGCCAGCGCGGCCTGCTTCGGGCCTGCCTTGGCGGATTGGTCGCTCCACCCGGCGCGGTCGCGGATGTCGACAAAACCGGGCGCGTCGATGCCAAGCTCCTCTGCCAGCATTTCGAAGAACGCGCTTTCCTGCGCGCAGGCGATCATCACGTCGCCCGCCTCGATTGCCTTGGCGGCGGCTTCGGCCTGCGTGCCGCAGAGATTCGTATAAACGCGTGACGGATCAAGCGTTGTCGCCTCGCCAATACGTGCGGCGTCGACGTTCTGACTGCCAAGACAGTCACAAAGAAGCAGTTTGGTTCCCATGTCGGCCCTTTCGCGGCGTGTGCCTGCGCGGTCTCTTGTTGTTGGTTGATGTTTGGACTTACCCAAGGGCTATGCTACGCAGATGTCAACCGCGCCCGTGAGGCCGGATCCGGGAGGACCAGAGTTTGACCACGACCGACAGCCGTTCCATCGAGCTGCCCGTTGGCGTTGTAGTGCAACGCCGTCCGGGCGTGACCCGCTGGCAGAAATGGGCTTACACACCCACCGCGCTGCTGCCCGGCGCGGGACCGGCACACTGGAAACTGTTGCGCGAAGACGGTGATACCGCCGAATTCCACATTGGCACCGCCACACTGACCCTGTGGCGCACCGATGCCGAAGCCTACCGGATCGGGCTCGCTGAGCCGGTGGTCTGTGCCTACGTGATTCTGCAGCCCGGCGAAGACGAATGGCCGTTCAAGCTCAAGCTGATCACAGCCAACCCGCATGAGGCGATGCAATATGCCGATGGTGGCGAGGATGTGGTCGAGAAGGTGCCGATGCCCCCCGCTCTTGTGGCTTGGGTCCAGGAGTGGACCGACCAGCATTACGTCGAAGAACCGTTCGTGAAACGCAAACGGAAACGCTATCACGAAGACAAGGTCGAGGACGGCATCGGGGATCCCCGCATCGCGCAGGCCAGCGACGTCTATCGCGCTCCGTCCAGCGCCAGAAAGAACCGCCTGTCATGAGCCGCCCGTCCGATTTCTGGTCCCGCCGCAAGGCGCGCGTTGCCGAAGAAGAGCAGGAAGAACAGCGTCAGGTCGAAGAGGCCGAGACCCGCAAAACGCAGGCCGCGCTCGAGGAAAAGACAGACGCGGAAATTCTCGAAGAGCTCGGCCTGCCCGATCCCGACAGCCTCGAACCCGGTCAGGACATTGCCGCCTTCATGAACAAGGCAGTCCCCGAACGCCTGCGCCGCCGTGCAATGCGGCAGTTGTGGCGGCTGAACCCGGTGCTCGCGAACCTTGACGGGCTGAACGACTACGACGGCGATTTCACCAATGCGGCGACCGATGCACCGGGGGTCAAGACCGCCTATCAGGTCGGCAAGGGGCTTCTGCGCCATGTGCAGGCGCTCGAAGCCGAAGCACGGGCCAAATCAGGTCAGGACGCGCCCGAAGGCATTGATACCCCAGAGAATCTGTCGGAAATCGCCCTGACAGAGGATACCTCCGCAATACCGGCGGAAATTCCGGAAAATCCGGAAATTATGCAGGATAATGCAAATGCCGCACCTGCATCTACGACCATAGTCGGGGACGGTCCTGAATATGCCGACGGCACACCATTGGATACAGTGACCGGGGAACCACCGCGTCCGCGACGGATGCGCTTCAGAATAGAAAGTGAGACAGGATGACAATGAGCGCGGCTCAGACCACGCCATCGGTGTCAGAAGAAGACCGCCTGCGAGCGGATCTGTATAATTATCTGGGACTGATCCTTTCAGCGCCCCCTGACGAGCTTTTGCTTGCACAGACCGCTGGCCTGACCGGCGACGAGACGAATCTGGGCCAGGCTGTGGCGCGGCTGGCCGACTGTGCGAAAACCACCGACCCGAAGCAGGCGGAACGCGAGTTCAACGCGCTGTTCATCGGTTTGGGCCGGGGTGAGCTTCTGCCCTATGCCAGCTACTATCTGACTGGTTTCCTGAACGAAAAACCGCTTGCCGTGCTGCGCAGCGATCTTTCGGCCCGACGGATCGAACGGGCTCCGAATGTTTACGAACCCGAAGACAACATCGCGACGCTCATGGAGGTCATGGGCGGGTTGATTGTTGGACGCTTTTCCACCCCGGCCACGCTTGAGGACCAGAAACTGTTCTTCAACCGGCACATCGCGCCCTGGGCCGGGCATTTCTACTCCGACCTGGAGACCGCGAAATCCGCGATGCTCTACAGTGCGATCGGATCGGTGGGGAAAGCGTTTATGGAGATTGAACGCGAAGCGTTCAGACTGACCGCGGCCTGACCACCGTCCGCGGCAAGACTACCAACTGGCGGGCAACCGTCATCCCGCGGCCAACGTGCCGCTCATTCTGGAAGAAGGGAAGGAGGCTTCCATGACAGAGAAAACCGAGGCGGCTGCGAGCCGTCGTGATTTTCTGAAATTGGCAGGCACCGCAGCCCCCGCTGCCGTAGCGGCCGTCGCCGTTTCCGGCACAGAGGCGGAAGCTGCGGAAACGCCGAAAGCGGACGGTCGTATGCAAGATACACCGCACACCCGCGCGTATCTGGCCAGTACTCGGTTCTAGTACTCATTTCTCACCGCCCCTGCCGGTCGGACATATGCCGATCGCAGGTTGCAACCCAGCCGACGGCGCAGAGGCGCTCAGGTAGCTTAAGAGGGATAACATGCTAAGAAAAAAAACCGGAGGGCTGACACGGCGCACTGCGCGGACGGGCCTGATCTCGGAAATCTCGAATAAATCTGTCGACAGACGCTCCTTCCTGCGTGGATCGGGCCTTGCCATCGGTGGTCTTGCCGCAATCAGCGCAACAGGTGGTGCGGTCACGCAAGCCAGCGCGCAATCCGCCGTCAACGGTGCGGTTCAGACCGTCAAATCCGTCTGCACCCACTGCTCGGTCGGCTGTACCGTCGTCGCCGAAGTCAGCAACGGTGTCTGGATCGGCCAGGAGCCCGGCTGGGACAGCCCGTTCAACCTCGGCGCGCACTGCGCCAAAGGTGCCGCCGTGCGCGAGCACGCCCATGGTGAACGCCGCCTCAAGTACCCGATGAAGAAAGAGGGTGGTGAGTGGAAGCGCATCAGCTGGGAACAGGCGATCAACGAGATCGGTGACAAGATGCTTCAGGTCCGCGACGAAAGCGGCCCGGATTCGGTTTACTGGCTCGGTTCTGCGAAGCACAACAACGAACAGGCGTACCTGCTGCGCAAGTTCGCCGCCTACTGGGGTACGAACAACATCGACCACCAGGCGCGGATCTGTCACTCGACCACCGTTGCGGGCGTTGCGAACACATGGGGCTACGGCGCCATGACCAACAGCTACAACGACATCCACAACAGCCGTGCGATCTTCCTGATCGGTGGCAACCCGGCCGAAGCGCACCCGGTGTCCCTGCTCCATATCCTCAAGGCGAAAGAGCAGAACAACGCACCGGTCATCGTCTGCGACCCGCGCTTCACCCGCACGGCAGCCCATGCCGACGAGTATGTCCGCTTCCGTCCCGGCACCGACGTGGCGCTGGTCTGGGGTATCCTGTGGCACATCTTCGAGAACGGCTGGGAGGACAAAGAGTTCATCCGCACCCGTGTCTGGGGCATGGACCAGATCAAGGAAGAAGTCGCCAAGTGGAACCCCGAAGAGGTCGAGCGCGTCACCGGCACCCCCGGTTCGCAGCTTGAGCGGGTTGCCCGTACGCTGGCCAACAACCGTCCCGGCACCGTGATCTGGTGCATGGGTGGTACCCAGCACACCAACGGCAACAACAACACCCGCGCCTACTGCGTGCTCCAGCTTGCCCTCGGCAACATGGGCACAAGCGGCGGCGGCACCAACATCTTCCGCGGCCACGACAACGTGCAGGGCGCAACCGACCTTGGCGTTCTCGCAGACACCCTGCCCGGTTACTACGGCCTGTCCGCAGGGTCCTGGGCACACTGGGCCCGCGTCTGGGAAGAAGACCTGGATTGGCTGAAAGGTCAGTTCTCGCAGGAGATGGTTGGCGAAACCGCCATGATGAACCTGACGGGTATCCCGGTGTCGCGCTGGATCGACGGTGTTCTGGAAGACAAGGAAAACCTCGATCAGCCGGACAACACCCGTGTGATGGTGCTGTGGGGCCACGCGCCCAACTCGCAGACCCGTCTGCCGGAAATGAAAACGGCGATGGAAAAGCTCGATACGCTCGTTGTGATCGATCCGTTCCCGACCGTGTCGGCCGTGCTGCATGACCGCACCGATGGCGTCTACCTGCTGCCGGCAACCACGCAGTTCGAGACTTATGGCTCGGTCACTGCGTCGAACCGCTCGCTCCAGTGGCGCGAAAAGGTCATGGAGCCGCTCTTCGAATCGAAGACTGACCATGAAATCATGGGCCTCTTCGCGCAGAAGTTCGGCTTCCACGACCGCATCTTCCGCAACATCAAGATCGAAGATGATGGCGTGACGCCGAACATCGAAGACATCACCCGCGAGTTCAACCGCGGCATGTGGACGATCGGCTATACCGGTCAATCGCCCGAGCGGATGCGTCTGCACATGGAGAACCAGCACACCTTCGACCGCACCACTCTGCGGGCGAATGGCGGCCCGGCCGATGGTGATTTCTACGGTATGCCGTGGCCCTGCTGGGGCACCCCCGAGATGAAGCATCCGGGTACGGCAAACCTGTACGATATGTCACTGCCGGTCTCCAAAGGCGGCCTGACCTTCCGCGCCCGTTTCGGCGTGGAGCGTGATGGCGACAACCTGCTGGCCGAGGGCGTGGCCTCTGCAAATTCCGAAATCCAGGACGGGTATCCGGAATTCACCATGCAGATGCTGATGGATCTTGGCTGGGACGGTGACCTGACCGCCGAGGAACGCGCGGCAATCGACGCCGTGGCGGGTCCGAACACCAACTGGAAAACCGACCTCTCGGGCGGCATCCAGCGTGTGGCGATCAAGCACGAATGTGCGCCGTTCGGCAACGCCAAGGCCCGTGCCGTGGTGTGGACCTTCCCGGATCCGGTGCCGCTGCACCGCGAACCGCTCTACACCAGCCGCTACGATCTCGTGGCCGACTACCCGACCTACGAGGACAAGAAGTTCTGGCGTGTTCCGACGATGTACAAGTCGATCCAGTCCACGGACTTCTCGTCGGATTACCCGATCATCCTTACCTCTGGCCGTCTGGTCGAATACGAGGGCGGCGGCGACGAGACACGGTCGAACCCGTGGCTGGCCGAGCTGCAGCAGGACATGTTCATCGAGATCAACCCGCGCGATGCCAACGACCTTGGTGTGCGTGACGGGTCACAGGTCTGGGTGGAAGGTCCGGAAGGCGGCAAGGTCAAAGTCATGGCCATGCTGACCGAACGGGTCGCTCCGGGTGTGGCGTTCATGCCGTTCCACTTCGGTGGGCACTTCCAGGGCGAAGACCTGCGGGGCAAGTACCCGGAAGGTGCAGACCCCTATGTGCTGGGTGAATCGACCAACACCGCGCAGACCTATGGGTATGACTCGGTGACCCAGATGCAGGAAACCAAAGCAACGCTTTGCAAGATCATGGCAGCGTAAGGAGGAGAAAAAGACATGGCACGCGCTAAATTTCTAGTCGACGCCGAACGCTGCATCGAATGCAACGCCTGCGTCACGGCCTGTAAGAACGAGCACGAGGTTCCGTGGGGGATCAACCGCCGCAAGGTGGTCACGATCAACGACGGTAAGCCCGGCGAACGCTCGATCTCGGTAGCCTGCATGCACTGCTCGGACGCGCCCTGTATGGCCGTCTGTCCGGTGGACTGCTTCTACCAGAACGAAGAGGGTGTGGTCCTGCACTCCAAGGACCTCTGCATCGGGTGTGGTTACTGCTTCTACGCCTGCCCCTTCGGCGCACCGCAGTACCCGCAGGCGGGCAACTTCGGATCGCGCGGCAAGATGGACAAGTGCACCTTCTGCGCCGGTGGCCCGGAAGAGAACCACTCCACGGCCGAGTTCGCCAAGTACGGCCGCAACCGCATCGACGAAGGCAAACTGCCGATCTGTGCGGAAATGTGCGCCACCAAGGCTCTGCTTGCCGGTGACGGCGACGTGGTGTCGGCGATCTACCGCGAACGCGTCGTGGCCCGTGGCTTCGGCTCGGGCGCATGGGGCTGGGGCACCGCCTACGATCAGAAAGACGGCTGATCGTCGTTTCACACGATTGACCGAAGAAAAGCCCCGGAGTTCGCTCCGGGGCTTTTTCGTTGGTGGTCCAAAGCAGAGTGTCATCCACGGGCGAGGCCCGAGGATCTGTCTGGCTTGCGGTCCTCGGGTCAAATCCGAGGATGACGTAATTCAAAGGAGAAGAAGCGGCGCCGCCCTTTGGGCCTGACGGTTCTCTCATCTGCCGGGGCTGTCCCCGTGACCTGTACCCCTTGGGGCCTTCGTGAAACCGGTTTCTCATGGTCGCCCCTGGCGGGGATCAAGAGAGCGTCAGTTCATGGTGTCGCGGCATGGGAGTGACCCTTCCCGCTCAAAAGCTTTTGTGGGCGTGGATATGGGGGAAGGATGGTTAAGGGATAGGAAATGGAGCGCGCGGTGGACGGTCTTTGGAACGCGCTTGCACCGCTCAGATGTCGAGGTCCATCCAGACCGGCAGATGATCCGAGGCGCGCCGTGCTTCACCCTCGGTCAGGACACCGACCCCGGACACCCGCAAATCCCGCCCGACCGCAAAGCGGTCCAGCGGCGCAATCGGGCGCGAGGCGTGAAAGCTGCGGCCCGGACTGATGACGTCGAACGCATGTTCCAGAATGTCGAAGCCGATGCGCGGTGACCATTCGTTGAAATCCCCGGCGATCACCGCCCTGCCCGTGCGGGCGTCCAACTCATCAAGCAGATGCGCCAACTGCAACTGGCGGCAGCCCCGGCGCAGGCCCAGATGGGTGCCGACCAGTGTCAACCGCGCCCCTGGCCCTTCCAGATCGGCGATCAGCGCCCCGCGCGGTTCGATCCCCGGCAGGCTGAGCCGTTCGGTCGCGCCAACCTGCCAGCCTTCGCGCACCAAGAGCGCATTGCCGTGCCAGCCCGAGCTTGGGCCATCGGTGACGTTGAGCACCCGAAGACCGGTGTGATCGAACAGCGCGTCTTCCGGAAGCACGGCGGCCCGCGCGCCAAGCCGCTTGTCCGCCTCCTGAAGCGCCACCACATCGGCGTCGAGATCGGCCAGCACCCGGATGATCCGCTGTGGATCGCGCCGCCAGTCGAGGCCCACCGCCTTGCGGATGTTGTAGCTGGCAATCCGCATCACAGCACCGGTGCGAACAACCGGGCCACCCGCGCCACCATTCCGGTCAGGATCGGCCGGTCCGCCAGATCCATATCGACCCGCGTGGCGTTGGAAAAATCGGTCTCAAGCATGTCGGCCACCTGCTGCGCCGGTCTCTGCCCTTCCATGAGGACGGTGATTTCGAAATTGAGCAGCCCTGACCGGATGTCGAGATTGATGGAGCCGACCGATACGAGATCTTCGTCCACCAGCGCCACTTTCTGATGCACGAAGGCGGGATCATACATCCAGATTTCACCACCCACCGACCGAAGATCGTCGAAATAGGCCAGCGCCGCGAAATAGGTGATGTAGTGGTCCGCGCGTGCGGGTACGAGGATGCGCACATCCACACCACGCAATGCTGCAAAGCGCAGGGCCGTCAGCACATCGCGGTCGGGGGCGAAATAGGGTGTTGATATCCAAAGACGCGTTCTTGCGGCATGGGCAAGCGCGATGAAGTAGAGGTTCCCGGCCGCGATGTCCTCGGCCGGGGACGGCGCCAGCGCCACGGCGTTCGCATCGCCTGCGGGCTTTGGAGCATGGGACGCGATGCCTCTCAGGTCTTCTCCCGTCGCCCACATCCAGTCGGATGAGAAATGCAGCGCCAGTTGTGCCACGACCGGTCCACGGAACCGGGCAAAGGTATCGCGCCACGGTCCGATGGACGGGTCACGCCCCAGATAGGCCTTCGACACGTTCAGCCCGCCGGTGAATGCGATCTCATTGTCGACCACGACCAACTTGCGGTGGTTGCGGTAGTTGAACTGAAACGGACCCAACAGGCGTTTGGGCCCCTTGGGCCGTGCCAGACGCACCCCGGCGTCTTCGAGCTTGCGCTTGAAGTGGCGGGGCAAACCGAAGAACGGCAATTCGTCGTGGAGCAGCCAGACCGACACCCCCGCCTCGGCGCGTTCGATCAGAGCGTTGCGCAGCGCGCATCCGATGTCGTCGTCCTCGATGGTGTAGAACTGCACAAAGAGCGTCGACTGCGCGCCGCGAATGGCCTCGAGCACCGCATCATAAGTGGCCTTGCCGTCGATCAGCAGATCCATATCGTTGCCGCCGATCACCGGCAGCCGGGCGATGCGCGCAAACGGATCCAGCCGCGACGGCCCCTGGACGATCTGCGCTTCCGAGGCCGTGTCGAACATTTCTTCATCCGACTTCCGGCGTTCGCGTTCGAACCGTTTGTAATTGGCATGGCCGAACACGAGGTATAGCAACGTGCCCACCAGAGGCAGAAGCAGGATCAGCAGGATCCACGCCGTCGCCCTCTGCGGCGTGCGCGAGGTCAGCAGTGCCCGGTAGGCCGCGACCAGCGCCAGCACCCCGAGGACAGCCGCGATGATCGCGTTGGTGACCGTCAAAAACTCAACCATCGCGGATATCTGGGCCTTCTGATCGGGTTTCGCAACGTCTTGCCGCTGGCGTCATTCCGGATATCCTTCTAAAGTCGGATTGCCCGCGCCATCGCCGGGAAACATGTCGTGAATACACTAGGTCAAATCTGACCCAACAAGACTGAAAACTGCAAGGTCGGGCGCGTGACGCGCTCATCACGGGAGGACTCACGGGAATGCGTGACATTCGGAAAATACTCTTGGGTTTTGTAATGGCCGCGTTGGCCTTCATGTTTCTTGCCACCTGGTTCACATCGTCTCCGGTCAACGCGCAGGAGGCCGAAAGCGTTGCGGCGGAAGCCGAAATCGACCGCTCCGCGACCGGTGGCGCGACGACGCTTGAGGACATTCTGCGCCGTCAGCAGGGGCTTCAGGTCGACAATGATTACCGCGCCGAGAATGTCGGCAACCCCGCAGCAGCCTCTGGTCTGAGCGAACAGTTGGGAACGCTGGGCGGAGCTTCGGACCCCGATCTGTGGCGCGGTATGCGCTTCAACGCGGCGGACATTACCACACAGGCACGCGGGCCCGCCTCTGACGTTCTGATCCAGGACCGTGGCATGTGGTGGCTGCAGTTCCGTGAGGGCCCGCTGCTGACCTATGGCGGCTATCTGCTTCTGGGCACCATCGGCTTCCTTGCGCTGTTCTTCCTGATCCGGGGCCGCGTGAAAATCGACGGAGAGAAGACGGGGCGACGGATCGAACGCTTCAAGAATTTCGAACGCTTCGGCCATTGGCTGTTGGCGGGGTCCTTCATTCTGTTGGGCATCACGGGGCTGATTTCACTGATGGGGCGCAAATTCCTGATCCCGACCATCGGACATGAAACCTACGCACTGATCGCAGGAGCGTCCAAATGGGTGCACAACAACGTGTCCTGGGCCTTCATGCTGGCGTTGGTGATGGTGTTCGTGATGTGGGTCATCCACAATTTCCCGGACAAGACCGACATCAAGTGGATCGCCAAGGGCGGCGGTCTGTTCGGTGGCGGGCACCCGCCGGCCAAGAAATTCAACGCCGGTCAAAAGCTGATCTTCTGGTCAGTGATCGTGCTGGGCGGGTCGATCTCTGTTTCGGGGCTTTCGCTGCTCTTTCCGTTCGAGCTCCCGCTGTTTGCCAAGACGTTCACCATCCTGAACGGAACGGGCCTGCCCGAGATGCTGGGCTTCGGTATCCTGCCGGAAACGCTCACTCCGCATGAAGAGATGCAGTATGCGCAACTGTGGCACGCCATCGTCAGCTTTGTGCTGATGGCGATCATCCTGGCGCATATCTACATCGGCTCGGTCGGCATGGAAGGCGCCTATGACGCCATGGGCACCGGCATGGTCGAGGAACAGTGGGCCAAAGAGCACCACAGCCTGTGGGTCGAGGAAGTGAAGCAGCGGGAAAACAAGGCGCCCAGCGGCGCAACGCCCGCCGAGTAACATGCGCACGGCTTTGGCCACATCTGCGGCCCTGCTTTGGGCAACCTCGGGGGCCGCAGGCGACTTTTTCACACTCCAAGGCCATGGCGGCCCCATCATGGGGATCGCCGTGTCCGAGAGCGACCAGATCGCCACGGTGAGTTTCGACAACGCGGTGGGGCTTTGGTCGGACCAGACACCTTTGTGGTTCGACGGACACGAGGCGGCGGTCAACGCCGTTGTCTTTGCGCCGGATGGCCGGGTCTATTCTGCGGGCGACGATTTTACGGTGCGCGTCTGGGGGTCTGACGGCACCGCGCAGGCGGTGTGGGACGGGCACAAGGGCAAGGTTGTTTCACTGGCCCTGTCGCCGGACGGTGCAACCGTGGCCTCGGCCTCCTGGGACGGGAGCATCGGGCTTTGGCCTGTGGACGGCAGCGCGCCGATCTTTCTGACCGGGCATAGCGGGCCAGTGAATGATGTGGTCTACACCGAAGATGGGACGGGCCTTTATTCTGCCTCCGCCGATGGCAGCATTCGCCTGTGGGATCTTCGCCTCAACAGCGAACGCCAGCGGGTGATCGAGCACGGGTTCGGCGTGAACGAACTGGAGCTGAACGAGGACTCAGGCTGGCTTGCCTATGGCGCGGTTGATGGCGGAACGCGGGTTCTGGACATTGCGACCGGAGACACGCTGGCCGATCTGACGCTCGAGCGGCGACCGATCCTGTCGATGGCGACGAGCCCTGATGGCACAATGCTCGCCGTTGGAGATGGTGAGGGGTACATCATGGTGGTCGACACGCCCGAGTGGCGCATTGCCCGCGATTTCCGTGCCACTGAACGCGGGCCGGTCTGGGCGCTGGCGTTTTCGAATGACGGCACCAACATTCACGCGGGCGGCCTTGACCCGCGCATGTATTCATGGCCGATCGACGCTATGGGCGAAGCCGATCCGATGGCCACGGGATCGCCGTCCTTCCTGCAGGACGCAGACACGATGCCCAATGGCGAACGGCAGTTCATGCGGAAATGTTCGATCTGCCACACGCTGACACCGGGCAGCGCGCGCCGTGCCGGGCCGAGCCTGTATGACCTCTTTGGCAGACGGGCCGGGACGGTCGAGGATTACACCTATTCCGACGCCCTGAACGGGTCGGACATCATCTGGGACGATGACACGATTGATGCCCTTTTCGACATCGGCCCAGAGCATTACATTCCCGGCACAAAGATGCCGATGCAGCGGATCACGGGCGCGCAGGACCGCGCTGATCTCGTGGCCTACCTGCGTGAAACAACCGCACCTGAGGAGAGTTCGCAGTGAAAGCCATGTTACTTGGATTTGTCGCCATCGCCGTGATCGCCGTTGGCGCGGATTATACCCTGGATCAGATGGGGTTCAGCGCCGCTGAACAGGGCGCCTCCCCTTCCAATGTGCGTCTGGGCGACTGACCCCCTACGTTCCGACCTGAAGCACCGACGTTTTCTGCCGAAGCATCGCGATCACGCTGAGCGCGGTGATCTTGCCGGTGGCCGGGTTTTCTTCGGTCGGGCGGTTCTGGATCGTCATGGTGAAGTCTGACGAGTCCGACACGACGCGGACGGTGTGCTGGTTCTTTTCCAGCGACGGATCGGCCCAGACCTCCATGCGGGTCTTATCGGTGCCGAAGCCTGCAAGGCTGACCGCGACCGCGACGTTGACGTTGGCCGGGAACACCTTGGCCACGTCGGTGACGGCGCCGCCCAGAACCAGTTTCGGTTCCGTCAGGTTGCTGAGGTCGATGTTGTTGTCGATCACGTAAGGGGCCTTGGCGAGGCCCGGAACGGGTTTGCGGGTCTCGATCACCACCGATTTCAGATTGCCGACCGCCGCGCCCTTGATCGCGTCGAGGCCGAGGATCGCACCTGAGGGGATGAGGATCTTGGCCCCGGTTTCCGCAGCGCGGTCAAGCAGCGCCTGCTGGCCCATCAACTGGCTGGCGGACAGGACGATCAGTTCCTTGCCCGCTTCGATGGTCGGCACAGCCAGATCCATGAACAACTGCGGCGGCAGGGTTTCGATGACGATGTCGCAATGGTCTGCGAGTTCGCTCAGGGAATAGACCGGGGCGGGTTTCGACAGGGTCGCGTTGGCCTCGGCGGCGCGGTCTGCGTTGCGGGCGCTGATGCCACCCAATTCGCAACCGGGGATGCCGCCCCGGTCAAGTTCCTGCGCGACGTGCAGCCCGATAGCGCCAAGTCCTGCAATTCCGATTTTCATGCGCGATACCTTTCGACCATTTCGACGATGCGATGTGCTGCGGCGACCGACGCCGCATGATCCTGCGAGAAGTTGAGCCGCACGCTGGAATGGGTGTGCGGTGAGAATTCAGACCCCGGCGTGACCGTGACCCCGGCCTGTAGGCGCAGAAGGCGGACGAAATCCTCGGGCGAGACCACCAGTTCAGGCAGCTCCGGGAAGAGGTAGCTGCCTGCCTGCGGGCAGGCAGTCGGGAAGCCTGCGTCGCGGAAGATCTTGAGCAGGTCGTCGCGGATCGCCTCGTGCTGGGCGATGCGGGTCTCCATCCAGCCTTCGGGTTCATGGAACCACGTCTTGAGCGCGGCCTGGCTGTAACCTGCGGCACGCAGGGACACGATGGCCTGCAGTTTCTCCATCCGGTCGATCAAGGGGGCCGATCCGAATGCAACACCAAGGCGGAAGCCGCTGAGGGATTCGGTTTTGGACGGACCCATGATCGTGATCAGGTTCTCGGGCCGTTTGGCGCAGGCCCGCATGTGGGTGTAGCTCTCGCCGCTGTAACGCAGGCGGGAATAGAGCTGATCGACGATCACGGTCACGTTGTGCTCTGCGGTGAGGCGGGCAATTTCGGTGATCGTGTCTTCGGGTGTGACCACGCCTGTCGGGTTGTTGGGGGTCGAAAACACCAGCACCTCGGCCCCGGCTTTGAACGCGGCTTCCAGCTGGCCAAGGTCCGGGCCGCGCTGCGGAGCGTCGTCGTGGTAGTGGAGCGCGACCGGAATGATCTCTCCGCCGAAGAAGGCGACGAGCTTGCGGTTGGCAAAGTAATCCGGCTCCATGATGGCGACCTTCGTGCCACGGTCCACCGTCGCGCCAAGCGCGAGGAACAGCGCGCCCTGCGTGCCCGGTGTGATGATCAGTTCATCCACCGGATCGACCGGCGCGCCGGTGAAGGCGGCCAGACTGGCAGCCACGTCTTCGCGGATCACGGCAGCGCCACGGTATTCGGTATAGGCCTGAGACCCGCCCTCTTCGAACCCGGCTTCCCACGCGGCGCGCGCGCCGGGCGTCGGCTCAAACGCATCCACGTCGCCATGCGAGAAATCCACTGGAACCCCCGGAAGGGTGTCGCCCCGCATCACCGATTTCAGATCGTCCGCGCTCTGACGAACCTCCTGCCCCGGCGCATTTTCCGCTCCGAGACGCGCGAATTTTGCGTCCAGACTGCTCATGTCCCACTCCCCTGTTCAGACAGGGGTTATGTAGCCCGGCTTGTGGGGTTGTGCCAGTTCCAGAACGCGGTGAGTCGTCTTGCGTCGCTGTTAGCGCTGACGTAAAGCTGCGCCATGTTTCTTGGCATCGACATAGGTACATCTGCGGTCAAGGTGATCTGCACCGACGGCGCAGAGATTCACGCATCGGCGACCACCGATCTGACGTTGCAATCCCCCCATGCCGGCTGGTCGGAGCAGGACCCGCAGGCGTGGTGGACCGCCACCTGCGCCGCTCTGAGCGAGATTGGCCGGGCCACGCCGCTGTCGCAGATCACGGCGATTGGGCTGTCCGGTCAGATGCATGGCGCGGTTCTGCTTGATGACGCGCACAGGGTGCTGCGTCCGGCGATCCTTTGGAACGACAGCCGGTCCACGGAGGACTGCGCCCGTCTGCAGGCGGCGCTGCCCGGGATCGGCACCATTTCGGGTGTGCTTCCCCTGCCCGGCTTTACCGCGCCCAAACTGATGTGGGTGGCCCGCGAAGAGCCAGAGGTAAACGCGCGGATTTCCCGTATTCTTCTGCCAAAGGATTACATCGGCCTGCGCCTGCATGGGGCGCTGGCAACGGATCGGTCAGACGCGGCCGGGACGCTCTGGCTCGACCAGAGCAGCCGCGACTGGAGCGACGCCGTCGCACAGGCCAGCGACACGGACCCCGCATGGCTGCCTCGGCTTGCGGACGGGCACGAGGTCGTGGGCCAGGTCACACCGGAGGCAGCCCGCGAAACCGGCCTGCCCATCGGGACACCCGTAGTGGCCGGTGGCGGGGATGCGGCGACGGGGGCGGTCTCGCTCGGGGCGACCGAGCCGGGACGCGGATTCATTTCTCTGGGGACATCCGGGCAGTTGTTCGTCGCAGGTGACGCCTATCATCCGAACCCCGCGAAGTACGTGCATGCCTTCGCCCACACCGTCCCCGACCGCTGGTACCAGATGGCAGCGATGCTGAACGGAGCGCGGCCCATCGCGTGGCTGGCGGGGCAGTTGGGCATCAGTGCGGGCGATGTGGTGGCGCTTGCCGAAAGCGCCGATCCGACCCGTGTTCCGATCTTCCTGCCTTACCTCACCGGAGAACGCAGCCCGCATGGCGACCCGCATATCCGCGCGGGGTTCTTCGGACTGGAGGACACGACTTCACGGGCGGGACTGTGCCGCGCGGTGGTCGAGGCGGTGGCTTTCACATTTGCCGATGCCGTGGACAGCTTTGGGGACACGGTTTCCGCCCTGCCCCATCTGGCTGCGATCGGTGGCGGCAGCAAATCCCCCTTCCTGCTGCAGCTGATCGCCAGCGCCACAGGCAAACGGATCGGGCGGACCGCCGGATCAGATGCCGGCCCCGCCATGGGCGCGGCGCATCTGGCCGCCTGCGGCACCGGTGCGATGAGCCTCGCCGATCTTGGTCAGCAGCCCGAGATCGCCGACTGGTTCGACCCGGCCGACGTTCCGGGCCTGCCCGATCGACTTGCACGCTACCGCGCGCTCTATCATGCGTTGAAAGACCTGAGCTGATCGGATCTTTGTCCGGAAATGGCGATCCCTGAAGGACTCGAACCCTCAACCTGCTGATTAGAAGTCAGCTGCTCTATCCAGTTGAGCTAAGGGACCGCTGAAGGTTATTTGCAGGTTTTGCCCTTGCGGGGCAAGAGAGCGTCACAGCGTTCGGGTCATAAAAACGCTGAGCGGATCGGGTGCGTAGCCCGCGAAGGGTGGACAATACCCAAAACCGTGGCGTTCGTAGAGGCGGCGTGCCGGGGCGAAAGGCTCTTCCGATCCGGTTTCGAGGCTGACCCGGGTCATACCAAGAGCCCGTGCCGTTTCGAGGATGTGCTGCAGAAGTGCGGCAGCGACACCAAGACCCCGGGCCTCTGCCTTGGTGTGCATGGATTTCAGCTCTCCGTGGGTGGCATCCAGCGGTTTGAGCGCCGCGATGCCCAGCGTGTCGGTACCATTGCGCAGGGCAAAGACATGTGCGCCTGCCGCGAACAGATCGTCCGCCGTCATCACATGGCAGCTTTCCGATGGGGTCTGGCCCCGCATCATGTCGAGGTGTCGGTTGACCAGATCCGCCACGTCCCAGGTCAGAGCCACAACCGGGTCGATGCGGAACGATTGCATCAGTGGGTCCAGGCGCCTTTGCGGTCCACCGCGAAATTCTCGGCATAGCCGCGCGGTCTGATGTTCGGTTTACGCTTGTTCGGGGCAAGCTGGATCACCTCGATGCCGTGTTCCTTGGCATAGGAGACAGCCGCTTCCCGGGTCTCGAAACGCAGCCGCACCTGGCTTTGGGTGTCCGAGGACGAGGTCCACCCCATCAGCGGATCGATTTCGCGCGGGCTGTCCGGGGCGAATTCCAGCACCCAATGACGGGTCTTGGCGGTACCGGAGGACATTGCGGTTTTCGAAGGCTGGTAAATACGGGCGCGCATGGGTTTCACCTGTTCAGACTGTGGATGCAGATATGGTCAAAAACCGCCGCACGCGCAAGCGGTTCAGGGTCATGTTAATGTCGCAGGCCGGATTTGGGGGTCAGTGCAAGCAGGGCGCCATTCACCTGCGAGCCGCGGGGAGCGAGGGGTGGGTGTGTGCGGCCCGAAAACAAACTAAACCAACTGCTTGCACGGTAAAGGTACCCCATTCATACAACTTTTAAAGGAAAAAAATCGAACACATACCATCGGTTTTGCTTACAACCGGCGTCCAAATCACGAAATGCCCGGAAAACAAGGACGATTCGCTGTATGACGCCCGCCTACGACTTAGGTTGCAATTCCGGTCCTTACCCCCCACCTTGACGGTCTGCCCCCTGAACGCACCTATTCCGGTGCCTGTCGATTCCGTTCGGTGACCCATGTCCGATACACAGATTCTTCATTCGCCGGCCCCAGATGTCCGAACCCGGGACAAGTTGGAGGGGGGTATCCGTTTCCGCATGAACACGGAGTTCGAACCGGCCGGAGATCAGCCAAACGCGATCCGCGAACTGTCGGCGGGTGTTCGGGACGGGGAGCGCGATCAGGTCCTGCTGGGGGCCACCGGCACGGGCAAGACCTTTACCATGGCCAAGGTGATCGAGGAGACGCAGCGGCCGGCGATCATTCTGGCGCCCAACAAGACGCTCGCGGCGCAGCTTTACGGCGAATTCAAAGGGTTCTTCCCGGATAACGCGGTCGAGTATTTCGTCAGCTACTACGATTATTACCAGCCGGAAGCGTACGTTCCGCGGTCGGACACGTATATCGAGAAGGAATCCCAGATCAACGAACAGATCGACCGGATGCGCCACTCGGCGACGCGCGCTCTGCTGGAGCGGGACGACGTGATCATCGTCGCGTCAGTGTCGTGCATCTACGGTATCGGGTCGGTCGAGACCTACGGGGCGATGACGCAGGATCTGCATGTCGGCAAGGATTACGATCAGCGCAAGGTCATGGCCGATCTGGTGGCGCAGCAGTACCGCCGTAACGATCAGGCCTTCCAGCGCGGGTCGTTCCGGGTGCGGGGCGACTCGTTGGAGATCTTTCCGGCGCACCTTGAGGATCGGGCGTGGAAGCTGTCGTTCTTTGGTGACGAGTTGGAGAGCATTACGGAATTCGATCCGCTGACCGGCGAAAAGACCGACAGTTTCGAACGCATCCGCATCTATGCCAACAGCCACTACGTGACGCCCAAGCCGACACTGCAGCAGGCCATCGTTGGGATCAAAAAGGAACTGCGGCAGCGGCTCGATCAGTTGGTGAACGAAGGCAAACTGCTGGAGGCGCAGCGCCTGGAGCAACGCACGAACTTCGATCTGGAGATGCTGGAAGCCACCGGTGTCTGCAACGGGATCGAGAACTATTCACGCTATCTGACGGGCCGCGCACCGGGAGAGCCGCCGCCCACCCTGTTCGAATTCATTCCCGACAACGCCATTGTTTTTGCAGATGAATCCCATGTGTCCGTGCCGCAGATCGGCGGCATGTACCGGGGCGACTACCGGCGCAAGTTCACGCTGGCCGAACACGGGTTCCGCCTGCCCTCCTGCATGGACAACCGCCCGCTCAAGTTCGAGGAATGGGATGCCATGCGGCCGCAGTCGATCTTCGTTTCGGCCACCCCCGCGAAATGGGAAATCGAGCAGACCGGGGGCGTGTTCACCGAACAGGTGATCCGTCCGACAGGTCTCCTGGACCCGGAAGTTGAAATACGCCCGGTTGAGATGCAGGTGGATGACCTGCTGGACGAGGTGCGCCGGGTCGCGGCGAACGGGTATCGCACGCTGGTCACCACGCTGACCAAGCGGATGGCCGAAGACCTCACGGAATACCTGCATGAGCAGGGTATCCGGGTGCGCTACATGCATTCGGACATCGATACGATCGAACGGATCGAAATCCTGCGCGACCTGCGCCTTGGCGCGTTCGACGTGCTGATCGGGATCAACCTTCTGCGTGAGGGTCTGGATATTCCGGAATGTGGTCTTGTCGCCATTCTGGACGCGGACAAGGAAGGGTTCCTGCGCTCTGAAACCTCGTTGATCCAGACCATCGGGCGCGCGGCGCGGAACGCCGAAGGCCGCGTCATCATGTATGCCGACCGGATCACCGGCTCGATGGAGCGCGCTCTGGCCGAAACCAACCGCCGCCGCGCCAAACAGATTGCGTATAACGAGGAGCACGGGATCACACCGGAAACGGTGAAGAAGAACGTCGATGACATCCTGGCCGGGCTCTACAAGGGCGACGTGGACATGAACCGCGTCACCACCAAGATCGACGACAGGATGCAGGGGTCCAACCTTCAGGCGGTGCTGGAAGGCCTGCGGACGGACATGCGCAAGGCGGCGGAGAACCTCGAGTTCGAAGAAGCCGCCCGCCTGCGGGACGAGATCAAGCGGCTCGAGGCGGTCGATCTGGCGATTGCGGACGACCCGCTGGCGCGTCAGTCGGCGGTCGAAGCGGCAGCAGAGGCGGCGGTGAAGTCTTCGGGACGGTCGACCGCCGGACGGCCCGGCCAGCGCGGCGGAAATGTGAAGCGGCGGAAGAGGTGATGGCAAGCTTCGGGTTTTGAAGAAACCGCCGCAGTCAAAGAGATCGGATATCGTCCTCTCGAAACCTTCACACATACCCCGCGATGGCCTACACAGGTCAAACCCTCCAGCAAGGTCCAACACCTGTGATCCCCGCTCTACGCGCTTTGATTGTCTGTAGCCTGCTTCTGCAGGCGGCAGCCGCGCGGGCGGCTATGACTTGTGCAGCGCCGCCGTTTGACGGCGACCCGCGCATTGCGGGTGTTGTCGAGAGGACGCTCGACGCCATACGAGGCTTCGACGGTCTGGAAGCCACGCTGAACGCGACGCTGGGGGGTATCTGCATTTCGGATCATCTGCACGTGGCCCGTGGATATTTCGAACCTGACACGCGGCGGATCGTGCTTGCGCCCGATTTGGAGGGCGGATTGCTGCAGGCTGTGATGGTTCACGAGTTGCGCCATGCGGAACAGTACGCGCAGGGGCTGTGCCCGTCGCTGTCTCTCGGGATGAAAGACTACGCGCAGGCGGTGTTCGCGATGGAGGCCGATGCCTCTGTGACCAATCTCGTGGTGGCGAGCCGTTTGAAGGCGGACGGGGATCCGGCGATGTGGACGGCGCTTGAGAACTGGCCGATGCAGTCGGATATCGTGGATGTGTTCGCCGCATCTCTTGCAGAGGACGGAGATCTGGCTCTGGCGGCACATGCGGCGTTTGACGCGTGGTTCGATGGGGAGGTCCGCACACATGCCTATTACGTGGCGAGCTGCCTCGATTACCTTGACCAGACCGAAAAAGCACATCTGCTGCCGCAATATGACCGTGTTGCGCCGGATTTTCTGACGCGGCTTTGCACGCTGCCGGACGGCACCCGCTACGCCTGTGACTTGCCCGGAGAGTGAGGTTGCGGTCCGGACGCGGATTTGCGGCATTTCCGGACAAACCGAGCGAAAGGTAGACCTCTGGTGGTCGGTCAACAAAGCCGCAGCGGCTTGGGGCAGAAGGTGAGAGGGCAGTAAACGCGCGAACGGGTCAACACCGGGATGATCGGAGAAGCGAGACGGGACTGTGATACGACGCAAGAGGCTGTCCCGGCCTTGCGAAAACTTCCGTTGCGCGACGCGCGCGGCCAAGCTACGACATTTTTACCGTGGCTTTGTCCAACCGGGACAGGCAGGCGGATCGTACTGCCAAGTCTCAATTCTTTATGGACTTTCTCACATGCGGAATTTCTTGTTTTGCGTCGCCGCAACACTGGTTGTGACGTTTTCCTTGGCCTGTGCAGCGCAAGCGCAATATGGCCAGGCTGGCGGGCTCAGTAATCGCACCACAGACGCCGTCATTCGCATCCTGCAACGCGATTTTCGGGAATGTGGCGAGTTGATCATTGTGTTCCGCTACGATTGCTACAGTCAAAGCTACCGAAGCGCCGCAGACAGGTTGGATGGTCTGCCCGGTTACGCCCCGGCGCAAGAGGCGCTTCGTCTGGTCCAGACCCGCATATCCTCCGTGGTGTCCGCCAACATCGACAGGTCCAGACGTCCGATCCGCCAGGGTGGGCGTGTGTTCAACGCCGTGACGGAGGCTGCGATTCCCGTTCTGCGGCGTGAGACGATCAGGGCGATGGATGAAGCGCAGACCCTACTTCTCAGATCGCCTTCCGCGCAGCAGCGACCCCACTACACGCGCATCGCGTCGGTGATCGATTCAAACAAGGTGCTGCTGCGCTCTGCGCTGTTGCTGTTGGACACCGAATTGCGCCGTGTCGCCGGATTGCTGCGCGGGGCCCGGTCGGGATGAGCCCGGAGCGTGGATCACAAACGGGCGTCAGATAAACGGTACAAAAGGTACTCCGCACGCTCCGAGTGTCATCAAAAGAGCCATCGCTAACCAAACACGCATATCGCCTCCACAGGTCGGATCCGGTTTCACCCTTAGGCGAGACAGAAGGCAAAGTCGAACGGGTCTTACAGGTCCACGGGCCGGTGGCATCCGGATCTATTGCCCGAACGTGGTGTGGAACACAGGGACGTGACTCCATACGCGGCGCAGGGTGAGATTTTCCCGATGTTCGGACTGGTTCAAATTCTGTGACACGCTACCATAACGACATGCGTGCGTTTGTTCTGGCCCTGACCTGTCTTACTGCAGCCACCCCGGTGGCGGCTTGGGAATTTACCCCGGCACCCATCTGTACCCTGTTTCATCAGGGCGCGGATATGGCAGTCATGGTCACCTATGATCCGGGTGTCCGCGAGTACGCCATCCATCTGTCGCGCGAAGGCGGCTGGCCCGATGCGGGTGTGTTTTCAATGCGTTTCGAGGGGCCGCGCGGGCTGACCATTTCGACCACGCGCCATGTGATCGAAACCGGGGACACACGTACGCTGACGGTCCGGGACCGGGGATTTGGAAACGTCTTGAACGGATTGCATTTCAACACCCGCGCGGTTGCCGTTCTGGGCGATCTTGAAGTCCCCGTGTCTCTTGACGGCGCGGCCCCGGCGGTCGAGGAATTCCGCAATTGCCCGAGCGATCAGCTTGTCGAGGTGCGCTCATCGGCATTGGTCAGCAAGGGCTGACCTCTCAACATACCTCTTTTCAGAAGACGCGATGGCCGCGCCCCTGACCTGAGGCAGCGTATCTCCATTGCCGGATGGTCCCGCCTGCGGTAGCGTTCGGACATGCGCCGCCTGATCCCGATCTTCCTTTTGCTTGCCGCCTGCGCCACGCCGCAGGAGCGCTGCATCAACGATGCCGCAGCGCCCTATCGCGCGGCGCTGAAGGAACGGGCAGAGATCGCCAAGTCCCTGTCGCGCGGATTTGACTATGTGACTGAATACGAAACCCGCCGGGTCTTTACGCGCTGCAAGACAGCGGATGGCGGTTGGGTCCCCTGCTGGGATCGGGAAACCTATCCCGTGACCCGCCGCGTTCCCGTTGATCGCGCCGCCCTGCAGGCCCGCGATGCGCAGCTTGCCCGTGACTTGCCGGGGCTTGAGCGGGCCGCTGAACGCGGTGCGGCCGCCTGTGTGGCCGCGTTCCCGGACGGGGGCGGCTGATCCGCTTGCCCGGCCCGTCCTGCCCGGCCTAAAAGGCGCCATGACCCGTTTGCCCATCGACGATGTCCTGCCCGAGCTTGTCGCGCATCTGAGCGCGCAGGGCCGCGCGGTATTGCAGGCGCCTCCGGGTGCAGGCAAGACGACGCGCGTGCCGTTGGCGATGCTCGATGCGGGACTGACCGATCAGAAGATCATCATGCTGGAACCCCGCCGCCTGGCCGCACGTGCGGCCGCCGAACGGATGGCGCAGACGCTTGGGGAAGCCGCCGGTCAAACGGTCGGATACCGGGTGCGGGGAGAGTCCAAGGTTTCCAAAGCCACGCGCATTGAGGTCGTGACCGAAGGCATCCTGACCCGCATGATTCAGTCAGACCCGGAACTTGCAGGCATCGGCGCGGTCATTTTTGACGAGTTTCACGAGCGTTCACTCAACGCCGATCTGGGCCTTGCGCTGTGCCTGGAGATCACCGGAGCCCTGCGGGACGATCTGATCCTGCTGGCCATGTCCGCGACGCTTGATGCAGAACCAGTGGCGGGTTTGATGCACGCCCCGATTGTCACATCCGAGGGACGCAGTTTCCCGGTCGAAACACGCTGGCTGGACCGCCCCGTGGACCGAAACGCCCGGTTCGAAACGGCCATGACGGATCTGATCGTACAGGCGGTGTCGGAAACCGAGGGGGGGCTGCTGGTTTTTCTGCCGGGCGAGGGTGAGATCCGCCGGGTCGAGGCGGCGCTGGCGGGGCGTGTGCCCGAGGATTGTCACATCCGCCCGCTTTTCGGGGCGATGCCGTTCAAGGCGCAGCAAGAGGCGATCCGTCCCGAGCCGCAGGGGCGCAAGCTGGTTCTGGCAACATCAATTGCCGAAACATCGCTCACCATCGAAGATATTCGGGTTGTGGTTGACGGAGGACGCGCGCGGCGCGCGCGGTTCGATCCCGGCTCGGGCATGTCGCGGCTGGTGACCGAGAAGGTCACCAAAGCCGAGGCGACGCAACGGGCCGGTCGTGCCGGACGCGTGGCTGAAGGGATTGCCTACCGGCTTTGGACCAAAGGTGAGGACGGGGCGCTGTCTGCGTTCCCACCTGCCGAGATCGAAGCGGCGGACCTTGCCAGCCTCGCACTTGAACTGGCGCTTTGGGGCGCGCAGCCTTCCGACCTTCCGTTTCTCACACAGCCTCCAGTCGGTGCGTTTGCCGAGGCCCAGGCCCTGTTGCAGATGCTGGGGGCGCTGGACGCGCAGAACAGGATCACACCGCACGGGCGCAGTCTGGCCGCCCTGCCCCTGCATCCGAGGCTTGGACATATGCTCAGCCTTGCGGGACCGGAGGCCGCGCCTCTGGCCGCACTGATGGCCGACCGGGACCCCGTTCAGGGCGGTGGAGTGGATCTGTCGCTGCGACTGGAAGCGCTGAACGACCCCAAGAGGTTCACCGAGACCCGCCGTGCCACTTTGAACCGGGGCGCTTTGGAGCGGATCCGGACCGAGGCAAAGCGCCTGCGGCATGCCTCTTCTGCGGCGCAGACGCCGGGGCTGAGCGCTGCGGAGATGGCGGCTCTGGCCTATCCCGACCGCATCGGGTTGCGACGCAAGGGCGATACCCCGCGCTACCAGCTTTCTGGTGGCAAGGGCGCGGTGATGGATGAGAGTGATCCGCTTGCGGGGGCGCGGCTCATCGTGGCCACCGATCTCGACGGCAATCCGCGGGAGGCCCGAATCCGTCAGGCGATCCAGATCTCGGAGAGCCATTTGCGCAAGCTATTTTCCGACCGGATCACATGGGTCGATCTGTGCGAATGGTCCAAGCGCGACAGGCGGGTGGTGGCCCGGCAGCAGGAACGCCTCGGCGCCATCGCGCTGGATGACCGTATCTGGAAAGACGTACCACCCGAAACGGTGGCTGAGGCAATGCTGGATGGTGTGCGTGACCTTGGTCTCGCGCCTGCACTGTCAGATGCCGCGCGACGCTTTGTTGCGCGGGTTCGGATCGCCAGTTCGGCCGGGATGACAATGCCGGACATGACCGAGTCCGGCCTGATGGAAACTCTCGGGGATTGGCTTCTGCCACATCTGACCGGTGTCCGCAGCGCCGAGGACTGGAAGCGGTTCGATCTGTTGAACGCGCTGCGGGGTATGCTGGACTGGTCGCAGATGCAGGCACTGGATCAATCGGTGCCGGGAAAGTTCACCACGCCTCTGGGGCGCGACATCCCGATCGACTATTCCGGCGAACACCCGGAAATCTCGCTCAGGCTGCAGGAGATGTTCGGACAGAAGACGCATCCCATGGTGGGCAAGACACCCTTGCGGGTCACACTTCTGTCCCCGGCGCAGCGACCGGTACAGACCACGATGGATTTGCCGGGGTTCTGGGCAGGATCCTATGCCGATGTCCGCAAGGACATGCGCGCGGCCTATCCGAAACATCCATGGCCGGACGATCCGACCGAAGCGGACCCCACACTACGCGCCAAGCGGCGCAGCGGAGGATGAACCGATGCTGAACGACCTGCTGACCCAACTCGCCGCCAAGGGCCCGTTTTCCTATGTCCAGTTCGGTGGCAATGACGGGGTGCTGGCAGACCCGCTCTGGCCGTTTCTGCGGGATGGCGGAGACCGGCATGTGGCGGCAGGCCACGTGTTCGAGCCGAACCCTGTGTATTTCGAGCGGCTGGTGCGGAACCTCGGGAAGTTCGCGCAGATCACCTGCCACAACTGCGCAATCGGGTCGGAAGGCGGACCCGCAGAGCAGGCTTTGTATTTCATTCATCCCGACGACGTAACAACACACAACCTGCCGCGATGGACGATGGGGCTTTGTTCGTTCTACGATGACAAGAACGCGCTTGGCGGGGTGGGGTCGCCACAGGCTGCCGCGCTTTACGAGACCATCAAGCCGTTCATTCGCAAGGTGGATGTGCCCTGCCGTTCACTTGCCGAAGCCCTTGAGGAGATAGGCGTTTCCGGGTGCGACCTGCTGCTGTCCGACGCCGAGGGCCATGACTGGGAGATCCTGCGCCAATGGGACGTGGAGCGCTTTGGCCGGCCTGCGATCATCCATGCGGAAATCGTCTGTCTGAACGAGGCCGAGAGATCTGACATGCTCGCGTGGTTCGACACGCATCGATATCATGCCAGCATCGAGGGCCAGAACGTGACCGCCCAGCGTATCGACTAGGCTTGTCGCGGCCTCAGTTCCGCCGTAGACCCGGCGCATGCTTGATGATGCCGACGATATCCACCCGCTGTTCTACGGTGCTCCCAAGACCACCGAGTTCAAGAAGCTGCGCAAGCGCATCGTGCAAAACGTGCGCGAGGCAGTGGAACAGTACGGCATGATCGAGCGCGATGCGCGCTGGCTGGTGTGCCTTTCGGGCGGAAAGGACAGCTATACGCTGCTTGCCGTACTGCACGAGCTGAAATGGCGCGGGCTTTTGCCGGTCGATCTACTGGCCTGCAACCTCGATCAGGGGCAGCCGGGTTTTCCCGCAACCGTGCTGCCGGAATTCCTCGAAAAGATGGGCGTTCCACATCGGATCGAATACCAGGACACCTATTCCATCGTTGTCGACAAGGTACCGCAGGGGCGCACATACTGCGCGCTCTGTTCACGGCTGAGGCGCGGCAATCTTTACCGGATCGCCCGGGAAGCAGGATGCTCGGCCGTGGTGTTGGGGCACCATCGGGACGATATCCTCGAAACTTTCTTCATGAACCTGTTTCACGGTGGACGGCTGGCCACGATGCCGCCGAAACTGGTCAACGAGGACGGTGATCTGTTCGTCTATCGACCGCTCGCCCATGTCGCGGAAGCCGACTGCGAGAAATTCGCCAACGCGATGAAGTATCCGATCATCCCCTGCGATCTCTGCGGCAGTCAGGACGGGCTGCAACGGCAACAGGTCAAGGCGATCCTGGACACCTGGGAAAAGAACAGCCCTGGTCGCCGTCAGGTCATGTTTCGGGCGCTGACCAACGCGCGACCGTCACATCTTTTGGATGAAAGGCTATTTGATTTCAAAGGGCTTTCTCTGAACACACCCGAAGATAGCGACAATTCTCCGGACATTCCCAAGCTGCGTTAAGCCGCGCGTTACCATTTCCCGCCACCGTCCCGGAAAGGCAAACGGGCGGGCTCGGCATGCAGATCGAACAGACGTTCAAACAGGTTTCGGACGTGTTGAAACGGGGGATTTACGGCCCGCACATGCTGGCGTTTCTTCCCGCGATCTGCCTGTCGGCCTATTGGGGCGGGGGCGAGGTTCTGTTGGTGCTCTGCGCCTTGGTGACCCCCTTGCTATACGCACTGACAGGCGGTTTCGGCCGCCTCGCTCCGGTGGGGTATATGGCGGCCGACGTCCCTCCCGGTCCGGATGTTGTGTCGCAGCAATTTCTCGAAATCGCACAGCATAACGGACAGACGACCGCCTGTTTCCAGCTGTCGCTGTCCGGGCTTTCCGAAATCGGTCCTGCGTTTGGGGACCATGCTGCGCAAGAGGCGCGGCAGGTTGTCAAAGCGCGGTTGCGTTCGGCCTTGCGGCAGGGCGATCAGGTGTTTCAGACGGGGGATACCCGCTTCACGGTGCTGATCGCGCCGGGATTTCGTCTCAAGCTGGACAGCCTTCTTGATCTGGGAAAACGGCTGCGCGCGGCAGCCGAAGCGCCGCTGTCCGTCGCTGGCACACGGCAATATCTGTCGGTTGCCATGGGTGTGGCGTCGTCCCTGACCTTTGGGCGCAATGTAACGGCACAGATCTGGCTGGCTTCGGCAGTCGAGGCGTTGGAGGATGCCGCACTGACCGATCCCTCGGGGACGAGGGTCTGGTCTGACAAGCTCTCCCGGAAGGTAAAGTCGCGCCACAGTCTCAGGGATGATCTCCGGACGGCATTTGACGCGGGACAGATACAGGCGTTTTTCCAACCACAGGTCAATCTGCTGTCCGGCGAAGTTGTCGGGGTGGAGGCCTTGGCCCGCTGGGATCATCCTGCGCGCGGCACCCTGCTGCCCTCAGAGTTTCTGCCTCTGGTCGCCGCCAGCGGAACGTTGCCCCGCCTCGGCCAGATCATCCTCTCTGACGCGCTTGCGGCTCTGCGCGTATGGGACAGTGAAGGCCTGCACGTGCCTTCAGTCAGCGTGAACGTATCGGGCTGCGAATTGCAGATGCCGTCCTTTTCCGACGATGTTCTGGCCTTGTTGGATCGCCACGAAGTGCCCGCACACCGGCTTGGGATCGAAGTGCTGGAGGATGTGATTGCGGCGGATACAGACGATGTCACCTGTCACAACCTGCGCAGTCTGGCAGAGGCCGGATGCAGGAACGAACTGGACGATTTCGGAACCAGTTCTGCATCCATACAGATGCTGAGACGCTTTCCGGTCACACGGGTCAAGATCGACCGCAGCTTCATTCGAGAAGCGGATCGACATGAGGACAAGCGGGAAATGCTTTCGGCATTGGTCTCGATGACCGACCGTCTTGGTCTTGAGGTCCTCGCCGAAGGGATCGAGACCGTGGGTGAAAACGGCGCATTGAAGCACGCGGGATTTGCGCTTGGTCAGGGGTTTCTGTTCGCCCACCCTGCCCCGGCAGCGGAGATGTCGGCCTGGCTGTCAGAGCGGCAGAACACCAACGCGCCGGAGGCACATCCCAAACTCCGCCGCGTGAAATAAGGCCGGTGACGTCAGTAGCAGAGCAGTAAATTCCTGCTGAAGAAATGCCGCACCGACCTGTCTTTCCTGTGAATCCGCTTGACCTTCAGGCACAGTGCCTGTTGAACGCGGCGGTAATCCGAAAACCACAGGTGGCGGTCCCAAATGGACGATCAGAACAAGAACCTTCTTATCGCGACAGCGCTGAGTTTTGCGGTCATTCTGGGCTGGTTTGTCCTGTTCCCGCCGCCCGAGCCGACGCTGGATCCGGAAACGGCTCTGCCGACCGCAACCGAAGCGCAGGCTCCGACCGTGGCCACAACGCCTGAGGCGGCCCCGGCGAACCAGCCTGCCGCGACGCAGACAGGTGCGACAGAGGTTGCCGACGCCCCGCGTGTGCCGATCGAAACCGGGCGCCTGACCGGCTCGATCTCGCTGGCCGGTGGGCGGCTCGACGACCTGTCCCTGAAGGACTACCGCGTCACCCGCGCAGACGATGCTGACATCGTCCGCCTGCTGAACCCGGTCGGATCTGCAAACCCCTATTATGCGCTGTTCGGATGGGCGCCCGGTGGCGGGCTGACCCTGGACGACGTGCCAAGCGTGCTGACCGACTGGACGCTTGAGACCGGTGAAACCCTGACGCACGACAGCCCGATCACCCTGCGCTGGGACAGCCCTGCAGGTGCCACCTTCCGGCGCACCATCGCGGTGGACGAGGATTTCATGTTCACGGTGACGCAGTCGGTCGAGAACACCGGCGACGCGGCACTGACACTTGCGCCCTACGGCCTGATTGCCCGGCATGGAGAGCCGGTGGAACTCAAGAATTTCTTCATCCTTCATGAAGGCGTTGTCGCCATGGCTGACGGCACGTTGGCCGAGATCGACTACGACGACATGACCGACTTTGCCGTTGTGCCCTCTGAAGGTGCGCAGGCCGAGGTCACGCAGGTAACCGAAAGCGGTTGGATCGGCTTCACCGATCACTACTGGATGACCTCTGTCATTCCGGAAAACGGCACCGCCTTCCGCCAGGTCGCGAAATACAACGCAGCAAGCAACATCTATCAGACCGAGGCAGTTCAGCCCACGGTGACCATCGCGCCGGGGCAGACGCAGGAAGTCGCGACCCAGCTTTTCGCCGGAGCGAAGGAATGGGAAACCATCCGGGAGTACCAGAACCGCGGCGTCGATCGCTTCATCGACAGCATCGACTGGGGCTGGTTCTTCTTCCTGACCAAGCCGATCTTCTGGCTGCTGCACAATCTGAACCTGCTGATCGGCAATATGGGCTGGGCCATCATCGGCCTGACGCTGATCATCAAGGCCATCCTCTTTCCGCTGGCGTACAAGTCCTACGTTTCGATGGCGAAGATGAAAGAGCTTCAGCCCCAAATGGAAAAGATCAAGGAGCGTGCCGGAGAAGACCGTCAGAAGCTCCAGCAGGAGATGATGGAGCTTTACAAGAAGGAAAAGGTGAACCCGGCCTCGGGCTGTCTGCCCATCCTTCTTCAGATTCCGATTTTCTTCTCGCTCTACAAGGTGATCTTCGTCACGCTTGAACTGCGTCATGCGCCCTGGCTTGGCCCGTTCCAGGATCTTTCTGCCCCCGACCCCACCTCGATCTTCAACTTCTTTGGGTTGCTGCCCTGGGCGGCACCGACACCGGGATCGCTTCTCGCACTGGTGTTCATCGGGATCCTGCCGCTGCTTCTGGGTATCTCCATGTGGCTGCAACAGAAGCTGAACCCGGCGCCCACCGATCCGACACAGGCCATGATCTTTGCCTGGATGCCGTGGGTGTTCATGTTCATGCTGGGCGGCTTTGCCAGCGGGCTGGTCGTCTACTGGATCGCCAACAACACGATCACCTTTACCCAGCAGTACCTGATCATGCGGTCACAGGGGTATAAGCCCGACGTGTTCGGCAACATCAAGTCGAGCCTGTCACGCAGTTCGAAGACAGGCCAGAAATGACCGCGACCGTCACCGAGATCTGGCGCCACCCGATCAAGAGCCACGGTCGGGAACGCCTGAACTCGGTGATGCTCAGCGCAGGCAAGGCGTTGCCCCTCGACCGGGTCTGGGCCGTTGCACATGAACGGTCCAAAGCCGATGGCAGCGAGTGGGTCAGCTGTGGCCACTTCTGCCGGGTTGCCAAGATCGCGAGCCTCATGGCGGTTACGTCCACGTATGACGAGGACAGTGGTCTGATCACGCTCCAGCACCCGGATCGCGAACCGCTGAGGTTTGACCCGGACCATGACAGTGCAGAGTTCTTCGCGTGGATCAGCGCGATTGTCCCGGAGGACACGTTGCAGCCCGCCCGGCTGATCCGGGCACAGGGCCCCGCATTCACGGACAGCGACTTTCCAAGTGTGACGCTGTGCAATCACGCGTCTCACCGGGCCGTCGAGCAACGGGTCGGACGCCCCCTGTCCCATCTGCGCTGGCGCGGGAATATCTGGATCGACGGGCTTGCCCCGTGGGAGGAATTCGACTGGGACGGCCGGGACGTTCGGATCGGTGAAACGGTCCTGCGGATCCGTGAGCGGACGGACCGCTGCAAATCCACCCACAGCAACCCCGAGACCGGCAAGCGCGATGCAGACGTTCTGAGCGCATTGGACAGTTGGGGCCATCAGGATTTCTCGGTCCGTGCAGAAGTGATCGAGGGTGGCCAGATCCGTGAAGGCGACGAGGTGTCCCGTGTCTGAGAACCAGCTTCCTTTTCCCTTGGCCGAAGAACCCGACGACATCAGTCGTGAGACCGGGCGCAAGCTCTTTGCGGGCGAAGTGGATTTCCTCAAGGGCGTTGTGGCCATGTCGGGTCTGCCGCCCGACGACCGCATCGAGGTGTGCTTTGCCGGACGATCGAATGTCGGGAAGTCTTCTCTGATCAACGCGATCACAGGCCGCAAGGCGCTGGCACGGGCGTCGAACACGCCGGGGCGGACGCAGGAGATCAACTACTTCACCCTTGGAGACGAACGGTATCTCGTCGACCTGCCCGGCTATGGCTATGCCAACGCGCCGGTCAAGGTTGTCGAGAAGTGGCAGGCGCTGCTCAAGCAGTACCTGTCCGGCCGCGCCAGTCTGCGTCGCGCCTTTGTTCTGGTGGACAGTCGGCACGGGATCAAACCCGTCGATGAAGAGATCATGACGCTGCTCGACAAGAGCGCGGTCACATTCCAGGTTGTTCTGACCAAGGCCGACAAGATCAAACCATCGCAGTACGAGGGGCTGTTGAAGCAGGTGCGCGGCAAGCTGGCCAAACACCCGGCAGCCTATCCCGAACTGGTGCTGACCAGCAGCGACAAGGGCGACGGCATCGCAACTCTGCGCAGCATCATCGCCGGAATCGCGTGAGGGGAAAACGGCTTGCCTCCGGGGAAGCCTTGACGCACACAAGGTGAGCGCCGGGCACAGGTCCGGTTTTGATCGAGAACAAACATGAAATCCCGAGATATGAACCACGACTGGATCGCAACCGCCCGCACCCTGTCCGAGGCCCTGCCGTACATGCAGCGTTACGCGGGGGCCATCGTCGTTGTGAAATTCGGCGGAAATGCCATGGGTGACGACGACGCCATGGCGGAATTCGCCCGCGACATCGTCCTGATGCGGCAGGTCGGGATCAACCCCGTTGTCGTGCATGGCGGCGGGCCGATGATCAATGACATGCTGACCAAGCTGGGCATCAAATCGGATTTCGTGCGCGGAAAGCGGGTCACTGACAAGGCCACTGTTCAGGTGGTTGAGATGGTTTTGACCGGCCTTGTGAACAAACGGATCGTTCAGGCGATCATGGATGAGGGCGGCCGCGCTGTCGGTCTGTCGGGCAAGGATGACGATCTGATGGTCTGTGAGGCGGACGATCCCGAACTGGGGTTTGTCGGACGGCCGGTCGAAATGAATCCGCAGGTGCTTCGCGATCTGTTCAAGGCGGGAATCATCCCAGTGGTTGCCCCCGTCGCGACGGGGATGCAGCCGAACGAAACCTTCAACGTGAATGGCGACACGGCGGCAGGTGCGATTGCCGGGGCGCTCAAGGCCGACCGGCTTCTGCTTCTGACCGATGTCAGCGGCGTGAAAGACCGGGACGGCAATGTGGTCACCGCGATGACTCCCGAAGATGTCGAGGCGATGATCGCTGACGGCACCATTGCCGGTGGCATGATCCCCAAGACCGAGACCGCACTCAAAGCCATTGAGGACGGCGTGCGCGCCGTGGTGATCCTTGACGGACGCGTACCCAACGCGTGTCTGCTCGAACTGTTTACAGAACATGGGGCCGGGTCCCTGATCCGTCCCGTCCGGTGACACTGGACGAACTGGATCGGACCGCGCGACCGCTTGGACTGGCGGTGCGCGGGGCCTTGCACCCCGCCCCTGAAGATGCAGCTCCGGAGGGAACGGGCACACTTGTGCTGCTGGGTCCGGATGAGCCGGGCTTCTGGGATCTGTTCAAATCGTCTGCGGAATACCGCGACGGGCGACCACATCCGTTGGATCGATGGTCAAAACGCGTGACGGGCGGTCTGGGCGCGCCCTTCGGAGCGACAGGGATCTTTCCCTATGATGGTCCACCCTACGCGCCATTCCTGCGATGGGCCGCGCGCTGCGGCACCAGTTGGTCATCCCCGGTGTCATTGCTGGTGCATGACACAGCCGGTCTGTTCATCAGCTTCCGGTCTGCGCTGGCGCTGCCAACAATGCTCGACCTGCCCGGGACACCCGCTAATCCGTGTCCGACCTGTGAGGACAAACCCTGCCAGACGGCTTGCCCGGTCGGTGCGCTGGCTCCGGGTCAGGATTATGACGTCCCAGCCTGCGTTGCGCATCTGAAGTCAGCCAACGGCGCAGCCTGCCGCGAGGGTTGTCTTGTCCGCAGGGCATGCCCTGTTTCAGCCCGGTTCGGCAGGCTGACGGAACAATCCGCTTTCCACATGCGCGCATTTTTGGGAGAGTGAACCGACCCAGGGAAAGGCGGTTCACCGTGAAAAGACTGATCCTCATGCGCCATGCCAAATCGGACTGGTCGGCCAGCGGGGATGATCACAGCCGCCCCCTGAACAAGCGAGGTCAGGCCAGCGCACCGGCGATGGGGGCCTGGCTGCGCGATCAGGGTTGGCTGCCTGACGAAGTCCTGTGTTCATCATCCACCCGCACACGACAAACGCTTGATCTGCTTGGACTGCCCAAGGTGGAGACGCGCTTTGAGCGGGCCCTTTACCTGGCCGAAGGGGACGAGATCATCGATGTCCTGCGTGGCGCAAGCGGTGACTGCGTTTTGCTGCTGGGTCATAACTACGGCATTGCCGACTGCGCGCAGCAGCTTGTGGCCGAGCCGCCCGATCATCCCCGTTTCTCGGATTATCCCACCTGCGCCACCAGCCTGATCCGGTTCGACATCACCGACTGGGGATACCTGTTGCCGGGCACCGGGATCTGCGATGATTTCGCCATCCCGCGCGAGGTCATCGCGGCACAGGAGGCTGGATAGATCTCTTGACGAAAAAAGCCCCGAACTGTCGTCCGGGGCTTTTTCATTCGGTACAGACGCGTCAGTGGCCGAGGATCTGGCTCAGGAAGAGCTTGGTCCGATCGTTCTGCGGGTTGTTGAAGAACTCTTCCGGTTCGTTCTGTTCCACGATCTGGCCCGCATCCATAAAGATCACGCGGTTGGCGACCTGACGGGCAAAACCCATCTCGTGCGTCACGCAGAGCATGGTCATGCCCTCTTCCGCGAGGCTCACCATCGTGTCGAGCACTTCCTTGATCATTTCCGGGTCAAGCGCCGATGTCGGTTCGTCGAACAGCATGATGCGCGGCCGCATGCAGAGCGAGCGGGCAATCGCCACACGCTGCTGCTGACCACCCGAGAGCTGACCGGGATACTTGTTGGCCTGCTCGGGGATCTTGACCTTCTCAAGAAAGTGCATCGCCGTCTCTTCGGCCTCGCGCTTGGGGATCTTGCGCACCCAGATCGGGGCCAGCGTGCAGTTTTCCAGAATGGTCAGATGCGGGAACAGGTTGAAGTGCTGAAACACCATCCCAACCTCGGAGCGGATCGTGTCGATGTTCTTGATGTCCGAGGACAGCAGGGTGCCATCAACCGTGATCGAGCCCTTCTGGTGCTCTTCCAGCGCGTTGATGCAGCGGATCAGCGTCGACTTGCCGGACCCGGAGGGCCCCGCAATCACGATCCGTTCGCCCCGGTACACCGTCAGGTCGATGTCACGAAGGACGTGGAACGTGCCGTACCACTTGTTCATATTTTCAATCTGGATCGCCACCTCATCCGAGACAGCCATTTGTGCATGTGCAGTATCAGCCATGGATTGGCCTCCTGTATCTTGCCCTATCGCAGTCGCGACCGGAGGGCATTATCGGTGATCGGTGGCAAGCTGACGCTCGAGCCACTGTGAATATTTCGAGATGCTGAAGCAGACGATGAAGAACACGAAGACCGCAAAGCCCCAGAGTTCCCAATAGACACCGTTCCATTCCGTCGATGCGAGGATCGGCCCGCGGATCATCCCCACGAGGTCGAACATCGAAATCACCGACACCAGCGTGGTGTCTTTGAACAGGCCCACCGCCACGTTCACGATACCCGGAATGGAGATCTTGAGCGCTTGCGGCAGGATGATCAGACGCATCGACTGTGCATAGTCCAGACCAAGGCTGTCGGCTGCTTCGTACTGCCCACGCGGAAGTGCTGCGAGACCACCACGGATCACTTCGGCAATATAGGCAGCCGAGAACATGGTGATCATGATGATCACACGCAGCACGAGGTCGATATTCGCATCGGGCGGGAAGAAGTAGGCCAGCACCACGTTTGCGACGAAGAGCAGCGTGATTAGCGGAACACCCCGGATGAACTCGATGAAGATCACGCAGATCCATTTGATGATCGGCATGGAGGACTGGCGTCCCAGCGCAAGAAGAATCCCGAGCGGCAGGGACAGCGATACGCAGACAGTGCCGAGGATCATGTTCAGCATGAAGCCGCCCAGATCGCGGGACGGGATCGCCTGAATGGCCAGCACATCGGGCATCGACGCCGGAACGACACCGCCCGCCCAGATCACCACGATAGCGGCAATCACACCCGCGACCAGCCCCATGGCAAAGCTCTGGCGTTCGAACTGCTTGAACGCGAAGTAGCCAGCGACGAACCCAAGCAGCACCATCAGCGGAGTGAGCAATGTGCCACCCCAGATCAGCCAGTAGGCCAGGAAGGGATAGATGCCGGTGAAGAAAAGCATCTGACGCGGGGCCTTCGGATACAGAACCGGTGCAATTGCAACGATCAGCAGCACAAAGGCGAGGGTCGGACGCCAGTAGGCTTCGGGCGGGTATGTGAACCCGAACAGAAGCTGGTTCCAGCGCTCTGTCAGAACCGAGAAACAGGCCCCCGTCGCGCCATCGAGGATCTCACGACACTCCGCAAGCGAACTCGTCGTCCAGATACCGTTTGCGAACCACGGATAGGCGCCGGTCACGATCTTGAAGATGAAGTAGAGCGACAGGATCGTCAGGATCGAGTTGAACCAGCCTTTGAACAGGTTCTCGCGCATCCACTTGATGACCCCGGCCTCGGAGGCGGGGGGTGGCTGCTCGGGCAACATCGTCTCGCGGACGAAAGCGACTGTCTGTGCATGTGTATCTGACATCTCAGCGCTCCTTCAGCTTAACGGCGTTGTTGTAGACGTTCATGATCGCCGAGATCGCAAGCGAGATGGCGAGGTAGAACAGCATGAGCAGGAAGATCGCCTCGATCGCGCGGCCGGTCTGGTTGAGCGTGATGCCGCCCAGCGTGCCGGTCAGATCCATGTAGCCCACCGCGATCGCCAGAGACGAGTTCTTGGTCAGGTTCAGGTACTGAGAGATCAGCGGCGGAATGATCACGCGCAGCGCCTGAGGCAGCACCACGAGATTCATGATCCGGCCCGGACGCAGCCCGAGGGACGCCGCTGCTTCGGTCTGGCCCTTGCTGACAGCAAGAATACCGGCGCGCACGTTCTCGGCGATGAACGCCGCCGTGTAGATGGACAGAGCGAACCACAGCGCAATCAGCGAGTTGCGCATGAAGATGCCACCCTGGAAGTTGAAGCCCTTGAGTTCGGGATATTCCAGAGAAATGGGCCGGCCGAGGATGAAGTAGGCAAGGATCGACGGGATAAAGAAAATCGCCACCGACGGCCAGAAAGTCGGGATCAGTCGCCCCCGCTCATACAGCGCTTTCTTGGCATAGTTGCGGAACGCGAAGATGCCGGCAATTGAAGCAAGGAACACGGCCACCACGAAACCCGAGCCGACGCCGAAGATCGGTGCCGGGGTATAGAAGCCACGACCGGTGAATGCGAACATGCCCAGCACCATCGATGCTTCTGCGTCCTCGCCCCGGAAATCGCGCGGCTGCGGCAGGACCGCGATGAAGACCGCCATGATGATCAGGATCCAGATAAGGACCGGCACGTTGCGGAAGATTTCCACGTAGATCGACATCAGCTGCCGCACAAGCCAGTTGTCGCTCAGCCGCAGAACGCCCACCACAACCCCGATGACGGTCGCCATCAGACAGCCGAGGAAGGCAACCAGCAGCGTGTTGAGCACACCGACGAGGGACGCCTGCCAGTGGGTCGACTGGCTGGTATAGGGGATCAGCGTCTGGTTGATGTCATAGCCTGCAGGCTCTCCGAGAAACTGGTAGGAGATGTTCAGACCAGCGGCCTTAAGGTTGGCCAGAAGGTTTGAGCCGAGGTAGCCGAAGGCCAGAATCAGCAGGATGAGAGCGATAAACTGGAACGTGTAGGACCGGTACCGCGTGTCGTTGATCAGCATGGACAGCTGAAACGACCCCGATGGTGGGTCTGATATCGTGGACATTTTGTTATCCCTGTTTTTCCGGATTCTCTTGGCGGCGCTTAACGCGCTCTGCTGCCTGATCCGAAGGCGTGTTCTTTGATTTGAAAAAGGGCGCGGAGTGATCCGCGCCCTTTTCCGTAGTCACTGTCTTAGCGGAAGGGCGGGGAGTAGAGCAGACCGCCTTCAGTCCACTGTGCGTTCAGGCCCCGTGCCAGACCGATCGGTGTGTTCTCACCGATGTTCTTTTCGAACAGCTCACCGTAGTTGCCACCAGCGGAGATCGCCTTGACGGCCCAGTCCGCTTCGAGGCCGAGCATTTCGCCCAGCGTACCTTCGGTGCCCAGCAGACGGTTGATTTCCGGGTTGCTGCCTGCAGCTGCGGACATTTCTGCAACGTTTGCCGAGGTCACGCCCAGTTCTTCAGCCGCGATCAGCGCGTTCAGACTCCAGCGAACGATGTCGCCCCACTGGTTGTCGCCGTGACGGACGAGCGGACCCAGCGGCTCTTTCGAGATGATTTCCGGCAGAACGACGTGGTCGCCCGGATTTTCGAACGCGGCGCGGGTCGCGGCAAGGCCGGATGCGTCGGTTGTGTAAACGTCGCACGCACCTTCGAGGTACAGCGGCTGTGCTTCAGCGTTGGTTTCGATCGGGACCGGCTCGTAGCTGATGTTGTTGGCACGGAAGAAGTCCGCGAGGTTCAGCTCGGTGGTGGTACCGGTCTGGATGCAGACGGTTGCGCCATCCAGCTCTTTCGCCGAGGACACACCCAGTTCCTTCGGAACCATGAAGCCCTGACCGTCGTAGTAGTTGATGCCGACGAACTCGAAGCCGAGGTCGACGTCACGCGAGAACGTCCAGGTGGTGTTCCGTGCGAGCATGTCGATCTCGCCCGAAGCGAGGGCTGTGAAGCGTGTCTTACCTGTGGTCGGTACGAATTCGACCGCGGTCGGGTCGCCGAGAACAGCAGCGGCAACGGCACGGCAGACACCAACGTCAAAACCTTCCCATTCGCCATTTGCGTTCGGCGCTGCAAATCCGACGAGACCGGTGGTCACGCCGCAGTTCAGCTTGCCGCGTGCTTTGACGTCGTCAAGCGTGGCAGCCGACGCAACGCCAGCCGACAGGCCAGCCGCGGTCATCGCGCCAAGAATTGCAAGTTTTTTCATGTTTACCTCTTCCTGTTAGCCCGCACCTTCAGGCGCGGTTTCTGACGAGCGCATAAACGCCCATGCGACGAAAGTAGGGAAGCCCCCACTCGCGATGGCACCGATTTTGTGGGGATTCATTCGCAGAGGTCAAGCCGAATAGCCTATTTTTTGGTCAGCTCGCCCGACTTTCCCTAACGTCAGTCCAGAGATTATTCGTCCAGCAGTCTCATGAAGCAGTCGGCGTGCAAAAAGGCAGCCTTTTTGTGTTCGGCCATTTCGTGAGCTTCCTCGTCACGGCCCCACTGCTCTTCCTGCCAAAGCTCATCGAGGCGCGATACATTCCAGAGCTGAATCGCATCGAAAGCGCGCGCCTTTGCGGCGAACCCGATCACAAGCGATCCGCTGATCGAGACAAGATCGTGGAATGCCGCCAGTTCGAAATTGTTCAACGCGTGGACGCGCGTTCTGAGAGTCTTCAGGGAACTTGTGTCCTGAGGATCGTGTATGACGCCAACCCTTGGATGCAACCGCGCGTTCAGGGCTTCTGCCGCCCAATCGAGCAGCGGATCCCATTGTTCGGCCTGTCGTTCGACCAGTTCGTCAGGCGAAGACGCGCGGTAGCACAGAAGATCGCTGTCGCCGTAATCGGCGAGCATATCAGCGACTTCGGAATGCTGGATCGACACCTTGTCGACAGCCGCATTGGCCGTGCGGGTAAACGGCATGGTGCGGGGGTCGATGCGGTCTTCCTGTGCATCGAACTCGGCCGCAATCCGGTCTGCAATGGCGACGCTTGGCACGTGGAGCTGCGCCTTGGCCGGCGTGCGGACGGGACGCCCGTCCAGAAGGACGCTGTATCCCTGCTCGGTTTTGGCGGTTTCGGCTTTCTTCCAGAACCGTTTCGGAGCCCATTCGCTCATGAGAGACCCTCCATCCAGCGGGTGAGTTCAGAAATGAGTGCATCGCTGTCAGAAACGAGGATATCAGCTTCTGACAGGTGTTCGGGGCCATGATTGCCCCATGTGACGCCAATCGTGCGCAGGCCGGCGGCCCGTCCCATCTGCATGTCATAGCTGGTGTCGCCAATCATCACGGCGGAGTCCGGGTCCACCCCGGTATCCGCCAAGGCGGAAAAGAGCATGGAAGGATGCGGCTTTGATGGGTGCGTGTCCGCCACCTGCGTCGACTGGAAATATCCATGCAGGCCGTGTTGCGCGATAATCCGATCCAATCCGCGCCGCGACATACCCGTGGCGGTGGCCATCAGCGTGAAATCGTCGGCGTGGAAATGGTCAAGCACTGCGCGCATACCCGGAAAGAAAACCGCGTCCTGACCGGACGTGACATGATGCGCGAGCGAAAGCGCCCGGTAGCGGTCGGCAAGGGCAAGGTGCATGTCTGACCCGTGATCGGGCACAAGCTGGCGCATGAGTTCAGGCAAAGACAGGCCCACACCGTGGAGGATCTCGGCGTGGGACGGTTCGGGTAGATCGAGTTCCCGAAACGCCTGCTGCATTGCCAGCAGGATATGCGCGCGGCTGTCGATCAGCGTGCCATCGACATCAAACACCACCAGCCGAAGCGGTTGCGACATTATTCGAGGTCCTCGAACGGATCGGCGGGGACATCTTTCGGATCCCATTGCAGGAATTCCCAGGTCCGCTGCATGTGCTCCGGCAATGGCGCGGTGACGGTCAGCTTCGAACCGGTGACAGGATGCAGGAACGAGATCGAGCGCGCATGCAGATGCAGTTTCCGGCTGATCGCGCCACCCAGCATCGCGCCCCATCCATCGCCTAGGTTTTCCTGACCGGAGCCACCATATTTGCCATCCCCGATGATCGGATGACCGAGCTCCGCCATATGGGCGCGCAACTGGTGGGTCCGTCCGGTCACCGGAACCATCGCCACCCAAGCGGCGCGTTTGCCCAGCGCGCTGAGAACCGCGTAATCCGTGGTCGCGTGCTTTGCGCCTTCGGTTGTGGCGACGTCGCGCGGGTGTACGGCGCGCATCTTTTCGTTTTCGCCCCCCGAGCCGTGTCCCGGTGCTTTCACGAGACCGAACTTGATGGTTCCCATCTGCGGGGCGGGAACGCCAGCAACCGCGGCCCAATAGATCTTGCGGGTCTCGCGGGCGCGAAATGCCTCGGTCAGCGCACCGGCCACCTTGCGGGTCCGTGCCAGCAACAGAACCCCCGAGGTGTCCTTGTCAAGCCGATGCACCAGACGCGGTTTTTCTTCGAACCCGAATTTCAATGCTTCGGCCAGCCCGTCGACATGGCGCGTCTGTTTGCTGCCTCCCTGTGTCGGAAGGCCGGGCGGTTTGTTCAGCGCGATGATGTGATCGTCCTTGTAGAGAACCAGCTCCTTCATCATCGCGGCATCCTTGTCGGACACGGCAGGCTTTGGCTGAGAGGCAACCTCGCCGGGTTCCGGCAGCGGTGGAATCCGAACCTCCTGCCCGGTCGAAAGTCGAGTGCTGGCCTTGACCCGCCCACCGTCGACCCTCAATTCGCCTTTACGGCACATCTTTTCGATGCGCCCTTGCCCCAGATGCGGAAACTTGCGCTTGAGCCAGCGATCCAGACGCTGGTCCGCGTCTCCGGGCCCGATTGTTATGGTTTGTACCCGGCTCATGCAAAGACACTCCGCGCAGTCAGCAGACCCAGAGCCAACCCACCGACCGACAATCCGACCGACAGCGCCACGTAGAGCGCTGCGGACCCCATGTTGCCACGCTCGATCAGAGTCATCGTCTCAAGCGAAAAGGCGGAGAACGTGGTAAAGCCGCCCAGCAAGCCGGTCATCACGAAGGGTGACATGTGAGTCAGCCCCCGCTGGGCAGCAGCCACGACGAAGACGCCCATGAGGAACGATCCAACCACGTTGACGGTGATGATTGCCAACGGGAAGTCGCCATGTCCGAACATGCGCATGACTCCAACGCCGGTCAGATACCGGAGCGTTGCGCCGATGGCCCCGCCAAGGGCTACAAGAGAAAGGGTTGTTAACATGCAGGCTCTGTCGCGCGCAGCCTGAGAGATGTCAAGCAAAGCCCCATTGCGCTTTTGCATGGGCCGCCTACTCTTTAAGCGGATCAATGGGAGGATCCATCCATGTATCGCCGTCAGTTTCTGGGAAGTGCCGCGGCTGTCGGGCTGTTGCCCGGCGTCGGTCTGGCACGGACAGCCCCGCAGGTTCTGCGCGCCGCACCGCACCGGCAGCAGATCCTGCCCGCCGAGTATCCGGACACCGAACTGTGGAGCTTCGACGCCACCTTTCCCGGTCGCATCCTGCGTGCGACGCAGGGCGACCGCGTGTCCATCGAGGTCGAAAACCAACTGCCGCAGGCCACGGCGGTTCACTGGCACGGGCTGCGGCTCGACAATGCGATGGATGGTGTTCCCGGATTGACTCAGGCCCCGATTGCCCCCGGTGACAGATTTGCCTACGAATTCACGCTGCCCGATGCCGGCACATACTGGTATCACAGTCATGCCCAGAGCATGGAGCAGGTGGAACGCGGGCTTTATGGACCTCTGATCATTGATGAAACCGAGCCGCCCGACGTCGATCAGGATCTGGTTCTCGTTTTGGACGACATCCGGCTGGAGCGTGATGGCAGCGTGTCCGGTTTCGACAACTTCCACGACCTCAGCCACGCGGGCCGCATCGGAAATCTGTGGCTGTCCAACGGTCAGATTGACCCGGGATATCCCGTCAAACGCGGCGAGCGACTGCGTCTGAGATTGATCAGTGCAGCCAATGCACGGGTCTTCACACTTGGTCTTCAGGGGTTCGAGGGGTGGGTGGTCGCACTGGATGGCATGCCACTTGCTGCTCCGGAACCTCTGGGCGAGGAACTGACGCTGGCGCCAGCACAGCGCATGGACCTCATCGTGGATGTCACGACCGATGACGAAGAGGCATTTCTGATCACGTTCGAACGCGATGGCGGCTATGCGATCACGCATTTTCCGGTCGGCGGACCGAGCCGGGCTCGGCGCGATGCACCCTCGGCCCTGCCACCAAACCCGGAATTCCCGATCGATCTGGCCAACGCACGGACGGCGACGCTGCTGGTCGAAGGCGGCGCGATGGGAGGGATGCGGGCGGCAGAGGTTGACGGGGAACGTCTGGTTGCGCGCGAACTTGCCGGGCGCGGCCTGTTCTGGGCCCTGAATGGCATCGCAGGGCGGCCCGAGACGCCACTTCTTGATCTGTCACGCGGGGAAAGCGTCCGGGTCGGCATGGCGAATGACACGGCGTTTCCTCATGCGATGCACCTGCACGGGATGCATTTCGCAGAAGTCCTTCCCGATGGGTCGCTTGGGCCATTGCGCGATACGATCCTGCTCAATCCGCAGGAAACACGGGAGATCGCGTTCCAGGCACACAATCCGGGGAATTGGTTGTTCCATTGCCACATGCTCGCCCATCATCAGGCGGGCATGGGGACGTGGATCCGGGTGTCGGCCTGACTGTCAGGTGTTTCGCTTGGCGCGGAGCCGGGCGAAATACTCCACGCGCTTTTTCAATTCGCGTTCGAAGCCACGCTCGACCGGATTGTAAAACTCGGTCCGCCCCATGCTTTCCGGGAAGTAATCCTGACCGGAGAACCCGTCTTCAGCGTCGTGATCATAGGCATAGCCAGACCCGTATCCCTGATCTTTCATCATCTGGGTCGGTGCGTTCAGGATGTGTTTCGGAGGCACAAGAGAGCCGGTCTTTCGTGCCGCCGCGCGCGCGGCCTTGTACGCCACATATACCCCGTTCGATTTCGGCGCGAGCGCGATGTAAACGAGCGCCTGCGCTATCGCCAGTTCGCCTTCGGGGCTTCCGAGGCGTTCGAAGGTTTCCCAGCTTTGAAGGCAGATCGCCTGCGCCTGCGGGTCGGCGAGACCAATATCCTCAACCGCCATGCGCGTGATGCGCCGTGCCAGGTAACGGGGGTCCTCGCCGGCATCCAGCATCCGCGAAAACCAGTAAAGCGCGGCATCCGGGTCTGACCCACGCACCGATTTGTGCAAGGCCGAGATCAGATTGTAATGCGCGTCGCCAGACTTGTCATACTGAGCAGCGCGTTTCATCAACCGCTGCGCCAACGCCGCGCTGTTGAGCGGTTTTTCCACGTTCCACGCCATCACCTGTTCGACCAGATTCAGAAGCGCGCGGCCATCCCCGTCCGCCATTTCGAGCAGGTTCTCGCGGGCCGGGCCATCAAGCGGCAGAGTGCGTCCGAGTTCGACCTCGGCGCGCTGCGCAAGACGCTCGAGATCGGCAAGTTCAAGCCGTTCGAGCACAAGCACCTGCGCCCGGCTGAGCAGAGCCGCGTTCAGTTCGAACGACGGGTTTTCGGTCGTGGCACCGACCAGAAGGATCGTGCCGTCTTCCATATGCGGCAAGAACCCGTCCTGCTGTGCCTTGTTGAACCGATGGATCTCATCGACGAACAAGAGCGTGCCCTGCCCTGTTCTGCGTCTCTGCTTTGCGGCTTCGAACACTTTGCGCAGTTCGGGAACACCGGAGAAGATTGCGCTGATCTGAACGAAATGCAGATCCGTTTCGTCCGCGAGAAGCCTCGCGATGGTTGTTTTGCCGACGCCCGGCGGCCCCCAGAATATCACGGATCCCAGGCTGCCCGCCTCAAGCATCACGGTCAGTGGGGCGTCAGGTCCGATGACCTGCGACTGCCCAATGACCTCGGACAGCTTTTTCGGACGGAGCCGGTCAGCCAGCGGTCTGGGTGCATTTTCGGCGGTGTCGTCAGGGCCGGTATCGAACAGGTCTGCCATGCGTCAGGCCCGGAACCGCAACAGAAGCCGCTGGCCTCCACGTTCTGCTTCGATTGTGATGTTGGGTGCGGCCTGGCGCAGCGCGGGTCCAAGGTCGGACGGGCGTTGCAGGATCACCCGATCCACGCGGCGGATCACGTCCCCCGTCTGCAAACCCACACGCCGCCCGATCGGCCCAGGATTCGTGACCACGATCCCTTCCTTGCTGAGTGGCAAACCAAGCTCTGCCGTGACCGCAGGATTGATCCGGGCAACCTCAAGCCCCGGCAGGACATCCCGATCCCCAAGCCTTTTAGCCTCTCTGGGTGGGTCATCGGGAGGCGCAATCAGCGCGACTTCCGTGCGCTGCGCCTCACCTTCACGCAGATACAGCATCTCGACCGTTTCACCCAGACCCTGAACCGACATTCGAAACAGCATCTCGGCCGGTGTATTGACGGGCTGCCCGGCAACCTCAACGATCACATCACCGACGGAAATGCCTGCCTGCGCCAAGGGGCTGGCGCGATGAAGCGCCGTTATGATCACACCCTCGGGACGCAACAGGCCCAGCCCGTCAGACAGATCTGCATCCACCGGCTGACCGGTGGCACCGGCCCAGGGCCGTTCGAAGACAGTCTTCCCGTCGCGCGCCTGTTTCAGAAACTGGTCCACCAGTGCCGCCGGTATCGCGAAACCAATTCCGTTCGATCCACCCGACCGGGTCAGGATCGATGTGTTAATCCCGATCATGCGACCGGCCACATCGATCAGCGCCCCGCCGGAATTGCCGGGATTGATCGGTGCATCGGTCTGAATGAAATAGCCGCGCGCGCTGCCGGTTGCGGCCCCCGAACGCGCCAGACCGGACACAATGCCCGAAGACACGGTCTGCCCGACACCGAACGGATTGCCGATTGCCAGAACGAGTTCTCCCACCTCGACCGTATCGCTGTCACGCAACTCGAGATAGGGCATGTCCCGGGCTTCGATCTTGAGAATGGCGAGGTCCGAATCCTCGTCCCCGATCAGGACGCGGGCTTCGAATTCACGACGGTCGTTCAAGACAACCCGAATGTCATCTGCCTGCCCGACCACATGATAGTTCGACACGACATAACCGTCCGGAGAAACGATCACTCCGGACCCAAGTGAGTTCTGCACCCGCGGGCGCGTGGCGCCGAAATCCCGAAACAGTCCCCCAAAGAAGGGATCGCCCTGAAACGGGCTGCGCCGCGTCTGGACAACGCGACGGGCGTAGATGTTCACCACCGCCGGCGCGGCTTCCTTGACGATAGGAGCAAACGACAGGCTGATTTCGGCGGCGGAGGTCGGCACCCGCACGCTCTGTTCCGCCTGAGCCTGAACCGGCAACGCCAGCACAAGCGCCGCACAACACAAAATCGCTCTGATCACACCCATGCGCCGGATATGTCGCTGCCGAGGCCGTTTTGCAAGTCGCTGATGTTCGGAGAATGTGGCAGCCCGTAGGGGAATCGAACCCCTCTTTCCAGGTTGAAAACCTGGCGTCCTAACCGATAGACGAACGGGCCACGCTTGGTGAGCGGTGTTTAGGCAAACGCGCGCGGCCATGCAAGCGGAAATTCACAGGAAAATGCGGATTTTTGCAGGTTCTTCCTTAAGCGTCGAAAGCCGAGGGAAATGGCCTGAAAACAGTGAGTTCCGCAGTCTATTCCGTGGCTTGAGCCGCATCTTCAAGGCGCAATTGAACGGAACGACGCCCGCCCCACTCATTGATTTCCAGACGACCGGCCAAATGGAATCGCGCGCCGCCATGCTGTTCTAGTGCCGGCCCCAGCGGGCCGTCGAACGCGCCAAAGCAAATCGCATCGATCCGCGCACCGATCCCGTCGCCAAAGCTCAGTTTCAGGTGGGACGACCCGACCCGTTTGGCAAAGCCGATCTGCACATCCGGAAAGACGAATCTGGGAGCTGCCGCCCCGGCGCCGAACGGCCCGGCATCTTCGAGCAGGTCGACCAGTTCAGGTGTCGCGGCGCCCGGCATCAGCGGCCCGTCAAGGCGCAGGTCGGACGCGCCCAACTGGTCTGCCCCCTGCCGGGTCAGAAGTTCCGACAGGCGCGCCATGGCAGGTTCAAGCTGATCGCGCGAGAGCGACAGGCCCGCAGCCATCTTGTGCCCTCCGCCTTTCTGAAGCAGACCTTCTGCGGCGAGTTTCTGGATCGAGGCACCAAGGTCAATTCCACTGACGGAGCGTCCGGACCCCTTACCCTCGTCACCATCGAACCCGATGACGACAGCCGGGCGGTTGGTGCGTTCCTTGAGCCGTGACGCCACGATGCCGACGACCCCCGGATGCCAGCCTTCCCCGGCCGCCCAGACCAGGGGCGCGTCGAGCCCCCGCTCTTCTGCCTGCTCCAACGCCTGGGCGCGCACTGCCTCCTCGATCTCGCGCCGTTCCGAGTTGAGCGCATCGAGACGCTCGGCCATCGCGCGGGCCTCGTGCGGGTCCATTGTCGATAAAAGTCGCGCGCCAAGATCCGCCTTTCCGATGCGTCCTCCGGCATTGACCCGCGGTCCAAGCACAAATCCGAGGTGATAAGATTTCGGTGCCGTGTCCAGACGCCCGACATCGCACAGGGCGACAATACCCGGCCGCGCGCGTTGCGCCATCACCTTGAGACCCTGGCGCACCAAGGCCCGGTTGACCCCTTTGAGCGGTGCAACATCCGCCACCGTGGCCAGAGACACGAGGTCGAGCATCGACATCAGGTCGGGGCCCTGCCCGCCCGCTTCGCGCATCTGACGTCCGGCTTCGACCAGAGCAAGAAATACGACGCCTGCCGCGCAAAGATGGGCCAGAGATCCATCTTCGTCCTGCCGATTCGGGTTCACCACGGCGTATGCGTCCGGAAGGGTCTCGCCTCCGAGATGGTGGTCGAGAACAACCACATCCGCGCCGTCCGCTGCCGCGATGGGACCATGTGACAGCGTTCCGCAATCGACACACACGATCAGGTCATGATCACGCGCTAAATCCTGCATCGCCGGTTCATTGGGCCCGTAGCCTTCGTCGATACGGTCGGGCACGTAGAGCGTCGCGCGCCGATCCAACTGGCGCAACCAGTCGATCAGAAGCGCCGCTGACGCCCCCCCGTCCACGTCGTAATCCGCGAAGATCGCAATCCGCTCGCGGTTCCTGACCGCGCGGAGCAGGCGCTCCGCAGCGCGTTCCATGTCCCTCAGCGATCTTGGGTCAGGCAACAAGGCCCGCAGGGTGGGCTCCAGATATGTGGAGACCTCTTCGGGCGGCACACCCAGACGCGCCAGCGTCTGGCACAGCGCAGGGGCCAAACCTGTCTGCTGGACAAGCGCTTCCGCCTGCCGCGCGACTTCTGGCGCCGGACCGATCCAGCGCCGCCCGGTCAGCGACCGGTCAACGCCGAGATAGCCGGTCACAGCAGCCTCATCGTTTCATCGGGTTCCGGTATGTCATGCGCCGGACCGAACCGGTCTTGGAGCGCATAAGAAGCGTTTCGGTCGTAAAATATCCGACTTCACGTTTGATTCCGGGCAGCAACGAGCCACTGGTCACACCCGTGGCCGCGAAGATCACGTCCTGCGTGACCATTTCGTCCCGGGTGTAGATCTTGTCGAGATCGGTGATCCCTGCCTTCGCGGCGCGGCCTTTCTCGTCGTCGTTGCGGAACAGCAGCCGTCCCTGGATCTGCCCGCCCATGCATTTCAGAGCAGCGGCCGCAAGCACGCCTTCCGGCGCACCACCGATGCCCATATACATGTCGATCCCGGTCTGGGCCGGTTCAGCGCAGTGCATCACACCGGCCACGTCCCCGTCGGTGATGAGCCGGATCGCCGCGCCGGTGGACCGGATTTCAGCGATCATGTCCTCATGTCGCGGACGTTCGAGAACGCAGACCGTGATGTCATCCGGGCGGCAGCCCTTGGCTTCGGACAGAGCGATGACCCGTTCCTTGGGTGTCATGTCGAGCGTGACCACGGCCTCTTCAAAGCCCGGACCCACCGCCAGTTTTTCCATATAAACGTCAGGCGCATGCAACATGGAGCCGCGCGGCCCCATCGCGATCACAGTCAGGGCGTTCGGCATGTCCTTGGCCGTCAGGGTCGTGCCTTCAAGCGGGTCAAGCGCAATGTCCACACCCGGTCCGTTGCCCGTGCCGACCTCTTCACCGATGAACAGCATCGGCGCTTCATCGCGTTCGCCTTCGCCGATCACCACAACCCCGGCAATATCAAGCAGGTTGAGCTGTTCCCGCATCGCGTTCACCGCTGCCTGGTCTGCCGCCTTCTCATCGCCGCGCCCGATCAGATCGACGGTGGCAATGGCGGCCTGCTCGGCCACACGCGCCAGACCGAGGGACAACATGCGGTCGTTGAAATCAGGGCGCGTGTTCATAGGGCTCTCCAGTCAAAAACAGTCGTTACACAGCCTGTTAAGCCCGAGGCCCCATGCTGGCAAGGTTGGTTGCGCTAAAGCTGTCAGACCTGTTCGATCCGCAGCGCAACGGGTTCACCTTCGACAACGCCGGTGCCAACCATCGCCGCAAGCGCATTGTCCAGCGCAGCGCGGGTGGTTTTGTGAGTGACGATCAGCACGGGTGCCGTGTTCTGATCATGGCTGCGTTGGCGCATGCGGTTGATAGACACGCCCGCCTCACCAAGTACCGCGGCAACTTTTGCCAGCGCTCCGGGTTTGTCGAGCAATACCAGTCGCAGGTAATAGGGTGCCGGTGTTGCGGTCTTTGCAGGCTTGGCTTTGGACAGGTTTGCGGACGGTTGTCCGAAGGTCGACACACGTGTGCCCCGCGCGATGTCGAGCACATCACCAAGCACGGCGCTCGCCGTCGGCCCTTCGCCCGCGCCAGCACCGCGCAGTACGATCTGCCCCACCTGATCGCCTTCGATCACCACCATGTTGGTGCCACCTTCAAGCTGCCCAAGCGGCGATGTCGCCGGAACGAGACAGGGCGACATGCGCTGTTCCAGACCACGACCGGTCATCTGGCAAACGCCCAGTAGCTTGACCTTGTAGCCCATGTCCGCAGCCTGGCGGATGTCCTCGATACTGACACATCCGATGCCTTCAAGTTCGACCGCATCGAAATTGACCTGAGTGCCGAACGCAATGGCTGCCAGAAGGGACAGCTTGTGACCCGCGTCGATGCCGCCCACGTCAAGGTTCGGATCAGCTTCGAGATAACCAAGCCCGTCGGCTTCGGCGAACGCCTGGTCATAGGTCAGACCAGCAGATTCCATCCGGGTCAGGATGTAATTGCAGGTGCCGTTCATCACACCCATGACACGTTCGATGTCGTTCCCGGCCAAACCTTCGGTCAGCGCTTTGACAACCGGGATGCCTCCTGCGACAGCGGCCTCGAAACGCAGGACCGAGCCGCTTGCCTCGGCCAATTCGGCAAGCGCCTGTCCATGGTGCGCAAGCAGGGCCTTGTTTGCCGAGACCACATCCTTGCCCGCCCGAAGGGCCGCCTCGGTCGCGGCTTTGGCCGGACCGTCGCTGCCACCGACCAGTTCGACAAAAACATCCACATCGTCGCGCTGAGCGAGCGCGACCGGATCGTCTTCCCAGTCGTAGCTGTCCAGCGGCACGCCACGGTCCTTGACGCGGTTCCGGGCGCAAACCGCAGAGATCGTGATCGGACGGCCCCCACGCGCTTCAAGCAGCGCGGCTTTCTGACGAATGATCTTGACGACGCCCGCGCCGACAGTGCCCAGACCCGCAATTCCAAGGCGCAGAGGTTCAGTCATTGGGGCGATCCTTATGAAGACAAGCGAAATCTGGCCCGCAATAGCGCCTCGCGGGGCTACCTGCAACGGCCCAGATCAGGGTTCCGTGACTCCATCGTCCATTCGGTCACGGGTGTCACGATCAATAACCGGACCGCGCAGACCATTCGCCCGGTTGCGCAGTTCCGCCGCGCGGGCAAGCAAGGCCGTATCATCCGTTTCAGACAGTTGAGGTTCGTCGCCGGCAAGCAATTGCTCGAATGGCAGAAGCTCGGGGTAGTCAGCGTCGGGGTCACCCTCGGCCAACGCGGCATCCACCTGAGGAAATTCCGCGCAGGCGGCCAATGCCAAACCGAGGATCATCCATGCCCGCCACATCTGCGCTGCTCCCTGACTATGTCCCTCTCTTGCCGCAGCACGCGCGGCGGCGCAACCACGGGCTTGATCTGAACAAGCGTTCAGTTACCCTGCCCCACATGGCGCGCACAGCAGGATCACATTCAGACATCACCGGCCCCCGTGTCCGCGAGGCGGCGCTGTCGCTTTTTGCACAGCATGGATACGCAGCGGTTTCGATGCGGCAGATCGCAAAAGAGGTCGGCGTGCAGGCCGGCGCGCTTTACAATTACACTCCGGACAAACAGTCGCTGCTCTTCGATCTGCTCAAGGGGCACATGGATGACCTTCTGTCAGCCCTCGCAGACGAGCCAAGACAGGACACGCCCCATGACCGGCTCGAGGCATTCACACGGTTTCACATCCGCTTTCACCTGGAGCGACCGCAGGCCGTGTTCATTTCGTACATGGAACTGCGCAACCTGACTCCTGAGAATTTTACAGAAATCGAGGACCTGCGCCGTCGGTATGAGGGAGTTTTGGAGACCATCCTGTGTGACGGACGTGACAGCGGTGTGTTCCATGTTGCCGATACGAAGATCACGACCCTCGCGATCATCGCGATGCTGACAGGCGTCAACACGTGGTACCGCAGCGGTGGGCGCCTGTCGCTTCCAGAGGTGGAAGCGATCTACTGGGACATGGTACGCAAGACGGTCACGTGATGAGACCCGCTCAGACCGAACTGCCAGCCGGACCGCCGGTGAATTCATCATAGGCTTCCAGAGCTTTGGCGCTGAAGGCCACCGATGGGCCGCCACCCATATAGGCAATCATGGCAAGGGCTTCGCAGAACTCTTCGCGCGTTGTGCGCAGCCGAACCAGCGATTTCACATGGAAGGCAATGCAGCTGTCGCAGCGGGTCGAGATTGCAATGCCCAGGGCAATCAGTTCCTTGGTCTTCTCGTCCAGCGCGCCGTTGGTCTTGGCCGCCCGCCCCATCTGGTTGAAACCCGAAAAGGTTTCAGGGGTTTCCCTCTGCATCACGTCCAGGCGTTTCAGCGTGTCCTGCATGAACTCTGACCAACTCATCACGATCCTCCCTCAGCGGCTTTCGTCCGATCCCATTTTGCGTTCCAGCCAGCGCACGAAGAAGCTGATGATCAACACCAGAACAAGGTATTCTAGGATCAAGAGCGAATAGATTTCGAGCGGCCTGTATTCCGTGACCACAAGCTCGTTTGCGCGGCGGGTCAGTTCCTGCATTCCGATGACAGAGGCAAACGCGGACATTTTCACGATGTAGATGAACTGGTTGGCCAAGGGCGGCAGGATCCGGCGGATCGCCTGTGGCAGGATCACGTAGCGCATGGTCTGGCTGTAGGTGAGGCCCACCGTACGCGCGGCCTCGGTCTGACCTTTCGGGATGGACTGTATCCCGGCGCGATAGATCTCGGCCGTGAATGCACTGTCCGAGATGGCCAGCGTGATGATCGCGCCCCAGAAAGCATCGATGGTTATCGGAAACCCGAGCGACCGCATGACAACCGGAAGGCCATAGAAAACCCAAAACAGCATCGGCAGAAGCGGGATGGAGCGGATGAACTCGATATAGATCCGCGATGGCAACCGGACCCAACGGTTCGACGACATGCCCGGCAGGGCCACCAGCAGACCGATCATCATCGAGAGCGCGGCAGCAATCAGCGACAGCAGGATCGTTGCCCAGAAGCCGCCGACGAGGAAACGGATGTTCGACTGTCCCTGCGCCGTGCTCGGATCGATCACGTACCAGCCCCAAGCCCCGCTGGTTCCGCTGCATCCGGCAACGAACAGCACACCAAACAGAGCCAACCAGAGTTTTGTCGTCCGCGTCATGCCGGGTGCCTCAATGTTGCAGAATCTTGTCGAGAAACGCCCGGAAGCGTTCGGATTTCGGGGCCTCGAACACTGCAGACGGTGTTCCGGTCTCAACGATCTCGCCGCCATCCATGAACACCATCCGGTCAGCGACCTTGCGGGCGAAACCCATTTCATGGGTCACGACCAGCATCGTCATGCCTTCCTGAGCAAGTTCGACCATGACATCGAGCACTTCCGAGATCATCTCGGGATCAAGCGCGGAGGTTGGTTCATCGAAGAGCATGATCTTGGGTTTCATGCACAATGACCGGGCGATTGCCACTCGCTGTTGCTGTCCCCCAGACAACTCGCGCGGACGTTTCCGGGCCTGTTCGGGAATACGGACACGCTCGAGGTACTCCATCGCGAGCGCTTCGGCGTCGGTCCGCGAAAGACCGCGCGCTTTCATCGGGCCAAGCGTGAGGTTGTCCAAGACGCTGAGATGGGGGAACAGATTGAACTGCTGGAACACCATTCCGACCTCGGATCGGACCCGATCAACCCCACCCGGTTCCTCGAGTGATATTCCATCGACAAGTATGTGTCCGGAATCGAACTGTTCCAATCCGTTGACACATCTGATTAAAGTAGACTTACCCGATCCCGAAGGTCCGCAAATGACGATACGCTCGCCCAGACTGACGCTCAGATCGACATTGGTCAGAACCCGGAAATCCCCGAACGACTTGTTCAACGAACTTATTTCTATGACGCGCTCTGCGCTCATCCGTGCCTCCGATCCATCTTCAGTGCTCTCAAGATAGCGCGCGCGCCAAAAAGTCAGCGTGTCGTGATGGCCGTCGGAGCTTTCAACCTATGTAACTGCATCGAGACATACACGAAAAGGGAAATACCATGCGTTTTCTGAAATCACTTGGACTGGCGGCTGCCTTTGCCGCTTCTTTCCTCGCCGCGCCCGCGTCGGCACAATCTGCCCTTCAGGAGATTCTCAGCGAAGGGGTCCTGAAGGTTGGGACGACCGGAGACTGGAACCCGATGTCGGTGCGCGATCCGGCCACGAACAGCTACAAGGGATATGACATCGACGTCATGACCGAACTGGCCACGGACCTTGGCGTGGAACTCGAGTTTGTTCCGACCGACTGGAAAACCCTCGTCAATGGCGTCGTCGCCGGCAACTACCACATGACCGGTTCAGCCTCGATCAGCCCGGCCCGCCTCAAGGCCGCCGGTTATTCAGACAGCTATATCGCGGTGGAGATCTTCCCTTTCACCACCGACGACAAGGTGGATCGCTTCTCGGGCTGGGACTCGATCAACGCCGCGGATGTCAAAGTGGCCACCACGCTGGGCACCACGTTTGAAAAACTGGTTAACGAATGGTTTCCGGATGCTCAGTTGACCGTGGTCGAGGCCCCGGCACGTGGCTATCAGGAAGTGCTGTCAGGTCGTTCGGACGTGTTCATCACGTCGAACATCGAAGGCTCCACGCTGCTGTCCAAGTTCCCGAACCTGCGTCAGATCGAAACCGACGGCCCGCGCGCGCCGACTCCGATTGCGATGCTGCTGCCGCAGGATGATCAGGTTTGGATCAACTACGTGAACAGCTGGATCGAGCTCAAGAAGGCACAGGGTTTCTTTGAGGCAACTGCTGCAAAGTGGGGCCTCTGACAGCCGCCCGAAAGAAACCGGAAAGGCCGGCCCCAGGGCCGGCTTTTTTTTATCGTCGGTCTGAGGCATCGTCAGACGGAATATCCCTGGGACCAACCATGTCGACCATCCGGATCATCCAGTGCAGCAGCAGGGCGTCTTCTTTTGTCATTTGCTGGGTTTCGACAAGCTTTTCCGCGCGCTGTCTCAGTATCGGCCACTGTTCATAAAAATCCACTGCATCCACAATCGCAATATGCGCCTGTTGCTTGGACATAGTTTGGTCCTTTTTACCTTGCCGTTTCAGCAGACTAACAAAGTGGCAGCACATCCCGGTGTGAATTCAGTGTGAACTGCTTGGTTCCTGCGGCAACCAAAGCTAGCATCACGCCACGTAACGAGAGAGGCTAAGGTGGCGGCAGGGCTTGAAATTTCCTTGTTTGGCTCGTGCGTTCTGCGACGCACAGACACGCCAGCGGACGAGATTACGGGCGCGAAACATCGCGCCCTGTTCGCGCTTCTTGTCACGGCTCCTCTGAACCGAAGGTCACGCAGCTTTCTTCAGGAGACCCTCTGGGGCTTTGCCGATTACGAAAGCGGTCACCAGAACCTACGCCGCGCGCTTTCGGATCTGCGCAAGAAGATCGGCGAGGACTTCGACAAGATCCTGACCGTCACGAACAAGGAAGTCGAAATTGACATGTCGCGGGTCAAGGTGATCGGTCATCCGTCCGACGGCCCGTTTCTTTATGACCTCAACGTACGCGAACCCAACTTCGTGACATGGCGCGACAGCATTCGCGCCGATCCAAGTGCCGTGAAGGCGCTGTGCTTCATGTCGAACAAGCGTGGCCCGACCCGAATTCGGCCACGGGTCTGTGCGCTGCCACTGACCGTTCCGCCGGGGGATGCAGAGCTTGCCATCGCAGGTGACTGGATCGCCGAGGAAACCAGTCGCATGATGTCGCGCTCCAGTCTGTTGTCAGTGATTTCGCATCTGTCCGGCCGCGCCATGTCCCAGCGGTTCATCGATATCGTGAACGTTCGCGAAACGCTGGATGTGGATTATCTGCTGACGGGCGCAATGCGCCGCCAGGGCGACACGCTCATCGCCGATGTCGACTTCACCGACGTTCAGAGCGGAACGCTGCTTTGGAACCGCCATCTGTCCTGCCCGATTGGCAGTTTCGCACAGGAAGCATCGGGATGGCTGGTCAATGTGGTACAGTCCGTCGGGCGCGCCATTGCCGAAACCACCTTGCACGCTGGACGGCAAACGCCCCTGCCCGAATTGCCGGATCACAAACTGCTGATCGCCGGGGCGACGGCGATGCATCACCCCAAGCTTGGGGATTTTCTGCGTGCCCGCCAGTTCCTTGACGAAGCCGCTGCCCGCGCGCCGGCCAATCCGCACGTCTTTGCCTGGCTTGGCAAATGGTATGTTCTGAGCGTGTTCAAGAACTACAGCACGGACCGGCAGGGCGACACACAGAAAGCGCTCGACTGCACGGCCCGCGCGCTCGACCTCGACCCGCAATCGAGCTTTGGCCTGACCATCGACGGATTCGTGAACGGCAATATCCTCAAGAACATGGACGTCGCGGAACGCCGCTACAGTGCTGCGCAGGATATCAACCCAAGCGAAAGCCTGTCCTGGCTGTTGCGCGGGTCGCTGATGGCATTCCGGGACGAAGGCCAATCCGCAATCCGGGCCACCACAATGGCCCGTGACTTGTCGCCGATCGACCCCTTCGGCTACTACTTCGACAGTCTGGCAAGCTCGGCGCACCTCGCCGGGGGCGACTACGAAAAGGCTTTGGAACTGGCCGACCGATCCCTTGAATCCAATGACCGCCACATCTCGACCCTGCGCACGCGCATTGCTGCACTGCATGCGCTGGACCGCGGGGGCGAAGCCCGAGAGACCGCCCAGGACCTGATGCGGCGGTTCCCGTATTTCAATCTTGAAGACTATCGCAAGACACACCCCTCTGCAGACAGCAAAACCGGCAAACTGGTTCTTGAAGCGCTGGCTGTTGCGGGAATTTCCTGAGCATTTCAAAAAGGATACAGCACTATGGCACAATATGGGGGCTTCGGAGGCTTTGGCGGTTTCGGCGGCTTTGGTGGTTTCGGCGGGTTTGGCGGTTTCGGAGGGTTTGGCGGTTTCGGCGGAACGAACTTCACCGGCCTCGGCGGTTTCCTGGGCAGCGAAGACCCTGGTGGATATGACCCCGCGACAACGCTGGGCCTTCAGACCACCGCCGAAGGGTTGCGTCACCTGACCGAGGACGGAGCAACGCCGACAGACAAGGAATTGGGGTTCTCGGACCCGAACAACCTTGCCGGTCTGGCGACATGGGTGCGCGGATCGCTTTATGTCAGCGAATACCTTGCGGGCATAGGTTCTGACGCAATGGTGGGTACTGGCGGCGCACCCGACCGCGTGACCCTGTCTTTCGACGGGACAACGTTCCTGACACTGGATCGCCCGGCGAACGACCTGCTGCGGTCGCAATGCCGGTTGGTGTCGGATTACGCCACTCTGCGCGCCGAACGCAGCGCCGAGATCACGTCGCAACTGGGTTTTCCCACCGCCTATTTCGCGATGATGCTTGGATTGCACAGCGCGCAGAACAAAAAGACGTTCGAGTTGATCACAGCGACACAGGTCGCTGCAGCGCACACGGCGATGATCGTGAAGAACCACCTTGCCATCCGCCGCCCCGATCAATTGGATGCACGGTTGATGCCGATGATCCCGACACCGGGCCATGGCAGCTTTCCCTCCGCCCACGCGACCGAGGCCTATGCCGTGCTGACTGTCCTCGAAGCGTTGGTGGCGGCGTGGGACAGCCTTGCGGATGGCGAACAGCGCATCAAGACTCTGCGCGGTCTGGCCGAACGGATCGCCGTGAACCGGACAGTGGCGGGTGTTCATTACCCGATCGACAGCTGGGCGGGTTCGGCGCTTGGCCGGATTGTCGGTCAGGTTGTGCTGAACCGCGCTGGCACAGGCGGACCAGTTGCGGAATTGGCCTACAGCGCAGGGGATCACGACTTTTTCGGCGAAGATCAACGCGATCCGGTCACTGCCGCGACCAAGGGACTGACGACGACTGGCACCACCGCCACACTGTCCGCCAAGCCTGCCTTTTCGTGGCTCTGGTCCGGGGCCGTGGCCGAAGCGCAGAAGGTCTGAGCCATGTTCCCGCATCGCCATGATGACGAACGGATCGACAAGTACACCGGTCCCTATGAACGCTGGATCTTTTCCGAGGATCTGGGGCGGCCCTTTGCCTTCCCCGCCATCCGCAAAGGGCCGTCCAGCCACATCACCGCGCTGATGGAAGGTGAAGGAATGATCGCGGGAACGGCGGATGTCGAAATCCGCATACCGCCGCTTTGGAAAGACAATCCAGAGATCACACCCTTTGCCATGTGGAACAAGTCGGTGACGGAAAACTCCGACCCGGCGCAGGACGACGCGGAGCTGGCCCGCTGCCTGCATGCGCTGAACGGGACACGCTATCGTCTCAACATGCCGATTGATCCGGTGACTTGGCCCGCGAGTTATGATCCGAATGGCACGCCGGAGGGATGGCAGAAGCCCAAGGTCAAACCCCGCGTGATCATCGGTGTGATCGACGACGGCATCCCGTTCCTGCACCGCGCCTTCCGCGATGCGGTGGGTGCCACACGGATCAACCTGTGCTGGCTTCAGGCGGCGCGGGCCGATACGTCCGCCGCCGTTCCTTTTGGGTGCGAGATCACAGGCACACGGATCGACCAGCTTCGCGCGCAATACGGCGATCAGGAAGTCCGCGCCTATAGGGCCGCCCATGCCATCGACGCTGATCTGCCCGAGGTGGACACGGTGCTGATGCATCACGCCACCCATGGCGCGCATATCGCCGGGATTGCTGCCGGGAATGACCCCTATGTGGGTGCCACTGATCTGCCCGACGATGCGGCGGTGATCGCCGTTCAACTGCCGAACACCATCGCTTGGGACACGTCAGGCTTTGGCAAGGAAATGATGATGCTCAGCGCGATTGAATACATCTTCAACCGCGCCCGCATGATCGCGCAGGCCTACAACTGCCCCGAGATCCCGCTGGTGATCAACTTCAGCTACGGATGGAGTGCCAATCGCCATGACGGGCGGTCGAGTTTCGAACGCGCAGTGGAGGCGCTGATCACGGATCGGCGCAAGGTTCAGCCCTGCACGGAACTGGTCATGCCCACGGGCAACAACTTCGCCAACAACATGCACGCGCGGTTTGCGGCCGGTGACCTGGAAGGCGGCGCTGTCAGCTTTGGATGGCAGATCAAACCCGATGACCGCACGTCGAGTTATCTTGAAATCTGGCTACCGCCCGGGCGTGATCCGCAAGGCTGGACTGTTACCGTGACGCCCCCTACAGGACACCTGCCCGACATGCAGCAGAGCATCGCAGTCAAGGCGGACCCCCTACTCAAAGACGGCGACCCACGCCGCTTTGTTGAGATCGAGACCGGCGGCAGGAACATCGGCCAGCTTTCGGCAGACAAACATCTTGGCAATCGCTGGCGCGTCATGCTGGCGATGATACCGACTGCGGGCAATCTGGGGGCGGGACGGCGCACGCCGGTCGGGTTATGGACAATCACCATCGACACCGCAGCCGATCCGCTTGGCGCAGGCGAACATCTCGATGTCTGGGTGCAGCGCGACGATGACCCCACGCAGCTCGGCACGGGTGGACAGCAAAGCTATCTGGTCGATCTGTCCCACCCGACACCGCCACGGGTGTTCGAACCGCCCGCTCTTACTCCGGTACGCGGGTTTGGCTGCCTCAATGGCATCGGCACCGCGCCGTCTGTGTTCCGCGTCGCGGGCTACATGCAGTCCACGCTCAAACCTTCGGGCTATAGCGGCAGCGCGTCGATCAAGCGTGACGCACAGGGCGGTGCTGCTGTTGATGCAAACCTGCCAGCAGCGACGGCCACAGCCGATCAAGGGTGGTTCCGACCGGGATTGCCCTCCATCGGCGTGCTGTCCGGTTCAGGTGCGCGGATCATCGGCACAAGTGCTGCGGCGGCTACTGCAACACGGTTGATTGCGCTCAATTTCATCGCAGGTCATCCCGTGCGACAGGGCTTTACGGAGCTTTATCCCGGCATCACACCAGACGCGCGAACCCTCGCCAGAACAGGGCCTTACCGCGTGCCGCTGGTTTGCGGCACCGCACCGAAACACACGGAGGAACAGCCTTTCATCGGGGTGTGAGAACGGTGCCCCAACGCAACGCTTCTCAACCTCACCGACTTACCCCGGTACGCGCATCTGCTTTTCGAGGCGGGCCAGTCCGAGTCCCGTGAAGAGATCCCTAATCGGGGCCAGCCGGTTGATCTCTCCAAGCTGTTCCGGGTCTGGTGGCCAGAGCACCAAGGGGAGCCCTCGCTCGGCACAGGCCCTGTGGCCCGTGTTCGGTCAGTTCAGATCAGCGCCTTGGACATCATCATGTGAACGCCCTTTTCGCGATTCACGGTCTGGGTGATCCGCAGGTCTCCTGCCAGCGAACACAGCATATACGCCTCTTCCCGGCTGATCCCCGCTTTTGTGGAAACAAGGTCGATCATCCGGCGCAGGGCAATTTCGGTACAGACGTCCAGATCTGCGTGCATCCCCATGGTAATCCAGTGTGTCGGGGTCTCAGCCTCCGGGTAGGCAAAGTCCAGATCCCGGCGAACGGTCAGCCTGAACCGGCCCTGCAGCGCAGTTTCGATGGCGGTCACGCAGACCTCTCCATCGCCCTGGGCTCCGTGCCCGTCCCCGCAGGAGAACAATGCGCCTTCGACGAATACCGGCAGATAGAGCGTGGTGCCCGCGACGAGTTCCTTGTTGTCCAGGTTCCCTCCATGCGCACGCGGCTCGATGGTTGAGATCCGACCCCAGCCCGGAGGCGGTGCAACCGCCATCACACCGAAGAAGGGAGACAGCGGAAGCCGAAGCCCCCAGGGCATGACCGCTTCGTTCGCTTCGAGGTCGAGCAGAATCGTCGTGTGATGCATCCTGTCAAACTCAAGCGGAAGCGTTCCCGCCAGCGGGCGGATCACGTTATATCCCCAATCCTGCCGAAGCTGGACGTCGAGAATGTCGATCTGAAGCACATCTCCCGGCATCGCACCGTCAACCGCAACCGGACCTGTCAGGATATGCCCCGGCATGGCTGGTTCGCCCGAGGCATGCAGTTCCAGCAGTTCCGGTGGGACATGAAATCCCTCACCTGGCAGGACGGCCTTTCCTCCGGACACGGATTGCATTGTCACTTCGGACCCGCTCGACACCGTGGCCACGGGCATGAGACCTGCATCGAAAAAGCCCCAGTGACAGGTTTTCGGCCCGGCGGGAACGATCATGCCGGAAGCCTTTGCTCGGCCAGCGTGACCCAATATGAGCACCCTGTCGGGATCACCTCGTCGTTGAAGTCGTATTCAGGATGGTGAAGCCCCGGTCCCGGCCCGATCCCCAACTGGATGTAAGCGCCGGGGCAGGCCTGCAGCATGTAGGCAAAATCCTCGCCTCCGGTTGTCATCGGCGCGTTTGCAATGCAGTCGCCCGCAACCTCTTTTGCAGCGCTGATGCAATGATCTGTTTCCTGCTCGTGGTTGGCCATGACGGGATAGGGCTCTTCGTCGAACCCGAACTCGGCCTCGGCCCCATAGCTTTGTGCCGTGAGCGTCGCCAATGCCTTGATCCGCTCAAGCGTATTGGCCCGAACATCCATGTCGAAGCTGCGGACCGTTCCGCGCAGCGTGACATGTTCGGGGATGACGTTGAACGCCTCGGTTTCAGTGCGGAACGACGTCACCGAGACAACCAGTGGCTGCTGCGGATCGGTGTTGCGCGACACCACCGATTGAAGAGCCATCACGATGGCCGATGCCGCAAGTGTCGTGTCCACCGTGTTGTTCGGGCGCGCGGCATGGCCGCCCTTGCCGCGTACATTGATGTGGAAGCTGTCGACTGCGGCATAGAACGCGCCGGGCCGGATCGCGAAGGTGCCCAGTGGCAGCAGCGGCGAGTTGTGCAGCCCGTAGATTTCCGAGATGCCGAATTTGTCGATCAAACCGTCCTGAACCATCGCTTCGGCCCCGGCCCCTCCTTCTTCAGCAGGCTGAAAGACCACGGCAACCGTGCCGTCGAAATTGCGGGTCTCGGCAAGGTACTGTGCCGCACCCAGCAGCATCGCGGTGTGGCCGTCATGACCGCAGGCATGCATCTTGCCGGGTGTCTTCGACGCATGGACCGCTCCGGTCGCCTCAAAGATCGGCAAGGCGTCCATATCGGCGCGGAAGGCGATGGTCTTGCCGGATGTGTTCGTCTTGCCGTGGATCAGCGCAACGACCCCGGTCTGCCCGATCCCTTCCACCACGCTGTTACAGCCGAACGCGCGCAGCTTGTCGGCCACGATCCCGGCGGTGCGCGGCAGGTCGTATTGCAGCTCCGGGTGCTCGTGCAAATCCCGACGCCATGCGGTGATTTCAGGATGCAATTCGGCAAAACGATTGCGGATGGGCATAGTGACTCCCGTGACTGATGTGGGTGGATGCCCGCATCAGACCCGATATCCGAGGGAGTGGCAAACGGGAAAAAAAGCGCTTAACGCCCGACCGCATACGCTTGCATCAAGCGTGGGGTCGCAGCCGCGCGCAACAGGCCATCCGGTTCGCGCAAAGCAGCCGTCAGGCGCCCGACGGTCCAAGGCTCTGCTACCGTCACGATGTGGCCCCGCGCCCGCAGATCAGCGATCACGTGCTCACCCACATTCGGTTCGATCATCATTTCGCCCGCCCGCACCTCACGCGGGTAGAACGAGCCCTGAAAATGCATCGAATGGAACAGCGGCTGGTCCATGCAGTCCTGTAACCCCATGCCGAAATGAACGAAGCGCAGGAACCAGATCAACTGCCACTGGTCCTGCTGGTCACCGCCGGGCGTCCCGAAAACAAGCTGACGGCCCTCCTTTTCCGCAAGGCTCGGGGTCAGGGTCGTGCGAGGACGGCGCCTGGGCGCAAGCGAGGTCGGCAACCCCTCTTCGAGCCAGAACATCTGCGCGCGTGAGTTGAGCGGGAAGCCAAGGCCGGGAATGACCGGATTGCTTTGCAGCCAACCACCCGAGGGCGTGGCCGACACCATGTTGCCCCAGCGGTCGATGATGTCGAGATGCACCGTGTCGCCCCGCTTTTCGGTCAGGTGCGACATGGTCGGTTCCTGCGCTGCGACCGCACTGACATTGAAATCCCGTTTCGCGCGTTCGACATACGCATCGGCAAGATGCTCGAACCCCGGAACACGACCGGGGCGCTGCTCCAAGGACGCAGTGTCCGCTATCAGTTTGCGCCGCTGGGCGTTGTAGCCTTCGCTCAGAAGCACATCCATCGGTATTTCACTGAAATCGGGATCGCCGTAATAGGCTTCACGGTCTGCATAGGCCAGCTTGATTGCCTCGATCACCGTGTGCACGAACTCTGCCCCGTTCGGGTCCATCGTCGACAGGTCGAACCCCTTGAGAATGGCCAGCGCCTGAAGCAGAACCGGCCCCTGTGACCACGGCTGCGTCTTGTGCACCGTCCAACCGTGATACTCGTAGCTCAACGGCGCCTCGTAGGTGGCCCGCCAGTCAGCCATATCCGAAGGAGCCAGAACCGCGGCGTGTTTCCTGTCAGAAACGTCCATGACTTTCGCGCCAGCGAGGTAATCGAATATGGCCTCGGCGACAAAACCTTCGCGCCATTCCTGCCGCGCGGCATCGATCTGGTCTTCACGGGTTGCCCCGTCACTGTTGGCCAGGCGGTCGTAGGTAGCGGCCAGTTCAAGGTTCCTGAACAGCGTATGCGGCTCAGGCGCCTTGCCGTCAGGCATCCAGACCTTTGCCGAGCTGGGCCACTCTGCAACGAAAAACTCCTCCAAACCGGCGATGGTCTGCGCCACGCGGGGCAGAACGGGATGGCCGTCGCGCGCATAGTCAATCGCAGGCTGCATCACCTCTCGCAGCGTCATCGTGCCATGATCGCGCAGCATGAGCATCCAGCCATCGAACGCACCGGGCACGACGGTCGACAGCAGCCCCGACCCCGGCACAAGCGTCAGACCTTGATCCAGATAATGCTCCAGCGTCGCACCCGCAGGCGCCACGCCCTGCGCGCAGACCACATCCACCCGGCCCGTATGCGCAGAATAGAAAAGCGCCGGCATGTCCCCCGCAGGCCCGTTCAGGTGCGGTTCGACCACCTGCAAAGTCAGCGCCGTCGCGACCGCCGCATCAAAGGCGTTGCCGCCTTTTTCGAGAATGCTCATCCCGACCGAAGATGCGATCCAGTGCGTTGAGGTCACGACACCGAATGTTCCGCGGATTTCCGGGCGGGTGGTAAAGTCGGACATGGTGCCTCCGGAGTAAGTTCCCGATTGGGTAATGCTGAAACCGGGTTATTTGGAATGTGGTGCGGGCGGTGCGCACCAACACATTGTATTACAATGCTTTTATTTGTCCATCTTTGACTGCATTCCCATAGAAACATTGCCATTTCTGTCCGGCACTGTCTTGCCGCATCCGCCTGCATCCAATATCATAAGGTGGATATTTTGGTGGACACAGAATGCGCGCTCAAAACAGGCTATCGGCTCAATTCATCAAAACCGCTCCCGTGGGAAAACATTGTGACGGCGCTGGGCTGTGGCTTGTGAAGCGCGATGATGGCGGGGCACAGTGGGTGTTGCGTGTCACCGTTTACGGTAGGCGCAGAGAAATGGGTTTGGGTGGTTTTCCAAATGTCTCTTTGGCAGAGGCCCGCAAGTTGCGTGACCGATGGCGCAAGGTCGCGGCGGCAGGGCGCAATCCAATTAGAGAACGTGAGGCAGAACAGAGAGCGGCCCGGCGCGAAGATATCTCGCTTGCCGTCATCACGGCTGATGCGTTTGAGTCCCGCAAAGCCGAATTGAAAGGCGATGGCACGGCAGGCCGATGGCTGTCGCCCCTCACCCTTCACGTTCTGCCCAAGCTTGGACGTGTGCCCGTGACCGAAGTGGACCAGCGCGATATTCGCGACACACTGGCCCCAATCTGGCACGTAAAAGCTGCGACCGCGCAGAAGGCATTAGACCGCCTGTCCATCATTATTAGGCACGCTGCTGCGCTCGGACTAGATGTAGACTTACAAGCAACCGCCAAAGCCAGAGCGCTCTTGGGAAAGTCTCGGCACCAGCCGAAACATATACCGGCGATGGATTGGCGCGATGTGCCTGACTTCTATGCAAGCCTTGAAGAACCGACGCTGACACATCTGGCGCTCCGCCTTCTTATCCTGACAGGCGTGCGTTCGGGGCCGCTCCGCAATATCCGGCTAGACCAAATTGGCGGCGATGTTTGGACAATACCCGCCGAAGCAATGAAGGGCCGCAAAGGCGCGACCGAGGATTTTCGTGTGCCCCTGTCGGCAGAAGCCAAGTGTGTCATTGACCTTGCGCGCCCGCACGCTCGGAACGGGTTTTTATTTCCGAACAGCCGCAATGGCGTGATTAGCGACATGACGCTTTCGCGGCATATGGAACGGCGCGGCTTGGAAGCGCGCCCGCATGGGTTCCGCACGTCGTTGCGCACATGGCTGGCCGAAGCGACCGACGCCCCGCACGAAGTCGCCGAGGCGATGCTGGCGCATGTGGTGGACGGTGGTGTGGTGCGCGCCTACAGGCGAACTGATTACCTCGAACCCCGCGCCAAACTGGCCGACTGGTGGGCTAAGCATGTGACCGGGGGCGCTGGGCAGATCGTTAGGATTGCGACGGTGGCTAAGTGACGCGTGAAGAAAAGATAGCGGCGCGGCTCAGTGCCCTTACCAACACTCCTGACAGCACGAATCCAGAGGTCAAAAAGTGGACAGAAAAGATTTCCTTAACAATCTTCGAAAAGTGGAACGAGCGTCGTCCTTTTAGTCGCGTGGTAAGTTCCACAGCGGCGAAAAACGAAATTGCCGAATTTCAACAACTCTGTGACCGGCTCGAAAAGCACATTTGCTCAATGAGCAAGACTGCCGTTGATGCTTTAAGGCAAGCCCGCTCAACCGAAACTGACGTGATTAATCTAGCTTGGCAAATGGCCGATCAGGTCAAACTATCCAATGGCGCCGCCAAGTTCATAAAGCATGATCAAAAAGCGCAATGCGGGCAGCCGAAGCTAAGATATGCGCCTGCGGTTACAAAAATCCTAGCAAAAGCATACGAAGAAATTACCGGTAAACGCCCCACCGTTTCGGTTAACCCAATAGACTCAAAAGCCTACGGACCATTTTTCGATCTTGTGTCAGACATCTTTCTTATTCTTGGCGTCGATGCCAGCGCAGAAAGCCAAGCAAAGGCTGCGGTTAAGGAGTTTAGGTCCGAGGGTAAGACAGATTAACTCCTTTGGAAGTAAACGTACTATGTAGGGCACCGTTGCACCATCCGAAGCAGAACAGGATGGCTGAATATGCAACGTTACCTCACTTTGAGTGAATTGAGCGCCAAGCTGGGAAATCGCTCCCGAAGCGCGATTTATAACGATCTGGCCGTTGGCCGACTGCCGCAACCGATCAAACTCGGGGCGCGGATTTACTGGCCTGAAAGCGATGTTGACACCCATCTGCGCAACCTTCGCGATGAGGTGGCGTAATCATGGAGAGAGAAAATGAGGTGACCCGGCACCTGTGGGGACAAGGACCGGGTCAAGAGAAACGTCAATCCACTCAAATTGACCTTTCCAATATAAGACATCGCAAATCCCAGCGCTACTTTTCTGGCGCACCCTGCAGCCTGACCCCTGACTGGAAAGGGGGCGCGCAATGACCAAATTTCAGATGTTCTTCCCTCGTCGCGTTCACGGCTTGACCGAGGCGCAGGCGCACGCTCTTGCAGTTTTGATTTGGGGGGCGGGCGTATGACAGGCGCCACGCGAGCCTTTGCAAAATCAGACCACAAGCGCGTTGCCCGCTGTGTCGGATACGCGCTGACACTTGGCAACGAAGCGGCGTGGCACGGTCTGACAACCGTGTTGATCTCGCGTCTTTCAGATCAGGAACGCGCGGCGCTAGCGTTCGCGGCTCTCATGTCTCTGAGTGACGAACACGCCTCTGCGGTTGCGGAGGTGGCAGCATGAGCGGCTTCAGGAACATCAAGGCCGACTGCACGGAAGTGGCCGACGCTCTGGAAACGGCTGTCTCATTCTTGGAGCGCCAACTCAGCATCTGGGAGGACGATCCCGAAAGCACTTACTTCGATCCCGACTGGACGGTGAATTTGGATCATCAAGACGTCCAGAAGATCGTCACTCTCCTTCGCAACATTCGCGGCATCATCTGGCATCTAGGCAATAACCCGGAGGCCGTCGCCTTCCTTGTCAGGCAGCACATGGCCGAGGAGGACGCGCAATGATGGATGGAAATTTCGACAACATCGACTTTGATGCATCGTTCGAGGACACGTTCAATCCGGACCCGACGCTTGCCGAACTGATCGAGACTTTGGCCAAACTTCCCCCGCTCGAATATGAGCAAAAGCGGGAAGCGTTCGCGAAGGAACACAAAATCCGTGTTTCCGTTCTCGATGCTGAAATCGAAAAGCACCGTCCGAAGAATGAGGCCGTCAAAAGCGAAACTTGCGCGTTCGAGGAGGTCACGCCTTCGGACGATCCCGTCGACGGCGCGGTTCTTCTAAATGAGATTGTTCGCCAGATTGAGCGGTTCTGTGTGTTGCCGGAACACGCCGCGCCGCTCATGGCGGCGTGGATCGTTCACGCATGGGCGCACGACACGGCGGACATTAGTCCCGTCCTGGCGTTCACGTCACCGGAAAAGCGGTGCGGGAAATCAACCGCCATGTCTGTCGTTCACGCGCTGGCACCCAAAGCTGAGATTGCCGCGAACATCACGGCGGCTGTCATGTTCCGTTTGATCGAGCGGCACAAGCCGACACTGCTGATCGACGAAGCCGACACTTTCCTTGAGGCGCGTGAGGAAATGCGCGGGATGATAAACGGGGGACACAATCGGCAACTCGCATTCGTCTGGCGCTGCGAGGGCGACGATCACGAGCCTAAGCGATTCAACGTCTGGGCACCGAAGGCGGTAGCCATGATCGGCAACTTGCCTGACACACTCGAAGATCGGGCGCTGGTGGTGCAACTGAAGCGGAAAGAAGGTCACGAGATCGTCGAGCGGATGAACGCCAAGCGCGTTAACGAACTGAAATTCGTTCGGCGGCTGGCGGCACGTTGGGTGGCCGATAACGAGATCAAGCTGTCAAACGCTGATCCGGACGTTCCCGTAGAACTGAACGATCGGGCGCAAGACAACTCTCGCTGTCTTTGTGCCATTGCCGACGCTGCTGGTGGTGCATGGCCGACGCGCATCCGGGCGGCACTTGTCGGGATGGCAGCGGCTCGCGCTGGCGATGAGCCAAAGTCCAAAGGCGTCATGTTGCTCACCGACATTGCCGACATTCTCGAACGGTGGAAGGGCGATAGGATCACAAGCGCTGATCTAGTCACTGAACTTGTGGCGATCGAGGATGGACCGTGGGCCGTGTGGAAGGCCGGCGAACCGATCACGACGCGGATGGTGGCATCGCTGCTGAAGCCTTACGACGTCCGTCCTGAGCGTGACATGCATAAACGCTTTTACTCAGTCGCGGCATTGCGCGGCGCAGTCGGGAGGTATGCCCTATGAAATACCTTCTAAGCGAACCGCAAAACCAACGTCATAAGCGTCATATCCGTCATGGCGCTATGACACATCCGTCACAAGTGTCACAAAGCGTCATAAAAAACCCAATGAAATCAGAAGGCATGACACTTGTGACGCTTATGACGGATAAATTCGGGCTGTCTGAGAAGGGTGTGGCAAACATCATGTCAAGCGTCATGCAAGTGTCACGGGGGGCCAAGGTATGGAGCATGGAGATGGTCAACTGGCAAACCTGCACCCGCGCTTTAATCGTAAGTCGGATGATCGATGGAAGCAGCTTTGCCTTGGAAGTTGGAAGGCCTCCGAGGAAGACATGACAATCCAGATCACGGCGCAAAGCGCTCGCGAAGCGGATTTGCAACAACAAGGTGTTCAGAAATGACCCGTAAAAACCGCCCAAATACGGGAGGCCGAAGCCCTGACGGCACATTCGCGCACGGCAATCCGGGCAAGCCGAAGGGCGCGCGCCACAAAGCCACCCAGGCCGCACTGGCGCTGTTGGACGGCGAAGCTAACGCACTGACCCGCAAAGCGGTTGAACTGGCCTTGGAGGGAGACACAACGGCGCTGAGGCTTTGTCTGGAGCGTATTGCGCCCCCTCGCAAAGACGCCCCGGTCACTTTTGACCTGCCACGGATGAGATCAGCGGAAGACGCTGCGAAAGCGGCAGGCTCAGTTCTTGATTCCGTTGCGTCTGGAGACCTAACCCCAACCGAAGGCGCTCACATTATGGGCTTGGTGGAAAGCTATAGGCGGACACTGGAGACGGCCGAGTTGGAGGGTCGACTTGACGCGCTTGAGAAAGCAATTGGGAGGCATGACTAGTGAAGAAGATATCGCAGAAGGTTTACGCGACATTGACACCGACACAACGCGTAGCCGCGTATGTTGAGGCTCTCGCCCGCGGCGACGAAGACGAAGTGCAGCGCTTGAGGAGTAGTTGCCCCAGAGTTGAGTACCGCCGAATTGACCCGTGTTTCTCAAAGAGACTCGACACCTTGTTTGGTTTGGCAATGGCGACCGAGGCAGATCTCAAAGAAAGCGCACTAGGTTTCTTCGTCGCGATGCGGTTGGATCCGAAGAGTGCTAGAGATTACCTGCAGCAGTTTGCGAACACTCGACATGCTTGGAAGACGATCCAATCCACCTTTGGAATTGACGCCAAGGCAATGGAATTAGCTGGACCGCCCTCAAGCCCATTTTTCGAGTTAATTGAGCCCATGCTTCCAGAACCGGACATGGATGCGTCTAAAAAACTTTCGGGTGAGGTGCTGAAGTTTCTGCAATGATAGCTTTTCTTGTCACGGGTCTTGGTGACGAAGCTTTCCAGCACCTGCCCCTCATGATCAACCGAGCGCCCAAGGTAATCCATCTCAAAGTTGACATTCACGAACATTTCGTCGAGTTGCGATCGCCGCCGGTTGGATCGCATGCCTTGGATCCGACTTTTCCGGATCTCACGTGCAAGCATAGGACCAAACCGATGCCACCAGTATCGGATCGTTTCGTGGCTGACGTCGACACCGCATTCATGAAGCAGGTCCTAGACATTGCGTAGCGACGGCGGGAAACGGACACACATCATCAGCGCTGGGCGTATGATCTGCGGGCTGGTTTTGAACCACTTGAATAGGCTAGGTTTGGTCATAGCGGAACGCTACTCAGCCCCCTACCCAACTTAATGCCGGGTTTCTCTGACAAGACCGGAAAGAGTAAATGGAAGAACTGATCTTATCCGACTTTCTTGTGCTAGCAGCTGCCGGGATGTTCGTTCTTGGTTATCTCATAATCAATCAGATTATGCTTCGCACCATGCTGCTAATTGGTACGATACTCTACATCTGGTACTACGCTGTAGTCGACGAAACACCATTATGGCCAGCTATTTGGGCAAGTTCCGCAACCGGGACAGCAAATTTCATTGGCCTGCTTAGTTTGCTCTACCGAAACTCAACGGTGGCTATACCCCATAAATACAGGGATATATATGCTCATTTCGACCTTTTGCCGCCTGGCGACTTCCGGAAGTTAATGAGCGCGGCAAGCCGCCTTACTAGGTCCAAGGGGTACCAGCTGACTGCTGCAGGTGCCCGCGTCAACAAACTTTGCTATGTCATTGATGGTGAAATTGAAGTTGAAAAATTTGGACGGCGTTTTTCCATTCCGGACGGAGTTTTTGTGGGTGAAGTCGCGTATCTGACCGGGAATCGTGCTTCAGCCTCGACATATCTGGCAAGCGACAGTGATGTATTGGAGTGGGAGGTCGCAGTGTTGAAAAAACGTGCAATTCGGGACCCGAGGTTCCGGCTAGCAATGGATGCGATGATCTCGATCGATCTAGCGGGCAAAGTCGCTCGCGCTGGTTCTCCCGAAGGATCAGAGCAGGATAATGCTGCAGAATAAAATCAATTTCGCAACGAGACACAGTGCGGGTGATAAATAGAAATTATTTTTGGTTCAATATGGAAAAATTGGAGAAGATTTGGAATTTCCGCCTTGGGCTCGCTTGGCTTTAACAACTCTATCGGTCAGAAGGTCTGAGCGTTTCGACGTGGACTGCAATTGTCTCAACAACGTCCTTATTTGAGCGAGGACACCATCTCATTTGAACGTCGCACACGTTCCGCAAACTCGCGCGCCATGTTTGCAAGAATAGTTGAAGAAATGACAGGATCCTCAGCAGTAAGCGCTTGAAGATCCTGCGAGGTCAACCCGTAACAAACAAGGCGTTCGTCCGCGACGACATCTGCAGATCGCACACCATCCCCCAGAACAGCCATTTCTCCGAAAAACTGACCAGGTCCAATACATCCGACGCGCAAATCATTGGCTCCGAAACCTGGCACAAAAACGCTCACCGATCCCCGTGCAATAACAAAAAACATTTGGCCCTGCTCACCCCGCTGGAAAATGCGCTCGCCCGCATCGAATTGCATAGGATGGATGGAGGCTTCCAGTTTGTGCAGCTGGTCCGCAGACAAGCCTTTGAATAGATCAATATTGTCTAGCGAAAACTTGGTGTGGTCAAATGGCTGACGCAGACTCTCAAGCAACATTTCCTCATTGCTTTCCAAAGCCGCATCGACCGTTGTAAACACACGAATATCGTTGGAAGACGCAATACGTGTCCACGTGCCCGTCTGACCTTCGTTGATTTCGGCAATAGACACCTCAATACCCGCGCTGCGTTTATGTGCCAGATAATCGTTAATGACTCGTTCTGCGGCTGGATCGATGGAATTGAGACGGCGCACATCGAGAACCAGAAATTCTGCCTTCTCCAGCACCTTGTCGAGTTCACGCAGCATCCGTTCAGAAGACGCAAAATACAAAGCGCCTTGAAGCTCAACCAACGCGATCCGATACCCTTCGGCGGCCAGAATATCGCGCTCCCTAGGATTGCGGGTCCGCAAACTGTGCTGCAGGTTTGCCGTTGTGGTCCGCCGCACAACATCCTCCACGGTAGCCGCGTTCATGAACAGGTGCAGGCCGAAGTCTTGGCTCATGCGTCTGCACGCCTCAACACCGCGGACTGTATTTCCGATCGGGTCGAGTGGTGGGGACCAGATTGCCACAGAGAGCTGGCCGGGAAGTACAGCTATCAACCCCCCAGAGACACCGCTTTTGGCGGGCAGCCCAACATCATATGACCACTCGCCGGCATAATCGTACATGCCGCAGCTCATCATGAGCGTGAGCACATCGCGGACCTCAGCTGCTCCGAGAATTTCCTCTTGGGTACGCGGGTTGATCCCACAATTCGCAAGTGTTGCCCCCATGACCGCAAGATCTTGCGTCGTTACCCGCAAGGCGCATTGACGAAAATACAGGTCCAGCACCTCTTCGGGATCCCCCGAGATCATTCCGGTGTTCAACATCAAATAGGCAATC
>NZ_JFKC01000021.1 GCF_002115805.1 Marivita geojedonensis | reverse complement strand
GGTCACTTCAACAGCGTTGCGCACATCGTCTGCTGACAGCTCGGCAATGGGTCCGCGCACCCGGGCAGACGGATTATAAATCACGACCCGGGGCGCTTCAGGAAGACTGTCGAACAGGGCGGCCACAGCCTCTTCATCGGTGGCGTCGAGTTGCACCTCGCGCGCACCCAACGCCACTGCGAGTGGTCCCATCTTGTCCAAAGTTCTGGCAGCCAAGGTCAGCGCATAGTCGGGTGCAAGGTTGCGGGCCACTGAAGCAGAGAGCCCATCTCCCACTCCGATGATGACAGCATGCGGTTTGGTCATCGAAATTCCTCCCCCAGTGTTCAGCAGATACTTGACCTCCGAACGAGCATGAAATACCCCGTACCACGTTGAGCGGGCGTTGTGTAATGGTAAGACCTCAGCCTTCCAAGCTGATGATACGGGTTCGATTCCCGTCGCCCGCTCCAAGTTCTCTTCTTCAAGACATCTACGCCAACCTCGTTTAACGTGCGCGGCAAATTCGGCTTTTTGCTGCGTTCGGCTTGACCATCCTAGCTTGACCAATGTTTAAGCATGGCCAGCTAAAAAAACGGGAACCTGATGGCCGACGCGACACCTTTACCGGCGAAGAACGAGGAACGTCAAAAGTCCAAGAAGCTGGGCTCACTTGCGGCGCTCTGGCCCTTTGTCCTTCCGTATCGCACACTTATGTTTGCGGCGCTGTTTGCGTTGACTGCAACGGCGTGTGTCTCGCTTGTCCTGCCAATGGCCGTTCGCCGAGTGGTGGACAATTTCAATACCTCCGACGGCGCGTTGCTGGACCAGTATTTTGCGGCGGCCCTCGCGATTGCCGGGCTTTTGGCGGTCGGGACGGCGCTGCGATATGCGTTGGTGACGCGATTGGGCGAACGGGTTGTCGCCGATATCCGCAAGGCGGTTTTCGCGCGGGTGATCGGGTTGAGCCCGACGTTCTTCGAGCGGGTGATGACGGGCGAAGTTCTGAGCCGGATCACAACGGACACGACGCTGATCCTGAGTGTGATCGGGTCGTCCATCTCGATCGCGCTGCGCAATGTGCTGATCTTCTTCGGCGGCATGCTCCTGATGCTGTTCACCTCGGCCAAGCTGACCGGGATGGTGCTTCTGATCGTGCCAGCGGTCGTCGTGCCGATCCTGATACTGGGCCGGAAAATGCGGAAGCTCAGCCGCGAGAATCAGGATTGGATCGCGGCATCTTCGGGCAATGCCTCCGAGGCGCTTCTGTCGGTGCAGACTGTGCAAGCCTTTACGCATGAAGAGATTTCGCGGCAGACGTTTTCGGAGGTGACCGAAAAGAGTTTCGATGCTGCCCGGCGTCGGATCTGGACGCGCGCACTCATGACAGCCATCGTCATCTTTCTGGTGTTCACCGGAATTGTGGGCGTGCTTTGGATCGGCGCAACGGATGTGCGCAGCGGGGCGATGAGCGCCGGCGCACTTGTGCAATTCGTGATCTATTCCGTGATGGTGGCCGGGTCGGTCGCTGCCCTGTCCGAAATCTTCGGAGAGCTGCAGCGCGCGGCGGGGGCGACCGAGCGTTTGGTCGAACTGCTTCATGCCGAGGACACGGTAACGGACCCTGCGACACCGGCGTCGCTGCCGGAACCTGTAAGGGGCGAAATCACCTTTGAGGATGTTCATTTCGCCTATCCGAGCCGCCCCGGCGTGGCGGCCTTGGACGGTGTCAATCTGCGGATCGAACCTGGTGAAACAATTGCTGTCGTCGGGCCGAGCGGGGCAGGGAAGACCACGATCATTCAGTTGATCCAGCGGTTCTATGACCCCGATTCTGGGGCTGTGTGTCTCGATGGTATGCGGATTGATGCGCTGAACCGCGACGATTTCCGCAAACACATTGCGCTGGTGCCTCAGGACCCGGTGATCTTTGCGGCATCTACCCGTGAGAATATCCGTTTCGGTCGTCCCGACGCGACGGATGCCGAAATCGAAATGGCAGCTCAGGCGGCTGCGGCGCACGAGTTTATCACGGCTCTCCCGGACGGGTATGACAGCTGGCTTGGCGAACGCGGTGTGATGCTGTCCGGGGGCCAGAAACAGCGTATCGCAATTGCACGCGCCATTCTCCGGGACGCTCCGGTACTTCTGTTGGACGAAGCAACCAGCGCGCTTGACGCAGAAAGCGAACGTGCCGTGCAACGCGCCGTCGACGAGCTTTCGGAGGGCCGGACGACGGTGATCGTGGCGCATCGTCTGGCGACGGTAAAAAAAGCCGACCGCATTATCGTGATGGATCAGGGGAAGATCGTGGCCATGGGCGCCCATGATGCGCTGGTGTCCGAGGATGGCCTTTACGCGCGGCTTGCGCGTTTGCAGTTCACCGACGGTATGGCTGCCGAATAGAAATTTCCGTCACAGCGTCAAACGTGTCGGTTTTGGCCATGACAGGTCCGGATCGGCAACGTCACCTTGGTCGAAAGAAAGATCAGGGAGACCGCGATGCAGGTTGGATTCGTAGGATTGGGGGCCGTGGGGGCCAAGCTGGCGGGGACGCTGGCGCGCAATGGGGTAGACCTGACGGTATTTGACCTTGATCCGGCACGGATGGCGCTGTTGACCAGCCAAGGGGCAAAGCCGGGAGAGTCCGCAGCCCGGATGATGCGCGAATGCGATGTCGTCATCACCAGCCTTCCCAGCCCGGCGGCATCGCAGGCCGTGCTCGACCAACTGTTGCCCGAGATCCACGAGGGAAAGATCTGGATCGAAATGTCGACAACCGATCCTGAGGCGATCAGGGCGCAGGCCAAAGCGGTTCAGGACAGGGGCGGACGGGCGGCGGACTGCCCGGTTTCAGGCGGATGCCATCGCGCGGCGACCGGGAATATATCGATTTTTGCAGGCTGTGATCGCCCCACATTCGAGGCCGTTCTGCCGCTTCTGACGTATATGGGCCGCCGCGTGTTGCATACCGGTGACGTGGGTAGTGCGTCGGTGCTTAAGGTCATGACGAATTACCTCGCGACCGTGCATCTGGTCAGCCTTTGTGAGGCAATGACCACAATGGCGGCGCAGGGGATGGACCTTGCCACGACCTATGAGGCGATCAAGGCGTCGTCCGGGAATTCCTTTGTGCACGAAACAGAAAGCCAGCTGATCCTGTCCGGCAACCGGGACGTGGATTTCACGCTGGATCTCGTCCTCAAGGACATTGGCCTGTTTCAGGCGTTGGCGGATGCGAAGCAGGTGCCTCTTGAGCTGTCTCCCAAGCTGATCGAGATCGTCAAGGATGGTCAGGCGCGGTATGGAGACCGGGCGCAGTCGGATCGGTTGATCGAGCGTCTGGAGGAGGCGACCGGATTGTCGATCACGGCTCCGGGCTTTCCGACGGAGCTAATAGATGACGAACCCGAGGAACGGGGCAGCGAGGTGTTCCGCACGGTCTCGCCTTAATCCGGGGAATGCGCTATCGGCGTCTCTGAAGATGGGAGAGACGCCATGCGTGAAGACATTCTTGCAGAATTGGACCCGAGCGGACCGCGGAGGTGGCTTGCGGTTGCGCTCTTGCTGTCACTCGGTGGGCTGGTGCTGTACCTGGCGTTCGCGCAGCCGCCGGCAAGCCTGCTGTGGCAGATCTTCCTGATCGGGATGGGGTTGTTTTCCCTTTGGTTTGCCCATCGCCTGCAAATGGCGACGACTCGGAAGCTCTGGCTGACCAAAGAGGCGTTGATGGACAGCGATGGTACCGTTCTCGCCCGGGTCGAAGATATCGTCGCTGTCAATCGCGGGATGCTGGCGTTGAAACCTTCGAACGGTTTCATGCTTCAATTGAAAAACCCGGCCCCACGTGAGTGGCAGCCGGGTTTGTGGTGGCGTTTGGGGCGCCGGGTTGCTGTGGGCGGGGTGACCCCTGGAAGTCAGGCCCGCCCGATGGCTGATGTCATCGCTGTGATGATCGCCCGGCGTGAGGCATAAGGATCAGGCGCTAGACTGTTTGCCTTTGCCGTTGCTAGTGGTTGTGGTTCCCGAGCAGTCAGCGCTTTTGTCACCCTCGTCGGCGTTCTCCGCGTTGTTGGTGCAGAGCGATCCGCCCGGAGCATCGTCGTCGCCGTTGCCCCAGCCGTTGTTCTGCCAGGTCTTGTCGGAACCGTCATTGATCCCTTCGAAGATTACCTGCGGCGCGAAACGGGGACGGGTGAACGAATAGGTCGAGATGTCGAAGGCATCTAGAGGTGTGAGGTTGAGCAACGGGTTGTACCAGTCGCGTGTCTCGACGAGGATGGTCTGGTCACCCGGCGCGAGCAACGGAAGCTGCGCAACGCTTGCGTCGATATCGGCCTGTGTCAGTTCAGGCCAGTCGCCGCGGGCTTTGGACCACACCAGATCGTAGGATCCATTGTTGTTGCCGTTGTCGTTCCCAGAGTTGTTGCTGTCTTTGCCATTGCCGTTACCGTTCACGTTGTACTGAACGATGGTGATCCGAAGGTCGACATCGTCGCCCTGTGCCTGCGCCAGATGGAGCAGAAGATTCTGGGCATTGTCGATGTAGCTCTCGTCGAGGATTTCCGTTTCACGCGAAACGATATCGCCGATGGTGTAGTTGGCTTTCTGGTTGATGGTCTGCTGACGCATCACGTCGAAATACACCCAGGAGGCCGCGAAGATTACGAGCAGAGCGGGCAGCAGGATCAGAACTTCGACCGTGATGTCGCCCTTCTCGTCGCGGCTGAACCGCGACAGGAGGTTTTTGATACGAGTAGTCATTAGTAGGGCTCCTGAACAAAGGCCGCAAAGGACACGAGGGCTGCATAGCCTTGGGAGTCTTTGGGCATGGCGGCTGCAAGGGCACCGGTCGGAGCGATCGGCTTGTACTTGTAGCACGCGCGGAGGAACATCAGTTCGTTCGGCTGACCGGGATCGAACTGGCGAAGCGGACGGACCGGCTCTGCAGCGTCCTGGCAATCGGCCATACGCGGCGGTTCGGACCAGTCACGCAGGCTGAGCGGGATCATCTCCAGCCGCAGCATGGCTTCACAGTCGGACAGAACGGTCGAGTTCTCGCAGATCATCTGCTTGAGCGTGTCATGGTCAAGGTTCTCACCCGTTCCAAGACGGACCTCCCGAACAGTCGCATCCAGTCCACGTTCCAGTTGTGTATGGCGCACAGACAGGGCTGCGATTTCCAGGCTGGCCACCATGATGGCGACCATCAGAGGCATCCAGAGAACGAAGGGGACCAGATAGGCCGAGCCGCTTTCGTCGCGAAGGAAGCCGCGGAGTTTTTTGAATTCAAACCGCATCATTGTGTCAACCTCAGCTGGTTAATGGTCCGGGCAATCGAGTTGAACGCGTCAGAGATCTCGAGTCCTTCGACCGGGAAGTAATGGGCTGGCGAGGATGCGCAGTCGCGCATTGCTTCCTGACCTTCGTCAGGGGCCTCGAAGCCGATGGCAAAGACGGTGATGTCCGCGTCGCGTGCCTGGGCACAGATGTTGGACAGACGCTCATCCGCCTCGTTGCCGGTCACGATGGGTTCGTAGGCGTAGTACGCGTTGTAGTATTCGTTATACGACACGTAGCCATCGTAGTATGGCGTGCGGAAGAATTTCTGACCGAAGGCACGGGTGCCCCAGCGCGCAAAGACTTCCGCATTGCTCATCTGCACCGCATCGGAACCGTCATCCGGCTCGTTCTGATACCGCATGCTCAGAGCATTGTTCCGCTCGTGATCCCAGTAATACACGTCATTTGATGTACCACTTACATCGTTGACCAAGTGCGAGAACCGATCATTTGTCGGATCGTTGTCGCCCTGATCATCGATCCAGATGTTCGACATGCCGCTGGCGTATTCGGGTGCCAGGTCATACTGGGTCGTGTTCATGCCGTCGGTCATGACAACCGCGATCTTTAGCGCGTCGGGCGAATCATATGCTGCGGGCCGGCCTGCGGCTTCGGCAATGATGTGACCGTCAGAGATCATCGCGTTGATCGCCGGGCGGGCCGACGGATCGAGCAGGGCAACGCCCCACTTCATGCCGAGGTCGATTGCGGTGTTGCCACCTGCACCAAGGCTTGCGATGTGCGCGACCAGCTCATCTTCGTCCGCGCTGTGCGCGATGATCGAACCATACTCATCGACCGGGCACCACGAATACGGAGTCTCCGTCGTGTTCACGTCGAGGCTGTACGGATCGAAATGCGAAAGGCGCTGAAGCGTTTCCGACGGCGAGATGCCGCGCGAATAGAAGTCTTCGTCCGGGAAGATCGCACAATCGGAAACGTCATGCTCGTCGGACAGCGTGTAGTATTCCGACACAACCGGACCAAGGTTCACGGTCGCGTTATAGGGAATGATGCTGATCGTCGTCAGTCCGGTGTCGTCCTCGTCGATGACGGTCTCGACAAACTCTGTCGCAGCCGTGCGCAGGTTTTCGATCTTCTGGTTCGCGCCCATGGAGCCCGAGATGTCCAGAATCAGCGAGATCTCGATATTCGAGATACGCTCTTCCGCCTGCGATGCCGCTGTCGCCTGCAATTGATCGATGCCGATCATCTGCAGGAAGTTCGCAGGGAAGATGCTCTGCGATTCAGCTGTCACGGTTTTGTAGTTCAGCCCCGTGGAGACCGACACGCTTGTGCTTGCGCCGTCCATGTTCATCTTAGTCAGGAAGTCCTGAACGACAAGTTCAGGATCCAGACGCTGCTCAAGGTCAGCAGCGGAAAGCACGGCGCGGTCCAGTGTGTTCTGGAGGCGGGTACGTTCCAGTTCGGCATGGATCATGTCGATCCCTACGCCGCCGAATACCATCATCATCACCGACCCGGCGATCGCCAGGAAAGACATGTTGCCATCGGTTTCTTGGGAGAATCGGGTCAGGGTTGTGGCCACGCTTGACCGCAACTTGGATTTCTTCCGTTTCCCGACCGGAACCTTTGGCAGAAGGTTGCTTGATCCGATCATTTGTTACCTCTCTCCCGCCATTTCGGACGGTCTGACACCCCACTTCGATGTTTGCAGAAATGAAGGCGAAAGGCGGCGGGATTAGGGCAGCAAATGTGAAAAAATTTGGGAGTGTCTTGATTTATAAGAATAATTCACGGTGTTTTGGCCTTATTGATGACAGACCTGAAACAGTCGGCCGAAATCGCCCAATTCGTTCGGCTCAAAAGTCGACACAAAGACGTGCGAAGTTAACCAAGCTGTCATAGGCTGATCGTTAATAACGGGCAAAGACCCACATCACCGGGAGGGACACATGAGCACGATACCTGCTAATGAACCGACGTTTCGGGAGTCAGTCGATCTGATGTTCAACCGCGCCGTTGCGCTGATGGACCTTCCGCCTGGCCTTGAGGAAAAGATCCGCGTCTGCAACGCCACCTACACCGTTCGGTTTGGCGTCCGGCTGCGCGGGCAGATCAAAACCTTCACCGGCTACCGTTCTGTTCACTCCGAACATATGGAACCCGTTAAAGGCGGCATCCGTTTTGCAATGTCTGTCAATCAGGACGAGGTTGAGGCGCTGGCTGCGCTGATGACATATAAATGCGCACTGGTCGAAGCGCCGTTCGGTGGGTCCAAGGGTGGCTTGCGTATCGATCCGCGCGAATATGACGAGTACGAGATGGAGCAGATCACCCGCCGATTTGCATATGAATTGGCAAAACGTGACCTGATCCACCCCGCTCAGAACGTCCCAGCCCCGGATATGGGCACAGGGGAACGCGAAATGGCATGGATCGCCGATCAGTATGCGCGGATGAATACGACCGATATCAACGCGCGCGCCTGCGTGACCGGCAAACCGCTTAACAACGGCGGGATCTCAGGGCGGGTCGAGGCGACAGGGCGCGGGGTGCAATATGCGCTGCGCGAATTCTTCCGCCACCCCGAAGACGTCAAGGCGGCCGGATTGACCGGCAAACTCGACGGCAAGCGGGTTGTCGTGCAGGGCCTGGGCAACGTGGGTTTCCACGCTGCGAAGTTTCTGCGCGATGAAGATGGGTGCAAGATCATCGGCATCATCGAAAGGGATGGCGCACTCTTCAACGAGAACGGACTGGACGTCGATGCCGTGCGCGAATGGATCGTCAAGCATGATGGCGTCAAGGGTTTCCCGGATGCCGCACACACCGCCGAAGGAGCGAGCGTTCTGGAGGCGGATTGTGACATCCTGATCCCGGCTGCGCTTGAAGGGGTGATCAACCTGACCAATGCCGACCGGATCAAGGCCCCGCTGATCATCGAGGCTGCGAATGGTCCGATAACGGCGGGGGCGGACGATATCCTTCGCGCCAAGGGTACGGTGGTCATACCTGACATGTATGCCAACGCGGGCGGTGTGACGGTTTCCTATTTTGAGTGGGTCAAGAACCTCAGCCACATCCGGTTTGGACGTATGCAGCGCCGTCAGGAAGAAGCGCGGCACCAGCTTGTCATCGACGAATTGCAGCGACTTGACGACATGCTGGGCGATGCATGGTCGATGACCCCAAACTTCAAGGAAAAGTATCTGCGTGGCGCCGATGAGCTTGAACTGGTGCGCTCTGGCCTCGATGACACGATGCGGATTGCCTACCAATCAATGCGCGACGTTTGGCACGGGCGCGACGATGTGCAGGACCTTCGGACCGCAGCATACATCGTGTCGATCGAAAAGGTTGCGGCCAGTTACAGGGCTAAGGGGCTCTGATTGGTGACATTGCGGATTGGCTGGGCTAGGTGTTTCACATCTGACCCGGCCAATTCAAGAGGACCCCATGATCCGAACAGCCGTCGCAACAACCGCCCTGATCCTGAGCCTGTCCGTTCCGGTCCAAGCGCAGGTGGATGATGCGGAGTGCCGCAAACAGGGTCAGATCGCGACCAATATCATGGCCGAACGCAAGAACGGATCCAACGCCCGCCGTGCGGAGCGGCGGGTTATTCGAGCCTTGCCTGCAGACTCCAAAAACTACGAAGTCGCCATCCCGGCACTCGTCGAATGGATCTACAGCCTGCCGGAAGATCAACTGACCGCAGAGGTCAGCAACGCTCTGTATCAGGCCTGCCTGCAACAGTAGTTCCAACTGCATTTCGCGGCATTCCCGGAACACCGTCCACTGGACTCTCGCACGGCCAGACCCGATATTGTGGGGATGAGCCTGCCACCCAATTTTCTGGATGAACTGCGCACCCGCACCAGCCTGTCCCAGGTGGTGGGGCGGAAGGTTTTGTGGGATACGCGCAAGTCCAATCAGGCCAAGGGCGACATGTGGGCGCCGTGCCCGTTTCATCAGGAAAAATCGGCCAGTTTCCACGTCGATGACCGCAAGGGATATTATTATTGCTTCGGCTGCCACGCCAAGGGCGATGCGATCTCCTTTGTCCGCGAGACCGAGAATGTCGGCTTCATGGAAGCCGTCGAGATCCTTGCGACCGAGGCAGGTATGCATATGCCTGCCCGAGACCCCAAGGCACAGGAAAAGGCAGATCACCGCACTAAGCTCGTCGAGGTTATGGAGCAGGCTGTTCGGTTTTATCGCCTTCAACTGCGCAGCGGGGCCGGATCGGAAGCCCGGGACTACCTGTCCCGCCGTGGGCTCGATGACGCCACACAGGACCGGTTCACCATTGGTTTCGCACCTTCGGGCTGGCAGACGCTGTGGGATCATCTGACCGGGCAGGGTGTCGCCCCCGAACAGATACTCGAAACGGGTTTGGCCAAGCCGTCGCAAAAGGGCGGCAAGCCATACGACACGTTCCGCAATCGCATCATGTTCCCGATCCGCGATGCCCGCGACCGGACCATTGCGTTTGGTGGCCGGGCGATGGACCCAAACGACAATGCGAAATACCTCAACAGCCCGGAGACGCCGCTCTTCGACAAAAGCCGCACACTCTACAATCAAGGCCCGGCGCGCGAGGCAGCCGGCAAGGGCCAGCCCTTGGTCGTGGCCGAAGGCTACATGGATGTCATTGCCCTTTCATCGGCTGGTTTCGAAGCGGCGGTGGCCCCCCTTGGGACCGCTGTGACGGACGTCCAGCTTCAGATGCTTTGGCGCATCACGGACGAACCGATCATGGCGCTGGACGGTGACAAGGCCGGTCTGAACGCAGCCTATCGTGTGATCGACACCGCTTTGCCATTGCTTGAAGCTGGGAAGTCGCTGCGCTTTGTTCTGTTGCCCGAAGGCAAGGATCCGGATGACCTCATCCGGTCCGAAGGCCGCGATGCGATGCGTTCACTCCTGGCCTCGGCTCAGCCGATGGTGCAGCTTCTCTGGCGACGGGAAACGGAAGGCCGGGTCTTTGACAGCCCCGAACGGAAGGCTGCGCTGGACAAGACCCTGCGTGAGAAAATCCGAACCATTCAGGATCCATCTCTGCGCAGCCATTACGGCGAGGAAATCAAGCAGCTGCGTTGGGAACTCTTCAGAGGGTCATCGAAGGCGACCACGTCGGGCACGCGGTCACGTGGCTTTGGCCAGCCACAAAAGCCATCCGAGGGCGCACGCGCCTCGGTGCTCGTTTCGGGGGGCAAGGATGTAGAGGTCCGGCTTCGCGAGGCAGTCATTCTTGCCGCGCTGATCACCGCCCCCGATCTGATCCCGGAATTCGAGACGCAGCTTGAAGCTATGGTCTGTGTCGATCAGGATCATGCGGCGTTGCGGGACAGCCTTCTGCGAAACGCGGCGCTTGGGGCAGAGGACATCCGTGCCGCTGCTGATGCGAGTGTCGGCACCGATGCCCTTGAAATGCTGTGCCGTACACGCCATGTCGCGATCACGCCGTGCTTGCGCAAGCCCGGAGATCGCGAGTTGGCACGTCAGACAATCACGGAAGAATTTGCGAAACTCGAAGCCGGAAACGGGCTTGATGCTGAAATCGCGGAGGCTGCCGAAGACCTTTACGGGGCCGCTGACGAAACGCTCACATGGCGATTGAGCCAAGCGGCACAGGCACGGCAATCTGCGCAGCGGGCGCAGTCCGAAGACAAGACCGAATACGATCTGGGTCCGAACGGGGCCCCGATCAGCCGAGAAGAACGCAGCGCGTTTGCTGCTTTGATGGAAACCATTCGCTTCGATAAACCCCGGAGATAACGGTGTTTTGCTAAGGAAAGCGTAAACGAAACAGGGTAAACGGGTGTGCGAATCACTAATTCGCGCTAATGATTCGGGTCAAACGAATCGCCCCGCCTCGACAGGAGCATCCATGGCCGCCAAAGATAACGACGACGCCAAGACCGAAGACCGCGAGGAAGATGTCAGCCTCGATATGAGCCAGGCCGCGGTCAAGAAGATGATCGCCGACGCCCGGGAACGCGGCTACATCACATACGATCAGCTGAACGAAGTGCTGCCGCCGGATCAGGTCAGTTCCGACCAGATCGAAGACGTGATGTCGATGCTCTCTGAAATGGGCATTCAGGTTACCGAGGAAGACGAAGAGTCCGACGATGACGACAAGGGCACAACCGACCTTGTCCAGACTCAGAAGCCGGGTGAAATCACTCTATCCTCGGGCACAACCGAAAAGCTGGACCGGACAGACGATCCGGTGCGCATGTATCTGCGCGAAATGGGCAGCGTTGAACTGCTCAGCCGCGAAGGTGAAATCGCCATTGCGAAGCGGATCGAAGCCGGCCGCAACACGATGATCGCCGGGCTTTGCGAAAGCCCACTGACTTTTCAGGCCATCACAATCTGGCGGGAGGAACTTCTGAGTGAAGACATCCTGCTGCGCGACGTAATCGATCTCGAGACCACCTTCGGCAACCAGATGGGCGATGAAGAAGAGGTTGCCGCGCCCGTTGTCAGCGACAGTGATGCGCCTTCCGACAGGAAGTCTGAAGATACGCAGGAACTTGATGCAGACGGCAACCCGATTGCCCGTGACGATGATGACGAAGACGACGAACAGGCGAACATGTCGCTTGCAGCGATGGAAACGGCGCTCAAACCGCGTGTTCTCGAAACGCTGGATCGCATCGCACAGGACTATGAAGAGCTGTCCAGCATGCAGGACAGCCGGATTTCGGCCACTCTGAATGAGGATGGATCGTTCAGCGATGCGGATGAAGAGCGCTATCAGAAGCTGCGGTCCGAGATCGTGGAACTGGTGAATGAACTCCACCTGCACAACAACCGCATCGAGGCGCTGATTGACCAGCTTTACGGCATCAACAAGCGCATCATGTCGATCGACTCTTCAATGGTGAAGCTGGCCGACCAGGCCCGCATCAACCGCCGCGAATTCATCGACGCGTATCGCGGTCGCGAGCTTGACCCGAACTGGCTGGACGAAATGGCCGAAAAGTCGGGTCGCGGCTGGCAGATGTTCATTGAACGCTCGCTCGGCAAGGCCGAAGAACTGCGTGCCGACATGGCGCAGGTTGGGCAGTATGTGGGCCTCGACATCAGCGAATTCCGCCGCATTGTGGCACAGGTCCAGAAGGGCGAAAAAGAAGCCCGTCAGGCCAAGAAAGAGATGGTCGAGGCGAACCTGCGTCTCGTGATCTCCATCGCCAAGAAATACACCAACCGCGGTCTGCAGTTCCTCGACCTTATCCAGGAAGGCAACATTGGCCTGATGAAGGCGGTCGACAAGTTCGAATACCGCCGTGGTTACAAGTTCTCCACTTACGCGACATGGTGGATCCGTCAGGCAATCACCCGCTCCATCGCGGATCAGGCGCGCACCATCCGTATTCCGGTGCACATGATCGAAACGATCAACAAACTGGTCCGCACCGGTCGCCAGATGCTGCACGAAATCGGCCGCGAGCCGACGCCGGAAGAGCTGGCCGAAAAGCTGCAGATGCCGCTTGAGAAGGTCCGCAAGGTGATGAAGATCGCCAAGGAACCGATCAGCCTTGAAACGCCTATCGGTGATGAGGAAGACAGCCAGCTCGGTGATTTCATCGAGGACAAGAATGCCGTGCTGCCTTTGGACAGCGCCATTCAGGAAAACCTCAAGGAAACCACGACACGCGTTCTGTCGTCGCTTACTCCGCGCGAGGAACGGGTTCTGCGGATGCGTTTCGGTATCGGGATGAACACCGACCACACGCTGGAAGAGGTAGGTCAGCAGTTCAGCGTGACCCGCGAACGGATCCGTCAGATCGAAGCAAAGGCGCTGCGCAAGCTCAAGCACCCAAGCCGGTCCCGCAAACTGCGCAGCTTCCTGGACCAGTAAGGCATGTCCTTTCTCAAGAAACTCTTTGGCGGAGGCGGTGGAAGCTCACCGCCTTCAGCGCCCGCCGAGACACACAATGGCTACACCATCTACGCCGAACCGGTGAAAGAAGGGTCGACGTGGCGCATTGGCGCGCGCATCGAGAAAGAGATCGATGGAGAGCTCAAATCACATTTCATGATGCGGGCTGACACGCTGCAGAGCTTCGACGAAGCCGCCTCAGCATCCGTCAACAAGGCGCGTATGCTCGTGGATCAGCAGGGCGATACGATCTTCCGGTGATGTTGCAGATTGAGGTGTCGAATGACGCACTTGCGTAACATCCTTGATAGTACGTCTTGGACGCTTCTTCTGCTCGCCTGTGCAACACTTGGCCTCGCACCGTTTTTCCCCGAGTCTCATGTCTGGGAGAAGCTGAAGATGCTTTTCGCAGGTGACATGAGCCGCCCCATTGATGTTTTCGATTTCCTGTTCCATGGCTTCCCTTGGCTTCTTTTGGTGTTGAAAGCCGTTTTGCGGAAAGCCTGACAGGCACGAACATCGACCAACGGGGCGGTCGTTAAGCGTCAGACAAGGTGTTGGTTGAAGAACGTGATCGTTCGATCCCATGCCAGTTCTGCAGCCGTCTCATCGTATCGTGGGGTACTGTCGTTGTGGAACCCGTGGTTCACACCGGGATAGATATGCGCCGTGTGAGTTTTGCCGTGCTCTTTCAGCGCGGCCTCATACGCCGGCCACCCTTCGTTGATGCGTTCATCAAGCTCTGCGTACTGCAGCAGCAGCGGTGCCTGAATCTTGGGAACGTCTTCCGCTCTTGCCTGACGACCGTAGAATGGGACTGAAGCACCCAGTTCGGGATAGGCGACTGCCATCGCATTGCAGACACCGCCACCGTAGCAGAAGCCGACGCATCCGACTTTTCCGGTCGTGTCGCTGTGACCGGCCATGAATTCGTAGGCGGCGAAGAAGTCGTTCATGAGTTTCTCGCCATCGACGGTTCTCTGGAGCTCTCGACCTTCCGCATCGTTGCCGGGATAGCCGCCCACACTGCTCAACCCATCCGGAGCAAGTGCAATGAAACCCGCCTTTGCCACGCGGCGGGCGACGTCTTCGATATACGGGTTCAGCCCCCGGTTTTCGTGAATGACGACAACCGCTGGCGCAGGACCCGTCAGATTGGCTGGTTTCACCAGGTAACCCCGCACGTCGCCATGCCCGTTCGGGGACGGATAGGTGATATATTCCGGTGTGATATCCGGATCATTGAAATTGATCTGCTGTGCAAGTGCGTAGTTCGGGGACAACATTCCGAGCAGCGCCGCTGCCGTAAGCCCTCCGACTGCGAATTTGCCGGCACGGTCAAGGAATTCGCGCTTGGTGATCTGGCCGTGCGCGTAGAAGTCGTACAGCTCAAGCAGCTCCTGATCGAAGTCCTTGGCCGTCATTCGTTTCGGTGGCGTAATCTCGTTCATTGAAATACTCCCTGTGAGTCCATCTTCAGGCTTGAGGCGGCCTTATGTGGATGCAAAAAAGATAGTCCGCCCCACCTCCACGGGAAGTCGGTAAATATGCAGACCACCTTTCAGATTCACACAAGCGGCCCCGGCCTTTACGAATTCACGCGCGAGGTGGCGGACTGGGTCTCCGGGTCAGGCCTTCTGACTCTTTTCGTTCAGCACACATCTGCAAGCCTGCTGATCCAGGAAAACGCGGACCCCGAAGTGCGGACGGACCTGACCGAGTTCTTCCATCGGCTTGTTCCGCCGACCAGCGACCCGTCGATGTCATATCTGACCCACACATATGAGGGGCCGGACGACATGCCCGCCCACATCAAGGCAGCGATGCTGCCGGTCAGTCTGTCCATTCCGGTGAACAACGGTCGCCTGGCCCTGGGGACATGGCAGGGCATCTATCTGTTTGAACATCGGACCGCGCCGCATACCCGGCGCGTAGCGGCGCATCTGGCCTAACTTCCACGGCCTCAACGCTTTTTGGTGCGCCGTCTTGTGCCCTCAGCCACGCAGACATTGCCGGATGATGTATTCGCACCACCACAATTTGCGCTCTGAATTCCCCTCTACCCAAAACTTCGCGGCTCACCTATAGTGGCTGTGGATAAGTGGGAAAAACCCACAGTCAGAGGCAGAGACGAAAAAGAGGGGAACGGCCAATGCGCTGCCCGTTTTGCGGAAATATCGATTCACAGGTGAAAGACAGTCGTCCCGCAGAGGACCATGTCGCCATCCGGCGCAGACGCTTTTGCCCGGCCTGCGGTGGCCGTTTCACGACCTACGAACGGGTCCAGCTGCGTGACCTCGTTGTCATCAAATCAAACGGGCGGCGCGAGGATTTCGACCGCGACAAGCTCGAACGCTCCATTCGCATAGCGTTGCAGAAGCGACCCCTCGATCCTGAACGCATCGATCAGATGATTTCCGGGATTGTGCGGCGTCTGGAAAGCCTTGGTGAAACCGACATTCCGTCCAAACAGATCGGCGAGATTGTCATGGAAACGCTCGCCCGGATCGACACCGTGGCCTACGTGCGATTTGCAAGCGTGTACAAGAATTTCCAGGAAGCTGATGATTTCGACAAGTTCGTCAGTGAACTGCGTCCGGACAAAGACAAGCCCAAACCGGAAGAGTGACCCTGTCTGATGTGCCCGGATGATGCGCGCCATATGGACCGCGCGTTGGACCTGGGCCGACGCGTATTGGGTAATACCTGGCCCAATCCGGCCGTAGGATGCGTCATTGTCAGCGACGGCAGGATTGTTGGCGAAGGCTGGACGCAACCGGGCGGACGGCCTCACGCAGAACCTCAGGCGCTTGCTCAGGCTGGGGCGAAGGCGCGCGGTGCCACGGCCTATGTCACTCTGGAACCCTGCGCCCACCAGGGCCAGACACCGCCCTGCACGGATGCCCTGATCTCTGCCGGTGTCGCCCGCGTCGTGGCACCCTTTGCGGATACCGACCCACGCGTTTCGGGGCAGGGGTTTGCCAAGCTGCGCGAGGCCGGGATCGAAGTTGTCACCGGGATCGGTGACGAGGCGGCCGCCGAAGATCATGCGGGTTTTTTCACCCGTGTCGCGGAAGGCCGCCCATTGGTGACTCTCAAGCTCGCGACCAGCCTCGACGGGCGCATAGCCACCGCCAATGGTGACAGCCAGTGGATCACCGGCCCGGAAACGCGGGCCTATGTTCATCAGCTGCGCGCGTCGCATGACGCTGTGATGGTCGGTGCGGGAACGGTCCGGGCGGACGATCCGCTGTTGACGGTACGCGGTCTGGATGTACCGCAGCAACCGGTGCGGATCGTTGTTTCAAGACGGCTTGATTTGCCACACAACAGCCAGCTTGCCCGCACCACTTCGACGGCACCGGTCTGGCTTTGCCATGCGGCTGATGCCCATGAAGAGCACAAAGCCGCGTGGCAAAACGCTGAGGCGAAACTCCTTCAGGTACCCCTGGAAGGTCGACAGATCGATATCCCGGCGATGATGCAGACGCTGGGTCGGCAGGGCTTGACCCGCGTATTCTGTGAAGGTGGCGGAGAGTTGGCGGCAAGCCTTCTTGCTGCCGATGTTGTTGATCGGCTCGAGCTGCACATGGGCGGTGTGATTATCGGTGCTGAGGGGCGCCCCGCGCTTGGTGCACTTGGCCTCGACCGTCTGACAGATGCGCCGCGATTTGCCCTGCGGGCTGTCCGGCGGATTGGGGACGATGTCGTGCAAAGCTGGACGCGTCAGCGCCGCCAGATCCAGGAATAGCTTGCCAGAAGCCCTTGCGCTTTTGCGAGCAGTCGCAGGGATGACGGTTGCGCCGTCTTTCCCGAAATCAGCCGGTCCAGCGCAACCTCGACCGGGCAGGGCTGGCGGGTGACGGGATCGTAATAGCGCGGATAGTCGATCAGAGCCGCGTGCACCATTTGCTCCAGGCGCACCATCTGATCGCGGTGGTCCGGGATCGGGCACAGATCGGTCGTCAATCCCCACCCCGCGTAGAAGGGTACACCAAGCGTCGTAACGGGAACGCCGCGCAGAAGGGCCTCGAACCCGGTGAGTGAAGTCATGGTCCAGACCGCATCCACCTGCTCAAGCAGCGATGCCATGGAATGATCCGGCACGATATGGTCTGCCCAGCGTTCAGGGGTTTCGACCGAACCGGGCCGAAGTCCGGCAACAACATCGGGATGGGGCTTATACAGGATCATCGCGTCCGCATTGGCATCCCGCACGCGTGCCAACAGGGCGGCATTGGACTTGAGTTCCGGGCTTCCCAGAATGACCGAGGCATCGTCTTCGACCTGACCGGGAACAAGAATGACCGGTCGCCCCTCTGGGTCAGGGAGTGGCGCGTGTTCCTGTCCTGCGGCGTATTTCGTCACACCAGCCGCCACGATCCTGTCAATCAAGCGGCGCGCGCGGATCTGAGCATATTCAGGAAGCGATACGCTTTGCCTGATCAGCATTTCCAGGCGCGAGGGACGAGATGGATCGTAGTAAATCCCGATATCGTCCAGAACCAAAGACAAGGGCGGGGTCAGTTCTGCACCTAATCCCCGCGATCTCAGGAATCCGTCCTCCACGCGCCAGGGCGCACCTTTTTCCGAGGCGCCCCACGACATGAGCTTCGGGGTGTCGGACGGAACATTCCTGCAAAACCGCATCGGTTTGTGCTGTCCGAACAATGCCTGCATATGCGGCCGTTTCCATTGGCGGATGTTGTGCCCAACCCATCCATTCCGGTCTTCAGTCCAGGCGCGACGTGTAGCGGCGAGCGTGTCGATCACCCGACCCAGATCGCAAAGCCGATCCTCATAAGGGTCGTACCACACCGGAAATTTCATCATCGCCCCGGCAAACAATTGCGTCCGCGTGAGGCTGCGCTGCCGGCGTATGAATTGGTGTTCATCCTCGGTCAGGCCCCACCCCGCGTAGAACGGCGTGCCAAAAACCCTTGGCTTGTGCCCGGCGAGAATGGCCTCGAACCCCATCTGCGACGACAGGGTGTAGACCGCGATTGCACCTTCCAGCAGGTCCATTGGAGCAAGCTCTGCATCAATGAAGGAAATCCGCCCCTGTCCCTGTTCGGGGGTGTAGTGCCCCAACCGTTTCCCTGCACTGGTTTCCGGGTGCGTCCGGATCAGGATGCGGGCACCGGGGTGCTCTGTCTGGGCATAATAGAGCATCTCGGCAAACCGCGCTCTTGCCATGTCGGGGCCAGCAACCGATGCCAGAACAGACGCATCGCCTTCGACCTGATCAAGGACCAGAACATATCCCGGCTCTGGCAGGCTCAGCTGTGGATCGTAAGCACTGTATTTCGACAGACGCAGATCGCGCAGTCGGGTCATCTCGGTTCGGGCCTGGGCCAGCAATGCTGCGTCATCCAGCGGGTCCAGGATCAGCAGTGTTTCCAGATCCGAGGGGCGGGACGCATCGAAATGCAGCCCGGTCTGATCCAGCAGAAGCCCCAACGGTGGCTCCTGCGCAACCCGACCGGGGCGGAGGGACCGTAGGAAGGCGTCTTCTACCCGCAAGACCGGGGCATCCCGGCCCTCAGCCACCGACACACCGCGCTGGGCACTTGGCACATTGCCCCAGACACCGACCCAGTCGTCACCGGACGGTCGGCCTATCGACACCTGCCAGCCTGCCAGTGCCAGAATGCGTTTGATCCGGGCTTGGGTCAGAAACCCGGTATTGTAAACGCAAAGCCGCCGGAGAGAGTTCTCTCCGGCAGGCTGCAACGTGTCTTGGGGCGACACTCCGGATTACTCGCCGAGCGTTCCGCCAGTCGCTGCTGTCGTGAGGCCCTGCGCGCCACCAAGTGTACCGGTGATCGATGCGATGGTCCGGTTCCATTGTACGATCGGGGCTTCGGTGACGTAGATTGTGTCGCCGTCCCGGATCAGGAAATCGCGTGCCACGAAAAGGCCGTTCGGCTCGGTAAGGTCAAGCACGTAGATCAGGCGCTGTGCGCCCACCAGATCGTTGCGACCCAGAACAATGTTCGAAATCTCGGCCGGTTCGTTCCGGAAGACGAACACACCGGTCGGGTCTGCGGTCGTCGGACTCAGCCCGCCCAGTTGTGCCAGCGCTTCGACGAGCGACAGGGTCCGCGTGTCGAAGGTCAGCCGCGTCTGCGATCCGGCAGCCCCAAGCGCGGTGAAAGAACGCTGATCGGCTTCCACCAGAATACGGTCACCATCCCGCAGCGCGATATCGAGTTCGGGATTGTCATAAAGATCCTCAAACCAGATCGTTTCGCTTTGATTGCCCCGCGTCAGGGTGATCTGTGCAATTTCCGGAGACATGCCCACGCCGCCCGCGCTAGCCAGCATTGAGGCCAGCGTCCGCGTCGGTCGGGTGATTGGGAAGACACCCTGTGTTCCCGCCGATCCAAGGATCGAAACCGTGGCGCCGTCACCGGCCGTTCGGCGCACCTGAACCTGCGGATCGGGTGTCTGGTCTTCCAGCTTTTCCGTGATGATCCGGCGGATCGCCTCGGGTGTGTTGCCCGCTGCCTTGATCCGGCCAGCATAGGGAACAAAGATGAAGCCAGAACCATCCACCTGAACACTTTCCAAAATGGTTGCATTCGAGGCTTCGCCGGCCAGCAGGCCGTCATCGACGTTTTCCCAGATCGTCAGGCCGAGCGTGTCGCCGGGCCGGATGATGTCCGCGCTCTGAATGCTTGCATGGCGCAGCGTGTCAGAAAATCCAAGCGCCGGCACCACGGCGGTTGCTCGGGTGACCCGGTCGTTGACAGCCACGACAAACGCATCGCCTTCGCGCTGTACCGAGCCTGCAAAGATCTGATTCTTGGTCGGGCCAACACCGGGCAGACCACAGGATGCCAAAAATGATGCCGACAGCATCAATGCGATGGGTGCAACCCATCGGAACTTCGAAATGAACACTGCTCGGTCTCCTCGACCAGTTATTGTCTGCCTCGGTTTATATTTTGCTGGTAAACTACCGAAATCCGGTCTGTTTGGCCAGTACCACGGGTGGTGGCTAGCCGCGAACAAGGCGCAAGTGTTGCGGCTTGGTCTCTTGCGGTTGCAGGCGGTGATCGTAGGGATCTACCGGATCAAGCATCCGATCCACCACCTGCCGCAACAATTGAGCGCGGCCTCGGGACGAATAAAACCCACCTGGCAATTGGCTCGTTTCCAGCAGGAACTGGCGATAAATGGCATAGGCGTCGGGGTTGGGCGGTGTGGGTTCGGCAAAGAAATCGGAAAGAGGTTGGTGCGACACAAGGCTTGCCTTGTCGTAAACGCTTGTTCCAAAGGAGCGCACCGGCAACCCCCGCCATAATGCCTGATGGGCCGAGGTAGAATTGACCGTCACCGCAGAGCGCGCGGACGCGAGAAGATAGGCAAGCTTGCCGCCTTTGACGAAGAAGACCCTGTCGGACAGGCCATGCTGTTCGGCACTGGCTCTGATCGCAGCTTCAAGAGGTGCGCGGCCGTCTTCCAACGGATGCGCCTTGAACACCAGCCGGTGATGCGGCGGAGCGCCCCTCGCAAACTCCGAGATCACCATCTCAACGAAATCCGTCTGCGATTCAAATCCCGAGAAGGACCGGAAACTCGCGTCGTGCTCCAATTGCAGCAGGACCACGTGGAACGGCCAGCCACCTTTTCGAATGTGGCGTGTCGCGGCCCAGCGCTGAACCATGTGGCGTGGACGCCTGAGCAGGCGCAGCAGGTGCAGCCGGAATTCCTCGGCCACGGTCTGATCCCGGTGCGGCCGGTAGTGGGGAAATCCATGGTTTCGAAACAGAACATGCCAGTGATACAGCGCACCGTGAACCATGTGCATCCGAAGATCGCCCCACTGATCAGGCGGCAGGGCGGGCACATCTGCGGTCCGCGTCAGAGCCTGTTCCATCTGTGCCAGAGTGATCTGCATCAGCCGGGAATTCCCGTTGGACCCCTCGCGTTCATACGTAGCCCAGTAGGGTCGCAGGTAGCCTTCCTCAAAAACATGCACGGTCAATCCGGCTTTGCGCGCGATGGCTATGGCCTCGGCGTGGTGGCGGCGCGTGTCGCCATAGAGCACAATATCCGTGGCCTCTATGTCTTCGATCCAGGTCGCAAATTGTGCCGGCCAGTCCTCGATCCGATCGTGGAACACCAAGAGCGTATTACGGTCCTGCCAGCGTGACCCGTCGCCTGCGTTGAAAACCACGCGCCAGCATCGCGCGCCTGTCTGTTGCATGTGTTGTGCCAGTTCACTGAAGAACGGTCCGTGCGGGCCTTGCAGAAACAGGAACACCCGCCCCGAATTGGTGTCAGGCTTGCCCGTTGTGTTTGTCATAGCGGCGCAGTATCCCTCGGATTTGCGGAAGACTATCACAAGAGACGCATGTCTGAGAACGCAAATTCGCTGCATATGGTGTATGCGACGGCAATAAGGACTAAATAATGTTTACCGGCATCGTATCCGACATCGGAGACATCCGAGCTCTTGAAAGCAAGGGCGATCTGCGGGCCCGCATCGGCACTCATTACGACACCGACGACATCGACATCGGTGCCTCGATCGCCTGCAGCGGTGTCTGTCTGACGGTTGTGCAGCTTGGCCCCGACTGGTTCGATGTCGAGATCAGTGCCGAAACGCTGGACAAGACCAATATCGGCCAATGGGTCGAAGGTCAGAAGATCAACCTCGAACGTGCGCTCAAGGTCGGCGATGAACTGGGCGGACATATCGTGTCCGGCCATGTCGACGGGCTGGCCGAGATCGTCGAGATGCACCCCGAGGGCGACAGTGTCCGCTACACATTCGAGGCCCCGCGCGCCTTGGCGCGGTTCATCGCGCCGAAAGGGTCGGTGGCGCTTGATGGGACATCCCTGACAGTGAACGAGGTCGCAGACACCCGTTTCGGTGTGAACATCATTCCTCACACACAAGAGGTCACGACCTGGGGCGCATCCAAGGTGGGTGACAAGGTGAACCTCGAGATTGACACGCTGGCACGCTACGTTGCGCGGCTGGCAGAGATGTAGGGCTGACGAACGCGTTGACGCGTTCGGTGTTTCAGTCGACTGAAACACGCCCTTCCTCCATTGCCGCAACCGCTTTGCGACCCAACACCCACGTCACCAGAACACCGCCACCATAGGCGGTGATCAGGAACAGGAACGGCCCGAAGAGCGGTGCGCCCTGATAGAGCGCGATCAACAGCGGCGTCCCGCTCAGGTTCCCCAGATTCCCCATCTGTGCCAGAGCGCCATTCGCCAGCGCCCGCGAAGGTGCATCCGCGTTGATCTGTGGGACTACGGCAAAACCAGCGCTTTGCACCAGCGCCATGCTGGCGAAGAGCAATAGCACGGTGAGCGTGGTAAACCCGAAGAGCAGGATCAGAACAGCGACGCTTGCACAGAGCGCAAACCCCAACGTCACGACAGGTTGCGCCGGATGGCGCGACAGCACGGCAACACCAACCGTCAGTGCAACCCCAATCGAAACCAAAGGCGCGATTGCTGCCAGCCATGCCGGGGCAGCACCTCCGGTCAGCAGAGGCAGGGCAGTCAGAACCGAAACAAAGGTGAGTGTGTAGCAAAGCCACGCGAGCGCCGGCGTCGCGATCCCGGGCGTTGCATAGGCCGTCATGTGACGGCGCAGCACCGAGATGCGTGCCGCAGGAGCCGGGGTCATGACGGGACGCGGCAAAACCACGAGTACGGCAAGACAGGCCACCGCCATCCAAACGCCATGCGCACCGATCAGCAAAGACAGCCCGCCCTGAGCGATCACCCACGGAGCGATGACAGCGGTGAGCGCAAAGGCCACGCCGAAAAAAGTGCTCCACAGCGTCAGTGCAGCCGGTCGATAGCGATCCGGCACCGCCTCGGCGATCAGGGTGGGCGACGCAACGACGATCAAAAGATGCGACGCGCCCTCCAGCACCCGGCTCAGCATAAGCACGGGGAGGGTCGGCAGCATGGCCTGCCATAAAGACAGGGCTGCGCCCAAGGCCAATGCCGCCACCAGCGCTTTGCGGGCACCGATGCGGGACACCACGATCCCCGCAACCAGTCCGAGGATCAGACCCATGAGGCTGATGAGCGACACCGCCAGCCCGAGGATGGTCTCGCCCGACCCGGTATACACCTCGGTCAGGGCCACGAAACTCACCGCCAGTTTTGAGAACTGTCCGGCCGCGCCCAGGCCCGCCATGTAGAGCGTCAGCGTCAAAAGCAACGGATGGGGGGAGCGCATGCGGGAGCCTTTCAACACGTCCCGTACCTTCGGCGATAGCGCTCGCACCTGCAATGCGCGTTGCACGTTTTTCTTTGCCCTAGGGCGGCATATGTAGAGGGCATGACCGCTTTGCCCGCCTCTCTCCAATCCTGGTTCGACACCCGTGGATGGGCGATCCACCCGCACCAGCAGGACATGCTGAACCGGGCCTCCGACCCGTGTCTTTTGCTCATCGCGCCCACTGGGGGCGGCAAGACACTGGCGGGGTTTCTGCCGACACTGGTGGAACTGGCAAATGACCCTCGTGACGGACTGCACACGCTCTATGTGAGCCCGCTCAAGGCGCTGGCTGCCGACATCAAACGCAACCTGCGCACGCCCATCGACGAGGCGGATCTTCCGATCCGGGTCGAGGACCGGACGGGCGACACTTCGGCCCATGTCAAGAAACGCCAACGCGCCGACCCGCCTCATATCCTGCTGACCACACCGGAATCCCTTGCTCTGCTCACCAGCTACGAAGACGCGCCGCGCATGTTCAAAGGGGTGCAGCGGGTGGTGGTGGACGAGATCCACGCGCTGGCGGAAAGCAAGCGTGGCGATCAGTTGATGCTGGCGCTTGCACGATTGCAGGCGATGTGCCCCGACCTGCGCCGCGTCGGCCTCTCTGCCACGGTCGATGACCCTGCCGCCATCGCACGCCTGCTGGCCCGACACCCCGACGCCTGCGAGATCGTCGTTGCCGATCCGGGGCCGGAGCCCGACATCTCCATGCTGGTCACGGACGAAGCCCCACCGTGGTCCGGTGGCGGGGCGAAATATGCCATTCCGGCAGTGCTGGAGCAGGTGAAACAGCACAAGACCACGCTGATCTTCCACAACACCCGCGCGCAGGCCGAGATATTTTTTCACAACCTCTGGCTTGCCAACGAAGACGCGCTTCCCATCGGCATCCACCACGGGTCGCTCGACCGGCAGCAGCGCGAAAAAGTCGAAGCGGCGATGGTTCGGGGCGATCTGCGCGCCATCGTCTGCACGGGCAGCCTCGATCTGGGGATCGACTGGGGCGATGTGGATTTGGTGATCCAGATCGGCGCCCCCAAAAACGTGAAACGCCTCGTGCAGCGGATCGGGCGTGCTAATCACCGCTACAACGCGCCGTCCAAGGCACTGCTGGTGCCCGCCAACCGCTTTGAGGTGGTCGAATGCGTGGCCGCTTTGGAGGCGGTCAAAGCGCATGATCTTGACGGAGACTGGCGCGGGCGCGGGCCGCGCGACGTGCTCTGTCAGCACATACTGATCGCCGCCTGCTCTGGTCCGTTCGATGCCGACACTCTTTATGCCGAGATGACGAGTGCGGGCGCCTATGCGGATCTCAGCCGCGATGAGTTCGACTCCTGTCTGAATTTCTGCGCCACCGGCGGTTATGCCCTTCGCGCCTATGATCAATGGCAGCGGCTCAAGCAATTGCCCGACGGTCGCTGGCAGTTGCGCGATCCCCGATCCGCGGCGCGCATACGGCAGAACATCGGCACCATTCAGGACACCGACACGCTCAAGGTCAAATGGCGGGGGCGGGGGGGCGCGCCTCTGGGCGAGATCGAGGAAGGCTTTGCCGCCACGCTGACCAGGGGCGACACCTTCCTGATCGGCGGGCAGATTGTCCGCTATGAAGGGCTGCGGGAACTGACGGTCGAAGTCACCCGCGACCCCGGGCGCAAGCCCAAGATCGCCACCTTCATGGGCACGAAATTCGCCACCTCAACCCAGTTGTCGAACCGCATTCTGCGCATTTTTCAACAGGACGATTGGCCGGAATTGCCGCGCCACACAAGCGACTGGCTGCACATCCAGCGCCGGGTCAGTCGATTGCCCGAACCGGGGCGGCTGCTGATCGAAAGCTTCCCGCATGACGGGCGGGAGCAACTGGTGGCCTATGGATTTGCCGGGCGCAATGCGATGCAGACACTGGGCCTCCTGCTGACCAAGCGGATGGAGGAAGAGGGGCTTGCGCCCATGGGCTTTGTCGCCACCGATTACGCCGTTCTTATCTGGGGGCTCGATGCAGTGATCGACCCAGCGCCGCTCTTCGATCTGCCGGCGTTGGAGGCCGGCCTGGACGGCTGGCTTGCCGGCAATGCCGTGATGAAGCGTACCTTCCGGGCCTCAGCCACCATCGCCGGCCTGATCGAACGCAACCTTGGAGGCCAGCGCAAGACCGGGCGTCAGGCGACCATGTCTTCCGACATTCTCTATGACACGCTGCTGAAATACGACCCCGACCACCTGCTGATGCAGATCACCCGCGAAGAGGCGATGCGTGGCTTGGTTGATTTCGCCCGTATCCGCGAGATGGCGGAACGGGTGGGGGATCGGATTGACCTGATGCGCCTTGATCGGGTCACGCCGCTTGCTGCGCCTCTCTTCCTTGAACCGGGACGTGTGCCGGTGCGGGGGCAAGCCGATGAACGGTTGCTGGAGCAAGAGATCACCCGCCTTATGGAAACCAGCGGTCTGGCGCAGGTCGAGGCGCAGCCGAGCAAGCCAAAATGGCGGGTGCCGTATTGAGAACGGTGCGTGCAAGCACGGCACCCTACGTAGGGTGTGTGCTTGCACGCACCGGGGCTTAGGTCACATCCCGATACGAGATTTCCTTGACGTCCTTGCCGGTCTTGCCGCGCCGCACGATCAACCGGTTGAGCGCGTGGATATAGGCTTTGGCCGAGGCGACCACCGTGTCGGTATCCGCAGACTGCCCAGTGGCAATCATGCCGTCTTCTTCCAACCGAACACTCACTGTCGCCTGCGCATCGGTTCCCTCGGTCACGGCATGCACCTGATAGAGCTGCAAGCGTGCCTTGTTGGGGTGCAACATGCGGATCGCCTTGAAGGTCGCATCCACCGGTCCGTCGCCTTCGCTGACGGCGGATTTGTCCTCGCCGTTGATCTCCATCTCGAGCGTCGCCTCCGCCGGTCCACCGGTGCCGCAGACCACCTTGAGGTTCACAAGCTGCAGCGCATCGTCGCCTTCGGTCGTTGCCGTCACCAGCGCGAGGATGTCGTCGTCGAACACCTCTTTCTTGCGGTCGGCCAGATCCTTGAAGCGGACAAAGATGTCCTTGAGCTGGTTGTCCCCCACCTCGACGCCCAACTCCTTGAGTTTGGCGCGCAACGCGGCCCGACCCGAGTGTTTGCCCAAGGGCAGGGAGGTACCGGCAATACCGACATCCTCGGGCCGCATGATCTCGAACGTCTCGGCGTTCTTGAGCATCCCGTCCTGGTGAATACCGCTTTCGTGCGCAAAGGCGTTCTTGCCGACGATCGCTTTGTTGAACTGCACCGGGAAGCCCGACACGGTCGCCACACGACGCGAGATGTGCATGATCTTCTTGGTGTCGATGCCGGTGGTGTAAGGCATGATATCGCCGCGCACCTTGAGCGCCATCACCACCTCTTCCAATGCAGTGTTGCCCGCGCGTTCGCCCAGACCGTTTATGGTACACTCGATCTGCCGTGCACCGCCCGCGACAGCGGCCAAGGCATTGGCTGTCGCCATGCCAAGGTCGTTGTGGCAATGGGTGGCGAACACAACGTCATCGGCCCCTGGAACGGTTTCGATCAACCGGCGGATCAGGTCGGCGCTTTCCACCGGCGCTGTATAACCCACAGTGTCGGGAATGTTGATCGTGGTCGCACCGGATTTGATCGCGATCTCGACAACACGGCAGAGGTAATCCCATTCCGTGCGCGTTGCATCCATCGGCGACCATTGCACGTTGTCACACAGGTTCCGCGCATGGGTCACGGTCTGTTCGATCCGCTCGGCCATCTCGTCCTGCGTGAGGTTCGGAATCGCGCGGTGCAGCGGCGAAGTGCCAATAAACGTGTGGATGCGCGGCTGTTTGGCGTGGCGCACGGCTTCCCAGCAGCGGTCGATATCCGGCAATTGCGCCCGCGCGAGGCCGCAGATCACAGCATCCTTGGAGCGCTGCGCGATCTCGCTCACCGCACGGAAATCGCCTTCGGAGGCAATCGGGAACCCGGCTTCGATGATGTCGACACCCATGTCATCGAGCAGCTCGGCAATCTCGAGCTTTTCGTCATGGGTCATGGTGGCCCCCGGCGATTGCTCCCCGTCGCGCAAGGTGGTGTCGAAGATGACCACGCGGTCTTTGTCAGTCTGTGTCATTGTCTTGATCTTTCTGTCTTGTCCAAACCCGTCGGCGCGTCACGGTCATCCTCTGAGCGGTCGCGCCGGTTGGGCCGCGCTCAGAGGCGGATTAGGAGAAGACGGGTGGCCAGCGCAAGAGGCGCGCAGGAGCGCGTGCGGATTGCGGTATGGGCCAAACGTGTCATGGCGGCGACTATACGCGCCGAATTCCAAATGAAAAGTGCGTTTGGTCAAAAAAAGACGCCCGTCACTTGGGCGTCTTTCATTCTCACAGGGTGCGATGCGTTTCCGTTGACGGAAACGTCACGATGCGTCGACGCATCGTGCGCTCGGGTCAAAGGTTCGGATAGATCGGGAATCGGGCGCAGAGCTCGGCCACTTCGGCGCGAACCTTGTCCTCGACAGCACTGTTGCCGTCCTCACCATTGGCTGCCAGCCCATCGACCACTTCGATGATCCAGTCCGCGATCTGGCGGAACTCGGCCTCCATGAACCCGCGAGTCGTGCCCGCGGGCGAACCCAAGCGAATACCCGAGGTGATGGTCGGCTTTTCCGGATCGAACGGCACACCGTTCTTGTTGCAGGTGATATGCGCGCGACCCAGCGCCTTTTCCGTGGCGTTGCCCTTCACGCCTTTCGGGCGCAGGTCGACCAGCACCACGTGGGTGTCGGTGCCGTGGGTCACGGTGTCCAGACCACCCTTGATCAGCTGATCCGACAGCGCCTGCGCGTTGCGGATGACATTCTGCTGGTAGGTCTTGAACTCGGGGCGCAGTGCCTCGCCAAAGGCCACGGCCTTCGCAGCGATTACGTGCATCAGCGGGCCGCCCTGAATGCCCGGGAAGATGGCCGAGTTGAACTTCTTTGCCAGCGCCTCGTCATTCGTCAGGATCATCCCGCCACGCGGGCCGCGCAGGGTCTTGTGCGTGGTGGTTGTCGCGACATGCGCATGCGGGAAGGGCGAGGGGTGTTCGCCCGCTGCGACCAGACCGGCAAAGTGCGCCATGTCCACATGCAGGTACGCGCCCACCGAATCCGCAATCTCGCGCATCTTGGCAAAATCGATCTGGCGCGGGATGGCCGAACCACCGGCGATGATCAGCTTCGGCTTGTGCTCGTTGGCAAGCTCCTGAACCTGATCATAGTCCAGCGTGTTGTCCTGCTTGCGCACGCCGTACTGGATGGCGTTGAACCACTTGCCCGACTGGTTCGGCGCCGCGCCGTGGGTCAGGTGACCACCGGCATCGAGGCTCATGCCGAGGATCGTGTCGCCCGGTTTCAAAAGCGCTGTAAAGACGCCCTGATTGGCTTGCGAGCCGGAGTTCGGCTGCACGTTTGCAAACCCGCAGTTGAAGAGTTGGCACGCCCGCTCGATGGCGAGGTTCTCGGCCACGTCGACAAACTGGCAGCCGCCATAGTACCGACGACCCGGATAGCCTTCGGCATATTTGTTGGTCATCACCGAGCCCTGCGCTTCCATCACAGCGCGGCTGACGATGTTCTCGGAAGCGATCAGTTCGATCTCGTCGCGCTGGCGGCCCAGCTCGTCGGTAATCGACTTGAACAGGTCCGGGTCGCTGTCGGCCAGCGAACTGGTGAAGAAACCGGTGTCACGGTGCGGGGCGTTCATGGGCAGGGCCTCCTTGAAGCGGGTCAAACTTTGGCGGTTACGTATAGGAGTCGGGCCAAAAGGCAAAGACGGGAAAGCGACCAGACGCAACAAAGCTGCGCCATGGCTGGCGCAAGCGTGGCGATTGTGATTGTTTCGGAGCCAGACGACCCCGATAGGAACATCTTTCCATGTCACTGCGCATCGCTTTTGCGGCCAGTCCCGCGCCGATAGCCCAAGCCGCCAAGGCAGGTCTGACCCGCCGTTATGGCGATCACGCCGAGGACGGCGCGGATGTGATCGTGGCTTTGGGCGGGGACGGGTTCATGCTCTCCACGCTGCATCGTACGCAGGATCTGGCCGCGCCGGTCTATGGAATGAACCGGGGGACCGTCGGCTTCCTGATGAACGAATACTCCGAGCACGGGCTGGAAGAGCGGTTGGAGCAGGCGCAGGAAGAGGTGATCAACCCGCTGTCGATGCTGGCCACCACGCAGGATGGTCAGTCCCACCGCGCTTTGGCGATCAACGAGGTCTCGCTTCTGCGGGCAGGACCGCAGGCGGCGCGCCTCCGGATCAGCGTCGATGGCAAGGTGCGGATGTCGGAGCTGGTCTGCGACGGCGCATTGGTGGCCACGCCCGCAGGCTCCACTGCCTACAACTATTCTGCACACGGTCCGATCCTGCCCATCGGATCTGACGTGCTGGCGCTCACCGCGATGGCCGCATTCCGCCCCCGGCGGTGGCGCGGGGCTCTCCTGCCCAAGACGGCCGAAGTCACCTTCGAAGTGCTCGATCCCGACAAACGCCCCGTCATGGCCGAGGCCGACGCCCGTGCCGTGCGCAATGTGGTGCAGGTCGATATCAAGTCGGAACCGTCCATCGCCCACCGGGTCCTGTTTGATCCGGGACACGGGCTTGAAGAACGGCTTATCCGCGAGCAGTTCGTCTGAGCCCGGATTGCCGCAAAGCCGCCCATCTTGTGCCTTCTCGGCGGGTTAATCTGACCGCCCGGTTCGACAAGAGGGTGGTCTTACATGCGGCGGTACTTCGGTCTTCTTTTTCTGGCTTTGATCGGCCTTCCCCTGTCCGCACTGGCACAGGAGCGCGACCGTCTGGATCACCGGGGCGAGGTTCTGGGCTGGGAAGGTGTCGGGCGGCTGGATACCACCATGGGCACCTGTACCGGGACGCTTATCGCGCGCGATCTGGTTCTCACAGCGGCTCACTGTGTTGTCGACACCGACACGAGGCAGGTGCTGTCCAAAGACGCGATGCGCTTTCGCGCCGGTCTCGCACATGACTTCACCGCTGCCGTCCGGGGCGTCAGCCGGATCGTACTGTCCGAAGGGTATCTCGGGTCCTTCGATGTTTCCCTGACCGAACAGGTGCGCACCGATATTGCGCTCCTGCGCCTCGACAGCCCGATTTTCAGCACCGAAGCCGAACCTTTCCGCATTCACGACCGCGCTCTGGACGACAGCTCGGTGATCCTTGTGTCCTATGGGCGCGGCCGCAATACGTCGCTTCAGCGCGAGTCCGGATGTCGGCACAAGCAGACCTATCGCGGCGGGCTGATGACCTTTGACTGTGACGTGACCTTCGGATCGTCCGGCGCGCCGGTCTTTGTCAACGATCAGGGGCGGCTGCGCATCGTGTCAGTGGTGTCGATGATGTCCACCGCATCCAACGCCGAGAAAGAGGCGATCGGGATGTCGCTGCCCGCTGCTGTCAGCGCCATGATGCGCGACATGCGCAACGACGCGGCCCGCGCGCCTGTGAGTGCCGGGGCACGGCGCGTGACTGTGGGCGAGCGCGCTGGTGGTGCGCGGTTCATCAAGGTGGATTGATCAACGCGGCAAAGGCAACGCAGTGTCGTCCTTGACCTGATCCATTACGATCTGGCTGTGCACCCGTCCGATGGACTCGTGCGGCAAGAGCACCTCCTGCACCAACCGATTCAGCGCCGCCAGATCCGTGCAGTAGACCCGGAAAATGTAATCCGCCTCGCCGGTCAGCGTCCACGCGGCAACGATCTCGGGGGTCGTGGCGACCAGCCGTTTGATCGACTGATGGGTACCATTGGTCTGGGCGCGTGTCTCGACCTGGATGAAGGCCTGCACATTCAGGCCGAGCCGATCCGGGTTCAGCCGACACGGTGTGCCTAGAATATACCCCTCGGCCTCCAACCGCTGCCGCCGACGGCTGATCTGGGAGGCGGACATGCCAAGGTCATCTGCCAAGTCCTGAGCAGAGATCTGGCCGTTCTTCTGGAGGCGGGCGAGCAGCTTGATATCCTTGGGGTCGAGCGTAGACATGCGGGAGATGTGCATCTTTTCAAGTAAACATGCAAGGATCACGCATATATTGGTGGAAAACCATCCAACTATGAGCACACCCCGCAGGGTGCCGGACGTATCTTCTTCACAAACAAGGAGGATGCCATGGGTCCGTTTCCGCACGATGCACCAAAAGCGAAGATCACCAATGACAACCCCGCCGGGACCGACGGGTTCGAATTCGTCGAATTCGCCCATCCCGATCCGGATGCTCTGCGCGAGCTATTCACCAAGATGGGGTACACCCACACGGCCACGCACAAGACCAAGCAGATTGAGCTGTGGCAGCAGGGGGACATCACCTACATCCTGAACAACGAACCCGGCAGCCACGCGATGCGCTTTGTCGAAGAGCACGGCCCCTGCGCGCCGTCCATGGGCTGGCGTGTTGTTGATGCGAAACACGCCTATGACCGCGCGGTGATGCTGGGGGCCACGCCCTATGACGGCGACGACAAGGCGATGGACGTGCCTGCGATTGTCGGCATTGGTGGCTCCCTGATCTACTTCATCGACCAATATTACGGTCAGAACCCCTACAACGACGAATTCAATTGGGTCTCAACCGCCAATCCCGAAGGTGTGGGCTTCCACTACCTCGATCACCTCACCCATAATGTCCACAAGGGCAACATGGACACGTGGTTCAGGTTCTACGGCAAGATCTTCGGCTTCAAGGAAATCCGGTTCTTCGACATCGAAGGCAAGTATACCGGTCTGCTGAGCCGCGCGCTGACCTCGCCCTGCGGGCGCATCCGTATCCCGATCAATGAGGACCGGGGCGAGACCGGGCAGATCGTCGAATACCTCAAGCGCTACAAGGGCGAAGGCATCCAGCACATCGCGGTTGGCGCGCGCGACATCTATGACGCGGTGGACGAGATCGCGGAACGGGGCCTCAGGTTCATGCCCGCGCCGCCGGATGCCTACTATGACCTCAGCAAAGAACGGGTTGTGGGCCATGAAGAGCCGCTCGACCGGATGAAGAAACACGGCATCCTGATCGATGGCGAAGGTGTGGTCGGCGGCGGTGAAACGCGCATCCTGCTTCAGATCTTCTCGAAGACCGTGATCGGGCCGATCTTCTTCGAATTCATCCAGCGCAAGGGCGATGACGGATTTGGAGAAGGCAACTTCAAAGCCCTGTTCGAGAGCATCGAAGCCGACCAGATCGAACGCGGTGTACTGAAGGCAAGCTGACCTGTGCGGCGCGGCCCCTAGCTTGGGTCGCGCCAGCGGTTCACGATGGGATAACGCCGATCCAGCCAGAACGCGCGTTTCGACAGGCGCGCGCCGGGGGCGGACTGGAATCGCTTGTATTCGCTGATGTAAAGCAGGTGTTCGATCTTCTTGGCATCGGCGCGGTCATACCCGGCGGCAACGCAATCGGCGATGGACCCGTCTTCGTCGACGAGGATCTCCAAGATACCGTCCAGCACCGGATAATCAGGCAGGGAGTCGCTGTCTTTCTGATCCTCGCGCAGTTCTGCCGAGGGAGGCTTGGTGATGATCGCCTCAGGGATTACAGCGCCCTCCGGTCCCATCATCCAGCCGCGGTGGTTCGCATTGCGCCAACGGCAGCAGTCGAACACGCGGGTCTTGTACATGTCCTTGATCGGATTGTAGCCGCCCGCCATGTCGCCATAGATCGTGGCATAACCGACCGCGACTTCGGACTTGTTGCCGGTGGTCAGAAGCATCTCGCCGAACTTGTTCGACAGCGCCATCAGCAGCAACCCGCGGATGCGGGACTGGATGTTTTCTTCGGTCAGATCCGGCTGTGTGCCTTCGAAGAGCGGGGCCAGGGTTTCGGTCACGGCTTCACGGGTTTTACCAATTGGTAAAAAATCGTACCGGCAGCCAAGGTTCTCTGCCACCGCCTTGGCATCGTCCAGCGATCCCTGCGAGGTGTATTCCGACGGCAGCATCACGCAGCGCACATTTTCTGCGCCCAACGCATCGACCGCAATGGTCGCCACGATGGCCGAGTCGATCCCGCCGGACAGACCCAGCAGCACCTTCTTGAAACCGGTCTTTGCCATGTAGTCCCGCAGCGCGGTGACCATGACGCGGTAATCCTGTTCCATCGCATCGGGATGCGTGGTGAAATCCCCGTTCAAAGCGTGCCAGCCGTCATCCCCGCGTTCCAGATCGACATGGCTGATCACCTCGTCGAAAATCGGAAGCTGCACAGCAGGAACACCGCCGCGATTGAGCACAAACGACCCACCGTCAAACACCTGATCGTCCTGACCACCGACCATGTTGAGGTAGATGAGCGGCAATCCGCTTTCGACAACACGGGCGACCATGTGGTTCAGGCGGGTCTCGAACTTGTCGCGGAAATAGGGCGATCCGTTGGGAACGAGGATGAACTCGGCGCCACTTTCCTCAAGGGCTTCGACCACATCCGGATACCAAGCATCTTCGCAGATCGGCATCCCGATGCGCACGCCATTGACCGCCACCGGACCTTGCATCCGGTCGCGCGAGAACAGGCGGACTTCGTCGAAGACGTTGAAGTTCGGCAGGAAATACTTGTGTACGACCGAAGCGATCTTGCCGCCTTGAAGCACGAAATAGCTGTTGTGCAGTTTGAGGTCTTCGCCCACAGACGGACCGCCTATAGAGAGTGCGGGTCCATCTGCGCAGGCTTCGGCAAGAGCCGCCAGTTCCGCCTGCGCAGCAGCCACAAAAGCAGGCTTCACGATCAGGTCCTGGGCCTGATACCCGGTGATGAACATCTCGGGCAGGGCGACAAGATCGGCACCTGCAGCCTTGCCCTCTTCCCATGCGGCGCGGGCCTTGGCAGCATTGCCTGCAAGGTCGCCCACGGTGGGGTTCAACTGCGCCAGAGTGATGCGAAACCGGTCCGACATGGGGCGGTCCTTCTTTTCCCGATATCGCGGGTGACATAGCAGAACCCCGCGCGAGGGAAAGTCACTTGTGGGATAAGTCATTGTCTGACCCCGCCCCGTCGCATAGGTTTCGGGGACAGGGACATGGCAACGAACATGCGTGGGACACCAAAGAAATGAGACCGGGCAGCATAGTCATTCTGGGAGCAGCCGTCGCGTTGGCCGTCACACAGGGCGCGCAGGCACAGGATGGTGAGGTTCAGACCAAACAATACGATGACGGGGGTGTCTACGAGGGCACCTTCCTGAACGGGCTGCAGCACGGCACTGGCACCTATCGTCTTCCAAACGGCTATGAATACACCGGCGACTGGGTTGAAGGTGAAATCCGAGGCGATGGCGTTGCGCGCTTTCCCAACGGGTCGGTGTACGAAGGCCAGTTCGCCAAGGGCAAGCCCGAGGGGATCGGAAAGATCGTCTTTGCGGACGGCTCGACCTATGAGGGCTCCTGGCTCGATGGCAAGATCACCGGTCAGGGTGTGGCGCTTTATGCCAATGGCGTGCGCTACGAAGGGTCGTTCCGCAACGCGCTGCACCACGGGCGCGGCACGATGCAAAGCCCCGGTGGCTACGTCTATGAAGGCGACTGGGTCAACGGCGTCAAGGAAGGCAATGGGACGATCACCTATCCGGATGGCTCGGTTTACGAAGGTCGTGTCGCAGACGGAGAACGTGAAGGGCAGGGCACGCTCACAATGCCGGATGGGCTTGTCTATGAAGGCATGTGGAAAGACGGGCAGATCGATGGAATCGGCAAGCTGACCCAGTCCAATCGCGATGTCTACGAAGGCCAGCTTGTGGCCGGCCGCCGCGATGGGCCCGGCAAGGTGATCTATGCCAACGGCGACGTGTATGAAGGCGATTTCAAGGATGATCTGCGCCACGGTCAGGGCACCTTTGTCGGCACCGATGGTTATCGTTATGAAGGCGCGTGGGTGGCGGGACAGATCGAAGGCATCGGAAAGGTGACGTACCCCGATGGATCTGTTTATGAAGGACAGTTCCGGGGCGATCTGGCGAACGGAGAGGGCAAGATCACCTATCCTGACGGGTCGATCTACGAAGGTGCGTGGGTCGATGGCGTGATCGACGGACGCGGTCGGGCGGTTTACGCCAACGGTCTGGTTTACGAAGGTGAGTTCAAGAACGCCCGAAACCACGGCGTTGGTACGATGACCTATCCCGACGGTTACAAATACGAGGGCGAATGGCAGAACGGCCAGCGCCATGGTCAGGGGACGGCGACATATACCGACGGCACCGTGTATGTTGGCCAGTTCGCCGAGGGCCAGAGACATGGGCAGGGGACCATCACCATGGCCGACGGGTTCAGCTATACCGGTGAATGGCGCAATGGTGAGATCAGCGGTCAGGGCACCGCGACCTACGCGAATGGCGATGTCTATGAGGGCATGTTCCTTGACGGCAAACGTCAGGGGACCGGGACGATGCGGTATGCCTCGGGCGAGGAGGCCACGGGCGAATGGGTCAACGGGGCCTTGACGGACGGCTGAACCCCAAGTTTGCAAACCCGGTACGCGGTTTTGCAAAAAGCGCTGGGGTTATTCCCACCATGGGTCAATTTCTGCGATTTCATCATCGGTCCAGCCGAAATGGTGCGCGATTTCATGCACGACGATATGGGTCACCAGATCCTGTAATGTGACCGATTTCCGCTCGCGCCATTCGGCAAGGATCGGTTCTGCATAGAGCCAGACCTGATCGGGAAAGGGCGACGGATCGCCTGCGGATTTCTCGGTGAGGGGAATGCCGTCATAGAGACCGGTTAGTTCCAAGGGATCGTCGATCTCGAGCTCGTCCAAAATGTCCTGCGGCGGCACGTCGGTGACCTGAAGAAGAATATCCCGACACAGGTCACGAAACGGCAAAGGCAGCCCGTTCAGGGCTGCCTCGGCATAGCGTGTGATGTCGTCGATATCGTCTTGCGCGGTCATGCGCGTATCAGCACCGCGCTGGGCGACCGCGTCAAGACGGGATCAGAGCAGCAGCTGGTAGCTGTGCGGCACGTAGTGGAAGCCGTCACCGCGCGTTTCGACATAGCCCACACCCGGGAAGGGCATGTGGTAGCCGATGAACGGAACGGCGTCGCTGGCCAGCATGCCCAGCACTTTGCGGCGCGATGCGGCTGCGGCGGCTTTGTCCATGTCGAAGCGGACTTCCCAGTCAGGATGCGCCAGCGACCAGACATAGTGGTTGGTCAGGTCCGCGAGGATCAGCAGTTGCTGGTCATCGCTGTCGAGCATGTAGGTCATGTGACCCGGTGTGTGCCCGAACGCAGCCATTGCCGTGATGCCGGAGGTGACGCTGTCTCCGTCGCCAAGGAACGACATCTTTTCCGCGAGCGGTTTCACGTTGTTCGCAAAGCCCTCGTTGTCGGTGCCGGACCAGTGGTCGAATTCCGCTTGACCGGTGATGTAGGCGGCGTTGCCGAAGGTTTCGGCGCCATCGGTCATCAGACCGCCGATGTGGTCGCCGTGCATGTGGGTCAGAACCACATGCGTCACCGCGTCAGCGGAATAGCCCGCCATCTCGACCGCCTGTGCGGTAGCCGCACCATTGAGGCCGGTGTCGAACAGGATCAGCTCGGACCCTGTGTTGACCAGGGTCGGCGTGAAGAAGAATTGCGCCTTGTCGACAGGAATGCGCGCTTCAGCGGAAGCGGCCGCGAATTCTTCGGCACTGACATTCATGCCGAAAATGCCCTGCGGTTCTTCGACGGTGCGGCTTCCGACGAGCATGGTTGTGACTTCGAAGTTCCCGACGCCGAAGCGGCTGACGCGCGGGATTTGCGGGCCCTGCATGTGGCCGGCGGCGCTTGCCTTGGTTGCTCCCAGGCTGGCGGCCATCGGGATGGCGGCGGCCCCTGCAAGCATTGCGCGACGTGACATGGAAAATTCAGACATTGTGGTCTCACTCCTTTACAATGATAGGGAGAGTAGTCTCGAATTGCGTCCGGACGTGTCCGATCACGCATTCGTGATCAGGCATAGGCGCCTGATCCTGGTGCGCAGCTTTCTGGACAAACGCATCACGGTATGGGAAAGCGCGGGCCAACAGGAGACCCGTCCCATGACAACCACCCGTTTCGCGCCGTCGCCCACCGGATACATCCACGTCGGCAACCTGCGCACCGCCTTGTTCAACTACCTGATCGCCCGCAAATCCGGCGGCACATTCATTCTGCGCATCGACGACACTGATCCTGAGCGGTCTAAGGAAGAATATGTCGATGCGCTCAAGCAGGATCTTGAGTGGCTTGGCCTGACCTGGGACCGGGTGGAGCGTCAGTCAGAGCGGCTGGACCGGTATCACGCGGCGGCGGACACGCTGCGCGACATGGGGCGGTTTTACGAGGCGTTCGAGACGCCGACTGAACTGGATCTGAAGCGCAAGAAGCAGCTGAACATGGGCAAACCGCCGGTCTATGACCGCGCTGCGCTTGCGTTGTCGGAGGATGAGAAAGCCAAGCTGCGCGCCGAGCGGGGCGATGGCGTCTGGCGGTTCAAGCTCGATCAGGAGCGGATCGAGTGGACCGATGGAATCCTTGGCGATATCTCGATCGATGCGGCAAGTGTCAGCGATCCGGTCCTGATCCGCGCGGATGGGCAGATCCTCTATACGCTGGCCTCGGTCGTGGACGACACGGAAATGGGCGTGACGCATGTCGTGCGCGGCTCGGACCACGTGACCAACACGGCAACGCAGATCCAGATCATCCGCGCGCTGGGTGGGACAGTACCGTCCTTCGCCCACCATTCGCTGCTGACCGGCCCGCAGGGGGAATCGCTGTCCAAGCGTCTGGGCACGCTGGCGCTGCGCGATCTGCGCGAACAGGGTGTGGAACCGGAGGCGCTCTTGAGCCTGATGGCGCGGCTCGGTTCGTCCCAGCCGGTGGAATTGCGGATGTCGCTGGACGAGATCGCGGAGGGGTTCGATCTGAGCCAGTTCGGCTTGGCCCCCACCAAGTTCGATTTCGAAGACCTGTTCCCGTTGACTGCACGCAAGCTGCATGGGTTGGACATCGCGGCCGTGCAGGCCGACCTCGACGCGTTGGGTGTGCCCGCAGACAAGGCCGAGGCGTTCTGGACCGTGGCCCGCGAAAACATCACCACCCGGCAGGATATCGCCAAGTGGTGGGACCTGTGTGCCAATGGTGCAGAACCGCTGGTTGCGGATGAGGATGCGGAGTTCATTGCCGAAGCGATGGCGCTGCTGCCCGAAGGGCCGCTTGGCCCGGATGCCTGGAGCACCTGGACCACGGCTGTCAAAGAGGCGACGGGCCGCAAGGGAAAGGGCCTTTTCATGCCGCTGCGCAAGGCGCTGACGGGTCAGGAGCGGGGGCCGGAAATGGCCGATCTTCTGCCGCTCCTGCAGACCATCCCGGCGCGGAAGCTGGCGAAAGCCTAAACTTCTTTCGCCTTCTGATGCAGAGCTTTGACTGCGTCGGGGTCGTCGATCCGCCGATCGATGATCCCCAGCGTGGCGTCGCGGGTTCTTTCGGCAGCTTTGGCAAGGTCTGACCAGTCGCTCTTGCTGAGCCGGTTCGCGGCCTTGAGCATCTGGGCCATGACATCGAACCTGTTGCCGCCGTCCTGCATGAGGCTGGCAAAGCCATCATGCAGCAGGTCATCTGCCGAAACAGTTCCGATAATCACCCGGGCGAACTGTGTTTCGGTGTCGCGATCCTCGGCCGTCATACCCTGGCCCAGATCCCACAGAATACGTTCGATGCGGTGAATTACATCGATGGCGGTACCGGGATCGTTCACGCCCGGTGACAGAGCGCGGGAGGCAACTTCGGAGAGGATCACCAGACCGAAGCGCGCATCCTGTTCGACCGTACGTTCATCGCCGAGTTTGAAGTTTTCGAGCAATGCATCGGTGTCGCAGTCTCCATCTACAAAAGCCAAAGGCGTGTCCTTGAGCACCCAGCTACCGGGTGGCGTGTAGACCCAGAGCGTGGCGTTCTGCTTTTCCAGTTGGTCGTTCAGTTCGGACAGGCTGATGAATTGCACAAAGCCGCTACGAGGTGAGCGCAGTGGCGTTGCCTCATCCGGCGCGCGGGGCGCGTCACTTGCAGCGCGTGCGCCAAGATTGGGTTTGTGTGCCAGCCTTTCGAGCGGTGGTCGGGCGGCCTGTTCCACCATCGTCAGGGTGTGATGAAGGCTCCCCAATTGGCTCAGATGCGCAATCCAGCGCAGGATCGCGACCACGATCATGACGATACAGACAAGCGTCATAGCAAAGACGATGACAGCAGCGGAGTCGCCGTAGTATCCCGCCCGGAACATCACGATTGCTGCCAGAGAGAACAGGAAGGCCCCGACAAAGACAGACATCACGTTGAGTGTGGTCATGTCCTGCATCAGGAGCCGGTACACCCGAGGGGTGGCCTGACCCGCGGCTGACCGGAAGGCCTGGACCATGATACCGAGTGAAAAGGTCGTCACCGCGAGCATGGATGACGCAAGGATGTTGAGGATCGGCAGGACCGCATCCCGAGAGAAGCGCTCTGCGAGGGACGCGGGCAGAGAGCGGTCCAGTAGCGGCGCGATCAGCGCAACAAGAAGAGCGGCGGCACCGAAGGCCGAAATACGGATGCCGGGGCGCCGCCAGAGCCGCTTCAACCAGAGCCAGATCCGCTCGCGCATCAGGCAAACACCCGCGCACGGGCAGACAGCAGCATGTCGTCGACAAAAGTTTGCTCCGAAGCGGTAAGTTGCTGCGCGCGTGGGTAGATGGGTGAGTCCCGGTCGTTGCGGATGGGTGTGTCCCAACCCTCTGTCGTTTCGATGAACCGCACCGCACCGGTTTCACCGTACTCCCGCAGATAGCCCTGCAAAACCGCATCGACGTAGCTGAGAAGGATCGGGTTGTCCCGGTCGGGAGGGGCCGCGTCCTGTGGAGGGATCGCGTAAATCGAGATGTCCCGCACGTCACGCGCATCATGGGCCACAGCGTCGGTTACACTGATGCGCGCATAGGAGAATTCGCGGGCGTCGAGTGCCACCCAGTCATCATTGGGAACCGGGGCAATGACGCCCTCGATCTCGGCCCCGGTTTCGGCGACGACCGACAGGAATGCGGCAGGCCGGTTCGGCGCACGCTGCCAGACACGCCGCCAGCCCGTGATCCGCGAGACATGGATCGGCGTGAAATCGTGGGTCCTGCGATTGACCAGAGATCCGTAGCCAAAGAAGTGCGGATGTTTCACGGGGCTATGTGCTCACGAGCGGTTGATGTATATCAAAGACAACTTTGCATGAACCGGTAGGTTTGGCCAACCGATCTGAAAGGATGACTGCCTTGCGTGTCACCAAAAGAACCAACATCGCGATGCGCGTCCTCATGTTCTGTGCTGCCAATACCGGGCGGCTTGTGACCAAATCGGAAATTGCCGAACGCTGCAACGCATCGGAAAACCATCTGGCACAGGTGATCAACCAACTGGCGCAGCTTGGGTTCCTGCACACGCAGCGGGGTCGCAACGGCGGGTTGTCTCTGGGACGCCCGGCCGAGGACATCCGGATCGGTGACGTGTTTCGCGTGCTCGAAGCACCAGTGCCACTGGCCGAGTGTTTCGCCGATGTGGACAACACCTGCCCGCTGACCGAAGCGTGCCGCCTGCGCACGGCACTGACCGACGCCGTCGAGGCGTTCTATCAGTCGCTCGATCCGATCACGCTTGATGCCTTGGTCTGCACAAATGCCGATTTGCTGGACATTCTGAATCCTGAACGCGCCTGCACAGCACGCGAGGCCGCGCTTGCAGTTTGACACTTGAGGCGTGTCCGGATTCGGTCTACCACTGCATGCATCTACGATGGGAGAACCGGTTCATCCGGTGCCGAAGGAGCAACCGCCCCCGGAAACTCTCAGGCCGAAGGACCGTCGTGGACATAGACTCTGGAGAGATTTCGGGCCTGACCCGGAACGCCGAAGGGATAACGATCTCAGGCGAAAGGACAGAGGGGGCATAGGACGAACGTGCTTTGGCGCGGTTTGGAATATGCCGGATGCCGCTTACCCCGCACCCGGTCACAGACGAAGGGATGCCGCGTGAGCGATTTGAAACGCACACCGCTATACGATCTGCATGTCAGCCTCGGCGCCAAGATGGTGCCGTTTGCGGGCTATGAGATGCCCGTGCAATATGGGCTCGGCGTGATGAAGGAACACCTGCATTGCCGTGCCGCTGCCGGGCTGTTCGACGTGAGCCACATGGGCCAGGTCATTCTGCGGTCCGAAGACCCGGAGGTCGCCAAGGCCGCGCTGGAGACGTTGATTCCACAGGATGTGCTGGGACTGGCCGAGAACCGGCAGCGATACGGGTTCTTCACCAATGATGCAGGCGGGATCGAGGACGATCTGATGTTCGCCAACCGGGGCGATCACCTGTTTTTTGTCGTCAACGCTGCCTGCAAGGACGCAGACGTTGCCCGGATGCGCGCGGCGCTGGAACCTGATGTAACGGTCAAGTTGTTAGAGAACCGCGCGCTGCTGGCGCTGCAGGGGCCCAAGGCTGAGGCCGTGCTGGCAGAGCACCACCCGATGGTGGCCGAGATGCGGTTCATGGACGTGGCCACCGTTCCAATCGCGGGCGCGGAATGTTGGGTGTCGCGGTCGGGCTACACCGGCGAAGACGGATATGAGATATCCGTGCCTGTTGCTTCCGCAACAGATTTGGCGAAAGCCCTGCTCGCGCACGAGGATGTGGAGGCCATCGGGCTTGGCGCGCGGGATTCGCTGCGGCTTGAGGCCGGGCTGTGCCTTTACGGGCATGACATCGACGCCACCACTTCGCCTGTTGAAGGCGGGTTGACCTGGGGCATGCAGAAGGTGCGCCGCGCCGGTGGCGACCGCGCAGGCGGGTTCCCGGGGGCCGACCGTATCATGCGCGAGTTGACCGAAGGCGTTTCGCGCAAGCGTGTCGGCCTGTCGCCGGAAGGACGTGCGCCGATGCGGGAAGGCACCCCGCTTTTCGCCAGTGCTGACGGCGACACGCAGATCGGAACCGTCACGTCGGGCGGGTTTGGTCCGACAGTCGGAGCGCCGGTGGCGATGGGCTATGTCGATGCGGCCCATGCCGAAAACGGCACCGCGCTTTTTGGCGAAGTTCGGGGCAAACGTCTGCCGGTTTCTGTTGCTAAGCTGCCCTTCGTGGCGGCAGGATTCAAACGATAATCACACCAAGAGGGACCACATGAAATTCACCGAAGAACATGAATGGCTGCGCGTCGAAGGCGACGAAGTGGTTGTTGGCATCACCGCACATGCCGCTGAACAATTGGGCGATGTGGTGTTCATCGAACTGCCCGATGAAGGCCAGACGGTCAGCAAGGATGACGAGATCGTGGTGATCGAGTCGGTCAAGGCCGCGTCGGATATCCTCGCGCCGCTGGACGGTGAGATCACCGAAGTGAACGAGGCGCTGGTCGAGGAACCCGGCAAGGTCAACGACGACCCCGAGGGCGATGCATGGTTCTTCAAGATGAAGATCGAGGACATGTCGGCGCTGGACGACATGATGGATGAAGCCGCGTACAAGGACTACATCGGCTGATTTTGCCGGGCAGGTCCTGAGACCTGCCCGACCCTTGCCCGACGGCGTGCCCGGTGGCCCCGTTGCGTGGCTTATTTTTGATGAGAAGAAGCAGGGGACGGGGCGCCGTTCCGAACCGCAAGGAGAGCGATATGGGTTACGATGCCATAGACTATCTGCCGTATGATTTTGCCAACCGGCGTCACATTGGCCCGTCGCCTGCCGAGATGGCCGATATGCTGACGACGGTCGGCGTGTCCAAGCTCGACGAGCTGATCTCGCAGACGGTGCCGGAGAGCATCCGTCAGGACAAACCGCTGGATTTCGGCAAGGCGCTGTCTGAGCGGGAACTGCTTTACCACATGCGGGAAACCGCATCGCAGAACGAGGTTCTGACCTCGCTGATCGGTATGGGTTATCACGGCACGGTCACGCCGCCCGCGATCCAGCGCAATATCTTTGAAAACCCGGCATGGTACACGGCGTACACACCCTATCAGCCGGAAATATCGCAGGGTCGTCTTGAGGCGCTGTTGAACTATCAGACCATGGTCAGCGATCTGACCGGGCTCGAGATTGCAAACGCGTCGCTGTTGGATGAAGCCACCGCCTGTGCCGAGGCAATGACGATGGCGCAGCGGGTGGCGAAGTCGAAGGCCAAGGCGTTCTTTGTGGATGAGAACTGCCATCCGCAGAACATTTCGGTCATGAAGACGCGCGCCCAGCCGCTGGGGATCGAGATCATCATTGGCGATGTTGCTGACTTGGACCCCGAGGCGGTATTCGGGGCGATCTTCCAGTATCCGGGCACCTACGGGCATCTGCGTGATTTCACCGATGACATCGCGCGGTTGCATGAGGCCAAGGCGATTGCCATCATGTCTGCCGATCCGATGGCGCTTTGCCTGCTGAAAGAGCCCGGTGCGATGGGGGCGGATATCGCGGTCGGATCGACCCAGCGTTTCGGCATTCCGCTGGGGTATGGTGGCCCGCACGCGGCCTATATGGCTACCAAGGACGAGTACAAACGCGCGATGCCGGGGCGGATCGTCGGGATTTCCATCGACAGCCATGGCAACAAGGCATATCGCCTCGCGCTGCAGACGCGCGAGCAGCACATCCGTCGGGAAAAGGCGACGTCGAATGTCTGCACGGCGCAGGCGCTTCTGGCAGTGATGGCGGGGTTTTACGCGGTGTTCCACGGGCCCAAAGGGTTGCGCGCGATTGCGCAGCGCATCCATCGCAAGACGGTGCGTCTGGCCAAGGGGCTGGAAGCGGCGGGTTTCAAGGTGGAACCCAAGGCGTATTTCGACACGATCACCGTGGATGTGGGTCTCTTGCAGCGCGGCGTGTTGCAGGCGGCCGTACGAGAGGGCCTGAACCTTCGCGCCGTAGGCAAGACCAAGATCGGCATCACGCTGGACGAGAAATCGCGCCCGGCGACGATCGAGGCGGTCTGGCGCGCCTTCGGTCTGCTCAAGAACGACGATGATCTGACACCGGAATACCGCTTGCCGGAGGCGCTTATTCGCACGTCCGAGTATCTGCAGCACGACGTGTTCCACATGAACCGGGCCGAAACCGAGATGATGCGTTACATGCGCCGTCTGGCGGACCGTGATCTGGCGCTGGACCGCGCGATGATCCCGCTTGGGTCGTGCACGATGAAGCTCAACTCCGCAGCGGAAATGATGCCGGTGAGCTGGCGCGAATTTGCGGATATTCACCCCTATGTGCCAGACGATCAGGTGCGCGGCTATCACAACCTGATCGCCGATCTGAACGCCAAGCTGTGCACGATCACCGGCTATGATGCGATTTCCATGCAACCTAATTCCGGTGCGCAGGGGGAGTATGCGGGGCTCTTGTCCATCGCGGGCTATCACCGGGCAAATGGGCAGGGGCATCGCAACATCTGCCTCATCCCGGTGAACGCGCATGGCACCAACCCTGCCTCGGCTCAGATGGTGGGTTGGAAAGTGGTGCCGGTGAAGTGTGACGAAAACGGCTCCATCGACCTTGATGATTTCCGCGCCAAGGCCGAACAGCATTCCGAGAACCTTGCCGGGACGATGATCACCTACCCATCGACCCACGGCGTGTTCGAAGGAACGGTCAAGGATGTCTGCGCGATCACGCATGAGCATGGCGGGCAGGTCTATATCGACGGGGCCAATATGAACGCGATGGTGGGACTGTCGCGGCCGGGTGATCTGGGCGGCGATGTGAGCCACCTCAACCTGCATAAGACCTTCTGCATTCCGCATGGCGGCGGCGGGCCGGGCATGGGGCCGATTGGCGTCAAGGCGCATCTGATCCCGCATCTGCCGGGGCATCCGGTGTCGGGCGAGGGCGCGGTCAGTGCGGCTCCTTTCGGCTCGCCGTCACTGCTGCCGATCTCTTGGGCGTATTGCCTGATGATGGGCGGTGAGGGGCTGACACAGGCGACGCGGGTGGCGATCCTCAATGCGAACTATATCGCAACGCGGCTCGAAGGGGCTTTTGACGTGCTGTATCGCGGTGAAAAGGGCCGCGTGGCGCATGAGTGCATTCTGGACGTGCGGCCATTCGAGAAATCGGCAGGCGTCACGGTCGAGGATATCGCCAAGCGCCTGATCGATGCCGGGTTCCACGCGCCGACGATGAGCTGGCCAGTGGCGGGGACGCTGATGGTCGAACCGACAGAGTCGGAGACCAAGGCCGAGCTTGACCGTTTCTGCGATGCGATGCTGGCGATCCGCGAAGAGATCCGCGCAATCGAAGCAGGGGACATGGATCGCGAGGTGAACCCGCTCAAGCTGGCGCCGCATACGATGGAAGACCTCGTCCGCGACTGGGATCGGCCCTACAGCCGTGAACAGGGGTGCTTTCCGCCGGGCGCGTTCCGGGTCGACAAATATTGGCCGCCGGTCAACCGGGTCGATAACGCCTATGGCGACCGCCATCTGGTCTGCACCTGCCCGCCGATGGAGGACTACGCCGAGGCGGCGGAATAACGGGCCACTCACACCGTACGAAATTGGATCAGGCCGGACCCGGTGTCCGGCCTGATTAAAATGTGATTGGTGCAAGCCAAAAACCGGGACGCAGGTTGCAACCAAACGTGCCGCGCTACGTTTCTCGGGTATGAAGCACCCACTGAAGACCCTGAAGCATTGGTTGCGGGGCAGGCGACCCAAGACACTGACGGATGAGCAACGCGCGATCCCCGTGGTCACGGTAGCACCCTATCGTGGCAATCTTGCGCTGAAGCATGATCGCGCTCAGCACCGTCGTTATACGGCGCATTTCGAGGATTTGCAGAATTGACCAAACCGATCCTGATCATGGGGGCCACGTCCGGCATCGGACGCTGCGCGTTGGACGAAGCTGTGCGGCGAAGGCTGCCTGTTCGGGCTTTTGCACGCAGCGCGGACACGCTCACTGCGACCGATCTGGTGGAGCCTTTCAAAGGTGACGCCACCTCTGCGGAGGATGTTGCCCGGGCGCTGAAAGGCGTGCGGGCGGTAATCTACGCTTTGGGCATCACTGAACGTCTGGCGATGCTGTGGGAAGAGGAAACGCTTTTTTCGGAGACCACAAAAGTGCTTCTCGACGCAATGGCGCACTCTGACGTCTCTCGGCTGGTGGTGGTCACCGGGTTCGGTGCCGGCCGCAGCAAGGCGGCAATGAGCTGGGTCGAACGCACCGGGCACCGCGCCGTTCTGGGTAAGCCCTATGCGGACAAGGACCGTCAGGAGGCGCTGATCGACGCGTCATCGCTCGACTGGACGATCGTGCGGCCGGTGATCCTGACCAAGGGCGCGCGCACTGAGGACTACCGCGTTCTTCGCGATCCCAAGACCTGGAGGAACGGTCTGATTTCCCGTGCGAGTGTGGCGCATTACCTGATCGACGCGGTAGAGCAGGGGCTGGACGTCAGGGCAGACGTGGTGCTGACCCGCTAGGCGGAGAAGGTCACTCGCCGTCCAGCAGGAAGGACATTGCATCGCGCACCCGGCCCCATGTGGCGGCATCCGAGGCGCAGAGCAGATAGCCTTCGCGCATCTGCGCACGGTACTCGGAGCCGTCGAGGCAGGCGACATGACCCCCGGCGCGTTGGACGATCAATGCCCCCGCCGCGTGATCCCATGGGCTGAGATTGAAGCTCAGCACAAAATCCACATGTCCGAGTGCCATCATCCGGAATTCATGCGCGGCACAGCGGAGCATATAAAGACGCTGGAACCGGGTCATGAGTGCAGCCATCGCCGGTCGTTTGTCCTCGGGAAGGTTGTAAAGAGACGCAAAGCCGCTCAGGTCCTCGATGGGTCCGCCCTTCGATACTGATACGCTGCGGGCCGGTCGTCGGGGGGCGATCACCTGTGCTGTGCTGGTTTCATCCGCGATCAGGACTTCATCCGTCACCGGATCATAGATCAGGCCGAAGATCGGTACGCCAAACCGAGTCATGACCAGAATGACACCAAAGGTTGCGAGGCCGTGGGCAAAATTCCAGGTGCCATCGACCGGATCGATCGCAAATCCCATCTCGGCATCGGCCAGTTCTGCGATCCTGGCTTCGGTCATGCTTTCCTCACCGACGATATGCGCGTTCGGGAACATGGCAAGAAGGCCCCGCACGATCATTTTCTCGGCTTCCTTGTCGGCGGCGGTCACCACGTCCATCGGTCCCGATTTCTGATCGATCTCTGCCTGTCCCAACGTCCGGAAGCGCGGCAGGATCTCTGCGCGCGCGGCGCGTCTCACCAAGTTGGTGATCTGGGTGCGCTGCGCCGGTGTCAGTGGCGCCGGGATCGTCATGGGAAGGCTATTGGACATCTGGCGACTCGGTCTTTCTGTGCGGTTTGTGTTGGGGCGTGCCAAGGGCGCGCCGGTAAGGCAAGGTGGTATATCGCCATGGGCAGGTCGCCCAAAGCTTAGCGTCAGACGGGTTATTCGCGGGGGCGCATTATTCGCGGGCGCGCAGCACTTGCGCGGGACGTGCCGCGAGCGGGCGCCATGCAAACACCAACCCGGCCACCAGCGTTGCCAGAACCCCGCCAATCACGATCCCCAGAGCCGATGGCCAAACGACCGCAAAGCTCGAGTCCATGATGAATGTCATCACCGCCCAACTGCCAAGAATCCCCGCCGCCAGCGCGACAAGTCCTGCACCGCCCCCTAGTAGAGCAGACCGCAGCGCGAAGCTTTGGAGGATGCGGGCGCGGCTGGCACCAAGTGTCTTCAGAACGGCTGCTTCATAGGTGCGCGCACCTTCGCCAGCGGCGGCCGCACCGATCAGAACAAGGAACCCGGTCAGAAGCGTGGCTGCAGCGCCCCAACGGACGGCCGCGCCGATGCCTTCAAGCAGCACACTCACGCGGTCGATCGCATCGCGCACGCTGATGGCCGTGATATTCGGAAAGGCAGAGGCGAGTTCCCGCAGGATCCGTGCTTCGTCTTCAGGCGGCGCGTACACGGTCGAGATGAAGGTATGCGGCGCGCCCTGCAGGGCGTTCGGGGTCAGAGTCATGACAAACCCCATGCCAGCGGTGGAGAAATCCACGTCCCGGAAGCTGGTGATCGTCGCTGTGATGTCGCGCCCGAGGATGTTCACCGTCAGCGTGTCACCGAGTTTCAGGCCCATTTCCTCGGCCTCTTCGATGGCAAAGCTGACCTCGGGTGGTCCATCGTGGTCGGCGTCCCACCATTCACCCGCCACAACGCGCGTATTTGCGTCGGGCTGCGCCGCGTAGGTCAGCCCGCGATCACCCGTGACAACCCAGTGATCGCCTGCGACTTCGCGCGCGGGTCGGCCATTGATCTGGGTGAGCACGCCCCGGAGCATCGGAGCGGTGTCGATGCGCGCGACGCTTGGATCGTCTTCCAGTATCCTGCGGAAGCGGTCGATCTGGTCGGGTTGGATATCCACGAAGAAATAGGCGGGCGCCACCTCGGGGAGGTCCCGGTCAATCGCCGTGCGCAGGTTGCCATCGATCTGACCCACGGCGGCGAGAACGGAAAGTCCGAGGCCCAGAGACAGGACCACTGGCGCGGCTGCATCCCGCGGGCCGCCGATTGAAGCAAGCGCCCAGCGCCAGACCGGATGCCCACGCGTTGCCTTGGTTGAACGCTTGGCCAGCCAGCGGATCGCAATGGCTGCAAGAACGAGAACGATCAGCGCACCGATCAAGCCACCGGCGGTCCAGAGCGTCAGAAACGGGCTGCCTGAGAACAGTGTCGCCACACCGACCAGCAGCGCCAGTAGGACAAGTGTTGCAATAACGTAGCGCCATGCCGGCAGCGCCTTGGCCCCGTCCAGCGCATCGCGGAACAGCATGGCCGGGCGCACCTCTTCGGTGCGTGCCAGTGGCCAGAGTGTGAAGACAAGCGCGGTCAGGATCCCGTAAAGCGCGGCTTCAAAGAGCGGCGCCGGATGGATCGTGAAAATGGCGGGCACGGGAAGCGAGGCGCTGATCATCGGGCCGAACAGGATCGGAACCATCGCACCGAGGATCAGGCCAAGAGCGATGCCCAGAAGGCTCAGTGCGCCGATTTGCAGGAAGTAGGTCTGAAAGATCGTGGCGCGGGTCGCACCCAACGTGCGCAGAGTGGCAATCACGGATGTTTTGCGGGCGAGATAGGCGCGAACAGCAGCGGAAACCCCGATGCCGCCAACGGCAAGTCCGGAAAGCCCAACGAGGATCAGGAACGCGCCAAGGCGTTCGACGAAGCGTGCAACACCGGGCGCACCATTGCGGGAATCCCGCCAGCGCAAACCGCTGCTCGGGAAAGCGTCCTCCGTTGCGGTTTCGAGCGTGTCGAGGTCACTGCCCGGAGGAAGCAGCAGCCGGTATTCGGTCTCATACAGCGTTCCGGGTTGCAGCAGTCCGGCTTCGCGCAGCGCATCAGTGGTGACCAGCGTGCGCGGCCCGAGCGAAAAGCCGGAAGCGGAACTGTCCGGCTCGGTGACGAGTATCGCGGAAAGGGTAAAGTCCTGTGTCCCAAGGCGAAAGCTGTCGCCGGGCGTCAGGCCCAGTCGGTCGGCCAGAAGCGGCGCCATAACCGCACCGGGTTGTCCAGCCGTACCGGCAAGGGCTTGTGACAGCGCCATCGGCGGGTCGAGCACCACTTCCCCGGTCAAGGGGTAGGCCGCGTCGACGGATTTCACCTGGGTCAGCGCGCGTTCCGCTACGCCGTCCGGGTCTTTGACCACCATTGACCGGAAGTCCGTGATTTCAGATATCGCGGTCGAAATGCTTTCCAGATAGGCGCGTTCTTCTGGCTCCGCAAAGCGGTAGGTGAATTCGACCGATGCATCGCCTCCAAGCAGGATGGACCCCTGTGCCTCGAGACCCGACTGGATTGCAGACCGGACGGACCCGACGCCAGCGATTGCAGCCACACCGAGGGCAAGACAGGCCAGGAATATGCGGAACCCGTGAAGGCCGCCGCGCAGCTCCCGGCGCGCGAAACGGGACGCGGTTGCGAGGGCCATTATTCGGCGGCCTTCAGCGCGTCTTCGGCGACATGACCGTCAGTCAACCGGATCACCCGGTCGCACTTCGCCGCAAGCTCGCGGCTGTGTGTCACCAGCACCAGAGTTGCGCCGTGGCGATCGCGCAGCCCGAACAGCAGGTCGATGATGGCCTGTCCGTTCACGCCGTCCAGATTGCCCGTCGGTTCGTCTGCAAGCAGGATTTCGGGACGCGTGACAGAGGCACGGGCCAGCGCCACGCGCTGCTGCTCGCCGCCTGACATCTGTGCCGGGTAGTGGTCGGAGCGATGTGCCAGCCCAACCGCTTCAAGCTCGGCCTCGGCGCGTGCATATGCATCTTTTTCCCCAGCGAGTTCCAGCGGCGTCGCGACGTTTTCAAGTGCGGTCATTGTCGGGATCAGGTGAAAAGACTGGAACACGACTCCCATGTGCTCACGACGGAAGCGGGCCATCTTGTCTTCGTCCATCGCGGTCAGATCCTGTCCCAGCGCAATGACGCTTCCCGAACTGGCGTTCTCAAGCCCGCCCATCACCATGAGAAGCGAAGATTTGCCCGATCCCGACGGTCCGATCAGGCCGAGGGTCTCGCCTTTGTGAACGGAAAGCGTGATCCCGTGCAGGATCTCGACCATTCCGGCATTGCCCCTGAGGCTGAGCGTGACATCTTTAAGATCGAGAACAGGCTGGGTCATGGAATACGGAGCTTTGTCATGTTGCGTTGGTTCACATATGGGGCGTCACGGATGCTGAGCAAGGTGCGGATGGCGGCTCTTTGCCTGAGCGCGGCGACAGCGGCACAGGCAGAACCCATTGAGGTGATCGCATTGGGAGACAGCCTGACCGCGGGCTACGGGCTCATTGATCAAAACGGTTTTGTTCCCAAAATGCGGATATGGCTCGAGGAGCAGGGCCTCGACGTGCGTCTCGTCAATGCAGGTGTATCGGGGGATACAACTGCCGGAGGACTGTCGCGCGTCGCGTGGTCGCTGACCCCATCGACAGATGCTCTGATCGTCGCGCTGGGCGGGAATGACCTTCTGCGTGGGTTGGACCCGTCCGTGTCCCGCGCCAACATGGAGGGTATTCTCAAGGTCGCTCAGGAGAACGATCTCGAGGTTCTGATTGTCGGGATGGAAGCCCCCGGCAACTACGGGCCCGAATACAAGGCGGAATTCGACGCGCTCTATCCAGAACTCGCTGAAGCCTACGGAGTTCTCTATTTCCCGCGGTTCTTCGAAGGTCTCTACCAGGTTGGTGAGACGCCAGCAGAACTCCGCGATTACATGCAGATGGACGGCATCCACCCGAATGCCGAAGGTGTCGACCTCATCGTTGAGGCCATGGGGCCAGCCGTTGCCGAGTTGGTGGCACGCGTAAAGGAATGATGACGGGGCCGTACGCCAGTTGAGGCTGTTCGGGATTTCCACGACAGGCCGCCCAGGCGGTCTGATTGAACCCGACCAAGTTTAAACCTTATGGACGGGCGACGAGAAAGCCGCCCGCAGAGTTTTTCAGCCGTGGCCTGATGGTCGGATGATGATCACCAAAGCCAGGGATGCGGACCGGTCTGGGCCCGGATTGACGATCAGGCGAGGGCGATGTTCACCGCAGCTTCGCGGCCGTCACGACCCGCTTCAAGGTCGTATGTTACCTTCTGATTGTCAGCGAGGCCGGTCAGTCCGGACCGTTCGACCGCAGAAATGTGGACAAAAACGTCCTTTCCGCCGGTCTCGGGTGCGATGAAGCCGTATCCTTTTGTGGTGTTGAACCATTTGACGGTGCCAGTGGCCATCCGTTCTACTCCTGTCTTTCGTGTCTTCCGCCGTGCAAGACGGCACGACGGGCTCGGTCAGTCAAAATCGCTTAACTGAGCCGGGTCGGAGCAGTGGTCGAAATTGGTAACTTTGCGACACAAGTTTTCAGGTGATTCCGGCAATGACGCAAGGGAAAAGCCGGACTGTCGCATTGATGTGAAATGTCCTTGCCTTGCGTTCGATCCGCCCCATGTCTCAAAGGACTTTGATCAAAGGGAGAGTGACCATGTCCGGTGTGGATGCGCGTGTGTTTGCGAGGGAAGAACAAACAATGCTGGATACCCGCTATGCTGAGGCGCGTTCGGAAATTGAGCGTAACCGCTTGATCGAAAACGGCCAATCCGGCGCGCTGATGTTTGCTGCGCTGGCTTATGGCGATGCGTTGGAAGAGAATTCTCTGTTCAGGACGGCGTCGCATCTGGCCAAGCTCTTCTGCATCGCCGCGGTGTTCATCATTCCGAACCTGCTTGTCCTGCACGTTTTGCTGTAACGCGCCCCGCATTCGGCAATAATCCGCGCGTCACGGCAGCGGGACATCCGCGTCAGGCCGAAGTGTCATGTGCCGTTCGGCAGCTTGCGGCGAACAGGAGGGCTGCCGTGCTGAAAAAGCTGGTGAGCAGGAAGATGATGAAGGCGGTGGACGCGAGGCTGCCTGCCATCAGCGCAAATGCAGCCAAGGCCCAGCCAACCAAACTTCCCGCGATGCAAATCAGTGCTGCCATGGCCAAGCCCCTTTTGGGTCAACATGCACGCTGTCCGTTAACAGCCGATTAAGGCCGGGGCGCGTGCGGAGGATGGCAGCTTTTCGGTGAGCGAAGGCCAAGCAGCTGGCCTTCGCTGTGTGTCGTCAGAGAACTGTTACAACGGTCCCGATGGGCACGCGCTCGTACAGGTCTGTCACGTGTTCGTTGAGCATCCGGATGCAACCGTTCGACACCGACTGGCCAATGGAGCGTGGCGCCGTTGTTCCATGGATGCGGAAGAACGTGTCCCGGCCATTCTGGAACAGGTACAGCGCCCGCGCGCCAAGCGGGTTTTCCGGACCGCCCGGTTGCACGTAGTCGTTGTCCACAAACTTCGCATAGGTTTTGGGTTCGCGCTCGATCATCTCGTCGGTAGGCCGCCAGGTGGGCCACTCCTTCTTCACGGCGATTTCAGCGGTTCCGGTAAACTCAAGCCCGGCACGGCCAACTCCGACACCATAGCGACGGGCTACGCCGGGCTGTGTGACGTGATACAGGAAATGCGCGCGCGGGAGGATCAGGATCTGACCGGGTGCAATGTCTGATTTGATGCGCACGTTCTGCGGCAGGTAGATCGGGTTGATCTGAAAGCCCTGCGCGGAGGCAAGGCTTGGGGCGGCAAGCCCGGCAGCAGTAGCGGCGAGAAAATGTCGTCTTGAGATCATGGGCAGCAGTCTTTCTCCTGATTCCTGACTCGCTATGCGAATAGATGTGAAATTTGCCAAATCATTAGGCGAAAACAATCCGATCCGCATATATGCCCGGCGCTGCGGCTGAAGAATTGCGGCATATTGGACACAAAATCGGGTGGTTGAGCCGTTTGACCGGTCAGGCCAACGGCCGAAACGCAAACCGCCCGGATGCAGGGCACCCGGGCGGTCAGGGATCCGAAGATCAGAGTGGTTTAGGCGAGAGCGAGGTTAACCGCGCTTTCGCGACCGTCGCGGCCAGCTTCGATGTCGAAGGTCACCTTCTGGTCATCGCGCAGACCTGTGAGGCCCGAGCGCTCAACGGCGGAGATGTGGACGAAAACGTCCTTGGAACCGCCATCAGGTGCGATGAAGCCGTAGCCTTTGGTGGTGTTGAACCATTTCACTGTGCCAGTGGCCATGTGAACTATCCTTATGTTTTCCGTTGCCCGCGACATGCGGCAACCCGGCGAAGTCACGTCTGGATCGAAGACTGCGTGCCGGTTTCGGAAAACGTCAGGGTCGAAGAGAAGATCGTTAGCAGCGCCCGTATGACAGGTTGCCGCACCTGATTCAAGGAAAATCGGGTATTCCTGCGTGGATCACGGGGTCTTGAGGGAATGGATTTCCAAACATATGTAGATTCCGGAATGTTTATGGAGGACACGCTATGTCCGGCAAGAAAATCACCTGTCTCGACTGTGGGCAGATCAATCGGGTACCCGCAGACCGACTTGACGCGAGCCCGAAATGCGGCACCTGCGGTTGGCCGTTGATGCCTGGAAAGGCCATCGAGGTGGATTGGGCCACACTGCAGAAAGCAGCGCGGACCGATGAGGTGCCGTTGGTCGTGGATTTCTGGGCGCCGTGGTGTGGGCCCTGCAAGATGATGGGACCGGAGTTTTCGAAAGCTGCGGGAACGCTCAAAGGGCGGGCACGGCTGGTCAAACTCAACACCGAGGACTTCCCCCAATCCGGTCAGACCTACGGCATTCGCGGGATCCCGACGATGATCCGTTTCGAGAAGGGTCGCGAAGGCGCGCGTCAGTCGGGTGCCATGCGCGCGGATCAGATCGTCGGTTGGGTCGAGTGACCCCGAAAAAGAAGGGGGCCAGATCTGGCCCCCTGTCTTGTTGCGGATTATGAACCGCCGTCAGTCCCCAGTGGAAGGGCCACCGCCAGACGCTCGATCATGTCGATCATCTTGACGCCATTGTCGCCATCGCTGGTGAATTCGACATAAATCCGGTCGCCCTGCCCCAGATCGGCGGGGATCGCCATGTCCGCGGGAAGCTGCCAGACACTGTGGTCAGCGAGAATGATGGTGTGGGCCTGCCGGTCGAAGGCAAGGATCAGACCTTCGGTCTGATCGGCAAGAGCGGGAACGGCGACCAGGGCAAGGGCCGCAGAGAACAGAAAATTTCGCATCGCAAGATGTCCAGAAGAGGATGGCGCTCTCGGCGTGATCCATCACACCTGCAGCCGCCGGACGGAACCTCGCGCCCGGATTGCGTGCACATAGGGCCGAGCGCTGAGTCGCACAAGAGGGTCGCAGGGGGCCGCAAGAAATAATTCTTCCAGACTCGCGCCTCTTTTCTTCGCCGGATACGCGCTCACGTTCCTGAGCACTCCGGATGCGCGCGGCAGCAAGATTGGCCAAAGGTAACCTTGCGAGAAAACAGTTGGGCAGGCCAGCACTTTGCCCGGCCTGCCCGTGGTGCAAACTACCGCACGAACTTCTTGAACTTCACGCGCTTCGGCTCCACCGCATCTGGTCCCAGGCGGCGTTTCTTGTCCTCTTCGTAGTCTTCGAAGTTGCCTTCGAACCATTCGACGTGGGCATCACCCTCGAAGGCGAGGATATGCGTACACAGACGGTCGAGGAAGAAGCGGTCGTGCGAGATGACGACGGCGCAGCCCGCGAAGTTTTCGATGGCGTCTTCGAGGGCGCGGAGGGTTTCGACGTCCAGATCGTTGGTCGGTTCGTCGAGCAGTAGAACGTTGCCGCCTTCCTTGAGCAGACGCGCCATGTGGACGCGGTTGCGTTCACCGCCCGAGAGCAGGCTGACTTTCTTCTGCTGATCGCCACCCTTGAAGTTGAAGGCCGAGCAATACGCACGGGAATTGACCTGCGCATCGCCAAGCTCGATGATCTCGGCCCCGCCCGTGATCGCTTCCCAGACCGTGTCATTGTCCTTGAGGTCATCGCGGGACTGATCGACATAGGCCAGCTGAACGGTATCGCCGTAGGTGATTTCACCTGCGTCCGGCGTCTCCTGCCCGGTGAGCATCTTGAACAGCGTTGATTTACCGGCGCCGTTCGGGCCGATCACACCGACGATGCCGCCCGGGGGAAGCGAAAAGGACAGGTCTTCGATCAGAAGCTTGTCGCCCATCGCCTTCTTCAGACCGTTGACCTCGATAACCTTTCCGCCAAGGCGCGGGCCATTCGGAATGATGATCTGTGCGCGACCGACGCGTTCACGTTCGGACTGGCTTGCCATCTCGTTATAGGCCTGAATACGCGCTTTGGATTTGGCCTGACGCGCCTTTTGCCCCTGCCGCATCCACGCAAGTTCGCGCTCCAGCGTTTTCTGCTTGGCCTTGTCCTCGCGCGCTTCCTGTTCAAGCCGCTTGGCTTTCTGTTCCAGCCAGCTTGAGTAGTTGCCTTCGTACGGGATGCCGCGACCGCGATCGAGTTCGAGGATCCATCCGGTGATGTCATCGAGGAAGTAACGGTCGTGGGTCACGATCAGGATCGTGCCCTTGTATTCGATCAGATGGTTCTGCAGCCACGCGATGGTTTCGGCGTCGAGGTGGTTGGTCGGTTCGTCCAAAAGCAGCATGTCCGGCGCTTCGAGCAACAGTTTGCACAGCGCGACGCGGCGCTTTTCACCACCGGAAAGAGACGATACATCGGCTTCGTCCGGCGGGCAGCGCAACGCTTCCATTGCCACGTCGATCTGGCTGTCCAGATCCCAGAGGTTATTGCTGTCAATTTCGTCCTGCAGTGCAGCCATCTCGTCAGCGGTTTCGTCACTGTAGTTCATCGCCAGTTCGTTGAACCGATCAAGCTTGGCTTTCTTGTCGGCCACACCCAGCATCACGTTTTCCCGCACGTTCAGATCCGGGTCGAGCTGCGGCTCCTGTGGCAGGTAGCCGACCTTTGCGCCCTCAGCCGCCCAGGCCTCGCCCGAGAAATCCGTGTCGAGGCCGGCCATGATCTTGAGCAGCGTCGATTTACCCGCGCCGTTGACACCGACGACACCGATTTTCACGCCGGGCAGGAAATTGAGGTTGATGTTCTCAAATGTCTTCTTGCCACCGGGGTAGGTCTTGGAGACCCCGCTCATGTGGTAGACATACTGGTAGGAGGCCATGGATGGTGTCCTTTGAAATCCGATTTTGCCGAGGGATACACGTGCAGGCCAAGCCGTGCAATCGCGTGTGTCCCGCCATTGTTCGGAAATCAGGCCGTGGCTGGTGGGATCACGTATCCGAGGGGTGGTTCACGCCGTCATGCCAGCCAATCGGTTCGAAATCTCTGGGGTTCACGCCTTCTATGCACCCCATATTGACGCCGTATTCATCCGGATCCGATCGGCGCTGGTGGTGTGTGTAGATCCCACAGGTCTTGCAGAAATAGTGTTTCGCTGTGTGGGTTCCGAAGGTGTAAAGGGTCAGGTTTTCCGCCCCTTTGACGATGTGAAGATCTTCGCGGTCAACGCTGGCGGTCGGAGTTCCCCGTCTCCTGCAATAAGAGCAGTCACAACGCCGCGCCGCCTCAAGACCATCTTTCAGACGCACTGAAAGTTCGACTGCGCCACAGTGGCAGGTGACTTTGGAGTGGCCGTTCATTTTCTCCGGATCCGAGGAACATTGCTCCGAGGGCCTGTGTGCGGGATATTGCTGCGCGAAAGCCTGTATGTCGCCTCGGGGTGCGGCGGGTGGCCTTCGGTTTGGTTCCAATAGCTGGGCCCGCCAAGCCGCAACCACAGCGGTACCGTCAGACCAAGCCCGATCACGAAGCCGCCGACATGCGCCCAGTACGCGACGCCGCCCTCATCTGCGGCGGTGCCAAATCCGCCGAAGATCTGCATTGCGAACCAAAGCCCCAGCATGATCCACGCTGGTATGGGCAGGATGCGGAAGATGATTACGATGATGATCAGGATATCCACTTTGGCCTTCGGAAACAGCAGCAGGTACCCGCCCATGACCCCCGCAATCGCGCCGGATGCGCCAACCGTGGGCACCTGGGACAGCGGAGCACTGATGTAGTGGATGTATGCGGCGCCCAATCCTGCGGCCAGATAAAAGAGCAGGAAGACGAAGTGCCCCATCTCGTCTTCCATGTTGTCACCAAAAATGAACAGGAACAGCATATTGCCGATCAGGTGCATCCAACCGCCATGCAGGAACATCGAGGTTAGAAACCCGCTGAACCCCTGACCTTCGCTGACAAGCGCCGGGATCAGCGCATAGTCAAAATAGAAGCGCATGATCTCCTGATCGTTTTGCATCAGGGGAAAATAGCTCAGAAAAATCCCCACATTCGCGATGATCAGCGCGTATGTGACAAAGGGCGTTCGGCCGGACGGGTTGTGATCGCGGATCGGAAACATGCCGCGACAGTTGTGCCAAAGCGGCGGCGCGTCAAGCCGCGCCGCTCAGAAGCTGTGCGTTTCCGCCCGATGCCGTGGTGTCGACGCAGACATGGCGTTCGTGACAGGCATGGCCTTTGTCCGGCATCCCGGTGATCAGCGGCAGGATCGGCCCTTTCCGGCTGGCGAGTTCCGTACGAAGCGCGCGGGCCGTTTCGTCATCTCCCCACCAGATCGCGCCCTCGGATTCGAGATCGGCCAGCCAGTCCGGCGCAATTCCACCCTCTGCCTTAACGGCTATCCCTCCCAAGGCCTCGACCGCGCGGGCTTGCGCCTTGGCGGCCTCTGGTCCCGGTCCAAGACACAGGATCGGCCCCCGCGCCATTGCGGTCAGCACGTTGGACTCTCCGGTCGGGCCGGGCAGGGTGGTCTTGGTCGCGGATGCCTTGCCGCCGGCAGAGGTCAGCGCTTTGGTCAGACGATCTTTGCTGTCCTGCGACGGCCATACGTCTCCGGCCGTGTCTGCCGGATGCCTGCGGAACCGCGCCAGATAGTTCGGCCCACCGGCTTTCGGTCCCGTGCCCGATAACCCCTCGCCACCGAAAGGCTGGCTGCCGACAATTGCGCCGATCTGGTTGCGGTTCACGTAGATATTGCCCGCCTTGATCTGCTCTGAGACATGCTGCACCCGGTCGTCGATCCGGGTTTGGAGACCGAATGTCAGGCCGTAGTCAGTGCCGTTGATGGCGTCGATCACGGTGTCGATGTCTTTTGATTTGAACGTCGCAATATGCAGGACTGGACCAAAGATTTCACGTTCCAGATCGGCGATGCCTGACACCCGGATCAGGGTCGGCGGAACGAATGTGCCACCGCCGGGCAGGGGAAGGCGGTGAAGAACCCGACCTTCCACCTCTGCCGCATCGACATAAGAGATGATCCCATCGCGCGCCTCTGCATCAATGGCGGGGCCGACATCGGTGCCGTAGATCCACGGATCGCCAATCACCAAAGCATCCATCGCACCGGTCAGCATTTCGACAAAGCTTTCGGCAATGTCTTCCTGCACATAAAGACAGCGCAGCGCCGAACAGCGCTGACCTGCAGACTGGAAAGCGGACTCGACGATCGCCTGCACCGCCTGTTCCGGGAGGGCCGTACTGTCGACGATCATGGCATTGAGCCCGCCGGTCTCCGCGATCAGCGGCGCACCGGGTGCAAGGTGTTTGGCCATGCTGCGATGGATGATCTGCGCGGTCTCGGTCGAGCCGGTGAAGGCAACCCCTTTGACCGCCGGGTTCGACGTCAACGCCGCACCCACATCGCCCGCACCGGGCAGGAGTTGCAGCGCCGTTGTCGGAACACCCGCCTCGTGAAGCAGTTGCACGGCACGATACGCGATGAGCGGTGTCTGTTCGGCAGGCTTCGCAAGCACTGCATTCCCGGTGGTGAGCGCCGCCGCGATTTGCCCGGTGAAGATCGCCAGAGGGAAGTTCCAAGGGCTGATGCAGGCGAAAACACCCTGCGGGTCAGGCCCTTCAGCACGGGCGGCGTAGTAGCGCAGGAAATCCACCGCCTCGCGCAGTTCCGCTACGGCGTCGAGCAGCGACTTGCCCGCCTCACGGGCCAAAAGTGCGAAGAGTTCCCCGTAATGTGCTTCGTAAAGATCGGCGGCCTTGTTCAGAACTTCTGCGCGCTCTGCCGCGTCCGCGTTCCACGGCGTTGCTACGGTGCAGGCTGTTGCAACGGTTCCGGACGTCGCCCATGTGACCGATCCGACCGTGTCGCCGGGGCGTGCGGGGTTGATCACCGGGTCTGTTGCGCCGGTTTCGGCATCGCCAGCCACCAGTGGTGTTGCCGTCCATTGAACACCCGAAAACGGCTTGCGCGCGGCTTCGATTGCGGCGCGGGTCGGTCGGTGCGTGAGGTCCCATCCCTTGGAATTCGGGCGTTCGGGGGCAAACAACTCTGGTCCGGTGGGCAGCTTGGGCACCGCCTGCGTGTCGAACGGGTCAGCGGCCACCTCTGCCGCCGGCACATCTGTGTCAACGATCTGGTTCACAAACGAACTGTTCGCGCCATTCTCCAGCAGCCGCCGCACAAGATAGGCCAGAAGATCACGATGCGCGCCCACTGGTGCGTAAATCCGGCAGCGCGTGCCCTCATCATCCTTGACGATGTCATGCAGCGCCTCGCCCATGCCGTGCAGACGCTGGAATTCGAACAATGTACGGTCCTCGGCCATATGCAGGATCGCGGCGACCGTATGCGCATTATGCGTGGCGAATTGCGGATAGATCCGGTCTGTCATGCCCAGCAGCTTGCGCGCATTGGCGATGTAGCTGATGTCGGTGTGGTGCTTGGCGGTAAAGACAGGGAACGCCGGAAGCCCGGCCACCTGTGCGCGCTTGATTTCGGTGTCCCAATAGGCACCCTTGACCAGCCGCACCATGATCTTGCGGTCCAGCCGTTCAGCCAGATTGTAGAGCCAGTCAATCACATGCCCGGCACGTGGCCCGTAAGCCTGCACAACCACGCCAAATCCGTCCCAGCCCTTGAGCGACGGTTCCGACAGCACGGTTTCGATCACGTCGAGCGAAACGGACAGGCGGTCCGCCTCTTCGGCGTCGATGTTGAGCCCGATCCCGGCCGACCGCGCCAGTTGCGCGAGCGTGCGCAGACGCGGAACAACCTCGTTCATCACCGTGTCCTGCTGCGCTTCTTCGTAGCGTGGATGCAGCGCCGACAGCTTGACCGAGATGCCCGGATTGTCCCGGATGTCCTTTGACTTAGCCGCTTCCGCAATCGCGCTGATGGCGCGGGAATAGGACAGGTGATAGCGCCGCGCGTCGGTCTCCGTCCGCGCTGCCTCGCCCAGCATGTCGTAGGAATAAGTGTAGCCTTTGGCCTCCATCCTGGCTGCGCGCTTCATCGCGGACTGGATGGTTTCGCCAAGAACGAATTGCGCGCCCATTTCCTTCATCGCGCGGCCCACGGCGGTGCGGATCACCGGCTCCCCCAGACGTTTGATAGCGCCGCGCAGGTGGCCGACGGGGCCGGGCTGTTCGTCCTTCAACACCTTGCCGGTCAGCATCAGGGCCCAGGTCGAGGCGTTCACCAGTGGCGACGTGCTCTCGCCAAGGTGGCTGGCCCAGTTCGACGGTGCGATCTTGTCTTCGATCAGCGCGTCGATGGTGGCCGCGTCCGGCACCCGCAACAATGCTTCGGCCAGACACATCAGTGCAATGCCTTCTTCGGTCGACAGGCCGTATTCGCTGAGAAACACTTCCATCAGGCCCGGGCGCGAATCTTCGCGGATCTCCGTGACCAGCTTGGTGGCGCGGGCTTTGATCGCATCGCGGTCCGTCTGGGTCAGTTGCGCGGTGGCGCGCAGGCTGTCCACCTTAAGGGCTTCGTCAGCGTAGGTGTTGTCGTCGATCAGGGGGCGTAGGTTGGGCATTTCATCACGAGGCATGGTGATCTCCGGTCATTTCCCCTAAGATACTTGGGAACAGGCAGTCCAAGCGCCGGATTATGCTTGGATCGTGATCCGTTTTGACTGATTTGGAGGGGAGAGGCAGGAGAAATGGATATTTCTGATCTCGACAGGTTTGATCGGGCGATTCTTCAGGAAATGGCACGTGATGGACGGGTGTCGATTACCGAGTTGTCGCGAAGGATCGGATTGTCGAAATCTCCGACCCAAGCCCGGTTGAGGCGGCTCGAAGAGATCGGCGCAATTCAGGGTTATCGCGCGCTGCTCGACCCGATCCGGCTCGGGCTGGATCACATCGCGTTCGTTGAGGTCAAGATGACCAACACCCGCGAAGCGGCACTGGCTGCCTTCAATGAAGCCGTGGCCAAGATTCCCGAGATCGAACAGGCGCATCTGATTGCCGGGAATTTCGACTACCTGCTCAAGGTCCGGACAGCCAACATGCGAAACTATCGAAAAGTGCTGGCCGAGAAAATCTCGACTTTGCCGCATGTCGCGGCGACCTCGACCTATGTCGCCATGCAGGCCGTGAAGGAAGAGACTTTCGGGAACGTGACTTGACGCGTGCGTGGTTGCGCGGTCAAACTTTTGAAATGCGTACTGTCTTTACCGTACTTGCCATTCTGGCCGCGCAGGGTGCCGCCGCAGATGGCTGCCCGGTCGCTCCGGATCATACCGAGGCGCTTGACCGGCTTTATGCCGAGGTACAGCGCGCGCCCAACAGTATGGTGGCGCGGACGTATTCGGATCAGATGTGGCAGCTTTGGTTGCAGGCACCCGATGAACCTTCGCAGATGATGCTGGATTCCGCGCTGAGCGCGATCCGTGTGGGCGATTACCTGCGGGCGATGGATCGGCTCAACACGCTCGTCTCGTACTGCCCGTTCTATTCCGAGGGGTACAATCAGCGGGCCTTCGTCAATTTTCTGCGCGGAGATTTTGAGGCGGTCCTGCCGGACGTCGATCGTGCCATCGAATTTAATCCGCGTCACACCGGAGCGCTGACGGGCAAAGCTCTGACCCTGATCGAGTTGGGCCGGAACGAAGAAGCACAGGTTGTTCTGCGCCTCGCCGTTGCGTTGAATCCCTGGCTAAGTGAACGGTTCCTGATCACCAAACCAGAGGGCGAGGATCTCTGACCCCCTTGATCCCGCACGGTGCAAAGCAAAGCCTCAGAGAGACCATTGTTTTCGCCGCATCCCCCGGCTAGGGATAGCCTCAGGCGGGCGTGATGGAATGGTAGACATATCGGACTTAAAATCCGAAGGCCCTAGCGCCGTGTGGGTTCGAGTCCCACCGCCCGCACCATATTTCTTTATTAAATCTATGTAATGATTTTATTTTTATAGATCATTTTGCGTTTTATCCCCCTGAATATCCTCCTTAACGAGTGTGTTGCGCGACTAATCGGCACCGTAGCGACTCATGTTGCGACCTGCGTCGCGTACTAACCCTCGCGATTACTATCGATGCGAAGCGGTATCACCTAATTGACTTGAAGGCGGATGGGCAGAAACACCGAGCCGAAGAGTGCCTATCCGCTTCGCCGTGTGAGGCTGCTTGCGGTGCACGGCTTTTTTCTGCATCAAACCAAGCGTCGATAAAATCTGTGAACCCGTCCAGCTTTGGCAGCTTAATCGGCTTCGGCCGCCGTTACCGTGGCCAAATTTTGCACAACCTTTCTCAACCTGGCTTAAGGGCTCAGATCACGAATGTAATCATTCATTCGCATGACACGCATCGCCAAAGATCGTGCCGCAGCTTGGTGAAACGCGTAAAGACTTGGCGAGAAAGTGCCGTCAACGTCACTTAAGTCAATGCGAAGAACGTGACTGGGCTGATCTGCAACCACCCAGGCGGTTCGAGGGACATTGGCGTAATAAGCAAGCTCGCCGATCAAGGCACCCTCTCGAAACTCGGCCACGCGCAAACGAGCTGCCTTTTCGGTTTCAATCTCGGCACGCAACTGACCTTGGACAAGGATATAAAGCTCAGATGATCCTGATCCGATATGTAGAAGTATCTCACCCGCCTGCAGGTCAATCCGCCGGATGATGTCTTGGCGATCTGCAAATTCCGCTTCAATATCTTTGACCAAGGAGATCACATGAGGAACCGTTCCAAGGCTGTTATGGTTGGCGTCTTTCAGCAGTTGGTCTTCAACATGTTCGAGCGCGGCGTCACAGGACGCAAAGAACCTCACCATCCGCGGTATTGGACCAACTTGAAGGAAATGCCGTTTCAGTTTGGGTGCCATCGCACAGAATATGACCTCAACCCCCGAGGCCTGCGCCCTTGTCACTACGTCGGTCAGAGACAGATTAGCCGAGGCATCCAGCCCGCTGACACGTTCGAAGTCAAGGATCAGGAATTTAACTCCTTCGTTTTCCAGCTCCGAGAAGGTCACCCGTGCAATCCGATCGGATGTTCCGAAGAACAGAAAACCGGTGAGCTCCAGAATGACACAAGTATCGCCTGCTGAAGACAGGTATTCCATGGCTTCGTTCGAACGTTCCACTCGCGAACGGCGCTTGCGGCCAGTTGTCCTAGATCGCAGGATATCGGCCTTGGCGTAGGAGATCACAAATATCGCGGCAGTCGCGAGCGTCCCAAGCGCGAGGGCTTCGAGAAACCCGAAGCTTGCGGCAACGAGAACGATCAGGACGACCACAGCATATTCATATTTTGGAAGACGCTTGCTGCTGGACAGAAGCCAACTGCCGAGCAAGTCAAACCCAAGATATGCAACAATCATCGCCATCAAACCAGCGGGCACATATACTAGGTATTGGGTCCCCAACAAAGCCGCGACACCACAGGCCAACGCGGCAGATAGTCCTGGCAGGACACCCGTCAAGCCCATCTGGCGCGCAAGGATCGACTCGCCGAGGATGAGGAAGCCGGGCATGCCCCCAAAAGCTCCAGCTGCGATATTTGATATCCCGGTTGCGCGCATATCGCGCTCGGAATCGAGTGTGAGGCCAGTGCTCATGGCGAACCCGGTGCTGTTGAGCATGGAGCCCAAAAGCGTAAGGCCTGAAACGGCGACCAATGTGGGCGCTGCCGCGATCACGGCCGTCCATTCGATCCGCCCCACAAAGCTTGAGCTGAACACGTCGTTGTTTTTGGCGTCGATAAACGGTCCGAGAAGTAGCCCTCGCTCCAAAGCGGTGTCCAGTGAGAGACCCAAAACCCAAATAATGCAAAAGAAAATTATTGCTGCGAGACAGAGCGCGATCGGAATGACAAATTCACTCTGGAGTTTTCGCGTCAGGATGGCGAGGCCCAATCCGGCGGTGATCCAAGGAAGCCAATGCATCACTGGAAGCGAAAGCACCACCGTGCCGATCGTAAACAAGGTTACGCTTTCCCGAGAAATAATCCCTATCGCGCCCATCACCAGCAGATAACCTGTTGCCGCAAGAAACCCCGCGATCACGGGATAAGGCGCATAGTTTACAAGCGCTCCGATCCGCAGAAGCCCTGAGGCAAGTGCTGTGATGCCGGCAACTAGACTGGCGGCGATGATGAGGGCCAGGATCGTCGGAAAAAGAGCGTCTCCCACGACCGCGCTCGTTGACGCGATCCCAACAGCTGTCGTTCCAAGCAGCACAGCAGTGACATCTTGTGGATTACAGATACTGCCGCGTAATGAATAGCTAAACGCTCCAACGGCGGCCATGGCGGCGGCTCCGATGAGTGCAAACGGAATGCCTTCGCCCAGATGTGGCGCCAGAATGCCGGTATATATCAGAGCGGCGAAAGACATCGTCAATGTGACAGCCATTGCCCCGATAATGACGCAGCCGACAAGTTGACGTATGATATCGGCAAGGATCATTCCATGATGTTCCTGATACCTGCCTTGTTCTGGCGGCTGGATGAATGAGGCGCTTCTGGGGCAGGGCCCCAATGTCCAAGACCAATAACGAGGGACTCGCGGGTCTCGGCGCGGCGATCAACCATGTTCAGGATTCGCTGTCATTGTCGACGAGAGTCCCCTTGGCTTCCTTTATCTCTATCTTTGCCATCGAAGAGAGTTGACGCTTGTTTGGCTCTGAAACACTGGCCACATCAATTTGGTCCAGCAAGCAAAACCTGTCAAACTCTACATAATTCAGGCTGCTTCGTGTGTTCGCAGTTTATCTTGGCGCCCCACAGACGAAGCTTTCCTGAGACAAAGCACCGCAAACCGCAAAAGGTTCTGTATCGGCAGACAACATCGTCTCAAGCCGGGTTGGTTGAAATTTCCGATGGCAAGGCGATGTGTCGTTTGCATGAAGACTGAAAATACGTTTTCTCGCTCCTTGTTCTGATGCTAGGCAATAGGTCGTGAGCGGTTTAAACAACCAATCAGTCCTTGAGGTGGCTGGCCTTTTGGGTGTCGTGTTGTACATCGCGTCGGATTTCTTGCTGCATGGTGGGTTGGTTCGCATCTCCGGCTATATTTATCCGGCGGTATATCTCACCGCCGATGGCCCGGAATTCTTCAGCCTCTCCCAATCATTCAGCCGGTCCTCCGCTATCATTCAAACGATGTTGATCGTTATTAGTTTGTTTGGGATAGGTCGCATTATTCGATTTGATGCGTGATTGAGATTTAGCGCGGAGGAGCGCGCGCGGTGGATGATGCCCCAAGCGACATGACGCTCTCACTCGCCCGGAGATTTCTCAACGCAGGTGTATGGGCAGATGTGGCCTCGGGGACGCTGCTGACTGAAGAAGAGGCTAAGTTCACGGCGTTGCGCTACTTGGCCTGTGAGGATGCGACAGTGAGTGTGCGCGGAAACGCACTTGCCGAGATCAAGCGTAGTTTTATGGGTGAAATAGGGGTACTGTGCGGTCAACCCGCGATGGCAATGGTGCAGATCAAAGATCCGTCGCGACTTTTTTTGATTTCGAGCGACACGCTGAGCAAAATCTGCAGGACCGAAAATGAATTCCGCTGGAGTATCAATCAGTATCTTGTCAACGCGACCAAATCAAAACTGGTCGAAGCGAACAACCACTTGCCGAACCGGACGGCGCAGGGATCAAATCAGCAATGAGCCGTGACACCTATATTTGCAACTTCCGCCATTCTGCGATGGGCCTGAAATACGAGGTTAACATGTCGGCCCGTTGGATCCAATGACCGTCGGGATGATCTTTCTGATACTGGCCTTGCTTCAGACCAAGCATCTCATTGTAGATTTCATTCTCCAATCCGCTTGGATTGTCGAGGGCAAAGGAACCTATGGTCACCCGGGAGGTCTGGTCCATGCCGGCGAACATGCGTTGTTCACGGCTGCTATCTTGCTTCTCGCCCCAATTTCTTTCGCCACTGTTCTGATCATTGCGGTATCGGAGTTTGTCATACACTACCACATTGACTGGTTTAAGGACTGGAGTGTGAAGCGTTTGGACGCCGACCCCAGGCAATGGAAATTCTGGGTGCTCACAGGAGTGGATCAATACGCGCATCAGGTGACTTACTTGGGAATCCTCGTAGGTGCCCTGCTCTTGGCCTGAGGTATCAGCCCGTCTTCTGAGCTGCGACTAGAAGGGAAGACTTGGCTGCTCGTGGCTGATTCGGTCAGACGTCGTGTCGGATGTGCCAATTCCGGGACTGCAGACAAGAAGTGAACATTGTGGCAACATTTGATTGAAGACTCCGATTGAAAGTGCATTTTTCAAAATCTTCGAACATAGAGCTTGCTTAATTTACCCAGGGTCAAGCACACTTCGAGTGTCGGCAACGGGTAAATGTATCTGCCGCGGTTTTTTATTGTTATTCGGTCAACTCTCTTACCCTTAACTTTTCTGAGCTGGGGTGACACCAGTGTTTATTTCTATGTCCAAATTGATAATCGCGGCGTCGGTCGTCTTTATCGCCGCCGCATCAGCCGCTCTGGCCAATATTGGCACAGCTGTGGATGTCGTACAGGGGGCAACTCTGGTCTCTGGGGGCAAGACGTATCGAATGAGAAGCGGCGTCGCCGTAAATAATGGCGACCAAATTCGAACCGACGGGTCCGGAGTTGTCCAAATTATCTTTGCAGATGATACGAAGATGGCAATCGGTCCGAATTCGCAGCTCGAAATCAACACCGACCTTCTTCAACGCCGTAACAGGGCCAGCCGGTTTGCCATCAGTACCGTTCAAGGAAGCTTCCGTTTCATTTCCGGGAAAAGCCGGCGGGACGCTTATGAAATCACCACGCCAACGGCGACCATGGGCATTCGCGGGACAGCCTTCGATTTTGCCATTGCCCCTCAAAGAGAGACCGAGCTTGCCATATTTTCTGGAACTGTCCGAATGTATGTCGGCGGCAGAACTCTGTTTTCGGGACAGCGCTACGCGGATATTTCTGGTCGGTGCACGCTAGTGAGAACCGAGCGTCGACGTGGCGTCGCTGTCCCTGACACACCCCAAGAAGCATTGCGTATATTGCAAACACGGTTTCCATTTATCCTTTCACAGCAAAATTTGAATCCGGCGTTTCACACTAACACCCGGTCCTGCGGCGACCACTTCCGCCAGGTTCGTATTCGGCAAGAGGAGCGGACACGCCAGGCGCGAGCGCCATCTCAAAATCAGGAACCGCCGCCGCCGGCGCTTCAACCTGCAAACGAGGCCTCGCAGCCACCTGCACCGCGTCCGGAACCACCTGCGCCGCGTCCGGAACCACCTGCGCCGCGTCCGGAACCACCTGCGCCGCGTCCGGAACCACCTGCGCCGCGTCCGGAACCACCTGCGCCGCGTCCGGAACCACCTGCGCCGCAGCCCGAGCCACCTGCGCCGCAGCCCGAGCCACCTGCGCCGCAGCCCGAGCCTCCGACCGGTACTTTCCCGGGTCAAAGTGGACCGACAGGGCCGAGCGACGGACGAGGAAATGACATAAGTCAAGGCCAGGCGGGTCTTGGAACAGGTAAAGGTCAAGGTCCTGGTAATCGCGCTGATGCCCCTGGTCAAACTCGGCTTGATCCCCCTGGCCAATCGGGAGATAGAGGTCGGCCGGCGACTGGTCCTGACAATGCAAACTCAAATGGAAACTCAAATTCCAAAGGGAAATCGAATAGGCCGTGAGGATTCCGTTGCAGAGGGCACGATTCAAAAAATGCAAGTGAGATCAGTTGGCGACATGATATTCCGTACGGAGATGAAGATGAGACGGGCTTTTGTAGGCTGGTTCTTTCAGATCTGTCAGGTCGGCGGGGATGCAGTCTAAAGGGTCGATAACGCGACGTCCGGGGGGCTTATTGTTTCTCCTTGGTTTTGCCCTAGTAACCTTCGGCGTCGGTCTTCGATTCTTGGATCCGCAGCCCATTCAAGACTTACGATATTGGTATTTTGATCAGCTCCAAAGGCTCTCCCCTCGAGAAGTCAGTGATCTTCCAATACGTGTTATCGACATTGATGAGCAAAGCCTTGGTACAATTGGTCAATGGCCATGGCCGAGAACGGAAGTTGCTCGTTTGGCCCAAGAACTCATGGAGTTAGGAGCAGCCACAATCGTTTTTGACATCCTGTTCGCAGAACCGGATCGATATTCGCCCGCCAGATTATTGAGTGACCCCAGACTGGCCGAGATGGTTCAGGATCAGGAAGGTTGGGGCCGGGTGGATAACGACGAGATTTTTGCCGAATCAATTCGGGGATTACCCGTCGTCTTAGGCGTTGCATCCCGTCTGGGCGGAGAGACGCCCGAGAACATTCAATCGAAAGCAGGTGTTGTGGAGATTGGAGAGCAACCCACAGCTGCTTTGTATTCTGTTCCTGTACTCACTGGGTTGGCACCACCGCTTGCCTCAGCCGCAGCTGGTATAGCTAACATTAACGTGTCACCACAAATGTCTGGCGGTGTCGTTCGCAAAGTTCCACTTTTTTGGATGACACCAAACGGTCCGCTGCCGACACTATCACTTGAGGCGCTTCGATTGGCGCTAGGGGAAACCACCTTCTTTGTCGAGGGTATCCCGGGTGTTCCCGGAGCTGTGCAATCTATCGGTGTTGGTGGATATACAATCCCGACCTCGGACCAAGCAGAGATATGGGTGCGGTACCGACACGATCATCCATCTCTCTACGTTCCTGCTCATGTTGTCCTAAACACCCAGGAACACGCGGCAGTGCGCGAGCTTATTGAGGGCCACATTGTGTTTGTCGGAACCTCCGCGGCTGGGCTTCTGGATATCCGCAGCACCTCGCTGGGTGAAAATGTACCGGGAGTATCCATCCACGCGCAGATTCTTGAGCAGATTCTGTTGGAGGACGGTCTTTTCCGCTCCGATCTTGTCGCAGGAATTGAGGTCTTGGCGATTGTTGCTTTGGGTCTGATCGTGTCACTGATGATGTCGGTTTCCGGTCCAATTCCCTCCCTCGCTGCAGGGGGGGCTGCGGCTTTGGTTGTACTGATGGGAAGCTGGATCGCGTTCCAAAGACACGGGGTCCTGTTTGACTCCGGGTTTCCGCTGGCGGTCGGCGTTGTGAATTTTGGACTACTCGTTGCCTACCAGTATATTGTGACTGATCGTGAAAAGCGGATCATACGCAGGTCATTTGCACAATATGTTGCTCCCGAAGTGCTGCATAAGATCGAGGCGAGTGGTGGTTCCGTTGAGCTTGGAGGAGAAAATCGCGAGGTCACAGTCTTGTTTTGTGACATTCGGAACTTCACACCACTGAGCGAAACTATGTCGCCACCGGAATTGGTGAATGTTCTCAATGCGTTATTTTCCCATTTAGGCGATGAGATCCTCGCTGAAAAGGGGACAATCGACAAGTTTATCGGTGACTCGATCATGGCGTTCTGGAACGCGCCTTTGCCGCTTGATAACCATGAAAGGCACGCCGCCATGGCTGCATTGAAAATGCGCCAAGCGCTTTCTGCATTTAACAAAGACCCCATTATGGAGAGTCGCGCGCCCATTTCTCTCGCCATTGGCTGTGCCACGGGGCCTGCCTGCGTGGGCAATATTGGATCGCGACAACGTTTCAACTATACGGCGATCGGCGACACTGTTAACATTTCTGCGCGGATTGAGGCAAGCTGTCGCGCGCTGGCATATGATATCGTGATCTCCGAAGAAATGGCTAAGGCAGCCAATGGTCAGCTTGCAACTCTTGAAGCGGGTGATATTGCCCTGAAAGGAAAATCGTCCCGACTGACGTTACATGCCTTGGTTGGAGGGGATGAGGTCGCCGCAAGCGAGGCGTTTGTTACACTTTTGAAGGCACATTCGGACTTGATGTCGTGTATCCGAAAGGGGCAAACGGATATGGATCAACTGTTTGTGCACTGTGCCGAGCTCAGCCGTCGGGTGGAGCCAGGTCTTCCTGCATTCTATGAAGCCATGTCGCTCCGGAGAAGCGATTTTATATTATCGTGACCTCCGGTAACGCATGGCTTGAGTTACCTGTCCTCCTCGGATCATATAAAGGAATGGATGCCGGAGCCGGATTATGATCTGTCTCGAAACAGCCGGGAGCGGCAAGTATCCAGGAGATATCTTGAGCTCAGGAACAAAGGCACTCCCGAGCGCGTGCTCCTGATGCGTGTTATGTGTTTTTCCCTGCGTTTTTCGGATCATTGAGCGCATTCTCCTCGTTCTCCACAAGGCGCGTCACCATGAGCCGGGTCAGAAAAAGGGCGAAGTCCGGATTATTCCGATAAAGACGAATAAGTGTTTCCCGATCAATCCAGGCAAGTGTGGTTGGGCCCGAGGTCCGCACAGTTGCCGTCCTTTTGGCATCCGTCTTAAAAAAGGCAACTTCCCCGAAGATAGATCCTTTGGGCAGTGTCTGCTCGAAATCCTCAACAATGACGTTTCCATCAGCCACGACATACATTTTGTCGGCGGCGTCGCCCCGGTGGAAGACAACTTTGTTGTCGGCGAAGTCCTCGCGCGTGGATAAGGGCAAAAGAAAATCCAAGTTTGGTTCATTGTAGAGAGCCGAACGCATCCGCCGCCGGGTCTGCAACTGTTGTGCGGTCCGAAACAAATTCATTGGCAAAAGGAGAAGGTGCAACGTGAGAATGGGGGCGAGATCGGCAAGGAAGCCATACACGATGAAGAAAATATTGGACGTTATGGCAACCAGCCGCAGCGGTAGCAGCGTCCGCATGCAGAATGTCAGAAACACGAGTGCCGATGCGGTAAACCCGATAATGTCGATGATTGGCATACTCATAGCGCTGTCAACGGTTGCTCTTCATGTTCCTCGGAGGAGCTCCCACAGTTGCCGTTCTCCTTGTCAGCCACGCACTGCTTTTGTTTCGACACAACATCCCTGCGCCGCGCCTCAATCAACATCAGTAAATCACTCTGAGCCATCAGCATGGGCTATACCTGCTTTCGCATCAAGGGGGACCGCGGGAAGCCGCCTGCCAAAGACGTTTAGCATTTCGCGTGCCTTTTTCATGGCAGAAATTGAGGACGACGGGCGCTAGCATCGCCCGGTCGAGCCGAGAAGAGAGCGCCTCGTTCGATACTTTTCGCAAGGTCAAGGCGCCACCTTGCGGCCAGGACAGGCAGAGCCAAAGTCACTGTGACGCTGACGCAATGTGATCAAAAATCTTGCAAAATACCTGTGAAGCTCAGCTTGGTGGCGAGTTTTTTTTTGCTTGCTTCGATAGCCCGAAGGATAATCCTCGCGTCAGGCTTCGGAAGAGCCGTTAATCGTTGAAGTGTAATGCGCGCGGAACCACCACACCTCAGGACTTAATCGCAATGACAGGCAAACCGCTAGCTCAGGATTATTCCCCGTTCGAGCTCTATCTCAAAACGCTGCATGAAGCGCTCATTGGTGTCGAGGAAGGTGAGGTTGCAAGTTACATTCCGGAACTAGCCAAGGCGTCGCCATCAAGTTTTGGGATCTCCTTTGCGACGATCGACGGCAAGGTCTACTCGATCGGAGATTATGCCACCGAATTCTCGATCCAGTCTGTGTCGAAGCCCTTCTCTTACGGCGCGGCCTTAAGAATGCTCGGTTCGGAGAAGGTGCTAAGGAGGGTTGGCGTTGAACCAACCGGCGAGGCATTCAACTCCATTGTTCTCGACCAGAAAAACAATCGCCCCTTCAATCCGATGGTCAATGCCGGCGCCATAGCGGTATCGGCCCTTACACCCGGCGATACGCATCAAGCCCGCATAGACAATATGGTTCAGCTTTTTTCCGCGTTTGCTGGCCGTGAGTTGACGATTGATGAATCTGTCTATCGATCCGAGGCAGAAACGGGACATCGCAACAGGGCGAT
>NZ_JFKC01000020.1 GCF_002115805.1 Marivita geojedonensis | reverse complement strand
TGCGATGATCGCGGCGATGGATGTGGCGGGCAATCCGTCGTCGGTCCATGCGGAGGGGCGTGCGGCCAAGGGTCTGGTCGAGCGGGCCCGCGCGCAGGTGGCGACGGCTTTCGGTGCCGATGGCGCGGATGTGGTGTTTGTGTCGGGCGCGACAGAGGCGGCGGCTCTGGCCTGTGCCGGGCGCGGGTTGCTGGGGGCGGAGGTCGAGCATGACGCGGTGCGGGCGTGGATCGATCCGGTCCTGTCGGTGGATGCGCTGGGTCGGGTGAGCGTGACGGAATCGGCGCGGTCGGTTTTGCAACTGGCCAATTCCGAGACCGGGATCGTTCAGGATCTGCCGCAGGGGCTGGCGGTTGTGGATGCGACGCAGGCCTTCGGGAAACTGCCGGTGGCGTTCAACTGGCTCGGGTGCGAGATGGCGTTGATCTCGGCGCACAAGCTGGGTGGGCCGAAGGGTGTTGGGGCGCTGGTGATGAAGCGCGGCACCGATCTGGCGGCGCAGATCCGCGGTGGCGGACAGGAGATGGGGCGCCGATCGGGTACGGAAAACGTCATCGGGATTGCGGGATTCGGGGCTGCCGCAGAAGCTGCGGTGCGGGATCTGGATGCGGGGATCTGGGACCGGGTGGAAAAACTTAGAAACATTCTAGATTCAGCTATTGAGGCCCGCGCAAAAGAGACTATTTTTGTCGGGAAAGACGTGAGGCGTTTGCCGAATACAACCTGTTTCGCCACACCCGGATGGAAGGGTGAGACGCAGGTGATGCAGATGGATCTGGCGGGGTTTGCGATCAGTGCCGGGTCCGCCTGTTCCAGCGGCAAGGTCAAGGCCAGCGCGGTACTGACCGCGATGGGGTTCGATACGGTCACCGCCAGCAGCGCGATACGCGTGTCGCTGGGGCCGCAGACAACCGAAGACGATGTGATGCGGTTTGCCGAGACTTGGCTGACCAAACTTGAAAAACACCGCGCGCGGGCCGCGTGAGAGACAACATAGAGGTGCAAGCATGGCTGCTTTGGATAACGTGACCGTCAAGGAAGGCGTGGATCAGGAAACCGTCGATGCGGTGCGCCAGGTGGGCGGCAAGTACAAGTACGGTTGGGAAACCGATATCGAGATGGAATACGCGCCGAAGGGGCTGACGCCCGATATCGTGCGGCTGATCTCGGAAAAGAATGACGAGCCCGAATGGATGACCGAGTGGCGCCTGCAGGCCTATGAGCGTTGGCTCCAGAAGGAAGAACCGAAATGGGCGATGGTCGATTATCCGGAAATCAACTTCCAGGATCAGTATTACTATGCCCGCCCGAAGAGCATGGAAGTGAAGCCGAAATCGCTGGACGAGGTCGATCCGAAGCTGCTGGCCACCTATGAAAAGCTGGGCATTCCGCTCAAGGAGCAGATGATCCTTGCCGGTGTCGAAGGCGCCGAGGATGCGCCTGCCGAGGGCCGCAAGGTGGCGGTCGATGCGGTGTTCGATTCCGTGTCTGTTGGTACGACGTTCCAGGAGGAGCTGAAAAAGGCCGGTGTGATCTTCTGTTCGATCTCTGAGGCGATCAAGAAGCATCCGGAGCTGGTGAAAAAGTACCTCGGCTCGGTCGTGCCGGTGTCGGACAATTTCTATGCGACGCTCAATTCGGCCGTCTTCTCGGATGGGTCGTTTGTCTATGTACCGCCGGGCGTGCGCTGCCCGATGGAGCTGTCGACCTATTTCCGGATCAACGCGGAAAACACCGGCCAGTTCGAGCGCACGCTGATCATTGCCGACAAGGGATCCTACGTGTCCTATCTCGAAGGGTGTACCGCGCCGCAGCGCGACACCGCGCAGCTTCACGCAGCGGTGGTCGAGATCATCGTCGAGGAAGACGCCGAGGTGAAATATTCCACCGTGCAGAACTGGTATCCGGGCGACGAGAACGGCAAGGGCGGCATCTACAACTTCGTGACCAAGCGCGCCGATTGCCGCGGCGCACGGGCCAAGGTGATGTGGACGCAGGTCGAGACCGGGTCTGCCGTGACGTGGAAATACCCGTCCTGCATCCTGCGCGGTGACGACAGCCAGGGCGAGTTCTATTCCATCGCCATTGCCAACAACATGCAGCAGGCCGATACCGGCACCAAGATGGTGCATCTGGGCAAGAACACCAAGAGCCGGATCGTGTCGAAGGGCATCAGCGCGGGCAAGGCGCAGAACACCTATCGCGGCCTCGTGTCGATGCACCCGAAGGCCAAGAACAGCCGCAACTACACCCAGTGTGACAGCCTGCTGATCGGCGACAAGTGCGGGGCGCATACGGTGCCGTATATCGAGGTGAAGAACAACTCGAGCCGCGTCGAGCATGAGGCCACCACCTCCAAGGTGGATGACGATCAGCTGTTCTACTGCCGCCAGCGCGGCATGGATGAGGAAGAGGCCGTGGCGCTGGTGGTCAACGGGTTCTGCAAGGACGTGCTGCAGGCGCTGCCGATGGAGTTTGCCATGGAAGCGCAGCAGCTTGTGGCGATCTCGCTCGAAGGGTCCGTGGGGTAAGGGAGCGTCGGTACGGGCGCACGCGCCTGTGTCGCTGGTGATGCCATGTCGGCTGCATCCATCTTGATGACGTCACTGCTGACGGGCGTGTTCTGCGCGGTCTTTGCGGTCGTTGTCGATGCCGTGACCGATGTGCTGACCATGTGGCTGGCGATCCTGATCGCTTTTGTTTCGGGTTTCACCGGGTCACTGTTTGCGCAACTGGTTTTGAAGAGGAAAACATGATCATCACGACGACCAACAGCATCGAAGGCCAGAAAATCCTCGAATACAAAGGGATTGTGGTCGGTGAAGCGATCATGGGGGCCAATGTGGTGCGCGACGTTTTTGCGTCGATCACCGATATCGTCGGCGGCCGGTCGGGCGCCTATGAGGCCAAGTTGCAGGATGCACGGGATGTGGCGCTGCGTGAGCTGGAACAGCGGGCGCTCGCAATGGGCGCGAACGCGGTTGTCGGCGTAGATCTGGATTACGAAGTGGTCGGCAACTCGATGCTGATGGTGTCGGCCAGCGGTACGGCGGTTCTGACCGACCGCGGATAACATTCGGGACACAACAGAGACAGGATTGCCCAGACATATTGGGCTCGGGGATAAGTAGAGGAAAAGAAATGCTGGAAATCAAAAACTTGCACGTCAGTCTTGAGGAAGAGGATAAGCAGATCCTCAAGGGTGTGAACCTGACGGTCGAGGCTGGCAAGGTCCACGCGATCATGGGGCCGAACGGGTCGGGCAAGTCCACCCTGTCCTATGTTCTGTCGGGCCGTGACGGGTACGAGGTGACAGACGGCACCGCGACGCTTGAGGGTGAGGACATCCTCGAGATGGAGCCGGAAGAGCGCGCGGCGGCGGGGATCTTTCTGGCGTTCCAGTACCCGGTGGAAATTCCGGGCGTCGGCAACATGACCTTCCTGCGTACGGCTGTGAACGCACAGCGCAAGGCGCGCGGCGAAGAGGAAATGTCGGCGAGCGAGTTCCTCAAGGTTGTGCGTGAAAAGGCAAAAGAGCTGAAGATCGACGCCGATATGCTGAAGCGTCCGGTCAATGTGGGCTTCTCCGGTGGCGAGAAGAAGCGCAACGAAATCCTGCAGATGGCCATGCTTGAGCCGAAGATGTGCATCCTTGACGAGACCGACTCGGGTCTGGACGTGGATGCGATGAAGCTGGTCGCCGATGGTGTGAACGCGCTGCGCGACGAGGGCCGCGGCTTCCTTGTGATCACCCACTACCAGCGTCTGCTGGACCACATCAAACCGGACGTTGTGCATATCATGGCCGATGGGCGCATCGTCAAAACCGGTGGGCCGGAGCTTGCGCTTGAGGTTGAACACAACGGCTATGCGGACATTCTGGCGGAGGTGGCGTAATGGCCCTTCCGCAGATCAAACAGGATGCCATGGAGGCGCGGATCGCCGCTCTTGTCATGCCGCAGGGTGGCTGGGCGCAGGCGGCGCGTGAAGACGCTCTTGGTCGGGTGAGGGCCATGGGTCTGCCGGGTGCGCGGGATGAGTATTGGAAATACACGCGCCCTGACACGCTGGTTCAGCCCGATGCGCCCAATGCGGCATTGCTCGAAACCGATGAAACGCCGGTGTTCGGTGAGGTGGACCGATTGAAGATCGTATTTGTCGATGGCGTGTTCAGCGCCGCGGACTCTGACGATCTGGCGATGGAGCATGTCACCATCGACCGTCTGGCCGATGCGTCGGACATTCACTGGGCCAAAGATGTGTACGGTGTGCTTGAAGCGCGCGGCCAGACCCCGGTCCAGCGGCCTTTGGCGACGCTTAACACGGCGTTTGCCACAGACGGTGTTCTGATCCACGTGACTGGTAAGGCGCCAAAGCCGATTAGTCTGATTTATCGACATGAATCAGAGGCTTCCGATGCGATCCTGCACCATGTTGTGAAGATCGATTCCGGCGCCGAACTGACGCTTCTCGAAAACGGTCCGGCGGCGGCACGGTTCAACAAGTGCATGGAGGTGGAGATCGCCGATGGCGGGACGTTCCACCACGTCCGCGCACAGGGGCGCGACCATGAGCGTCGTGCGGCGACGGCGATCTTTGCCCGTCTGGGTGAGGAATCGGTGTTCAAGTCGTTCACCCTGACCGCCAATGGCGTGCTGACGCGCAACGAGTGTGTCATCGAACTGACCGGTGACAATGCGGTGGCCCATGTGGCCGGAGCCTGTGTTGGAGATGGCGATTTCCACCATGATGACACGGTGTTCATCACCCATGACGCGCTGAACTGCGAGAGCCGTCAGGTGTTCAAGAAGGTGCTGCGCAACGGGGCGACCGGTGTGTTCCAGGGCAAGATTCTTGTGAAGGAAGGCGCGCAGAAAACCGATGGCTATCAGATCAGCCAGTCGCTTCTTCTGGACGAGGACAGCCAGTTCCTCGCCAAGCCTGAGCTTGAGATCTATGCCGATGACGTGGCCTGCTCGCATGGCTCGACATCCGGGGCGATCGACGAGGAAGGCCTGTTCTACCTGCGGTCGCGCGGGATCGAAGAGGGGCCGGCGACGGACCTTCTGACCATCGCCTTCCTTGCGGAAGCCGTGATGGAGATCGAGGACGAGTCGCTTCAGGACGAGATCAACGGCCGCGTCGAGGCGTGGCTGTCGCGGCGGCGCGGCTGAATTCGGCGTGCCGTTTACGCAGGATATTGCTGCCACCTATCGGGGGCCGGGCAAGGTTGTGCGCCGTCTGGCGGCTGCCGGACCGCGCGAGGACCGTGCGCTGGCCATCCTGATGGGGGCCTGCGTGATCCTGTTTGTGGCGCGCTGGCCTGCGCTGGCGCGGCAGGCCCATCTTGAGGGGCTGGAACTCAACATGCTCCTTGGGGGCACGTTGATGGCGACGGTCTTTCTTGCACCGCTTCTGTTCTACGTGCTGGCCTTCGTGGCGCATCTGATCGCGCGGGCGATTGGGGGGCAGGGTCCATCCTACAATGCCCGTCTGGCGCTCTTCTGGAGCCTGTTGGCATCCTCGCCCCTGATCCTGCTCAATGGTTTGGTGGCGGGCTATATCGGGCCGGGCGTGCAGCTTTCCATTGTCGGTCTGATCTGGTTCTGTGTGTTCATGTGGTTTTGGATCGCCAGCATGCTGGCGGTCTATCGTGGAGCAGATGGGTGACGATTCCAGGGTTCTTTCGGCTGGCGCTCAATACGGTGACGGCGCCGCGCGATGTGGCGCGGCTTCTGCTGGCGATGAACCTGCCGTCGCAGGCGCTGTGGCTGGCCTTTGCGCTGGTGATCGTGCTGAACACGCTGATGTTTTCGCTGTCACTCATGGTAACGCCGGGCAATGATCTGATGGGTCCGGTGCTGGGCAGCCCGGTGGTGTTCGGGGCCATGCTGGGCGCGTCGGTGGGTGCTCTGATCCTTGCGGTTACGGTGTGCGGGCGGCCTCTGGGGGGACGGGCGCGCTTTGGTGAGATCGCCATCCTTGTGATCTGGCTGCAGGCGTTGCGGGTTCTGATGCAGGCCGTGGTGGTGATCCTTGGGCCGGTCAGCCTTTTCCTGTCGGGGATCGTGATCAGCGCAGCGTCGGTGCTGGGGATCTGGATCTTCGTGAATTTCATAGACGTGGCCCACGAGGTGGAAAGCCTGCTCAAGGCAGGGTTCATCTTGCTTCTGGCCGTTGTCGGCATGATGCTTGGGCTGAGCGTGATCTTCAGCCTTCTGGGCATTCAGACCGGAGGACTTCCTGGATATGTATGACGTCACCGAAATCCGCCGTGATTTCCCGATCCTGTCACGCGAGGTGAATGGCAAGCCGCTGGTCTATCTGGACAACGGGGCCAGTGCGCAGAAGCCGCAGGTCGTGATCGACGCGATCACCCGTGCCTATGCCGAGGAATACGCCAACGTTCATCGCGGGCTGCACTACCTGTCGAACCTCGCGACCGAGAAATACGAAAGCACACGCGGGATCATCGCCCGGTTCCTTGGGGTCAGGGACGAGGATGAAATCGTCATGAACACCGGGACGACGATGGGGATCAACACCGTGGCCTATGGCTGGGGGATGCCGAACCTGCAGGCCGGGGACGAGATCATCCTGTCGGTGATGGAACATCACGCCAATATCGTGCCGTGGCATTTCCTGCGCGAACGGCAGGGCGTGGTGATCAAATGGGTCGATGTGGACAGCACCGGCTATCTGGACCCCGAGGCAGTGATCGCTGCGATGGGGCCGAAGACCAAACTGGTGGCGGTCACGCATCTGTCGAATGTTCTGGGCACGGTGGTGGATGTGAAGACCATCTGTCAGGCGGCGCGCGAACGCGGGATTGTCACACTCGTGGACGGGTCACAGGCAGCGGTGCATATGCCTGTCAATGTCGAGGAGATCGGCTGCGATTTCTATCCCATCACCGGGCACAAGCTTTATGGCCCGTCCGGGTCCGGCGCGATCTACATGCGCAAGGAGCGGATGGCGGAAATGCAGCCCTTCGTGGGCGGCGGCGACATGATCCGTGAAGTCCACAAGGACGAGGTCACGTGGAACGACGCGCCGATGATGTTCGAGGCGGGCACGCCCGGCATCGTGCAGCAGATCGGGCTTGGCGTGGCGCTGGACTACATGATGGGGATCGGGATGGAGAACATCGCCGACCATGAGAAAAAGCTGCGCGACTATGCCCGCACGCGTCTGGACGGCCTGAATTGGCTGCAAGTGCAGGGCACAACGCCTGACAAGGCGGCAATCTTCAGTTTCACTCTGGATGGGGCTGCCCACGCGCATGACATCTCGACCATTCTTGATAAGAAAGGCGTCGCGGTGCGGGCGGGGCAGCATTGCACAGGGCCGTTGATGGATCATCTGGGTCTGACGGCGACCTGCCGGGCCTCGTTCGGAATGTACAACACGGAAGAAGAAGTGGACAAACTCGTGGATGCGCTTGAACTGGCGCATGACCTATTTGCCTGAACTGGGGGGACAGAATGGCTAACCTATCGCTGCGCCGCGCGCGCACCATCATTCGCAAAACACTTGAAGCAGGGCGTGCAGCGGATCTGAAACCGCTCTCGGTCATCGTGCTGGACGCGGGCGGCAATGTGCAGGCATTCGAGCGTGAAGACGGTGCAAGCCCCGGCCGGTTCCAGATCGCTCATGGCAAAGCCTATGGATCGGTCATGCTGGGTATGGCAGGCACCGCGCAAAAGAACCGCGCCGAAGAGCAGGCCTATTTCATCGCCGCAGCCGGTGCGGCGCTTGGCGGGCAGATGATTCCGGTGCCGGGTGGCGTGCTGGTGCGCGATGCCAAGGGCAATGTGCTGGGCGCGGTTGGCGTGACCGGTGATACGTCGGACAATGACGCTGCGGCCGCGAAGGCCGGGATCGAATCCGTGGGTCTCACCGCGGAAATATAAGGAACAGCACCATGGCGCGGCCCGTCGTCGGCATCATCGGCAACCAGTATCTGATCAATGATCAGTACCCTGCCCATGCAGGCGGGTCGATGACGTCAGAGGCCGTGGCCAAGGTATCGGAGTGCATGCCGCTTCTGGTGCCAGCGGACCCGCGCTTTCTGTCGGTCGAGGAACTGCTCGAGGTGTGCGACGGGTTCCTGCTGACCGGCGGGCGGCCCAATGTGCATCCCGAGGAATATGGCGAGACCGCAACCGAGGCGCATGGCGCGTTTGACCGGGCACGCGATGCGATCACGCTGCCTTTGGTGCGGGCCTGCGTGGAACGCGGTCAGCCGTTTCTGGGCATCTGCCGGGGCTTTCAGGAGGTGAACGTCGCCATGGGCGGCACGCTCCATCCCGAGATTCGGGATCTGCCGGGGCGGATGAATCACCGGATGCCGCCGGATGGCACCTTGGAGGAAAAGTTCGCCCTGCGCCACGTGGTGACTTTGCAGGAGGGGGGTGTGTTCCACCGCCTGTTCGGGTCCAGCGAGGTGATGACCAACACGCTGCACGGGCAGGGGATCAAGACCCCCGGCGCGCGGATCGTGATCGAAGGACACGCGCCTGATGGCACGCCCGAGGCGACATATGTGAAGGACGCGCCGGGCTTTACGCTGTCGGTGCAATGGCATCCGGAGTGGGATGCGGCGAACGATCCGGTGTCGCGGCCCCTGTTCCAGGCGTTTGGCGATGCGGTTCGGGCCTGGGCACAAGGCGAAGTGGTGGGCGGACACCGCGTCGGCGCGGTGTAAGTCTCCGTCAACGGAGACTTCCGCGCTTCAGGTTACCGCTTTGCGCTGTTTGAATTCCGGTGTGTCCCAGAGCCTGTCGCGCATGATCCGGGCGAGCCTCTCGACCGCTTGATCTACGTCTTCAAGGATCAGGTACAGAGGCGTGAAGCCGAAGCGCATGATGTCTGGCGCGCGGAAATCGCCGATCACTTTATGGGCGATCAGCGCCTGCATCGCGGCGTAGCCTTCCTCGAATTTGAAGCTGACCTGCGATCCCCGCTCTGCCGCGTTGCGCGGGCTGGCGAGGGTCAGGTCGGGGCAGGTTGCCTCAACGCCCGCGATGAACCGTTCCGAGAGGTCTATGGACCGCGTGCGCAGGTCGTTCAGATCAACGTCGTCCCACACGTCGAGCGCGGCATCCAACGCAGCCATCTGCAGGACGGGCGGTGTGCCGACCCGCATCCGGGAAATGCCTACACCGGCCTTGTACCCAAGGTCGAAGGCGAAGGGGCTGTCATGACCCAGCCAGCCAGACAGCGCAGGCAGGGCCATGTCGGCATGGCGCGGGGCGACATAGATGAACGCGGGCGCGCCGGGGCCGCCGTTGAGGTATTTATAGGTGCAGCCGATGGCGAAATCGGCTTTTGCGCCCGCTAGGTCCACCGGGATCGCGCCTGCGGAATGGGCGAGATCCCAGACTGTCACGACACCGTTCGCATGTGCCTTGGCGGTCAGCGCCGCCATGTCGTGTTTGCGGCCGGTGCGGTAATCCACCTCGGTGATGAGGGTCACGGCGATCTCGTCGGTGATGGCGGCCCCGACTTCTTCCGGCGCGACAAGGCGCAGTTCATAGTCCGGGCCGAGCAGAGAGATCAGTCCTTCGGCCATATAGAGGTCGGACGGGAAGTTCCCGGTGTCCGACAGGATCACCCGGCGGTGGGGGTTCAGCTTCAGCGCCGCCGCCAGCGCCTGGAACACCTTGATCGACAGCGTGTCGCCCACCACCACATGGCCTGCTTCCGCGCCGATGAGCCGTCCGATCTGGTCCCCCAGACGCGCCGGCATGTCCATCCAGCCACAGGCGTTCCAGCCGGTGATGAGATGATCACCCCATTCCGAGGCCACCGTCTGCGCCACGCGGGCCGCGGCAGATTTCGGCAATGGCCCCAATGAGTTGCCGTCGAGATAGATCATGCCTTCGGGCAAATGAAACGCGGCGCGGGTGGCGGTGAAATCGGTCATCGGTTCTGCCTTGTTGATCGCATCACAGATGGGTGCGCAGGTGCCAGAGATCGGGGAAAAGCTCAACCTCCAGCATGCGCCTGAGATAGGACACGCCTCCGGTGCCTCCTGTGCCTCGTTTGAAGCCGATCACCCGTTCCACGGTGGTCACGTGGTTGAAGCGCCAGCGGCGGAAGTAGTCCTCGAGATCGACCAGCTTTTCCGCCAGTTCATACAAGTCCCAGTATCGGGTTAGATCGCGGTAGACCTTGGTCCACGCGGCTTGCAGCGCCGGGTTCGGCTGATGCGGTTTCGTGCGATCGCGGTGTAGCGCCTCGTCGGGCAGAGGAACCGCCTGTGCCAGTCGTCCGATGGCGCAGTCATACAGCGAGGGTCTGTCCAACTCTGCCTCCAGCCTCGCGGCAATCTCGGACCGGTGCGCGTGCGGTTTGATCATTGCCTGATTGCGGTTGCCCAGCAGGAATTCGATCTCGCGGTACTGCGCCGATTGAAAGCCTGAGCTCTGGCCAAGGGCTTCGCGGAATGTCGTATAGTCGCTGGGTGTCATGGTGCGCAGCACGTCCCACGCCGCGTTGAGCTGTTCAAAGATCCGGGCAACCCGGCTCAGCAGTTTGAAGGCAGGGCGGATATCCGGGGCGCTCAGGGTCTCTCGGGCGGCCTGCAATTCGTGCAGAGCAAGTCGCATCCAAAGTTCGGATGTTTGGTGCTGGACAATGAAAAGCAGCTCGTCATGCGCGGCGCTGAGCGGATGCTGCGCATCGAGTACGGCATCAAGCCCAAGGTAATCGCCATAGGACATGCGCCCGTCGAATGACATCTGGGCGCCATCCTGCGCCGGGTCGTAGGGGTCGGTCAAATCTCGCCTCCGGCGATCTGGATGGCCTGACCGCTGACGCTGCCGGAATGCGGTGCGCAGAGCCATAGCGCCGCTTCGGCCACTTCCTCGGGCGCGATCAGGCGGCCGTGTGGGTTCACATCGACCATCAGTTTGCGCGCGCTGGCCTCGTCCATGCCGGTGCGGGCGGCGATGGAGGCGGCATTGTTCGACACGATGTCGGTGTCCACATAGGCCGGGCAAAGGGCGTTAAACGTATAGGGTTTGCCGGCGTAATCCGCCGCCAGTCCCCGGATCAGCCCGATCATCGCATGTTTCGATGCAGTGTAGCAGGGGGCGCCCTTGAGGCCGCGCAACCCGGCGATGGAGCTGATGGCAATGACCCGGCCCCAATCGGTTTCGTGCATGGATTTCATGCACTCACGGATGGTCAGGAAGGTGCCGTCGATATTTGTGGCCATCATGTTGCGCCAGAAAGCCATGTCCATCTTATGCAGCGCGCGGCCCTCTGCGAGGCCCGCATTGGCGACGCAGATCTGCACCGGCCCCCGCGCGGCAACGGCGTGGGCGATTCCGTCCACAACCGAGGCTTCGTTCTGTACGTCCATCACCAGTTCGTGCAATCCGTTGGCCGCAGCCGCGTTTTCCAGAACGTCAGGGCGGCGTCCCGTGATTGTCACAACAGCGCCCGCCGCGTGCAGCGCTTTGGCGATGGCCAGTCCGATCCCTGTTCCGCCACCGGTGATCAGCGCATGTTTTCCCTTGAGTGTCATGTGGCCTCCCCAACCCGATTTGACCTGACCGTATAGGTCCTGTCGCCAGTGGCAAGATGGCCCACCCGTAAGGGGTTGCTTTTCTCATTCACGTTCGTGAATGTGTTTCTGACCACAGGAGGAGCGTCATGCGTATCACATCCATTCTCGCCATCGGCTGTATGGCCCAGATGGCCGCCGCCAGCGAGGACATCGCCGATAAATACCCACAGTCGGAACTCTACGACAAACCGGTCGAGGTGATCCCGCATGTCTTCTCGGCCATCGGTGCCACGGCGCCCCCGACCTATGAGAACTCCGGTCACAACAACAATCTGAGCTTTGTCCTGACTGGCGACGGGGTTGTGGTGATCAATGGAGGGGCGTCGGCCCGTCTGGCCAAGGCGCTGCATGACGAGATCAAGGCGGTCACCGACCAACCGGTGAAGCTGGTGATCAATGAAAACGGTCAGGGCCACGCGATGCTCGGTAATTCCTACTGGGCAGAGCAAGGCGTCGACATCCTTGCCCATGAGGATGCCATTGCCGAGGTGGAAAAGAACGGCGATTTCATTCTTCAGGGCATGCAGCGCTACAACCGCGACAAGGCCGAAGGCACCACGGTCGTCGTGCCGAACCTGAGCTTTTCCGACAAACACGTGGTCGAAATGGGGGATGTCACGCTGGAAGTGCTGCATCTCGGACCGGCGCATGATCCGGGCGACACGCAGGTGTGGATCCCGCAATGGGGTATTGTGATCGCGGGCGATATTGCGTTCCACGAACGGATGCCGCCGATCTTTCCCGAAACCGACACCGATGCGTGGATCGAAACCTTCGACGGCCCGTTCACCGCTCTTAGCGCGACTTACGTGATCCCGGGGCACGGCCACCCGACCAACATGGCGCAGGTGACCCGCTATACCTCTGATTACATCAAGGATCTGCGCGCGAAGATCGGCGCGCATATCGACGAAGGCGGTGATCTGGCCAGCGCCTATTACGTCGATCAGTCGAACTGGGCGCATCTGGACACGTTCGAGGAACTGGCGACCAAGAACGCAGGCCGCGTTTTTGAAGAGATGGAGTGGGAATAGCCCCCACTCCGGTCTTCTCTGTTTTCCAAATACCTCGGGGGGTTTGGGGGGCTGGCCCCCCAATCCGTCGGATCGTGCGCAGCCCAATTCGAAACCGATTGCATTGACGCCACCAGACGATCCGACCAGTGTCGCGCGATAACCGGCACGAGGGACCGATCATGCAGCCGAACATCCTGATTCTGATGGTGGACCAGTTGAACGGAACGCTGTTTCCCGATGGTCCCGCCGATTGGCTGCACGCGCCCAACCTGAAGAAGCTCGCGGCGCGCTCGACCCGGTTTCGGAACGCCTATACCGCCAGCCCGCTCTGCGCGCCGGGGCGGGCGAGTTTCATGTCCGGGCAGTTGCCGTCGGCCACGGGCGTCTATGACAACGCCGCCGAATTCACATCGTCGATTCCAACCTATGCGCATCACCTGCGCCGCGCCGGCTACTACACCGCGCTGTCCGGCAAGATGCATTTCGTTGGCCCGGACCAGCTGCACGGGTTCGAGGCGCGTCTGACCACCGACATCTACCCGGCCGATTTCGGCTGGACGCCCGACTACCGCAAGCCGGGCGAGCGGATCGACTGGTGGTATCACAACATGGGCTCGGTCACGGGCGCGGGGGTGGCCGAGATCACCAACCAGCTCGAATACGATGACGAGGTGGCCTACCAGGCCAAGCTGGCGCTGTACGATCTGGCGCGGCGCAAGGATGACCGCCCGTGGTGCCTGACGGCGAGCTTCACCCATCCGCACGACCCTTATGTGGCGCGACGGAAATACTGGGATCTCTACGAAGACTGCGAGCACCTGCTGCCCGAAATCCCGGCGATGGATTACGAAGATCACGACCCGCACGCCAAGCGGATCTTCGACGCCAATGACTGGCGCAGTTTCGACATCACGGAAGACGACATCCGCCGGTCGCGCCGCGCCTATTTCGCCAACATCTCTTACCTCGACGATAAGATTGGCGAGATCCTGCAGGTGCTCGAAGACACGCGGCAGGAAGCGATCATCCTCTTCGTGTCCGATCACGGTGACATGCTGGGCGAGCGCGGGTTGTGGTTCAAGATGTGCTTCTACGAAGGCTCGTCGCGGGTGCCGCTGATGATCTCGGCGCCAGAAATGGCGGTCGGCCTTGTCACCGATCCGGTTTCGACCATCGACGTCTGCCCGACGCTTTGTGCTTTGGCTGGCGTGAGCATGGACGAGGTGATGCCGTGGACGACGGGGGAATCGCTTGTGCCTCTGGGGCAGGGCGGAGAACGCACCAGCCCGGTGGCGATGGAGTACGCGGCCGAGGCGTCTTATGCGCCGCTGGTGTCCCTGCGCTATGGCAAGTGGAAGTACAACCGCTGTGCGCTGGACCCCGATCAGCTCTTCGATCTGGAGGCCGATCCGCACGAGTTGACCAACCTGGCCGACCATCCCGACCATCAGGGCACGGTACAGACGCTGCGGGCGAAATCCGAAGCGCGCTGGGATCTGGCGCGCTTCGATGCCGATGTGCGGGCAAGCCAGGCAAAACGCTGGGTGGTTTATGAGGCGTTGCGCCAGGGTGGATATTACCCGTGGGATTACCAGCCTTTGCGGGACGCGTCAGAGCGGTTCATGCGCAACCACATGGATCTGAACGTGCTTGAGGAAAGCCAGCGCTTCCCGCGTGGGGAATGATTAACCTTTCTTAACGCATTCCATTGTTTGGCCATGTTTGGCTGCGCATATTCATGGAATGTTAAGGATTGCGTTTTTCACCACCCTGATCGCGGTGGGCGGCATGGTTCAGGCGGGTCCGAACGGACCGATCCACGTTGTCGACGGCGATACGTTCAAGGTTGCCGGAACCACGGTGCGCCTGCACGCGATCGACGCCCCCGAGACCGACCAGATGTGCGGTGACGCCAACAGCCCGGCCTGGGCCTGTGGCGCGTGGGTGCAGACCGAAACGCGCGCGCTTTTCGAAGGGCGTACAGCCAAATGCGCCGCCACCGATACGGACAGGTATGGCCGCACGGTTGCCAAATGCACGGTGGACGGGCGCGATGTGGGTGAGGTCCTGGTCGGCAACGGCTTGGCCTTTGCCTATCGCCAATACGGCATGGACTACGATCTGACGGAGAAAACCGCCGCAGTGAACGGGCGCGGGCTTCATGCCACGGGGGTTATGTCGCCGGCGGCGTTCCGGTCGGCCCAGCGGGCGCAGGCCAGACCGGCCGACCAGAAAAACGACACCGGAGCAAAAACGGTGACGGTCAACCGGGGTACTCCTGCGAGGAAGACCTGGCTGCCGAACGCTCTGAACCCTGCGTGCAAGATCAAAGGCAATATCAGCCTCAACAGTGGCGAGCGCATCTACCATGTGCCCTGACAGAAGTATTACGGAGAGACCCGCATTTCACCCACCAAGGGCGAACGCTGGTTCTGTTCCGAAGCCGAGGCGCGCGCTGCAGGGTGGAGAAAAGCACGGAATTGAGCGCGGTTTGATCCGGGTCAAAGTGAAAGATGCATATCTCTGACAATTTCTCTTCAAAGACATCAGGAGAGGAGTGAACCCATGTCACATACCCCGCACGAGCTGGCTGAAGAATTTCCGGAATACGTCGAGAAGATGAGCGCGCTGAAGCAGGCGGATGCGCATTTCGCCAAGCTTTTCGACAGCTATCACGAAATCAATCGGACCGTGCACCGCGCAGAAACCAATGTGGAGCCGATGGATTCGCTGGCCGAAACCGATCTGCGCAAAAAGCGCGGTGCGCTGAAGGACGAGATCTGGAGCTATCTGCAGAAGTGATCAGTCCAGAAGGGCGGTGATCGCCTCGGTCACCGGCCTCGACAGTGGCCGCGCGTTCGATCCGAATGTCGCGGCCACGCTGCCATCCGGGGCAATCAGCACTTTGTTGAAGTTCCAGCGCGGGGTAAACCCCGCCTCGACTTCCAGCCATTTGTAGAACGGATGCGCCTCCGCACCGATCACCCGGGTGATCGTCGTCATCGGGATGTCGAGGTCGAAATTCACCTCGCAGAAATCCTTGACCGCTTCGTCGCTCGCCAGTTCCTGCCGGAAATCGTTGGACGGCACCGCGAGGACAACCAGCCCTCGATCCCGGTAGGTGTCGAAAAGCTCCTGCAACCCGTCATATTGCGGTGTGTACCCGCAGCTCGATGCCGTGTTGACCACCAGCAACGGCTGACCACGCCATTCTGCAAGGTCGATCTCTCCACCATCTATGGACGGGAAGGTGAAGCTGGGCATGGCCGCCTGTGCCAGCGACGCGCAGAGGACAAAGAGGGCGGTGAGTATCAGACGCATGGTGATCTCCTTGCCGGAGGAGTTAGGCGCGGCAGCGGCAAAGGAAAGCCTCAGAGCTTGCGGAACACCATGACAAGTCCGCGATCCTGCGCGTGATCATGATCGGCATTCTCATAGATCGGGATGTCGTGAAACGTGACAGGTGAAATCAGCCTGTGCGCCACCATCAGGGCCAGCCGCGAGCCGAAACCGGCCCCATCGAAAACCGGCGGGATGACCCCGCAGGCAAAGAGCGCGCCGGGGCGGGCGACGCGCATGAGTTCGGGAAACACCTCAGGCCCGACATGGCCGTGGGTGAAGGTGCCGCTGGAGACAAAGCCGCCATAGGCTTCATCCGCCATCGGAAGTTTCTTGGTGAGATCGGTGCAGATGCGGTTGCGGTACAGCCCCTTGGCCGCCGCCTGATCCAGCATGGCCTGCGAGATGTCGATCCCGTCCACCTCGAGCCCCGGCAGATGTTCGGCAAGCAGCCCGGTGCCGGCGCCGATGTCGAGCACCGGACCATTGGTACCCGCTTCGGACAGAAAGACCCGCGCCACCTCTCGCGGAGCGATGTAGCCATGGCTTGCGCTGAAACTGCTGTCATAGCTCTTGGCCCAATCGTCATAAAGCGCGCGGGCGTCGGAGGCCCCCTTGATGCTGTAGGCGCGTTCCAGATTGTGATCGGACATGATGGCCCCCCCCTTGGACAAGGGCAGGATGGCGGCCTCAGCTCTGCGCGACAAGTCCCTTGCCGGGATATCTGCGTGCGCCCATACTCGTCGGATCGATAGAGCAGGAGAGGATCATGGCTGGCGGATGGGCGCGCGATGGCGCGGTACAGGAACAGATCGATGCGTCGATTGCAGACGAACTGGCGCGCATGAAGGCGCGGAAAGTGCCGCAAGGCGACAGCCTGACCCATTGCGCGGAATGTGACGAGCCGATCCCCGAGAAAAGACGGATCGCCCTTCCCGGCGTGAAGCTCTGCATCGACTGCCAGCAGGAACGGGACAGCGCGTACCAAGTGCGCGGCGGCATCAATCGGCGCGGATCGAAAGACAGCCAGTTGAAGTGACATCACTGAGACGCCCCGCGCAGGGTCAGTGCGGTTGCCTTGGGGGCTTTGCCCCCAAACCCCCAGGATATTTTCGGCAAGAAGAAAGGGGTCCTCCAGCGTCAGAGAACCCCTGGAAGGCAGTGCCTTCTCCTTGCACGGTCATCGGCGTCCCCGCCTGTACCGTACCTTGATTCTGGCGGGTACTCGTTAAGGATGCCCTAACGGCTTTCTTCTTGCTTCAAATATCCCCGCCGGAGGCTCCCGCAGACGCCACGGGCGCAGACGTTGGGGGGTCAGCCCTCCATCGCCTCCAATTCGTCAATGAAGCCGGAGATCATGTCGAGCCCCTTGTCCCAGAATTTCGGATCGCTGGCATCGAGGCCGAACGGCGCGAGCAGATCCTTGTGGTGCTTCGATCCGCCCGCCTTGAGCATGTCAAAATACTTGTCCTGGAAGCCTTCGGGATTTTCTTCGTAAACGGCATAAAGTGCGTTCACGAGGCCGTCGCCGAAGGCATAGGCGTAGACATAGAAGGGTGAATGCACGAAGTGGGGGATGTAGGCCCAGAAGGTCTCGTATCCCTCCATGAACTCGAATGCCGGTCCAAGGGATTCGGCCTGCACCGACATCCAGAGTGCGTTGATGTCATCAGGCGTCAGTTCTCCGCCGCGTCGTGCGGCGTGCAGTTTGCATTCGAAATCGTAGAACGCGATCTGGCGGACCACGGTGTTGATCATGTCCTCGACCTTGCCGGCGAGGAGCACCTTCTTCTCGGCATCGTCCTTGGCGTTGTCGAGCATGCGGCGGAAGGTGAGCATTTCACCGAAGACCGACGCGGTTTCGGCTAGGGTCAGCGGGGTGGAGGCCAGCATTTCACCCTGTTCGGCGGCCAGCACCTGGTGCACGCCGTGGCCCAGCTCGTGCGCGAGGGTCATCACGTCGCGCGGTTTGCCGAGGTAGTTGAGCATCACGTAGGGATGTACGGTTGTTACCGTGGGGTGGGCAAAGGCGCCGGGGGCCTTGCCGGGTTTCACGGCGGCGTCGATCCAGCCATCGGTAAAGAACGGCTTTGCGATCTCGGACATGCGCGGGTCGAAGGCGTTATAGGCCGACATCACGGTCTCGGTCGCTTCGTCCCAGCCCACTGTACGGGTGGTTTCCATCGGCAGGGGCGCGTTGCGGTCCCAGACCTGCATGGTGTCGAGGCCAAGCCATTTGCGTTTGAGTTCGTAGTAGCGGTGGCTGAGCTTGGGGTAGGCGGCGACCACGGCGTTGCGCAGCGCTTCGACCACTTCGGGTTCGACGTCATTGCTGAGGTGGCGTCCTGTCTGGGCCGTGGGCATACCGCGCCAACGGTCCATGATTTCTTTCTCTTTCGCCTGCGTGTTGTGGACACGGGCGAAGATCTTGATGTTTTCGGCAAAGACGGCGGCCAGTTCGCGGGCAGCGGCTTCGCGTTTGCTGCGGTCCTGTTCGGTGAGCAGGTTCAGCGTGCCTTCGATATTGAGCGGCTCACCATCGACTTCGAATTCGAGCCCCGCGATGGTTTCGTCGAACAGGCGCTCCCATGCGTCGCCAACGACGCCGAGGTCGTGGAGGAATTTCTCCATCTCATCCGAGAGCTGGTAGGGCTTCATCGCGCGGATGCGGCGGATGGCGGGTTTGTAGCGTGCGAGGTCTGCATTGGCATCGAACAGCGTGTCGATGGTCGCATCTTCGATGCGGTTCAATTCCAACGTGAAGAAGACCAGCGGCGTGGTGTAGTTGGTGATTTTTTCCTGATGGTCGGACAGGAATTTCGCGCGCTGGGCGTCGGTTGTCAGCTGGTAGTAACGCAGACCGGCATAGGACATGATGCGGCCCGCGATGTTCTCGATCTTCTCGTGACGGTGGATCGCGTTGAGGAACTCTTCGGCGGAAAGGCTCGCCAGCTTGCCTTCGTAATCGGCGGCAAAGCTTTTGCAGGCGTCCTCAAGCCAGTCGAGATCGCGCTTCAGTTCGGCGGCGTCATCGGACGCATAGAGGTCCGACAGATCCCATTCCGGCAGGTTCCCCAGATCTTTGCTGCCGCTCTGGGCGTTGGCGTCATAGGTCGGGGTGGGGGTGCGCAGCATAGGGAGTCTCCTGTTCTTTGTTGCTGTGGAACCTGTGCCGCGCGGGCGGAAGGTTCAAGGGGCAAAGCCGTAGAGCGTGGCGGGATTGTCGGTAAAGAGCTTCTGGCGGGTGCTTTGATCGGGGATCGCGTCGAGCAGGATGTTCAATTGCTGACCCGCGTCCGGCATCGGCACGCCGTTCAGCATCAGGTGCGGCCAGTCGCTTCCCCAGAGGATGCGGTCGGGATTTGCCCGGGACAGTCTCTGGATCAGGTTCTGCGGCTCTGGCGTGTGGCGGTAGGTGGCGCTGAGTTTGGTCCAGGCGTGGCCCTCGGCCAGCAGCCGTTCAAGTGCCTTCTGGCCGTCGGTGATTCCAAGTGCCGGGTCGGGCCAGGCGCAGTGGTCGAAGACGATCTGTACGGGCAGGGTTGGCACTTGTGGGGCCAGTTCTTCAAGGTGCAGATGGGAATGGGCCAGCATTTCCACATGCAGGCCGTGATCCGCCAGAATATGCGCGAGGCGTTTCATGCCGTCCCAACTGAGCAATCCGCCATGCACGTAGTTGAGGCGCACGGCCTTGCAGTTCCGGTCAGCCAGCGCGCGAATGTCGGCCTCGGTTGCGGTGTCCGAGATCAGGCAGACGGCGCGGAATCCGTCGCCCATGCGGCGGGTGGCCTCGAGCGTGATGCTGTTGTCGCCACCATAGAGGATCGAATGCACGATGACCCCGCGCGTGCAGCCGAGATGTCCGAGATGGGTGCGGTATCGGTCGAGCCATGTGTCCAGCGTGCCGGGCGGCGGGTTTTCCACGCGACCCTCCCACAGAGCGAAATCGTCGCCGATCAGGTGCACATGTGCGTCGCAAGCCCCGTCTGGCAGCGGCGCGCTGGGCGGCGTGATCGTCAGGGGCGGTGCAGCGGCGGTGGACTTATCCATAGGTTTCCAGCAGGTCTTTCAGATCGTTTAGCGTGTTGGCCTCTTGCAACGGCTTATCATGCCGCCAGCGGGACATGCGCGGGAAGCGCAGGGAGATGCCGGATTTATGGCGCGGCGAGGCGTGGATGCCTTCGAACGCGATCTCGAACACGTGGTGCGGCGTGACCTGGCGGACGGGGCCAAAGCGCTGCTGGGTGTTCTTGCGCACCCAAGCGGTAATCTTGCGGAATTCCTCGTCCGTCAGGCCGGAATAAGCTTTGGTGAAGGGCACCAGATCGTTGCCGTCCCAGACTGCGAAGGTGAAGTCAGTAAAGAGGTTGGCGCGGCGACCGTGGCCCTGCTGGGCATAGATCATCACCGCGTCGACCGTGAGTGGATCGAGTTTCCATTTCCACCAATCGCCTTTTTTGCGGCCTGCGAGGTAGGGGCTGTCGTTGCGTTTGAGCATCAGCCCCTCAGCCCGATTGTCGCGCGCGGTGGCGCGGGTATGGGCGAGGGTCTCCCACGTGTCGAACGGTAAGGGTGGCGCGGCTTTTATCGGGGCGTCATCGGGCAGGTTGTGCAGCAGTGCATCCATCCGTGCGCGGCGCTCTTGCAAGGGCAGGTCGCGCAGATCCTGGCCCTCGTGTTCCAGCAGGTCATAGGCCAGAAGGATCACCGGTGCGTCCTTCAGTAGCTTTTTCGGCACCGTTTTGCGGCCGATCCGGGCTTGCAGGGTGTTGAAGGGAAAGGGCTGCGCGCCGTCCCACGCGACGATCTCTCCGTCCAGAACTATACCATCCGGTAAAAAATCGGTCAGGCGGGCGAATTCGGGAAAGCGGTCGGTCATCAGCTCTTCGCCACGTGACCAGACGTGGTGGGTTCCGTTGCGCAGGATCACCTGTCCCCGGATGCCGTCCCATTTCCACTCCGCCTGCCATGCGTCGGGCTGTCCCAGCGCATCGGGGGCGTCTTCCAACTGGTAGGCGAGGTAGAACGGGTAGGGGCGGCTTTCGTCGGCCTCTGCATCCTCGGCTTCGATCAGCGCGTGGTAGGTCGTGGTCTCGGGCGTCCAGCCGCCCATCAGGCGGTGGGCAAGGCTGGCTTCGTCCTGATCCGTGGCCTGCGCCAGTGCGCGTGTCATGAGTTTCTGGCTGACACCGATGCGGAACCCGCCGGTGATCAGCTTGTTGAAGAGGAACCGTTCGGTCGGGTCGAGTTGATCCCACGCATCAAGGATACGCGCCTTGCGCGCGTCGATGTCGAGCGCGGCGAGGGATTTCAGCTCGGTGATCCAATGGGTCAGGGACAGATCGCTGACCCGACTGGGAGGCGGCAGGGTGAGGGCGATGGTCTCGGCCAGATCGCCGACAATCGGATAGCTTTCCTCGAGCAGCCAGAGCGGGATGCCCCCCACCTCGGCGGCCCATTCGCGCAGTTGGGTCGTGGTGACAGCGCGTTTGGGGCGGCGGCCCGAAAAGAGTGCAATGGTCCAGAGCTTGTCGTCGTCGCTGGCGGTGCGGAAAAAGTCAGCCAGCGCCTTGGTCTTGAGGCTGGTCTTCGTGGTCTGGTCCACGGTGGTGAAGAGAGCTGCAAAGTCCTTCATCCGATGGTGTTCCGCAGGAACGCCCCCAACCGCTGCAGTGCATCGTTGGCCACGCGCGAGTACCCGGCGTGCAGATGCCAGACATGGGCCAGCCCCGGCCAAAGGTCGAGTGTTACGTCATTCATCGCCGTCTCAAGCCGTTTGGCGTCCTGGGCCAGCGCTTCGCCCGTGGCCGCCTGTATCATCGTTGGCGGCAGATTGCTCAGATCACCCAGCAGGGGAGACACGGCAGGATCTGTGGGGTCGATGCCGGCAAGGTAGCTGGTCAGCAGTCGTCGGGGCCATGCGGGCGGGATCAGGATCTCGTCCTCGGCCGTGTCGAACCGCGAGGCAATGTCGCCGGAAAGATCGGCAATGGGGGCGATCAGCCCAAGCGCCTTGGGCTGAACGGTGCCACTGTCGCGGGCGTGTTGCGCCACCTGAAGCGCGAGACAGCCGCCCGCGCTGTCGCCGCACAGCGCTGCCGGAGGTGTCCCAGCCGCGACGAGCCTGTCGTATGCCGCAATCGCGTCGTCACGGGCGGCAGGGAACGGGTGTTCCGGGGCAAGCCGGTATCGTATGGCGACGGCGCGCATCCCCGCGGCGCGCGCAAGATGGGCCACCAGTGCGGCATGGGTCCTTGGGCCGCCGATGGTGAAACCACCGCCATGCACATACATCAGCAGCGGCGCGTCTGACCCTGCTTCGGGCGGGGTAAACCAAAGCGCGCCGTTGGCGTCTTCTTTCGGCGGCATGTCCTTCGGGATCGATGCCCCAAGCGGGGCCGACAGAGCGAAGATGCGGCGCAAGAGGGGCTGCGACGCGACGAGGTGCAGGGTACGCCGCTCGATATTCCGGGCCTGCCAGCGAAAGAAACGGTCGGCGCGCGTCAGATCGGTCATGCGGCATCTCCTGTCGGGGTGTCGGTGTCATCTTCGTCCGTGCCGAACTCTGTCCTGAGCACCTGAGCGTTATATCCCTGCGTCTTCAGCCATCGCGCGAAGATGTCGGTATAACCATGAGTAACAAATATGTTTTCTGCCTGTGTTTCCGAGATGGCTTGCATCAGACCGTTCCAATCGGCATGATCCGAGACCACAAACCCCCGGTCGGCCGCGCGGCGGCGGCGGACCCCTCTCAGGCGCATCCATCCCGAAGCGAAAGCGGTCGAAGACAGGCCAAATCGGCGGGCCCATTGAGACCCGAGCGCCGATGGCGGGGCGATGACAAGGGCGCCTTTGTGGTCTTTGGGATTCGTGTCAGGAGTGACCTGAATGGTGTCGGGCAGCCGGTAGCCCTGTCCGCGCAGCACCGCGTTGGTGTTTTCAACGGCGGCATGGGTCAGGATCGGGGCGATCTGCGGGTCGATCATCGCAAGAAGCCGCTGCGCCTTGCCAAGCGAATAGGCGCCGAGGATCGAGGTTTTGCCCTCTGCGGCATTTGCTGACCACCACGCGTTCAGGTCTTTGGCCACATGGGCCTGATCCTCCCATTTGAACACGGGCAGGCCGAAGGTGCATTCGGTTATGAAGCTGTGACATCTGACGGGCTCGAAGGGTTCGGACAGGCCATCCTGCGCCACTTTGTAGTCACCGGACGCGACCCAGACTTCCCCTCCGACCTCAACCCGGATCTGGGCGGAGCCGGGTAAGTGGCCCGCCGGGTGGAAGGAAACCTGTGCATCGCCAATCCTGCGGGCTTCGCCGAATTTGACCGTGTCGACGGTGATTGTGCCGAGGCGATGGCGCATGACCGGTGCACAGCCCTCGGTACAGAGATAGCGGCGATGACCTGGTCGGGCGTGGTCGGCATGGCCGTGAGTGATGAGCGCGCGGTCCACCGGGCGCCATGGGTCGATGTAGAAATCGCCTGCGGCGCAGTAGATACCACGGTCGGTGAAGCTGAGGACGGGATTGGCCATGCCGTTGAGTATAGGAGCGAAACACCCCGGCGCCAGAGGCTTGCCAAGCGTCACCTGCGGCGTAGGGTGGGCAGACCAGACCATCAGGAGCCATCCATGCAGATTGCCGGATTTCGTCAACGCCTCGTGTCGCGCGTGCCTTTGGCGGGCACGTTTCTGAAAACGCCTGCCTATCAGCTGATCGAGGTTCTGGCGCAGTCCGAGCTGGATTTTGTCTGTCTGGATGCCGAACACGCGCCGTTTGACCGGAGCGCAATCGATGCCTGCTGCGCGATGGGGCGTGCGCTGGATTTTCCGGTGCTGGTTCGGGTCGGGGACAGTTCGGCCCGAGAGGTGTTGCAGGCGCTGGACTGTGGCGCTGTCGGGATTGTCGTGCCGCATGTGGACAGTGCCGCCAAGGCCGCGGATGTGGCACGGGCGGCGCGGTTCGGGCGGGGCGGCCGCGGCTTTGCCGGGTCGACCCGATGGGCGGGCTATGCCACGCAGTCGATGCCTGACCTGCTGGCCCGGTCGCACGAGGAAACGGTGGTCATGGCGCAGATCGAAGAGCCGGAGGGCGTGGAGGCCTGCGAGGCAATTGCCGCGACCGAGGGGATCGACGCTTTGTTTCTAGGGCCGGCGGACCTTTCGGTTGGCTACGGGCATGACAGCCAGGCGTCAGACGAGCTGTTCTCAGCGATGGAACGGGTGGGCAAGGCGGCGGATGCCGCTGGAAAGGCCTATGTGTCCTGGGTGGCCAACGCGCAGAAGGCGCTGGAATGGTCGAGCTACGGGATGAGCTGCTTTTTCATCTCGTCCGAGCATTCGTGGATGCGCGCCGGCGCCACGGCCGAGGCGCGCGGAGTGCATGAGATCGGCAAGGTCTAGGCTTTGAAGCTCGAGAACAGGGAGACCGCTGCGCCCGTCACCTGACGGCGGGTGTTGGCGTTTTCCATCAGCACTTCGTGTTCGGCACCATCAACGAGGAGGAGTTTCCCGCCTTTCCAGTTGGTCATGCGTTCACGGATGCGCGTGGTGTCGACAATGCGCTCGTTCGAGCCGACGAAACACAGAGCCGGGATCGCAGGAGAAGGCATCGTCGCAAGCGCGTTGCATTCCTGCAGCGCCGTCATCAGCCAGGTGTATGACGGACCGCCCAGCCCGAATTGCGGCTCTGCCTCGACATGGTGGCGCATGTAGTCGAACATGTCCGGGTCCGACGTCAGGAGATTGTCTTCGAACGGTTCGGTGCCGGGGTAGCTTTTGATCGAGGTTCCGGGCGCGAGGCGGTGGCCCTGCCCAAGAAGGTGGGCCAGACGCGTCAGCGTCCATGCCACGGGTCGCAGGTGTCCCGACATCTTGATCCCCCACATGGGACCGCTGAACATGACGGAGGCCATGTCGGAGCCGGACATCAGAGCACGCAGGCCGATGCAGCCGCCCATGGAGTGCGCGACCATGTGCCAGGGTCGCGGCAGATCGCGGTCGCGGGCAAAGCGCTGGATCGCCGACCAGTCCTTCTGGAAGTCGAGGAAGGTTCCGACATGGCCGACCATGGGATTCGGTCCGATCCGGTCAGCCATGCCCTGACCGCGCCAGTCCACGATGACCGTGTCGAACCCGGCCGCCACGAAATCGCGGGCGTTGCGGCCGTATTTCTCGATGTATTCCGTGCGCCCGGGAAGGATGAACACCGTCCCCTTGGCCGATTGCGCCGCAGCATGAGACACCCTGATGCGCACCCCGTCCGAGGTGCGCAGCCAGAACGCCCGGGTCTCCGGCCCTTCGGCCAGATCGTCGCGATACGGCGCGGGATTTGCCATCAGGCCAGTGTGGACGCCAGTTTCATGGCCATGCCCATGTCGCCGTCGATGGTCAGGCGGCCGGACATGAAGGCCGAGGTCGGATTGAGCGAGCCGTCGAAGATTTCGCGATAGGTTTCGGCATCGGCGTTGAAGGTGACATCGGCCTCGCCCGTGCCCTCGCGCGCGCCGTCGCCATCGACAACCATGCTGCCTTCGCCTTCGATATTGAACTGTGCGGTGCCGTCGATGCCGCTGCCGCCCAGCTTTTCGTTCATGGCGGTGACCGCCTGTGCCACAACATCGCTCATACGCTCGTCTCCTTGTGATCGCGTCCTTGTGTGCAAAGCTGGCATTTGCCGTGCCCTGCGCTAAACTCAAAATTGGTTATGAGGTTCACAATGAACAAATTCAAATCTGCCGTTGCGGCATTTCTGATTGCGGGCTCTGTGGTGTCGCATCCGGCGTTGGCGCAGGACGGGTCTGCAGAGGATCTGCTGAGTCAACTTGCACAGGCTGAGGACGCCCGCGCCGCTGAGCGGCTTGAGCGACAGCTGCGTCAGGAATGGTCCAAATCCGGCTCTGCGGCGATGGATCTGCTGCTGAAACGGGGGCAGGACGCGCTTGACGTGGACAATGTCGAGGCTGCGATGGAGCATCTTACCGCGCTTACTGACCACGCGCCGGATTTTGCCGAAGGCTGGCACGCGCTGGCGCTGGTCTACTATCGGGCTGATATGTTTGGCCCGGCAGCCGATGCTCTGGAACGGACGCTGGCGCTGAACCCGGACCATTTCGGGGCCTTGCGCGGTCTGGGCGCGATCTTTGAACAGGTCGACAAACCCCACCTTGCGTATGACGCCTATTCGCGGGTACTCAGCCTCAGGCCGCACGATTCCGATGTGATCGAAGCGTTGGAGCGGCTGGAGCGGCAGGTGAACGGGCAGACGCTTTGACCACCTGACGTCTGAGCAGGACGGCAAAGGGCAGTCAACATGGCCGGACATGCGCGGGTTGCGGCCATTCTGGGCCCGACCAACACGGGCAAAACCCATTATGCGATAGAACGGATGCTGGGCTATCGCACCGGCATGATCGGCTTGCCGCTGCGGCTGTTGGCGCGCGAGGTCTATGACAAGATCGTCGCGGCGCGGGGGCCGTCCGTCGTGGCGCTGGTCACCGGTGAGGAGCGGATCGTCCCGCCGCGGGCGCAGTATTGGGTGTGTACCGTCGAGGCGATGCCCGAAGGAATGGGCTGCGATTTCGTCGGGATCGATGAAATCCAGCTTTGTGCCGATCCCGAGCGGGGGCATGTGTTCACCGACCGTCTCCTGCGGATGCGCGGGCTTCACGAAACGCTGTTCATGGGTTCCGACACCATGCGCGGGCCGATTGCCGAACTGGTCCCGGGCTGCGAATTCGTGCGCCGGGAGCGGATGAGCCAGCTGGTCTATACCGGATCGAAAAAGATCAGCCGCCTGCAGCCACGCACGGCCATCGTGGGGTTCTCTGTCGAAAACGTCTACGCCATTGCGGAACTGCTGCGCCGCCAGAAAGGCGGTGCGGCGGTGGTGATGGGGGCGTTGTCGCCGCGTACGCGAAATGCGCAGGTCGATCTCTATCAGAATGGCGAAGTGGATTTTCTGGTGGCGACCGATGCCATCGGGATGGGGCTGAACCTTGATATCAACCATGTCGCGTTTTCCTCGCTGAGCAAATTCGACGGGCGGCGCATGCGTCCGCTGATGCCGAACGAACTCGCCCAGATCGCGGGCCGTGCCGGGCGCGGCATGTCGAACGGGACATTTGGCGTGACGGGCGAAGCCAGCCCGTTGAGCGAAGAGGTTGCGGAGGCGATCTGCAATCACAGGTTCACGCCACTTCGCAAGCTGAACTGGCGTAATCCCGATCTGCGCTTTGGTTCCATCGACGCGTTGATCGCATCCCTTGAGGCCAGCCCGGCGGATGAGCTTTTGGTCAAGGCGCGCGAAGCGGACGATCTGCAGGCGCTCAAGGCGCTGAGCACGGTGGCCGAGGTGCAGGCGCGGGCGTCGGACCCTAAATCGGTTCAGCTTTTGTGGGATGTGTGCCGAATTCCCGATTTCCGGGGCATCAGTCACGCGGAACATGCCGGGCTTCTGGAGGTTATCTACGGGCATCTGCACCAGCGCGGCGCCATCCCGGATGACTTTCTTGGACGGCAGGTCAACAGGATCGACCGGACAGATGGCGACATTGACACGCTGTCGAAACGATTGGCGTATATCCGCACATGGACCTATGTCGCGCAGCGGAAAGGCTGGGTACATGACGAAAGCCATTGGCGCGGCCTGACACGCGCTGTAGAAGACCGACTGTCGGACGCGCTGCACGAGCGCCTGACCCAAAGATTTGTTGACCGGCGCACATCCGTGCTCTTGCGCCGGTTGAAGCAGAAGGAGGCCCTTTTGGCCGAAGTGAATGACAAAGGTGAAGTCACCGTCGAAGGCGAATTCGTCGGCAGGCTCGAAGGGTTCCGGTTCCGCCAGGACAAGGATGCAACCGGGCAGGAAGCCAAGACGCTGAAGACGGCTTCGATGCAGGCGCTTGCTCCTCATTTCCATCTGCGTGCGGACCGGTTCTACAATGCGCCCGATACCGAGATGGATTTCACCGAGCAGGGTGGCCTCATGTGGGGTGATCAGGCGGTGGGCAAGCTGACCGCCGGGGATGATCCTCTGAAGCCGCGTGTGGTTGCCTTTGTCGATGAAGAGGCGGGGCCGGATGTGGCTCAGAAGGTGCAGCGCCGGTTGCAGCATTTCATTGACCGCAAGATCGCGGCGCTGTTCGAGCCTCTGATCAACCTTCAGAAGGATGAAACGCTGAACGGTCTGGCGCGGGGCTTTGCCTTCCGCATGGTCGAGGCGATGGGCATCCTGCCGCGCGCCGACGTCGCAGACGATGTGAAAGCGCTGGATCAGGATGCGCGCGGAATGCTGCGCAAGCATGGCATCCGGTTCGGTCAGTTCACGATCTTCATGCCGCTGTTGCTCAAACCCGCGCCGACGCGGCTGCGGCTGGTGCTCTGGAGCCTTGCCAAGAACCTCGACGTGTTTCCGGAAGCGCCGCCTCCGGGGCTTGTCACCGTGCCGAACACGCCCGGTACGCCGGCAGAACATCACACCGTATCGGGCTACCGCGCGGCGGGCGAGCGCGCGATCCGTATCGACATGCTGGAACGTCTAGCGGACCTTCTGCGCGCGCAGGACAGCCGGGGTGGGTTCGAGGCTAATCCCGACATGCTGTCGATCACCGGTCTGACGCTGGAGCAGTTCGCCGATCTGATGGGGGGCCTTGGCTATAAGGCCGAAAAAAGTGAGCGTGAGAAGGTGCGTGCCGTTGATGCGGTTGTGCCGGAAGCCGATGCCGCTGTTGCCGAAAAACAGGATGCGACCGCCGACGGCGCTGTTCCCGCCGACGATACGCCCGTGATGGATGCGGCGCAAGATGGAGCGTCGGGCGCAGAGGAAGCACCCGCTGAGGGTGGCGATACGCCGGTTCCGACCAATTCCGAGACCGAGATCGACCCTGGTGCGGCACCCGATGCGGCTGTTGCGGGCCCGGAGACCGAGGTGTTCTATGTCTTCACCTGGCGGGGAACCCGACCGGAGCGGCAACCCCGCCGTGATGGCAACAAGGGGCGCCGTGAGGGTGGCAAACCGCAGGGCGACCGTCCGCGGGGCAAAGGCAAGCCGAAAGGCAAGGGCCAGCCTCGGGATGCCGGAGCAAAGACCTTCCAGGCGCGCCCGCCCAAGAAGGAAAAGCAGATCGACCCGGACAATCCTTTTGCAGCGGCCCTCATGGGGCTGAAGTCCAAGGACTGAGTTGAGCGAACCGGCCCAGAAACTGCGGATCGACAAGTGGCTGTGGCATGCGCGTTTCTTCAAGACGCGCAGCCTTGCTGCCAAGGTCGTGTCTGCGGGAAAGCTGCGGGTGAACGGACAGCCGATTTCGAAGCCGGCCTATATGGTCAGCGCATTGGATGTGCTGACCTTTCCGCAGGCCAATGACGTCCGGGTGATCCGGGTTGTGGCGATGGGAGAGCGGCGCGGACCTGCGCCTGAGGCACAAATGCTGTATGAGGACCTCGATCCTCCCAAGCCGCGTGAGGCTGCACCGCAAGTGCCTCGTTTTGAAGGCAAAGGGCGACCGACGAAGAAAGATCGTCGCGCTTTGCAACAAACCCGGACAGACCTTCTTGAATGATTTTCGCGAGTGGCTTAGCTAGCGGTCGAACGAGTGATGGAAGACGCGCATGACTTACATTGTGAATGATGCCTGTATTGCCTGCAAATACACCGACTGCGTTGAGGTATGCCCGGTGGATTGCTTCTACGAAGGCGAAAACATGCTGGTCATTCACCCCGATGAATGTATCGATTGTGGTGTGTGCGAACCCGAATGTCCGGCGGATGCGATCCGTCCCGACACCGAGCCGGACATGGACAAATGGGTTGAGTTCAACCGGAAATATGCCGAGCTTTGGCCGGTGATCATCACGAAGAAAGACCCGCTTCCCGAAGCGGAAGAGCGGGACGGCGAGAGCGGTAAGCTCGAGAAATACTTCTCTGAAGCGCCTGGCGAAGGCGGTTGATGATTCGGAAGTTCGGCGCGACTCGGCTGAAGTGAGTTGCGCAACTCTTTGATTCCACATCCGAATCGCCGTCTTGGCGCGCCACTACCGCTGTGCCCCTTTTTGTGTTATAGTCCCGTCACAATCTACACCTGTGGGATACGCGCCATCAGGCGCAGGGATAAGAGCTGACATAAGCTTGTCTTGATATGTTGAAGCCAAACGACCGGAAGCGCTGCTTCCGTTCGTTATTTTTGTCTGTGTCGCACGGGTGCACGCCAAGGAAGGTTCTGAATGAGCAAGTCGAAAAAATCCGAATTCCGCCCGAATGATTATGTGGTTTACCCGGCCCATGGTGTCGGTCAGATCGTGTCCATCGAAGAACAGGAAATCGCAGGCATCACGCTTGAGCTGTTCGTGATCTCTTTTGAGAAGGACAAGATGACCCTCCGCGTGCCGACGCACAAGGCGACGGAAATCGGTATGCGTTCCCTGAGTTCTCCGGATGTGGTGAGCCAGGCGATGAAGACGCTGAAGGGGAAGGCCAAGGTCAAGCGGGCGATGTGGTCGCGCCGCGCGCAGGAATACGAACAGAAGATCAATTCCGGCGATCTGATCGCGATTGCGGAAGTCGTGCGGGATCTGCATCGCGCCGATGACCAGCGTGAGCAGAGCTATTCGGAACGTCAGCTGTACGAAGCGGCGCTTGAGCGTCTGACACGCGAAGTGGCTGCGACCTCGGGTGGTGATGAGCTTGCCGCCGCAAAGCAGGTTGGCGATGTTCTGACATCGCGCGCGCCGGCAGCCGCCTGAGTCAGGCTTCTACCTTGTGAGAAAGCGGTCCCGTTTCGGGGCCGCTTTTTCTATGCGGCATCGTCGTTGCTGGCTTCGAGCGCGGCAAGCAATGACGCTTCAAGCTCTTTCTCGAGTTCTTTCGCACGGGCGATGTAGGCCTCGTTCTGGGCAGAGGGCACGTTCGGGTCCCAGAGGCTTGCGAGTTCACGAACGGTGTAGCGGTCGTGCTGGTAGAACAGTTTTTCGGCCTGCGAGGCTTCGTACTCTGACAGGCCGATATTTTCGAGCACATAGCGTCCGGCACGGAGCGAGCTGTCGAAGAGTTCGCGCACGATGTCATCCGCACCGGCCTGATAGAGCCGGTAGGTGTGGGTCCGGTCTCGTGACCGGGCGACGATGTGAATGTCCGGGCGCAGTCGGCGGGCGTATTTGACAAGCCGTTCCGCCGCCACCGGATCGTCCAAGGCAACCATGAGCACGCGGGCCGTGTCGATGCCTGCGGCGTGCAGAAGATCAGGACGGAGCGGATCACCGAAGAAGCCCTGATAGCCGAACCGGCGCATGAGTTGGATGGTTTGCAGATTGTTGTCGATCACGACCGTCTTTGCGCCCACGGATTGCACCAGCCGGTTTACGATCTGCCCGAAGCGTCCGATCCCGGCGATGATCACAGCACCCTGTTCGTCGATCTCGTCATGTTCATGTTCTTCAGAGCCGTCCTTCATCCGTTTGGACAGCACCTCGTAAAGAATAAAGGCCAATGGTGTGATCAGCATCGACAGCGCCACGATCAGCAACAGGCGGTTGGCAATGTATTCAGGAAGGATGGCCTGCTGAAGCGAGAAGGAGATCAGCACAAAGCCGAATTCCCCGGCCTGGGCGAGGCCGAGGGTAAAGAGCCATTGATCCCGTCCGCGCAACTTGAACGCAACGCCCAGCCCGTAGAGGATCACGCCCTTGAGAAGCATGATCCCCAGTGCGAGTCCGAGGATCGTGACGGGTTGAGAGAAAAACAGACCGAAGTCGATTCCGGCCCCGACGGTGATGAAGAACAGCCCCAGAAGCATCCCCTTGAACGGCTCGATGTCCGATTCCAGTTCGTGCCGGAATTCGCTGTTCGCAAGCACGACACCGGCGAGGAATGTCCCAAGCGCGGGGGACAGGCCGACTGCGGTCATCAGGAAGGCAATGCCGATCACGATGAGTAGGGCAAGCGCGGTATACATCTCGCGCAGGCGAGCGGCGTGGATGAAGCGGAAGAGCGGTCGTGCCCCGTAGATGCCGCCAAGGATGATCAGGGCAACCGCGCCGAGCGTTACGAGCGTGACGCCCCAACCGGGCAGGCCTTCGACAAGCGACATCGCGTGTCCGTGTGCCTCTTCCGCATGTTCGAGCGGCTGTCGGGTGATGGAGCCGTCCGCAGAAAGCGTTGGGCCAATCGGCACGGCGAGCAGCGGCAGAATGATCAGCATCGGGATCACCGCGATGTCCTGAGTGAGCAGGACCGAAAACGTCGATCTGCCGCCGCTGGTCTGCATCAGTCCCTTTTCGCTGAGGGTTTGCAGGACGATGGCTGTCGATGACAGCGCAAAGATCATCCCGATCACAAGCGCGGTCTGCCAGGCGAAGCCAAGTCCCATCGCGGCAGCCATGACGGCGAGCATGGTCAGAACGACCTGCAGCCCGCCAAGGCCGATCAGGCGATGGCGCATGTCCCAGAGCGCGCGTGGTTCGAGTTCAAGCCCGATCAGGAAAAGCATCATCACCACGCCGAATTCGGCGAAGTGCTGGAGGTCCGTCGTGTCGGCGACAAGTCCCAGCCCCGGCCCGATGGCGACCCCGGCCAGCAGGTAGCCCAGCACCGAGCCCAGCCCGAGACGCGCGGCAATCGGCACGGCAATCACCGCTGCCAGCAGGAACACCGACGCGAGGAAAAGAAATTCACCCATTGAGCTTGTGCCTTTCGAATTGAACTCAGGATGACGGGCTTCGGGCGGAGAAGGCAACCGGTTGGCGGTCGCTTTGCCGAATTTTTTGGCATAGCGGCCGATTGCGCTTAAAGGCTGTGCGTGCCGTCGGCCTTGTGTCAGCCGTCCGGCATATCAAGAACAACATTCCGTCCGTTCTTGGTGTAGCGCAATTCGCTGTTGCCGATGGCCGCGACGCGCCCGCCATCCAGGCTGTCACCGACCTGCACCTTCTGGTAACGCCCGTTCGACAGACGTACGAGCGCGCGGCGGTTGGAGGGTTTGCCATAGACGCCGATCAGGTTGATGCGGCGCAGGTTGATGGCATTGGTCACGGTGGCCTGACGGGCCACATTGGCGGTCGATGGGATGCTTGGCTGGACGGTGCGTGGTGCAACCGCAGCGACCTGAGTGACCTCGGGTTCGCGGCTTTGCTGGCTTTCGCGCGCGCGCTCGACAATGGTCGCAAAGTTGCGGGGGCGGGTCACCGGCGCAGAGGACTGAGCGACGGCGAATTTCGTGGCCTCGGGCTGTGCCTCTTCTTCCTCGGCCTTCAGGGTCTCGGGGCGTGCCGACGGTCGCAGAGCGGCCAGTTCGGCTCGGGTGCGACCCCCGAGTTGGGCGCGTTCATTACCTTCGATCAGGCCCTCGGGCCGGACCCTAGGGCGGAACGCCTGCAGCTCTGGTGCAACAGCCGCCTCGTCGGTAGCGGCATCCGGCGTTGAAGCGATGGCCGGAGGGGTCGGGCGCGCCGGTGGTACCACGGGGGGAAGCCCGGCGAAGACGCGAACGCCCTCGGGATTGACCGTCCCCTCAGGTGTCGCGATGACCAATCCGCGCTCATCAAGGGTGAACCGCGTTCCCGGAGGGGCAGGATCGGGTTGGGACAGGTAGGCCAGATCGTTGCGTAGCGTATCGGCACCGGGCAGGGCGACCGCGTCGAACTGCTCGACCCGTCCGTCGATGGAGGCGACGTAGAGATCATCGAGCGTGGTTTGCGTCGGCGGGGCAGGGGCCTCAGGCGAGCGTTGCCAGATCCCGGTTGCAGCGTAACGCGCATCCGCTTCCTCGGGGGTCAGCGCGGCAGGAGGCGGGAGCACAGAGGACAGCCCATCGTCTGTCGCAAGCTCGTCCCCGGTTTCCAACGCAGCAAGCTGGATGTCCGAGCCTGTCTCTGGGGGCGCTGTAACCGAGCCGTCCAGCGGCTGCAGTTCCACGTCCGGCAGGCGGGCGATGGATGGCGTGCCACCATCGCGGTCAAAGAAACGGGACAATCCTTCGTCCAGAAAGACGCTGGCCCATGCCGCAACCGCGAGCAGGAAGATCAGCAGAGCGCTGGTGAGCATGAGGCCGAGGAACCGCGGCTTGCCGCCGATCTGAGGTTCGGTGCGGGCACCGAAGATCGTCATGCGTTCACGTTCGTCGTCTATCTTTGGCTGTTCCGGCGGAGTGGGTTTGGTTGACCGACCGGCACGCAGCGCTGCAATCCGCGCGACAGCCGCGCGGGCCGGTTCGGGATCATGTTTTGGCTTCGGTGGCGCTGCGGGCAGCTCCGGTTCCGGCGTCGCCTTTATGGGGGGCGGTGTCTTTGCAGCAGGTTCCGGCCTGTCGGATTTGCGGCGGCTGAAAAAGCCAAAGCCTCTGCGTTCCTGAACATCCTCAAGGGCCTCATCCTGAAGGACCGGTGCGGTTATGTCCGTGTCACGCGCCGACTTGCGCGCGCCACCAAGTTTGAAACGTGCGGTTGGACTGGCGTCAGGGGTGGGCGCAGCGATCTTTGGTGCCGGTGTTGCGGGCGGCTCCGGACTGTTGGAAGGGCGCGATGCGCGGATCGATGAGAATGACGGTGCCGCTGGAGGGCCCGCCGGGGAAATGGCGGGTGCAGCGGGCTGCGGCTCCGGCGGGGCTGGCGTGGGCGGCAGGTCCTCGGCTTCGGCTGTGATGGTGTCCGGATCCGCTGCACCGGGTGCGAGCGCGTCGTCATCATCGGAGCCGACATCTTCTTCGACGGGTGTATCTGCTGCCGGAACATCCTCGTGAACCGGCTCAGGCGCTGCCGACTGTTCCGCTACGGGCTCGGCTTCGGTCGGGACTGTGTCAGGTTCGATGACCGCATCTGCGGGTACGATTGTGATCGCGGCCTCGTCCTTTGACGGTGCGTCCCCGGTCCAGCTTGCTGCAGGGCCGAAAAAGACTTCGCCGGAAAATTCGCCTTCGGGCGCGATTGCAACAAAACCGACCGGATCGAAATGATGGCTTTTCGCGAACGCCTCGGCCTCGTCCAGCGTTTCGTTTGCTACGGCTGCGATGTGCAGGGCGCCGCCGCTCTGCGACCAGTCAAAGCTGAGATCGTCCACAGCATATGGCGTTGCGCCATCGAGCGCGGTGCGGATGGTGTCCTGAAGCGCATCGCCGGTCAGACTGGTGTCGGGGATCGACAGGTATTTGATCTGCTCGTTCGGTATGACGAGTTTGACCTGCCCGCCATGCGCCGACAGTGCGTCGGCCTCGGAACGCAGAGCGGCAAGCGCGCCACGCAGATCGGTTGCATCAAGAGCAACATCGCCGACCAACGCCCACCCGTTGGCAACACGGCGCAGCAGCGAGATACCTTCAAAAGAGAGAGTCAGGGCAAAGTCTGGCTTCATATCACTATTTTAACAGCCCTTGGCACAGGATGGGAGTCACTTAGACTCCAGTTGAGCGCGACAAAGCGGTCTTCCGCGCGGGGAAAAATCCGCGCTTGTCACCACATCATCACACGGCAATTGTTGTACCGTCATCTCGCGAGATAGGAAGCCCCATGTTCAAGTCCACAGCCCTCGTTGCTGCCGTCGTTGCCTTTGTCGGGATTTCGCCTGTTTGGGCCGAAACAACCGGGCAGTTGACCGTCTCCGGAGAAGGCAGCGTGTTTGCCGTTCCGGATTTGGCTGTGGTGTCGGTTGGTGCGATGGCTGACGCATCGACCGCGCAGGAGGCCATGGATCAGACCTCGGACATCACATCGGCGATTCTTGCTCGGCTTGCGGACGCGGGCATCGAGGGTCGGGATATCCAGACATCCGACCTGTCTCTCAATCCCATCTGGAACCACCGGGCGACCACGGATGACCGTCCGCGGATCGAGGGCTACCAGGCCTCGAACCGGGTGACGGTGCGGGTGCGCGAGCTGGACGCCCTGGGCGGGGTTCTGGATGCCCTGCTGCGCGACGGTGCGAACCAGTTGGGAGGGTTGCAGTTCACGGTGTCAGACCCTGAGCCCCTGCTGAACGAGGCGCGGGTGCGCGCGGTTGCCGATGCACGGGCGAGAGCCGAACTGTTGGCAGACGCGGCAGGCGTGCAGCTTGGCGGTCTGATCAGCCTGAGTGAGACCGGAACGCCGATGCCACGGCCAGAAATGATGGGCATGGCGCGCGCGTCCGATGCGGCGGTTCCGGTTGCGGAGGGCGAGACCGAACTGCGCGCCGGAGTAACACTTGTCTACGAGATTTTGTCAGAGTGATCTCTGCGCTAGGCGGCGGCAACGGGGTTTTCTATACTTCCTGAAAACACAAGAGCAGACCGCCGAAGGATCGTTATGGCACGCCGCCCGGCAAAACCAGTGAATGTAAATGTTGTGATTGTTGGCCAGATGGGACGGTTGGCCTATGAGGCTTTGTTGTTTGCCCTGTCGATGCGGGCCAACACGCCGGATCCGAGGTTTCGGCTCTATGTAGCCGAACCGCAGCCCGGGCCGAACTGGCAGACCGATCCGACGATCCGACCGGATCCGCTTCGGTCCCTGATCGAAGCGCAGGGCGCAACAATCCTGCCATTTGAAAACAGGCATTTCGGAAGCGAATATCCCTATGGCAACAAGATCGAAGCGCTGTTCGCGTTGCCCAAGGGTGAGCCGTTCGTGTTCTTCGACACCGACACCCTGATCACCGGAGACCTTGGCGAGGTGCCGTTCGATTTCAATCGACCGGGGGCATCATTGCGGGTTGAAGGGACGTGGCCGCAGATCGAGCTGTACGGGCCGGGTTATACCGAGATCTGGAAATCTCTGTATGACCGGTTCGATCTGGATTTCAAAAGCTCACTGGATCTGTCGCAGCCGGATGAATACTGGCGGCGCTATCTGTATTTCAATGCGGGGTATTTCTTCTATTCCTGTCCGCATGTCTTCGGGCAGACCTATCTCGACTTTGCGCTGTCCATTCAGAAAGACCCGCCCAAAGAGCTTGTCTGTCAGCCGCTCAAGCCGTGGTTGGATCAGATCGCGCTTCCTCTGGTGATCCACAAGCTGGGAGGTGGGCGTGATGCGCTGCCGGAGGGGTATCTGGACGGAAAAACCAGCGTTCACTACCGCAATATGCCGTTGCTCTATGCGCGCGAAAGCGATGCGGTGATCGATCTGCTCGAAGACATTTCCGCGCCGAACCCGGTCAAGAAACTGATGAAGGAATACGAGCCGTTCAAGCGGATGATCTACCAGAACCGCGGCCACAAGGTGCGGGCGCTGTTCGATCAGGACCATCTTCCGCAGAAGGAGCAACCGATCCGTCAACGGATCAAGAAGAACGGCTTCTGGATGGTCTGACGAAGTGCAATCACTCAAGGCACAAAAGCGTTTACTTGTGATTTTGATGACGTAACCTCTGGGAAAGGAACGATGTTTTCCTGTCGGGTGTCGGTCATACCTGTTTTCCGGAGCAGCCAATGGCGTTTCTCACCGCGGCCACCTATCAGCCGACCAATGATCCCATCATCGACGTGCTTGCGGATGGCATTGTCTGGGACCTGGCTCAAAGCCGCACGATCACTTGGGCTGTTGCGGATGGGCTGAACGCGTATGTCTGGGCGGACGAAGCGGAAGCGATCCAGATCTTTGCGGCGGCTCTTGCGTCGATCCAGCAGTTCATCAATGTCGAGTTTGTCTATCTCGACGCCTTCGACAGCCCGATTTCCGCAGGTGAGGCGGGGGCGGACATTGTCTATACGCTGGACAATGCCGAGGTCGACGACGGCACGCTGGCCTACGCGTATTATCCCGGTCCCGGTGTTTTTTCGGACTTCGAGCAGTACGAAACCGAAGGTGGCGACGTTTTCCTGAACTTCTCGGCCGAGATCATTTCCTCGTCGAGTTTTCGGCCGGGATCGGACGGGTTCGTGACAGTGATCCACGAGATCGGTCATGCGCTGGGATTGAAGCATCCGTTCGACAGCAGCCCTGGCCGTCCGACGCTTGACCAGTTGGATCAGTCACTGGTGCGCGACCTCGATTGGTTCACCATCATGTCCTACACGGACCAGTACGAGCAGGAACTGGAACGATGGGACCCGGCGACGCCAATGGTTCTGGACGTTCTGGCGCTTCAATTCCTGTACGGCCCGAATATGCAGACCAATGCGGGTGATACGACATTTCTGCTTGAGAGCGAGGATTTCTACTACACGATCTGGGATGCGGGCGGGGTAGACAGCGTTGATGTCTCGACCCAGTCCGAAGGGTGGACCATCTTCCTGCCGGATCTGAGCGCGACAACATTTGTCGATACCCTGTCCGGAGTGGCTCTGCCGTCACGGGAGTATGACGGGAGGTTGGTGAATTCTGCCCCCACCGAGTTGGTCTGGCTGATGGGAGACATCGAGAATGCAACCGGATCGCGTTTTGCCGACGTGATCAACGGCAGCCGACACGACAACCATCTGGAAGGTGGCGGCGGGAACGATCATTTGGAGGGCTTCGCCGGGGACGACATTCTTGAGGGCGATGGCGGACGGGATTTCGCATATTTTTCGGGAGACCAGGCGTCGTTTACCCTGACGATTTCCGCTGACGAGTTCACTATGCAGGATCGTAGGGCCGACGGGACGGGCACGGACATTCTGCGTGATATCGAAGTGGTCGAATTCTATTCAGGCGATCAGCGTCAGACCCTCGATCTTGAGCAGTTTGGCGGGCCGGCCGGACTGTCGGCGGACGAGCTGGAGAGCTTTGTCGAGCTTTACATCGCTTATTTCAACCGTGCCCCGGATGCCATCGGGCTGAACTTCTGGGGAACGGCGTTTGCAAACGGGTTTTCGTTGAGCCAGATCGCAACGCTGTTCATCGATCAGGAAGAAACCCGCGCGACCTATCCCGAGAATTTGAGCAATGAGGCTTTTGCAACTTCGGTCTATGACAACGTTCTCGGGCGCATCCCGGATCAGGACGGGTTTGAATTCTGGGTGAATGCGCTGAACTCCGGGGGCATCGCCCGCGATCAGTTCATTCTTGCCGTTCTGGACGGTGCCAAGGCTGACCCGGAACCCGGAGCTTCGCAGGCGTTCATCGATCAGCAGCTTGCCGACCGCGCGTATCTGGCCACGAAGACCGATATCGGCGCGTTATATGCGGTTCATAGGGGGCTGTCCGACGTAAACGCCGCGACGGATGCCATGGCGCTGTTCGACGGATCAGAGGGGAGTGTCACGGCGGCTCTGAGCGCCATTGATCAAACCTATGCGGAGGCGCTTGACCCGGAAACAGGCAGCTTTCTGATGCCTCTTGTCGGCGTGTTGGAAACGCCTTTCGAGGCGGTGGTCTAGGACCCTTCCGGCGACGTCTTCGGAAATCCGTTTGAACACCCTGTCGCGCAGGCGATAAAGGTATTTGGAAAGTGGCATGTGTTCCCGGCCCTTTGGCCCGGGCATGACCACAGGCAAAACCCGGAGTTCGGCAGGATGTCCAATTCAGAATGGATCGACCAGTTCAAGGGGCTCAGCACCTTGCCGGAGAACGTGAAGCGCTATCTGGTGGACGAGAGCAAGGTCATGCGTGTGCCGCCCGGAACCGCCGTTTTCGGGCCGGGGGCTGTTCCTGACAACCTGTTGTTTCTGTTGAATGGTCGGGTGCGTGTGCAGCAAACCTCGGAAAGCGGTCGGGACATCGTGCTCTATCGGGTCGAGGCCGGTGAAAGCTGTGTTCTGACAACGGCCTGCCTGCTGGCGCATGAACCCTATTCGGCCGAGGGGATCACCGAGACCGAGGTCACGGCGGTTGCGATTCCGCGTGGCGCATTTGACCGTCTTATGGCGTCGTCACGGGAGTTTCGGGATTTTGTCCTGACCGCGTATGCGCGGCGCATCACGGATCTGTTCCGCGTGATCGATGACGTGGCTTTCGGGCGCATCGATGTGCGGCTTGCCTCACGTCTGATCAGCCTTGCGCCAAGGGAAGACGATCTGGCCACCACGCATCAGCAACTCGCAACAGAGCTTGGTACGGCGCGTGAAGTGATCTCGCGCGTGTTGAACGATTTCCAGAAGCGGGGCTTCATCGCGCAGTCGCGGGGGAAGATCACGCTGCTGGATCGGGCCAGTCTGTCGCGCCTTGCGGAAAGCGCCTGAGCATCCTCTGCCTGCGACAGAATGGTAGCTGCGAGCCCTGTTTTCGCGTTAGGTGACAATATCACTGAAGGGTTGCGTCCAAAGGCGTACCACAGAGTCAAATTTGATTCTGGAGGGAACCGAAATGACAACCAATGTCGGAACACTTGACCGGGCGCTGCGCGCTGTTCTGGGCGTGGTCCTGCTCTATCTGGCTTTTGCGAGCGGACTGCCGCTGTTTGACGGTGCGCTGTTCAAATACGGCGCTGCATTGATCGGCATCGTGATGCTGGTGGTTGCAGCGGTACGCGTTTGCCCGCTCTATTCGATCATTGGCATCAAGACCTGCCGCACCTGATCGGTCCTAGCTGACACGAGGTCGCTCAGCCCCAAGGTCGGGCGGTCGGCCTGACACATATCTGAATTCAAGGAGACACTCATGACACAGTATCCCGTGAACATGTCCGTCACACCCGACGTTTCGGCCCATTTCGATGAGGCCACCAACACGATCAGTTACATCGTGAAAGACCCGACGTCTGACGCCTGCGCCATTGTCGACAGCGTTATGGACATCGATTACGCCGCCGGTCGGATCACCTACGACCATGCCGATGCCCTGATCGCTGAAATCCAGGAGCGCGGGCTCAAGCTGGAATGGATCATCGAGACCCATGTCCACGCCGACCATCTGTCGGCCGCGCCCTACATTCAGGACAAGCTGGGCGGAAAGATCGGCGTCGGCTCCAAGATCATGGTCGTGCAGGACACCTTTGGCAAAATCTTCAACGAAGGCACCGAGTTCCAGCGCGACGGAAGCCAGTTCGACAAACTTTTCGAAGATGGCGACACCTACAAGATCGGCAACATGGACGCCTTTGCCATCTACACCCCCGGCCACACACCGGCCTGTATGGTGCATGTGATGGGCAATGCCGCCTTTGTCGGCGACACGTTGTTCATGCCCGACGGTGGCTCGGCCCGTGCCGATTTCCCCGGCGGCGATGCAGGAACGCTCTATGACAGCATCCAGAAGGTGCTGACTCTGCCGGACGACATGCGTCTGTTCATGTGCCATGACTACGGTCCGAATGGTCGCGATATTCAGTGGGAAACCACCGTGGGCGAAGAGAAGGCGCACAACATCCATGTGGGCGGCGGCAAGACGAAGGAAGAGTTCGTCAAGTTCCGCACAGAGCGCGATGCGACGCTGGACATGCCGAAGCTGATCATCCCCTCGCTTCAGGTGAACATGCGCGCGGGTGAGGTGCCGAAAGACAAAGACGGCAATCCGATGCTCAAAGTGCCCGTCAACGCTCTCTGAGCCAGTGATCCCATGTGGCGGCTCAGTGCCGCCACAGATTTCCATGCAAGCAGGTGAGACCTTCGCGATGCAACTGAACAAGATCAACGATGCGCTCACCGTGAGCCCGCAGATCACGACCGATGACATTCCCGCGCTGAAAGATGCCGGGTTCCGGTCGATCATCTGCAACCGGCCGGACGGAGAAGGCGCGGATCAACCGACCCACGAAGAAATCGAAGCTGCTGCGAAGGCAGCAGGTCTCGAAATGCGCTACCTTCCGGTGCGCTCGGGCATGGTGCTGGACGAAGATGCCCAGTCCTTCGGAGCCGCGCTGCGCGATCTGCCGGGGCCGGTTCTGGCCTATTGCCGGTCCGGAACGCGGTCTGCAACGCTTTGGTCGCTGAGCCAGTCCAAGTCGCTGCCGATGTCCGATATCCTGGGGGCCACCCGCGCCGCCGGATATGACATGAATGGTGTTGCGCGTCGGATTGCGAACGGCGGCAAGACCCCGACCGAGACGGGAGATGCCAGGTTCGACGTGGTGATCGTCGGCGGCGGGGCAGGGGGTGTTTCAGTGGCTGCCAGCCTCAAGGCCCGCAAGCCGGGCCTTTCGGTGGCAATCATCGACCCGGCGGACATCCACTATTACCAGCCGGGCTGGACCATGGTGGGTGGCGGCATCTTCAAGCCTCAGGACACCGCGAAGACGATGGGATCGTTGATCCCGCAGGGCGTGCACTGGATCAAATCCGCTGTGGCGGCGTTCGAACCCGAGAACGATGCCGTGATCCTCGATGGCTGTCGCGTCGTGAAATACGACCGTCTTGTCGTATGCCCCGGTCTGAAACTGGACTGGAGCAAGATCGAAGGACTGGAGGAAACCCTCGGGCGCAACGGCGTCACGTCAAATTACCGGTACGACCTCGCGCCTTATACCTGGGAACTGGTCAACAACCTGAAGAAAGGCCGGGCGCTGTTCACACAGCCGCCAATGCCGATCAAATGTGCCGGTGCGCCGCAGAAAGCGATGTATCTTTCGGGCGATGCGTGGCTCCGCAACGGCGTGCTCAAGAACATCGACATTCAGTTCATGAATGCCGGTGGCGTCCTGTTCGGTGTGAAGGACTATGTTCCCGCGTTGATGGAGTATGTGAAACGGTACGACGCAAAGTTGAACTTCTTCCACAACCTGATCGCGGTCGACGGCCCGGCGAAGAAGGCGACCTTTGCCGTGAACGCGCCGGATACGGAACCGACCACGGTTGAGGTGGAATTTGACATGATGCATGTCTGCCCGCCGCAGACCGCACCTGACTTCATCCGGGTGTCGCCCCTTGCTGACGCGGCGGGATGGGTCGATGTGGATCAGGCAACGCTGCGCCATACGCGCTACGACAACATCTGGTCGCTGGGGGACGTGATGAACGCGCCCAATGCGAAAACCGCAGCGGCCGCCCGCAAGCAGGCGCCGACTGTGGCCGACAACATCGTGGCCGATCTCAGTGGCCGGTCTGCCGTTTCGCAGTATGACGGTTATGGGTCATGCCCGCTGACGGTGGAACGTGGCAAGATCGTACTGGCAGAGTTCGGTTACGGCGGTGCGCTGAAGCCCAGTTTCCCGAGCTACCTGCTGGACGGCACCAAACCGTCGCGCGCGGCGTGGTTCCTCAAGGAAAAGCTCCTGCCGCCGATTTACTGGAAGGCGATGCTCAAGGGCAAGGAATGGATGGCCAAGCCTGAGAAGGTCAAGGTCGCCGCTGAATAACCTGACATGCGACGCCTCCCTCCGGCGCGCATCACACTCGTGGGCAGGGCGGTCCCGTCCTGTCCACGACCTTTTCGAGAAGACACATGATCCATCATCTCCGCGGTTACTTCCCGATCCTCAACTGGGGACGGACCTATGACCGGAACGCATTTTCCAATGACATGATCGCAGCGGTGATCGTAACGATCATGCTGATCCCGCAGTCGCTGGCCTATGCTCTGCTGGCCGGTCTGCCGCCAGAGGCGGGGATTTACGCCTCTATTGCTCCGATCATTCTCTATGCGATTTTCGGCACCAGCCGGGCGCTTGCCGTGGGGCCGGTGGCCGTGGTGTCGCTTCTGACGGCCTCAGCCGTGGGGCAGGTGGCCGAGCAGGGCACGGCAGGCTATGCCGTGGCCGCGCTGACACTTGCGTTCCTTTCGGGTGGATTCCTTCTTCTGCTGGGGATTCTGAGGCTTGGATTCCTCGCTAATTTTCTCAGCCATCCGGTGATTGCCGGGTTCATCACCGCGTCCGGTATCCTCATTGCGTTCAGCCAGCTGAAACATCTGCTTGGCGTTTCTGCGCATGGTCATACCCTGCCGCAGCTTCTGACATCGCTGGGCGAGCACCTTGGCGAGATCAACATCATCACGGTGATCATTGGCGGGTTGGCAACGGCGTTCCTGTTCTGGGTGCGCAAAGGTCTCAAGCCGATGTTGCGCCGCCTTGGCGCGTCACCGACTCTTGCGGATGTGCTGACAAAAGCCGGGCCGGTGGCCGCAGTAGCCGTCACCACGCTGTCGGTGTGGCTTTTCGGGTTGGACGACCGGGGGGTAAAGATCGTCGGTGACGTGCCACAGGGGCTGCCCCCCTTCACCTTGCCGGGGCTGTCGCCCGACCTGATCGGTCAATTGATGATGCCTGCGATCCTGATTTCGATCATCGGATTTGTGGAATCCGTTTCCGTGGCGCAGACGCTGGCCGCAAAGAAGCGTCAGAAAATCGATCCCGATCAGGAACTGATTGGCCTCGGTGCCGCCAACCTTGGTGCCGCCTTTACCGGCGGGTACCCCGTGACGGGTGGGTTTGCACGGTCGGTCGTGAACTATGACGCAGGTGCCGAGACGCCTGCCGCGGGTGCGTTTACAGCCATCGGGCTGGCCATCGCAGCTGTCGCATTGACACCGTTGGTTTACTACCTTCCGACCGCGACTCTTGCCGCAACCATCGTTGTTGCTGTTCTGAGCCTTGTCGATTTCTCGATCCTGAAAAAGACATGGGGCTACTCCAAGGCCGATTTCATTGCCGTGGCGGCAACGATCCTGCTGACGCTCGGACTTGGTGTCGAGGTCGGTGTGGCCTCGGGTGTCGGGATTTCAGTGTTGCTGCACCTCTACAAAACCTCGCGCCCACACGTGGCCGAGATCGGTCTGGTGCCGGGAACCCAGCATTTCCGGAACATCAACCGCCACAAGGTTGCAACCGACCCGACTGTTCTGAGTCTGCGGGTCGATGAGAGCCTGTATTTCGTGAACGCGCGGTTCCTGGAGGATCTAATTCAGTCCCGCGTTTCGGATGGCTGTGCCATCAAGCACGTGATCCTGATGTTCTCGGCGGTGAACGAGGTGGATTTCTCGGCCCTAGAAAGCCTTGAATCCATCAACCACCGCCTGACGGATCTGGGGATCGGGCTGCACCTGTCCGAGGTCAAAGGCCCGGTGATGGACCGTCTGTACCAGACCCATTTCCTTCGGGATTTGAATGGCGATGTGTTCCTGTCGCAATATGACGCGTGGAAGGCGCTTGCCAAATCCGCTGAGATGAAAAACGCCGCCGAATAATCTGAGACCTGTGCCCATCCGGGCCGCGAGAGGGACCAAGAGATGACAGAGACCGCCCACGACCAAAGCGCGCCCGTGCCGCACAACCGGCTGGAGCATTTCCCTGTTGCGTTCTTCAGCGCCGTCATGGGGCTCATGGGAACTTCGCTGGCGCTCGAAATTGCCGGGTTCGAGGCGGTCGGACAGATCATCGCTGGACTCGCTGCCGTGGTCTTTGTGGTGCAGGCTGGTTTCTACGGTGCCAAAGCGGTGCGCCATCCCGCAGCCGTTGCCGCAGAATGGAACCACCCCATCAAGCTTGCCTTCTTTCCCGCAATCAGCATTTCGCTGCTCCTCGCAGCCGTTGCGCTGCGCGGCGCCGCGCCGGGGCTGGCGTCCGGGGTGTGGGTTGTGGGGGCCGTGTTCCAGGCCATCCTGACACTTGCCATCGTCAGCAGTTGGATCAGCCATCGCGGCTTCGGTGTCGGGCAGATGTCACCGGCTTGGTTCATCCCGGCGGTGGGCAACGTGGTGGCGCCGATTGCAGGAGTGTCGCTCGGATTTGTCGATGCAAGCTGGTACTTCTTTTCGCTGGGCGTGCTTTTCTGGATCGTCTTGCTGACGCTGGTGTTCAACCGGCTGGTGTTTCACGATCCGCTTCCGGGCAAACTGCGCCCGACCCTGACCATCTTGATTGCGCCGCCCGCGGTGGCTTTCGTCGCATGGCTGCAGCTGAACGGCGGCGTTCTCGATGCGCCGGCCCGCGTGCTTTATAACCTGGGTCTGTTCTTCACGGCGCTTGTTCTTCTTCAGGCCCCGAGCCTGCTGAAACTGCCGTTCGCGCTTTCCTTCTGGGCGCTGTCCTTCCCGATGGCTGCCATGACGATTGCGTCGTTCCGCTATGCCGCACTGTCCGGCGCGGGTGTCTTTGCGGAGATTGGATGGGCGTTGCTGGCGTTGCTGTGCATGATCATCGCCGGGTTGGTCTGGCGGACGGTCCTGGCGATTGGGCGCGGCGAGATCTGCAAGCCGGAATGAGGCTGGATCATTCTTCCAAAGAGAGGATGTAGGCCACCATGTCCTCGATGTTGTTGCCGATCATGTAATCGGTGTATCGCGGCATGTCATCGTGAATGGGGCGGATGATCCGGTCGCGGATCTGATCCTCTGAGCGGAACCTGGCGATCGCGGCAAAGCTTGGCGGGTCCAGTTTGAATGGCCCGCCCGGACCGACGTCATGGCAGGCAGAGCAGTATTCCTCCGCGATATCCCGGCCCATGGAGACGCTGGCATCCTGTGCCCAGAGAGGACAGGCCATCATCGCGCCTGCAAGCGTGGCGATCACGGGTTTTGCGCGCAGCGTCATGGCTCCCTCCGACTTGGTCTGTCTTCATGATACGCGGGGCGGTGGCAGGCGGCAAAGGAATTAACCGCGCCGCCTCGATCGATCAGTCTTTGGGTTTGCCCTGTGGTGTGAGGCTCGAAAACGGAAAGCCGGTGACGTTTTCGAACTCTTCCTCGTCCCAGAACCCGATCAGGATGCCTTCTTCGGTCGCCAGTTTCTGCCGCTCAAGAAGCTCGGGTGTTGCCGTGATCCGGGTGTGATGCCGTGTAGCCCAGTCAAGAAGCGCCCGTTCCATCCGTGCGCGGACGGCGATATGCGCATCCTCTTCGGACGCTCCCAGATCCTTCAGTTCCTGCGGATCGGTTTCCAGGTCGAAGAGAACGGGCCGGAAACCCTCGCAGCGGATGAATTTCCAGCGCCCGTCAAAGATCATCGTCGTATGCGCCTGATCCTGCGGCTGTTTCAATTGCCGGGCCATCTCGGACCAGTGATAATCGTGTTCGCTGATCGCGTAGCGCCGCGAAAATCCATCGGTACGGTGCAGCAGGGGCGTGAGATCCCGTCCCTCGATGACGTGCGGTTTGGCGGGACAGCCCAACGCCGCCATGAAGGTCGGGGCGAGGTCGATCATCTCAACCAGCGCCTCCGAAGTGTTCCCGCGCGTGCTGTCGGCGTCCGGGCGGGGATCATGGATGATCAACGGCACCTTGACCGCCATCTCGTGATAGAAATCCTTGTCCCCCATCCAGTGGTCGCCCATGTAATCACCGTGATCCGACGTAAAGGCGACAATCGTCGACTTGCTCAGACCCGTCTCATCCATCCAGGCAAAAAGCCTGCCAAGGTTGTCATCCAACTGTTTGATCAGCCCCATATAGGCTGGGATGACTGTCTCCCGGACGTGGTCGCGCGAAAAGCTTTGGGAAACTCGCGCCGCCAGATAGGCCTGCATCAGCGGGTGATCGGTCTCGCGCTCCGAACCGGACCGGACTGGCGGAACGATATGGGTCTCGTCGTACATCGCATGATACGGGGCGGGCACGATATAGGGCCAGTGCGGTTTGATGTAGGAGAGGTGACACATCCACGGGCGACCATCCGAGCGCGCCTCACGCATGAAATCCATCGCCCGGTTTGTCATGTAGGCGGTTTCCGAGTGTTCCTCCGGCACGTTCGCCGGCAGACGCGAATTTTTCAGGAGCCAGGCCGACAGGCGTTCTCCGCTGTCACTGACACCGGAATTGGCGAAATCCTCCCACGGGTTGTCCGAGCAGAACCCCTGCGCAACCAGATAATCGTCATAGGCGGACCAGCCCTGTCGGGGACTGTTGGGATGCAGACCGTCGTCGCGCTCGAACGGCTCAAACCCACATTCCGAGACCCGCACGCCGATTTCGCTCTTGGGATCGATGCCCAGCCACGCCATGCCTTCGGCGTCTGCGGCCATATGGGTCTTGCCCACCAGAACCGCCCGTGCTCCGGCAGCCCTCAGATGGTCACCGAGTGTCGGCTCGCCCACCCGCAGGGGCATGCCGTTCCATGTTGATCCGTGCGAACGGACGTATCGCCCGGTATAGGCCGACATCCTCGACGGTCCGCAAACGGGAGACTGCACATAGGCATTGGTGAAGCGGACCCCTCGTGCCGCAAGCGCGTCGATATGCGGCGTGTGCAGATGGGGGTGGCCATAGCAACTCAGGTAATCGAACCGGAGCTGGTCGGCCATGATCCACAGAACATTCGGGTGATCCGCCATCGCCGGTGCTCCTTCCTTTATCTCGGACTGCCGTCAGTGAGGATACACGGACAGTCGCAGCAGAAAAGCCGGATTGCCGCTGTTTCAGAGCCGTCCAACGATGGGGCGATTGGGATGGATAGTGGCGGAGAGACAGGGATTCGAACCCTGGGTGGACTTGCGCCCACAACGGTTTTCGAGACCGCCCCGTTCGACCACTCCGGCACCTCTCCGCGGGGGTCTGGAGGGGCGTTTAGCTTTTGCTTCAGACGGGCGCAACCTCTATTTCATGCAATCCGTCACGAAGCCGTCACAGCGGTCCGGGTTGGAATTGCTGCGGCCGCGTCATAGGTATGGATCAGGCAAACGGGGAGATCCGACATGATCCGGAAAATGGTGGCGGCAGCGGCGACGGCGATTGCAGTGACCTCGTGGTCCTTGCCCGCCTATGCGACGCCGGCCAATGATCTTCTTGATGCGCTTGGCGTGCCCCGGATCGTGGAATTGATGCGGGCGGAAGGCCTCGAATACGGCGATACGCTGGCCGAGGACATGGTGCCCGGCGGCGGTACGGCGGGCTGGCAGTCGACGATCGACCGGATTTATGACGAAGAGCGCATGTTGGCGACGGTGCGCGAGGTGTTCGCAGCCGAGTTCGGAGATGCCGAAACCGATCCCCTGCTTGCGTTTTTCGAGTCGCCCACCGGGCAACAGATTGTCAGCCTCGAACTCAGCGCGCGCGACGCAATGCGCGAACAGGAAATCGAGGATGCCGCGCGCGCCGCGTTTCGTGACTTGGAAGGCGGCGACTCACGGGAACTCGCCGCGATTTCGGATTTCGTAGAGACCAATGATCTGATCGAAGCCAACCTCGTGGGCGCGCTGAACGCCAACTACATGTTCTATCTGGGTCTCGTCGATGGCGGCGCGCTGCAGATGTCGGAGGCGGACATTCTGACCGAAGTCTGGTCCTCTGAAGAGGAGACGCGGGCCGATACGCGGGAATGGGTTTTCGCCTTTCTGCTGATGGCGTACCGTCCACTCGAAGACGGCGTGGTGGAGAGCTATACCGAGCTGTCGCAGACCGATCCGGGCCGCGCGCTGAACCGAGCGCTGTTTGCCGGGTTCAACAAGATGTACGACGATATCTCTTATGCGCTGGGCATGGCAGTGGCACGGGAGATGCAGGTTCAGGAGCTTTGATCGCGCTTAAGCGGGCGTTCTGCGGTCCGTGCCTCGCATCCTCACCGAAGTGCCGAAAGTCGAGGAAACAGACCGTATTCCGGCGAAACGGGCATTGACATACGGACGAAGTGGACGCATAAGCCGCGCACGCACAAGACGGGGCTTCGGTCCCGCCTTTTGTTTTTGTGATAACGACGCCTCGAGAGGAGGCGCGCTGTTCGAGGCGGGGATGCTCCCCACAAACACCGGAGTGCCGGGGCCACAGGACGCGGGTGACAAAGGAAGAACACGATGTTCGCGGTTATGAAAACCGGCGGCAAGCAGTACAAAGTCCAGTCGGGCGATACTCTGCGCGTCGAAAAACTGGCTGCCGATGCAGGCGAAAAAGTCCAGTTCAACGAAATTCTGATGCTTGGCGGTGACAAGGTTGTCGTGGGCGCGCCTCTGGTGGACGGTGCTGCCGTTCAGGCCGAGGTTGTCGACCAGATCAAAGGCGATAAGGTCATCAACTTCGTCAAGCGTCGCCGTAAGCACAGCTCCAAGCGGACTGTCGGCCACCGTCAGCAGCTCACTCTGCTGCGCGTCACCGACATCCTTGCTTCCGGCGCGGACAAGTCCGGCGTGAAAGCCGCTGTTGGCGCAGGTTCTGTTGCAGGTGTTGCTGTGGCTGCCGCTGCTCCGAAGAAAGCAGCTGCTCCGAAGGCGGAAAAGAAACCCGAAGCACCGAAAGCGGCTGCTGGCGCGGACGATCTCAAGCAGCTGTCCGGCGTTGGCCCGGCGCTCGAGAAGAAACTGCACGAAGCGGGCATCACCACGTTTGCCCAGATCGCTGCATGGACCGAAGCAGACGTCGAGGAATTCGGCGAGAAGCTGTCGTTCAAAGGCCGGATCGAGCGTGAAGGCTGGATCGAACAGGCCAAAGAACTGGCATCGAAGTAAGGAGACCTGACCAATGGCACATAAAAAAGCAGGCGGTTCATCCCGCAACGGTCGCGACTCTGCCGGACGCCGTCTTGGCGTGAAACTTTACGGTGGCCAGTCGGCAATCCCGGGCAACATCATCGTGCGTCAGCGCGGTACCAAGTTCTGGCCGGGCGAAGGCGTGGGCATGGGCAAGGATCACACGATCTTTGCAACCGTCGATGGCAACGTGACCTTCCACAAGGGCCTCAAGGGCCGCACCTTCATTTCGGTCCTGCCAGTGGCGGAGGCCGCGGAGTAAGCCGACCTTAAGGTTTTTGGGAAATCTGGGGGGATCGGCAAGAAGCCGGTCCCCCCATTCTGTTTGGGAGGGGGGCCTGCCCAATGTCTGCGATGAGGAGAGAGCAGATGAACGTGGAGACCATCACCGCAGGGGAACAGCCTGTTGTCGCGACGGAGCGGTTTCACCTCCGTCCACTGGTGACATCCGATGTCGGCCTGATCGAACACTACGCAAGAGACAAACGCGTGGCGACGATGACGACCTCCATCCCACACCCGCTGCCCCCCGGAGCGGCACGTGCCTTTGTTGACCGCAGCCTGCTGCCCGAACGTGATGAAGACGTCTGGGCGATCGACGGCACGGCGGCGGGTGGCCCCGAAGTCATGGGGCTGATCTCTCTGAAGCGCATGGACCGCAATCAATCGGAGGTCGGGTACTGGGTGGCACCCCCATTCTGGAACACCGGCCTTGCCTCGGAGGCGGTGCAGGCGCTGGTGGCGGCCAATCCTCTGGGCAACAAGACGATGTTTGCCAGCGTGTTTCAGGACAATCCCGCTTCGGCGCGCGTTCTGACGCATTGTGGCTTTGAATATATCGGCGACGCGGAATCCTTCTCTGTCGCGCGAAACGCAACGGTCAATACCTGGACCTATCTCAAACGTATGGGCTGACGCGCGGCTTCAAACCCGATAGACCGCGCACAGGCTCGATCAAAGGCTGACACATGAAGTTCCTCGACCTCTGCAAAGTCTATATCCGCTCCGGTTCGGGCGGGAATGGCTGCATCAGTTTCCGTCGCGAAAAGTATATCGAATTTGGCGGCCCCGATGGCGGGGACGGTGGCCGTGGCGGTGACGTCTGGGCCGAAGCGGTCGATGGGCTTAACACGCTGATCGATTTCCGCTACCAGCAGCATTTCTTTGCCGACAACGGCCGCCCCGGTGCGGGGCGGCAGCGCACCGGCGCCGATGGCGAAGACATCGTTCTCCGGGTGCCTGTCGGAACCGAGATCCTTGACGAAGACGAGGAAACGGTCATCGCCGACCTGACCGAACTCGGACAGCGCGTCTTGCTCGCCAAGGGGGGCAACGGCGGCTGGGGCAACCTGCGGTTCAAGACCTCGACAAACCAGGCTCCACGTCGCTCCAACCCGGGTCAGGAAGGGGTGGAGCGGACGATCTGGCTCCGGCTCAAGCTGATTGCCGATGTCGGCCTTCTGGGTCTGCCCAATGCCGGCAAGTCGACATTTCTTGCCGCGACCTCCAATGCGCGACCCAAGGTGGCGGACTACCCGTTCACCACGCTGCATCCCAATCTGGGGGTAGTCGGAGTGGACGACGCCGAATTCGTCGTGGCGGACATTCCCGGACTGATCGAAGGTGCCCATGAGGGCCGGGGGCTGGGAGACCTGTTCCTCGGGCATGTCGAACGCTGCGCAGCACTTCTGCACCTGATCGACGGCACCTCCGGAACCCTGCTGGAGGACTACCAGACCATCATCGACGAGATCGAAGCCTATGGAGCAGGTCTTGCCGACAAGCCGCGCGTCACGGTTCTTAACAAGATCGACGCGTTGGATGATGAAGAGCGCGCGTTCCTCAAGGAGGAACTGGAGCGCAAGACCGGTCACGAGGTGATGCTCATGTCCGGAGTATCGGGAGAGGGGCTGACCGAAGTGCTTCGGACCCTGCGCAAACACGTCAAGATCACGCGCAAGCGCGAGGAAGCGACCGAGGAGACGCAACCGTGGCAACCCTAGGCGATGCGCGCCGACTGGTTGTAAAGATCGGGTCGGCGCTTCTGGTCGACAAATCCAAAGGGACGCTGCGCCGCGACTGGCTGGTGTCGCTGGCTGAAGATGTGGCCCGGATCAAGGCGCGGGGGACCGATGTGATCCTTGTGTCGTCTGGGTCCATTGCGCTTGGCCGCGGCGTTCTCGGCCTTCCGCCCACGGTTCTGCCGCTGGAACAGTCACAGGCGGCAGCCGCGGTTGGCCAGATCCGCCTGGCCCGCGCCTATGAAGAGGCTCTGGACCCGCATGGCCTGACCACGGCGCAGGTGCTTGTGACGCTGGAAGACAGCGCCGACCGCCGGCGCTACCTCAACAGCCGCGCGACGTTGGAAACCCTGATCGGGTTCGGGGTGATTCCCATCGTGAACGAGAACGACACCGTTGCGACCGATGAAATCCGGTACGGCGACAATGACCGTCTTGCGGCGCAGGTCGCGGCGACCGTTGGGGCGGATCAACTCATTCTGCTGTCGGATGTAGACGGGTTTTACAGCGCGAATCCGATGCAGGACCCGACCGCCCGGCACTTTCCGGTTGTCGACACGATCACACCTGAAATCGAGGCCATGGCAGGCGATGCCGGCTCCGGCCTGTCCAAGGGCGGCATGAAGACCAAGCTGATGGCGGCGAAAACGGCCACTGCGTCGGGCTGTGCCATGGCCATCACCGAGGGCTCGCGCCTGCATCCGCTCAAGTCGCTCGAAGACGGTGCGCGGGCGACTTGGTTCACGCCGCAGCTCGATCCGCATGCAGCACGTAAGCGATGGATCCTCGCCATGAAACCGCAGGGCGCGTTGACAGTGGATGACGGCGCCGCCCAGGCCCTCAAGCGTGGGACATCGCTTTTGCCGCCGGGGATCATTGCTGTCAGCGGTGCCTTCGGCAGGGGCGATCCAGTGACGATCAAAGACGCCTCCGGGCGGGAACTTGGCATGGGGCTCAGCCGCTACACCGCGTCAGAGGCGCTGGCGATCAAGGGGCACAACTCTGCCGAGATCGAGGAAATTCTGGGCTACCCAGGCCGCGCCGTGGTAATACACCGGGACGATATGGCGATCTGAGCCGCTTCTCCTTTTCAAAAATATGCACTTCCGACCTCTGCAAAGGCGATACCGATGAAAGACCAGACAGACATCCCCGCACTCATGCACGACATCGGCGCCCGCGCCAAGGCTGCGTCACGGGAACTGGCTTTCGCATCAGCGGAACGCAAACATGCCGCACTGATCGGGGCAGCCGAAGCGGTCTGGAAGAACCGCGCCGCAATCATCGAGGCCAATGCCGAGGACATGGAGTATGGCCGCGAAAAAGGGTTGTCGGATGCGATGCTGGACCGGCTGCTTTTGAACGAAGATCGAATTCGCGGCATTGTTGATGGTCTGCGCGCAGTGGCCGAGCAGACCGATCCGGTGGGGGCTGTCATGACCGAGTGGGACCGTCCGTCGGGCCTGCACATCAAGCGGGTGCGCACGCCGCTGGGCGTGGTGGGAGTGATTTACGAATCCCGCCCCAATGTGACCGCAGACGCCGGTGCGCTCTGCCTCAAGGCGGGCAATGCGGTGATCCTTCGGGGTGGGTCAGAGAGTTTCCATTCCTCTGGTGCCATCCATCAATGCCTTGTCGACGGTGTGGTGAAAGCCGGGCTGCCTGCCGATTCAATTCAGCTTGTGCCGACCCGTGACCGTGCCGCCGTGAGCGAGATGCTGGCGATGACCGATTACATTGACGTAATCGTGCCGCGCGGCGGCAAGGGGCTTGTCGGGCTGGTGCAGCGCGAGGCGCGGGTTCCGGTCTTTGCTCATCTGGAAGGCATCGTGCACATCTATGTCGATAAGGATGCGGACCCGGTCAAATCACTCAACGTGATCCTGAACGCCAAAACGCGCCGCACGGGCATCTGCGGTGCCGCCGAGTGTCTGCTGATCCACAAGGATGTGGTGGACACGATCGGGCAGGGCGTGATCAAGGCGCTGCTGAGCGCGGGTGTCGAAGTGCGGACAGATGAAACCCTGCGCGCCATCGAGGGTACGGTCGCGGCGAATGATACCGATTGGGGGTGCGAATATCTCGACAGCATCATCGCCGCCAAGGTGGTCGACGATCTGGATGCCGCAATCGATCATATCAACACCTACAGCTCCAACCACACCGATTGCATCCTGACCGAGGACGATGCCGCGGCAGAGAAGTTCTTTGAACGGATCGACAGTGCCATTCTGATGCGCAACGCGTCGACCCAGTTTGCCGATGGCGGCGAGTTCGGAATGGGTGCTGAGATCGGCATTGCCACCGGTAAGATGCATGCACGCGGGCCGGTGGGGGCCGAGCAGCTCACCAGCTTCAAATACATCGTGGTCGGCGACGGCACGACGCGGGCCTGAGGGCTTGTTATGGCGCCGGTTGACTGCTACCTGACATAAGCTAATCCGATACTTTTACTCGGAAAACTCGTGAGGCAGCAGTGACCGGAACCCATCCCCGGCTCGAAATCCGAAATATCGTGCGCGACTATGATGGCAAGCGCGTGGTGGATAACGTGTCTCTGGCGATACAGCCGGGGAATGTGACGTGTCTTTTGGGGCCATCGGGCTGCGGGAAGTCGACCACGCTACGGATCATCGCGGGTGTCGATATGCAGACCAGCGGCACGATCCATGTGGACGGCCATCTGATTTGCGACACCGTGTTTCGCGTGCCACCGGAACGGCGCTCTATCGGATTGATCTTTCAGGATTTTGCCCTGTTTCCGCATCTCACTGTGGGGGACAATGTGGGCTTTGGCCTGAGCGGATCGCGAAAGGACAAGCTGCCCCGCGTGGGCGAATTGCTCGAGCGGGTGGGGCTGTCGCATTACATCAACGAATACCCGCATCAGTTGTCAGGTGGCGAACAGCAGCGCGTGGCGTTGGCGCGTGCGATTGCGCCGCGTCCGTCGATCATGCTGATGGATGAACCGTTCTCGGGACTCGACAACCGGCTCCGCGACGGCATCCGTGATGAAACGCTGGCGCTGCTGAAGGACGAAGGAACATCGGTTCTTCTGGTGACGCACGAACCGGAAGAGGCGATGCGCATGGCCGACGAGATCGCGCTGATGCGCGATGGCAAGATCGTCCAGCGCGGGGCACCCTACAACATCTACAACGCACCGGCGGACAAAGCGGCGGTTGCGTTCTTTTCCGACATCAATCTTCTCACCGGTACGGTGCGCGGCGCATTGACCGATACGCCGTTTGGCCAGTTCCTTGCCCCGGGTGTTCCGGATGGGGAAGAAGTCGAGATCGTTTTCCGTCCGCAGCATGTCGGAATTGATTTCGACAGGCAGGGCAAAGGCCCCAATCCGACACCGCTGGCCGGGGCGCCGGCCCGGGCTACGGTCGAACGGGCGCGTTTCATGGGGTCCGAGAGCCTTGTCGAGTTCCGCATGGATCATGACCAGAGCATGATCCGGGCAACCGTGCCAAACGTGTTTCTGCCGAAACCCGGAACCGTGATGTGGTTGACCGTTCGCCGTGACCGCTGCTTCGTTTTCCGAAAGGCCAGCGGATCCGTGATCAAGCCCTAATCGTCATCGTCCGAGGGCGAGGTCAGCGCGATTTCGCCACTGTCCGCAAGGTTACGAATGGCGCGGACAACCGCACTCATCGCGGCTTCGGACTCTTTTGGTTTGATGTCCGAAAACTCTTCAGCCATTTCCTGAAGAGCGGCGGACATTCTTTTGGAAATATTTGATAATATGAAATCGATGCTGCGCTTGTCTGCCTCTGTGATGGCACCTGCAATCACGCGCGCCAGGGTTTCCTGATCGACGTCGCGGGTGATCTTCGGAGCGTCGATGGCGCTCATCCTGTCGGGTATGTGCGCGAAGGTGAAGATCGATTTGCGAACCTCGTCGGCAAAGCCCTTATCGTCTTCATCGAGCGCGGTCAGAAGTTCGTCCCGCGTTGCCGCGCGCGAGAAATTGAGGATCGCCCCGACCCGTTCTGACGGTTGCGCACGAAACGCCCTTGGCGGTTCGGCGTCGAGCTGTGCGGCGAGGCTCAGCCCGATCCGGTCCACAGCGTCCGGCGTCACCGCATCCGTCATCGACATTGCATATGCAATGCGACGGGCCTGGTCCCCGGGTAGGCTGCTCAGAAGATCGGCGGCTCTTGAGACCTCAAGCTTGGACACCATGACGGCGGCGACCTGAACGGATTCGGACTCCACGAAAGCCTGAAGCCTCGAGTTGGGAAGATCGGCAATCCGTTTCCAGGGATCGCCACTTTGCCGGACGCCGGCTTCTTTGCGCAGACGCGACGCCGTCCTGTCACTGATTCTGCCATCCAGCGCTGACAGCGCGCCCGCAATGTCCCCGGGAAACGAGAGACCGATTGACTCAAGTTCTTCGGTAAACTCCGCGATCACGGCATTCATTGTCTGGCGGTCGATGTAGCGCATTTCGCCAAGCAACTGCGTCAGTTGCAGCTGCAGATCCTCGGGCAGAGCCGTCAAGGGGACATCTGCGCCTTCCTTGAGGATGAACTGAACGATGATTGCGGCTTTGGCCCGCCGGGACAGGCGTGAAACCTGCGTTTGCGCGGGGACAGGCGCGCCTGCTGGCCCCCCAGATACTGTCGTCAGCTGTGTCATCAACCTTGCTCCGTCCTGCCTTTGCCGGGATAGGACGGGAAGGTTAAGAAAGCGTCAGTAGCTGTAGCCAGAACCCGACCGGATCGCCATGCGCAGGGAGAGTTCGGCCCAGCTGGACCGCCCTCCACGCTGTCGGATTTCGCTCAGCTGTGCCTGTGCCAGTTGGATATTGCCCTCAGCGACATGCGCCTGCCCAAGGTAGGACCGTGCGAGAAGGTTGTCGGGATTGGCTTCGAGTGCACGGGCGTACCACTCATGGGCTTCATCGACACGCCCCGCTTTCCGCGCAGTGAACCCGCGGTAGGTCAGCACACCGTCGGCTGTCTGATCGGTCATGGCGTCCAGCACGCGCTCTGCATCATTAATACGCCCCGCGTAGGCGAGTTCGCGCACCGCATCCATGCGATCTCTGTCATTCAGGCTGCTGTCCGTCGGCTCTAAGCAGGACTTGGAGTCAGCATCCCAGATCATCCCATTGGTACAGGTCTGGGTGGTGTCTGTCGGGGTTGGAGGGGTGTCGCTCTCTGAGCCAACGGCCATCGCGACAACGGGTGCTGCAATCAGAATTCCGGCAATGAACAGGCTGCGCATAAAGAGTTCCTCATGAAATCACGATTGAATGAAAGATAGTCCAAAAGAAAAAGACGGCCAGAACGGCCGTCCTCAGGAAATCTTGGGTTTATTGATTTCAGCCGCTGACGACTTTGCAGGTGTTGGAGTCGGCGTCGTAGACTGTGCCTGCGGCGCATGTCATCTTCGCTTCCTCATGGCCAGAGCAGGCCGCGAAGCCCGACGTCGCGGTTGCCAGCGTCAATGCTGCGGTGGTCAGAAGTGTCTTGATGGTCATCAGTCTTTCTCCTGTTTTGAATGCCAGAACGGTAGCACGGTTCTCCGATTTGGCAAAACCTATCCGCATCAGGACGGTGTTCGCGTGTAGGTCGTGACCATTTGATAGGCTTTGCGTGGGCCAGAAACGTCCCATGTGCTGTGCCAGACAGGCCATTCGGCGAAGTCATACCGCACTGCGTAGGTATCGGGATCGCACCAGTGTGTGGCGTCGGGATTGGCGGGGTCAAAGCTGTGGAACGGGCGGCCATCGTCGAAGCTGACCTGCAGGAGCGATCCATTGTTGGCCCAGAGATACCGCCGTTCCGCGCGGAAGGCCGGTTGGCCAGGAAGGTGCAGGAGACCGGTTTCGCTGTAGATCAGCGCTTCGCCATCAGGCTGGAACCGTGCGGTGCCCTCAAACCATCCGGTCGATCCGGCGCGATGATCCGTAATCCGGCGCTGGACCGTCCAGTGTCCCTCGAAATCCGCGAGGCACAGCGTCACGTCAGCTGTCACTGGTGGACATCCTGCTCGGGACACAGGGCAAAGCGTCTCATAAGGGATGGCCTCTCTTGTCGCGCATCGGCGGGCAGTCTAGGAGAGCGACAAAAATCCGCAAGCCAACCGATGAAAGGATCGCGCACATGATCCCCCGTTATTCCCGTCTCGAAATGGTGTCGATCTGGGAACCCGCCACAAAGTTCCGCATTTGGTACGAGATCGAGGCGCACGCCTGCGACGCGATGGCCGATCTGGGTGTGATCCCGCGCGAAAATGCCGAAGCGGTATGGAAGGCCAAGGATGTCGAGTTCGACGTCGCCCGGATCGACGAGATCGAGGCAGTGACCAAGCATGACGTGATCGCGTTCCTGACGCATCTGGCCGAGCATGTGGGCTCGGAAGAGGCGCGCTTTGTGCATCAGGGGATGACCTCCTCGGACGTTCTGGACACCTGCTTCAACGTGCAGCTTGTCCGCGCCTCGGACATCCTGATCAAGGATATCGAAGGCCTGCTGGCTGCCTTGAAGCGCCGCGCCTATGAGCACAAGGACACGGTGCGCATCGGCCGCTCGCACGGCATCCACGCGGAACCCACGACGATGGGCCTGACCTTTGCGCGCTTCTACGCCGAAATGGACCGCAACCTGAGCCGGATGCGCGATGCGCGGGCCGAGATTGCCACGGGCGCCATTTCCGGTGCCGTCGGCACCTTCGCCAATATCGATCCGGCGGTTGAGGAACATGTCTGCGAGAAACTGGGCCTCGTGCCGGAACCGATCAGCACCCAGGTGATCCCGCGCGACCGGCATGCCGCGTTCTTTGCCACGCTCGGGGTGATCGCGTCGTCGATCGAAAACATCGCCATCGAAATCCGCCACATGCAGCGCACCGAGGTGCTGGAAGGGGCGGAGTTCTTCTCGATGGGCCAGAAGGGCTCGTCGGCCATGCCGCACAAGAAGAACCCGGTCCTGACCGAGAACCTGACGGGTCTGGCGCGCATGGTCCGCTCTGCCGTGATCCCGGCGATGGAGAACGTGGCGCTTTGGCATGAACGGGACATTTCGCACTCGTCGGTCGAACGCATGATCGGCCCAGATGCCACGATCACCCTCGATTTCGCGCTGGCCCGTCTGACCGGCGTGATCGACAAGATGCTGATCTTCCCGGAGAACATGCTGGCGAACATGAACAAGTTCCCCGGTCTGGTGATGTCGCAGCGGGTTCTGCTGGCGCTCACCCAGGCCGGTGTCAGCCGCGAGGACGCCTATACCTACGTCCAGCGCAACGCGCTGAAGGTCTGGGAACACCGGACCGACTTCAAACAGGAATTGCTGAACGATCCGGACGTGACCAAGGCGCTGACGCCTGCGCAGATCGAAGAGAAGTTCGACCTTGGCTATCACACCAAGCATGTCGACACGATCTTTGCCCGGGTGTTCGGCGAATAAGCCCGGTCGAATGAGCTTTCCAAAGGAAAGCAAGGCGCTGTGAAGCGCCTTGCCGCCTAATTCAGATGGTCCACCACCATGAGGTGCTGCGCCAGTGTCTGAACCTCGTCCAGCCACCGTTCCACCAGTTTCGGATCATGCGGGGCAGGGCTGACCCCAGCCGGAATCTCGCGGTTCAGCACCGCTTCGATCGCCAGTGAAACGGGCACAGACACCAGACGCGCCATGGCGGTACCGCGCGCATCACCCCAGGCGTCCATCACACAGGTCTTGTGCCAGACCGCGCGGCCGTCTTTCTCTGCCAGCAGATCGACGCACAGCACCACACGATCAGGCTCATCCGGGGCGTAGGCGTTCTTTTCAAGCAACTCTGCGGCCATCTCGGTCAGCCGTTCATCGCTGGCCGTCCCGACTTCGGCAAAGATGTCCTCCCACGCATCTGCCCATCCGTTCAGACGCAGCGTGCCGCGGACAAATTCCTTCACTTTCCAGGTCGGCTCAAACCGATAATCCGCCATGAAGGGCAGGCTGTCCCGGTTGGGATAGACCTCGAACGCTTCGGGCTGCGGCAGAGGCGCGTCGTAGCGCGTGATCGCATCCCATGGCCGCTTAACGTCAAGCTCGGTGAAATGCCGGATTGATTTCGAGGGGGATCGCAACGCTTTCAGAACACCAACCGGCGCCCAGCTGAACTTATAGCGGAACGCGTTGGCGACCTTCGGCACGCCTCCGCAGTAGGATTTGAAAGAGATAACGTTTTCAGCGCTATACGCGGCGCTCTTACGGTAATCCGCAACCAGATGATGCGCCATCAGATGGTCGATCCCCGGATCGAGGCCGACCTCGTTGACCAGCGCCACGCCCGCCAGTTTCGCCGCTGCATCCAGCGCGCGCATCTCGGGTGCGATATAGGAGGATGATACGAAATGCGCTTTGTGGTCGATGGCGATCCGCGCCAGTTGCACATGCCAGTCGCCGGGCAGCATCGACACCACCACATCGCCGGGCTGAACCGCTTCGGCCAATGCCGCCGGATCGAACACGCGGATGTCGTCGATCAGGTCGCCCACCGCCTTGCGGGCTTTTTCGACCGTGCGGTTCCACACCGTCACGGAGTGCCCGTCCTGGATCAGCCGCCGAAGGCCGGGCACCGAAGACAGGCCCGTACCACACCAATGCACCGTCGTCATGTTGTCACCTTCTGGATATGCGTGTCGAAATAGGTCTTTGCGCACCCCCAGACGCCTTGGTCGATGGCGCCAAGCGTTTTGAGGTGCGGAAGGAGCTGCGCTGCGAAATCCTCTGAGGATTCACGCGGCATCAGCGAGGGAAGATTGTCGATTGCCATCACGTCGAGCGGCGGCGCGTCACAGACCCGTGTCACCGGCGCGTCCCAGCTTGTCACGTGGTCATAGACCTTGATCGGAGAGAAATCGCTGTCCGGATCGCAGGCAATATCCCCGATCACCCGCAGGTCGCGCGTCTGTCCGCATGTGTCGGCGGGCACAAAGACCGGGGTGCCCGGACGCGCAAGGATGCAGTTGAAAAACATCGTGTTTTCAAGAACTTCCGGGAACGGGCCGCCATGCGCGGTTTCCGCCATGTCCCATTTGGTCACGGTCAGGCCGACCTCTTCACACAGGTCGCTGGCCCCGGTTCCGACCCGTCCCAAAGCGCCGATCACCAATGCCGAGGGTGTTGCCCCGTTGAGGGCCGTTTTCACATCGTCGCGCATGGCTTTCGAGGACGGCCAGGTGCTGACCGCGGGGCAGGGCGTGCCGCTCTGCTGTGCCGCATAAGCGAGGAGCGACACCGCCGCGCCCGCATAACCGGCCCAATAGCCAAACGCCGCCACGCGCCGCCCGTCTTCGTTTTCAAGGTATTCGAGATCATAAAGCGCGCCACCGCCCGATCTGAACCGCGCCAGAAGCTTTTGCCCGGAAGGCTGACCCTTATAGGCATGTCCGAACATGATGTGCCGATGGCGCAGTGGCGTGCCATTATCCGGTAATTCTTTTAACCCGAATATGATCGCATCGGCGGGCGCGTCGGTCCAACTGCCTTCTGGCGCAATGGTTGCGCCTGTATTGGCGTAATCGGAGATCGGAATAACACGCGTTGCACTGTCTTCGACGGTCACCTCGATACCCTGCGCGACCAAATCGGCAACACCCTCTGGCAGTATGCCGACACGTTCTTCGTTCTCGCGGCTCTCCGCGCGCACCCAAAGATGGGTCATCCCGTCCCCCTTGTTTCGACTCGCCGCACCCTAGCCATGACCACGCCGGGACAAAAGCCCGTCCCTTGCTTCTTCGTTTCAAAAATACCTCCGCCGGAGGCAATCCCGAGGCCGCAGCGCGCAGCGCGAGGACCGAGATGCGAAGCGCGCGCGCCAGCGCGCTCATGTCCGGCAGAACCCCTTAGATATGCGTTTGGGCAAACAGCCGATCCGGCGTGTCCAGATGCGGCAGGGCGTTGAATTGGGTCAGGGCCAATTGACCCTCGAGCGGCAGCCACGAACTGACCGAGGTGTTCTGGATCGACAGGCACACGTTGCAAAAGGCGGGCAGATCCAGACCGAGTGTCAGCCGCATGGCCATTCCGATCAATCCGCCGGAGGTCACCACCAGCGACCGGCCCGGTCGGGCAGAGATTTCGTCGAGCGCATCCCGGACACGGGTCTCAAAGTGATCGAAGCTCTCTGGTGCGCCTTCCAGCTTGCCGTCCTGCCAGTGCCTGAACAGACAGGGCAGATGGCGCACGAACCCTTCGCGGTCGGTCGGCAGCGTGATGCCATGCTGTTCGGCCAACAGCTGCGACAGGGTGAAATACTCCAGCTCGTTCAGGCGCTCATCGCGCGTGACGGTGTCGGGCGTGTCGGGCGCAATCGCGTCTGCCGTTTCGACATGCCGCCGCAAGGTGCCGGTCCAGACATGTGCAAAGACATCGCCCTTCTGACGGAAATGTTCACCGAGCCATCCCGATTGCTGATGCCCCAGAGGGCTCAGCCGGTCGTAATCGACCTCATCCCGCGCGCCGGTGTTGGCTTGGCCATGGCGGACCAGAACGATGTGCGACATGCGACCTCTGGGTGGCTTCTGAAAACAAAAGCGCGCCCGGCTGGGCGGGCGCGCATCATTCTAAGGACAGAAAATCAGACTTCGTCCATCACCTGGCCTTTGGCGACGACCAGCAGTTCGGCCATCTTGGCGCGAATCTCGTCATCCGTCACCTTGCCGCCCAGATCGCCCGAGACCTTGCGGACAACGTCCTCGTGGCCTGCCTCCTCGAAATCCGCTTTCACGACTTCTTTCGCGTATTCGGCAGCCTCGTCCGCGGATTTGCCCATCAGTTCGGCCGCCCAGAGGCCCAGCAACTTGTTTCTGCGGGCTTCAGCCTTGAACTGCATTTCCGCATCGTGGGCATACTTGTTTTCAAAGGCGTGTTCGCGGTCATCAAACGTCGACATCAGGTCGTTCTCCCGGGGAAGTGAATGTGTTGTGTCTGGTATGGCCCGACGCGCCGCGCGGTTCAAGTGCGTGCGTTGCTTGCGGCATGTGCCTGCATGCACTAAGAGGCAATCAACCGCAGCCGGTTTCCGCAGGTGTGGACAGAGGTGCGCGCCCCCATTTCGTGCCATCAGGCGCATTGACAGAAAGACCTCACATGGCCCGTCGCAAGAAGATTTACGAAGGCAAAGCGAAGATCCTTTATGAAGGCCCAGAGCCGGGCACGATTGTCCAGTATTTCAAGGACGATGCGACCGCTTTCAACGCCGAAAAGCGGGACGTGATTGACGGCAAAGGGGTGCTCAACAACCGCCTGAGCGAGTTCTTTATGGTGGGCCTGAATTCCATAGGAGTGCCCACCCATTTCCTCAAGCGGCTCAACATGCGGGAACAGCTGGTTCGATCCTGCGAAATCATCCCGCTCGAGGTCATTGTGCGCAATTTTGCCGCTGGCACGATGGCCAAGCGTCTGGGCATCGAAGAAGGCACGCCGCTGCCGCGACCGATTGTCGAATACTGCTACAAGGACGACAAGCTGGGCGATCCGCTTGTCACCGAAGAACACATCGCCGCCTTTGGCTGGGCCAGCCAGCAGGACATGGACGACATTCTCAGCCTCGCGCTTCGGGTCAACGATTTCATGTCCGGTCTGATGTACGGCGTCGGTATCAAGCTTGTGGATTTCAAGATCGAGATTGGTCGCGTCTATGACGGCGACTATCAGCGCCTTGTGGTTGCGGACGAGATCAGCCCTGACAGCTGCCGCCTCTGGGACATCGAAACCGGGCGCAAGCTCGATAAGGATGTGTTCCGTCGCGATCTGGGCAACCTGACGGACGCCTATACCGAGGTGGCCCGTCGTCTTGGGGTGATGCCTGCCAATGCAACGCCGATGGAAAAGCCGAAGCTGATCAACTGATGCGGTGCCCGGTGGTGGGCCTCGCGTTTGCATATTTGGAAAAAGAAGAAGGGGGACTGTTGCGCCCCCGGACAAGTCGGAGACGATCATGAAAGCACGGGTGCATGTGATGCTGAAGGACGGGGTTCTCGACCCGCAGGGCGAAGCGGTGCGTCACGCTCTTGGCGGGCTGGGGTTTGACGGTGTCGAGAAGGTGCGTCAGGGCAAGGTGATCGAACTGGATCTGGCCGACGGAACGTCCGAAGACACCGTGCGCGAGATGTGCGAAAAGCTGCTCGCCAACACGGTGATCGAAAGCTACCAGATCGAGATGAGCTGATGCGCGCGGCGGTTGTTGTCTTCCCCGGATCGAACTGCGACCGGGATCTGGCCGTGGCGTTCCGCGAGGCGGGATGCCAGGTCGAGATGGTCTGGCACAAAGATACGTCTCTGCCGGCGGGCATCGATATTGTGGGCATTCCCGGCGGGTTCTCCTTTGGCGACTACCTGCGCTGTGGTGCAATTGCTGCGAATTCCCCGATCTGCCGGGATATCAAGACCCATGCCGAGCGCGGCGGGTTCGTGCTGGGCATCTGCAACGGCTTTCAGGTGCTGACCGAAACCAAACTGCTTCCCGGCGCACTGCTGCGGAATGCAGGTCTCAAATACATCTGCCGCACTGTGCCGCTGATCGTGGGCACCAGCGACAGCATCTACACGGCAGGTTACGAGGCAGGACAGCAGATCGGTATCCCGATTGCGCACCATGATGGCAATTACACAGCTTCCGATGAGGTTGTGGCGCAATTGACCGCTGAGGATCGCATCGCTTTCCGATATGCCGATAATCCAAACGGATCGACGGCGGATATCGCGGGCATCCTGTCCGAGAACCGCCGCGTGCTTGGTATGATGCCGCATCCCGAACGCGCAGCGGATGAAAAACACGGTGGAACGGACGGCAAAGCGATGTTCGCAAGCATCGCAAGCGCGCTGGCAGCGGCTTAGCGCCGGTTGACGTCCCTGTGACGCGCCGCCGCTTGAGCGGATCACGGCTTTTGCCTATCTTCACGCAATGGCAAAGGGCAGCTCAGTGATGCGTCAGAACACCCGGTCAGGATCTCTGTCCTGGCGGGTGCGCGGTGCTTTGTTCATTCTGATCGCCGTTGCGGTGGGGACGGTCTTTGTCACCAACCGCTACCTCACTGACCGTTTTACGGAAAGCACGCGCAATCGCGCGGAACTGAGGCTGGCGCTGTATTCCGGCAACCTCGTGTCCGAGCTGCGCCGCAACGCCATCGTGCCTCAGCTTCTGGCGCGGGACCCCGCGTTGATCGGAGCGCTCAATTCGGGTGATTTTTCGCAGAGTTCCCAACGCCTGATCTCGTTCGTGGACGAGATCGGTGCCGCCTCACTCATGCTGCTCGACCGCGATGGCCGCACGGTTGCCGCGACAAGCCGCGAACGGCTGGGCGAACAGCATCGCAACGCGGCCTATTTCGTAGAGGCCCTCCGGTCGAATGCCACCGTTTTCACGGCGCAGCGCGAGGAGGTGGGCAGTTTCACCTTCAGCTATTCGCGCCGCATCGAAAGTCAGAGCCAGTCCATCGGCGTGATTGTTGTCGAAGTGGATCTTGCCAAGTTCGAGCGCGCCTGGGCGGGGATATCGGATGCTGTTCTGGTGACGAACAGCGAAGGTGAGATCATTCTTGCGACGGAACCGCGCTGGCGTGGGCAAACGGTCGAGACCGCTCTTGAACGCGAACCGGCCGACAGTGCCATCGAGCGCGCGATCCGGGCCACGGCGGATTGGACGGCTTTGCCTGCGGATGCCTATTTTCAGGGTGAGGCGGTCATGCAGATCGAGGGTCGCATCCCATTCCGCGGCTGGAACATGACCACCTTCACCACCTATTCCAGCGTTCGGGAACGGGTGAATGCCGTACTCGCGCTGGAAATCATGGGATTCGCGATTCTGCTGGCGCTGGCATTCTACGCACTCAGCCGCAAGACGGCGCTGCGCATGGCGCTCTTCCAGCGCGAGTCGGCAGAGCTTCGCGCATTGAACCAGAGGCTGCAGCGGGAAATCGCCGAACGGGAACGGGTGCAGGAAACCCTTGCCGTTGCGGAACAGACGCTGGCGCAGAGCTCCAAATTGGCGGCTCTGGGTGAGATGTCTGCAGCGGTCAGTCACGAACTGAACCAGCCGCTCGCTGCGATGAAAACCTATCTGGCCGGGGCCAAGCTCCTGATGCGGCGCAACCGACCGGAAGAAGCGCTTTCGGCCTTCAGCCGGATCGACGATCTGATCGAACGCATGGGCGGCATCACGCGTCAGCTCAAAAGCTATGCCCGCAAGGGACAAGAGGCGTTTTCGCCTGTGAATATGGGCGATGCGCTGGCCTCATCCCTGTCGATGATGGAGCCGCAGCTGAAGTCGCGGAAGGTCAAGATCACCAAGATCCTGCCCGAGGACAAGGTGCTCGTTATGGGCGACCGGATGCGCATTGAACAGGTCATGGTGAACCTGCTGCGCAACGCGCTTGATGCAACCAAGGCGGTCTCCGATCCGCAGCTTGAGATCATTCTCGCAAGCGGGGAAACGGCGACGCTGACCATCCGGGACAACGGGCACGGGATCGAAGACCTCGATGCTCTGTTTGAACCCTTCTACACCACAAAGCAGCCCGGCGATGGCGTCGGGCTGGGTCTTGCCATTTCCTCGGGGATCGTGAACGACCTTGGGGGACGGCTGCTGGCCCGCAACGCCGAAGGTGGCGGCGCGGTGTTTGAAATGCAGTTACCGATCTTGAACGACCAAACGCAGGCGGCGGAGTGAAGCCATGGGCAAAGCCATGAAGATTGCCATAGTCGACGACGAAAAGGACATGCGCCAATCGATCAGCCAGTGGCTGGCGCTGTCGGGCTACGACACCGAAACCTTTGCCAGCGCCGAAGAGGCGCTTGGCACGGTGGGTGCGGATTATCCGGGGATCGTGATTTCCGACATCAAAATGCCGGGGATGGATGGAATCCAGCTTCTACGGAAACTGCTGGGATCGGACTCGGCGCTTCCGGTCATCATGATCACCGGCCATGGTGATGTGCCGATGGCCGTTGAGGCGATGCGCATCGGCGCGTTCGATTTCCTTGAAAAGCCCTTCAACCCCGACCGCATGTCGGACCTTGCCAAGAAGGCCACCAATGCGCGGCGCCTGACGCTCGACAACCGGGCGCTGCGGCGCGAGTTGGGCGATGGATCGCAGATGATGCGCAAGCTGATCGGCGCAAGCCCCGCAATGGAGCGCCTGCGCGAGGATATTCTCGATCTTGGTCAAGCGGACGGGCATGTTCTGATCGACGGGGAAACCGGCACCGGCAAGACCCTGGTCGCCCATGCGCTGCACGCGGTGGGCAGTCGGGCGGGTAAGAAATTCGTCCTGATCTCCTGCGCCGCGATGGATGAGGACACGCTGATCCGGCGTTTGTTCGGGCCGATGCAGCCCGAAGACTCCCGTCTGCCTGCGGTTGAGGAAGCACGTGGCGGAACTCTGGTGCTGGAAGATATCGAGGCGCTGTCGGATGCCGCGCAGGCGCGTCTTCTCACCATGATCAACGATCAGGGCACACCGCCGGAAACACGCATCGTCGCCATCTGCAACCTCCAGGACGAGGGTCGCACCTGCGAGGATGCGCTGCGTCCGGACCTCTACTACCGACTGGCCGCGCTCAAGATCACCGCGCCACCGCTGCGCAACCGCGGCGAGGACATCCTGACACTGTTCACGGCTTTGGCCGATCAGTTTGCCGACGAATACGGCTGCGACGCACCGCAGGTCAGCGCGCAGGAAGCCGCGCAACTGTTGCAGGCGCCGTGGCCCGGGAACGTGCGCCAGCTTATCAATCTGGCCGAACGCGCCGTACTGCAATCGCGTCGGGGGACGGGCACCATCGCGTCGCTGCTGATGTCCGACCATGACGAGATGCAGCCGGTGATGACGACCGAGGGCAAGCCGCTCAAGGAATATGTCGAGGCGTTCGAGCGGATGCTGATCGACAACACGATGCGCCGCCATCGCGGGTCGATTGCGTCGGTGATGGAAGAGCTTTGCCTCCCGCGCCGGACGCTGAACGAAAAGATGGCCAAGTACGGGTTGCAGCGCTCCGACTATCTCTAGGCGGGCAAGCCCTTTTGAAAGGGCTTGGGACGGATTTTCAAAAATCCGTCCCGCTCACCCCGCCGCGCGCATAAGCATCCCGTAGAGGTCGCGCGGGTCGTCCGGATCGGCGAGCAGGTCCAGCGGCAGGTTCAACCCGGTTTCGCGGGTCAGATCATGCACCACCCGCAGCGCCGAGAAATCCTCGATCGCAAACCCCACGCTGTCGAACAGCGTGATCTCCCGCGCGTCGCGGCGGCCCGGCGCAGCGCCGGTGATCACCTGCCACAGCTCTGTTACCGGATGATCCGGGTCCAACTGCTGGATTTCGCCTTCGATCCGGGTCTGAGGGGGATATTCCACAAAAATCGACGACCGGTGCAGAATCGCGCTGGCCAGTTCCGTCTTTCCCGGGCAGTCGCCGCCAATGGCGTTGATATGCACACCGCTGCCAACCATGTTGTCGGTGAGGATCGTCGCGTATTGCTTGTCCGCTGTGCAGGTGGTCAGGATCTGCGCGCCTTCGATGGCCTCTTCGGCGCTGCTGCAGGCGACGATGGTCAGGCCCGTGCCCGCGAGGTTCCCGGCGCATTTCACCGTCGCGGCCGGATCCTTGTCGTAGAGCCGCACCGTATCGATCCCGCAGATCGCCTGCATGGCGATGCTCTGGAATTCGGCCTGCGCGCCATTGCCGATCATCGCCATCGTGGTCGTCCCCTTGGGTGCGAGGTACTTCGCCGCGACCGCCGACATCGCCGCTGTGCGCAGCGCGGTGAGCAGGGTCATCTCGGACAGCAGAACCGGATAGCCCGTGTCCACATCCGCCAGCAGCCCAAAAGCCGTGACGGTCTGCAAGCCTTCCGACGTGTTCTTGGGATGCCCGTTCACGTATTTGAACGCGTAAAGCGTGTCGTTTGCCGTGGGCATGAGTTCGATCACACCCACCGGGCTGTGCGCGGCCACGCGGGGAGTCTTGTCGAAGCTTTCCCAGCGGCGGAAATCCTCTTCAATGGCCTCTGCAATACGGCGGATCATTTCGGCCAGGCCGACCCGATGCACCAGCTGCATCATGTGATCGACCGAAACGAAAGGTACCAAGGCCTTGTCTGACGGTTGCATGGCGGCCTCCTCAGATCATGCGCGGGGTGGGGCGGTCGAAGATACGGCGACCCAGCGCCGAAGCGGCAAGATCGACCATCAGCTGCGCCGTGCGCCCCCGCTCGTCGAGCATGGGGTTCAGTTCCACCAGATCAAGCGAGGTCATCAGCCCGCTGTCACAGAGCATCTCCATCACCAGATGCGCCTCACGCACCGTCGCGCCACCGGGCACAGTGGTGCCCACGGCTGGCGCATAGGCCGGGTCAATGAAATCCACGTCCAGCGACACATGCAGCGCGCCACCCACCTTGGCGACATCCGCCAGGAACGGCTTCAGCAGCGCCGCGACACCGGATTCGTCGATGGCGCGCATGTCGTAGCCGCGCACGCCGGTACCTGCCATAAGCTCACGCTCGGGCAGATCGACGGACCGCAGACCGATGATGCAGGTTTGGCTGGGCGGAACGATTGCGGGCAGGGCAGGGAAACCATCAAAGCCGCTTTGCCCGGTTGCATAGGCCAGCGGAGTTCCGTGCAGGTTGCCGGATGCGGTGGTCTCCAACGTATTGAAATCGCTGTGTGCGTCGAGCCAGAGCACGAATTGCGGTCGGTTCTGCTCAGCCGCATGTGCGGCGACACCCGGCACGGTGCCCAGAGACAGTGCGTGATCGCCGCCCATGAAGATCGGCAAACCCTGTTGGATCGCCTCCTGCGCGGTGCGCATCAGCGCCGTGGTCCAGCCGATGGTTTCCGAAAGGTTTACCAAGCCGTCGCGCTCCGGAATGTCATTGGCATCCGGTGCGACATTGCCCAGATCACTCACGCTGTGCCCCAAAGCGGTCAGAGCACGGGCAATCCCGGCGGTGCGATAGGCGTCAGGGCCCATCAGGCATCCTTTGCGGGCCTTTCCGCAATCCAGCGGCGCGCCGACGAGTACGATATTCTGAGACTGCATCAATCCTGTCCTCGTGATCGAAGGGAATCTTTGATCGGGATATAGGGTGCAATCCGGGCGGTAGAGAACTGGCCAAATTGATCAATTCGGGATACTATTTTCCAAATTGGTTAGTAACTGGATCAAAATGGACAGCACAGACAAGAAACTGATCTCGATCCTCCGCCACAATGGCCGCGCGTCGGTTTCGGATCTGGCGACAACGCTCAATCTGTCCCGTGCCACGGTACGTTCGCGGCTCGACCGCTTGCAAGCGTCGGGAGATGTGGTGGGCTTCACCGTCGTTCTGAAAGAGGACGTGGCCCAGGACCCGGTGCGGGCTCTGATGATGATCGGCATCGAGGGACGTGGCACCGACAGGGTGATCCGCCAGTTGACCGCATTGCCCGAGGTCCGGGCGCTCCATTCCACAAATGGGCGCTGGGACGTGATCGCCGAACTTGGGACCGACACGCTCGAAGCGCTGGACGACGTGCTGTTCCGGATACGCCGTTTCGATGGGGTGTCGCAGTCCGAAACGTCGCTCCTGCTGTCGACGCGCAAAAGCGGCGCTTAGGCGGGCTTGCGCGCTGCCGCGATCCACAGACCCATCAAAACCAGTGAAATCACCATGTTCCAGCTGGCCATGGACAGGCCGAACATTTCCCACGGCACTTCGTCACAGCGCACCAGCGGCGCGTTCATGATCTGGTCGAAAAGCTCGTCCGTGGACAGCCCGCCAATCGGCCCGGAGGTGCAGGTGGTTGGACCTTCCCACCAGCCGCGCTCTACGCCGGTGTGATAAGCACCGACTGCAGCCGTCGCCAACGCTGCCAAAGCGCCAAGCCATGCGACTGCGGCATTGCCAAACCGCAATGCCACCGCTCCAAGCGCGATCGCCACCACATGCGGATAGCGCTGCCAGATGCACAGCTTGCAGGGCGGCAGACCACCGATGTGCTGAAACGCCAACGCGCCCAGCATCAACGCCAGCGACCCGCCTGCGGCGAGCAACATGAGCATCCGACGATCCAGACTCACAGGAATTTCACCACGTAGAAGCCTCCGAGAAGCAGCAGAACAAACAGGGTGAACATCAGCCCAAGGCGCTTTTCGATAAAGCTGCGGACCGGTGCCCCGAATGCGCGCAAAAGACCCGCTACAACGAAAAACCGCAAGGCTCGGGCGATCACAGATGTGACAACAAAGGTGCCCAGCGGCATCGCCGTCCAGCCCGACATGATCGTGATGACCTTGTAGGGGAAGGGCGTCACCCCGGCGATCAGCACAGCCCAGAAGCCCACACCGTTGAAACGCTCATTGAATTCAGCCATCGCGTCGGCCTTGCCAAGCGTGCTCAGGATGGGTTCACCGATGGTCTCGTAAAAGAAATACCCGATGCCATAACCCAACATCCCGCCCACTACCGATGACGTGGTCGCGACCAGGGCAATCAGCCACGCGCGGGACGGACGGGCGAGGATCATGGGGATCATCAGAACATCCGGCGGGATCGGAAAAACCGAGCTTTCGACAAAGGCGACCACGGCCAGCACCCACAGGGCGCGTGGGTGATCGGCAAGAGACATGGTCCACTGGTACAAACGCTGCAGCATGTGACGCTCCAATGAGGGTTGCCGGGCTAAGACCACGCCGCCTTGGTCCGGTCAAGGCTGCACTGCCTCTGGCGTTTTTGCGCTGGACGAGGTGTTGCAGCTTGGATAGGGATTGCCCGTGGCCCAAGTGGCGGAATGGTAGACGCAGGGGATTCAAAACTCTCCTTACGAATCGCCAAAATAACAATCTATTCAATTACTTAGGGGAAGAGCTCAGTGGATTGGTAGGCAATTGGTAGGCGTCATGCAGGATTTCAAACACTGTACCTCAGGTGCAATCCCCTGCGACCCATGACGAGCTCGCCAGCATCACAAGCAACCACCTGAGCCTGACCTTTGGTGTTTGCGGTCACTCCTCTCTGATCCCTGTCTCCGTACTGTTGGCACGCCTCTGTTACCGGGTATGTCTTTGCTGACTACCTATCGACACGTTGACAGAGGGTAGCACTCATGAATGACCTTGATGCTCGATGTAAGTTGCAACTCGTCGTCAGACACAAAGGCGGTCGGAGAACCAAAGGCTGATGGGCGGGTTTATGAATCAGTGGGTGTGACTTGAAATCACGAGTTGTCCACGTCTTGTCCACAAGCCAGTAGCGAAAATCCGCCGTGCAACAGTCCCTGTGATGGAAACAAAAGACGTAGTGGCTATCTCTGTCTCGAGACAAGAAACAATCGAACAGTATTCACATGCAGAAAATTACTGGCACGTATGTGGGCCAAGGGGCAATGTGTCCTTTGTTCCAGCTCGACCATGGCGAGAGGATTACCATTACAGGAAGGCTACCGGGCATGGAGCCGGGCGAGTTCTTTGAATTCACAGGAAGATGGTCACTCAGGTCGTACGGGATGCAAGGCCGGAACTTCCACGTAAGCAGTTTCGTTCGAAAAAGCGGAGAGCTGATGATAACGCCAACGCTCGGCGACAGCGGTTTTTGGCCAAGACTTAGCGGCCTCGGGACACAACTATAGCAGCGACTAAACACTCTGTTTCCAAACTCAGCCGAAAAGAAACCTTAATTGCCCAATTTTTGACACGATTGGTCTGCACCTTGGCTGGCAAGGGATGGCGAAAAGCGCTTTCCAAACAACAAAAAAAATTTGGTGTATCATGAAACGGAAGAGTGCACGGCAATCGGTTGGGCATTGCTCAAAATCAGACATTTTCCCTCCTTTGAAGAGTCAAAGTGAACTTGATAAGTTGGAACAGACTGAGTGTAGTCTCGCGCAAGATAGGGCTGGCTTTGCGTTCAAACTGGCAAATCTTGCAGCTGTATTGCTCCCTAGAAAGCTGATAAGCTGATAACCGGCTTCGGACCTTAAGCCTTAGGGTCAGGATGCATTTTTTTCGAATGCACTGCCTGATTCACAGTTCCTGTGACATGAGCAATTTCTTTTGGCTCAGCGACGCGTAGATGTCGTTGTCGGAGGTGTAAGGCTCTGGGAGAGGTGGAGTTCAGGATCGTCTTTGTTGGTGGCTCTCTGGATGCGCTACTTGGAGGCGAGCAGGGGAAAACTCCTCCAGAGCCTACGGGTAGAGCTGAGCTGACGCGGAAAGACGAAGAGGCCCAACGGTAGGTCTAGGGTCCACGAGCAGAACGGGCCTCTTCGCTTGGGTGATGGAAATTTATGCTTTGAATGCCTTCTCAGGCTTTCACACGCTCGCCAAAAATCAAGACAGACACTCTGACCTACAAACAAAAAGCCTGTGCTGCCCGGAGGCAACACAGGTGTAAGTCTTTGGGAACTTAATGTTGAATACCAAGTGTACTCGCAGACCGTACAATTGATCATCCGTAGTTGCCGTATCAAGTAAGAGCTGCTGACCTAAATATCTAATCCGTTGAATGTGATGTAATCTTTTCGCGCTGGACGCATTTCGCAAGTGGGACAAACGCTAGTCTACTCTGCTGTAGAGTTGATATGTGTCAAACCCAGCCAGCGCAGTTCGTGCGAAGTTGTTGTTAGAGGCCGTCAACAATCCGGTTTCGGCATGTGACTTTGGGAGGGGACTATGGACCAAGTGAAAACCCACGAATACGCGCGCGCACTGTACAAAGCCCACGGAGATAAGGCTCAGGTAGAAGCCGCGCAAAAGGCCAAGCATCACGAAGACGCGGGAGAAACTGAGGAAGCGGAAACCTGGCGCAAGATACAAAGAGCCATTAGCGAGATGCGCGGCCCACACGAAAGCTGAGCCCGCACGTACCCACTGTTGGCTGATCAAACCGACGTAGAACTAAGAGCAGCCAACGTGGATTAGCTTAGTTAGGCCATACCGTTTCTTCCGATCAAGCCCACTACTCGAGTTTATTCAACAAGTTGGGGATACCCTATGATCCGTGCGATACTGGGTTTGTTGCTCTTGTCTGTTACGCAGCTACGCGCAGAAACGTACCTTTGCATTGAGGATAAGAAAGCGGGATTTGCTTTGAGAGAGAGTGAATGGGTCGTGGTAGATTTGCCATTGTCCAAATGGCTAGTCACTGTTCAAGAGGACAACGAAGACGGAACGAAAGTCCTTAGATTTGGTGAACATGTCCCTCGCTTTGAAGGAGTGTCTTGCATCGGTGCTGTGGACGTACTTTGCGTCAATGCATTTGAGCAATTCAATTTCTCCACTGTCGCTTTGAGATTTGTTACATCAGCATCTTCTGGGTACACACGCGAAGAAGACAACGATGGAAGGCCTAGTATAGCCATTGGAACATGCGCGAAGATGTGAGCGCGCAAAAGCTGCAGCCTGAAATCAAAATCAGAACAAACTGATCATCGCATGAACCAAAAGATTACTGTGACTGCCACAAAAGCACCAATTGCCACCCAAAACCACGGACCGTTCATGAAAGAGTGTAAAGCATAGCTCCAATCGCTCGTACCAGAAAGCAGCAGTCCATATTCCGCAAGCATTCGTGCTACCTCCCGCTATGGTTACGCCTCGTAGCCTATGCCTTGATCCCATTGGATAACTAAGGTTGG
>NZ_JFKC01000002.1 GCF_002115805.1 Marivita geojedonensis | reverse complement strand
TCCTGACCCTAAGTAACCTTCCATCGCCTCCTCCAAAGTCGGCGCTCCAATTTGGATGATTTTGCCAGCTCCCCTGCCCCATTCCAGAGCAAAACCGAGCGCGGTTTGACGTGCGGTATCTGCGGATATTACTGGAAACCGACCAATCAGCACCCGTCGGGTCTGACCCCCAATATCCTTCTGGAAGTACCACGTCTTTGACTTCTTTCCGACGAAGAGAACAAGGCCTTTGACCTCGCTGTCCCAATGCTTGTCGGTCCCGGATTTTGTCTGTGGAACCTTGCGGGCGAAGGTCTCTGTAAGCTTTGGCATTTTGTCAGTTTTTTGCAGGTAATAGCATGATATCTGGTGCTACCATATTCAACGCGACGCACGATAAAAGTCAATGAAAATAAATGGTAAGAAGCTTGACGAAACTCAGTGAAACTATACACACCTGATTGGAAGGCTGAGGTCTTACCATTACACAACGCCCGCTCGGCGTGATACGAGGTATGACATGCGTGAACCGAGGTCAAGCACCAGCGCCTGGGCGGAGGGACAATAATCATGACAAAACCGCAAGCTGTGATCATTGGCGTGGGTGACGGCCTGTCCGCCGCCGTAGCGCGCGAACTTGCCCGGGATCATGACCTGACTTTGGCGGCCCGGAGTGCAGACAAGATGGCAAAGCTGGCGTCGGAACTCGGCGCGCGAACGGTGCAACTCGACGCCACCGATGAAGAGGCTGTGGCCGCCCTGTTCGACAGTCTTCCTGAAGCGCCCCGGGTCGTGATTTATAATCCGTCTGCCCGGGTGCGCGGACCCATTGCCGAGCTGTCAGCAGACGATGTGCGCAACGCTGTTGAAGTGACCGCGATCGGGGCGTTCCTTGCAGGCAAACATGCAGCCAGGCACGTGCTGAACGCGGAGCCCATTGACGGTGTGCGGGGCACCATCCTGTTCACGGGGGCCTCCGCTGGGGTCAAAGGCTTCCCGCAATCCGCGCCTTTTGCCATGGGCAAATTCGCGCAACGTGGTCTTACCGAGAGCATGGCACGGGAACTACATCCCCAGGGCATCCATGTTGCCTGGATCAATATTGATGGTGGCATCCTCAATCCCGGACGTGTCGAGCCAGAAGAAAAACCGGGGTCCATGCTGAGGCCCGACGCGATTGCCCGGACCTACCGTCACCTGATCGAACAGGACCGAAGCGCATGGACCAACGAGGTTGCTGTCAGACCGTGGGTCGAACGCTTTTAGCGAGTAGCGAGACTGCATCCGATTTCCGAAGACCTGTTCCATACGGCCCGGGAGAATCCGCATTCATGCAAATCACGCGCCATGTGCTGTCCCATGTGGCTCAGCCCGGCAAACCCGATCTTCATCAATCAGGCCGCCCTATCGCCGCCTAGCCCGGAAATCGCCTGAATCAGATTGTCCTCCGTCACCTCTTCGGAAGTGAAGGTTCGCATGATGCGCCCGTTATACATTGCCACAATCCGGTCACTGACATGCAGGACCTCCGGCATTTCCGAACTGATGACGATAACCGCATAGCCCTGAGCCGCCAGGTCGCGGATCAGATTGTGAATTTCGGATTTCGACCCAACGTCGATCCCGCGCGTCGGTTCGTCCACGATCAACACACTGGGGTGCATCGACAGCCATTTGCCGATGACGATTTTCTGCTGATTGCCACCGGAGAGGTTGCCGACAAGCTGTTTCCAGCCCGGAGTCCGGATGTCCAACCGGTCACGATACTGGTCAAAGATCGACACCTCCGCCCCTTCGGCGACGAAGGGGCCTGCCTTGAGATCATCCACCTGCGGCAGTGTCATGTTGTCCCTGCAGTTCATACCAAGCACGAGCCCCTGCCCCTTGCGATCCTCCGGGACAAGCGAAATGCCCTTTGCGATCGCATCGGCAGGCGAATGGATACGCACCTCTTGCCCACTCAGGAGGATTTGCCCTGCAGAGGGATCGCGTAACCCAAACAGTGTCTCGGCGATTTCGGTTCGCCCGGCACCGACAAGCCCGTAAAACCCGACGACCTCGCCGCTGCGAACTTCGAAACTCACGTCCCGGAACAGATGTCCGCAAGACAGGCCCCGCACTTCCAGTGCGACCTCTCCCAGTTCGTGATGGCTTTCGTTCCGGCTCAGATCGAGTGCGCGCCCGATCATAAGCTGAGTCACGTCCTCTTCGTTCGTTTCAGCTGTCTGCAACGTGCCGCGATACTGACCGTCCCGCAGGACACTGATCCGGTCGGTAATCTTGAAGATCTCTTCCATCCGGTGCGAGATGTAGATGATACCCACTCCTCGTGATTGGAGATCGGTAATCACATCGAACAACACCACTTTTTCCGCATCGGTAAGAGACGCAGTCGGCTCGTCAAATATCACCGCCTTTGCATCGACGGTCAGCGCACGCGCAATCTCGACCATCTGCTGGTTGGCGATCGACAGATCGCCGACTCGTGTCTTGGCATCAAACCCGACCTTGAGTGTCGACAGAATGGCGTTGGTCTGTTCTTCCAGTTTCGCCCAGTCGACCAGCCCAAAGCGCTTTCGCGGCAGTTCGCCCAAATAGATATTCTCGGCAACCGTCAGTTCTTCGGCAAGGCTCAATTCCTGGTGAATGAAAACGATCCCCTTCGCTTTGGCTTCCAGCGGCGACCGCATGACGACCGGTTGTTCGCCGACAATGATCTGGCCTTCATCCGGCTGGTAAATCCCGCCAAGCACTTTCATCAGCGTGGATTTTCCGGCGCCATTTTCGCCCATCAGAGCATGTACCTCACCGGGCATCACCTCGAAGGACACCCCATCGAGAGCCCGGACCCCCGGGAAGGTCTTGACGATGCCTTCAAGGCGCAGCGCGGGTGTCTGACCCGTCATACCTTCAACTCCTCTTTGCCCTTGATGTTCAACTGACGGTCAAGAAACAGAACCACGATCAGGATAAGACCGATCACAAGGTTCACGGTCTCAGTATCAGCGCCAATATGTGCCAACCCCTTGCGCAGAAGCTGGATCGCGAGAACCCCGCCGAACGTCGAAATGATGGAACCGGCTCCTCCAGTGAGCTTGGTTCCGCCAAGCACCACTGCTGTGATCACCCAAAGCTCGTAGAGTTCACCGTCGTTGGGATTGACCGATCCGCTTTCGGAATAGAACACAACCGCCGACAGAGCTGCGAGGAAGCCAATGATCATGAAATTGATCATCATGTGCGGCCCGACACGGATACCGGCATTGACGGCCGCCTCACGGTTGTCGCCGATAGCATAAGCATTGCGACCATGAACTGTGCGATTCATCAGGAACCAGATCGCCGCGGTCACGATCAGCAGAAACCACGTCGCGGTGTGCAGCCCAAGAAACTGCGCCTCGGCAAAGTCCACAAGGGTCCAGTTCAGATGGCTGGTCGGCTGTTCGCCATTATACATGAACACCAGGCCGCGATACCCAAGCATCGAACCCAACGTGACGATGAACGCGTCGACCCCGGTCTTCCAGACAATCAGACCGTTCAGCGCGCCCAGCGCAACACCAGCAAGTAGCGCCAGAACCCACGCCACCGGTATCACCATGTCGCCCAGTCCTGCGAAGATCGGCCATGTCATGCTGTCCAGCAGTACGATCGCACAAATCGCGTAGATAGCCCCGACGCTCAGGTCGATATTTCCGTTGATCATGATGATGGTCATTCCCATCGCGATGATCCCGATCGGGGCGGACTGCTTGAACAGCAAAAGCATGTTGTCCACATCCATGAAGGCTTTTTCGCTCAGCGACAGGTACTCACCCGCCACTGTGAAAAAGATCAGTTCAAGCGCGATGAACCCCCATATGGCCCCGCGCTTGAGAAAGTTGGAAAGCATTCCTGGTTTCATGTCGCGCTCCTCAGGCTATCGGGGACCAGAGCTTGCCGCGCTTGGCTGCGATATCGAGCCAGACCGCAAGGATGATGATGATCCAGGTGACCACGTACTGGACGTAGAACTGCAGCCCGACGAGCAGCAGACCGTTCTGGATGAATCCGAGGATCAGAACCCCGATCACCGTCTTGAAAATGGTCCCGGAACCGCCAAGAAGCGACGCGCCGCCCAGAATGACCGCAGCCAGAACCTCCAGTTCCAACCCTTGCCCCACCGTGTTCTGCGAGCCAAGGCTCCGACTGGCCTGCAAGAGCCCCGCCGTTGCGACGCAGAATGCCGAGATCAGGTAGCAGGTGAATACGACCCGCGCGCGGCGGATGCCGGAAAACGTCGCCGCTGTCCCATTGCCGCCGACTGCGTAAACCTTGCGCCCAAAGGGCGTTTTGGAAAGTACGACCCCAAGCACCGCCGCCAAAAGGACGAATATCAGGATCGGGACTGGGATGCCCAGCGCGCTGCCCTGGCCAAAAAAATCGAACCACGTACCTTCCTTGTCCGCGATATCCATGTTCTGTCCACCGGAGTAGGTGAGCGTCAATCCGTGAATGGCGGACAGCATGCCAAGGGTTACGATCAGAGAATTCAGCTTCAGATACCCGACCAGAAATCCTATGAACGCGCCAAGGCAGAGCGTCATCGCGAACATGGCCGGTATCGCGAGCGCCGGGCCTATCTTGTCATGCAGATCGAGCACGACGATTGTCGAGAACGACATCATCGACCCGACAGAAAGATCCAGATTGCCGCTGATGACCACGAAGGTCACACCAAGCGCCATCACGCCCAGAATGGCCGACGACCGGATCACCCCAAGAATGTTGTCAGGATCCACAAACCGCTGATTGGCCAACGTAAAGCCGACCATGAAAACCGCAAAGGCCACAAGAATGCCTTGCCGGGCAAGAAAACCGCCCACCTGTTCCTTTGTCACCGCTGCCATGCGTCCTCCCTGCCGATGCCACTCGGGCGTCGGTCTCCGCGTTGTGTCTTCACCAACCGCTCCATTGCGGACCGATCCGGGGTCAGACCAGCGTCATGCCACCATCAATCATCACGATCTGTCCGGTCATGTAGTCACTGTCTTTCGAAGCCAAGAACGTCGTCGTCCCGGTAATGTCTTCGGGAGTGGCAACCCGGCCTTTCAGGATCTCGGCCGAGAATTCCTCCATCGCCTGCCCGGGACGTTCAGCTGCCCCGATCTCCATCAGGTCGCGGTCCACCTCTTCCCACATTTCCGTGGCGACAACACCCGGCGCGAAACCCGTGACCGTTATGTTGTGCTTGGCCAAACCGCGCGCGCCCGATTGGGTCAGCGACACCACCCCCCACTTGGATGCGCAGTAAGGAGCAACATTGTCAAATCCCTGTCGGCTTGCAATCGACGCCGTATTGATGATTTTTCCCGGCGTTCCCTGGCGAATGAACTGCTTCGCCGCTTCCTGCATGCCAATCAGGCAGCCCAAGCCGTTGATCCGCATTATGAAGTTCCAATTTTCCTCGGTCACATCGAGGAAATTCATCGGCTTATTGACCCCGGCATTGTTGAATTTCACATCCAGCTTGCCGAAGGCGTCCACACTCTTGTCGATCATCGCCCGCACCTGAGTTCGGTCAGCGACATCAACCTCTGCCCAGATCACTTTCCCGCCTGACTGCGCCGCGCGATCCTTGTTTGCAGTTGCAACATTCTTGACCAGCGCGCCGTTGATATCAGCGAAACAGACATCTGCACCTTCATCCAGAAGCGCTTCGCCAATTGCGCGACCAATACCGCGGGCCGCACCCGTAACGATGCAGGACCGGCCTGACACTCGTGCCATGCCCCCCTCCCAGTGACTTCAGTTCTTATTCAGATTGGGCGCGACAACTCCGCCGCGCCCTTTTTTCAAGCCGATCTTAGAAGACGGGCTTGGTGAACTCACTCATGTTGTCCTGAGTGATCTTCGGAGTGTCGAAGTAGTTCAGGAACGGAACCTCTTCACCCTTCAGAACATCAATGGCGGTTTGCAGAGCCGCTTCGGCGTCATCCACGGGCGACTGGTAGATCGACCCCCAGTATTCGCCACGCTCCATCGCTTCGTAACCGACTGCAAAGTTGGTGGCTCCCACGAAAATGATACCTTCGCGACCCGCAGCCTTTGCCGCGTTCAATGCACCAACGCCCATGTTGTCATCACCGGCATAAACGCCATCAATGTCGTCGTACTTCACCAGAAAGGCTTCCATCACTTTCTGCGACTTCTCCCGGTTCCAGTCCCCTGGCTGCTGGTCGATTTGCTCGACGTTCGGGCATACCTCCGGTAGACGATCGTTGAAGCCCTTCGCGCGCTCAATCGCCGTGGTGTAACCCGGCTGACCGGTGATGTGGACGACCTTGGCTTCGTTTTCGATGCCCATGTCCTTGAACTTGTCGCACATGATCTCGGCCGAACGCGCGCCCTGCGTGATGTTATCGGGGCCCGAGAACGATTTGACGAAGTCAAAGCCCGGCTCGGCGATGTTGGAGTTGGTGACGATGACCGGAATTCCAGCCTGATATGCCTTGCGGACCGCAGGGATAACCGCCTCGCCGTTTGTCGGCCAGATAATGATCGCATCGACTTCCTGCTGGATCAGGTCTTCCATCTGCGCGATCTGGCGGGCTACGTCGCCACCAGCATCCAGAACAACCGTTTCGACGGCATCGTTGGCATCCGCTGCTGCGATGAACGCTTTTTCATAAGTTGTCTGATAGCTGTCGACGCCCACGTTGTTCTGAGTGATGCCGATCTTCATCGTCTCGTGACCGGCTGCAAAAGCTGCACCTGCCAAAGCAGTCGCCGCAGTTGTTGCAGCCAACAGGTTACGAATTTTCATTTTGGGTCTCCTCCCGGGTTGAATCTTAGGCAATTCACGACCCCCCGACAGGTCCTGCGGGGAATCATCGTCCGTCTCTGCGGACAACTGGGCCAAGCCTGCCGTTTTGAACCTCTGCCACACCCTCCATATTTATCCATTTTGGATAATTTTGAATCCAATCTGGATTTTTTTGCGATACGCTCCGTCAGCCATTTTGAACATTTTGTAATGGAGGCGCGTAATGCCGGCTTCAGATTCGTCCGAATTGAACAAATCCAATCGCAGATCAAAGAAAACGTCCACAGAGGTTGCGGCCAGATTGATGAATGTCATGCAGGGACACAAGGACAGCGTTTCGGTCTCGCCCCAGGCGAAAACCGAACTGATCCAGATTCTGTCCTTTCTGGATGATTTTTCGGACGAATTGGAAGACACGATCGACCTCTTCGCGCCCAACCCGTATTTCCGTATGACGCTGCATCTGATCCGCGGACACTTCGAAGCAAAGATCGTCACACCCACATCCTTGATCGCTGCAAGCCGCGTACCTTATGCAACCGCGAACCGCCGCCTGAAAGAGATGGTTGAGGAAGGGCTGATCGAACAACGCCCTCGCACCAGCAGCGGAAAAAGCTTCTCTCTGCATCCGAGCGAAGCCCTGCTTGACCAGTGGGTGCAGCTCTCTGGTCGCATACGCCGCCTGGGGGAGGCACAATTCGCCACAGAGGAAACACGGGAAACCAAGGATTACTTCTTTGGTGGTTCGTACATGGCGGCCCAGTCTATCCCCCCGCTTCAGGTTCTCGGTGAACCGATCAAAGCGGCAGGCGGTGTACGGGTTCTGGTTCACGGCGATCCGACCTTCATGGTGATGGATACGCTTAAGCGACAGTTCGAACATGTTATCGGTACGCAGATCAACCAGCGCGCCTTTTCGATTGACCGGCTGCGCGAAGAGGCGATGCGCAACGCACAGCGGAAGTCCAGCCGCTACGACATCATCGCCGTCGATCTTCCATGGATTGGGGGTTTTGCCGAGAACGGCGTGCTGATGCCTCTGGATGAGGCGATGGACATTGCCCGACTGGATCCGGCGGATTTCCACACGGCCGGGTGGAAAGCCGCGCATTGGGGCGGTCGCTGCTATGGCGTCCCGGCACAGACGACGCCTGAACTCCTCTTCTACCGCAAAGATCTGTTTGCCGAGGCAGGGATCGAACCACCGACGACGACGCGTCAGTTGCTGAAAGCGGCTGAAATCTTCCATGATCCGCGCCGCGACCGCTACGGCATCGCTTGGAACGCGGCTCGGGGTACGGCACTCGGGCATACGGTTCTGATGACGATGGCCGATTTCGGCCAGCCGATCATCGACTTGCCGCGTATCGCAGGCGGTTTCGAAACCGATGACCTTGCGGAGCGCGCCTATCACGCCACGATTGACACGGAGGCTGGGCTTCACGCTGCAGAGTTCCTGATGGATCTCATGCGCTTCTCCCCACCCGACATTCTTTCGATGTCCTGGTACGAAAGGGTTCGCCCTTACGCAGCCGGTCGGATCGCCATGGCCTATGGCTACACTCTTCTGGCACCATATTTCGAGCTCGACGAAAGTTCGCCAGCCTGTGGCAACACCGGTTACCTGCCTCACCCGGCAGGTCCAGATGCGTCCCCCGTGGCACCTGTCGGAGGCTACATTATGGGCATCCCGGCGAACCTCCCGAAAGAGCGCGTGCGCGCGGCCGTCGAAGCACTGATCGTATTCACGTCACCCGAGGCTCAAAAGCTCTTCGTCCAGAACGGCAGCCGAACCAACCCACGCTATTCCGTAGGGGCCGACCCGGAGGTCCGTCGCACCTCGGACATATTCGAAGCCATCGACACAATGTCATGGCGCGACGAACTGCAATTTTGGCCACGACCACCTGTCCCCGAGATCTGCGACATCATCCAGATCTGTGGCGAGGAATTTCACGACATGCTGCGCGGGATCGTTTCTCCGCGCGATGCGCTGCGTCAGGCCCAGGCTCGGGCCGATGCGGTGATACAGAAAAACGGGCCGAAATGATGATGGGAGGAATGACTCATGGACCCCAACCGCCTGAAAGGTAAGAACATCCTGATCACTGGTGCCGCCCGCGGCATGGGTGCCGCAAACGCGGAAGCTTTCGCTGCACAGGGTGCCAATGTTTGCGTCGGCGATCTGGATGGCGACGAAGCAAAAAAGGTTGCCGATGCCATAAATGCTGCCGGAAACGGCAATGCCATTGCAGTCAAGATGGATGTGACCAAGCGCGAAGACAACGCCGCCGCTGTTGCTGCCACCGTCGAGGCGTTCGGGTCGATCAACGTAGGTCTGTTCAACGCAGGCCTGAACAAACCCCGGTTCTTCATGGATATCGACGAAGACAACTGGGACATGATCATGAACGTCAACACCAAGGCGATGTGGCTTGGCATGCAGGAAACGGCACGCCAGATGATCAAGCAGGGGCCGATGGACGATCACCCCTACAAGCTGATCAATGTCGGCTCAATCGCGTCGCGGAAGCCGCTGATTGACGTGACCGTCTACTGCACCTCGAAATACGGCTGCCTTGCTCTGACAGAGTGCGGCGCGCTGGGTCTGGCCGAGCACAATATCACCGTCAACGGATACGCGCCTGGCGTCGTGGTGACACCGCTCTGGGAACAGCTGGACAAGGACCTTGTCGAGATCGGCTTCAAGGAACGCGAAGGTCAGGCCTATGACGATATTGTTGCCAACAACCTGGTGATCAAGCGGGTGTCCTACCCCAATGACATCGTCGGAACTGCCTCTTTCCTCGCCTCTGACGACAGCGACTACATGACCGGTCAGATGATCTCCATCGACGGCGGCTGGGTCACAAAGTAACCCATCAACCCTTTGATTTATTGAACAAACGGGTGCGCCTCGCGTCACCCGAAAGGAGCTACTCATGTCTCGCGCACTGATGCCTAACCTGCTGACACCACAGGATCTCGAACCCAATTGGGAATGGCGCGACCGCCTGCCCGCCTGGGGTCACACCTCGGTCGATTTCGAACGCCGGATCGATCACGACCGTCTGCGCCGCTACCGACTTGCCCGAACACGCCAGTCGCTGAAGGCCTCGAACGCGGGCTCGCTGCTGCTGTTTGACGTCAACAACATCCGCTACGTGTCGGCCACGAAAATTGGCGAATGGGAGCGGGATAAGATGTGCCGCTTCTGCCTGCTGACCGGCGATGACAGTCCCTATGTCTGGGACTTCGGCTCTGCCGCCGTCCACCACAAGCGTTATTCGGACTGGCTGGAGCCGGACCACTGCCTAGCCGGTGTCGTCGGTATGCGCGGGACGATCCCACCGGAGTTCGGGCTGATGCGCAAATACGCCAAGATGATCGCGCAGCTGATCAAGGATGCCGGCATGGCCGACATGCCAGTGGGTGTGGATTATGCCGAAACCGCCATGTTCCACGCGCTTCAGGAAGAAGGCATCAAGGTCGTCGACGGCCAGCAGATCATGCTGGCGGCACGTGAGATCAAGAACTGGGACGAAATCCAGCTTCTGACGCAGGCGGCCAGCATGGTCGATGGCGTCTATCACATGATCTACGAAGAGCTGAAACCCGGCGTGCGCGAGAGTGACATCGTCGCCATGTCGAACAAGCTGCTTTACGAAATGGGCTCGGACGATGTCGAGGCGATCAACGCGATCTCCGGCGAACGCTGTAATCCGCACCCTCACAACTTTACCGACCGGCTGATCCGCCCGGGCGATCAGGCGTTCTTTGACATTCTGCAAAGCTATCAGGGCTACCGCACCTGCTACTACCGCACGTTCAATGTGGGCCGCGCGACACCGGCGCAGAACGACGCCTATGTCAAAGCCCGCGAATGGATCGATGCGTCTATTGCGATGATCAAGCCGGGGGTCACTACCGACAAGGTGGCCGAGGTCTGGCCGACTGCGGAAAGCCTTGGCTTCCCGAACGAAGATGCCGCTTTCGGCCTTCAATTCGGCCACGGTCTGGGACTTGCCCTGCACGAGCGTCCGATCATCAGCCGCGCGGTCAGTCTTGATCACCCGATGGAAATCCAGACCGGGATGGTCTTCGCACTGGAAACCTACTGCCCCGCTGCCGACGGCTATTCGGCCGCGCGCATCGAGGAAGAAGTGGTCGTGACCGAGACCGGCTGCGAGGTGATCAGCCTTTTCCCCGCCGAGGAACTTCCCATCGCGAACCGGTACTGACCGGCTCGCATCCCTGTCCTGCGGTGCCTCCCGCCGCCGGGCAGGGATCCTGCCTGTACGCTCCACGAGGAACACAATGGCCAAAACGAAAACAAACACCGAAGACTATCTGCGCATGTACCGCCAGATGGTGCGGATCCGCACCTTCGAGGACAACGCGAACCAGCTTTATCTCTCGGCCAAGATGCCCGGCCTGACCCACATGTATTCCGGCGAAGAAGCTGTGGCCGTCGGCATCTGCGAGGCTCTCAAGTTCACAGACAAGATCACCTCGACCCACCGTGGACATGGCCACTGTGTCGCCAAAGGCGCAGAATTCAAAGAGATGTTCTGCGAACTGCTGGGCAAGGAAGAAGGCTATTGCCGGGGCAAAGGCGGCTCCATGCACATTGCCGACCAATCAAACGGAAATCTGGGGGCCAACGCAATTGTCGGCGGCTCCATGGGCATTGCAACAGGATCGGCTTTCACCGCCAAGATGCTGGGCAAAGACGACGTGACCGTTTGCTTTTTCGGAGACGGAGCGACCGCCCAAGGACTGATGTACGAGGTCATGAACATGGCTGCGCTTTGGAACCTGCCGGTCATCTATGCCTGCGAAAACAACGGCTACTCCGAATACACCAAAACCGAGGAAATCGCTGCTGGCTCCATCACGGCCCGCGCCGAAGCTTTTGGCATCGAAGCGCATCAGGTCGATGGTCAGGATGTGCTGGCGGTAAACGCTTTGACACAGAAACTGGTCGAACGTGCCCGCAAGGGCGAAGGGCCGTTCTTTCTTGAGCTGATGACCTATCGCTATCACGGCCACCATGTCGGCGACATCAACCGCGAATACTACCGGTCCAAAGATGAAGAAAAGGATTGGAAGGAAAACCGCGATCCGATCATCCGCTTCCGCACGTGGCTGGTCTCAGAGGGCGTCGCCACTGAAGACGAAATCGAAGCGATGAATGCCGAGATCAAAAAAGACGCCGAGGCGGCCGTCGACTACGCCCTGAATGCCAAATACCCCGACGTGTCCGAAGTGGACATGCACGTCTTTACAGACATCAAACACGCGCTGGCCTGAGGAGAGAGACATGCGAGAGATCACCCTGTCCCAAGCCGTAAACGAAGCACTGGCCGAGGAAATGCGCCGCGATGAACGGGTGTTCATCATCGGCGAGGACGTGGCCGAAGCCGGGACACCCTTCAAGGTCCTGTCGGGGCTTGTCGAGGAGTTCGGCACCGGTCGCGTCGTCGATACACCGATTGCCGAACCCGGCTTCATGGGGATCGCCGTCGGAGCGGCTATGACTGGCACGCGCCCGGTCGTAGACCTGATGTTCGGCGACTTCATCTACCTGATCATGGACCAGCTCTGCAATCAGGCGGCAAAGACCCACTACATGTCGGGCGGCAAGCTCAACGTGCCTTTGGTCCTGCGCACCAATCTGGGCGCGACGCGCCGCTCTGCTGCGCAGCACAGCCAATCGCTTCATGCGCTGGTCGCCCATATTCCCGGCTTGAAAGTGGCCATGCCTTCTTCGGCCTACGAAGCGAAAGGTCTGATGAAAACCGCCATCCGGGACGACAACCCGGTGGTCATTTTCGAAGACAAGCTGATGTATCAGGACAAGGCTCCGGTACCGGAGGAGGAATACCTGATCCCCTTTGGCAAAGCCAATGTGAAGCGTGAAGGATCGGACATCACGCTTATCGCCACGTCCTCTATGGTGCAGGTCGCTGAAAAGGCCGCAGAAATCCTCGCTCAGGACGGGATCGAGGCCGAAGTCATCGACCCACGCACAATTGTCCCTCTGGACGAAGAGACGCTACTCAAGAGCGTCCGGAAAACATCGCGTGCCATCGTCATCGACGAAGGTCACCAGAGCTACGGCATAACAGGAGAAATTGCCGCGCGCTTGAACGAAAAAGCATTCTATCATCTCGATGCACCGGTGCTTCGCATGGGTGCAATGGATGTACCGGTTCCTTTTTCTCCCGCGCTGGAAGACGTCACCGTTCCAACGCCCGACGGCGTTGCAGAGAACGCGCGCAGGCTGATGTCCGGGGAGATGATACATGCCGCATGACGTCACGATGCCTCAACTGGGCATGGCGCAGGATGCAGGCAAAATCGTGTCCTGGCTCAAGGCTCCGGGTGATCCGGTTGCCGAGGGCGACGCGCTTTTCGAGGTAGAAACCGACAAGGCCACGATGGAGGTCGAAGCGCCGGCATCGGGCTTCCTGACCGCAGTGACTGCTGCGGCAGGGGATGATGTGCCGGTAGGCCAGATCATCGCGCGGATATCCGATCAGGCCGATATCCCAGCGGAGGCTGCAACAGCACCAGAAGATGCGACACCGTCCTCAGACCTGCCGGACGGCGTTCAGGTGACCATGCCACAACTGGGTATGGCGCAGGACAGCGGCATTCTGGTCGGATGGTTGAAATCCCCCGGCGACCCCGTGAAGGCCGACGATGTGCTGTTCGAGGTGGAAACCGACAAGAGCACCATGGAAGTCCCCGCCGGCGCAGAAGGCTATCTCGCCGCCACACTTGCACAGGCCGGGGAAGAGGTGCCTGTCGGCGATCCGGTCGCAATCATCTCAGCCGAGGCGCTTCAGGAAACGGTTGTGCGGTCCGTCAAAGACGTTGCCCCCGCAACAAACCCGGCTCCGTCAAAGGCCTCCAAGCCCGATAAACCCAAGTCTGGTGACACACCTGCGCCCGCAAAACCAAAACCGGCTGTGACAGAGCCAAGCGGACGCATCCTCGCCTCGCCCAAGCTGCGCCGACTGGCGATGGAACAGGGGCTTGATCTCAACCGCCTTGTCGAAGCCGGGCATCCACAGCCCTACCACGCAGCCGATCTTGATGTGCTCAAGGCGCTTCCGACTCAGGCTACGGCTTACCCCGCCACCGCAACCCGTCACCTGACGGCGGAAGTCCCCGCCGATGGCTTTGCCGACTTCGCCGATTGGGCAGCCGAAAATGCTGGACTGAGCAACCCAGCCCAATTGCTGGCCGGTCTCGCTGCGGCAAGTCTGCCAGACGGCCATGCAGCCGTTGCCGTCGAACATCTCGGCACGACACAGGTCTTTTCCGTTAGTCCGGGCCCGTTCGGCGCGATTGCGGAAGCCGCGCCTGACAGCGCATATGATCTGTTGGTCCGGGACCTGCGGATGAGCCGGATCACGTCACTTGCCCTGGGTGCAAACACCACGCCAGTTCTATCACTGACACGTGCCGGCACCGGGCTGTCGATTACCCTGGAATGCGCCGGCGACCAGCTTGGCGCGTCCGAAGCTGTTACCCTTCTTTCCGAATTCGCAGGCCGCATGGAGCAACCGCTCCGCCACCTGCTTTAAACCATGGAGACCTACATGGATTTCACCGACCTTTACATCAACGGCACGTGGGTATCAGGGGCCAGCAAAGAACGGTTCGACGTGCTGAATCCGGCGACCGAGGAGGTTCTGGCCTCCGTCGCCTCTGCTGAGATCGCTGATGCCGACGCAGCACTGGACGCGGCTGAAGCGGCTATGGCCGAATGGGCCGCGCGCACCCCGCGTGAACGCTCAGAAGTTCTGCGCAAGGCGTGGGAACTGATGACGGTGCGGCTTGAAGACTTCGCTAAACTCATCACGCTCGAAAACGGCAAAGCCCGAACCGATGCGATGGGAGAGGCAACCTATGCTGCCGAATTCTTTCGCTGGTTTGCCGAGGAAGCGGTGCGCGCCGATGGCCTGATCACGCACGCCCCGGCTTCGGGGGCCCGCATCATGGTTCAGCACAAACCCGCAGGACTGGCGGTGCTCGTCACCCCGTGGAATTACCCCGCCGCAATGGGCACGCGAAAAATCGCGCCCGCTCTGGCCGCAGGATGCGCAGTCATCATCAAACCGGCATCGGAAACACCGCTGACCATGCTTGCACTGATGCCGCTGCTGGAAGAGGCCGGTGTGCCGCCCGGATTGGTAAATGTGCTGCCCTCAAAGCGCACGGGCGCACTCGTCGATCACATGCTGCACGATCCGCGCGTCCGGGTTGTCAGCTTCACCGGCTCAACCGGAGTTGGCCGTAAGCTGCTGCATTCCGCTGCCGATCAGGTATTGAAACCGGCGATGGAACTGGGCGGAAATGCTCCTGTGGTGGTGTTCGAGGACGCTGACATGGACACCGCCATCGAAGGCACAATGCTCGCCAAGATGCGAAATCTGGGAGAAGCCTGTACCGCGGCGAACCGCATCTACGTTCACGAAGCGATTGCCGAGACTTTCACAAAACGGCTGACCGAGAAGATGTCCGCGCTCAAGGTCGGCGATGGCATCGATCCCACGGTCGATGTGGGTCCGCTGGTCAATGCCGAAACGCGGGACAAGGTGGCAGAATTTGTGGCCGATGCTGTGGCCAAGGGCGCGATAATCGAATGTGGCGGCACCACGCCGGAAGGCCCCGGGTTCTATTACCCGCCCACCGTTCTGTCGAACGTGCCTGAAACCGCAGACTGCGTGCATGACGAAATCTTCGGCCCGGTCGCCGCGATTCAGACTTTCCGCGATCAGGAAGAGGTCATCCGCCGTGCAAACGACACCGAATATGGCCTCGTCGCCTACGTCTTTTCCGGCGATATGAAACGCGCGTTACAGGTCTGCGAGCGCCTTGACTACGGCATGGTCGGTCTGAACCGCGGTCTGGTATCCGACCCTGCTGCGCCATTCGGGGGCACCAAGCAATCGGGCCTGGGTCGTGAAGGCGGGCATGAAGGGATGCTCGAATTCATGGAAACGCAATATATTTCAGCAAGCTGGTAAGGGGACAACCATGACCACAGTCATTGCTGCGCCCTCTGTCCGGGCGCTGGCCCAGCGAAAGGGCATCGACATAGAGGCACTGGCCCGCGATCTTGGGCGAACAACGATTGCGCGCGAAGACCTGGACAGCGCGGCGAGCCCGACAGCGGCATCCGCACCTGATGGCGATAGGTCATACTGGGATGTGGACCACGCTGCTTATGGGCCCGTGACAGAAGAACCGATGAGCCGTTTCGCACAGCTGGCCTCGGCCAACCTGACCGCTGCAAATGCGCTTATACCTCAGGTTACGCATCACGACCGCGCTGATGTTTCGGAAATTGAGGCGCTGCGCAAGGATCTGAAACCTGAGGCACAGGCAAGGGCCATCAAACTTACTGCGCTGGCGTTCCACGCCAAGGCCCTGGCGCGGACCCTGCGGGAATTCCCGCGCTTCAACGCCTCGCTTTCTGCTGATGGCAAGACTCTGATATTCAAGGAGTATGTCCATATCGGAATTGCCGTTGATACTGCACACGGTCTGATGGTTCCCGTCATTCGTGACGTCGACAAAAAGGGGCTTTGGCAGATCGCTGCGGAAATCACGGACCTTGCTTCGCGCGCGCAGGCCCGCAAGATCGGACCGGATGAAATGGGCGGTGCGTCCATGAGCATTTCGAACCTCGGCGGTATCGGTGGGATTGGCTTCACGCCAATCGTAAACCCGCCGGAAGTTGCCATTCTCGGTCTGACGCGGACAGAAATCGTGACGGTCTGGGAAAATGATGTCCCCCGCCCCGTGCCGATGGTTCCGCTTGACCTGAGCTATGATCATCGCGTCATCAACGGCGCAGATGCTGCCCGGTTCACAAGCTATCTCGCCAGTCTGATCTCCGATCCAAGGCGAATCATGGTCTGAGACAAGCCGGGCCGAGAATATGATCAACCCGCGCCGGACCAGTCCTGACGCGGCACGGGTGCTGCATCACTTCAAGTGAAGGCGCTAGTAACGCCTCGGAATGGCTTGCGTTGCGCCCCATCCGGTGACAGTTGCGGCAGCCACTTCAGTTGCACTTCGTGCTGCCTTAACGGGATCATCCGTTTCCAGATAATGTGCCAGAAAAGCTCCGGCAAAGCTGTCCCCGGCACCCGTGCTGTCAACCGCAACAACCGGGATCGCCGGGAAGACCACCGTTGTATCTCCTGTCGCCAGAACAGCACCCAGAGCGCCACGTTTGAGGATCACGACCCTCGCGCCGTGTCTGCCATAGTGGCGCAGGATGTCCGGCACAGGCAAAAGACCGGTCAGAGTTATCGCCTCGTCTTCCGAGGGAAGGACGATATCGACCAAGGGAAGCAAATCCTCCATCACCCGTTTTGCGACCTCCACCGTCCAGAGTTTCGATCGGTAATTCGGATCGAACGAGACCAGCGTGCCATGCGCTTTTGCAATATCCACCGCACGATACACCGCGCTCCGCATGGTCTCACTGATTGCGAGGCTTACACCGGTGAGGTGGAGCACCCTGGCCTGTGCGATCAGATCTGCAACCAGTTCGTCCGGTCCCACGTGACTTGCCGCAGATTCACGGCGCGCATAATGGAAACGCCGCTCAGTGGGGTCAGGGTCGATATAGACCAAACCGGTCGGGTGTGACGGATCAACTCGGACCGCATCTACTGCGATATCCTCGAATTTACAGAAATCGATGATATCTTTTCCAAAGGGGTCATCGCCTACGGCAGAGATCAACCCGGTCCGCGCGCCTTGTCGCGCGGCGGCAACCATGGCGTTCAACACATCCCCACCGACGCCGGACCGAAACAGCCTCTGTCCAATCTGTGATGCGGCATCAGCAGATGGTTGCTGCACCATCTCGACGAGCGGTTCACCCAAGGCGACGATATCAATTCCGGACATATGAGGATTTATGGAAGAGAAAGCAGCAGCTTGTCCAGATATCGGGACTTGCCCGCCGCACCGGTAGCGGTCAGAGTTGTGAATGACTTCCCCAAGGTGGAGCTTTTGTTATGAAGTTGCCCGGCAATCGCTTTAAGGCTGCACTGAAGGAAGGGCAGCACCAGCTGGGTATCTGGAACACCATTGGTGGGAATACCGTTCCTGAGCTTCTTGGCGGCGCTGGCTATGATTGGGTCTTGATAGACTGCGAGCACGCTGCAATCGAAGCCGTAGAAGTCCTGCCTGCACTTCAGGCGATTGCCGCAAATCCCCACGCGTCGGCACTTGTGCGACCTGCCGCGAACGATCCGGTTCTTTTCAAACGCCTCCTCGACATGGGCGCACAGACGCTTCTGGTGCCATATGTCGAGAACAAGGAACAGGCAGAATCCGCCGTCAGCGCAATGCGTTACGGTCCGCGCGGCATTCGCGGGATGGCTGGTATGACCCGGGCTACGCGGTATGGACAGGTCGAGAACTACTTTACCACAGCCGAAGACGAGCTGTGTCTGGTCTGCCAGATAGAGACTGTCTCAGGCCTCAACGCGTTGGAGGAGATCGCCGGGACCGATGGTGTCGATGCCATCTTTTTCGGACCCGCCGACCTGAGCGCTTCGATGGGCTTGCCAGGACAGATGGGGCATCCCGACGTCGTCGCAGCGATCGAGGATGGTCTTACCCGTCTTGCCGATATGGGCGTTGCGGGAGGTGTCATGGCACTGGATCCCATCGCGGCGAAGAGATTCATGGACAAAGGCTCTCTCTTCACAGCAGTCGGCGTGGATCTGGTGCTTCTGGCGGATGCCGTTGCACATCTTCGTTCGCAATTCTGACAAACCAATTGGCGTGCATATTGGAGACCCCACAAGTTCCTGCAATGCTGCACAGAATGACGCGTTCAGCACGTCCTGTCCGAGAATTTGGAACCATTAGCGCTCGATCGCTAACAGCTTTTCGAGGGTGCAGGCACCTCAGCTGACGTGTGTTGTGTCAAGGTGGCGTTGCGCGATCAGTCGATCAAAGGATGCGCCCATTCGCTCCGCATCCGGCTTTGCACCTGTAATCAACTCAAAAGCCGCCACAGCCTGATAAAGCGCCATTGCACCGCCGTTCATCACCTGGTGACCACGCGCGCGTGCGGCCAATGTCAGGGGCGTCTCGAGCGGAAAATAGACGATATCGGCGACCCACGCGCGCGGGTTCAAATCCGCCGGATCAAAAGCCATGCCGGGATAGGCGTCCATACCGAGCGGCGTTGCGTTTACCGCACCATCGACTTGGGACAAGTCGACCAAGCCCACGTCGATTTTCGCATCCTGTCGCGCGCGCTTAATCTGCTTTGCCAAGCTTACCGCGCGCGCTTCGTCCCGGTCAAAAAGCGAAACCCGTGCGCCTGCGTCTACGAGTGCAAGTGCAGTGGCCGATCCAGCCCCGCCCGCGCCAAACTGGGCGACATGTGCATCGTCAGTGAAAAGTTTATGCGCGCGCAGAGCAGCCGCGAAACCGGTATAGTCGGTCGTGTGGCCGATCCTCTTGCCACCCCTAAACACCACTGTATTGACCGTGCCAAGCGTATCAGCCGCCCCGGACAACTGATCGAGATGCGCAACCACGGACATCTTGTGAGGGTGCGTGATGTTCAATCCGGCGAAGCCCTCGGATTCGGCGTAATCTAGGATTTCCGACAGGGCCATATCCTTCCAGGGCGCATGGCCCGTGTCGAAAGAGGCGTAGGTATAGTCCAGCCCGATTTCGCGCCCCTCCGCCTCGTGCATCCCCGGTGTCAAAGACTGACCGATCCCGCTGCCCACCAACGCCGCTTTCATCCCGAGTAACCCAAAAGCCGAGGGAGAAAGAGAACGACATCCGGCACGAGTATCATGATCAGCAACGCAAGAACGAGCACACCAAGAAATGCCCAGATCTCACCAATGATCTCTCGAAGCGGAATTCCCGTAACTGCATTGATGACGAACAGGAGAATTCCGTAAGGTGGCGTGATCAGGCCGATCATGGAATTGACGACCACAAGAACACCGAAATGAACCAGGTCAATGCCCAACGCCTGACAGGTCGGGATAAAAAGAGGCACGATCACAAGGATGATGGTTGTCGCGTCAAGCACGCAGCCAAGCAGAAGAATGAGGACATTCACAGCAATCAGGAAGACGAGCGGATGCACTTCAATGCCGGTCAGAAATTCCGACATCATGCCGGGGATGTTCTCGGAAACCACAATGAAGTTGAGGATGAGCGCGCCCCCGATAACAACACCAACTGCGGCGGACGAACGCGCGCTTTCCACAAAGATCCGATAGAGCGCGCCAAAGCTCAGGGCGCGGTAGAAGAGCCCCGCAAGAAGCAGCGCGTAAAACGCGGCGACGGCCGCAGCCTCGGTCGGAGTCGTGACGCCCCCGTATATGCCGTACAGCAGGATCACAGGCATCAGAAGGGCCGGAAACGCATTCGCCGTCTTTCGCGGAAGCTCTTTCAGCGGCACGGGCTCTTCGACTGCAAATCCCCGCTTCCGCGCAAGGTAGCTGTTCATCCCCATCAGAACGCAGCCCATCAGCAATCCTGGCACGATACCGGCAAGGAAGAGCGATCCGATCGAGGCATTCGAGACCAGCGCATAGAGAACCATGGGGATAGAAGGCGGGATTATCGGTCCGATTGTTGCCGAAGCCGCCGTGATTGCCGCCGCATAGCCACCGGTGTAGCGACCGTCCTTCGTCATCATTTGGATGATGATCTTGCCAATTCCGGCGGCATCCGCGACCGCAGACCCAGACATTCCCGAAAATATCAGCGAGGCAACGACGTTGACATGACCAAGACCTCCGCGGAACCGGCCGACAGCAGCGACGCAGAAATTCAGGAGCCTCTCTGAAATCGTTCCAGCGTTCATGATATTTGCCGCCACGATAAAAAGTGGCACCGCGAGCAGAACAAAGCTCCTGTAAAGGCCCTGCAGGATCTTTTCGCCCGTGAGCGCGAGATCCATTCCCGCCATGCCAAGATAGACGAGCGATGCGAGCATGATCGCATAGCCGATCGGAGTTCCTATCCCGGCCAGACCGAAGAGCGTGATAAGGCACAGCGCCAGTTCAATGCTCATACCACCTCGTCCCCTTCCCGAATGGCGGGACCTTCGTCTTTGTGCCCTGGTGGTTGGTGATCCTCGTCAGACGGACCATTCCGAAGTAAGTCCATGAAGCGCCATGCGTACCGAAGCGCAACAACGGCCATGAATACAGCGTAGATCGAAAAGACCGTTCGCATCGGGATCTTGTCGCCCGTGATCGGCAATCGCACTGTCGAGGTGCCACGCAGCCTGAGAAAATCGATATAGTCCCAGGTCGGCAGGAACGACCAGACCATTCCGATGGCAATGGCCCCGGCGGAGATCAGGGCAAGTGTCTTACGAACGCGCTGCGGTGCCGCAAGATAGAAGACGTCAAAGGTGACGTGGTCCCTTTCCCGCACGATGAACGCGCAGCCGAAGAACACGATCCAAACCCAGAGGATCAGGCACAGCTCCAACGTCCAGCCGAAGGGCGCTTGCAGCACGTATCTTGAAAAAATCTGAAGCAGAAATGTGAAAAACATCGCCGCCAGCATTGTGGCGGCGATGAATTCGGCACCGTGGGTGAACCATTTGACAGCGGATTTCATCCGGTCCTCCCGCAACGAAACAGTGAACCCGGCTTAGTTGCCGAGTTCGTTGATCCGCTCGAGTACGCCTTCGGGCCATGCAGCCGCAAATTCGCTGCCAACATACTGGGCCTGAACATGTGTGCGGAATGCTTCGAGGTCAGGCGTGTAAATCTCTACGCCCTGACTCCGAATGAAATCGGCAAGGCTGTTTTCCTTATCAAGCTGCTTGAGACGGCCCCACGCCGCTGCTGCATCGGCAGCGCGCTGAACCGTCAGCTGCTGATCAGCCGTCAGGCTGTCCCATGTCTCTTTCGAGAATGCGATGTAATTGAGGTCAACAAGGTGCGACGTCAGCGCGATCTGTTTAGTCACCTCGTAGAACTTCGCATCGACAACTGTGGGAAGCGGGTTGTCCTGACCATCAACGGCCCCTGTCGAAAGTGCGGTGTAAACCTCTGTAAAGGCAACCGGAGTAGGCGACGCTCCCAAAGCGGATCCCAGGAACTGCCACGCGTCGGTGCCAGGCATGCGCAGGTTCACACCGGCAAGATCTGCAGGTGTCTGCACATCGAGCTCTTCACGGCTCTGACGCAGGTTCACATGACGGCGGCCGAGATACATGACGGACAGGAGTTTTACCCCAAGCTCATCCTCAACCTTCTGCTTGAAGGGATCCATCAGCGGGTCGTTGAAGACACGGACCTGATGCGCAGCATCCTGATGCACATAGCCGGTGGCGAAGATCGAGAATTCCGGGAAGAACTGCGCCAGTTCCTGTGCGGACGCGATCGACATGGTCAGGTTTCCGCGGCTGATCGCTTCGAGTTCAGTTCCCTGTGCAAACAAAGTCGCGTTATAGCCCGGCTGATAGTCTGCAAACTCCGAGACCATCGGGGCAAACACCTGGGCCATGGCGACCGAGCGTTGATCGGTTTCGGACCCAGCAGTTGCCAGCGTAAAGGTCATCCGGTCCTGAGCAACGGCGCTGCCCGCAGCGCCGACCATAACTCCGACGGAAAGGGCCGCGCCAATGGCAGCACGGCGCGTAAATTTCGTGATCATTTTTTCCTCCCTGGAGTGATCTTGTTTTCAATCTCCGCAAAGAGCCTCGCCAAATGAAAACTCAAACGCAATATTTTTTGAAAAATATCTGATATTTTCTCGCGCTTCCTATGTTCCGCTCAGTCCCCTACCCGATCGAGATGGTTTCCCCCGACTGCACAGACTGTTGAATAGCCTCAATAATTTCCAGCGTTCGCACGCCCTCCTCGCCGGGGACCAAAGGCGCGGCATTTCCTTGGATCACATCCCTAAAATGCGCGATCTGATTGACCAAAGGGTCCGAGCCTTCCCGAATCTGTGCTGTCGCTGAGATCGGCGTCCACCAGTCAGGTTCCTCGCCTTCATGTCGCCAAACCCTGAGGTCAGGCAACGAAAGCGATCCCAGTGACCCACCGAACAGATAGCAGGACTCCGAGGTGCGCGGATAGATCGGGTATTCCCCCGCAGTCATTTCCCAACTCCAGGGCGCCACGATGCTGTCTGAAACCGTGATCGTTCCCACAGCTCCGTTTGCGAAATCAAGAAGCGCACTTGCAACATCCTCGTTTGCTCCGCCCCGTCGGGCAGGACGCGCAATCGCCCGAACCGATACCACTTCGCCAATTAGATGGCGCAGCAGGTCGACATCGTGGACAAGGTTGACTGAAATGGGACCGGCTCCCGCCTGGCGCCTCCAGGGGGCTGCCTCGAAATAGGTATCCGGCTTGTAGAACCAGCAACTCGCCTGAACGGCCCGAACGTCTCCGATCTGGCCGTCTTCTATGATCTGGCGCGCACGCTTGATGATTGGATTGTGTCGCCGGTGATGCCCTACCAGGACAGGGACCTGCCTTGCTGCGGCTTGTGCGACCAACGATTTTGCGTCCGACGCACTGTTTGCGATTGGTTTCTCGATCAGGACAGGGCACCCCATCTCGACACATTGCAGAGCTTGCTCAACATGCACCGTGTTGGGTGTGGCGAGGATCATGCCGTCGATGTCACCCGACAAAAGCGCACGCTGAATTGTTGTGAAAACCTCGAAACCTTCGGCTTTGGCTTTGCGCCCTGAGACGCCGTCGGTTTCGACAACAGCAGCCAAGGTGGCACCGGCAGCCTGAGAAATGGACGCCGCATGTCGTCGGCCGACCAAACCATACCCGGCCAATCCAAATCGAAGCGGCTTCGCCATAGTGTCTTGCCTTGTTCTGCCGGACCTCCACGAAGCTATCCAGAACAATTTCAACTCGCAAGAATATATGTTATTTTCGAATTTACCTGAAGTTATTTCATATACCGGTATCGACAAAAAAAGTGTTAAATCTCTGCTATGGCAAGAAAAATAGGATGATCGGCATGAATGATGCCAACACCACCGTCGGCTCCACTGTCTATCATCAGATCAAGCACGACATCATTTTCGGTGAACTCGCACCGGGAGCGAAACTGAAGCTGAATGCTTTGAAAGAGCGCTATGCCGCAAGCCTTTCGACTCTCCGCGAGACTCTCAATCGGCTTGCGAGCGAAGGGTTTGTCGATGCGCCTGCACAACGTGGCTTCTTCGTGCGCGACGTTTCTCCCGAAGATCTCAGCGAGATCGCTGGACTTCGAATCCTTTTGGAATGTCACGCGCTTGAGCTTTCGCTGGCCAATGGCGACACGGAATGGGAAAGCAATCTGGTTGCAGCGCATCACAAGTTGAGCCGGATGGAGAAAAAGATGCTCCTGGGCGACAAATCATCCAAGGAAACCTGGAAGCGATACGATTGGGAGTTCCACTTGGCCACCATTCAGGCCTGCCGTTCGCAGAACCTTCTCGACCTGCATTCCATCATCTATGACAAATATCTTCGCTATCAGAACCTCGTATTGACTCATCGAGGCGAAATCGCGAGCCAGGAACACGCAGACCTTCTCGACGCCGCGATTTTCCGCGATGCGGATCGTGCAAAGGATCTGTTAAAGAAGCACATCATCGGCGGCCTTGCGCACACCAGCGACGCGATGGACTGGAAAATGGTCGATACCTACGCTTGAAGCCATGGCGCAGTACTCCGACGAACTTTGCCCAAAGATGCGCCGCCGAACTCCGCCCTAGTGTCGCACAAGCAAACGACCTTAACAGCACAGCAGCCCCGTTCCGTTTGGCACGCATGAAACCGGAAACGCCGACACTTCGCACCTGAACGGAACGAGGCGCCGATGTTGTCGTCAATGAAATCGGCTAGTCAGACTGCGCTTTGCCATCCGGTACGCTGGTCTCCTCCGCTTCCAATCCTTCCGACACATCGACATTTCCATTTTCGTGGCCGGGGTCGGTTCCCATTGCTCCAGCGGGCTCAACCTTGTCCTGGCCCGCCGCCAAAACTGCCGTTTCAGGCGTGGCTGCTCGCGCTGGCACGCTTACCTGGAACGCCGTCTTCTTGGCATCCGGGACCGGGGCTTTCACCCTGATCCGCCAGATTGTGAAAAGGATCATGACGACATGTGCGACGACGGTTGTCAGAAACAGGCCCTGCGGCCCGAATTCCGTCATCAGGACACCCGCGATCAGGGGGCCAATGATCGACCCAATGCCGAACACCATCAAAAGCCCGCCCGAGACCTGGATGGACGTGCCCGCTGGCGCATGGTCATTCGCGTGCGCAACGATGATCGGGTACATGGCAAAGATTGCCGCGCCAAACACACCGACAAGGATCAAATTGAGCAGGCGACTCTCCGGAACCAGCACGACAAATGCAATATCGGCCGCAAGCGCCACAAGGGCCGTGCCGACCAGAACCTTGCGGCGATCGACCCGGTCACTGGCAAAACCGATGGGCACTTGAGCAAGTGCCCCTGCAAGCACTGGAATACTGGCAAAAAGCGCAATAGCCGTAAGCCCGAGACCGACCCGATCAGCATAAACGGCGGCAAGCGTCCCGAACGACGCATTTGAAATTCCGACCAGAAAGACCGCCGCCACCGCCACTGGAGAATTCCGCCACAGAGCACGAAGGTCGAGGCGCACGGATGTGAGCGGCGCCGGCGACGCGGACGTCGACAGGGCGGTCGGGATCAGTGCCAGACAATAGACGACCGCCCCGATCGCAAAGAATGTGAAAGCACTCGCATCGCCAAGCGAAATCGCCATCTGGCCCGCCGTCACGGCCCCGAGATTCACCATGGTGTAGATGCCAAAGATGGTGCCCCGTGTGTTGGGCTGCGCCCGCTCATTGAGCCACGATTCAACAATCATGGCAGCGCCAGCAAAACAAAAACCGGAAATCCCGCGCACAGGTATCCAAGCCCAGGTTTCGACAATCAACGCCTGTATCAGGATCGAAACAGCTGCCAGCACACACATGACGCCAAACGTTCGAATGTGCCCGACAGCACCAACCAGACGCGGAGCAATCAGACACCCCGCGACGTACCCAATGGCCCATCCAGTTCCGAGCAGACCGAGTGAACTGGCCGAAAAGCCCTCTATCGAGCCACGCACGGGAAGAATGAGGCCGTGAACGCCACCGGCGAAAAGTAAGAGCCCCGACCCCAAGAGCAATGCAGAAATTGGAACAAGTTGTCTGACCATAGGGTAAGGTTAACAGCCTGACAGCCGAAGAAAAGCCTATCGGCTGGAAGCCTCTTCGTCCGCGAAACAAACCCTGAGCCGCATCGGCGTGTGCGGCCCCTCGTCCTTACGTTTTGGCCGAAAAACGCCTGCAAACCGCGCTTGCAAGATGGCCCGAGGCAGCGACACCGTCGATCAGGCGCATGTTCGTACGCAAGGACAAAACAGGCGCCAGTTGCGCCATTCCTGCGCAACCCAAAATGGCGCAGGACGCATGATCCTCACGTTCGGCAGCCTGAATTTCTTCCGCAATCCGATCAATCGTTTCCGCTGCGCCTTCGTCAATTGTCAGAACCGGCAGACCACTGGCGCGGACAGAAGCGCAAAGCGCGGAAAACCCATGCTCGCGAATATTGCTTTCGATCACCGGAATGGACACCGGCAGCGACGTGATCACGGAAAATTTCAGCCCCAGAAGTTGAGCCATTGTGTAGCTGGACTCACCAATCCCTAAAACCGGACAGGATGCGAGTTCGCGTGCTTCGGCCAAACCGGTGTCATCAAAGCAGCCGATGACGATGGCTTCCGCACCCTGCGCCTCGGCGCGCGATACAAGATCGAGAAGCCCCGGTATGGCGGCATCTCCATCCGCCTTGCCCTGAATGGCGGCGGGCCCGCCGAAGTTCGTCAGACCGAAAATCTCGGTTTCAGGCAGAGCCGCGCGCGCCACAGACAGAATGCTTTCGGTCATGCTCGCAGTCGCATTGGGATTGATATATGCGAGTTTCATACGCCCTTCCCTGCATCCGACCCATGCCGCGCCCGGCGCTTGCCGACAATCCAAACGCCAAGAAGAAAAGCCGCGATGATGGCAAAGGAGAAGGCCGTCGTCAGCGTTCCAAGCGCGTAGATGACAGGTGTCGTCACATTGGTCGTCATCCCGAAAATTTCCAGTGGCAGGGTATTGTAGCTTCCTGCCGTCAGAAGTGTCCGGGCAAACTCGTCATAGCTCAGGGTAAAACCGAACAGGGCCACACCGATCAGCGAAGGCGCAATAATCGGCAGAACAACGTATCGGATCGTTTGCCACGCCGTCGCGCCCTGATCGCGCGCGGCTTCCTCGAAACTTTTGTCAAAGCGGTTGAAGACCGCGAACATGATCAGCAATCCGAAAGGGAGCGTCCATGTAAGCTGCGCGCCGAAACCGCTTGTCGCCCAATGAATCTTGAAACCCAACTGGTTGAAGATCAGCCCGACCCCGAGCGAGATCAGGATGGACGGGATCACAAGCGATGTGATGGCCGCATAAAACAACAGTCCCGACCCCCAGAACCGTTTGCGGAACGCAAGACCTGCCATGACCGAGACAATGACGGTCGTGACCATCACCATCAAACCCAGCGCAAAGCTGCGTCGGAACGCACCCCAGATGTCACCGACCGCCTGTTCCTGAAACAGGTCGCGGAACCAGTGCAAAGAAAACCCGTTCATTGGAAAGGTCAGTCCACCCTGCGGACTCTGAAAGCTCAGGATGCCTATGGTCACGATCGGACCGTAGAGAAAGAGAACGAACAGAGTGAAAAAGGCAGCAAGAATGTAAAAACTCCGGGATCGGCGTTCCATCTTACAACTCCTTCCGGATGTTGACGAAGCGCAGCAGAATCGCAATCACGATCAAGACCGTGCACAGCAGCACCACAGCGGTCGCGGCGGCGGACGGGTATTGCATCAGCCCGATGTCGTTTGAAATCAGCCGTCCGACATTGGCGCGCTGCGATCCCGACATGAACCGCACGGTGATGAAGTCGCCCATCACAAGGGTGAAAACAAAGATCGTTCCGATCATGATACCGGGCTTTGTCAGCGGGATGATCACATGCACGAGCGTCTGAAAACCGGATGCGCCATTGTCGCGCGCGGCTTCGAGCAGCGATTTGTCGATCCGCATCATTGTGTTGAAGATCGGCACCACCATGAACAGCGTGTAAAGATGCACGAAGGCCAGGATGACCGAGAAATCCGAATAGAGCAGCCATTCCAGCGGCTCGTCGATGACGCCCCATGAAATGAGCGTCTGGTTCGCGATGCCGTTGCGCCCGAGAAACGGAATCCACGAGATCATGCGGATGATGTTCGAGGTCCAGAACGGGATCGTGCAGACAAGGAAAAGCGCGATCTGCATCGTCAGGCTGCGCACATGAAACGCGAGGAAGTAGGCGGTGGTAAAGCCGATGGCCAAAGTCAGCGCCCAAGTGATGAAAGCGTATTTCAGTGTCGCGCCGAAGACCCGGTAGGTCACCGGAGAACTGAACAGGAATTCGTAATTGTCGAACTGGAAGGCCGGGAAGATCGAGAACTCGGTCGCGCCCCAGAAGCTGACGATGACGATCATCACGATTGGAGCGATCAGGAACGCAAGAAGGATCAACGCCAGCGGTGCCGCCTGAAGCCATCCCAACACGTGCCTGCTTTTCGTTTGCATGCTCTCACCATCGTTGAGCCCGGTCGGGGCGCGTCCGGCTTCATCTTGCCGGTTAAACTCTCAAGGGGGGTCCGGGGGGACTGAACGTCCCCCCGGCCAGTCGCCTCGCGGTAAGCGAGGCGAAACATGTCATCACATCAGGCCGCGATGAATTCGTTCCACTTGCGGACCATGTACTGGTTTTCGTCCATGACGGCGTTCCAGCAGGCCACAGCGCCCATACGGTCGTAGAAAGAACCGCCATCGCGGGTCTCACCCGCCTGGGCCAGCGTGTCACCCGTGGGCGAGGTGATGATGTCAGTGGCTTCCTTGCCCTCGAACCAGTAGCCCCACTCGTTTTCGCTCATGAAGTCCTTGGAGGTTTCGGGAACGGCCGAATAGTAACCCTGGCGCATCAGGTAGCCGCCGACCCAGCCGGACAGGTACCAGTTGATGTATTCATAGGCCGCGTCGAGCTCCATTCCGGACAGCGACGAGGACAGGCCGATGCCGCCGCCCCACGAACGGTAGCCTTCCTTGAGCGGCTGGTAGACGCAGGGGATGCCGCGCGATTTCACGGCGGTGATGGCAGGCGACCACATCGACTGGATCACAACTTCGCCGGACGCCATCAGGTTGACGCTTTCGTCAAAGGTCTTCCAGAAGGCGCGGAACTGGCCGTTGCGTTTTGCCTCGGTGAAGATGCCGATCGTCTTGTCGATCTCCTCCTTGGTCATGTTGCCCTTGTCGCCATACTGGATTTCGCCCATCGCCTCGCAGACCATGGCCATGTCCATGATGCCGATGGACGAGATGTCGAGGATCGACGCCTTGCCCTTGAACTCGGGGTTCAGCAGCTCGGTCCAGCTTTCGATCGGACGGCCGATCAGGTCCGGGCGGATGCCCAGCGTGTCGGCGTTGTAGATCGTCGGGATCAAGGTCATCCAGCCGGTTTCCTCGCTGGCGAACGATGTGCCGCCGGGACCATCGACAAAGCCCACCGTGTGCGGCGCCGTACCCTGCGCGATCACGCTCTCGGGGGTCAGCTTGCCGTTGCGGAAGATGCCGACGATCTTGTCGTAGTTGGCGATCTTGGAGGTATCCATCGCCTGAAGGTTGCCCGTCGGCCAGACCTTCTTGCAGATCCAGTATTCGATATCCGCGATGTCGAAGCTGTCGGGCTGGGTCGCCGCGCGCTGAGTCACGCTGTCGGAGTCGAGCGCGGTCATCTCAAGCGTGAAGCCAAGGTCTTCCTTGACCTTGTTTGCCACGTCGTTGAGGTTCGAAACCCCGGTGCCGAACTGGCGCAGAACGATGTTCTTGGTATCCTGTGCCTAGAGCATCGGGGCCGGAAGCGCGCTTGCAGCCAATGCCGCGCCGCCGGCCTTCAGCATGGAACGGCGGGTGTATCCTACCTTGGGTTTAGCCATTTTTTGGTCCTCTCTGTTGGATCAATTGGGTCATTCGTGAAGGAAAGTCCTGATCTCAAACCTCCAGACGGTGCAGCCGACCGTCATCCCAGCTCAGCCGGACGGCGTCGCCGGGCGATTTCGGAGATTTGAAGAAGTCTTCTTCCGGCAGCAGGGCCAATACGTCGTCACCGCTGTCGGTTCTGGTGGAAATTGCGACTGATGCGCCTTGGTATTCGACCGCCGTGATCGTCGCGGCCAGCCCATCGTCGGAAAGCCGGATAGCGTCCGATCTTATCGTTGATTTGCCTTCGGGCAGATCGATCACGTTGTGGCCCCCGATGAATCGCGCCACGAACTCGGTTCGGGGTGCGGCCCAAACCTCGCGCGCCGGCCCGGCCTGTTCGATCACCGCATCGTTCATCACGACGATCTCATCAGCCAGCGCGAGCGCTTCATCCTGACCGTGGGTCACGTGAATAAAGGTGATGCCCAACTCACGCTGCAGCTTTTTCAGTTCAGTCCGCATCCGGACACGGAGAAACGGGTCGAGCGCGGAAAGAGGTTCGTCCAGCAACAGCACTTTCGGCTCGGTCACGAGGGCCCGAGCCAGAGCCACGCGCTGCTGCTGCCCACCAGACAGTTGGTCCGGAAGTCGATCGGCAAGATGCGTCATATCCACAAGAGCAAGCAGTTCGTCAGCCCGCTTGTGCCGTGTTGGCTTGTCCACGCCTTTCATCCGCAGTGAAAATGCGACGTTGTCCCGGACTGACAGGTGGGGGAACAGCGCGTAATTCTGAAACATCATGGCCGTGCCACGCTGGGCCGGCGGAAGAGACGACACATCCTGACCGTCAAGTACGATCGATCCCTCGCTCACCTCTTCATGGCCAGCGATCATCCGCAGGGTTGACGATTTCCCGCAGCCGCTCGGACCAAGCAGGCAGACATAGCTGCCGGGCGCAAAGACATGGTTTATGTCTCTCACTGCAACCGTGCTGCCGTAGCGCTTGGTCAGGTGGACCAATTCAAGATCGTATCCGCTGCGCATGTCATCCCCGTTCAAGGCGTCGGGGACATGAGACGGTGCGATGGCATGGAAAGATAAGTCTTTCGCACCCCAAACGGCACAGAAACCACTTTCGCCCATTTTATGGGCAATATCCAAAGTGATGTGCGCAAAAATGTGCGCAAGATTGTACACAAAACTGGCGACAACAACTCAGGGCAGCTTGTCTCTTGTCCTGCTGTCTCCGAATCGAAATAACCAAAGAACGCGGAAGACTAGCAGGCGTGGGGCGCGATGGACGCGATAGAGATAAAGCAATGGACCAGTGACAGCGTCGCGGCTGATTTGGAGCGTGCGATCCACGAACACCGTCTGCCTCCCGCTACAAAGCTCGGCGAAGACGAATTGGGTGATGCCTACGGGATCAGCCGGACGACAGTGCGGGCGGCGCTTCATGCGCTGTCTCATCGCCGTCTGGTAGAATTGAAGCGCAACCGCGGTGCGTTCGTTGCACAACCCAGCGTACGCGAGGCCCGAGAAGTCTTCGAGGCGCGTTCATTGCTGGAACCCCGAACGGCCCGGTCCGCTGCCGAACGGATGACGGATATCGAACTTGCGCGACTGCGCGAGAATATCGAGGACGAACATGCGGCACTGGATGCCAGCGAAGACGGGCGGGCACTGTTTCTGTCAGGGCAGTTCCACCTCGAAATCGCACGTATCGCAGACCAGAGCACGATCGAGGCTTTCATTTCCGAGCTGATCTCACGATCTTCCCTGATCATCGCACTGTATTGGAGACGACGCGCCGCTTTGTGTGAGACACAGGCCCATCACGCATTGCTTGATGCGTTTGAACGTCGCGATGGAGATGCGGCAGAGCAATTGATGAAAAGCCATCTGCTTGATCTTGTCGCTTCGCTTGACCTGCGCAATGTCGCCCAACCCGCCACGTCTCTGCGCGAAGCCCTGCAACGATGAGCAACATTTCCTGTCGTACTGCATCCCAATCCGAAGTTGCACAGATGTTGAACTGGGCGGCTGACGAAGGCTGGAACCCAGGGCTGGACGATGCCGAGGCCTTTTTCGCCGCTGACCCGGCGGGCTTCTTTGTGGCCGAAACGGCCGAAAAAATCGTCGCGGCGATTTCCGTCGTGAACCACAGCGACAGCTTCTCATTCCTGGGTCTTTATCTGTGCCTACCGGAGTATCGAGGGCGCGGGATCGGTTACGCGCTATGGCAGCACGCCATTGCACATGCTGGCGAGCGCGTGATCGGTCTGGACGGCGTTCCTGAACAGGAATCCAATTATGCCAAATCAGGTTTCGTCCTGGCCGACCGGACACGCCGCCTGACCGGGTCGATTTCCAAAGAAGACTTGGTTCTGCCGCTTGCGACACAAGAGGAGTTCGCCGCACTTGCCAACCTCGACGAGGTGGCAAACGGTGTGGCGCGCACAGATTTTTTGCGGTCTTGGCTCAAATCTGCGCCCACACGAAAAACAGTGGTGCTCAAAGAAAATGGAATGATCACAGGCTTTGCGACGGCACGGCTTTGTCGGTCGAACTGTAAAATCGGTCCTGTCATCGCGCCCGATGCGAATACAGCTCTGCACCTCGTACATCAGGCCGCCGCCGCTTTGGATTGCTCCACCGTCATCATTGATGTGCCCGACAGCAGTATCGCTTTCGGTGATATCCTTCGGAAGAAAGGATTTACAGAAAGCTTTGCAACGGCGCGCATGTATCGTGGCGCAGGCCCGCAGGCGGTTGATACGCTCCACGCTGTCGCGACATTGGAATTGGGATAAAGTACCCCCTACTGTGATACAGATCGTTCAAACCCCGTTTGAACTTCCAGATGGGATCGGAAGCAGGCAAGGGCGGCCATGCCAAAACCCTTTTCGCAAAAAACGCTTAGCCTGAAATGGCTTGAGATATTTCAGGCCTGTGCCCGAAGTGGATCGCTGCGAGAAACCGCACGAGAGACCGGCTTGGCGGTCAGCACCGTCTCGCATCACCTGCGTTGCCTTGAAGACCACCTCGGCACCGAATTGTTCAATCATGCGCGTCGGCCCATGGTTCTGACACCCAAGGGTGAGGTCTTTCTTCGGAACATCGATGTCGCTCTGCACGCGATCCGCAAGGCCACGGCGGAAACCTCCTCCGGCGATCTCGCCGGGGCGCGGTATCTGAGGTTGGGCACAATCGAGGATCTGGACAGCGACGTCACACCTGAACTTGCCGTCTTCCTGTCAGCCAGAATGCCTGACTGCGCGTTCCTTTATCACACGGCGTCCAGTCACGAGATCATCGGCATGTTGCGCGACCGGAAGCTCGATCTGGGGATCACCATTACGCCGCCAGAGCGGATGCGCGATCTGGAGGATATGCCGCTCCTGCGCGATCCGTTTGTCGTGGTCCTGCCCGCGGGGAGGAAAGAACCGCTGTCAGATGTTGTGTCGGGCAAGGCCAGCCTGCCGTTCCTGCAGTTTTCAGGCGACCTTATCATTGCAAGGCAAGTCGAAGCGCAACTGCGCCGACTGGGTGTCACTCTGCCAAATACATTCGAATGTGGAAGCAATCAGACATTGATGGCGATGGTTGCTGCAGGAGCTGGTTGGACGATCAACACGCCGCTTCTCTTTGCCCGTGCCAAACGGTTCCACGCAAAATTGACCGTGCATCCTTTTCCGGGAAAGCGATTTTCACGCACGCTCTCGCTTGTCGTGACGCCGGATTGTTCGCGAGCGGTTCTGGAAATCGTTGACCAAAAGTTAAGATCGTCACTCGAACAGCATGTCATCCAACCGTCTCTCGACCGCATGCCGTGGCTGAAAGATCAGTTCACCCTGATCGATTGAGAGGAGCGTCACGCTGGATAAAGAATGTTGAAGCGCGTCCGGATTTCGGCATCCTGTTCCGGCGTCAGGTACTCGGGATTATGAGTTGCAAGAAGGTCTCTCACCTTCGAATGTGCTCTGTCCCAGGCGTCCTTTGCCCCACCTTCTGCCCAACTCCGCGGTTCTGAGCGATCCGCAAGTGACGGATAGAAATAATCACGTTCCATCGCAGCGTAGGTGTGGAACCCACCAAGGAAATGTCCCTCCCCCAAAACCGACTCTACAATGGCTTCATACCCGAGGTTTTCCTCGGAAACCTCGATCCCTCTGAGGATGCGGTAGGTGTTCGAATGCATCTCGTCATCCAGCACGAAGGCTTCAAAGCTCGCACCCAACAGTGACGCCGTCATTCCAGAGCTTTCGTAGATCAGGTTTCCACCCGCGAGTGCCGCCGCCAAAGACGTAAGCCCCTTTTCCATTCCATATTGCGCGTCAATCGCTTTGGCGTCGGTCATCGAACAGGCAACGCCTGACGGAAGCCCCAACCAGTTCGACACCTGTGCCGACGCTGCATTGAGAAGGGCCGTTTCCCCGCTGCCTCCGGCAAAGGCTCCTGTGCGCAGATCAACCACAAGAGGCCAGTTCGAAAACACCATCGGAAAGCCTGGCTGGATCGCATGCACCATCACGAGGCTTGCCAGGGTCTCGGCCAGGGATTGAGCAAGAAATCCCGCCATGGTCGCTGGGGCCGTTGCCCCCGCCTGCGCAGCAGTGATGCAGGACATGGGAATATTATGGCGGATACACTCATACACGACCTCAACCGCATCCTCACCAAATCGCATGGGCGAAATGATCGGGCTGATATGCGCTTTTAGAAACGGACGTTCGGAGAATCTTCCTTGCCCGCCGGCCGCAATGTCGAGCATTTCGACAATCGGAGCCACGTGCGATGCCAGCGTGAACGAGGTCGCAACCGGTTTCGTCGTGTTCCTCAGCAGAGCATAGGCCGTGTTGACATCAAGATCGTAGTTGTCCGGGACGTCCGTCGCGACACAGCATCGCGTGTACCAGCTGACATTGGTCAGAGTGTCCTGCAACCGGGTGAAATCGTGCAGATCTCGCAAGGTCGATGGACGGTATCTGCGCGTCTCCAGATCAAGCGTCTGCACCGCCGCCCCACCGGTTCCGAAATGAACGCGGTTGAGCCCCACTTCAATCGAACGCGCACTGTCGCGACCATGAAGGGCAAAGGTTTTCGCCGATTGGTCGATAGCCTGATGCACCAGTCGCGCGGGAAAACAAACGCGCCCATTGGCGTTACTTTTTGCTCCAACCGCCTCAAGGTCCCTGCGCAGCCTTTCGGGAACCTCACCCAATCCGAGCGTTTCCAGAAGTCTGAGTGCTGTATCAAAAATCGCGTTCAACTCGGCTTCGCTCAGCGGCTTGTAAGCCCCGCCGATTTGTCCTGGCGGACAAGGATCAAATGCCGGTTTCGCCTTGCGCAGCGCGATACGTTCTTTCCGACCTGCGCGTCGTAATTGTCCGCTCACGAGAAAACCGTCCTCGATGTGTTGTGCAACCGGATCACGCTCTGAATCGATCACGACATCAATACGCATTTGGTTTTTCTGATTTTATCGAAAAATAAATTCTGTTTATTCGAAACTCTTTGGATTCAGTTGCGCACGGAACAAAAAGTTTTCCTGCTGTTCTGATGGAGTCAATCGGAGACCAGCCATGAAATCGCGGACCAGGGTCGTTGTCATCGGTGGCGGCATCGCCGGGTGCTCGACGCTCTATCACCTGACACAGGAGGGATGGAGCGATGTGGTGCTCATCGAACGGGATGAGCTGACATCGGGAACCACATGGCATTCCGCAGCACAGGTGACGAATTTCGGGATGAACCAGACAATGGTCGGCCTGAAATCCCATTCCATCGCGCTCTACAAAAAGCTGCGCGATGACCCGGAATACCCGGTTGGTTATCACCACGGCGACGGTGGGATCCGTCTGGCCAACACCGAAGCGCAAATGCAGGGCTACCGTCATTTCTCGTCGATGGCGCGGGGGATGGGCGTCGAGTTCGAGATCATAGACGCGGAGGAATGTGCGCGGCGCCATCCGCTCATTTCGACAGAAAACCTGCTGGGCGGACTGTGGGATGGTGAAGATGGCGACATTGACCCCGCACAGCTCTGTCAGGCGCTTGCCTTCCACGCACGCAAGGCCGGAGCAGAGGTTTACCGCCACACCCCTGTGACGGGCCTCACGCAGCACTCTGACGACACTTGGACGGTCGAAACCACACAAGGCAACATCGACGCGGACATAGTGGTGAACGCCTGCGGTTACCGTGTGAACGAGGTCGCCGCGATGATGGGTGCCCATCATCCGGTTGCGTCGATGGAACACCAGTATTTCGTCACCGAGGACATCCCCGCAATCATTGAGGCAGGTCACCGCATGCCGCTGCTGCGCTGCCCGATCTCGGACTACTATGCGCGGCAGGAAAAGAACGGGCTTTTGGTGGGCTTCTACGAACAGGGCTGCAAGACCTGGGGCATGGACGGCATTAGCCCGTCATTTGCCAATGATCTCTGCCCGGACGATCTGGATCGCGTCATGGACGTGCTCGAAGGTGCATTTTCAAGAATGCCCGCCTTGGCTGAGGTCGGCATCAAACGGGTTGTAAACGGTCCGATCACCTACACAATCGATGGCGCGCCATTGGTCGGCCCGATACCGGGCAAACGCAATGCGTTCTGCATCATCGGCCTGCGCGCCGGCGTCGGCGAAGGTGGTGGCCATGGTTGGCTTCTCGCCCAGCAGATCGTTCATGGCGAAGCCTGCTATGACACCTGGTGCCTTGATCCCCGCCGGTTCACCGGTCACGCGAATGTCGAACTGACCTCCCGGAAAGCCATTGAAGACTACCAAAACGAATTTCGGTTCCATTTCCCGCACGAACACCGCCCTGCAGGCCGGCCCGCCAAGACCACTCCTCTGACGCCGGTGCTGGCAGCAGAAGGGGCCGAGTTCACCGTGGTCAATGGCTGGGAACGGGTCGACTACATCAAGCCTTCGCCGGATTTTCACCCAAGCCTGAGTTTCGATTTTGACGAAACCTTTGACCTGATCGCGTCCGAGGTCCGTAATGTGCAGACCAATGTTGGCCTTACCGAGGTCAATGGCTTCAACCGGATCGAGATCACAGGCGCGGACAGGCATGCGTTTCTTGATCGAATGATGTGTGGAGCGGTCACCAAGCGTGACGGCAGGGTTGGACTTGGCTACCTGCTCAACCATCACGGAATGCTCAAAGCCGAAGCAACGGTTGCCAACATCCCCGCATCGGACCGAGGGCCGGCAAGGGTCTGGTTCGGATCGGCCGCAGCCGCAGAATGGCATGACCTTGATTGGTTGAGCACACATCGCAGGCAGGACGAAGATGTTCATCTCAACAGCCTGACAAATGACCAGACCATCCTCGTTCTCGCTGGACCCAGATCGCGGGAGGTCATGCAGGCCGTGAGTCGCGCCGATTGGTCAGCAGAAGCCTTTCCATGGCTTTCGGTCCGGGAGTGTTTTGTTGGATTTGCGCCTGCCACTGTGATGAGCGTCAGCTTCTCTGGTGAATTGGCGTATGAAATCCATGTCCCGAACGCCTCTCTGTACGCCGCATTTCTGGCGCTGCGGGAAGCCGGACAGAGCTACGGGATGCACCTGTTCGGCGCCCGGGCAATCGAGTCGATGCGGATGGAAAAAGGCTTTCTTCACTGGAAAGCGGACCTTCTGACCGAGTTCGACCCTTTCGAAACCGGGCTGGACCGGTTCGTGAAACTCGAGAAAGGTGATTTCATCGGCAAAGGTGGGCTGTGCCGACGGCAGCTTGAGGGGCCACGCAGAAAACTTGTCACTCTTGACATAGCATCGACCCGCGCGCCCGCACATGGTGGTGCCTCTCTTATGGAGAAGGGAAAGGTTGTGGGAACCGTAACGTCCGGCGCGTGGGGGTATCGGGTCGGAATGAACCTCGCCTATGCCTTTGTTGACCCCGGGATTTCCGAGGTTGGTCAGGTGATCGAACTGGATCTATGCGGAGCCAGGGTGCCCGCGAAGGTTATTCCGCCGTCGCCTTATGATCCGGGCCACACGAACCTGCGGGTCTAGCGGGTCTCTCGTTGCCATGTGCCACGTATTGGGTGCCATGTCCGGCATCGCGGCCCATCCGGAGTTTTGCAGGAAATGCATCGCCACTGGTCCAGCACCTTGCGAAACAGGTCCGTTCCCGCAATCCTGACAGGAACAGGAAAATCCGGCTGGACACCACACCATGACACCAGGCACGCACTTGGCAACAATTCATCTGACGGGCGACGTGCACAGCAGCGACTTCCCCGGATGGATCGCGCATCACGCGCATAAGTTGGGGCTATCCGGCATCGCTACAAAACCTGTGCCATCAGGCTTGGAAATCAGTGCCCGTGGCGCGGAAGAGATGCTTCACGCGCTTGCTCTTGGAGCCAGCCTTGGCCCGCAAAGCGTGCTGGTTGACACCATCGAAATTACAACCGTTGAGTGCGCAGCCGAAGCGAAGTGACTACAAAATAGTCTAACAGCCAAAAAAATGTGCGAATATCTCGGTGCTGGCACTGATTTGCAAACTGCCGTTATTGATTAGAGACGTCCGCTCTGCCTTACTTGCCCCGACTTTCGCGGAGCGGTTATGAGCTGGATTGCTGTTGGATTGAAGAAGGACGTTCCGCCAGGCATCGTGATCCCCAGCCGCCTCGCAGATACAGAGCTTGCTGTCTGGTGTGCGCCTTCCGGCAGTTATCACGCTTGGTCTGACCGCTGTCCGCATCGCGGCATGCGCCTGTCGCACGGTTTTGTCCGGGGCAATACACTCGCCTGTATCTACCACGGCTGGCAATACAACGAAGCCGGCTCATGCGACTACATTCCCGCCCACCCCAAGTTGACGCCACCCGATACGATCTGCGTGCCGACCTACTCCTGCACCGAGGCAGGCGGTGTGATCTGGGTGTCGCTGGAAGCCACGGACCAACCGCTTCCCGAACTGGGCGGGCGCGTACCGGTCCGCTCGGTGCCGATAGCCCTGTCTGCGGAAAACGTCGCGGCGCATTTCGGCGCAGGATCCGCCCCGACCGTCGCAGTGGTCTCGGACCACGACACGGTTCTTGCGCTCCAACCCTGCACAGACACTCTGACAATGGCGCATGTTCTTGCATCGCCGGACGCCGATCCAAAAGCCGTGTCACGCTGGGTGGAGGACTTGCGGGCAACGCTTGAAGGGGTTCCGGCATGAATACAGCCATTGAAAACCATTGGTATCCGGTCGCAATGATCTCGGGCATAGACGGCCCGCGCGAAACTTTACTGCTTGGTAAAAAAATCACTTTGGGCCGGAAGGATGGCACTTGCTGGGTCAAGGACGCGACCGGAAAAGCACTACCGACCGTCGAACGGTTCGGCCATCTCTGGACCAGCCCCGGCCAGCCCAACCGTGACCTCTTCACCATCCCAGAAGCCGACAGCCCCGGTCGTCGCCTGGTGGATGTGGGGTCGGTCAAGGTCAAATGCTCGCCCCTGCGTGCGGTCGAGAACTTCCTCGACATCGCGCATTTCCCGTTTGTGCATACCGACATTCTCGGAGCCGAGCCACATACCGAGGTGGACCGTTACGACGTCAAGATCCGCGAAGAGGTGGACGAGGTCTGGGCGACCAAGGTGAAATTCTACCAACCGCAGGCCGCGAAATCCGCTGCGGGCGGGATCACCACAGAATACATGTACCGCGTGCCCGCGCCGACCTGTTCGGTACTCTACAAGACCTGTCCGCCCCGACCGGGCGAATGGGACATAATCACGCTTTTCGTGCAGCCTCTGACCGACGAATGGTGCGAGGTCTGGCCGTGGATGGCGCTCTATGATGACGAGTCGACCATGTCCGAGATGGTCTCTTTCCAGCAGCTGATCTTCATGCAGGACCGCTCGATCCTCGAAAACCAGATCCCGCGCAAACTGCCGCTCGATCCGGGGATGGAGGTGCCGACACAGGCAGACATGACCTCGGTCGCCTATCGCCGCTGGCTCAAGAAGATCGGTTACACCTACGGCGCGCAATTGGTGGCGGCATGATCCTTTACGACTACGTTCTGAGCGCCAGTTGCTACAAAGTCCGCCTGATGGCGGCGCTGCTCGGTACGCCGCTGATCCTGCGGGCGGTGAACTTCCACCCGGCCCGCGAACACAAGTCGCCCGAAATGCTGGCGCTGAACCCCAAGGGTACTCTCCCGATCCTGCAAGACGGCGAAACTGTACTGACCGACAGCGCCGACATCCTGCGGCACCTGACCATGGACCATCCCGAATGGCGGAGCCCCGACGATGACCGCTGGCTGGCATTTGCTTCGGACCTGAACGAAAGCCTTGGTCTCGCTCGGCTTCATGACGTGATCGGGTACGAGGCTGACATCGACACAGCCCGCGCGGCAGGTGTGACGGCTCTGCGCAAGCTCGAGGCGCATCTGACGGAACAGCGCTTTGACGGTCTGATCTTCTTGACCGGCAAGGCACCGACCATCGCGGATATCGCTTGCTTCCCGAACACGGCTCTTGCGCCTGATGGCGGCTTTAGCCTCGATCCCTATCCTTCGATCCGGCTCTGGATGCGGGCAGTCCGATCGCTGCCGGGCTTCATCGAAATGCCTGGCATCCACCGTCTGCATGAACTGGCCCACCCGGCATGACCGCGATCCTGCTCAAGAACTGCGAGGCGATCGTCACCTCGGCCAGCGCTCCGGTTCTGCGGCACCAAGACATTCTTTGCGAGAACGGTGCAATCACGGCCATTGGACCCGACCTGGCCCGTCAGGCGCCCGACGGGACCGAGGTCATCGAAGCCACCGGGCACTTCATCTATCCGGGCCTCGTCAATACACACCACCATTTCTTCCAATGCTTCGTCCGCAACCGGGCCGAACTGGACTGGACGCGCTATTCGGTGATCGAATGGCTCGACCGCATCTACCCGATCTTCTCTCGTCTGACCGAGGACTGTTTCTATCACAGCTCTGTCGTCGCGATGGCCGAACTGATCAAACACGGCTGCACCTCTGCGTTTGACCACCAATACTGCTTCCCGCGCCATGCCGGGTCTCACATCATCGACCGGCAATTCGAGGCGGCAGACCTCTTGGGCATGCGCTTTCACGCGGGCCGGGGCGGCAACACGCTGCCAAAATCCGAGGGCAGCACGATCCCAGACGAGATGCTGGAGTCGACCGACGAATTCATCTCGGCCTGCGAACGTGCCATCGACGCGTTCCACGATCCGGCACCCTTTTCGATGCGACAGGTGGCAGTGGCTCCCTGCCAGCCGGTCAACTGCTACCGCGAGACATTCGAGCAGTCCGTGTCGCTTGCGCGCGACAAGGGCGTGATCCTGCACAGCCATGTGGGCGAAGGGGAAAGCCCGGTGATTGAACAGGTCCATGGAAAGCGGACTGTTGATTACTGCGAAGAGATCGGCTTTGCCGGGCCGGACGTGTTCTATGCCCATGGCTGGGAACTGACGCGCGAAGAATTGGGCAAGCTGGCGACCTCCGGCACCGGCGTTTCGCATTGTCCTGAGCCGGTATATCTGGTCGGGGCCGAAGTCACAGACATCCCGGCGATGGATACGCTGGGGGTCCGCGTCGGACTGGGCTGCGACGGGGCGGCGTCGAACGACAATTCGAATCTGATGCACTGCATCCATTCCGGGTACATGCTGCAATGCCTTGTCGCCTCGACCCGACAGGACGGCGTGCCAGTGCCCGGACGGTTCCTGCACTATGCGACCGAAGGCGGGGCCTCGCTGCTTGGGCGCAAAGACATCGGCGCATTGCGCCCCGGCATGGCCGCGGACCTCTTCGCCATCGACACGCGCAAGCTTGATTTCGTGGGCACGCGCCATGATCCGATCAGCCTTCTGGCCAAGGTCGGTGTCGGTGCGCCAACGGACCTTACCATGATCAACGGTCGCATCGTCTGGCACAAAGGCGCGTTTCCGGGGATCGACGAAGGCGCACTGTTCGCCGCCGCCGAAGAGACACTTCACACCATTCTGCCAAACACAACCAACGGGGATAACCATGTCTGACACACTCAAACGCCGCAGTTTCCTGAAAGGCACGCTTGCCGCCACAACCGCGCTCGCTCTGCCGATGCGCGCACATGCGCAGGACGTTCTCAAGATGGGCGTTGTGCTGCCCTCGCCCATCGCGGATGTGGGTTGGTCGCACACGCTCATGGAAGGCGTGAACACCGTGAAGGAAGCCTATGGCGACAAGCTTGAGGTGACGGTGCTGGAAAACATCATGGAAGGTCCGGATGCCGACCGCATCGCCAACGGGTTGGTGTCCGAGGGCAACGAGGTTCTGCTGCTGGGCTCCTTCGGCTACCAGAACGGCGGCATCCAGATCGCCAAGCGCAACCGCGATGTGTCGATCATCCATGCCTCGGGCTTCATGGTCGAGCCGAACTTCGCCCCCTTCACCGCGAAATACTGGCAGGGCACCTACCTGATGGGGATGGCCGCCGCGTCGTTGACCAAGACCAAGAAGATCGGCTGTGTCGGCGCGTTCGCGATCCCGGAACTGATCACCTCGATCAACGCTTTCATGCTGGGCGCGCTGTCGGTTGATCCCGAAATCACCATGAGCGTCGTCTGGGTGAACAGCTGGTTCGACCCCGCGTCGGAACAGGAAGCCGCCAAGGCTCTGATTTCGCAGGACGTGGATATTCTTTTCTCGAACGCGCAGGACACGCCATCGGTGATCGCTGTGGCGGAAGAGGCCGGGGTCTATGCCTACAACCTCAACTCCTCAATGAAGAAATACGCGCCCTCCAAGTACCTCGGTGTCGTCGGCACCGATTGGGGTCCGCATTTCAAGCGTCTGGTCGATGGGCACGTGGCGGGCGAATTCCCCGGTGCGAACTACTGGCTGGGCATGGAAGACGATGTGGTCTTCACTGCCGACTGGAACCCGGACATCCCGGCCGACATGATCGAACAGATCAAAGCCAAGGAAGCCGAGATCGAGGCGGGTGACTTCGTGGTCTTCAAAGGTCCGCTCACCGACCAGTCCGGCACCGAGCGTGTGGCGGATGGCGTGGCGATGACGGATGGCGAAATCATCGGCATGGACTGGCATGTTGCGGGCGTGACCACGCCGCTGCCGTCGTGAGCCAGCCTGCGCTGCTGAGGCTTGCAAAGGTCTCCAAGCGCTACGGCACCGTTCAGGCCAACAAGGAGATCGACCTCGAGGTGCATTCGGGGTCGATCCATGCCGTGCTGGGTGAAAACGGGGCGGGCAAATCCACCCTGATGAAGCTCATCTACGGCGTCGAACAGCCGGATGCGGGGCATATCTACTGGAACGGGCAGGAGGTGCATCTTGCCCGGCCCTCCGACGCCCAGGCGCTTGGCATCGGGATGGTGTTCCAGCATTTCTCGCTTTTCGAAACGCTGAGCGTCGTGCAGAACGTGTCGCTGATGATCCCCGGCAAACCGGCGGACCTGGCGCAGAAGATAAGTGATCTGGGGGACCAGTTCGGGCTTTCTGTCGATCCCCACGCGATGGTGCATCGTCTGTCGGTGGGCGAGCGCCAGCGGGTCGAGATCATCCGTTGTCTGCTGCTCAATCCGAAGCTCTTGATCCTTGACGAACCGACCTCCGTGCTGCCGCCGCAAAGCGTGCGTCGCCTGTTCGAGACCTTGCGCAAGCTGCAGGCCGAGGGGATGGCGATCCTGTTCATTTCGCACAAGCTGGATGAGATCCGCGAGCTGTGCGACACCGCAAGTGTCCTGCGCAGCGGTGAGGTAACGGGCCGCGTAGATCCGCGCGAGCATGATGCGCGGTCTCTGGCGCAATTGATGATCGGGCGCGAGATGCCGAACGTAGCACATGCCGCGCCGCGCCCGCCGAGGGAAGAACGGCTGCGCCTTAACGCGCTGAGCCATCCGCGGGCCAGTCGGTTCGGGACGACGCTTGAGGGCATCGACCTCAAACTTCGCAGCGGCGAGATTGTCGGGATCGCAGGGATTTCTGGCAACGGGCAGCAGGAACTGGCGGCGCTGATTTCCGGTGAGACCCGGGCGCAGGAACCTGGCATGATCGAGATCATGGGCAAGAAGGTCGGGCACCTTGGCCCGATGGCGCGGCGCAAGCTGGGCTTTGCTTTTGTGCCGGAAGAACGGCTTGGGCGAGGCGCGGTGCCCGAGATGTCGTTAGCCGACAACAGCCTTCTGACCGCCCACAGTCGCAATATGTTGTCGCGCGGGTTCATTCGGCGCAGCGTGGAGCGCGCCTTTACGCGCGAATGCATCGACGCGTTCGATGTGCGGACCCCGGGACCGGATGCCGAAGCCGGCGCGATGTCGGGTGGCAATCTGCAGAAATTCATTCTGGGCCGCGAGATCATGCTGAACCCGGACGTGATGCTGGTGTCGCAACCCACATGGGGGGTCGACATCGGGGCCGCGACCGCCATTCGCAGGCGTCTGCTCGACATGCGCGATCAGGGCTGTGCGATCCTCGTGATTTCCGAGGAAATGGACGAGTTGTTCGAGATGTGCAGCAAGCTGCATGTGCTTCACAAAGGGCACCTGTCGTCCGCCCTGGACGCGGCCGAGACCAGCCCGCAGGAAATCGGGCGCTACATGATTGGGGCTGCGACGTGAAACTCCGACTGATCCGCCGCGACTCCGCCTCGCGACTTGCGATGTTCACCGCGCCCGTTCTGGCGCTGGTCTTCACCTGTCTGGCGAGCCTCGTCCTGTTCGCGGCATTGGGCAAAGACGCTGGCGCGGCATTACATGCCCTGCTGCTCAAGCCGTTCCTGAGTTGGTACAGCTTTTCCGAAGTACTCTTGAAGATGGCGCCGCTGCTCCTGATCGCGCAAGGGCTGGCCATCGGGTTCCGCGCCAACGTTTTCAACATTGGCGCAGAGGGCCAGTTCATCGTCGGTGCGCTTTGCGCCTCCGCGCTGCCGGTGTATTTCCCTGACGGGGATTTCCCGATGATGCTGCCCGCGATGATCGCCTTCGGGGCGTTGGGCGGTACGGTCTATGCTTTGATCGCAGCAGCCTTGCGCACCCGGTTCGGTGCGTCGGAGATTCTTGTCACACTCATGATGGCGCTGATCGCCGTGCAGATCCTGAACTACCTGCTGCTCGGTCCGTGGAAGGATCCACGTGGGTTCAACTTCCCGCAGACTGTGATGTTCCCGGACAATGCGCTTTTGCCGATCCTGTTCGATGGGACCCGAACGAATATCTCGCTCATCTTCTCGCTGCTGGCGAGCCTTTTTGCCTACCTGATGATGCAGCACCACTTCCGCGGCTACCAGTTGCGCACTGCGGGGTTGGCACCACGCGCCGCACTCTATGCCGGGTTTTCCGCCCCACGCATGGTGTGGTTGGGTCTTGGCCTGGGCGGATTGGCGGCTGGGATCGCGGGGGCGAGCGAGGTTGCGGGGCCACTGGGACAACTCCAACGCTCGGTCACGTCTGGCTACGGCTACGCCGCGATCATCGTAGCCTATGTGGGCGGTTTGAACCCCCTCGGGATCATCGCGTCCAGCTTCCTGATATCGGTCATCTATATCGGTGGCGACAGCGCTACCGTGTCCGCAAGGCTCCCGGTTGCAGCGGTCGAGGTGTTCCAGGGATTGCTTCTGTTCTTCTACCTGCTGACCTTCACACTGATCCGCTACCGGATCGAGTTCAGCCGAAAGGTGCCGGCATGAGCGGGCTGGAGTTTCTTCTGGCGGGTACGCTCGCCGCATCCCTTCCGCTGCTGCTGGCCGCTCTCGGAGAGATGGTCGTTGAAAAGACCGGGCTGCTGAACCTCGGGTTGGAAGGCATGATGGCCATCGGTGCCGCGATCGCTTTCATATGCGTTTACCACACCGGATCTCATGTTGTCGGGTTCGTGGCTGCGGCAGCGGTGAGTACGTTGATAGCAATGCTTTTTGCCGTTCTGGTGATTGCCGTGCGCGCCAACGAAGTTGCTTCTGGACTGGCCATTGGTGTTTTGGGGCTGGGCCTGTCAGCCCTGTTCGGGAAGACATACGAGAGCCTGACCATCAAAGGACTGCCAAAGATCGACATTCCAGTGCTGTCCGATATCCCCGTGATAGGTCCAACGGTGCTGACACAGGACATTGTGGTCTGGCTGGCAGTAATCGGCACTTTCGGTTTGTGGTGGACCCTCAACCGAACAAAACTAGGCCTCATCATTGCCGCGGTGGGCGAAAACGCTGAGGCAGCCCGCGCCATCGGATACCCGGTCGTCCTGATACGTCTTGCCGCCGCGGCATTTGGCGGTGCGATGTGTGGCGTTGCTGGGGCCTATGCCTCGACCGTTTACACACCGCTTTGGGCCGACGGGATGATTGCCGGCCGCGGGTGGATTGCACTCGCGCTCGTGGTGTTCGGGACATGGCAAACCGGACGTGTCGCCTTTGGCGCTCTGCTCTTCGGAATTCTGTCCCTCGGCGAACTGACGGCCCAGGCCATCGGGGTCGGGCTGCCGTCGCAGGTCTTGTCGAGCCTTCCCTATCTGGTGACGATCCTGATGCTTGTCGTGATTTCAAGACGGAAATCCGGCGCGTTCTAGCGGGCTGGCCGGTACAGCCGTTGTTTGCTCGATGGGAGCGTCGTGCTTTTAATCGCGGTGTTGGTGTCGGGCAAACCTGATCTCAATGGAAGCACCGCCCAATACGCCTGCCCCATGCTGCGACCGACCTTGGCATTTCTGCCCGTCAGGCAGTTGAGGAAACTTGAGCGACCGCTTGTGCAGCGACCAGAAACGCCTGTTCCGTCTGATCGAGGTCCGCCGTCGTCAAGGACAGAGAGGGGTACATCTTCCCGGGGCTTTTGAAGACTCCCTGCCCGCGTAGAGCTGAATTCCACACCTCTCCAAAGCGCGGGTGTGAATGGCGTGCGTTGCGGTAATCCGTTGGGTGCTGCGTGGTGAAATACACGTCGAACAGCGTCGGGTCGCCACATATGCGATGCGATATGCCTTGATCCGATAATGCGGAAGACTGCATCTTCATCAGGGTCTGCCCAAGCTGGCGCAGCCGCTCATACTGCTGCGAGCGTCGCAGGATTTCCATTGTTTTGAGGCCCGCAGCCGCCGCGACCGGATTCCCGGACAGGGTTCCGAGCTGCATCAGCCACTTGTCGGCGCCGACAATCGCTTTGTCGAAATGTGCCATGATCTCTGCACTGGCACCAAGCGCGGCAAGGGGAAATCCACCGCCGATTATTTTGCCCAAAGTGCAGATATCGGGAACCACCCCGTACCGTTCCTGTGCGCCGCCATATGCAAGACGGAAACCGGTGACAATCTCGTCGAAGATCAGAAGAAGCCCGTGGCGATCACACAGGTCGCGCAGCCCTTGCAGGAAACCGGGTTGCGCGGGAATGATGCGCTGGAGCGGCTCGACGATGATGGCCGCGACATCCGTGTGCTCATCCAAAAGTCCGGCCACCGCATCCAGATCATTGAATGGCGCGATCAGCATTTCGTCCGCGACGCCCTGAGGGATACCCGCACTGTCTGGCACGGGTGTCGGGAAGTTCACCTGGCGGGAAGGGGCAAGCGACATCTGCGCTTCGGCGCTCATGCCGTGATATCCCCCTTCAAATTTCAGGATCTTGGATTTGCCCGTATATGCTCGTGCCAGCCTGAGCGCATACATGTCCGCCTCACCACCTGACCCGACGAAACGCACCTGTTCGCAGCAAGGGACAGCCTCGACGATGGCCTCGGCCAACTCGATGCCTTTGGCATTGTTGGCAAAGAATGTCAGGCCATTGGGCAATTGTTCAAGAACAGCTTCCAATACTTCGGGGTGGCCGTGCCCAAGAAGCATCGGGCCGGAACCGATCAGGTAGTCCACGTATTCCCGACCGTCTTCATCCCAAATGCGGCTACCCTGACCCCGGGCGATGACAACGCCCGGGTCGAAATTGCCGAATCCGCCAGCAGGCAGCACAGCGCGGGCACGTGCGATCCAATCGTCTTGGCTGTGGATGCGGTTCATTGGTTTACTCCAGGATCAGGTCAGGCTTACCAAGCGCGACGCGGTCCACAACGACACCAAGGCCCGGACCTTCGGGCGGCGCGATACGTCCGTTTGCGCGCGTCGGGGCGTCCGGAGCCAGCCGCGGTGCAACATAGCCGGACAGGTCGCAGACATTGAGAACGCGCGCAGGCTCGGTCGCAGCCCCGAGATGCAGCAGAGCGGCGGTTGTGATGTCGCTTCCCCACGTGTCCTCGATGCACATCTTTGACCCGAGATGCAGGCACAGATCGCGCGCCCGGCGTGTCGCCGAGAGTCCGCCGAATTTCGACAGCTTCAGTGCAACCGCATCCATGATACCGAGGCGATGGGCCTCGAGAAGGCTGGCCGTGTCATGCGCCAACTCGTCGAGTTTCATCGGCAGACCCGTTGCCGCGCGCACGCGAGCGCAATCGTCAAGCGTGGCACAGGGTTGTTCGAGCATCACATCCAGATGGGAAACGGCCCGGCCGACGCGGGTCGCGTCCAGCGACGTCGCTCCGCAGTTCCAGTCGCCATAGACCAGAGGTCCCGGCCCAACGGCTTCACGCACCTTGGTCAGCCGTTCCACATCCGTCTGCCAGTCACCCGATGCACCCAGCTTTGCCTGAAACTGTGTAATTCCCTGCGCCTGCGCATCCCGAGCGATACGGGACATTTCGTCCGGGTCGATACACGTGATGGAGTGATAGAGCGGCAAGTCTGCCTGTCGGCGCCCGCCAAGCAGCGCATGCAGCGGCAGCCCCGCCACCTGACCGGTGATGTCCCACAGCGCAATGTCGAGCGCCGACTTCGCATAGACATGGCCTGGCAACCAGGACTCCGCCGCCGCCATCGTCGCTCCCACACCCACAGGATCGGCCCCAAGGATCACCGGGGCCAGTTCCAGCAAAGCCGGTTCCACGCCCCGCGCATAGGCCGGCAGGTAATGCGGGATCGGACAGACCTCCCCCCACCCGGTCAGACCCGAATTGGTCTCTACTGCGATCACAACGGTTTCCACCGTATCGCAGGTCTTGCCATCGGCCATGTAGTAGGCCGTATGGCTGGTCAAAGGCACATGCCACAGAGACACGGTCCTGATACGTGTGTCGGTTCTAGCTGTGATTGGAACAGGGGTCGCAAGAACGGTCATTCTGCAGGCTCCGTCACTACGTCGGCTCGTGGTTTCAAGCTCTGCGGGTCATAGGCAGGTTCGCTCAGAACGCGCGCCGCACGGGGTTGACCGTGGATGACCACCTCCAGCGCAGTACCGGGTTTGGCCGCGAAGGGTTTGATGTAGGCGAAGGCCAGTATCTTGCCGACCGTATGCCCATACACCACCGATGCGGTCGATCCGACAACCTGCCCGTTCAGCATCACTGCCTCTCCGCCGTGGCCATCGCGCAGGCCATCGGGTTCGATCTCAAGATAGGCGCAGTCCCAGGGCAGGTTGGAGTTCAGGGTTGTATCACGACCAAGATACGCTTTGTCCCTCCGGGCAAAACGCAACACATCTGCCTCTGCCAGCGTGACCTCGTTGGTCAACTCCCCTGCCCCTTTGAAGCCTTTCTCCATGCGCATGACGTTCATGGCGAAGCTGCCGTAATCGGCGATCCCATGCGCCTCACCCGCCTGCCACAGTGCGGCGTAAACGTCCGACATGGCTTCGAACGGCATATGGAGTTCCCAACCAAGTTCCCCAGCATAGGACATGCGGAAGGCCCAGACAGTGTAACCCGCAACAACGATCTCCTGTGCCGAAAGCCAGCGGAAAGCGGTGTTGTCGAGACGCGCATCGGTGCAGGCGGCCAGAACATCCCTCGACCTCGGACCGTTGAGGCTCAGCGCACCCCAGCTATCCGAAAGCGCGGAGATGGAGACATCTGCGTTTTCGCTATGGTTGTTGAGGTGGTCCAACAGACGCTGTTCGAAAAACGCCGCGCAAACGAGGTAGAACCTGTCCTCGGCCATCCGCACGATGGTCGTTTCCAGCTCGATCCGCCCGCGCCGGTTCAGCATGTGCGTCAGCGTGATTGATTCAATTTTCTCCGGCATGCGGTTCGCAGTGAGACGGTCGAGCAAGGCAAAAGCGTCAGGTCCTTCAACCAGAACCTTGGTGAAGGCGGTCACGTCCATTACGCCCACCCGCTCGCGCACGGCCCTGACCTCGGCGGCTACCATTTTATCTACCGGAGTACGGCGGAAGGAATAGTGATCCCGCTGGTCGATGCCCTTGGCAAAGAACCGGGGGCGCTCGAAGCCGTAGACTTCTTCAAAGACCGCGCCCTTGGCCTTCAGCGTTTCATAAAGCGGCGAGGGCTTGATCGGACGCCCCGCCAAGCGGTTGAAATGCGGAAACGGGATCTCGTGGCGCAGGCAGTAATCCTCTTTGGCCTTGATGACCTGCCAATCCTTCTTTGCGTAAGCCCCGAAGCGACGCGGATCGTAATCGCGCATGTTGATGTCTGCGGCACCGTGCACCATCCAGCGCGCCAGTTCGCGGGTCAACCCTGGACCCCAGCCGATCCCAATCTGGGTACCGCAACAACACCAATAGTTGCGCACACCCGGCGCCGGGCCGATAAGCGGGTTACCATCGGGCGGGTGCGAGATCGCGCCATGCACGTCACGGGTTATACCAAGCTCTGCAAAGATCGGCATTCGATTGAGGCTTTCCTCCAGCCACGGCATGACACGGTCGTAATCCGCCTCAAAGAGCTCGTTTTCGGCGTCCCATGGGCAATGGTCTTCCCAGACGGTGTTGGGATTGGTTTTCTCGTAGATGCCGATGAGGCCCTTTTTCTGCTCCATCCGGATGTAACCCGACACCTTGCGGTCGTCGCGGATGACTGGGAGTTCGCGCTCCAGATCGCGGAATTCAGGCACCTCGTCGGTGACAAAATAATGGTGCGTCATTGACGTCATGGGCAATTGCAGCCCCGACCATTCGCCCATCTGCCGCGCATAGGTGCCACCCGCATTGACCACATGTTCGCAGAGGATTGAACCGCGTTCCGTTTCCACCAACCATTCGCCCGTTGGCTGCTGCGTAATATTCGTGGCCCGGCACCGGCGGATGATCCGAACGCCCTTGGCGCGCGCGCCGGCGGCCATCGCCATGGTCACATTGGTCGGATCCACGTGCCCGTCATCGGGCGTGTGCAGCGCGCCCAGAACGCCGTCGAGATTGTAGAACGGGTGCAGCTCGGCGATGCGGGACGGGCCAACCAGTTCGATGTTGAACCCCAAAGACCGCCCTACGGACAAAGTATGGCGCAGCCAGTCCATCTCGTCTTCGGTGTAGGCCAGTCTAAACGATCCGCAGCCGTGCCACGTCACCGCCTGTCCTGTTTCCGCTTCCAAACCACCGGAATAGAGACCGATGTTGTAGTCAACGCATTTGCCAAGGCTGAAACTGCTGGTCGAATGGGTGATCTGCCCTGCCGCGTGCCACGTGCTGCCGCTGGTCAGTTCGGCCTTCTCAAGCAGGATGGTCTCTGCCCCCCAGCCTTCGTGCGCAAGGTGGTAGGCAAGCCCCACCCCCATCACTCCACCGCCCACGATCACCACGCGGGCATGGCTGGGAAAATCGGTCATGTCGCTGATCCTTCAAACGAGTCGCAAAACTGCTCGACAGCATGTGCGTACATGTGTACCACTGTAAATCATGAATGACACAAATGTATCATATCGCGTTCTGGACCGCCTGACCGAGGAGTGGGACGCGCTGACACCGGAAGCACAGAAAGCCGCACGGTACGTGCTGGAAAACCCCGCGGACGTGGGCGTTTCCACCGTGCGGGAAATCGCTGTAGCGGCGAATGTAAAGCCCAATACCTTTGTCCGCATGGCCCGGCAGGTAGGCTTCGATGGATACGAGGATTTCCGCGCGCCCTTCCGCGAGGCGATACGTAAAGGCTCTATCAGCTTTCCGGACCGTGCGCGTTGGTTGCAGGATATTCGGAAATCCGGCGATTTGGGCGGCTTGTACGCCGACATGGTCGAAGGCGCGATCCGCAACCTCGAAGACACCTTCGCGGGGATCGACGCGGATCGCCTCAAGGCAGCAGCTGATGCGATCTGGTCTTCGCGGCAGGTCTTTACGCTGGGTGTCGGTGTGATGAACGCGAACGCTCGCAATTTCACCTATCTTGCTTCAACCGGAATGACGGATTTCCACGCCATTCCCGGCCCCGGATCGACGGCCATAGACGATCTTGCCTGGGCGGATCAGCACGACGTTCTGATCGCCATAACCTGCCGACCCTATCGCACCGAGGTGATCGAGGCCGTGCGCATCGCCCGCGAACAGGGTCTGACGATCATCGGCATCTCGGACAGCCCGGCCAGCCCAATCATACGGGCAGCACAGCACGGATTCGTCGTCGCCGCCGACACGCCTCAGTTCTTCCCGTCCTCGGTTGCCATGATCGGACTTCTGGAAACACTGCTGAGCTTTGTCATCGCAGTCGCCAGCGATGAAATCGTGGACCGTGTCGAGACGTTTCACCGCCGCCGCCACCAATTGGGCATCTACGAGGGGGAGCCTGAATGAAGGACGAAACTACTCCGGTGCGCTCGCTTGACGCCCGGTACTACACCGATCCACAGGTTTTCGCGGCCGAGAAAGCGGGGCTTTTGGCACGCACATGGCAATTCGCCTGCCACGCGAGCCAGTTGGAGTCCCCCGGCGACTACGTGGCTTTCGAGCTGGCCGATGAAAGTCTGTTCTACATAAAAGGGCGCGATGGCGTAATCCGCACCTTCTACAATGTCTGCCAGCACCGTGCGCATCAACTGGTCAGTGGTGAGGGATCGACCCGTGTCGTTGTGTGCCCCTACCACGCCTGGACCTACGAATTGACAGGTAAACTGCGCGCCGCACCCAATGCGAAGTCCGTACCGGGTTTCGATGCGTCAGAGATCTGCCTTACAGAAATCCGGACAGAGGTTTTTCTGGGTTTCGTCTTCGTCAATCTCGATCCCGACGCCGCGCCTATGGACGACTGGTTCCCGAATGTGCGGAGCGAACTGGAAGGCTTCGTACCCAACTGGGCCGAGCTCAAACCTCTTGAATGGGTGGAGATACCGGAGCGCTGCAACTGGAAGGTTTCTGTTGAGAACTATTCGGAATGTTTCCATTGCAGCCTTAACCACCCAACCTTTTCAACCGGTGTGATCCGACCCGAGACCTATGACATCCAGCCGCAAGGCTACTGCCTGCGTCACACGACCGAGTGCAACGACCTCAGCCAGATGAGCTATGACATTCAAAGCGGCTTTAAGAACAACGAAAGATATTCATCGTGGTTTCTCTGGCCGATGTTCAGCTTCCAGGTCTATCCCGGCAATCTTCTGAACACCTACCACTGGCGCGCAGTGGATGCGGATCATGTCGTGGTCTGGCGCGGATGGTATTCCGTTGGTGGATGCGACAATGAAACCGTGCGCCACATGGCACAGCAGGATCGCGCAACAACGGTCGAAGAAGACATTCATCGTGTCGAAAGCGTCCAACGCGGTTTGAAATCACGCGGATACGTGCCGGGACCATTGATCGTGGATCCGAAATGCGGCGTGAATTCCGAACATTCGATCCTGCAACTTCAACGCTGGATGCGGGAGGCGGTCGATGGTTGAGATTGCATCATACTGGCAGAACTACATCAACGGATCATGGGTCGACGGGGGTGCGGGGCGGATCGATGTGATCGATCCCGCTACTGGCGAACGAGTTGCCGAACAAGCGTTGGCGGATGTCACCGACGTCGACCGCGCGGTCAAGGCCGCACGGCGCGTGCATCTTGCCGGTGATCTGACGGACATGCGCCCCATCCAACGGGGTCGCCTTGTCCAGGCGATGGGGCGTTATCTGCTCGAGCATAAAGACGAAATCGCCCACGTGCTGACGCGGGAACAGGGCAAACCGCTATGGGAGTCCCATATCGAGGTGGAAGGCGCCGCCCTTTACTTCGAGTATTATGCCAATCAGGCCAGCACAGTCGAAGGCCGCTCCATCCCCTTGGGCGCTGGGTACATGGATTGGACGGAATATGAACCTTTCGGCGTATCGGCTCATATCATCCCGTGGAACTACCCTCTGGAAATGACCGCCCGGTCGCTTTCGGCAGGTTTGGCGACGGGCAATGCCTGTGTGATCAAGTCTCCTGAGCTGACCCCGCTGACCAACGCATGGTTCGCCCGTGCTGCGGAAGCTGCCGGGCTTCCGCCGGGTGCGGTCAACGTGATCTGCGGTCTCGGACGTGAGGCTGGTGCCGCGTTGGCCGGGCATCCGAACGTCAATCAGATCGTCTTTACAGGGTCCGTTCCGACGGGCATCGCCATTGCAACGGCGGCGGCGGGCAATGTGGTGCCCTGCGTGCTGGAACTGGGAGGCAAGTCCGCGGCCATCGTCCATGACGACGCGGATCTCGATGCGTTCGAGAACGACATCCGCTGGGGTATCTATTTCAACGCAGGACAGGTCTGCTCTGCCATGTCGCGCGTCATCGTGCATGAGAGCCGATCCGACGAGCTCTTTGAGCGTGCGGAGCGCATCGCCAAATCTCTGTCCGTTGGCCCCGGAATCGAAAGGGTTGAATTTGGTGCGAACATGGGGTCAATGGTCAGCGACGCCCAGTGTGATCGGGCTGTCGGTATGGTCGCCTGCGCAGAAGAACAGGGAGCGCGGGTTGTCACTGGTGGGCGTCGGCTCAATCGCCCGGGCGCTTTCATGGAACCGACCGTCCTTGCTCAGGTCACTCCGGACATGGAGATCGCGCGGCAGGAAGTCTTCGGCCCCGTCCTCTCGGTGATGACATTCCGCGATGACACAGAGGCCATCGAAATCGCCAATGGAACCGATTACGGCTTGGTGGGCGGGGTCTTCACCGCCGATCTGGACCGCGCGACAAGAGCTGCCCGACGGTTGCGCACCGGGCAGGTCTTCGTCAACGAATGGTACGCGGGCGGCGTCGAAACACCGTTCGGTGGCTTCGGAAAATCGGGCTATGGTCGAGAAAAGGGACGCGAAGCACTGTGGAACTATGTCCAGACAAAAAATATTGCGGTGAGATTGAAGGGATAATCCATGAGCACGTTTGACGAGGACCTTTTCCTCAAAGGGCTTGAACAGCGCAAAGCGACATTGGGCGCGGAGTACGTCGAGAAAAACCTTGCCGCTGCAGATGATTTCACACGACCCTTTCAAGAGGCCATGACTGCATGGTGCTGGGGGTTCGGTTGGGGCGATGACGTGATCGAAGCCAAGACGCGATCCATGATGAACCTGTCCATGATCGGAGCCTTGGGGAAGATGCATGAATGGGAAACGCACTGCAAAGGCGCTCTCAACAACGGTGTGACCCGCGAGGAAATCCGCGCAATCATCCACGTCATCGGAATTTACTGCGGCGTTCCGCAGGCACTGGAATGCTTCCGGGTCGCGAAGAAGGTGCTGGACGAGCAGCCGCCTTCGTGACGCTGACTGGAATGGTCGGTCAAATCAGCAAAGGTCGGCTGTTGGACTTCTGAACGACCTGAAAACGCCTCACGGCTGTAGATCTGCACCACTCAGGAAAAGCCGACCGATGCCGGAAAATCCGTTCAGGCACCCTGCCAATTTGCCAAGATGCCAGGCCAGAACCTGATTGCTGCCGAGAACCGGAATGCCAAGGGCCCCTTCGACTTCATCGACGATTTCCAGCGACCGCAGGTTCGTACAGGATAGAAACACCGCGTCACAAGCACCGTTTCGTCCAACGTGCAAAGCCGCATCACGCACAGACTCGCGGGAGATGCGTACCACGCGTTCTTCGGACGGTTCATCGAAACTGCCGAAAGACACGACGCTTACACCTGCCTGGTCCAGCGCAGAGATCAGTTGGTCACTGACGGACGCAACATAGGGACTCACCAGACCGATCCGGCGCAGATCAAGGGCTTTGCAGGCGGCAATCAGGGCGGTCAGCGGGTCCGTCACATGGGGCGTCGAAACGCCTTTCCGGATCAGTTCAGAGACGCGCCCGGCCCCGATAGCCGCGCTGGCGGACGTGCATCCGTAACCTACTGCTGCGCAGTGTGCCCCCCTCGGAAGCAGCGCTGCACTATTCGTCAGGCTCTCCTCCATGGCGCGCAAAGTTTCGAGCGACACAGTTGTGCTTGAGGGGACCCGTGTCACGAGGACTTCAACATCAGGAGGCATCATCAGACGGAAATCGCGTTCGATGGTCTCGTCGCTTTGCAGGGCAATCAGCCCGATCTGCGTCGGCCTGTCTGTGTCAACGGAATACGGAAGCGCCATCAGACCACCCGTATCTCAGGGGGCTGCGGCGCTGAAAGGAATTCGGCGCCGTTTTCTCGAATGACGATGTTTTCTTCGTGAACCATGATTTGACCATTCGCGACCTCGACCGATGGTTCAAGGGTCAATACCATGCCCGGGACAAGAACGGTTTCGTCCTGTGGGATGATCGATGGCCACTCCGTCAGCTGCATCCCCAGACCATGCCCCAAACGCCCGGCCTCCATGATGTTGCCCGAAGGATTCACGACGGCGTTCATGGCATGGAACAGGTCCGCAATCATGGCACCCGGACGCGCGCGTTCCGCAGCAGCCTGAACGGAGTCGATAAGGCACCCATGCGCGACTTCAACTTCTTTGTCCGGCGAACCGACACTGAAATTCCGGTCAAAATCGCAGAAGTACCCGTCCCAGACCAAACCTGTGTCCAGCATCAAGACATCGCCCTTGGACAGCGGGACATCGGTCGCCGGCGAAATGACATCCCCGTAACCGCTTTGGCCTGCCGCACCGGCAAGATACGGCAGCCAATCCGCCCCTTCTTCGAGGCAGAGCATCTGAAACCGACGAAACACCATTGACAGCGCGACGCCTTCCGATGCGATCTCGGGGACCCTGTTGAAAGCACGATCTGCTATGGCGCAGGCATGCCGGACTTTGGCGATCTCAGTTTCTGATTTGACCAGCCTGAGTCTCCGCGTGATCGTTTGATCGCTGACGAGCAGGCGCGGCAAAAGGCGGCTCTCCAGCATTCGCAAATCCGCAAGCGGAATGCGCACCAAACTTTCCATCTGATCTGCAACGCCAATCCGGCCGGTCGGTGGCGTGACCTCGCCCAAGGTGTCTGACAGCAGGCTTATCCCATCATCAACGTAATCCGGTGCCGACCACGTGCGGATATCGGTGATCCAGCTTTGCTTCATCAGATGCGCGCCGATGGAGGGGATCACGGCAATCGGTTCGCCGGAAGACGGAAGCACGACAAACCAGGGGCGTGTCGGGCTTTCCCAGAAGCGGGTCAGGAATCCGGTGTAATACCTGATTTCAGCCTCTGTTGTCAGGAGCAGAGCCGCAAGATCATGTTCCGCCATAAGGGATTGCGCGGCACGGGTTCGATTGCGGAACTCCGCTGTTGAAAACCCTCGCTCTGGCGCGGTCATGCTGCCTGCTCGCTCAATACGACCAACACCCGCGACTGGTCACTCAGACCAAGCGCGTCAAAGCTGTCCCGCGCCGCCAATAAGCCCGCATAACCAGCTGCCCCTGAAGGTGACGTCGGCAATCCCGCCTCGGCACAGGCGGCACTTCCGGTCGCGCCTTCCGATTCCGTGATCAGCATGAAATCGTCTGCATCGCGGCTCAGCCCTTTGAGAGCGATCAAGGAAGGCTCCTTGCAATCCAGCCGTCCCATTGCTGACTCCGGCCCTGCCGTGATCTGAGGCGAACCCGCCACAACCGAAGCAAACAGCGCCGGCGCAACCTCGGGTTCGACGACGATGATCCTCGGGGCATCTCCCCACGCTTTTCGGGCGTAGGCGGCCGCCGCAGCGGCAAGCCCCCCAACACCGGCCTGAAGGAAGATGTGCGTCGGCGGAGCGGGCATTTGGGAAACGGCTTCCTGCATCAGGACAAGATACCCCTCCATCAATACATGAGGTCGGTCGAAGTAACCGGGCCAGGAACTGTCGGACAGCAAAGCCCAATCGCGGTCCTTGGCTGCCTGTGCGGCGGCGGCCATCGCTTCCTCGTAGATTGCACCCTGACGCACCACCTCAGCCCCGAATCCACGCAGCCGGTCCGCAAAGCCCTCTGGCACCGTTTCCGCAAGATAGACCACCGCGTGCGCGCCGAATGCCTGCGCGCCAGCAGCAACAGACAAGCCATGATTTCCGGCACTTGCCGTGACATATGTCTGCCCCTTGGCAGCCCCTGTCTCGGCATCCTGCGCGATCACGTAAGCAGCGCCCAGAGCCTTGAAACTGCCCAGATCCATGCGTTCACGTTCATCCTTGATTTGTACATGCGCGACACCCGCACGCGAGGCAAGCTCCGGGGCGTCAACCAGTGGGGTCACGGACGCAGCAGGACAGCGTTTCAGCAAACCTGCCGGACGATCGGCATTGACGCTGGGAAAGGGAACGTCAGCCAAAACGTCAAGCACGGCTTTGCGTTCGGCTTCTGTCTTATGATGGATTTCCATGACTTCTCCTAACTGTCGTCCGAGGCGGAGTCCGCCCCCGCGCCTTTCTGGCGGCTTTCTTCCGTCGCCGGGGCATAAGTCCGGTGCGCGAACCGCGCGAGAACGTCCCAATCTGCCTGAAGGGGTGCAGCCCTGTATGCTCTTTCACGACAAGGCACAGAGGTGGCAACGCGCTCAATTGTCAGCGCGGACGCTTGGTCGGGTATCTCTCCCTCGACCGAAACATGTTCCCCGTTTGTCGTGACAGAAAACCCTGCCCCCGCCACCCGAACAGGAGAGCGAAGAAACTGCGCCGCGAACCCAGCGAATGGCAGAAGCAGCGTCGGTTCCGCGATTGGACCTGTCCCCATCGCTCCAACTGACAATCGTTCAGCATGATCCGAAAGAGCGGTTCCTGCGAGCAAGGGACAGAGGATGCCTATCTTGGGTTGGACATCTGAACCGTCGAAGATCGGCAGCCTGTCCTCCAATAAAACACCATCGAACCGCGTCAGAGCGCGCGCAAGTGTTCCGCAGCCGTCGTAGCCCCACATTCCAAGTTGGCGCGCGACCTTGCCGGCGTCTTCGGCAACACCCCACGGGTAGCCCGCGCCGCGTGTCGCCTTCTTGGCCATCGCCTCCACTTCGTTGAGCGAGACGGTCACTCTGCGACACTCGGATAGACCCAGAAATCCGCGTTCTTTTCAGAAAGGTCTTCCGGATAGGGCGCGCCAGCATACATACAGATCCGAACCCATCGATCAGAACGCGGATCAAAATGGGTGGCCCCGAAAAATGAAAGTTTTGCCCGCAGCATGTCGATCGGCATGACATCGCTGCTGATGGTGTTGTCGCGGATTTCTCCGTACGGCGCCGACGCACTGATCTGAGCGCGACGGATCGTATGCCTGTGCTCAGGGTGGAGCAGCAGGAATGCCGATATCGGCGTGTCGGCTGGCCAATCTTCAAGCGCCCCGAATGCGGCACAGGCATCGCGAGCCGGCGCGAGAGGCTGTTCATAGTCTGCGATTGGCTCTTCGAACCGTTCACCCAACCTGGGTTCCAGCTTTTCTTCGGATGTGTACCATGCCCGGGCACAAGACTGCGGTACGGACCAGTCGATATCCAAAGCCCAACCGAACGTCCGCGCAATCTGATCGCGCAATTCACCAACGGTGCGACCGCCATCAATCCTGAATGCATCTGCGCGGCTGTCGGACATGCAATGGGCAAGCCCGTCAACAAGCTCCGGATAAGGCTCAAGCATCAGCGAGGCGACCAGTTCCTGTCCCTCTTCGCTCAGGTTTTGCTCAGCCCACAGATAGAGCACGTCCCACGGATTTTCACGGGTCAGGATTTCCGAAGCCAAATACTCCTTCAATGCGCTCAGGTCGTGTTTCAGAACCGACAGCTTTCTCCGTTGAACAGGATGCTCGGACCGCCACTGATGCACGCTCTGCACGCTGCGCTCCAGCAGATCGTGAAACAGGGCAATGTCTTTGTTGCCTGCCTTGGGCAACGAACGCACGCGTGCAATGGCTTCTTCGCGGGCCATGATCCAATTGTTGAACAGAACCGGGTGATTGATCAGAAACGGCGCCATGCCGAGCCCCGTCGAGTTCCCGATCCCAAGGCGGCGTGCGAGTTTCGGATCAAGACTGACGGCTGTTTCGCCACCCTTCATGTGCGCCATATGCTCAACAAGATCGCGCACAAAAGCACGGGTGAGATACACTGACAGCATTTCTGCCTGAAATGGACCGTTCAACTCTTCCCGGTCCGCGATCACGTCACGGTCAGCCGCACCGAACTTGCCAGAGCCGTAAACAGCGGTTGTCCGCATCAGGTACCCCACGGCGTCGATCTGCGCGACATCGGGTTGGCGACCCGAAGCCAGCGACGCGACAACATGATCCCACAATCGAACGGACTGGTTCGCACGAGAGAGCGAAAGTTCGGATTCTGAGATACGCCCGGCCTCTTGCAAGGGCACATTCCGCGCCAGACGGTCAATGTCGGCTTGCGTTGGCACACCGTCAAAAAGAGCGAAGGTCGCATCCCACGCCTCGGCAATCACACGGTCAGATCTTTTCTCCGCCGGCAAATCATTCGCGAAGGCAACAAGCGAATAGCTACGTTTGGGGCCGATCGCCGTATAGACGGCATGGCCAACGCCTTGGTCATCGACCTCAAACTCGCGCCGCTCGAACCGCCATTTTTCAGAGGCAAGTCTTCGGGTCAGAACACGCATGAAACTCAGGCGGCACTGATGCAAGGACCCCAAACGGCTCAGTCGCATCACCATGTCGGGAGCACGACGCGAGACCGATGTCGCCGCTCTGCTCATCGTTGCCCCCCAAAATTATCCGCAAAGAAGCGATACCAGTTCCCGCCCATGATGCCGGCAACTTCGTCCTCCGACATACCAACGTCGCGCAACCCCTTTTCGATGTTTCCGAAATCGCGGTTGTCCCGGAACCAGGCCGGCATGTCGGGGAATCCGGGCGCTGATGCTGACCCTTCACCGTAGTCGATATCCTTGCTCCAACGCCCGGTTCGCATCCATTCGACAACGCTGTCCGGCTGATCCTGACACAGATCCGACCCTATCCCCAGATGCTCTGTCCCAAAGCGGTCAGCTGTTCGCGCCACCATTTCGCAGAAGCTTTCCAGCGTGCAGTCAGACTTGTCTTTCAGATGATGTGGATAAAGAGAAAAGCCCAGCATTCCGCCATTGCTGGTAACCGCGCGGATCACATCGTCCTTCTTGTTACGAAGCGCCGGTACCCACTCATGCGGGTTTGCATGCGTGATTGCGATGGGACGCTGAGACAGGTCCGCTGCCTCGATCGTGGATCTGTCGGCGGAATGGCTCATATCGACAACCAGACCGACCCGATTCATTTCACGGATCACCTGACGGCCCATGCGGGTTATGCCGGTATCCTCGTTTTCATAACAGCCTGTCGCGAGAAGCGACTGGTTGTTGTAGGTCAACTGCATGAACCGTGCACCGAGCGTATGCACAATCTCCACGAGGCCAATATCGTCCTCAATCGGACTTGGGTTTTGAAAACCGAAGAATATGGCTGTGCGGTCGGTTTGCTGTGCGCGATCAATGTCGCTTGCCGTCAGACCCTTCATGATCAGATCGGGAAAACGCTCGAACCACCTGTTCCACTTTTCAAAGTTCAGGACAGTTTCCCGGAATGTCTCATGATAGGCGATTGTCACATGCACCGCGTCAACGCGTCCTTGACGCATTTGCCGAAAGACCTTCTCCGACCAGTTGGCGTATTGCAGGCAATCGATGCGCAGAGAATTTTTCATACCAGTATATTGGCAGTGGCCCTGCGAGGTTGGCAATCCATGGCCGACACCCATTGTGTCTGAACCGACCATCTGTTTTGCTCTGACTGCCGAACCTACCCAGCGTTCAAGCAAGCACAACCAAGGCAAAACACCTCATGACCCGCACACACCCGACCATCCGCGCGGCGGACCTACTTGTCGATCAACTCGTTGCGCAGGGCACGACCGCCGCATTCGGCGTTCCCGGTGAAAGCTATCTTCCCGTACTCGATGCATTCTACGGACGAGAAAGTGATATCCGGTTTGTCACCTGCCGACAGGAAGGCGGTGCCGCGATGATGGCTGACGCCTATGGAAAATTGACAGGCCGTCCGGGCATATGCTTTGCGACGCGCGGACCGGGCGCCACCAACGCAAGCGCCGGTGTGCATGTCGCGTTTCAGGACTCGACGCCAATGATCCTTTTCCTAGGGCAGGTCGCGCGCGACATGCTCGACCGCGAGGCGTTCCAGGAAATCGACTACCGTCGCATGTTTGGCCAGATGGCCAAATGGGTCGCCCAGATCGACGATGCGTCTCGGTTGCAGGAATATGTCAGCCGTGCCTTCCGAACAGCAATGTCTGGGCGTCCCGGCCCGGTCGTACTGGCCCTGCCTGAAGACATGCTCTACGATGAGATCCCGCGCCCGAAGCCGCCCGCGCGGGTTGAAACGCCGCGTTTCGGTCCGGGCCACGCTGCCCTGAACGCGATCAGAGACCGGATTGCACAGGCCAAGTCACCGCTGGTGATGGCTGGCGGCGGTGGTTGGACCAGCAAGGGAATTGCCGCGCTTCAGACCTTTGCTGAAACGCAGGGGTTGCCGGTATCAGTCTCGCTCAGATGTCAGGGCCTGATGGACAACCGCCACCCGAATTACATCGGCCACTATGGTGTCGGCACCCCGCCCTACCTGAAGGACATCATGGCCGAGACAGACCTCTTTATCGCCATCGGTCCTCGTCTGGGAGAGATGACCACGGCGGGATACTCCCTGCTCTCTCCGCCCGTTCCGAACCTGTCCCTGATACACGTCTTTCCCGAGCCTGAGGAACTGGGCCGGGTGTTCGAACCGGAAATCGCCGTCGCCGCAGATACCGAAAGCTTTTGCGAGGCGGTTGCCGATTGGGAGCCGATCACGCCCGGCACATTTACCGACCGCACCACTGAATTGCGGAAGCAGTACGAAACCTTCAGCGATCCGGCGTCAGTTTCAGGCGACCCGCTGGCCCCGCTTTTTGCACATCTGGCGGGAGTGCTTCCCGAGAACGCGATCGTCTGCAATGGCGCCGGGAACTACGCAGCTTGGCTGCACCGCTTCTATTGCTATCGCGCGCCGGGTTCGCAGCTTGCTCCCACATCGGGATCGATGGGATACGGACTGCCCGCTGCCATAGGCGCTGCAATTTGCGAACCAGACCGCGAGATATTCGCAATTGCCGGGGACGGTTGCTTCATGATGACCTGTCAGGAAATGGCGACGGCAGCGCATCACGGCCTGAACTTGACGGTCATCATTATCAACAACGCGCGCTACGGAACGATCCGCGCGCATCAGGAACGGGAATACCCGGATCGGGTTTCGGGGACCGCACTGACCAATCCGGATTTCTGTGATTTTGCCCGGTCGTTCGGGGCACATGCCGAACGCGCAGGCGATATTGACCGCTTTGCAGCGGTCCTCGCGGCCGCGCGCGAACGTGGCGGTCTGAACCTGATAGAAGTGCCTGCGGATCCAACCTATCTCGCGCCCGGAAAGCGGTTGGAGTGACGCTCTTCAGACGGCCCGGGTTTCGCGGAACCATGTGGAATCAGGTTTGATCCGCAGGTACAATTTATGCCAACAGCGGCGATTGAGCGTGGTCAAAGAACGCCGCGTACCCACTCCGCAAACGCGACCAGCACCTGATCGGAAGCTGCGCTGAAGGCGTCCACAACAGCCATTGTCTCGGTCGAGGTCGAAGGGACCTGCGCCGCAAAAGTGCGCGTTGCGATGATCCTCGCATCCTGCTCCCGGACGATCCGCACGAGCCACTTTGCGTGCACCGTCGCGGTTTCTCCATCCGGGTTCAGTTCTGCCTGAAAATCGACGACCTCGGTGACAAGCGCAAAATCGCCGCTGACGCCAAGTGGTTTGCGACCGACATAGCGCACCGCCCCCGTGGCCTCGATGGCGCGCAACATGAGCGTTTGTACCATGACCGGTGTCGGTTCACTCCAGCGCACATCCGGCAGGTACTGCGCCTGAAGCGCGTTCGGACGGATCATGATACGATCCGTAGCCAAAGCGCCGCTGGTCGTCGGCAACTCGATGATCACATCCCGGTCGAGCGGTCTGCGCTGAGAGCCCTGAATTGACTCAGGTGCCCGCAACTCGAACACGTCAAGGGGTGTCGCGGCATCACTTACAGCCGAAATCGCTGCACAGCCCGACATGAATGCCAGCCCTATGACGGCAATGGTGCGACGGACTATGGCGCGATTGATCATCGTCTGAACTCCGGCGTTTCTCGATTCAGGAAGAACCGTGTGGGATCCCGCTGTATCTGATCGGTCAGACGGTCGAGATTTGCAACCAATGCGCGGCTTTCCTGCGCCAGCCTGGAATAGAGTGGAAGTGCGGTGGTCGAGAATTCCCGGATCGAGGGCGACGCGGCATCAGTCAGTCTTCGCAACTCAGCAAAAGTTTCAGAGGCTGCCCGGCTGGCAGCGCGAAGGTCATCCGACATCCCGGGCAGATCCTCGGACACTTGTGCGATTGCACCATCAAGACTGTTGAGTGAGCGTTCCAGACCATCGATGATACCGGCCAGATCTTCATTGATCACACGGTCCGCTCCGCTGAACGCACGCTCTGCCGCATCCAGTGCTCGGTCTCCGGTTTCCAACGCACCATTGATCGCCGACAAAGTCTCGTTCGCATTTGCAAAGGAAACGCGCGCATCCTCCAGCGTGATCCGCGCGGTTTCGAGAACCACTTCCGCGGATTGACTGGAGGCCGTGAGGTTGCCACCCACCTCTGTTGTCACTGTACGGAAGGTTTCTGCCGTTTGCCGGATATCCGCGATGATCACCGGCAAATCGTCGTTCGCCACAGCGGCGACCGATGCAATGGCCCGGTCGGCCTCGGCGACCATGTCACGCGTTTCTGACAAAAGCGGCGCACCTTCTTCGCGGACCAGCGCATCAATGTTTCCTGCAGTTTCACTGACAACCACCGCTGCCCCATCCAACCGCGCGATCAGCGCATCGGTAGCGGCCAATGTCTGCTCTGCCTCTCTCAAACGGGCCGTAGCGGTCTCGCCCGTTTGATTGAGTGTCGCCATAAGCGCCCGAGCATCCGTAGCAAGCGCCGTTACCTCCTGCTGCAGAGAGGCTGCTGCCGCGCGCAACTCCTCAGTTGTAACACTCAGTTCCGAGGACACATATTCTTCTGTCCTCTCTATGGCCGATTGCGCCGTCGTCAGAGTTTCGGCCCCAGTTGCCAGAACGCCTTTACCCTGCTCCGACAATTCGCCAATCGAGGTCAGTGTGGCATCCGCGGTTTCAAGAACATCCGTCAGATCACCCGTCAACGTATTGAGTGTCTCGTTGAAGCGATTGATCTGCTCCGCGAAATCATTGACCGTTGTGGTCACAGATGAAAACCCGTCCAAGGTGGCCGAAAAATCTGCAGAAGCGCGTTCGACATTGGCGATGATGGCATTGATCCGTTCCCGGTTGTCCGCGCCCAGAAGGTCGCCAACATCCGAAACAAGCTGCAATGACTCCTGAAGCAGTCGGGGGGCATCTTCCGACAGGCTCTGCAGGGTAGAGCGCCCGGCCATGATTTCGGGAACAGGTTGTTCCTCGGTCGGCTCCAGCAGGTCCGCAGTCGGAGTGCCGGGATCGATCCCGACAAAGGACACACCCGTTACGCCTTGCGCTTCGATGGTTGCAATGCTGTCCGTCCGTACAGGCGTCGCCGCATCGACCTCGACCCGGACAAGGATGGTTCCGTCCTGATTTGGCGACAGTTTCACATCCACAACCTGCCCCACCGGCAAACCGCTGAAGCGAACGTCGGAAGCATTTCCCAGACCTGAAACGGACGAAAACCGGATATCGTAATAGTCGAACTGGCGATCCAGCTCGACCTGCGCGAACCACAGGAAAAACCCAAGGATGCCCAGCATCCCGGCAAGGGTGAAGGCGCCGATCAGGACAAAATTCGCCTTGGTTTCCAATTCAGTTGCCTTTCTCGCCGGGTTCGGCGGATCCCTCGGATGCGGCGGCACGAGCGCGCGGCCCATGGAAATACTCGTGAACCCAAGGGTGCTCAACCTTCAGCATATCCTTCATGCTGCCAGTCACCAGTACCTTTCTCTCGGCCAAGACCGCGATGCGATCACAGGTCGCGTGCAGCGTGTCGAGGTCATGTGTGACCAAGAAGACCGTCAGGCCAAGCGAATGGCTCAGTCCTCGGATCAGCTGATCGAAAGCCGACGCGCCGATCGGGTCCAGACCCGCCGTCGGTTCATCAAGGAAAACGATGTCCGGATCGAGCGCGAGAGCACGGGCCAGCCCCGCGCGCTTGCGCATCCCGCCAGACAACTCTGACGGATATTTGTCGCCAGCAAGGTATTGCAGACCGACCATCGAAATCTTGAGATCGGCCAGTTCGCTTCGGATTTCCGGATCCAGCCCTTCGATTGCGCGCATCGGCACCTCGACGTTTTCCCGCACCGTCAGCGACGAGAACAGCGCGCCGTCCTGGAACATCACGCCCCAGCGGTTCTCAAGTGCCTGCCGCGTGTCTTCGTCCGCCGTCAGAACATCTGTTCCCAGAACGTCTACACTTCCCGCAGCGGGCTTTTGCAACCCGGCGATCGTGCGCAGCAGGACAGATTTTCCCGTACCCGACCCTCCGACCACGCCAAGAATTTCACCGCGATAGACATCGAGGTCCAGATCTTCATGCACCACCTGAGATCCGAACTGATTTCGGATGCCGCGCAACCGGATGATAACCTCGCGCTCTGTCATATGCCGATCCTCGCAAAGAAGATCGAAAACACCGCGTCTGCAACAATGACTGCAAAAATCGCCGTCACCACAGCGTTCGATGTCATACGTCCAAGCGACTCTGCGTTGCTTTCCACCTGCATTCCTGCGTGGCAGCCCACAACGCCGATGATCAGTGCAAAGACAGGCGCTTTGACCAGACCAACAAAGACATGGTCGACCGACGTGCCTTCGACAAGCCGGGTCATGAACATCGCCGGTGAAATTCCCAGATCGATCCAGGCCATCAACCCGCCTCCGAACAGGCCCGCGACATTGGCGATCAATCCAAGGATCGGCAACATGACCAGCAGCGCGAGAATGCGAGGAACAAATAGGATCATGGCCGGATCAAGGCCCAGTGTACGCATCGCATCGATCTCTTCGCGCATTTTCATGGACCCGATTGCAGCCGTGAAGGCCGATGCCGTTCGCCCCGCGACGATGATGGAGGTCAGCAGAATACCCAGCTCGCGCAGGACTGAGATGGCGATCAGATCGACCACGAACACTTCGGCCCCGAACTGCCTCAGCTGTGTAGACCCCTGAAAGGCCAGCACCACCCCGATCAGAAACGCCATCAAAGCGACAATCGGAACAGCCTTGAAGCCCACCTCGTCGCAGTGATGGACCAGAGAGGTAAATCGAAACTCGCTGGGATGGCGGACAGCCCGGCCAATCCGATGCAGGAAAATGCCAAGATAGCCGGTCAGTGCGCGCAGAAACATCGCCCCTGCAAAGACCTTTTGCCCAATCCCATCGAGCCATTGAGCAAAAGAAAACGGACTTTGAGGCGCCTTTTCAGGACTCGGCATGGTCTGCGCAACAGTGTGCAGCAGGCTGGCCACCTTGTCAGTGGTCCCGGTCAATTCCAGCGGTTTCTGAGCCTCGGAAAACCGGTTTTGCAAACGGACGATGGCCCATGCCCCGGCCGTGTCCAGACGTGTTACTGAAGACAGATTGATCCTTGCTAGCGTTTCAGGATTGAAGCCGTCGAACGCAGCCTTTGCCTGGGTTACGGTGCGGATCGTGAGCGCACCGCGCAGGACCACCTCGTTCGAGGTGTCTCCTTGCGAAACCGAAAAGTCTTCTCCACCCGGGCGCGTCATGCAAACCCTCCTGAGCGATGCCGAAGCGAGTGGGACAGAGTGCTCTGGGTGCGATCCATAACCGAACGCTACCGCGCCGATCCGAAATGCGAAAGCGGGGATCCATCCCGAAGCCGAGACCCATCACACAGGCAAACCGCAACCAAACTTCAACTATTTTGCATGATGCCGCATCTGCGAAAAGAGGCGAAAAACCCTTATCCCTCAAATGCCGCACCTGCAAAATCACCATGTCGGTATACCGTGGTATTCCGCTAAGTCATTAAAATCATTTGATTTTTTTAGATTTCCGCCATATCTGATGTTCATTCAATGGGGAGGAAGTTCATGGATATGTTGAACCTCGAGGCGTGGCAGGGACGCGTAACAAACGATGCGGGCAGCATCACACCAGAGCTTGCCCGGCAACTTCACGCGACCGTCGGTTTGGGCAAAATACCCTCTCACGGCGATCCTCTCCCCCCGCTTTGGCATTGGTGTGCGTTTCCGCTTTCGACCCCGAATGAGCAGCTTGGCAAAGACGGACATCCCCGCAACACCGACCTGCTGCCCCCAGTTCGACTGGACCGAAGAATGTGGGCAGGCGGGGCGCTCAAATTCCACGGCCCAACCCTGCGCATTGGGGATCCGCTCGAGCGGCGGTCATCCATCCGTGCGGTAACCGAAAAGCAAGGCGCGACCGGGCCGATGGTTTTCGTGACGGTGGATCACGCAATCTACGGACCGTCCGGGCTGGCAATCGAGGAACGACAGGACATCGTCTACCTTGAAATCCCGGAAACCTTCACACCGCCGCGCAAGACGCCTTTGCCCAGCGCGCCAGTGGAACAGATCGATACGTCCGAGACCCTCCTGTTCCGCTATTCGGCGGTCACCTTCAACGCACACCGCATCCATTATGATCTGCCCTACACACAGCAGGTCGAGAAGTACCCAGGCCTTGTCGTGCATGGCCCATTGCAGGCGACCCTTCTGATGCGCGCTGCCGTACGGGCACGGGGCTCCGTTCCCAAATACTTCGATTTCCGAGGCGTCCATCCGATGTTTGCCGGCACATCCTGCGATATCGCGATGGAGACCGAAGACGCCGTTCTGAGCCTCTGGACAGGACAGAATGGTCACCAGTGCATGCAGGCAACCGCCATCTGGGAGGATGCCCAGTGAACGTGCTGAAAGGAATGCGGGTCGTCGAAGGGTCCGCCTTTGTCGCAGTCCCCCTGGCGGGAATGACACTTGCCCAGATGGGGGCGGAGGTGATCCGCTTTGATCGGTTGGGCGGCGGTTTGGATGCCGGACGCTGGCCATTGGCCCCGAACGGCCAAAGCCTTTTCTGGGCCGGAATGAACAAAGGCAAGAAATCCATTGCGGTCGACATGAAATCGCCGGAGGGGCGCGAATTGATCACGCGCATCATCACCGCCCCCGGACAGGATGCAGGGCTGTTTCTGACAAACCTCCGGGTCCGAGGCTGGATGGATTACGAAACACTGAGCCAACACCGATCCGACCTGATCATGGTTACGCTCACGGGCGACAGGCATGGGCGTCCGCAGGTGGACTACACCGTGAACCCTGCTCTTGGAATTCCGCACATGACGGGACCGGAGGGGTACACAGATCCTGTTGCGAATGCACTTCCGGCCTGGGACCTGATCGCTGGCAACATGTGTGTGTCAGCGCTGTTGGCGGCGGAACGGCATCGGTTGCGCGGCCATGGCGGTCAGGAGGTGGAACTCGCACTCAAGGATGTCGCGGCCGCTGCATTGGGGCATCTCGGGATGATCGGTGATGTTACACTGAACAGCGGTGACCGGGGCAAGTCCGGAAACGCGCTTTTTGGCGCCTACGGTCAGGACTTTGTTTGTGCAGACGGACGCCGCGTCATGATCATTGGGCTGACCGACCGCCAATGGCGCGGAATCTGCAAGGCAACCGGGACAACCGAAGAAATGGCAGCACTGGAACAGAGACTTGGAACATCATTGACGGATGAAGGAAATCGCTGGCGCTTCAGAGACGAAATCACCGCTGTCCTGAAACCCTGGTTTGCCCAGCGCCGCGTTTCAGACTTCGAAGCTGACTTCAACAAGAGCGGACTGACCTGGTCAGAGTTCCGGACTGTCCGCGAAGCGGTTGAGCAGGATCCGGACCTTGGTACTGACAACCCGATGTTTTCGCCGGTGATGCAACCAGGGATCGGCAAGTACCCTGTTCCGTCGCACCCTGCATCCTTCAGCGCGCTTCCCCGCGCGACCGCTCAACCAGCGCCCACTTTGGGCCAGCACACCGAAGAGATTCTTTCAGACGTCGCGGGGTGTACGGGAACGGAAATCGCACAGCTCTTCGATCAAGGCATCGTTGAATCGCCCGATTTCTCCAAATCACGCACTGCGGCCTGAGAGGGTCGAAACGCAGGCCAATGGCCTGCGTTTATCAAGAAAACCGATTGGGTCCTGACGCGCTTACCAGGAATTGTACGCCAGATACTTGCCGGACATTTCCAACTTGACCCGGTCGCCCTTCTCATGCGGCACGCGCGTTACGCTCATGTCAAAGTCGATGGCCGACATGATACCGGTGCCGAACTTCTCTTCGATCAGCGCCTTTATGGTCGGGCCATAGACCCCGACAATCTCGTAAAGACGATAGATGCAAGGGTCGGTCGGGACAGACTGCTCCCAGACCTTGGTGGGCGGCTCTTCGAGAACGCTGGCCGCTTCCTGCGGCAGACCCATGACCGAAACCAGCGCCTCGGCCTTGTCCTTGGGAAATGCATTCATGCCCATGCACGCCGAATGCGTCCAGACCGGAGACATGTCGATCTTCTCGGCGATGCCTTCCCATGTCATGCCAGCCTGCTTCTTGGCCGACAGGATCATCATCGTCACGTCTTCCTTGGTCATCATGACAGGTACCTCGTAGTTGTCTTTCATGTCTTGTCCTCCGTGATCATTTTTCGAAAGCAGTTGTTAAAGTCCGAGTTCCGTGAGGCCCGGGTGGTCGTTAGGCCGACGTCCCTGAGGCCAGTGAAACAAGCGGTCGTTCTCCGAGATGGGCACATCATTGATGGACGCGTGACGTACCGCCATGTAGCCAAGCACGTCGAACTCCCAGTTCTCGTTGCCAAATGCTCTGAACCACTGGCCCGTCTCGTCATGCCATTCGTAGCAAAACCGTACGGCGATCCGATGGGCCTCATGCGCCCAGATTTCCTTGATCAGCCGGTAGCCGTTTTCCCGGCGCCATTTCTCGGTCAGGAACGCCTCTACCTCTGCACGGCCGTTCAGAAATGTGTCCCGGTTCCGCCAGCGCGTATCCGGCGTGTAGGCCTGCGCCACCTTTGCCGGATCTCGGCTGTTCCACGCATCCTCGGCCAAACGCACCTTTTTGACCGCATCCTCAAACGTAAATGGCGGCAACGGTGCGCGTGGGGCAAGTTGAAGGGTCATGCCAAACCCGATCAGTCATTCACCGCCCGCAAAGGCGGAGGCGCGATGTCCTCTTCGACCTTTTCGGCACTGGTCATGTCGATCCGAACATTGTCCGGGCTCTGCTCGGCATCTCCGCTTTGCTGGCCTGCCAATTCCTTCGACCGTTGGCCGAGAAACTGCACCAAGTGGTTGCGGATCGCATAGTAGTTCGGATGCTCCACGATTTCCGTACGGCTGCGGGGCCGTGGAATGGTGATCTCAACCGACTCTGCAACCCGGGCGAAGGGACCGTTCGTCATGAGCAGAATACGGTCGGCAAGCAGGATCGCCTCGTCGATATCGTGCGTGATCATGAACACCGTTTGCTCGGTGCCGCTCCAGATCTTGAGCAACTCCTCCTGAATGGTGCCACGTGTCAGGGCATCCAATGCGCCGAATGGTTCGTCCAGAAGCAAGAGCTTTGGCTGGTTGGCAAACGCACGTGCGATCGACACCCTTTGGCGCATACCGCCTGACAACTGGCTGGGCTTGCGATGCACCACGTCACCCTCAAGTCCGACCTTGGCCAGAAAGTCCCGTGCATGGGCTTCCACCTTGTCCGCGGACCAATCCGGGTACCGGGCCTTGATGCCGAAGGTGACATTCTTGAGCGCGGACAGCCACGGAAGGAGCGAGTAATTCTGGAACACGACGCCACGATCCAGCGACGGACCGGAGACTTCGAACCCGTCCATCTTGACCACGCCGGATGTGGGCTCAGCCAATCCGGCAAGGATGTTCATGATCGTCGACTTGCCACAGCCGGAATGGCCGAGGATGCAGACAAACTCGCCTTTCTCGATCCCGAAACTGGCATTCTCAAATACGGTCAGGGTGCCTCCCTGACCGTCAGGGTACTGTTGTGTCAGCCGCTCGATGCTGAGAAACGGTTTGGGCATGAGTGCCTCCTTATTCTGCGTAGGCGACCGCGCGCTGCAGGACGCCAAAGGCCGAGTCCAGCAACATGCCGACAACGCCGATCATGAGGATTGAGAAGATGACTGAGGTCAGGTCGAGATTGTTCCACTCGTTCCACACGTAGTAGCCAATCCCCGTTCCACCAACGAGCATCTCCGCCGCGACGATGACCAGCCAGGCGATTCCGATGGAAATCCGCATCCCGGTTACGATTGTCGGGGCCGCCGCTGGCAGAATGACGGTAAAGGCCGTCTTGATCGGACCAAGTTCGTGCGTCCGGGCGACATTCACCCAGTCCTGTCTGACACCTGCGACGCCAAATGCCGTGTTGAGCAGCATCGGCCAGATCGAACAGACGAAAATCACGAATATCGCTGATGCCTCGCTGTCCTGAATGATGAACAGGGCCAGCGGCATCCATGCAAGTGGTGAGATGGGGCGCAGCACCTGGATGAAGGGGTTGAACGCTTTGTAGGCAACCTGGCTCATGCCGATAAGGAACCCCAGCGGGATCGCAACCATGGCAGCCATCAGGTATCCGGTGAGCACGCGGTAAATCGAGTAGCCGATCTGAATGCCGATCCCCTTGTCGTTGGGGCCCGCATCATAGAACGGGTTCGAGAGCTGTTCCCACGCCTTGGCGATGACCTGGCTGGGTGGCGGAACGCCCGCCTTTGGTGCACCACCTCCGGTCAGACGTTCATATTCGGTCAGTTCCTCTGCTGCCTTCTGCGCCGGAATGGCGGCCTCCCAGATCAGGAGGCCAACCACCAGCATGACAACCGAAAGAACCGCAGCCCGCTGATTGATCGAAAGGTTGCCCAACATGGATCAACCCTTTCCGATCGCGAAGCTGGACACGTAGGCTTCGGGTTCGGACGGATCGAACGTCTTGCCCATGATGGTGTGCGACTTGTACGTCACATCGGGCGCCTCGTAGCCCAGATCTTCCATCACCTTCTTGGCGTCTGCCGCAAGGTAGACCTGCTCGGCCACGGCCTTGTAGTCCACGTCTCCGTCGATATAGCCCCAACGCTTCATCTGGGTCAGGATCCAGACGCCCATCGAATGCCACGGGAACGGGTCAAAATCGATACGGTCGGGAACTTGCTTCACTTCGCCAAGCCCGTCGGCGTAGGTGCCGGTCAGAACCTGTTCGATCACCGGGACCGGCTGGTTGAGATAATTCGTCGGCGCAATCGCGGCCGAGATCTCTTTCCGGTTGTCCGGGTTCGATGCATATTGCGTCGCGTCGATGATCGACTTGAGCAGCGCGCCGTAGGTGTTCGGCAACTCGGTCGCAAAAGACAGCGGGGCAGCAAAGGCACAGCACGGGTGACCCTCCCATATGTCCTTTGTCAGCGTGTGAATAAAGCCGATGCCTTCCCAAACCGCGCGCTGGTTGAACGGGTCAGGCGACAGGTAGCCATCAAGGTTGCCCGCACGCAGGTTTGCTACCATCTCGGGCGGCGGAACAACGCGGATCTGGATATCGACATCCGGGTCGAGGCCAAACTCGGCCACGTAGTAGCGCAGCAGGAAGTTGTGCATCGAGTATTCGAACGGAACGCCGAAGGTGAAGCCCTTCCACTGTGCCGGATCACGCTTGTCCATGTGTTCGTTGGACAGCACGATGGCCTGTCCGTTGATGTTCTCGACGGCAGGCATAATGTAAGGCGTGGCCACCGACCCGGCACCCAGCGTCATCGCCAGCGGCATTGGTGTCAGCATGTGGGACGCATCGTATTCGCCAGACAGCGACTTGTCGCGGGCCACGGCCCAACCGGCTGTCTTGATCACCTGCGCATTCAAACCGTAGCGCTCGTAGAAGCCCATTGGCTGCGCCATGATGATCGGAGTAGCGCAGGTGATGGGCACGAACCCGATGTTCAGGTCTGTCTTTTCCGGTGTGCCCAGATTGTCGAGGATTGCCGCTTTGGCCTGATCCATCGGGAAGACAGAGGCGAGCGCTGCAGCAACAGTCGAGCCCCCCAGCATTCCCATGAACGATCGGCGTCCGATATCGCTTTGGCCAAAGACGGAACGCACGATCGCGCTTTCGACAGCGCGCTCCATCATCTGTTCGGAGGACATCTGGGTTGGTTCGACTTCGGTTCCATGATGCGCATGTGCATGACCGGCTGCGCAGCTGTCGCACCCGCAATCTGCGCCGTGGCGCAGATCTGTCTCTGCCGAGAACGGGTTTCCAAGGCTCTTGATCGTCATGTGATTTCCCCTGTGTCTGAAACGTCGTAGTGATGTCTTGCTGACAAGATGACAGCAGCGGGTCCGGAAAAAAATCCGCCGCACAAAATTTGGACAGTTTTGAAAAACTGTTAAATAGCAATGCCTTAAACTTTATTCGAGTGACGCAATAATTACGAATTTTCATAATTTACGAATTTTCGTTAGACACTTCTGCGCCGCAGAATATTTTCTACCCCATGATCACCGAAGCGCACCTGTCCGATTCTCTGCTGTCCGCTGTCCCTGATGCGGCGATACTTCTGGACACGTCCGAAGACAGAATTGTCGGCTGGAACAAAGGCGCGCGGGATCTGTTTGGCGCAATCTCCGAAGATGACCCCCGACCGAAGTTTTCATCCTTTCTCGGAAAGGCACTCGGGAAATTCGTCGTATTTGTCGCCGAGGTCGATCACCGAGGCGAATGTTGGACGCGCGACGTCCCCATGAACGCGCTCAATGGTAAGCCTTTGCACTGTGAAATCCGTGCAAGGACCGTGCCTGACCAGGAGGGATACCTCTTCCTGTCCTTCACTGACCTCGAAGCATTCGAAAAGCGCACTCAACTTGCGGAAACTGCGGAACTCCATCGCGCCGGGCTTTCGGAATGGAAACGGGCCGAGAGTTTTTTTGCCGAACTTGAACGGCAGAACCAGTTGATCCTGAACGCGGCTGGTGAGGGAATTTATGGCGTCAACGCAGAGGGAAAGACCACCTTTGTGAACAGGGCCGCACAGGAGATGCTGGGCTGGACGACGCAGGATCTGCTTGGTCGCGACATTCACTCGATGATCCACCACCACCACCTTAACGGTGAGGTTTATCCTTCGCAGCAATGCCCGATCTATCGGTCCTTTCGCTTCGAGCAGGTTCACCGGATCGAAGACGAGGTCTTCTGGCGCAAGGACGGCAAGCCGATCCGGGTCGAATATGTCTCGACGCCCATTTACGACCAGCAGGTTCTGGCGGGTGCTGTTGTGATCTTTCGAGACATCACGGAACGCAAGGAAGGTGAACGGAAGTTGCGCGAAGCACTTGATGAAGTGGCTGCCCTGCGCGACCGGCTTGAGCAGGAAAACGCGTATCTCCAGGAAGCGATCACCTCAGAACGGGCCCACCATGACATCGTCGGCATCTCACCTGCCGTCCGTCAACTTCTGACCCGGATCGATCTTGTGGCGAAAACCGACGCCAGCGTTCTGATCGATGGGGAGACGGGGACCGGCAAGGGCCTGGTCGCCACTGCGATCCACAAGGCGAGCGAGCGATCACGCCGTCCTCTGATCCACTTCAAATGCGGGTCGGTCGGTGCAGACGCGGTCGAAGCCGAACTCTTTGGTCAGGTACGCGGTGCAATCGCCGGAGCAATGCGCGACAAGCCTGGCAAGCTCGAACTTGCCCATGGCGGCACGGTATTTCTCGACGATATCGACGAATTGCCAATCGAGGTGCAGGGTCGATTGCTGCAGGCTCTGCAAACCTCGACAGTGACGCGTATGGGCGACACACGACCCAAAAGTCTGGACATAAGAGTGATCAGCGCCATGACGATGGCGCCGGAGAAAGCGGTGAGCCGCGGCAGAATGCGTGAGGACCTCCTTCTGTTTCTCAACGTGTTCCCGATCACCTGCACCCCGTTGCGAAACCGTTCCGAAGATGTGCCGGTTCTTGCCAGCCATCTTCTGGACCTTGCATGTCGACGGCTGAACAGGCCGAAACCGGTCATCACGGAAAAGACGATGAGCCAGTTGATGAGTTACAACTGGCCGGGAAATGTCCGTGAATTGAGAAACGTGATCGAACGGGCGACGATTGTCTCGAATGGGAGAAAACTGATCCTCGAACTGGGACATGGAGGGTCGGACCCGCAAACCGGTCAAACCGCCATCCGCACCGAGGCCGAGATGCAGGCAATGCAGCGCGACAACATCATCGCGTGTCTGCGTGAAACCCATGGCAGGGTGTCCGGAGCAAACGGCGCAGCGGCCCTGTTGGGGATAAAACCAACCACGCTGTATTCCCGTCTCCGGGCGCTCAATATTTCCGAAGCCGATTGGGCCTGACCGTCATCTATTGCAATGCGTTCGGCAGGAAGAGCGCGATGGCCGGGAACGCAATCAGCAGAAACGCCATCGCCAACATGGTCAGGCAATACGGCAGCGCGCCAAGCATCACCTCGTTCAGGCTTCCGGATTTTCGCGCGCCCTGCACAACATAGAGGTTCAGACCGACCGGAGGCGTGATCAGGGCCATTTCGATCAGAACGATCATCAGGATACCGAACCAGATCACGTCATAGCCCTGCGCCACGACCAACGGGACGATGATCGGAATTGTCACCACCATCAGCGACAGAGTCTCGATGAAGAAGCCCAGCACGATGTAAAGGACGACGACGACAAGGATCGTCTTGAGAGGCGTCAATCCAAGGCCCGTCATGAAGTCGGTCAACTCGCGTCCCAATCCAGCAGATGCCAACGTGAAGTTCAGGAATGAGGCGCCAATCACGATCAGCATGATCATGGAGGTGATTTTCACGGTTCCCGTCAGGCTTTGGTGCAGCATGTCCCAAGAGACACCTCCGAATGCAAAAGCGATCAGGAACGCGCCCGCGACGCCGACGGCGGCAGCTTCGGTCGGCGTCGCCCAGCCAAGATAGATGGAGCCGACAATCAGACCAAACAGGATCAGGATCGGCACCAGATCGACCAGCGCACGCAGCATCAGCGAAAACGGAAAGGTCCGGCGCACGCCACCCAGATCAGGACGGATCAGGCAGATGATGGCTGTCACAGCCATGAACGCTGCTGCCAGCAGAATTCCCGGTATCAGACCAGCCAGAAACAGTTGCGGAATGGATGACTGGGTCAGGAAACCATAAACAATCAGGTTGATCGAGGGCGGGATCATGATCCCCAGCGTACCGCCTGCCGCAATCGCACCGGAAAAGAGCTTGGCATCATATCCCAGCTTTTCCGCCTGCGGCATAGCCACAGTGGCGACTGTGGCAGCGGTCGCAACCGAAGACCCCGACGTGGCCGAAAACATCGTGGCGGTTGCAACGTTGGCGTGGACCAATCCCCCCGGAAGCCAACTCACCCAACGGTCAAGCGCGGCGTAGGTCCGCGTGGCAACCCCACTGCGGACGAGGATTTCACCCAACAGGACGAAGAAGGGAATGGCGATAAGCGTGGCAGAGTTTGATGACGACCAAACCATGTTCCCCAAGCCTTTCGACAGGGGAAACGAGGAAAAGAAGACGTCAATCCCGAAGCCGAGAAGGAACAGCACGATACCAACGGGAATGGACAGGGCCAGCAGCCCAATCAATCCAACAGAGACGTAAGCGATCATTGTAGGCTCTCCTGCTCTGCGAACGCACCTACAAAACCCTCGGTCTCGGAATGGCGGCGTTTGAGCAACAGGCTCAGCGCGGCAAGCGCAATCAGGGACGCCATGAATGCGAACCAGACCCAACCTGCGAACCATGGAAGTTGCACCCAGATCAGCGGCGTCTCAAGCGGCGTGTTCGCGCGGGATCCGTTCACCAAGGACCGCTCAACCACGGGCCAGGCCTTCACCGCGATCATCACGACGACTCCGGCCATGACGATCATGGAGAATACATCAAACAGCGCGCGACCAAAGCTGCCGACCCGGCTGCGTAACAGGTCAATCCGAACATGGCCCAACTCAAGCAGGGTAAAGGACATGCCCCAAGATGTCGCGAGCGCCATTGCATAGCCCGCGATCTCTTCCGTGCCTCCAAGAGACGTGCCGATCTGGCGCATGACGATATCGGTCAGCACGAACGCTGCACAGAGCAGGAGCCCCATCCCAACCGCAAGAGCGATCCCGCGATTGATGCGCCTGAGCGTCTCGATAATCGTCAGTTCCATCTTCGACACGTCCCTGATGTTGCGTCAGTTGATCGTCACACCGACAACCTGGCCCACACTTTCATTCCAACGCTTGGACCAATCCCCACCTGCGCGTTCCGCCCAGTCGGGAAGAACTTCGCTTGTGAGGATTTCGCGCGCGCGCTCAAAATCCGCATCGCTGACGTCGACAAGCGTCATTGACCGGGCATCGCCCGCCGGACATGTACCATTGCCGGTCAGACACGCGATGTCATTAACCAGAGCATCCTGAGCGCTTGCCCAGGCCGGATCTTCAAATCCGCTTGCAACCTGCTCTGTGATGAGCGCCTGCATGTCGGCACTGAGACCATTCCACTTGTCGAGGTTCATTGCCGTCACGACCGAGTCCCAACCGCCAAGAGGAATAGGCAGCAGATGAGTCGAGACTTCCCACCACCCAGCACTGTAACCCGAACCAGCCCCGGTCACCGCGCAATCGACGACACCGTTCTGAAGCGCACCCGGAACCTCCGAGAACGAAACGTTCACACCTTCCGCGCCAAGCGCTTCAAGGAGTTTGGCGGTCATCCGCCCCGATGCCCGAACCTTCAGACCCTGAAGGTCGTCCAGTCCGTTGATTTCAGCGTTACAGAACACGACCTGCGGCGGATAGGGCGCGATGGCGAGAACGTGGGAATTGAACCGGTCGTGGAAGATGTCGGTCACCATAGGCCGCGCCGCATCGACCATGGCGCGCGCCTCGTCTGCTGTCAGTGCCAAAAGCGGAACATCCAGCCCCTCAAGTTCCGGGGCATCCGCAACGGCATAGTCAGCAACGGTCATCGCGACATCGTAAACCCCCTGCCCCAGCAAAGGGTAAATGTCCCCCAATCCAAGGCTCATCTGATTGTGGGTTGTGAGTTCGACCGTGATGTCCCCACCCGATGCTTCGGGGAGCGTCTTGCTCCAGAACGGAGCCTCGTACTGGTTGTGAAGTGGCAGGCTCGACCAACTCCCGACAACGGCGATGTTTTCGGCAAGAACCGGCGAGGCGAGGGCCGTGCCGGCGACAAGGGCGGACAGAAGGTTTTTCATTTTGGGTCTCCTCGTTGGATGAATTCAGGCATTTGGAAGGATTGTGGTTTCGGCGTCTTCAGCGACGTCTGAAACCAGCATGTGACCGGGAGAATGGGTGATACAGATGGGCAGCGCCGCCCCGAGCAATACGTTCTGGGGCGTCACGCCACAGGCCCAGTAGACCGGGATTTCACCCGGACGGATCTCAACTGCATCCCCCCAGTCAGGACTCGCAAGATCGGAAATACCGATCTCGGACGGATCGCCAATCGCAATCGGGGCACCATGTGCCTGCGGATAACGCGCGCTGATCTCGATGGCCTGCGACACCTGGTCTTCGGGGATGGGGCGCATGGTGACGACCATCTTCCCGCTGAAAGGCCCCGCAGGGACCAGATCGATATTCGTACGGTACATCGGCACATTGCGCCCGGTTTCGATATGGCGCACGGGTACTCCGTTGCGCAGCAACGCGTTCTCGAAGGTGAACGAACACCCAAGGGCAACAGTCACGAGATCATCCGACCAGTGCTGCGAGATATCGGTGACCTCCTCAGAGAAAGCACCGTCCAGAAACACGCGGTATTTGGAAACATCCGTGCGAATGTCGATGTCGGGCGCAAGCGTCGGCAAGGCCGGATTTCCCGTGTCGCCGACTCCCACAAGTGGGCACGGCTTTGGATTTCTCTGGCAGAACCGCAGAAAGTCGAGCGCATACGTCTCTGGCAGGATGGCCAGATTGCACTGCAGTTTTCCCGCGGCAAGGCCCGCCGTATGCCCCGTGTACGAATCCGAGCGGATGGCAGCACGCAGTTGGGATGCCGTCGATGCGACAAGATCTGCGTGTGAATAGGAAGTGGTCATACCGGCAGCCCCCGCTGTTCGGAAAGACCATCACACGAGCCTACTCTTCCGCGCAAATTATCATATTATATCAACAGCGATAGATTATTCTTATCAACCGGGGTGAACTCTGTCCCATTCCTGTGCGACTTTCCGGGCGATCTCCGCACTGGTCTCCGCAAGGAAACTTCGAGGCTCCGACAGATAGGACGCTGTGAAAAACAGTGGCTTGGGCGTGAAGCCCGGATCGAATTCCACGATCTGACCGCTCTCAAGAAACGCATTGGCAAGAGCCCGTGGATAGGGCCCCACAGCGATACCGGCAGCGATCATCTTCAGGCTCGCAGACAGCGAAGCAGACGAGTAAATGCGCAGCTTTGGGCCAACGCGCCGTGTCAATTCGGATACGAGTTCGCGGTACGGCCGGGTTTGGGTCGAATAGGAAATCACCGGAATCTCGGCCAGATTTGTTTGTGGGTTCGCTGTCGCGCGATACCAGTGCAGGTCGAACGGAGGCAGGTCCACGTTTTCGACACTGAATTCCGAAACCGGCCCCATCAGAAACGCGAGATCGAGCCTGCGTTCCAACAGAGCCGCCCGCAGATTGATGGAGATATCAACCGTCAGATCGACATTGACCCGCGGGTATTTCTCGCTGAACGACTTGAGGAAATCAGGCAACCAGGCCTGCGCAACGGTTTCGGACGCTCCGACACGGAACAGGCCCTCGGTTTCTGAAGGATTGGCAACCCGTTGTTTTATCTCTTCTTCGACAAAGAGCATCTGTTCTGCATACGAAAGCAAAAGCGTACCGTGCTTTGTCAGAACCAGATCACCCGGCCCCCTCTCAAACAACGGAACCTTCAATTCGTGCTCGAGATTCGAAATGCGTGTCGATACGGCCGGTTGCGACAGATGCAAACGCTCCGCCGCCTTGCGAAACCCACCAAGCCGCGCCACCCAAAGAAAGGTGCGGATCTGATCGAAGGTCATGGGCATCCATTATTTTGATCGATAATGGTATGTTCTTATAAAACGCGCTGCGCGGCAAACACCCTTTTCGCGTTCAGTGCTCAGCAGACCGCAATCATCATCAAAGCCGGATCGAGATCCCAGTCCTAAATCAGATTGGCCTCGAAATAGCTGTGAAACCGATCCAAAGCATCAAGAGGCATCACGTCCGCGACGTACTGATCGGGCCGGACGATAACGAGGCAACCTTGATCGCGATCCAGACCACGCAGGTCGAAAATGTCTTTCGAGGGATCGGCGCAGAAGACTTTTTCGTAATCGACAAGTCCCAACCGCCCCTTCGTCGGACGCAGGATCGCAGGAATATCACTGACGTCCAACTCTGTGTGAGCCTCTTGGAAAATTGCGCGCAGGTCGATGACGCTGTCTGCGTCATCGACATCGCGGGAAAACTGCACAACCGGAGAACGCGGGTCGGATTGAAGAAATTCAGCGAACCTGCACAAACCTTCGCCAGCGCGATCCGCAAAGGCATAGACCCGCCATCGCCCGTCCGCGAGAAGTGTGTGCCCCAGTTCCATCGGCTTTGCGTCTGCATGTCGGATGACCGGTACTGACTGAAATCGCATACCAATCGGGTAGCCTGCCGCTAGGCTTTGATGCTCGGCGTCACCGGTCAGGCGCGAAGGTTTATAACAAACTGCAGTCCCAGCCGTGTATCGGCCATGTTCAATGAAATAACTCTGGAATTTCGGCGCAGCATCCGGTGTGGTTTCATCGGCACGCTCGGTCAGGACCTTGGTCCATTCGCGATCGAAATCAATCAGATCCTGAGCCACCGCCTGCCGCTCCTCGGAATAGGTCCCAAGGAGTGAAGACGGGCTGCGCCCTTCGAGCACAGCGGCCAGTTTCCAGCCAAGGTTGAACGCGTCACCCATCGAGACGTTCATACCCTGCCCTGCTTTGGGACTGTGTGTGTGGCAGGCATCCCCCGCGATGAACACGCGCGGCTGCCGCATGCCGTCACCATCGTCAAACCGGTCGGTCAGCCGCTGGCCGATCTCGTAGACAGACCACCACGCAACGTCCCTGATATCCAGCGTGTAGGGCGCCAGTATTCGGTTGGCTGCCCTGATCAGATGATCCGCGCTGATCTCTTTGTTCCTGACACGTTCATCCGGTGCTAGCTTGTCCATCTCGATATAGAACCGCGCAAGGTAGCCACCTTCCCGAGGGATCAAAACGATATTCCCGTCATTTTGAGACTGGATCAGGCACTTGAACCGAATGTCCGGGAAATCGGTGACCGCAAGAACATCCATGACGCCCCAGGCCTGATTGGCGAAATCCCCCACCATCGTGCGCCCGATTTGGTCGCGCACGGCACTGCGAGCGCCGTCACACCCGACGACATACTGCGCTCGCACAGCAACCTCTTCCGTATCTCCCGAGGCCAGGGTTCGTGAGATCCTGACCGAAACCGGATATTCGCCCTGCTCATCCACTTCGAGGTCGAGCAGGCGGCAGTTGTAATCGGGTTCGAGCCTCGACGGCGAATTGCGCATGATCTCCAGATACATATCGTGTATCCGCGCCTGGTTCAGAATGACGTGAGGCATCTCCGACAGCCCCTCTTCAACGTCCTTGACCCGCCCCGCACGGGTGATCTGCCCGGGCATCTGCGCATCAGGTTTCCAGAAAGTCGTCTCATTCACCCAGTACGCCTCACGCAACACGCGATGCGCAAAACCGAATGCCTGAAACATTTCCATCGACCGAACCGAAACACCATCTGCCTGTCCACGTTCCAGAGGGCCATTCTTGGCTTCGATGATCCGCGTCGTGATTGACGGAAAGGCCGCAAGTTGCGCCGCCAGTGTCAGGCCGGCAGGTCCACAACCGACGATGAGAACGTCAACCTCTGGCGGGATCGAAGCTCCGGTTGCCTCTGAGCCGGGCAGCGGGTCATGCAGGTCGGGATCTCCGGGGCGAAAACCGTTCAGGTGGAATTGCATCGGTCACTCCTCAAAGACGCGGTTTTGATTGGCTTCGAACATCGCCCGCGCGATTTCGCGGTCCAGACTTGGAAGGGCAGAGCACAGGAAAGACCTGGCCGAATGACTGTCAGGCATCCTCGCGCACATCCATGCCTGCACCATGATCCATCCGGCACGCATGACGGGCTCAGCCATCGCGATCTGAGCCACTCGCGACGCCGGTTTCACCCGGGTGTCAAAGAAAGTCCGGAACTGATCGATCACTTCGCGCGCGGGCGGCATGCCCGCCGTTTCCTCACAGGCGCGATCGAGCATGTCTTTCAGTGCCGCACCGTCTTTCGCCAGGCACTGTCGAAGCACGAAATCCTGCGCCTGCATCCCCGTCGTGCCCTCGTAAATCGCGAAGACGCGGGAATCCCGCAGCGCCTGTTCGACCGGGTAATCTGTCGTATATCCGCTGCCACCGAGAACCATGATCGCACGGCCTGCGGTATCGAAACCGAGCTCGGCACCGAAATTCTTGACCAACGGCAAAAGAAGCGCGCTGCGCTGTGCCATGCTTGGATCGTCCTCGCCAAGGTCAGCAGCAATTGCGGTTTCGACCAGCGCCAAACGGAACAGATCAATCGGGGTCTTCATCTCATCCAGTTGGCGGCGCACATCCGGATGGGTGATGATCGGAACCGCCGGTGCGGCGGGATCGCCGCCCTGGCGACGGACCATTGCATGTTCATACGCCGCAGCATGACAGGCTTGCGCCGTTCCAAGACCCTGACACGCCACCATGAGCCGCATGTGACGGATCATGGTAAAGAGTTGCGGCAATCCACGACCCTCTTCCCCAACAAGCGTCGCCGGCGCGTCGTCAAATCCCAATGCACAGGTTGGTGACCCGTGAAGCCCGAGTTTCTCTTCGATCCTCAAGGTGGTCACACCCGGACCCGCCTCCACCAGAAACAGGCTCAATCCCCGTGTTCCGGGAACATCCGACGTTCGCGCCAACAGGCAATGACCGATCCGGGAAACCATGTCGTGGTTCCCGAATGAAATCCAAATCTTCTGACCACTGACCCGCCATGCGTCAGCCACACGCCGGGCTTTAGTCCTGATGCGTCCCACGTCAGATCCTGCTTCCGGCTCCGAGATACAGATCGTCGCCGTCGCATCCCCGGCGATCAAATCAGGTACCCAGTCGGCCCGCGTGTCCTCATCGGCCCATTCGCTTAAGAGTTTCGCGGCCGCCCGGCTGCCACCCGCCGCCATCATGAACGCAGGGGAAGCTGTCTCGAACAGCTGGTTCGCGGCAACGAACAGCGCGAGCGGTAGTCCCTGACCGCCAAATTCCGGCGCCTGTTCCATGCCAAGCCAACCGCCATCAGCCAAGGCCCGATACGCCGACCGGTATTCCGCAGGGACCCGCACGGAACCGCTGTCAAAAACCGCGCCAACCCGATCTGCGATGCTGTTGAGTGGCGCAATCACGTCACCTGCGATTTTCGCGGCTTCCCCAAGGATCGCCGCTAAGTCGTCGTCTCCGAACCCCCCTCGCATCTTGCGCCACTCGGGCGTCGCAAGGATCGCGTTCTGCATGGCGTCAGCGTGGGTCTGGAAATTCATACGCGGCCTCAGATCAAAGAAGGAAGAAACAGGATCAGACCGGGCAGGACAATCGCGATGGCAACAACGATCACGTCGGCCAGAAGGAACGGGATGACACCTTTGAAAATCTGCGTGACCGTCGCGTATTCGCTCGCGACATTTCTGATCACAAAGACGTTCAGCCCAACAGGTGGAGTGATCATCCCGATCTCAAGCAGCTTCACGACAAGAACGCCAAACCAGATCAGGTCGATACCCTCGGCGCGGAAGATCGGCAGCAGAACCGGCAACGTCACCAGCAGCGCTCCGAAAGGTTCCATGAACATGCCCAGAACGAGGTAGAGCAACACCACGATCAGCATCAGCTGGAAGTACCCCAGTTCAGCACCACTGACGAGGTTCGAGATCGCGCCGGTCAGCCCGGTAAGCCCCAGAAAGCGCGTGAACATGGCCGCACCGATGCCGATGATGAACAGCGATGCAGAGGTTGTCAGTGTTTCCAAAAGCGCCGACCTGAAGACCCGAAAACTCAGACGGCGCGTTGCAGAAGCAATCGCAATCGCCCCAACCGCTCCGACGGCACCTGCCTCTGTCGCGGTAAAGATGCCCGAAAACAACCCGCCAAAAACGATGACCATCAGCAGCAGGACGGGCCAGATTTTTCCAACCGCTTCAACAGCGCTGAGATTCGCGGCATCGATCGGTCGCGGCGGTGCGATGTCGGGCCTGAGCCAGGACATCAGCAAGACCACCACGGAATACAGCAACGCAGTCAGCAACCCTATCGTAATGCCGCCCATGAACACCTTGATGACCGAGGTCTCGGCAAAGACGCCATAGACGATCATGAGGATCGAGGGCGGGATAAGCGCACCGATGGTGCCTCCTGCGGCGATGGCCCCGGTGGCGAATGACGGAGAGTAGCCTGCGCGCACCATTTCGGGCACGGCCATGCGGCCCATGGCGGCAGCCGTTGCGAGGGACGACCCGCACACCGCTGCAAATCCCGAGCACGCGAAGATGGACGAGATCGCCAATGCCCCGGGCACACGGCGCAGCATCGCTTTGGCCGCCTCAAACAGCCCGGTCGTCAGGCCTGCATGGTAGGCCACGAACCCCATCAAGAGAAACATCGGCACAGCCGACAGGGTCCAGTTGGAGACGAACGAGAATGGTGTATTTGCAAGAATTCCGATGGCTGGCGTCACGCCAAGGAGCAGTGTCACGCCTCCGAACGAAACCGCGATCAGGGCAAGCGCCACCGGCACCCGAAGCGCCAGCAGAATGAACAGGCAGATCACCCCGTATAGGCCGGTCTCGACGCTCATAGCGGTTCGTGCGTGGTCTGGCGTTCGACGAGACGCAGCGCCGTAACGACTGCGGCCAGAAAGAAACCCAGCGGCGGAAGGAAGTATGCGGGCCAGGTCGGGATCGGGATATTCTGTGCAAGCACGAATGTGCCAGCCGCAAAGGTCTTCAAGGACGCTTCAAACGTGACCCAAGCCAACATGCCATAGATCGCCGTCGAAATCAGCGCGACGAGCTTTTCCGAAAGCCAGTACGACCGAGGTCCAAGGAAACCGTCGATCACCTCGACCCGCACCATGCCACCGGACCTTTCCAACCAAGCCAGTGGAATGAAGGCCAAAGCAACCATGTAGTAATTGGTGACGATCTCGTAGGTCGCCGGCACGGGCTGGTTGAGCGTGTTGCGCAGGGCCACATCACTGATGATGTGCAGCATGAGCGCAACGATGGCGATTGCGCCGATCACCGCCAGAGCGGAAAGCGCGAAATCGCGTAGGCGCGAGAAAAGCCCCATCGGTCCTGTCCGTTCCTGAGTGGCAATGGTGTCGGACGGCGAACCCAAAGGTCGCCGTCCGGTGTCGGATCAGCTGCCGTACGTGGAGGTATCCACTTTCGACCAGACTTCCTGGTAGACGCGCTCCGCCATGGCTTTCGGGTCGTCATTCACTTCAGCGGCAATGGCTTCCCATTTGGAAACAAGACCCAGAAATTCCTGAATCTGCGCCGGTGCATCTGAAATGCCGAACTGCTCTTGGCTATAGGTGCCCGCAGTCTCGATATCCGCCTCAACAAAACTTGCGATCTCACTGACCAGTGCGGGGTCAGCCTCGATGAACTCGATCCCGGCTTCATTGGCCGCCGCTTCCGCAATATCCGGGATTTCATAACCCCAGCGGTTGGTGAAATCGGCGTTTGCGCGATTGGCGGCGCGCACCATGGCATCCTTGTCGTCCTGGCTCAGGCTCGCCCAGGTGACGTTCGAGACGGTAAAGTTCGACGTTGAGATGTAGCCTCCGATCGGAACCTTGGTGATGTGCTTGGCCACTTCCACAAGGCGGAACGCCAGCAGGTCACCAACCGAGGCCATGGTTCCGTCGATGGTCCCCGAATTCATGGCTTCGAACTGATCGAACACGGACATCTGCACCGGCACCGCTCCGAAATTCTCGGCCAGACGCGCCCAAGGCGCGCCACCCGAGCGCAGTCGGAGTCCCTGAAGGTCTGCAGCCGTCTTGACGGGTTTCGTCGTGATGAACTCGTAAAGATCAGATGCGCCCGAGCCGAGATACACAAATCCAAGGTTTTTCATCTCGTCCTGGCAGGGCGCGCAGTTCACGATGAACTCAGTCATCGCTGCGCCCATGGCATGTGGGCTCTTCGACGTCAGCGACAATTGGCCAGTCACCGACATCATCGGCAGATCCGCAGGGAAATAGAGCGGAAGAAGGTTACCGACCTCCGCAACCTGGCTCTGGAGAGCGTCCTTCATCTGTAGGAGGTTCACAACCTCGGGTCCAAGGATGGTGGCCGTCAGCGATCCGCCGGATTCCTGTGGCAGATACGCGGCAAAGTTCGTGTACATCGTGCCATTGGCCGGGTGGGCTGGCGGAGCAGCAGGTGCAATCCGGATGTCACGCGCATGGGCAGCCGTCACCGCCAACACGGCAGCGAGTGCGAGCCCGGTCGTCTTAATCAAGCTTTTCATGTTTTCCTCCCTAAGATCGCCCTCAAAGGCCCAACAGCCTCAGCGCGTTGTCCTTGAGGATGAGAGGGCGCACCTCATCCCTGAACCCGGCCTTTTCGAAATCGGCAAGCCAACGGTCGGGTGTGATGGCAGGCCAGTCGGACCCAAAAAGCATCTTCTTCCGGAGCAGCGAGTTCGCGTATTTCACCAGGATTTCCGGAAAATATTTCGGGCTCCAGCCGCTCAGATCGATGTAGACATTCGGCTTGTGCTGGCAGACGGCCAGCGCCTCTTCCTGCCAAGGGAATGACGGGTGCGCCAAGATGATCTTCAGGTCCGGAAAATCCACGGCCACATCATCGACATGCATCGGATTCGAGAATTTCAGCCGCATCCCCATGCCGCCCCGCATCCCCGAACCCACGCCAGTCTGCCCAGTGTGGAACAGCGCAATGGCCCCGGCCTCCTGGATCGCCTCGTAAAGCGGGTATGCCATGCGATCATTCGGAAAGAAGCCCTGCATCGTAGGATGAAACTTGAAGCCCTTTACGCCGTATTCGGCCACAAGCCGTTTCGCCTCGCGCACCGCCACCTTGCCCTTCCAGGGATCGATCGAGGCAAACGGGATCAGAACATCCGAGTTTTCTGAACAGATACGGGCGACATCATCGTTCGAGTACCGGCGGAAACCGGTTTCCCGCTCGGCATCGACCGGAAAGATCACCGCCGCAATGTTCCGCTCCCGGTAATACGCAGCCGTTTGCTCGACCGATGGAAGCATCCCTTCGGCACCGGCAGGATTCTTGAAATAGGCGGCCATGCCCGCCTGAAATTCGGTATAGCCGTCATCCCGAGGTCCGCAGCATGGCTCTTCGGCATGGGTGTGTATGTCGATTGCCCGAATGTTCGCCACATCGATCATTTGGGGTCCTCCATGCCGTTGAACACACGCAGGAGCCGTACCAGTTCCGAAAAGTCTGAATCGCTCAGCCCGATGTTTTCATCTGCCAGATAGGTCGTGAATTCCCGCTTCTTTTCGGTCACAAACCGCTCCCCAGCCTGCGTCAGTCGCAGACGGACGGACCTGCGATCGTCTTCCGGAATGACGCGCTCCACAAGCCCGGCATCCACAGCGCGACTTACCAGCTTGGTCATGTGCGCCGGTTTGATGTGGATCCGGCGCGCGATGTCCCCCTGCTTTGCATCAGGGTTCAGGCTGATCAGCCAAAGCACGGTAAACTCACCCGGCTTCAGCCCGTGATGAGAAAGCTTCTCGTAAAAGACTTCAAACACCCGCAACTGCGAAAGACGCAGCAACAAACCCAGGGAATGGCCCATTTCCCCGAACTCGATTTCCGCTTCAGACGATTTCGGCAACACCTGCTTGTTCATGCGCCATCATCCCCCGGCTTCGAAACCTTGGCCGCTTTCTTTGCAAGAAACGCGTTCAACCGCGCCTCGGCCTCTGGGCTGGTCGCGGTAAAGGACGCGATGAAGCTCTCGACAAAAAGCCCGTCATCGCTCGACATATCCTGAATTCGGGGCAGCGCGTTGATGACGGCGTAGTTCGAGATCTCCGCGTTGGTCGCAGCCTTTTCCGCCAGCGCAACAGCACGCTCCAGAGCCGTGCCCTCGGGCACGACATATTGCACGAGGTTCCACGCCTCTGCAGTTGCCGCGTCGACAGAGCGACCCGTCAGCATGAGATCCGTCATACGCGCCACGCCCATGAGCCTCGCGGCCCGTACCGACCCACCACCACCGACAAAAATGCCGCGCTGTCCCTCGGGCAGGGCGAAAAAGGCGGTGCTGTCCGCAACCCGAACATGCGTCGAAGCCGCCAGTTCAAGCCCGCCCCCGACAACAGCCCCATGCAGCGCAGAGAACCAAGGCAACCGGCCACGTTGAATCCGATCAAAGACGCGATGCCACTGGCGCGACCCATGCACGCCCTCGAACGGAGTTTTCTTCACATGCTCTGCCAGATCGAGACCAGCGCAGAAATGCGGCCCAATCCCGTGAATCACACCAGCTTTTGCATGCGTCTCGGCCTCGGCAACCGCAGCCTCAAGCTCTTCAACGAATGCGTCCGAAATCGCGTTTCGTTTCTCCGGGCGATTGAGGCCGATGAGGGCAATATCGCCCCGCGTTTCTGTCGCAAGATAGGTCATTCGCGTGGCGCGCCGGCCGCCTCCAGATTGCTTGATCGAAAATACTATCCATGGAAAACATTTTCTTGTAAACAAAAATCGTCGGAGGGAGGATCGGCGTTGGCAAATTCAAATAAGCAGGAACTCTGGGATCCGGTTGTCCGAAGCGAAACCCGTTCCGACGGCAGCATTCTTGTCTGGACCGAAGAAGAGCTTGCTGCATACCCCCGCTGCATCACCGAACGCTTCATGCATTGGGCCGCAACGACGCCGAACCGTGTCTGGATGGCGGAACGCACCGTCTCGCGGGACATCGAAGAGATCACCTATGCCGAAGCAGCCAGGAAAATCCGCGCGATAGCCTCGGTCCTTGTCGCGAGAAATCTGTCCCCCGAAAAACCTCTGCTGATCTTGTCAGGAAACAGCATCGCCCATGCCCTCATGGCGTTGGCCGCCCAGCATGTCGGCGTTCCCTCAGCGGCCCTTGCACCGGCCTATTCGCAAAGCGGCGGTGACTATCTGAAATTCCGTGATGTCGTTCGCCAACTGACCCCCGGAATGATCTTTGCCGACAACGCAAGCGTGTTCGCACCGGCGATCGAGGCCGTCATCGATCAGGACGTACCGGTCGTGTCTGTCGAAGGCCATGTCTCCGGGCGGGAAAACATCCGCTTCGACGACCTAACCTCGGCCGCGCCCAGTGCTCAGATGGAAGCCGAACATGCCAAAGTCGGCCCAGATACGGTGGCGAAGTTCCTGTTCACATCAGGGACCACGGGCTCACCCAAGGCCGTCATCCAGACGCAAAGGATGATCTGTTCGAACCCGCAGATGGATGCGCAGTGTTATCTCTTCATGAATGACGAACCGCCGACGGTTGTGGACTGGGCACCGTGGAATCACACCGCCAGCGGCAACCGCGTATTTCACATCGTGATCTATTTCGGCGGCACTTATTACATCGACGACGGTCGCCCCACCCCCAAGGACATTGGCCGCACCATCGAGAATCTTCGTGAGTTCTCTCCGACATGGTACTTCAACGTTCCGCTGGGATACCAGATGCTGCTCGATGCAATGGAAACCGACCTGCAGCTTCGGGACACGTTCTTCGCCAAACTGAAAATGCTGTTCTACGCCGGTGCCGGCATGAGCCAATCCGTCTGGGACCGCCTGACGCGCGTGGCGCAGGAGATGATCCCGGGCGGTGTTCCACTCTGCACCGGCTTCGGCGCCACCGAAACCGGTCCTTCCGCGCTTCTCTGGCACAGGAAGGAAGATCGGGCAGGCAACCTGGGCGTTCCTCTGCCCGGCGTCATCTTCATGCTTGTGCCTGACGGCGACAAACTCGAAGGCCGCGTAAAGGGCCCGTCCGTAACACCCGGATATTGGCGCAATACCAAACTGACGACGGAAGCCTTCGACGAAGAAGGCTTCTATCGGTTCGGAGATGCTTTCCGCTTTGTCGAAGACGGAAATGCTGCAGCCGGTTTCTACTTCGATGGCCGGGTTGCGGAGAATTTCAAGCTTGCTTCCGGAACATGGGTGGCCGTCGGCCCTCTCCGCGCCCGGCTGGCCGACGATCTCAAAGGACTGGCCACCGACACAGTGATCGCCGGAGAAGGTCATAACGAACTGGGTGCTTTGGTGCTTCCCGACTGGGCGGCGCTCAAGACACTTGCGGGTGACAGGTCCCTTAAAGGCGAAGCCCTGCTCAACCACCCCGCGGTGCGCAGAGTTACCACAGAACGGCTTCAGGATCACGCCAACCGCGCGACAGGGTCCGCCTCCCGGGTTATGCGCGTGATGTTCATCGATGTGCCGCTGTCCTTCGACAAAGGCGAAGTCACCGATAAGGGATCGATCAACCAGCGCGCCGTGCTGCGCAACCGCGCGGACCTTGTGGATTGCCTTTGGTCTGATGATCCACGGGTGATTTCGCTCGGCAGTTTAAGGTAGCTCCCAACTCAAGAGGCTCACATGGATATTCACGGCACTTCCGCTTTGGTCACGGGGGCCGGTTCTGGTCTGGGCGAGGCCACGGCACGGCATCTGGCCACTCTCGGCGCTCAGGTCGCAGTCCTCGACCGAAGCGGCGACCGTGCCGATGCAGTCGCCAGAGAGATCGGGGGGCAAAGCCTGGTTGCCGACGTTGCGGACGAAACGGAAATGAGCGCGGCATTTGACAGATTGGCCGCCACACAGGGCAGCCCCCGGATCGTGGCGAACTGCGCCGGAATCGGAACCGCCGGGAGGATTGTTGGTCGTGACGGACCACTGTCTCTGGCCGACTTTGAAAAGGTCATTCGCGTCAACCTGACAGGAACCTTCAACGTGATGCGCCTTGCAGCCGCCGCGATGCAGTCCCTGCCCGCGCTTGAGGACGACGAACGGGGCGTCATCATCAACACTGCCTCTGTCGCTGCGTTCGAAGGGCAGATCGGACAGGCGGCCTACTCCGCGTCCAAGGGTGGGATTGTGGCAATGACCCTTCCCGCAGCCCGCGAGTTTTCCCGGTTCGGCATACGCGTGAACGTCATTGCGCCCGGCATTTTCCTAACGCCTCTGCTCTACACTCTGCCCGAAGAGGCCCAGGCTGCGCTGGCGGCAGACATCCCCTTTCCACACCGCCTGGGAGACCCGTCCGAATTCGCCCGAACAGTCCAGTTCTGTGCCGAAACCGCTTATTTCAATGGTGAAACGATCCGTCTGGACGGCGCCGTTCGCTTGAAGCCCAAATAGCAGAATACGGGCAAATAGTACCCTTGCCGCAGGTCATCCCGGCTCTGCAAACGACGGTCGAAAACGCCCGGAAAGACGTTATGCCATGCCAAAGGCCAATTGGGTTTGCCGGAGATGATCAAGAGTTGGGAAAGTGGCGGACCGAGGAGGATTCGAACCCCCGACCCCTTGATTCGTAGTCAAGTACTCTATCCAGCTGAGCTATCGGTCCACGAGGCGTGGAAATAGACGCAGTGTCGGGGTGATGCAAGGGCAAATTCCAAGAAATCTGCGCGGATCTCGTCTGCGTCTTCAGCTTAACCCGCCCATCGGCAAACGGATACGGAAAGCGGTCCCTGTTTCGTCTGTTCGTACAAGACTCAAAGTGCCGCCGTGGCCCCGCACCAGTTCCTCCGCAATCGCAAGTCCAAGGCCCGAACCACCCTTGCGCGCTCCCCCCTGGAAGGGTCGGAACAGGTATTCGACCGCTTTCGGCGGCAATCCCGGTCCGGTGTCGGTCACGTCGATGCACCACGCGTCGTCACACAGCTTGGCCGAAACATTGATCTCACCGGGCTCTCCTGTCCCGATGATGGCCTGACGGGCATTGCGCACAAGATTCGACAGCACCCGGTACATCTGTTCCGGATCGGCCCGCACCATGAGATTGCCGGGAACATCTTCGCTCAGGCTCAGATCGAAATCGCCGATTGCCAGCCTTTCGCTGTCGAGAACGTCAGACACGAGTTGCGCAAGATTGAACAAGGTCAGCGTCGGCGCAGGCTCTTCCGCCCGCCCGAAAGCCAGAGTGCTTTCGCACAGCGATACTGCGCGGGTGATGGAGTTTACCAGTTTCGGCGCCATGCGCTTGACCGCCGGATCCTCGCTCATCTCGATCCGGTCGGTAAACAATTGGGCCGAGGTAAGGATGTTTCGCAAATCGTGGCTGACACGGGCGACGGCACCCCCCAATTGCGCCAATCGCTCCTTCTGCTTGAGCGCCTGCGTCAGCTGCGTCTGCAAGCTTTGCAGCGCTTCTTCTGCTTCCCGAAGTTCGGTCACGCTGGCGGAAGGCTGGATGATCCGCCGCGCATCCTCGGGGGCCTTGGCATAACTTTGCATGTGCCCGACAACCCCTTTGATCGGCTTCACGAGAAGCACGCGCACCGCAAGGAACAAGAGACCAGCAGTCACAATCGAAATAACCGCCGACAGCAGGAGGATGCGCAGCCCGTAGTCGATCATAGCCATGCGCAATTCGCCGGTATCCAGCGTGATCTCGATCAGCAGACCACCATCGCGGAACGGATTGCCAATCACGCGGATGGTCTCGTTCTCAGGTTCGATCAATCGGGCCATGGCGTCGCGGATCAGGCTCAGCGCCGTCGCTTCCCGCAGATCGAACGTTTGCGCCACCTCTCCAGGCATCGGAGAAGAAAGCACCAACTGTCGCAATTCATCGCGCCGCAGCACCACGTTGAACACACCGGCATTGAGAAGAAGCTCTTCTTCCAGTTCGGTGTCGATCATGTCATCCGCAAGCAAAGCCAGTGAGGCGATCTGCGCGCGTTCCAGCCGGTTTAACAGAAAGTCTTCCCTGTACCGCGCGATCGAGGGCACAAAGATCAGGACCTCTGCCAGCATGACAAAGACAGTGGTCAGAATAAGGAAACGGCCGGACAGCGAATTCAGCATATCGATCTCCGCCCGTCCGTCACATCAGGGCAGCCATTTCTGAACAAATCCGACAACTTTCTTCACGGTATCACTTTCGAACAGTCGAGGTGAGAAATAAGCCCCCGCAGCCCGTTTGTTAAGTTCCCCGATGGTGGGATAGGGCGCGACCATGCCAGCAATCTGCCCCATCTTCATCTTGTTTGCGATCACCAGCGCCCAAAGGTTGATAAGCTCTCCCGCCTGTTCCCCGGCAATCGACGCGCCGACCGGGCGCCCCTTGACCACCATCACCTTGATCAGACCCCGCGTCTTGCGCTCGGCAATGGCGCGGTCGTTGTGGCTGAAGTGGAAGCGCACAACCTCGAGTTTGGTTCCATGCTCCTTGCGCGCCTCGGCTTCGGTCAGCCCCACCTGCGCAAGTTCCGGCTGGGTATAGGTGGCCCAGGGAATGTGCCGCGTCGTTGCCTTGGAGGGCAGACCGAACAGCATCGACCGGATGATCACACCGGCATGGTATCCGGCAACATGGGTGAATTGCAGCCCACCCGCCACATCGCCAATCGCATAGACTTTCTTGTTGGACGTGCGCATCGACGCATCGACCCCGATCCCCGAACGCGTCGTCTTGATGCCAGCCTTTTCCAGATCGAGACCCTCGGTATTGGCGCGACGCCCCACGGCGACAAGGATATGCGTGCCCTTGAACACGCGCCCATCCTCGGTCTCGACCTCGATCGCCCCCTCGACCCCACGCACCTCTCTGGCGTTCGAGCCTTCCGCGATCTCCAGCCCCTCGTCACGCAGGCTGTCGAGCACAATCTCGGCCAATTCCGGGTCATCCTTACCAAGCGCCTTGGCCCCTTCGATCACCGTCACCCTTGACCCGAGCCGCAAATGCGCCTGCGCCATTTCCATCCCGATCGGCCCGCCGCCGATTACCAAGAGATGCTCTGGCTGTTCGCGCAGCTCCCAGAGCGACTCGTTCGTGAGGTAGGGAACACTGTCCAACCCGGGGATCGGCGGCACAAAGGGCGATGATCCGGTCGCAATGACCACCCGACGCGCGGTGATGCGATACGGACCCGCCTCGACCTCGGTCGGGGAGACAAAGCACCCGAATTCACGGATCACCCGAACGCCCAGCCCTTCGAACCGCTCCTGGCTGTCGACCGGTTCGATCTGGCTGATCACATCCGCCACGTGATCCTTCGCCGCCGCATAGTCCACCTGCGGCGTGACGCTGGCGATCCCGTAGCGATCCGCGTGGCGCATCGCATGGGCCGTCTTGGCCGAGGCGATCAGCGCCTTAGACGGAACGCAGCCATAGTTGAGGCAATCCCCCCCCATCTTGTGCGCTTCGAGCAGGACCACGCTGGCCCCCATCTGCACCGCACCCGCCGCCACCGATAACCCGCCCGAGCCTGCGCCGATCACCAACACATCCGTCTTGATCGTTTCCATGATCACAGCCCCTTCTTGCCGCGCAGCGCTTTCAGCACAATCGGCAGCGCCGCCAGCGCACAGAGGCCCAGGATCGGCAGCAATATATGCGGCTCGAAAATGATCCCCAGATCAGGCGTCTCGCCGCGGGCAAAGACCTCGCCCAGACCGGCCCCAACCGAAGTATAGACCACGCCCCCCGGGATGATCCCAAGGAACGTGGACACAAAAAACCGGTAGAGCGGCACGCCCACCAGCGCAGGCACGAGGTTCGCCACGAAAAACGGTACCGCCGGCACAAGCCGGATCAGGAACAGCATCGACCACTGGTTCTCATCGATCCCATCCTTGATCTTGCGCACGGCACCATCGCTCGCATCCATCCGGGCCGCCAGACGCTCTCCCAACCCATAGCGCGCTGCCAGAAAGATCACGGTCGCGCCGACCGTTGCGGCCAACACATTGAACAGCGCACCGGGGAACACCCCAAACAGAAACCCGCCGGTCAGCGTCGCAATCGTTGCGCCCGGCAATGAAAACCCGACGATCACCACATAGGCCAGCATGAACACGCCCGCCGTGAGCAGGTAATTGGCATCGCGGAACGCCTCCAGCGCCTCGCGGTTCGCGGCCAGCGTCTCGAAACTCAGATAATCGCGCAGCGTGATCGCACCGACCAGCGCCACCGCGCCAATCACGACCAGGGGCGCGTATCGCTTCCACGCGGGGGTGTCTCGGGTCTCTGTCATATCCGTCATGTCATACAGGCCCGTTCGGGCCGCCTCTCCAGATGATGTGTCTGCGTTGTCCAAAACATGACCCTTGCAGCCCCGCTGCAACACCCGGTTCACGCCCGCTTGATCCGGCGCTCAGGATTACGTGAGAATCCGGTCAGGATCGCGCCGGATTGAAACAATCCCGGCCAACGCCGCCGCGCTTTGTTGCAATCTGTGTCAGACCCACACGCCCCCGTGTGCCAATGTTTCAATCCACAGCCAAATCCGCGCGGTTCCACGCCTCTTCTCTGTTTTAAAAATACCTCGGGGGAGTCGCCCATCGGGCGACGGGGGCAGCGCCCACATGAGCGTTTCGCAGCGGAACGCACAGGATGCGGGACCGCATCCTGCCCCTGAGAGAGAAAATCACCGGAAATCCGCGACACAGCGTTTGACAACCCAAAGTCACCTGCCTATAGCACGGGCTTCGAACACACCCGGTCGCCGAATCCGCGCGGCCCGGCCCGATCAAACGGAGTTGGACGCGATGAAACGCACCTATCAGCCCTCGAACCTCGTTCGCAAGCGCCGCCACGGCTTCCGTGCGCGCATGGCCACCAAGGCTGGCCGCAAGATCCTGAACGCGCGCCGCGCCCGTGGCCGCAAGTCGCTGAGCGCGTAAGCGTCCGCGACACATCAGGCAAACTGACATGACACCGCCGGAGGCCTCCTTGGACACAAGGGGAAACACGCCTCCGGCGGTGTTGTCATGTCCGCCTGTCACCGTACTGCGCCACCGCGCAGATTTCCTCCGCGCCGCCCGCGCCCTGCGCCGGGGCACGGACGGGATGCTGGTGCAGGCCCGTGACCGCGATGACGGCGATCCGACGATCCGCGTCGGCTACACCTGCTCGAGGAAAACCGGCAACGCTGTCGCCCGCAACCGCGCCAAGCGGCGCCTGCGCGCCGTGGTCGCCGAAGCGCTGCTGCCCGGCGCACAGCCCGGCTGGGATTATGTGCTGATCGGCCGCCCCGGCGTGACCATCGACCGGGATTTCCAGGCGCTCAAGGGCGACCTGATCTACGCCCTGCGCAAGATCCACACTGCACCATGACGTGGCCTGCCCGCATCCTCGCTCTGCCGGTCAAAGCCTACCGCCTGATCTTCAGCCCATGGGTCGGTCACAACTGCCGATATCACCCCACCTGCTCTGCCTACGCACTTGAAGCCCTGGAAAAACACGGCGCGCTGAAGGGCGGCTGGCTTGCCGCAAAACGCATCGCGCGGTGTCAGCCCTGGGGCGGCTCGGGTGTCGACAATGTGCCCTGACGCATACCCCGGGCAGCTAAGTCATACCTGAAGCATTTCCGCCGAAACTCCTCGCCAGCAAGGAGCCTGGCCGCAGTTGAGTTGATAAATGCCCTCGATGACGAATTCACCGCTTCGTCCGGCGCAAATGTGAATGTCTCGGCGGCCTTTCCATTGCGGACGCGACCATCACCCGCAGCGACACATCTCTCAATGGACCTGCTGCACGCCCCTGCCAGTAAGTGCGGCAGACGCGCGCGCCTGACCGCACTGAGGAAAGCACACCGCATTGCCAGACGAAAAGCGCGGTACGGGTCTCGCCCGGTGTCACACCCCCAGGCAGTAACGCATGATCGCTTTCTGGGCATGCAAACGGTTCTCGGCCTCGTCAAAAATGACGGACTGGGGCCCATCCATCACTTCGGATGTCACCTCTTCCCCGCGATGCGCCGGCAGGCAGTGCATGAAAAGCGCATCCGGCTTGGCGTGGCTCATCAGGTCTTCGTTGACCTGATAGGGCCGCAGCATGTTATGCCGCCGTTCCTTGGCCGACTGCGCATCGTGCATCGACACCCAGGTGTCCGCGACCACCAGATCGGCCCCCTCAACCGCCTTGAAAGGGTCCCGCTCGATCGTCACCGAAACACCAGCATTTCGCGCCAGCCCGACGAATTCCATCTCCGGATCAAGCTGCACCGGCCCGGTGAAGGTGAAATCGAACCCGAACTGCGCCGCTGCGTGCAGGAAAGACGCGCAGACATTGTTGCCGTCGCCGCACCACACCACCTTCTTGCCCTTGATCGGCCCGCGATGTTCTTCATAGGTCATCACATCCGCCATGATCTGGCAGGGATGGGTGCGGTCAGTCAGCCCGTTGATCACAGGCACGCTGGCATAGTCCGCCATCTCTTCCAGCACCGCCTCGTCGAAGGTACGGATCATGATCAGATCGACATAGCGGCTCAACACGCGCGCCGTGTCGGCAATGGTTTCACCATGGCCCAGTTGCATGTCCGACCCGGACAGCACCATCGTCTGCCCGCCCATCTGACGCACACCGACATCAAAGGACACCCGTGTCCGCGTCGACGGCTTTTCGAAGATCAATGCAACCATCCGACCGGCCAGCGGAAGTTCATCATCCGGCGCACCTTTGGGACGCCCGTTGCGGCTGCCCTTCATGGCGATGGCCTGATCGATCACCGACCGCAGATCGCCCGCATCGGTTTTGTGAATATCCAGAAAATGCTTCATAATCCTGTCCTCAGCCCTGCGCCTCACGCACCGCGTCCGCCGCGAAATCCAGACGGTTCACCGCCTCAGAGATCTCGTCCTCGCTGATGTTGAGCGGCGGCAGCAGCCGCACCACATTGTCCGCTGCCGGCACGGTGATGACACCGCATTCATACCCCGCCTTGACCACGTCGGCCGGCGCCACCTTGCACTTGAGCCCGATCATCAGGCCCACGCCACGCATTCCTTCGAACACGTCCGGATGCGCCGCAACCAACCCTTCCAGCTTCTGCCGCAGGAACCCGGCCCGCGCGTTCACCGTCTCGAGAAACTCCGGCGTGCTCACGATGTCCATCACCGCGCAACCCACCGCACAGGCCAGCGGGTTGCCGCCATAGGTCGATCCGTGGGTGCCCGCCGTCATGCCCGACGCGGCCTCTTCGGTGGCCAGAACGGCCCCAAGCGGGAAGCCACCGCCGATGCCTTTGGCGACCATCATGATGTCCGGCGTGACACCGGTCCATTCATGCGCAAACAGACGCCCCGTCCGCGCCACGCCGCATTGCACCTCATCGAGGATCAGCAGGATGCCTTTCTCGTCACACAGCGCACGCAGCCCCTTCAGGCACTGATCGGGCAACGGACGAATTCCGCCCTCACCCTGCACCGGTTCAATCAGAATCGCGCCAACCGTCTCATCGATTGCGGCATGCAGCGCGTCATGGTCACCCCAGCCCACATGCGTGAACCCCGGCAGAAGCGGCGCGAACCCCTTGATCATTTTCTCAGAGCCCGCCGCGGCAATCCCCGCCGACGACCGCCCGTGGAAGGATCCGCCGAACGTGATGATCGTGGTCTTCTCGGGATGGCCCTTCTCGTACCAGTACTTGCGCGCCATCTTGACCGCGAGTTCGCAGGATTCCGTCCCCGAATTGGTGAAAAACACCGTATCGGCAAAGGTGCTCGCCACCAGCTTGTCGGCCAGCGCCTGTTGCTGCGGGATTTCGTAAAGGTTCGACACATGCCACAGCTTCTGCGCTTGCTCGGTCAGCGTTTGAACCAGTGCGGGATGGGCATGGCCCAGCGCGTTCACCGCAATGCCCGCGCCCAGATCGAGGAAACGTCGCCCGTCCGCCTCGATCAGCCAGGTGCCTTCGCCCTTCACAAAATGAAGCGGCGCGCGGGAATAGGTCGGCAAGACAGAGGGGATCATGGGAAACCTCATTTCAGGAAGCCCAAGCCGTGCCAAGCGGCGCGGGCCAAGTCAACGGAAAGGATGTGAATTCAGACAAAAGGTGACGGATCGCCCACAGTTCGGGGCGGCAGAACAAGATCAGATGTCTCGTCGGATATCGGTCAGATGTGTCATGACGTGTCTCATCGGGCAAAACCGACCGCAAGACAAGTCCCATTCTTCTCTGTTTCACAAATACCTCGGGGTCTGGGGCAGAGCCCCAGGCAGATTTTTCAAAAATCTGCATCCCCCGCGCTAGGCCCTACGCCACGCAACCAGGCTCAACGCTGAAACGGATCGTCCGGATAGCCGACACCAACAAGATACAAGCCCTGAGGCGGACAGACCGGCCCACAGGCCGCGCGATCCCGTGCGTCCAGGGCCGCCTTCACATCTTCCGGCGCCCACGCCCCGGCCCCAACACGCTCCAGCGTTCCGACAAAGCTGCGCACCTGGTTGTGCAGAAAAGACCGCGCGCGCAGACGGAATTGGAACTCCGTGCCCCAATCGGTCTCCAATTCGCGAATATCCAGCGCATCCAGAGTTTTCACCGGTGATGCCGCCTGGCACATCGTGGACCGGAAGGTGGTGAAGTCATGCAAACCGATCAGGTGCCGCGCCGCCTCCTGCATGGGTGCCAGCTCCAGATCGTGTTTCACCTGCCAGACCTGTCCGGCTTCCAGCGTCAGCGGCGCACGGCGCGACACCAGTCGAAACAGATAGCGCCGTTCCATTGCCGAGAACCGCGCATGCCAGTCGCCCTCGACCTCGGCCGCATCGACAATCGCCACCGGCAGCGGTTTGAGATGGTGGTTCAGCGCCTCCGACAACCGAAACGGCGACCAGTCCTTTTGCAGATCGCAATGACAGACCTGCCCGCGCGCATGCACACCCGCATCCGTCCTCCCGGCGGCCGCTATCGTGTGCTCACCCGGCTCAAGTTTAGCCAGCGCGGCTTCGATTGCGCCCTGCACCGACGGGTGCTCGGCCTGCCTTTGCCATCCGGCAAAGGGCGCACCATCATATTCGACTTTCAGGGCAAATCTGGGCATGCGCCCCGCTTATCCTGACGAAATGCGCCGAACAATCCCCCTTGCACAGCACTGGTAACCAAGGACATGCGCCTTTATCTCTGGGACCAACGCAATGAAAAGAGGCCGCCCTTGGTCATTTCCACCATCGCCGACACGCTGACCCGCGGCTTCGAGAATGTCACCGACACAGTTTCGGGCGCATTCTTCGAACCGACGATCCGCCTTGGCGTGACGGGCCTCGCGCGGTCGGGCAAGACGGTGTTCATCACGTCGCTGGTGGCGAATCTGATGGATCGTGGGCGCATGCCCGGCCTTCTGGCACAAAGTGAAGGGCGCATCCTGTCAGCCTATCTGCAGCCGCAGCCCGACGACACGCTGCCACGCTTCGACTACGAATCCCATCTGGGCGCACTGACAGCGCGCGACCCACACTGGCCAGACAGCACACGCACGATCAGCGAATTGCGCCTCTCGTTGAAGGTACGTCCTTCGGGGCTTTTGTCCGGGCTTCAAGGCCCCCGGACCATACATCTCGACATTGTGGATTATCCCGGTGAGTGGTTGCTTGATCTTGGCTTGCTCGACAAAAGCTACAGCCAATGGTCTGAAGAAACCCTTAAGCGGATCGCAAACCGCACCCATGCGCAGGCCTACCTGAGCCTCGCCCGCACCGAAGACACGGCAGAAGCACTCGAAGAACCCCGCGCACAAGCGCTCGCCGCCAGCTTCACCGCCTACCTGACCGCCGCGCGGCAGGCGGGTTTTTCCGATTGCACACCGGGGCGGTTCCTTTTGCCCGGCGATCTGGCCGGCAGTCCCGTCCTGACCTTTGCACCCTTGCCAGCCACGCCAAACCCGCCGCGCAAATCACTCGCCCGCGAGATGGAGCGGCGGTTCGAGGCCTACAAATCCCAGGTCGTCAAACCCTTCTTCCGCGATCATTTTGCGAAGATCGACCGCCAGATCGTGCTGGTTGATGCGCTTGGCGCGATCCATGCCGGTCCGCAGGCGGTGGAAGACATGCGGCAGGCGATGGCCGAAATTCTCGGCGCCTTCCGCCCCGGTCAGAACCAGTTTCTGACACAGCTTCTGATCGGCAAACGGGTCGAGAAAATTCTCTTCGCCGCAACCAAGGCCGACCACCTGCACCACACCCAGCACGCCCGCCTGACCGCGATCATGGAAGCGCTGACCCGCGACGCCCGCGACCGTGCGCAGTTTGCAGGGGCCAAGACCAGCGCAATGTCCATTGCCAGCCTTCGCGCGACGATCGAGGAGATGCGCCCGCACAACGGCACTGAATTGCCCTGCGTGCGCGGCACCTTGCTCGACAGCGGCAAACAGGCCGCCTTCTACCCCGGAGAACTTCCGCAGGACCCCTCCCATCTGCTTGGCCCCGCGCGCGACGGAGCAGAAAAGTGGCTGGAACAGGATTACCAGGTCATGCGCTTCGCCCCGGCGCAGCTCAACCTCAAACCCGGCGATGGCCCACCCCATATCCGGCTGGACCGCGCCGCCGAGTTCCTGATCGGAGATCGGCTGTGACGCTGCTCCGCCCCGCAACCCCGCTTGATGCCGGTCGCGTCGGTGCGATCCTGTCCGCATGGGTCGACGAAACCCCGTGGATGCCCCGCATCCACACCCGCGCCGAGGACATCGGTTTTGCGGGACTGATGGTGGATCGCGGCTGGGTCACTGTTTCCGAAAGCGAAACAATCACCGGATTCCTTGCCCGCAACGGCGACGACATCCATGCACTTTACATCGACCCTGCCGCACGCGGTCAGGGCATCGGATCAAAGCTCCTGAGCGACGCGATGCGCCGCAAGGACCAGCTCACACTCTGGACCTTTCAGGCCAACACCCGGGCACAGGCGTTTTACGAACGTCACGGCTTCACCCCCGTCGAACACACCGACGGCGCAGGCAATGACGAAGGCCTGCCCGACATCCGGTATCACTGGCAAAGGACCGACGCATGAGCAACGCCAAAGGCCCTGTCCTGTTCGATCTCGACGACGCCGCGCCAACCCAGACCCCGGCAGAGGCACCCCCGGTCCCCGACCTGCTGGAACCTGCCCCGCAGGGTCAGGCCATGACCACCGTCGCCGCCCTTGCCGCGCGCCCTGTATCCCGGCTGGCGCGCTGGTTCTGGACGCTGCTCGTTGCGCTGATCACAACGGTGGCTTCCGTCGCCGCGTGGAACTTCGTGACCAATCTCGTGAGCCAGAACCTCTATCTCGGCTATGCCGTGGCGGGCCTTTTTGCCCTTTTCCTGCTGGTTGTCCTGCTGATCGTCATCAAGGAACTCTCGGCCTTCGCCCGGCTTGGCCGCATCGACCGCATCCAGCACGCCGCCGATGCTGCCCTTGCCAACGAAGACCTGACCGCCGCGCGTGCCGTGGTCAAAGACCTGACCGGGCTTTATGGATCGCGCGACGACACCAAATGGGGCCGCGACCGGCTTAAGGACCGCGAGGCCGACATGTTCGACGCCGCCGCCCTCATCGCCCTTGCCGATCACGAACTTCTCGGACCGCTCGACGCCGCCGCCCGGCGCGAGGTCGAAGCCGCCGCGCGTCAGGTCGCCACAGTCACTGCCCTTGTCCCGCTGGCTCTGGCCGATGTTGTCGCGGCTCTGGGGTCGAACATCCGCATGATCCGCCGCATCGCCGAGATCTATGGCGGCCGCTCCGGCACATTGGGCAGTTGGCGCCTGACCCGCGCCGTCCTCTCACACCTCGTCGCCACCGGCGCCGTTGCGGTGGGCGACGATATGCTGGAGCCAATCCTCGGCGGCAGTATCCTTGGCAAGCTCTCGCGTCGCTTTGGCGAAGGTCTGGTCAATGGCGCCCTCACCGCGCGCGTTGGTGTTGCGGCGATCGAAGTCTGCCGCCCCCTGCCCTTTGCCCCCGGCAGACGCCCCTCGGTCCGGTCGATCATCAAGACCGCCCTTGTGGGCCTCGTCAGCACCAAATCCCGCTGAACCGCCATTTGATCCAGCGCATGGCAGGCACCACAAGCCTGCCGCAGTTTAGGCCATATGACCCAATCTCCCGGAGACCACGGCCACAGCCAGGCCGAAATCGAAGCCCGCATCGACGCCCCCGCCGGTCGCGGCTATCTGCGTGACATTGTCTATGGCGGCATCGACGGATCGGTGACCACTTTTGCCATCGTGGCTGGCGTCGCCGGCGCGGGCCTCAGCTCTTGGGTCATCATCGCTCTCGGCATCGCCAACGTACTGGCCGACGGCTTTTCCATGGCCGCCGGAAACTATTCCGGCACCAAGGCCGAACTCGACGATGCCCGCCGCCTGCGAGAGATCGAAGAACGCCATATCCGCAAGTACCCCGAAGGCGAACGCAACGAGTTGCGCGAAATCCTGCGCCGCAAGGGGCTGTCGGGCGATGCGCTTGACGGCGCAGTGGATCAGATTTCGCAGAACCGCGAACAATGGGTGCAGCTGATGCTCGAAGGCGAATACGGCCTCGCCTCGGTCGATCCGCACCCGCTCAAAGCGGCCTGGGCGACCTTCGCCGCCTTCCTTGCCGCCGGCATGATTCCGCTTCTGCCGTTTCTCTTCGGGCTGCCCGACGCCTTCCGCCTCTCCACCATCGCCACGCTGATCACCTTCTTCGCCATCGGCGCGTACAAGTCCAAATGGTCGCTCGCCCCGTGGTGGCGGTCCGGGTTGGAAACCCTGCTGATCGGAGGCACTGCGGCGGCCATCGCGTATCTCGTCGGAGCGCTGTTCGAGACCTGACCCACCCCCTTTCTTCTTTTTACAAATATGCCGGGGGGCTTGGGGGGCTGGCCCCCCAATCGGTCCCGGCCCTCAAAGCCGGGAAACACTGTCTGGACGTCTGCCCCAGTCACTCCTATAACGCGCCGCATGACGCATAGCTTCGCGATCATCATTCGAATTACATGCCCGGCGCTCTGAGCAATCGAGCCGCCGGGACAAGGCGTATGGACCACCGCGCCGATCCTCTCAAACACCCTTGATCCGAACACCCGAGGACGCTCCACATGTGCGCCGATACACCTGAGTACAAAGATACGCTGAACCTGCCCAAGACCGATTTCCCGATGCGCGCGGGCCTTCCGAACCGCGAACCGGCATGGCTGGAAAAATGGGCCAAGATGGGCATCTACGACCGCCTGCGTGACAAGGCAGAGGGTCGGAAACCCTTTACCCTCCATGACGGCCCTCCTTACGCAAACGGCCACCTGCATATCGGTCACGCGCTGAACAAGATCCTCAAGGACATGGTTGTGCGCAGCCAGCAGATGATGGGCCGCGACTCGCGCTACATCCCCGGCTGGGACTGCCACGGCCTGCCCATCGAATGGAAGATCGAGGAACAGTACCGCGCCAAGGGGCTCGACAAGGACGAGGTCGATGTCGTGGCCTTCCGTCAGGAGTGCCGCAAGTTCGCCGAAGGTTGGATCGACATCCAACGCGAGGAATTCAAACGCCTTGGCGTGACCGGAACCTGGGACAAGCCGTACCTCACGATGGACTACCGCGCCGAGCGGATCATCGCGGAGGAATTCCAGAAGTTCCTGATGACCGGGACGCTGTATCAGGGGTCAAAGCCCGTGATGTGGTCGCCGGTGGAAAAGACTGCGCTGGCCGAGGCCGAGATCGAATACCACGATCACAAGTCGCACACGATCTGGGTGCCGTTCAAAGCCACAAATGGTGCGGGCGATCTGCAAGGCGTCAAAGCCGTCATCTGGACGACAACCCCCTGGACGATCCCGTCGAACAAGGCTGTCGCCTACAACAACACCATCGCTTATGGCCTCTACGAAGTCACCGGCCGTCCCGAGGAATGCTGGGCGCGGATCGGCGACCGCTACCTCTTGGCCGATGCACTGGCCGAAGAGGTGCTGGCCAAGGCACGGCTTGAGCCGTCCATGTACCGTCGCCTGCGCGATGTATCCGCCGATGAGCTCGGCGCGTTGACACTGGCGCACCCGTTCCGGGGCCTCGACGGCGCAGACGGGTTCTGGGATTACGACGTCCCGATGATCGACGGCGATCACGTCACCGACGACGCCGGCACCGGGTTTGTCCACACGGCACCCTCCCACGGTCAGGAAGACTACGACGCCTTCGTGGCGCGCGGCTGGATGGATCGTCTGACCCATAACGTGGGTGAGGAATCCGAGTTCCTGCCGCATGTTCCGTTCTTTGCTGGTCTGCGCGTGCTCGACCACAAAGGCAAGGAAGGCAAAGCCAACACCGCTGTGATCGACAAGCTGGTCGAAGCTGGTGGCCTGCTGGCGCGTGGTCGGATGACCCACAGCTACCCGCATTCGTGGCGGTCCAAGGCCCCAGTGATCTACCGCAACACGCCGCAGTGGTTCGCCGCCATCGACCGCGAGGTCGGCGACGGTCAGGACGAATACGGCAAGACGATCCGCGAACGGGCGCTGACCAGTATTGACCAACTGGTAAAATGGACGCCGCAGACGGGGCGCAACCGGCTATATTCGATGATCGAAGCCCGCCCCGACTGGGTTCTGTCGCGCCAGCGTGCGTGGGGGGTGCCGCTCACCTGCTTCGTCAAGAAAGGCGCATTGCCGACGGACGCCGACTTCCTGCTGAAGGACGAAAAGGTCAACGCCCGCATCCTTGAGGCATTCGAGGCCGAAGGCGCGGATGCGTGGTACAAGCCCGGCGCGAAGGAGCGCTTCCTCGGCAATGATCATAATCCGGACGAGTGGGAACAGGTCTTCGACATTCTGGATGTGTGGTTCGATTCCGGTTCCACCCACGCCTTTGTTCTGCGCGACCGCGAGGACGGGTCCGAGGATGGTCTCGCCGACCTGTACCTCGAAGGCACCGACCAGCACCGCGGGTGGTTCCATTCCTCGATGCTGCAGGCTTGCGGCACGCGGGGCCGCGCGCCTTATCGTGGCGTGCTGACCCACGGGTTCACGCTCGACGAGAAGGGCAACAAGATGTCCAAGTCCTTGGGCAACACCGTGGCCCCCGAGGACGTGACCAAGCAGTACGGCGCGGACATCCTGCGTCTGTGGGTGGCACAGGCCGACTACACCGCCGACCTGCGTATTGGGCCGGAAATCCTGAAAGGTGTGGCCGACAGCTACCGCCGCCTGCGCAACACCATGCGCTACATGCTCGGCGCGCTGTCGCATTTCACCGAGGCGGATCGCGTCGCGCCTGCGGATATGCCGGAGCTAGAGCGCTACGTGCTGCACCGTCTGGCAGAGCTGGATGAGGTCGTGCGTACAGGCTACGACGCCTATGACTTCCAGGGCGTGTTCCAGCAGTTGTTCAACTTCTGCACGGTCGAGCTGAGTGCGTTCTATTTCGATATTCGTAAGGATGCTCTGTATTGCGATGGCGACACGCAACGACGCCGCGCGGCGCGGACGGTGATGGACATCCTGTTCCACCGTCTGACCACGTGGCTTGCCCCGGTGCTGGTGTTCACAATGGAAGACGTCTGGCTCGACCGTTTCCCCGGTGACGACTCGTCCGTGCATCTGCAGGACATTCCGGAAACGCCTGCGTCTTGGAAAGACGAAGCGCTCGCCGCGAAATGGGCCGAGGTCCGCCGCGCCCGCCGCGCCGTGACCGCCGCGCTCGAAGTGCAGCGGACGGACAAGGTGATCGGGGCGTCGCTTGAAGCGGCACCTGTCGTGCATATCGAGGATGCCGAGACGCTCAAGGCGCTTAAGTCGGTCAATTTCGACGACATCTGCATCACCTCGGGCATCAACCTCACAGGCGATCCGGCCCCGGCCGAGGCGTTCCGTCTGCCCGAAGTGGCAGGGGTTGGTGTCGTCTTCGAGAAAGCCGACGGCGACAAGTGTCAGCGCTGCTGGAAAATCCTGCCGGATGTCGGCACGCACCAGCACGCGGGCACCTGCCAGCGGTGCAATGACGCCCTCGGATAACGAGATCGCGGACATTCTGCTCGACCTCGCGCATCAGCGCGGGGTCGGAAAAACCTTTTGCCCCTCCGAGGCCGCGCGGCGGCTGTCCGACGATTGGCGTCCCCTTATGCCCGAGGTGCGGCGGGTGGCGTCTCAGCTTGATTTGCAGGCAACCCAGAAGGGCGCACCGGTCGATCCGGTCACGGCCAAGGGGCCGATCCGGTTGGGGTTGCCGGGATGAGCCGGTTTGAACAGGCGGTCGACTCGCCGTTGGGTCCGCTGACGCTTGTGGCGGACGCGGTGGGGATCACGGCGCTCGAGTGGCGTGATGGGCGGCAGGACGGGACGCCGGTTCTGGAACAGGCCGCAGCACAGCTAGCAGAGTATTTCGCAGGGAAACGGCAGGACTTCACCGTGCCGATCCGACTGAACTGTTCGGAGTTTCAACGCACCGTCTGCGCGGCCATGTCTGCGATCCCGTTCGGCGAGACGCGCACCTATGGCGATCTGGCGGCGCAACTGGGTGTTCCGGCGCAGGCGATCGGGCAGGCCTGTGGCGGCAATCCGATCCCGATCCTGATCCCGTGCCATCGGGTTCTGGGGGCCAATGGTCTTGGCGGCTATTCCGGCGATGGAGGTGTCGAGACCAAGGTTTGGCTGCTCAGGCACGAGGGTGCGGCGGGGTTGTTGATCTGAGGGTGGTGCGTGCGAGTGCCTTGGGCTCCGCCCGTTCTCACGTCAAAATGTTTCGCGCGCGAAACATTAGGTCCGAACCGGACCTAACTTTGCAAACCCGGTTAATGGCGCGTTAGGCTTTGCAAACCGTAAATAAGTGGTAAAGCCCGACCATGCACAGCACCTGTTCACGCACGGCGCTTGTGTGTCGCCCTGTTTGTGCTAGTCCGAAAGACATCCCGAAATCCGAACGCGCGCAGTGTGACATGCTTCGCATCGGTTCAAGTTGAAGCGCAGCATGACAGAACAGAACCGTGCCATCCTTCTGATGATCGCAGCAATCTTCTGCTTTTCGATCATGGACGCGACGGTCAAAGCCTTGGCCCCGAATGTGGGCGTGTTGCCGGCCTTGTGGGCGCGGTATGCAGGACAGATGCTCTTGGTGTTTGTGCTGGTGCTGCCGAGGCTAAAAGCCGTCGTGCGAACGAAATACCCAAAGCTCCAATTCCTGCGGTCGCTTCTGCTGATGAGCGCCACGGCCTGTTTCTTTACCGGACTGAGCCTGATTCCGTTGTCCGATGCGGCGGCTTTGATGTCGACGAACCCCGTGCTCATCACCTTGGGCGCTGCGGTTTTTCTTGGCGAAAAACTTGGAATACGTCGGATCGCCGGGATCGTTGCCGCGATGATCGGTGCCCTGATCATCATTCGGCCCGGCAGCGATGTGTTCAGTGCGGCAGCCCTTTTCCCTTTGGGCGCAGCCGTCTGCTATTCGGCCTATGCCCTTCTGACCCGCCGCGTCGGGGCGGATGAGGATGTCTGGACATCGCTGTTCTACACCGGATTCGTCGGCACCGTGCTGCTCAGTATTCTCGTACCGTTTCAATGGCAGCCGCCCAGCGCGACGGATGCCGGGCTGATGGTGATGGTCGCCATCGCCGGCACGACAGGTCAGCTTGCACTGATACAGGCATTTTCAAAGGGTGAGGCGGCGATGCTGGCACCGTATTCCTATACCGGGCTGGCTTTTGCGGCCTTTTGGGGCGTGGTCTTTTTTGCCGAGATTCCGGACTTCTGGACAATCGTCGGCAGCCTCGTGATTGCTGCCGCAGGTCTTTATGTCTGGCACCGGGAAACCCGCGTCAAAGCGGAGTGATGGTACAACCCACGGACCCCGTTAATCCCGGCGCGCGTCGCGGGGATAGGTTCCGAGAATGTTCAGCATGTCGGTGAAATAGTCGAGTTCTTCCAGGGCGAGTGCCACTGCGGGATCGTCAGGGTGGCCTTCGATATCGGCATAGAACTGCGTCGCCGTGAACGAGCCATCGACCATGTAGGATTCGAGTTTGGTCATGTTGACGCCGTTGGTCGCAAAACCGCCCATCGCCTTGTAGAGCGCAGCGGGGATGTTGCGGACCTGGAAAACGAACGTGGTCATCATCCCATGATCCCCACGCCGCGCATCATTGCCCTCGCGCGCCATGAGCAGGAATCGGGTGGTGTTGCTGTCCGTGTCCTCTATGTGCCGGGCCAGAACATTCAGGCCATAGATTTCGCCCGCCAGTTCGCTGGCCAGTGCTGCGGCGTGCTTCTCTCCGCGTTCGGAGATTTCGCGCGCGGCGCGGGCGTTGTCGGCGTTCACCCGACCCTGGATACCGTGATCGCTCAGGAAGCGGGCGCATTGCGGCAGCAGGACGACATGGGAATGGGCCTCGGTCACATCTTCCAGCCGCGCACCGGGCACGCCAAGCAGGTTGATGTGGACCCGAACGAATGCCTCGTCGATGATCTTCAACCCACTTTCCGGCAGAAGGCGGTGAATGTCAGCCACCCTGCCATAGATCGTGTTTTCCACCGGGAGCATTGCCAGATCCGCCTTGCCGGTCTGAACCGCCGAGATCACGTCCTCAAAGGTGCGGCAGGGGTACGGATCCATTTCCGGGCGCTTGTAGCGGCACGCCTCGTGCGAATAGGCTCCTAGTTCCCCCTGGAAGGCGATGGCATTGGTCATGCGGACTCCGGCAATTGGCCCTGCGGGCGTTTGGTCGCGGCTTCTACACCTTGCCTTGATCGAGGGGAAGCAATAGATACCCGCGCGATACGCAAGAAACACCAGCGAACAGGTACGCACACAATGTTGGATACAATGACCTTCACCAAGATCGTCGGCAGCTTTTGTGGCGCGCTTCTGATCTTCCTTCTGGGCAAGTGGGCTGCCGAGACCCTGTACCACGTGGGCGGCGCCCATGGCGAAGAGGTTGCGGTCTATGTGATCGAGACCGGTGAAGCGGAAGCGGCGGAAGAAGAGGTCGCCGCAGTGAACTTCGACACCATGATCGAAACCGCCGACGCGGCAAAGGGCGAGAAAGTGTTCGGCAAGTGCCGTGCCTGCCACAAGCTGGAAGCTGGCGCAAATGCGGCCGGTCCGTACCTCTACAACGTCGTAGGTCGTGATGTCGGCGCTGCCGACGGGTTCAACTACTCGGGTGCTCTGAACGAAGTGGCCGACGTGTGGACGCCGGAAAACCTGTACTACTTCCTCGAAAACCCGCGCGGCTGGGCGCCGGGCACCTCGATGGGCTTTGCTGGTCTGGGCAAATCCGAAGACCGTCAGAACCTGATTGCCTACCTGGCAACTTTCTCTGAATAATCAGACGCCGAGCGTTGCATGTTCAGGCCGCTGCCCACCCGGGCGGCGGCTTTTCTTTTTCACAATCGCGTTTTTAATTCGGCATTTGTCGCCGGCTCACGCATTCTCGCCTTGAATGTGGGCAAACTCGTTCTTTAGCTTACATCAAGGTAAAACCGCACGAGCAAGCTACGGAGACTTGAACATGCCCTTTAAACCCGGCCGTCCTTCCTTTGCAGACTTGAATCGTCGCCAAACGCTCCAATTGCTGGGCGGGACCGCTGTTGCGGCGGGTGCGGGTGCCTCTGGCACGATGTCCTTTGCCGCAAGCCACGGTGGTGAGGATGAGATCATCCGGGCGCATGGCTACTCCTACTTCGGCGATCTGAAGTATCCGCCGGACTTTTCGCATTTCAACTACGTGAACCCGAACGCGCCGAAGGGCGGTGAGATCGTGCTGAGTGCGCGGGGCACGTTTGACGGCTTCAACCGCTGGGCGTGGCGCGGCAATCCGCAGACAAACTCGGACGTGGTGGGGGAATCCCTGCTGGCGGGCGACACGTTCGGCACAGCGGTTCCGGCAGATTCGCTGACCGATCAGTACTGCCTGATCGCGCGCGAGGTCGAGTATCCGAAAACCAAGGACTGGTGCGTCTTCCACCTGCGCGATGACGTGGTGTTCCGCAACGGCGCGCCGCTTCGGGCGCAGGATGCGGCGTTTACCTTCAACCTGTTCATCGAACAGGGCATCCGGTCGTTCTCGCGTTCGGTGAGCGAGCGGATCGAAGGTGTCGAAGTGATCGACGACTACACGCTGCGCTACAAGTTCGTGGACGGCATTTCGCGCCGCTCGCTGATCAGCCAGGTTGGCGGGATGATCGTACTGTCCGAGGAATGGTACAAGGAAACCGGGGAACGTCTGGACGAACCCTCGGTTCTGTCGCCGATGGGATCGGGGCCGTATCAGGTGGGTGATTACGAGTTCAACCGTTACGTCGTGTACGAGCGGAACCCGAATTACTGGGGCTGGGATCACCCGATCAACGTGGGCCGGCACAACTTTGACCGCATCCGGATCGAGTATTTCGCCGATGCAACGGCCGAGTTCGAAGCGTTCAAGGCGGGCGAGTATACGTTCCGGTCGGAAGGGTCGAGCAAGCGGTGGGCGACGGGCTACGAATTCCCCGCTCTGGAAGAGGGACATGCGGTGCGCAAGTCCCTGCCCGATCAGACAGCACCGCTCAATTCCGGTGTCATTTTCAACACGTTGCGGTCGCCGGTCGATAATCGCAATGTGCGTCATGCGCTGACCCTGGCTTTCAACTTTGAATGGACCAGGGAGTCGCTGGAATTCGACCTGACCACGCAGCGCAATTCCTTTGCCGAGGGTCAGGAGTGGGAAGCCAAAGACGTGCCGCAAGGGGCGGAGCTGGCGTTCCTCGAGTCGCTGGGGGATGTGGTGCCGCCCGAGATGCTGACCGAACCGGTGGTCATGCCGCACACGTCCAACAAAGACACCCCGGTGGACCGACGCAACAAGCGCACGGCGCTGCGGATTCTGGCCGATGAAGGCTGGACGGTCGACGATCAGGGCCGGATGGTGAACGAGGCTGGCGAACAGATGTCGCTCGATTTCCTCGTGCTGTCGACATGGGACGACACACGGCAGGCCACCATCGAGACCTATGTGAACACGCTGCGGGATTGGGGCATCGAAGTGAACGCCAACGCCGTGGATTCGGCGCAGGGCCAGCAGCGGTTCCTTGATAAGGACTACGATCTGATCCAGACCTCGATGCAGACCTTTGCCACCATCGGCACGGGCCTGAAGCAGCTGTTCGGGTCGGAAACCGCAGAGGTGTCGTCGTGGAACCCGTCGGCGCTGCGCAGCCCGGTGGTGGATGCGATCATCGAAGCCGCGCTGAACGCGGAATCGCGGGAAGAAGAAGTCACGGCCATGATGGCGCTGGACCGCGCCTTGCGTTACGAGCGTGTCATCGCCCACGCGGGCTATGTGCCGGAATACTGGATCGCCTATTATGACATGTTCGAACACCCCGAAGAGCTTCCGCCGCTCGGGATCGGCGTTCTCGACTTCTGGTGGTTCAACGAAGAAAAATACGAGGCCCTCAAGGCCGCTGGCGCGCTGAGGTAAGAGACTCTTGGGAGCCTACATCCTTCGACGGCTATTGCTGATCATTCCGACTTTGTTCGGGATCATGGTCATCAACTTTGCCCTGACCCAATTCGTGCCCGGTGGACCGATCGAGCAGACGCTCGCGCGGTTCCAGGGCGAGGGCGACGTGTTCTCGAGCTTTTCCGGAGATGGCGGCGGCAACCAGAATGCCGAGGAAACCTTTGGATCGGACAGCGACTATATCGGTGCGCGGGGTCTGCCTAAGGAATTCATCGAAACGCTGGAAATCGAGTTCGGCTTTGCTCGGATCGTCTGTGAAGACGGTTATACCGGAGAGCCTGATCTGGATGATCCGGCGTGCCAGAAAGAAGACATTGGCGCGATCGAACGCTTCGGCATCATGATGTGGAACTACCTCCGGCTGGACTTCGGAGAGAGCTATTTCCGGTCCATCGGGGTGATGGAGCTGGTGCTGGAAAAGATGCCGGTGTCGATCACGCTGGGCCTGTGGTCCACGGTGATCGCTTATATCGTGTCGATCCCATTGGGCATCCGTAAGGCGGTCAAGGACGGGACATCGTTCGACACCTATACCTCGGCAGCGATCATCGTGGCCTATGCGATTCCGGGGTTCCTGTTTGCGATCCTGCTGCTCGTTCTGTTTGCGGGCGGGTCGTATTTCCAGATCTTTCCTCTCAGGGGACTGACCTCGGAAAACTGGGATGAGCTGTCGCTCTTTGCGAAACTCGCAGACTATTTCTGGCACATCACGCTGCCGGTTCTCGCCTCAACCATTTCGGCCTTTGCAACACTGACGCTGCTGACCAAGAACAGCTTTCTGGACGAGATCAAAAAACAATACGTCATGACGGCACGGGCCAAGGGTCTGGCCGAGCGGAAGGTGCTTTACGGCCATGTCTTCCGCAATGCGATGCTGATCGTGATCGCCGGTTTCCCGGCGGTGTTCATCGGCGTGTTCTTCTCTGGCTCGCTCATCATCGAAACGATTTTCTCGCTTGATGGTCTGGGACGGCTTGGGTTCGAGGCGGCGGTTGCGCGCGACTATCCGGTGATCTTTGGAACGCTGTTTGTGTTCGGGTTGATCGGCCTTTTGGTCGGCATCCTGTCGGACCTGATGTATGTGCTGGTCGATCCGCGCATCGACTTCGAGAAGCGGGAGGGCTGACACATGGCGGCCAATCCCGAGCCGAACGACCGCGATATCGTCACAGAGCCGAGTCCGGCGGCGCCTGTTGCCCCGGTGCGCAGTAGGTTCACGCTGTCGCCGCTCAACCAGCGGCGCTGGAACAACTTCAAGCGCAATCGCCGTGCCTTCTGGTCGCTGATCATTTTCTGCGTGCTGTTCGGGTTGTCTCTCTTTGCCGAGTTCATCGCCAACGACAAACCGATCCTCGTGCAGTACCGTGGTGAGTATTACACCCCGATCTTCAACTTCTACGCCGAGACCGATTTCGGCGGTGATTTCCGAACCGAGGCGGCCTATCGCGACCCGGAGGTGCAGTGTCTGATCCGCACTGGCGGGCTTGAAGAGTGTTTTGACGATCCCGAAGGCCTGATTGAACAGGTTGATCAGGGGGTTGTTCCGGATGGCGATTTCTACAAAGGCTGGTCGATCTGGCCGCCCATCCCCTATGACTACCAGACCCCGGTGGACCGCCCCGGCGCGGCCCCCCTGCCCCCGAATGAACAGAACCTGCTGGGCACGGACGACACCAAGCGCGATGTGCTCGCGCGGGTGATCTATGGCTTCCGGCTGTCGATCTTCTTCACGCTGATCGTGACGGTGCTGGCAAGTGTTGTGGGCATCGTTGCAGGTGCGTTGCAGGGCTATTTCGGCGGCTGGCTGGACCTGATCTTTCAGCGGATCATCGAGATCTGGTCGTCGACGCCGTCGCTCTACATCATAATCATTTTGTTCGCGATATTGGGGCGAAGTTTCTGGCTCCTTGTGTTCCTGACAGTGCTGTTCGGCTGGACCGCCCTTGTGGGTGTGGTCCGGGCCGAGTTCCTGCGCGCCCGAAATCTGGAATATGTGCGGGCCGCCAAGGCACTTGGCGTATCAAACGCGACGATCATGTTCCGGCACATGCTGCCCAATGCGATGGTGGCCACACTGACCATGCTGCCCTTCATCGTGACAGGCACGATCAGCACACTTGCGGGTCTGGACTTCCTCGGGTTCGGCCTGCCCTCTTCGGCCCCGTCGCTGGGGGAGTTGACGCTTCAGGCCAAACAGAACCTGCAAGCGCCTTGGCTGGGCTTTACGGCGTTCTTCGTGTTCGCCCTGATGCTGTCGCTTCTGGTCTTCATTTTCGAAGGTGTGCGCGACGCGTTTGATCCGAGAAAGACGTTTACATGAGCAGCATCCTCGAGGTGAAAAACCTGACCGTTGGCTTCCGGCAGGACGGGCAGACCGTGCCTGCGGTGCGGGGTGTGTCGTTCCATATTGAGCGCGGGGAGACGGTGGCTCTGGTGGGCGAATCCGGGTCGGGTAAGTCGGTCACGGCGCTGTCGACGGTATCGCTGCTGGGCGAGTCGGCGCGGGTTGGTGGATCGGTGCTCTATAACGGCGAAGAGATGGTCGGCGCCGATGAAGCGCAGCTGCGGCGCATCCGGGGCAATGACATCAGCTTCATCTTTCAGGAGCCGATGACCTCGCTCAACCCTCTGCACACGCTGGAAAAGCAGTTGGCGGAGTCGCTGGCGCTGCATCAGGGGTTGACGGGCGATGCCGCGCGGACGCGGATCATTGAGTTGCTGACCAAAGTGGGCATTCGTGACCCCGAAAGCCGGCTGGGTGCCTATCCGCACCAGCTGTCCGGCGGGCAAAGGCAGCGCGTGATGATCGCGATGGCGCTGGCGAACGGGCCTGAGCTGCTGATCGCGGATGAGCCGACGACAGCGCTCGACGTGACCATTCAGGCGCAGATCCTGCACCTCCTGGCCGATCTGAAAGAAGCCGAGGACATGAGCCTGCTGTTCATCACCCATGACCTAGGCATCGTGCGCAAGATCGCTGACCGGGTCTGTGTGATGAAGGATGGTGAGATCGTCGAGAGCGGCAGGACGGCCGAGATATTCGCCAACCCGCAGCACCCCTATACCCAGATGCTCTTGAGCGCGGAATCGACAGGGTCGCCTGATCCGGTGAAGGAAGGCGCGGAAGAGATCGCGCGGACGGACAACCTCAAGATCTGGTTCCCGATCCAGCAAGGGTTCCTGAAGCGCACGGTTGGATATGTGAAGGCGGTCAACGACGCGACCATCGCGGTGCGGGCGGGAGAAACCGTAGGCATCGTGGGCGAATCCGGGTCCGGCAAGACGACGCTGGCATTGGCGGTCATGCGGCTGATCCAGTCGGAAGGTGGGATCACCTACCGGGGGCAGAACGTGCGCAACTGGTCGACGCGCGAATTGCGACGGCTGCGCAGCGAGATGCAGATCGTGTTTCAGGACCCCTATGGGAGCCTCAGCCCGCGCATGACCTGCGAACAGATCATCGCCGAGGGTTTGGGGGTGCATGGTTCTCCGGACGGGCGAACCGAGCGCGAGCTGGTGACCGAAGTGATGCGGGAAGTTGGGCTCGACCCGGCGATGATGCACCGATACCCGCACGAGTTTTCCGGCGGTCAGCGGCAACGCATTGCGATTGCCCGCGCGATGGTCTTGCGGCCCAAGCTGGTGGTGTTGGACGAGCCGACCTCGGCGTTGGACATGACGGTTCAGGTGCAGATCGTGAACCTGCTGCGCGAGCTGCAACGTAAATACGATCTGGCCTACCTCTTCATCAGCCACGACCTGAAAGTGGTGCGCGCGATGTCCCACAAGGTAATTGTGATGAAGGCCGGGGACCTGGTGGAATACGGCACGGCGGAAGACGTGTTCACCCATCCGCAGACGGATTACACCAAGACATTGATGGCAGCCGCGTTCGATCTGGCGGGTTAGATCGCCGAACTGTGCCCGGCTGAGGACAGGTCGTAGGCGTCAAAGCTGCGGGCGATCATCCGGGTCAGCGGGCGTGCTTCGGGCGGGACGAATAGGCCGTCGCCATCTACAACCAACAGGTTCTCGAATTCAGAGTTCGCGCGTTGGAGCATCCCGGCGACTTCGGCCTCGGTCGTCTTATAGTCCCGCACAAGCTCGGCCGTATTGACGCGGAAATCGCACATCAGCATTTCGATCATGCGCCCGCGCAGCTTGTCCTGTTCGGTAAAACAATGCCCCCGGACAGTCGAGAAACTGTTTTCGCGGACTGCCTTCGTATAGGCCGAGGTGGCTGGGGCGTTCTGGGCATAGCCCTGAGGGAATTTCGAAATGGACGAGGCGCCCAAGCCCACCAGGACCTCAGACGTGTCGTCGGTGTAGCCTTGGAAGTTCCGGCGCAGCGTGCCATTGCGCGCCGCAACGGACAGCCCGTCTTCGCGGGTGGCGAAGTGGTCGATCCCGATTTCATCGTAATTGTCCCAGACGAACAGCTTGCGCGCCGTTTCGAACAGATCAAGCCGTTCATCGGGGCGCGGCAGCGCGTCGGATGGGATCATCTGTTGCCGCTTGGCCATCCACGGAACGTGAGCATAGCCATAGAGCGCAACGCGGTCAGGTGACAGCGACAGGAGTTTCTGCACCGAATCGACGATACGCGTCCGGCTTTGGGACGGCAGCCCATAGAGGATATCCGCATTCAGGCTCTGGATGCCCCGTTCCCGGATCATATCCACGGCACGCTTGGTGGTGTCGAAGCTCTGTTCCCGCCCGATGGTTTTCTGAATGTCCGGATCGAAATCCTGCACCCCGATGGAGGCGCGGTTCATCCCGCTCTCGAACAGGGCGTCGAGCCGCTTGGTATCGATCTCGTTCGGGTCGATTTCGACCGAGAATTCGTACCCATCGGCAAAGTCCGCCACTTCGCGGACGGCAGCGGAAAGATCGCGCATATAGTCGGGCGACATCAGCGTCGGGGTTCCTCCGCCCCAATGCAGGCGCGAAAGGCGAACGCCCTTCGGCAGATGCCGCTTCAGCAGCGACAGCTCATCCTTGAGCGTTTCAACATAGGCGGTAACGGGTTCACCACTGGCTGTGCCCTGAGTCCGGCAGGCGCAGAACCAGCACAGACGGCGACAAAACGGCACATGCAAATAAAGAGATATTTCCGAATTTTCGGCTATCCCTTCTATCCAATTGGAAAAATCCCCCGGTTTTACGTCATTTTTGAAGTGAGGCGACGTAGGGTAACTCGTATAACGAGGCACCTTCGCGTCGAATAGTCCCAACCGGGAAAGTTGTGTTCTCGCTACCATATGCATAGCATTATGGAGGTTGGTACGAGTCAGCTTTGACACAGATCAAGACCGGACACATGTTGAAAGAAGACAGCTTCTCCGTCACCCAGGATTGCAGCGACTGCCCGATCCGGCACCGCGCTGTGTGTGCACGGTGCGAGTCGGACGAACTGGAACGGCTCGAAGATATCAAGTACTACCGCCGGTTCGAAGCTGGCCAGACCGTGATCTGGTCCGGTGACCGGATGGATTTCGTCGGATCGGTGGTTTCCGGAATCGCGACCCTGACCCAAACCATGGAAGATGGCCGCACTCAGATGGTTGGCCTTCTTCTACCCAGCGATTTCGTCGGACGTCCGGGCCGGAACACCGCAGCCTACGACGTTGTGGCGACCACGGACATGGTGATGTGCTGCTTCCGCAAAGCTCCGTTCGAGGATCTGATGGAACGCACGCCGCACATCGCGCAGCGGCTTCTGCAGATGACGCTGGACGAGCTTGACGCAGCCCGCGAATGGATGCTGGTGCTGGGTCGCAAGACCGCGCGGGAAAAGATCGCGTCGCTTCTGTCGATCATTGCCCGCCGTGATGCATCGCTCAATTTCGGCGGTCTCGACGGCCCTGTCACTTTCGACCTTCCCCTGACACGCGAAGCAATGGCGGACTACCTTGGGCTGACGCTGGAAACCGTGTCGCGTCAGGTCTCGGCGCTGCGCAAGGACGGGATCATTACGCTGGAAGGCAAGCGCCACATCACCGTGCCGGACATGAGCCTCCTGCTTGAAGAGGCAGGCGACGATACCGACGGTGGCATGCTCGTCTGAGCCTACTGGTTCATCGCGGCGACGTAGCCAACCCCTGCCGCGATGATCAACCCAAGAACAACGGCGAACGCAATCTTCCACCCGGACCACGGGCGTTCACCCTGCACCGCGCCGGTCCGTCCGTTGACGACAAATCGATAGCTCTTGCCACGATACTTGTAGGCAGCCAGCCAGACCGGAAGGAGGATGTGTTTGAAGGTCACGTCCGAGACCCGCGTCTCGATCTGGTGGATGCGTTGACGATCCCCACCGATGTCGAACTTCACATCACGGGTGATGACGCGGTCCATGTAGCTCCTCGCCTCGGTATACCCTTCGGGCAGTTCGACGGTGTAGGCCTCGGCCCGGAAGCCGGCGAGGTATTCCGGCTGATAAGGTTCAAGCGCCGAGAGATCCCACGGTTCGAGCGCGTCGGTATACGCTTTCGGCAGAGAGCGTGAGGCAAGTACGAGCACATCGTCAAAGAAACGGGCCACGCGTCCGGATGCCGGACGCCAGCGTACTTTCGCAACGCGCACGGTTTCGGATTTCCCATTCCGGACCACACGGCGGGTCTCGTAATATACCGTTCCCCGTTCTCCCCGGTAGGACGAGGCAGTATCGGCGTCAAAGGTCCAATAGGGAACGTAAATTCCCGTCATTTTTCGGCCCTTTCGGGCATAATCCTGGAGCCCGTTCGGGGCGAACCACAACCCGCCCAGCCAGTCCGTCATCGCCTTGCGCGCGTCCTTTTCGTCCAGCGCAAATGGCAGGAGACCCTTGGGTTTGATGTGTCGGCTGCGACCGGTATCGGCGACAACCGGCGTGGCGCAGAACGGACATTCCGCAGCATGAACGCCAGGATCGAACTCCACCTGGGCAGCACAGTTGGGACAGGTCGACACACGGGTGTCTTCCATCTCCTGCGCTGGCAAGCGGTCTGCGATGGCGGCATCGAAATCGATCTCGCGGATGCTGCCACCCGACCATGGGCCCGAAGCGCCGATTTCGCTGGTGTTGCCACAATGATCGCACAGCAGCAGCCCCCGTTCTGGATCGAATCGGAGGTCCGCACCGCACTGGTCGCACGGGAAGCGGTGTTCTTCCACGGGTGCGGTGAGCGTCTCCTCGGACACGGTGGCTGTCCCCTGCTTCTTCTTTTCTCAGATATGCATGTGCGCAGATGCGGGTCAGGATCCCGGTGGCGGCGGGGGAAGAACGGTGAAAAGCTGCGCCAGTTCCATGACTTCTTCGGCGCGTTTCCAGCCATCCTGACCGGCTGTCCAGACATAGCTGTCGCGGGTCAGAGTTCCTTCGGTGGCCATGCGACCGAGAGCGGCCTTGGAAAATGGACCTTTGGTTTCTCCATTCTCGGCGACGTGCCACACGTGTTCGACCGGCGGCGGGGGAGGCACCTGGCGTGACACCAGCGCTGCGCCCTGGACCTGTGGAGCGGCGCCCCAAGGACCGGATTGCGCAGCAGCGTGGCCGATCTGCATTCCCAGACCGGCCCCGAGCCCTGCCTGAATGGCAGCGGCTCCCGCGCCGTCCTTGCCAAGGGCCTCGGCCGCCTGGAAGTGCATGTATTCGTTGAGATTTCCGATCACACCCATCGACGACCGCTTGTCGAGAACGGCTTCAACCGCAGGCGGGAGAGAGATGTTTTCGATGTAAAGCTCTGGCAATTCGAGGCCATACTCCGCGAGCGTCGGCGCGATTTCCTTGGCGATCAATTTCCCGAGTTCGCGCGTGTTTGCCGCCATATCGAGCACCGGGATACCGGCGCGCGCGATGGTGCGCGAGAATTCCTGCACGATGATGTTTCGGATCTGGTAGCTGATCTCGTCCATCGTGAACTCGCCGTCCGTGCCAACGATTTCGACAAGGAATTTCGCCGGGTCCGACACCCGCACGGAATAGGTTCCGAACGCCCGCAGACGCACCGGACCGAATTCGGGATCGCGGCAGATGACCGGGTTCTTCGTGCCCCATTTCAGATCCTGAAACCGGGTGGTGTTGACGTAGTAGATCTCGGACTTGAAGGGCGACCGGAAGCCGTGATCCCAGTGCTGCAGCGATGTCAGGATCGGCATGTTGTTGGTCTCGAGCATGTAAAGCCCGGGCGTAAACACATCCGCCAACTGGCCTTCATGCACGAACACGGCCGCCTGCCCTTCGCGCACGGTCAGCTTGGCCCCGTACTTGATCTCGTGGCCTTCGCGTTCGAACCGCCAGACCATCGTATCGCGCGTGTCGTCCGTCCAATGGATGACATCAATGAATTGGCCGCTCAGGAAATCGAAAATGGGCATCTGTGGTCTCCGTTCAGTCAGCTTGGTCCGCCGCCTTTCAGCTCCTGTGCAATCACCCGGACAATCGGGCGGGCTTCATCGGCACTCATGCCCGGTGTCAGGCGGGGGTCGTACAGGATCTTCAGCAGCAGTTCATCGTGGGACGTCAGAAGTGCGAATTCCTCGTCATCGTTGAAGATGGACGGACGCGCGTTCTGATCGTCGTTTGCAAGGCCCAACCCCTGCGCAAGTTCTTCGTGGAAACAGGCACGTCGGGTCAGATCGGGGTGTTCACTGCGCACAAGCGCAACGGCCTGCCGGTACGCGCTGCTTGCGGCGCTGTCGGCAAACGCCACGACAAGGCAGTGGATCGCACGGGGCAGATTGAGAAAGATCGCCCTGCTTGACGCCTCCATACCCGGTGCAATGCGATCCAGCGTGGTGCGCAGTTGTTCCCTGTCGTCCTCGCCCATCACAAGCACGTGGAAGTTCGGCTGCGATGCAACAAAGCTGATGGGATGGCCCGATACCCGCGCGAGCCTGCGGGTGTAGCTTTCCAGAACGCGCCGATCCTGTGCCCTGTCTTCGTCGGATACGCTTTCCCCGAAGGTCACGGCGACACGAACCGGCACGGTCCATTTCTTGATGTCGCCCAGCGCGCCGCTGGATGGCTGAAGACCGGCACCACGCGTGTATTCTTCGGCCAGTGCGATACGCTCGAAATTCCGCGCCAGCATCTGGTCGGTAAAGGGGGTGTCCACACCTCCCCCATCCACACGCAGCAATCCCCGAGCCAGCAGATCTTCCTGAACCCGCGCATAATAGCGCCGCAAATCAAGCGCTGTCTGCGACGGCTGATAAGGCGCGGCTTCTGGTTTCTTTGCCAGTTCAGCAGGACGGGCCTGGGGTTTCGTGTCGGCGGGGGCATTTCCCGACAGGAACGGATCACATGCCGAAAGGGCCGCGATCGCGGCGCAGGACCACAGGATATGAGACCAGCGCCGCGGCACGTGGTTATTGGTCCGGCATGGAGGCCGCAGCCGTATCGCCCAGCCCGTCTTTGCGAGCCTTGGCTGCCGCGAGGGTATCGCGCAGTTCCGCTTCCATCTTCTTGAGCTCCTCTTCGGCGGCGGCACGGCGCGCCTTACCTTCGTCAGCGATCTGAAGGCTTTCCTGAATCGTGCCGATCAGATCAGCGTTGGCCTGTTTGACCGCTTCGATATCGAAGACACCCCGCTCCATTTCCTCGCGGATGAGCTTGTTGCTCTCCCGCAGGTTCTTGGCGTTCGACGTCAGAAGCTCGTTCGTCAGATCGTTTGCGTCGCGCACGGCTGCGGCCGCTTCGGCCGATCGTTGAATGGTGACCGCCTGCGCCAGTTGGGTTTCCCAGAGAGGGACCGTGTTGACGAGAGTCGAATTGATCTTGGTCACCAGAGACTTGTCGTTCTCCTGGACCAGTCGGATTGACGGCAGCGATTGCATCGTGACCTGTCGCGTCAATTTGAGATCATGCACCCGACGTTCGAGGTCGTCACGGGCCGCGCGCAGATCGCGCAGTTCCTGCGCCTTCATCACCTGATCAGCTTCGGCGGCAGCCTGAACCTCGGCCTCTTTCGCCGGGATGTCGGAGTTGTCCAATTCGCTCAGTTTTTCTTCACCGGCTGCGATATAGAGCGCAAGTTCATCGTAGAACTGCAGCGTCTTGTCATACAGCAAATCCAGCGACTTGATGTCTTTGAGCAGAGTGTGCTCGTGCTTCAGCAGATCGTCGGTGATCTTGTCGATCTGACCCTGCACTTTTTCGAAGCGGGCCGTGAACTTGGCGAAAGGCGCAGCGCGCCCCAGCAGCTTTTCCCACCAGGTGCGCTCGCGGCGCACGTCAAGTTCGGAAACCGAGAACCCCCGGATCGTGCTGACAATGCCGCGCAGACTGTCGCCAGCCGGACCCACATCCTTGTTACGCACATCGGCCAGCATGGACTGCGAGATTTCCTGCAATTCCGCTTGCGCGTTGGAGCCGAAGGACACGATTGACTGCGTGTCACTCATATCGATTTCCGCCATACGCGAGCGGATCTCTTCGCTGAGCATCGGATCGGCCTCGGCCAGAGGCACCACCGCATCGGCGGCCTTGGGTTCGGGCAGAATGACAGCGTTGACTTCTTCGACAAGGGCCAGGGTGTCCTGGGCTTTGCTGCGGACTGATTCAGACATAACGGTTCCCCACTGATCTCGTGTCTAGCCTATTCCATTTCGCGCTCGATGCGCACGCCTTCCCGCTGCAACCGGTCGCGGAGGACATCAATCTCAACCGTCAGGTCGGACCGGTCATCAAGCAGCATTTTCCGCGTACGCGCGGCAAAATTCTTTTCGAGGTCATCCAGAAGGGACTCGAAATCGCTTCGCGCCTTGCTGTCCTTGGTACGTGCGTACACGTCCGCAAACTTGATCGTCGCGTCGCGGGCCCCCATCAGGTAGACCGTCAGATATTTCCGCGCCCCGGTCAGATCGCGCGGGTCTTCCTCGACCGTGCGGAACAGATCTTTCGCCGTCGTCTCAAACCGTTCGACCCGTGCAATCATGCTGCGGTCACCGGACCGGCGGATCGCGTCACGCATGGCGGCAAGATAGGCCTCGGCCTCGTCGACCGCGCGGGCCACGCGATCCTGCTGAAACGTGTCGATGCCTTCCATGCCTTTGTCACGCATCGGGTCAAGGCCGAATGCACCAAGGTGCAGAGCTGTTGCTGCCAGACCGAAGATCACCGGCGCAACAAACCCCGGTTCGTTCGAAAATGCAGCGATGCCAACCCCGACACCCGCCAGAACCGCAGCAGCAGTCTTGCGCGGAAAGCCCGGACGCCGGGCAACCTTACGTGCGTGATAAGCGGCCTCCGCAGTCAACCCGCCCCGCAGGAGCCATGCGCCCAGAAGAAGCGTTGCCGCCCCCAGAAGACCCAGCCCCATTCCGATAGCCCCGTCATTGATAGACGTGAACGCCAGTACGATAGGCGGAATGAACAGGACATTGGAGCGCGCACCGACCGGATCGACAGTCGCTCCCTTGAAATTCTGGGTAGGTGTTTTGTTTTCGGAAGAGGATGAGCCGTCAGGACTGTATTTACCGCCGTACCGCTGGGCCATGATCAAAGTCCCCCCAGCCAACCGCTGGAGACACCAAAAAGCACGACAAGGAGCAACGCATAGCAAACTCGTTGCAGGCCGGCACCGGACATGGAAACCCCTTTCTCAAACGTCATGAGAAACTTAGGGGATGTATCAAAGGCTTGCTAGGGGGAAGTCGGCGCAGTTCCGCTCATCCCAGACGTTTCCGGTTCATCCGCTCAAAAAGAAGGTTCGTCTGGAGTTCAAAATTGTCGCGGCCCTGAGCGATTCCGCTCTTGCGCGCCCGCGCCTCGAACGCATCGACCATCGCCTGCGTTTTGGAAGTGAATTTCCGGCGTTCAAAGGCAGACGCCTTTCCTGACGCTCCCGCTGTCAGGATTGCTGCGTCGGCTTCCATTTTCGACAGCATCTTCGAAACCGATGGTTGGATTTTCTGCAGTTTCGTCGATTCGAAATTGATCGTACCCAGAAGCCCCATCACCGTATCGGCGACTCCGCGTGTCCGCTCTGTCAGATCGTCGTCCTTGAGCGCGCTGAGGGACAGCAACAATCTGTCGAACCGATCCTCAAAGCCGTTGTATATTTCCTGGTTCTGCAGACGCATATGCACGGCGGGATCCTCCATGCCCTTGTCGCGCACCGGATCAAGCCCGAAGGAGACAAGGCAGAGGATAAAGGTCGAAAAGCCGATCACCACGGGGATGAAAGGCATGTCAATCTTGGTCGTCGCAAGAAGCGCAACAACCAGAGCCACGATGCAACTGCCGATGAGTTTCATCGGTATTTTCGGCCGTGCGGCGACTTCGGCCGCATCATAGGCAAGGTGATTTTTCTGCCCCACGGAGAGACAAACCAACCCGACGGCAAACAGCCCAAGGATCAGGAGCGCGGAGGCAAAGCCTGCCACGGTGCCGTCCAGCAGCCAGAAGATCAGTGGACAGGTGGCCAGGACCATAAACCCGACCGGAACATCATCGACCGGAGCGCTGTTGCCCAGCGCCGCGCTGCGGTCGAAGTCGACCAGAGAGTTCGCCTGCATATCCATTACAACAGCCCCAACCCGAAGATCGTGACCCAGAGGGTGGCGAATGCCACGAAGGATGCCATGCATCCCTGCGTCCGAATGCGCTGCATCGCACCGCGCAGCGCTTTCGACGTGTCGTCAGCCACCGTTCCAAGGTTCGACAGCACGAGCAGAACCGAGGTCACGAGAACAGCAGAAGTTACAAACGTGATGAACATGGCGCCAAACTCGCCGCGAATCCGGGCGGAAAATGGGCGCTCAAAGGGAAAGATCAGGGAGTCTTCTTTCCCCGAACCGGACGCGGCTTTCTACGGACGGTTTCCACCTTGGATTTTGCCGTAGTTTTGCCTCGTTTTCCCTTGGTTTCCGAGGGCTTATCAAGACCCAACTGATCGCGCACAACCTTGCGGCGCAATTCCTCGACCTCGCCGGGTTTGATCTGCCCAAGCTGGAACGGGCCATAGGACACACGGATCAGCCGGTTCACTGTCAGTCCAATGTCCGCCATCGCCCTGCGGATTTCACGGTTCTTGCCTTCCCTCAAGCCGACCGTCAGCCAGGCATTGGCGCCCTGTTGCCGGTCCAGAGACACGATCATCGGCTGAAATGTCTCTCCGTCGATCACCAGCCCTTTGCGGAGAGGATCAAGGCTTTCGTCCGTGGGCTGCCCCTTGACGCGCACCCGGTATTTGCGCAGCCACCCTGTTGAGGGCAGTTCCAGCTTGCGCTTGATGCCCCCGTCATTTGTCAGCAGCAAAAGCCCTTCTGAGTTCAGGTCAAGGCGCCCGACGCTCATCACGCGGGGAAGCTCTGGTGGGAGTTTGTCAAAGATCGTAGGGCGCCCCTGCTCGTCCTTGGTCGTTGTCACAAGGCCGACCGGCTTGTGGTAGAGCCATATGCGCGGCTCATCCGGGGTACCGACCACCTTGCCGTCCACGGTAATTTTATCCGATTCGGTGACATTCAGTGCGGGGCTGTCGATCTTCTTGCCATTCACGGACACCCGCCCCTGAAGGATCATCTGTTCGGCTTCGCGGCGGCTGGCAAGCCCGGCGCGGGCGATGACTTTGGCGATGCGATCGCCGGGGGGTGGGTTCTGAGTCATACCCAGCGGCTTAGTCCAAATCAGGCCCTTGGGAAAGACGATTGCGCGGTCTATGACGGGCACATGGTTTTCCGCTCAAACATGTCGCTTGCCCTTGAAGAAGCCCGACAGGCCGCCGCGCGGGGCGAAGTTCCTGTTGGCGCAGTGGTCGTTGCTCCGGATGGGACGGTGATTGCGGCAGCGGGAAACCGGACCCGCGAGTTGAATGATCCAACAGCCCATGCCGAAATGCTGGCAATCCGCGAAGCCTGCGCCCTGCTGGGCGTCGAGCGGCTGATCGGACACGACCTTTACGTAACGCTGGAACCCTGTCCGATGTGCGCCGGGGCGATTTCGAACGCTCGGCTTCGCCGGGTCTACTATGGCGCCGAGGACCGAAAATCCGGTGGCGTCGCACATGGTGCGCGGGTGTTTTCCCATCCACAGTGCCACCATGTTCCCGAAGTCTATGACGGCGTGAGCGCTGCAGAAGCCGAGCGTTTGCTGGTCGATTTCTTCGCCGCACGACGAGACGACGAACCATGACCCGCGTGATCCTGTTCAACAAGCCGTTCGACGTCTTGTCCCAGTTCACCGACAAGGGCACTGAAGGATCGGCACGGCGGACCTTATCCGAGTTTATCGACGTGCCGGGGGTCTATCCGGCGGGTCGGCTGGACCGCGACAGCGAAGGGCTTATGGTGCTGACGGATAACGGAAAATTGCAGGCCAAGATCAGCAATCCGAAGTTCCGGTCGCCCAAGACCTACCTTGCACAGGTCGAGGGCATACCGACCGAAGATCAGTTGGATCAGCTACGCAAAGGCGTGGTTCTCAAAGATGGTCCGACCCGACCCGCGCTGGTCGAGCAGATCGCGCCACCCGAGCTTTGGGATCGTGATCCGCCTGTCCGTTATCGCAAGACGGTCCCGGATGCATGGCTGCGACTCACGATCACCGAAGGGCGCAACCGACAGGTGCGCCGTATGACGGCCCATGTCGGCCTGCCCTGCCTGCGGTTGGTTCGGTGGTCGGTCGGGGAATGGTCACTGGACGGCATCGCGCCGGGAACATGGCGCGATGCCAAGATCGGCTGATCCACAAGCGGATCAGGCAGCCCGGCGCGGGCGACGACCCTCGCATTCGACCTTCAGATCGAGCAGCCCTGCTCCAGCGCACTCTTGATTGTGCGTCTTGCATGACCCGGAAGAAGCGTTGCGTACGCTCCGCGAAAGGCTTCCACAGTCTCGACGCGCGTATGCGTCCCCTCAGCTGACAAAAGCCAGATCTGCCGCGCAGAAATCAGCGGGGTCCAGCCTGCCCAACCGATAACACTTGGTGCGTCACAAACCTGAACGGTGCTGCGGATGGTCATACCACCCGCGCGCCATTCGAATTTGGTGCCGACCGCCATGGGACCAACCGCGCCGACCCATTCGACACCTCTGTTCCAGTTTGGCCAGGTTTCCGGATCTGCGATCAGCGCCCAGACCGCATCTCGCGGGGCGGAAATAACGATAGAAGCCTGTGCCTTGGCACGGGCGGATAGTTCAATGTCGAGAAATGACATGGATGGCGTCCATCATATCGGGACGCCGGGGGCTTGGCGCGCCGGACCATCCGGCGGCGCGGCGACCGGCCACTAGCAGATGCGCATGCCTCTGCGCCGGATCAAGCCCGCAGCGCAGAGACACAGAAATAAATCAGACCCACTTGGCCAGTGGCGGCAGGCTCATCAGAACCGCATTTGCGTCATGCCCGGTTTCCAGCCCGAATTTCGTACCCCGGTCATAGACGAGGTTGTATTCGGCATAGAGCCCGCGATGCACAAGCTGGGTGTCCTTGTCGGCATCCGACCAATCCTGCACGCGTCGCTTTTCGACCAGTGGCACAAACGCCGGAAGGAAGGCCCGCCCGATATCCTGCGTCAGGGCAAAGTCGTTTTCCCAGTCGCCGGTGTTGTGGTCATCCATGAAAATGCCGCCAACACCGCGCGCCCTGCCCCGGTGCGGCACATAGAAATACTCGTCCGCCCACTCTTTGAGACGCGGGTAATGCGCCTCGCCGTGCGGATCGAGATGCTGTTTCTGAGTGTCGTGGAAATGCTGCGTGTCCTCGGCATATTCGATGCAGGGGTTGAGGTCGGACCCACCGCCAAACCACCACCCATGGGGAGTCCAGAACATCCGCGTGTTCATGTGGACGGCGGGGCAATGCGGGTTCTGCATATGCGCCACGAGACTGATGCCCGACGCCCAGAAACGCGGATCGTCCTTCATGCCGGGAATACCCTTGCGCGCGGCCATCGCCATTTGCGCGCGTTCACCCAGAGTGCCGTAAACGGTCGAGACATTGACACCGATCTTTTCGAACACCCGACCGCCACGCATCACGCTCATCAGACCGCCACCGGCATCCGAGCCGTCGTCAGAATGGCGTTTGGTCTCGGTCACCTCAAAGCGCCCCGGTGCGGCATCGCTCAGCGGTCCGGTATCGTGGCTGTCTTCGAGCCCTTCGAACGCGGCCACGATCTGATCGCGCAACTCGCGGAACCACGCAGAGGCGCGCGTTTTTTCGGTGTCAAAGTTTTCCGTCATCTCACTGTCCTATATTTCTGACAGGACAGTAACGCGCATGCCGGGAATCACAAGCCGCTCCAAAGGCTTGGCTCTGCGGCGAAAGCGATCAGTGTGCTGGGGCACCAACCGGATCAAGCAGCGTGCGTCCGCCGTCGATCGTCATGATCTGACCGGTAACGAAACCCGCACCTTCGGAGGCCAGAAACTGAACCGCCTCGGCAAGCTCAGCAGGGCTGGCGATCCGCGCAAGCGGTGTATTTCCCTCGATCTCTTCGCGGTAGCCGTCATGTTCCTTGAGCGCGTCGCGCAGGCTGGCCGACATGACCGATCCCAACGCCACGGAATTCACTCGGATACGGTGCTCGGCCAGTGACACCGCAAGCGACCGGGTGAGCTGGTCAAGGGCTGCCATGGATACCGAGAAGGACAGCAATTCCGGTTGGGTTCGGCGCGCGGCGATCGAAGACAGGTTGACGATGGCGCCCGCCTGCCCCTCTTCCCTGTCAGCGGCCTGCTTGATCATGCGTTTGGCCACCATCTGTGACAGGCGAAACGTGTTTGTCACGTTCTGCATCATCAGGGCTTCGAGCGTCGTGTCATCCAGGTCGAGCGGAACGGACGGCAAGACCTGCCTGCTGCCATTGACCAGAATATCCACCCTGTCGAACGCATCGATGGTGGCGGACAACAGATTGGCAAGGGTCAGCCGCTCGCGCAGGTCCCCGGCGAAATAGCGGATGTTTCCATCTTCCTCGGCAATCTCGCCGCATTCGTGGGACAGACGTTCCTCGTCCATGTCGGCAAACATCACGTTTGCACCCTGATCGACAAAATGCCGTGCGATCGCGAGACCCACGCCATTCGCGGCACCGGTCACGATCGCAGTCTTGCCTTCGATGGAAAATGACATGCGTGTGATCTCCTTCAGCGCCGCTTTTTGCGCGCCGTCGCATCAGACGTTCTGGGCTGGTCGGCTTGCAGGATCTTGAAGCGCGAGTCGCCCTCCAGTTCTTGCACATGACCAAAGCCCGTCGCCAGTGTTGTTTCGTAGGGCAGATGCCGGTTCGCCACCATGACGAGCGTCCCCTTGGGGCGCAGCAGCCGCGCGGCGGATCGGATGAAAGCCTGCCCCAGAGAGGCGTCGGGTGTACGGCTGGTGTGGAAAGGCGGATTCATGACAACCCAGTCGAGACTGCCTGCCGTTCCCCAGGTCGTCGCATCGGCCCAGTGCAGCGCAACACGGTCGTCAGTGATGTTGAGCGCAGCGCAGTCAAGCGCGCGTTTGTCTGCCTCGACAAAATCCACATGAGTCACTCCCGGCAGATCGAGCAAATGACGCGTCAGGTATCCCCATCCTCCACCCAGGTCAGCGCCACGGCCCCTGAGCGACTTCGGAAGCGCGGTGACCAGTGCCTGCGATCCGGCATCGGGGCCGTCGGCCGAGAAGACCCCCGGCTGGGTGAACCAGCCGTCGGCAATCGGGGCAGGTTGTGGCAAGACACAATCTGCAAAAGCACTGCCTGCCTTAAACGAAAAGAGCTTTCCATGCGCCTTGGACACCTGCGCGCCGATAGACGTGCGCGTTCGCACGAACTTCAGCATGGCGTCAATGCCATCTGTCTTTGAGCCGTCAACGATGACGATACCACCCTGCGCGAGCCACTCTGCCTGTTCGATCAAACCGCGTCCGAGTTCACGACTGCGCGGCAGAGTGACATGCACCACATCGGCAGGACCGGTCGCTTCGGTCGTGACATCCAGACCCAGTGCCGCGAAATGATCATGGGCGGGTTTGAAATTCTGCTGGACCGTGATGTTCCGGGTCGGGAGCACGGAGGGATCGGCGTCGGGATTCGGCTCAAGGCAAATAACGCGCACCTGATCTGACAGGTCGAGTGCGCCTGTCTGGAGCGCGTGGTCAAGTCTGGCGAAGGTCATCGGATATCCCGGGCGTCCCCGGTTATTCCTTTTCCATGGTGCATTGCAGCGGATGCTGGTGGCGTCGGGCGAAATCCATCACCTGACCAACCTTGGTTTCCGCGATTTCGTGGCTGAACACGCCCACGACGGCGACACCTTTCTTGTGTACTGTTAGCATGATTTCAAAGGCTTGCGCATGAGTCATGCCAAAGAACCGTTCGAGCACATGCACCACGAACTCCATCGGAGTGTAGTCGTCGTTCAGCAACAGCACCTTGTAGAGCGGCGGACGTTTTGTCCGCGTGCGCGTCTCGACAACAACACCGGTGTCGTTGTCCTCGTTGGACGGAGGTCCGGCCTTGGGGCGGGACGACGAGATCATGACCGACATCTGTGACATGCTGGGGCGGTTGCCTTGGGTTCCATATCCTTGATGGCTCTATATAACCTGTCCTGTCTTCGAGAAAAGAGGCGCGTGGCAAGGTTATGGCGCGAAAACTGCAAACGATCGGCTTCGATGCCGACGATACCCTTTGGCACAATGAGCGCTTCTTCAAACTCACGCAGGCGCGGTTCGAGGATTTGCTCGCGGATTTCACGGACCGTTCCCGCCTGCACGACCGACTCCTTGAAGCAGAGCGCAGGAATATCGGCCACTATGGTTTCGGGGTGAAAGGATTTGTCCTTTCAATGATCGAAACCGCAATCGACGTCACGGAAGGTGCGGTGCCCGGTCACGTGATCAAGCAGATCCTGGATGCCGGACAGGACATGCTGGCGCATCCAATCGAACTGCTGCCCCATGCACAGGACACGGTCGAAGCGTTGTCGGGATCGTATCGGATTGTCCTGATTACAAAGGGCGACCTGCTTCATCAGGAACGCAAGCTCGCGCAGTCCGGCTTGGGCGACCTTTTCGACGATGTCGCGATCGTGTCGGAGAAGACGGCACAGACCTATCGAGACATCTTTTCACGCCACCCGGGCGGGGTGAACGGGGCAATGATGGTGGGTAACTCCATGCGGTCCGACGTCGTTCCCGCAGTTGAGGCCGGAAGTTGGGGCGTGTTCGTCCCGCATGATCTCGAATGGGATCTGGAGAAAGCGGATGCGCCAACATCACGCCGCTACCACGCAATCGCAGACCTTGGCGAATTGCCGCCGCTGGTCGACGAGATCCGCTGACTCGGCCTGCCTTATTCTTGCCACATTGGCGCAGTTTGTGAGCGATCTTTCCGCTCCCGCAACATGTTGGGGGTGCCCGCCGCAAAAATGTGCAAAAAAGGTATAAAAATAAGGGCTTTAACGAAATCTCCTCATGTGTTAAGCTTCCCCTAATAATAAAGCTGACCGGGAAAATCCGGCGGCATGAGGCAGAGAAGGCGGATATCGTGTCAGGACGGCGTAGAAAGCCGGCCCGAGTGGGCCTGTACGTAATCACTGCAATCTGGTTGGCGGTTCTGGTGCCCATCAGCGCCATGGCAGCACCCTATGCGGCAATGGTGATGGATGCCCGCAACGGTGAAGTCATCCATTCGAGCAATGCCGACACCCGCCTCCACCCCGCTTCGCTGACCAAAATGATGACGCTCTATGTGGTGTTCGAAGCCGTTCAGAACGGCGAGATCAGCATGGACAGCAAGGTTCGGATTTCGAAAAAAGCCGCTGCCGAACCGCCGTCCAAACTGGGTCTGCGTGCGGGATCGACGATTCAGCTTCGCTACCTCGTGCGCGCAGCAGCAGTTAAATCGGCGAATGACGCAGCAACCGCTCTGGCAGAGGCAATATCGGGATCGGAAGCCGCCTTCGCGCGCCGCATGAACCGCACCGCCAAAGCACTCGGGATGAGCCGAACCACATTCAAAAATGCACACGGTCTGACAGAAAGTGGCCATCTGTCCACGGCACGGGACATGACCATCCTCGGGCGCCATCTGCTGTATGATTACCCTCAGTATTACAATCTGTTCTCGCGCCGCAGCACCGACGCTGGAATCAAGGCCGTGTCCAACACGAACCGGCGTTTCCTCGATGCCTATCGTGGCGCAGATGGCATCAAGACCGGCTATACCCGCGCTGCAGGCTTCAACCTCGTCGCCTCTGCTGAGCGTGGCAGCGAACGGATCATCGTGACGGTCTTTGGCGGCAACTCAACAGCTTCGCGCAATGCTCAGGTCGCCAAACTGATGGACCTCGGGTTCAACAAGGCCCCAAGCCGGATGGCGCTGCGCACGCCGCGCAAACCGCCTTATCTCGGCCCGGATACCGCGCCAACCACCGAGACCGTAATCGCCCGCAGCCAGACACCATCTACAAACACACGCGCGAAATCCATTCGCGTCGTCGCAGCCGCGGTCAAGACCAGCCTCAGACCCACAGCGCGCCCAGTGAGCGAACCTGTCCTGCCCGACGCGCTTGTGGCCGAGTTGAAAGAAGACATCCAATCCGTTCTGGCCGAGGTGCAGACCGAAGAAGTCAAAGAGGTCGCGGCAACCGCTGCGCAGGTCGCTCTGGCTGCAACCGCACCTGCAGCGGCCCCGGCCGCTGCCGAAGTGGTGGCGGACGTGACCGAGAAAACGGCACCGAAAGCATCCGTCAAACCGGTGGTCCGTCCAAAGACGGTCGTGCTTGCATCGGCCTCGACCCGAAAAGCGGAACCTGCTCCGAAACGCGAAGCAGAGGTTGTGACACGGATTTCGACCTCGGGCGGACGTCACTGGGGCATCAATGTCGGACGTTTCTCCAGCCGCTACGCGGCCGAGAAGGCTCTTCTGCAAACCGCCCTGGCGGAGATGTCGACGCTGGACGGATCCCTGCGCAAGGTCGTGAACGGGTCACGCGGGTTCGACGCGAACTTCATGGGCCTCACCCGCGAAGCCGCCGATCTGGCGTGCCGCAGGCTTCAGGCCCGGCAGGTCACCTGCTTCATGATCGGGCCCAGCTGACCCGAACGCCTTTCAGGACTTGGGACGGTCGTCGTAGTCGTCCGACAGGATGCGCTGCGCCGCCCCTTCCGGGTCGTCATATTGCCGGGACTTGACGGTAAAAACGAACGCCACCAGCCCGACGCCGCCAAGCAGCAACGATACAGGGATCAGGTACGCAAGCACGTTCATCGCAGTCTCCGGATTATCTCAGGCGCAGAGCGTTCAGGGACACCGTAATCGAAGAGCTGGACATCGCCAAGGCCGCGATCAGCGGTGAACAGAGGCCAGCAACGGCAAGGGGCACCGCGATGATGTTGTACCATGTCGCGATGGTAAAGTTCTGCCGGATGCGCTTGATCGCCGTGCGGGATGTGGCCAGCGCGTCGGAGATCGGTTCGAGCGAATTACCAAGAAGCACCACGTCAGATGCCACGCGGGCCGCATCGAGTGCGGTTGCCGGAGAGATCGATGCATGGGCACCTGCCAGTGCGGCAGTATCGTTCAGCCCGTCACCAACCATCAGCACACGCTTGCCCTGATCCGTGAGTTCGGCAACCTTCGCTGCCTTGTCTTCAGGAAGCGCTTCGGCAATCCACTTCGAAATCCCCATGCGCGCGGCAAAGTCTTCGACGGCGGGTGTCGTGTCACCGGACATCAGAACAACTTCGAACCCGTCCTTGTGCAACTGCGCGACAAGCGACTCAGCACCATCGCGGATCTGATCTGCAAAGCGGAACGGATCGGCCACGGTGTCACCAACCCGGAGCCAGGCACAGGTCTCGACACTGTCCCCACCGCCGACCCAGCTGCCGCGCCCAAGACGCACGGTCTGCCCCATCCAGGACCCTTCGGTTCCGTGGCCCGGGATTTCTGTCACCCCTGTGACCTTGGCCGGCACCACACCGGCGTCTCGGATCGCGGTGGCAAGCGATTGCGACAACGGATGTGATGAACCTTCGGCCAGCGCCAGGGTGATCCCGAGATCTCGGCGGGAATGATCCCCTAGGTTGACGACCTCTGGCATACCTGCGGTGAGCGTTCCGGTTTTGTCGAAGACAACCGTATCCACCTGCGCCATGCGCTCCAGCGCGGTCGCATCCTTGATCAGCAGGCCCTTGCGGAACAGTCGTCCGGACGCCGCCGTTGTAACAGCGGGCACAGCCAGACCCAGAGCACAGGGGCAGGTGATGATCAGCACCGCTGCCGCGATGTTCAGAGCCGTGCGCAGATCAAAAGTGTAGATGTACCACCCGGCAAAGGCCAAGGCGGACAGGATGTGTACCCCGGGCGCATAGAGCTTGGCTGCCTTATCGGCCAGCGACGTGTACCGCGAGCGCCCGGATTCGGCGATGGCTACAAGATCTGCCATGCGATGCAGCGACGTATCCCGTCCCACCGCGCTGGCGCGGATTATCAGCGGGCCGGTCAGGTTGACCTCGCCTGCGCTGACGATGGACCCCGGCCCGGCATAGATCGGACGGGTTTCGCCTGTGAGCAGCGACCGGTCCAGTTCGGACTGCCCATCGACGATTTCACCGTCCACGGGCATACGCCCACCGGGACGGACACGGATCAAATCGCCGACCACCAGTTCAGACATGGCGATCTGCTCTTCCCCATCCTGCGTCAGACGCGACACGCGTGGCACTTCAAGCGCCGCCAGTTCTTCGGCAGCGGACCGGGCCGCTGCGCGGGTCCGGTGATCCAGGTAGCGACCAGCCAACAGGAAGAATGTCAGCGTGATCGCCGCGTCGAAATAAGCATGTTCGCCGGACAGAGACGTTTCCCAAAGGGACGTGACAACTGCCAAGGCGATCGCCAGAGAGATCGGCACATCCATGTTGAGCCGCCCTGCCCGCAAGGCGGTCCAGGCGTGCTTGAAAAACGGCTGCGCCGAGAAAGCGATTGTCGGCAGTGCAATGGCTGCCGATATCCAGTGGAACATGTCGCGTGTCGGCCCTTCGGCCCCGGACCAGACCGCAACCGAAAGAAGCATCACGTTCATTGCCGCAAAGCCCGCAACTGCCAGACGCATCAGCAGGTCGCGGCCGGATTTGTCGGTCTCGGTTGCCCTCAGAGCCGTTGTGTCAAGCTCGTGCGCCTCGTACCCGGCCCCTTCCAGAACCGAGATGAGATCATCTGCACTCACATCCGGCGCAGCTTCGATCTGGGCCCGCTTGAGCGTGAGGTTGACCCGTGCGCCGCGCACGCCTTCAGTCGACCCGAGAATTCTCTCTACCCCCGAGATACATGCCGCGCAGTGTATGGACGGCAGAGACAGGACGATGTTGACGTCCTTGGGCAGGGCCGCCTCAGCCAGCGCTTCCGCTGCGGGAGCGGCGGAACACGCCGGGCAGGCCGACGTCGGCGGGCGCATTGCGACGGTCATGTATCAGCTCTCGACCTTGAGCACGACGCGCTGCTCGAAGGGAACCCCCTCCAGCGACGTGGCTTTCATGCGAATGTTCCAGTTTCCGGGCCGCAGCGATTCACGCGCCACGTAGGCCCGCCCGTCAAAGGAAAACTCGGGAACCCGGTCATCCTGGACATGGGTGGCCCGCCCGAGAACCGCATCAAGTGTGCCTGCCTGCACCGGTTTGCCGTCCGGATCGGTAATGCTGAGGATCAAGAGCCCGCCCTTGGCTTCTGCCTTCACTGTCCAGCCCAGCGATTCCTGCTCGGCCCGGCGGTCGTCGAAACTCTGCGATGCGACGTAGGAGTTCTTCACCTCCAGCCCCGGAAAGGTCTTTACCGCAGAATAGGCGAGAACAAGGTTGACCGAGATGATCACGGCGAAACAGCCTCCAAAGATCGCCAGTGCATACCAGCCCGTGAGTTTGAAGTCCTTCGCCATCAGTTGCTTCTCCCGTTGAAGATGCTGTCGGTATAGGCCCGGTCCCCATTGGTGAGGTCTTCGACCCAGAACCGGATATCGGTGCGTTCCGCCTCGGCCGGGTCCGACCCCGGAGCTGCGACAACGTACACGCGTTGCAGGTAGGTTTCGTTCGCAGGCACATCTATGGTTTCATAGGGTGTACCTTCGAGCTGGACGCGGACCGAGGGATGCCCGGTGACAGACACACGGAACGGCCGATCCTCGCCATGTTTGTTGAGCAGGCGCACGTCATATGTGTTCCGGATCGACCCATCGGACAGCGTGACGAAAGTCGGGTTCCGCACAGGTGCCACGGTCATATCGATCTCAGGTCGGATAAAGAGCGCAAAGACCAATCCGATCCCGACAAGCGCCCAGAGGCTCGTATACATCATCGTCCGGATGCGGAAGATGTGGAACCAGGCGGTACGCGGTTCCATCCCCGCACGCTCGCGCGGCTCGTCCGACAGGGCAAGATAGTCGATAAGGCCACGCGGTTTGCCGATCTTTTCCATGATCTCATCGCAGGCGTCGATGCAGAGACCACAGGTGATGCACTCCATCTGCTGCCCGTCGCGGATGTCGATGCCCATCGGGCAGACGTTCACGCAGGCCATGCAGTCGATGCAATCACCCAGCTGCTCGGCCCCATCGCCCTTCCGGTGCTTGCCGCGCGGCTCACCCCGCCATTCGCGGTAGCCGATGGTCAGCGTGTCCTCGTCCATCATCGCCGCCTGGATGCGCGGCCACGGGCAGGCGTAGATGCAGATCTGTTCGCGGGCGAAACCGCCAAAGAAGAACGTGGTCGCTGTCAGTATGAGCATGGTTGTGTAGGCAATCGGATGCGCCTGACCGGTCACAAGATCACGCAGCAGCGTTGGGGCATCTGCAAAATAGAACACCCAAGCCCCACCGGTTGCGAGACCGATGAAGAACCAGGCCACCCATTTGGTGAGCCGCAATCGGACCTTTCGGAAGTCCAGTTTCTTCTGCCGATGCAGGCGCAGGCGCGCGTTGCGGTCGCCTTCAATCCAGCGCTCGACCAGAATGAAAAGATCGGTCCAGACGGTTTGTGGGCAGGCATAACCACACCAGACGCGACCCAAGGCCGAAGTGAAGAGGAACAGACCCAGACCCGCCATGATCAGTAGACCAGCCACGAAGTAGAACTCGTGCGGCCAGATCTCGATCCAGAAGAAGAAGAACCGTCGGTTGGCGAGATCGACAAGCACGGCCTGATCAGGCAGTTGCGGCCCCCGGTCCCAGCGGATCCACGGCGTGACATAGTAGATGCCCAGCGTGATGATCATGATGATCCACTTGAAGCTGCGGAAGTTGCCCTTCACACGCTTCGGAAAGATCGGTTCGCGCGCTGCGTATAGTTTTGGCGGCGTTGTGTTTTCTGCTTGAGACACGAGAGAATTGGCTCCCAAAGACGGATTGGCTTGAGCGTCTTTTCTCAGGAGGGGCCACGCCAGACTTTGACTTGCATCAAATACTGTATCTTTAATTCAGGTTTTTGCCGCTTCTCGTCGGATCCAGCGGAGAAATGCCTTAAGCGGGGCACGCTGAACGCCGGGGCGAGAGACCAGATTGTACCCTGCGTCGAGCCTGTCTTCGAATACGGCGATCAGGCGTCCGGCAGAAAGGTCTTCGGCCACAGCGATTCGGGTCGAGACCGCCACCCCCTGCCCGTTTCTCGCCCCGTCGAGCATGAGGTTGCCCGGTACGTGCGTGCGCGAGCGAACCTTCGCCTCCGCCAGCCCATGCTGGGTGAGCCATGCCGAGGATTCCGTAGTCCCCAGTTCTTCGAGCCAAGGATACGCGATCAGATCACGGGGTTCAGACGGCGTCTTGCCTTTGAACAGAGACGGCGCACCAATGACGACCAGAGGCGAGTCCAGCAACCGCTCGCACTCCAACCCCGCCCAGCCACATGTGCCATAGCGGATCGCCACGTCGATTCCGCCGGGGGACGGGTCAGTCAGGCTCGGGCTTGGGCTTACGATCATATCGATACCCGGATGCTCCGCCTGGAATCCAGCCAGACGCGGCATCAGCCAGGCGCTGGCAAATGTCGGGGTGCACCCAACGTTGAGCGGTCGCTGTGCATCCGCATTGGTCAGCGCTTCGACACCGGACGATATCCGGCTGAACCCATCCTCCAGCGCGCGGGCGAGGTGACGCCCCTCATCGGTGAGTTCGAGCGCCCGGCTCGATCGGTCGAACAGTGGCGTCCCGACATGGTTCTCGAGGCTGCGCAACTGCTGTGAAATCGCTGCATGGCTGACGTTCAGCGCAGCACCGGCCTTGGTGACTGATCCGGTCTGAACAAAGGCGCAAAACGCACGAAGGGCCGAGAGGGACGGGAGCCGGGACCAATCAATCATGTAAGATCAACTTACGTTGTGAATTTATCCCTGAGTCGCATCGATCGCCTGAAAACGCAAGTATGAGCGCAGAAACACAGCAAAGTCAGGAGCCCGATATGTTCACCACATTTGCAAAAACATTCCTTCGCGCAAGCGGCGTTTCGGCGCCCCGGCATCACACGTCGATCCCCAAATCGTGGTACCGCGAAGACCTGCGGGGACCCGCAGGACCGAAACGCTGGGAGGATTGGAGATGATTGACCCGGTGATATACCAACCGCCGCACATCTGGCACGGCCCATCCACAAAAAACCGCGCAAGGCGGTGGCCATGGCGCGGTCGCAGCTGGCAATGAGCCGGACAAAATAAAAGCGCCGGTGCCTCGAAACGCGCGAACAGAAAGAGGCGACCGGCGCTTTCCCTTCTGGCCCGAAGGCCAGAAGGTAGCCTTTTATCAGATCATTCGACCGGAGCTTCACCCCCACCGAGACCGTGCACATAGCTTGCAACGGCGCGGATCTCGGCCTCGGTCAAGCGGTCTGTCCACGGCGGCATCACACCAAAGCGCGAATAGGTCACCGTCTCTTTCAGGGTCTCGTAATCCCCGCCATAGAGCCAGATCGCATCGGTCAGGTTCGGTGCACCTTGCCAGCGATCACCCGTCCCATCGTCCATGTGACATGCGGCACAGTTGTCGAGGAAGACGGTTTCACCGGCTGCCACCAGGGAAGCGTCCTGCGCTTCACCCGAGAGCGACATCACGTAGTTGACCACCTGGCTGATCTCTTCCTCAGCCAGCATTTCGCCGAAGGCAGGCATCTCGGAATACCGGGCATCCGGGTCTTCCTCGTTGCGGATACCGTGGGAAATCGTGGCGTGGATCGCCTCGATGTCACCGCCCCAGAGCCAGTCATCGTCCAGCAGGTTCGGATAGCCTTTGGCACCGGCGGCACCCGAGCCGTGGCACTGCGCGCACCATGTGCGGAAAACCGCAGCGCCCGCGTTCTGAGCGTACTGGTTGAGATCGGCATCCTGCGCAATCTCGGTCAGTTCGACGGACGCCAGCTGTGCGTTGATGCCCGAGTTGGCATCTTCGAAACGGGCGATGTCTTCCGCGACCTGCGCCCGGGTCGAGAACCCGAGGATACCCGGTGTGGCTTCCTTGATGCCCGGCCACGCGGGATAGGCAATCGTGTAAAGCACACCCCAGACGATGGTTGCGTAGAAGGTCCACAGCCACCAGCGCGGCAGGGGCTTGTTGTATTCCTTGATCCCGTCCCACTCGTGACCGGTGGTTTCGTAATCAAGATCGTCGTCTTGCTTTTTACTCATGTCCTCGCCTCCTTGGATGCGGCGGGTTTGTCTTCATTGCGGAACGGGATGCTGGCCGTTTCACGGTGTGTCTTGTTGCTGCCGGGGCGGATGGCCCAGAGGATCACCCCGACAAAGAACGTGAACAGCACCAGAAGCATCCAGCTGTCTGCAAATTCACGGAGTAACGAATATGTTTCCATGATCGCTCTCCTTACCGGCTTGCGTCAGGCGTGAAGGTCGAGAAGTCGACCAGAGTGCCCAGCATCTGCAGGTAGGCAATCAGAGCATCCGCTTCGGACACACCCGGTTGACCATCGAAGTTGCGGACGTTCACCGCTTCACCATAGCGTTCCAGAAGACCGTCATAGTCGCTGTCCGGATCCGCCTGTGCGCGGAAATCCTGCTGTGCGGCTTCGATCATCTCGCTGCTGTACGGCACGCCCACGAAGGCGTTTGTCGCCATCAACTCACCGATGTGCTCACCTTCCAGAAGACGGGCTTCGAGGTAGCCGTATTTTGGCATCACCGATTCCGGAACAACCGATTGCGGGTCACGCAGGTGATCCACATGCCAGTCGTCCGAGTATCGGCCGCCGACACGGGCCAGGTCCGGCCCGGTCCGCTTGGACCCCCACTGGAACGGGTGGTCGTACATCGACTCCGCCGCCAGCGAGTAGTGGCCATAGCGTTCGACCTCGTCCCGCATCGGACGGACCATCTGGCTGTGGCAGACATAGCAGCCTTCGCGCAGATAGACTTCCCGACCGGCCAGTTCGAGAGGCGTGTAGGGACGCATGCCCTCGACCTCTTCGATGGTGTTTTCGAGGTAGAAGAGCGGCACGATCTGAACCAAGCCACCGATGGTCACGACCAAGAAGCTGCAGATCAGCAACAGCGTCGCGTTGGTTTCAAGTACCTTATGCTTGTCAAGAATACCCATTGTCCAAGCCTCCTTATTCGGCCGCGACAGCTGCGGGCGAGGCCGCGGCGTCTTTTGCCGGGCTGCGCTTCACAGTCATCCACAGGTTGTAGCACATGATCAGGGCACCGGTGACGTACATCACACCACCCAGAGCACGCACGACGTACATCGGGAACTTGGCGCTCACGGTGTCGGCAAAGCTGTTCACGAGGAAGCCGTTTGCGTCGACTTCACGCCACATCAGGCCTTCCATGATCCCTGTGACCCACATCGAGGCCGCGTAGAGAATGATGCCGATGGTGGCGAGCCAGAAGTGCCAGCTGACCATGCTCAGGCTGTAGAGCCGTTCGCGGTTCCAGAGCTTCGGTACGAGGAAGTACAAAGCACCGAAGGTGATCATGCCGTTCCAGCCAAGCGCGCCGGAGTGAACGTGACCGATGGTCCAGTCGGTGTAGTGCGACAGCGAGTTAACCGCGCGGATCGACATCATCGGACCTTCGAAGGTCGACATGCCGTAGAAGCCGAGCGAGATCACCATCATCCGGATCACCGGGTCGGTGCGCAGCTTGTCCCATGCGCCCGAGAGCGTCATCAGACCGTTGATCATGCCGCCCCAGCTGGGCATCCACAGCACGACCGAGAACACCATGCCGAGGGTCGAGGCCCAGTCCGGCAGAGCGGTGTAGTGCAGGTGGTGCGGACCAGCCCAGATATACAGGAAGATCAGCGCCCAGAAGTGGATGATCGACAGCTTGTAGCTGAAGACCGGGCGCTCCGCCTGCTTCGGCACGAAGTAGTACATCATCCCCAGGAAGCCCGCTGTCAGGAAGAAGCCCACAGCGTTATGGCCGTACCACCACTGCACCATCGCGTCCTGTACGCCCGCGAAAACCTGAACCGACTTGGAGCCAAAGATCGAAACCGGGATGCTCAGGTTGTTGAACACGTGAAGCATCGCAACAGTGATGATGAAGGACAGGAAGAACCAGTTGGCCACATAGATGTGCGGCTCTTTACGCTTGATGATCGTGCCGAGGAAAACCGCCAGATAGGCCAGCCAGACGATGGTCAGCCACAGGTCAACATACCATTCCGGTTCCGCGTATTCCTTGGACTGGGTCGCGCCCAGCAGGTACCCGGTTGCCGCCAGAACGATAAACAGATTGTACCCCCAGAAAACGAACCAGCCGAGATTGCCACCCCAGAGGCGCGCGGCACTCGTACGCTGAACCACGTAGAACGACGTTGCGATCAACGCGTTACCGCCAAAGGCAAAAATCACTGCAGATGTGTGCAGCGGACGCAGACGTCCGAAATTCATGTACCCCTGTGCCCAATCGAAGTTGAGGACAGGGAAAGCCAGCTGAAACGCGATAAAGGTCCCTGCAAGGAACCCGACCACACCCCAAAACGCCGTCGCGATCACGCCATAGCGCACCACGCCGTCCATGTAGCTTGTTTCAAGGACGGAAGCAGGCACCGGTTCATCGGTGTTCCGCAACGTCCACAGGAAGAGCCCGGCAGATACCGCCATGATGATTATGGCGTGAACCTGATAGGCTAAATCGCGCGCGTAGCTTGCAGCGATCATCGCGAGAAGCGTGACCAAACCAAGCGCGATCAGCTTGATATAGTTCAACATTTTTTGTCCCTTCGTCTTACCCACACGATTCGGCTGCCGCGCAGGCGGTTTTCAGACTGGGCCCTTAATGCGAATTTTGGGGTAAGCTATCCTTGATCTGCATCAATAGAATTGTTCGACTTGTTTGATGGGTGTCAAAGCGCGACACCCGGCTTGAGGCGAAGCTGCTCAAGGAGGGAATTCAAACAAGGGAGCCTTCGATGTCTTTCAAAACGATTCTGGCGGTCGTCACCGACCAGTCACACCTGAGCGACACCATCTCGCAGGGTATTTCGATGGCCAGCGCGCTGGATGCACATATGGACGTCGTTTGCCTTGGGGTAGATCGTACACAGACCGGTTACTATTACGCAGGCATGAACGCAGCCGTGCTTCAGGAAACGCTGCATCAGGCCCGGCAGGACGCATCCGAACTTGCCGCCGCCGCAAAAAAGCAGATGGGTCAGTCCGATCTGCGCTGGGGTGTCACCGAAGCGGTCTGTCAACTGGCCGATATTGCCCGGTTTGTCGCCTCACATGCCCGGTTCGCAGATCTGGCGATTCTGCCCCGTCCCTACGGCGAAGACCGTGGGATCGAACTGGAGCCCGTGGTCGAGGGTGCTCTCTTCGAAGGGCAATCCCCGGTCATCGTGCTGCCCGAAAACGGGCCCGAGCTGAAATTGCCGCAGAAGGTCGCGATCGGATGGAACGAAAGCACGGAAGCGCTTCGTGCCGTTCGCAGCGCCCTGCCTCTTCTGAGCCAGGCTCAGACGGCTCATATCGTCGTCATCGACCCGCCGAAACATGGTCCGAACCGTTCAGATCCGGGCGGGCAGCTGTCGCAGTACCTTGCGCGGCACGGGGTCAAGGTCGAGATCGACGTACTGTCCAAGACGATGCCGCGCGTATCGGACGTGATGCGCCGTCATGTCACCGACATCAGCGCAGATCTTGTTGTCATGGGAGCCTATGGTCACTCGCGCTTCCGCGAGGCAATCCTTGGCGGTGCGACCCGTAACATGCTCGAAAACTGCGAAGTTCCGGTCTTCATGGCGCACTAAGCCATCTGACCGCGATGATTGCACAAACACACCGGAGGTCGGACATTCGTGTCCGACCTAACCGGTCAGCAGGCGCAGTCCCTGGGTCACGTCCGACCGTACAGCCAACCTGAGACCCGGTTCATCTCCGGCCTTGAGGGCGGCAACGATCAACCGATGGTATTGCGGTGCCTCGGTCCGGCGAAGCCGTCCATAAAGGGCACGCATGGTCGGCCCCAACTGAAGCCAAACCGTTTCCGCCATGGCCAGCATCGCAGGCGCCTGTGCGCGCAGATACAGCGTGCGGTGAAAATCCAGATTGGTGCGGATATAGCCCACTGCATCCCGGTTCGAGACCGCATCGGCAATGGTGCCATTGATGGCCTGCAATCGATCGATCAACGCCAGATGCGCCCGAGGCAGGGCGCGGCTCGCCAGTTCAACCTCGATAAGCGCCCGCAGCGCAGCAAGTTCTTCGATCCGGTCATTGGACAGTTCGGGCGTGGACACACGACCCGAGGCTGACATCGACAGTGCGCCTTCCGCGACAAGCCGCTGCACCGCTTCCCGTGCGGGGGTCATGGACACATCGAATTCGCGCCCGATCCCCCGCAAGGTAAGTTGCTCGCCGGGTGACATCTGACCAAACATGATCCGGTTGCGCAGTCCGCGATAGACCCGGTCATGCGCGGACAATGTCGGTTCGGAGGTGCGGGAAAGAGCGCTCATACCAAACTGTGATCACAGCGCCAGAGCGGGTCAAGCGTCAAACCGGATCCGGTGCAGGGATGGGCCGTCATGCCGCAGCCAGCGCCGCGCTTCCTTGTGCGGACCGTATAGCTGTTCAACAACCTTCCAGAATGCCGGCGAGTGGTTCATTTCCTGCAAATGCGCGACTTCATGCGCCGCAACGTAATTGAGAACGGCTTTCGGTGCGAGTATGAGCCGCCACGAATACATCAACGCCCCTGCCGAAGAACACGATCCCCAACGTGATCGCGTGTCACGAAGTGTGATCCGCGCGTAAGAGCGCCCAAGCTTTTCCGCATAGTGATCCGAGGCGCGGGTGAGTTCGGCGCGCGCCTGTTCTCTGAGCCAGGCCAGAAGATGCACGCGCCCTTTCTCCTGCGGCATTGGCAGGGCGATTTGGTCGCCCTGGATAAGCAGCCGCTTTCCCGCGCTTTCGGTCAATTGAAACGCCTGCCCGCCAACATTCAGCGTCTGACCCGGACCAATCAGAGTCGGCGCGGCATGTTTTGACAGATGCCCCAGGACCCAATCCTGCTTCTCGGCAGCAAACGCCATGGCCTCACGTTCCGACACACCACGGGGAATCGTCAGGGTCACAACCCCGTCGAGTCGCGAAATCCGCAGTGTCATTCTCCGTGCCCGTGGGTTCTTGCGGAGCCTGAGAGAAATTTCGGGGTTGCCCGGAAGAGTTCTGACGCCCATATGCCGCTCGATGAAAGACGTGCCGCAAAGCCTTTGACACCGGTGCGGTGTTATGGCAGTTGGCGCAGATTGTCGATATGACCACGCAATTGAAGGGGATGACCCATGCCCAAGGAAGAATGGGGCGTCAAACGCGTCTGCCCGACCACGGGAAAGCGCTTTTATGACCTGAACGCCGATCCGATCATCAGCCCGTATACCGGGGAAGTGGTCGAGATTGACACCGGCAAGACCCGCATGATCGCCGCAGATGCGGAAGACCGTCAGAGCAAGGCCAAAGCTGACGATGTCGATGATGTGGATGTTCTCGACGAAGATGATGTCGATGTCGATCTCGAAGACGATGATGTTCTCGAGGACGATGATGATGACAACGTGTCGCTGGACGACATCGCAGACGTCGCAGGCGACGACGACGATTAATTTCTGCCGAAGGGGCGGAATCACGCTTGATCCCGCCCCCGGCATTGCGTAATGGAACGCGCACAAACGGGGCCTTAGCTCAGCTGGGAGAGCGCTTGCATGGCATGCAAGAGGTCAGGGGTTCGATCCCCCTAGGCTCCACCAAACTTCCATCCCGATTAAAATGACAGGTTGAACGCCCCTACGCGCGCAGGCTTTTTTTCTGTCGTGAACAGGTGGCATAGCTGGATTTCCGATTCAGGTCTTCGTAGTGTTTCGCAAAAATGAATGTGAGGCACATGTTCGAGGCGCAGAGGCTTTGGAAAGACCATTGGGGTCCGTTCCAGGACACGTTCCGCTATCAATACGTGCTGTCCCGCGAGACCGAGTCGCTTGAGGGGTTTCAACACTACCGTGGACGGGACTGGAATCTCTATGCCGGTCCGGAACTTCCCATGGTCGGGCTGCAGGATCAGGGCGGCAGAACCATAGGTGCGGTGATCGGAATTGCCGTCGGGCCGGATGTCCTCTTAACCGGTCCGGTTGTGACCCTGCCACTGGACACGGAATCCACTGATTTCTGGGACGCGTTCGAGACCTACATCATCGACGTCGCCGGACGATTTGCCTTCATGATGGAACATGCTGGCGAAACACGCTTCTACACCGACCCGGTCGGTATGATCGGTGCGGTCCACAGCAAGAAAGACGGCCATGTCGCGGCTTCGCCGCTCATGGCGATCAAGCGACCATTGGAGCCGAATCCAAAATTCGATTTCGATGTCATCGCCAACAAAGGCGGCAAGCTCGCTCTGTTTCATACAGCCGATGCACATGTGCGGCGGCTCAAACCGAACCACTACTTGAATCTCGACACCTTTGAGGAACACCGGTTCTGGCCTCGGGATGAGGTGTTCGCCGCAGACGGCGACAAGGTTCTCAACATCTACGACGAGATTTCACAGCGCGCCCGATTCAATATCGGCCAGATCGCTAACGCCTTCCCTTGCGCGATGCCTGTCAGCGGCGGTCAGGACAGCCGGTTGCTCATGGCATTTGCCGGCGAGCACACGTCGTCCATCCAGCAGTTCTATACTCATATAAACAATTACGCGACGCGGCGTGACGATGCGATCGGACGTGCGCTGTGCAATGCCATCGACATCCCGCACGACACACATGACAAACGTCAGTTCCGGCTGCTGCGATGGGAGCTGAAACACTCACACGAGAAATACAAACTCACGCTTGGTGCGCCTTCTTCGCTGCCCAAGGAATACATAAACGGCGTGGTCAAAGGCGTCCCCGATGGGCACGTCATTCTGCGCGGTCATCAGACCGATCTGCTGCGCGCCGTGTTTGTTTTTCAGCCCAAGGAACGGTGGCAGGATCCGGATTGGCAACTCGAGCGACTGATCATCGTCCCCCGCCACGAATTCAACGAAGAGATCGCCGCAAAGTTTCGCGATGAATTCATGGCATGGCAGCGCACTCTACCCGAAAATGCCATGTCGAAAGCCGCGGACTTCATGTTCCTCGAAGTCTATTACAACTCGACCGTTGGGGCGACCTTCGCTGCGCTGTGGCGACATTTCTACGTCTCACCCTTCAACAGCCGACGCCTCATCGCCCTGTCACTGAGCTTCGATGAGGCACAGCGGCGCAAATCCGAACCCGTCTTCGACATCATTGAACGGGAACGCCCGGAACTGTCGCTCGTGCCATACGACTTCGAACTGCCCGCCTCGTTGAGCAGCATAGAAGACACCAGGCTGTGCAACGAAATCACCCGCAAACGCCGACGCCAGACACGGCGGCGCCTTTCGAGATACGCCCAGCAGAGCGTGCCACAGTAGACGCCGCTAGAAATCCCCGAGCACCGCCACCTCGGGAGCGCGGTCCATCAGAGACCGACAGATCAAAGCTGACAAAAGCCTGAACTCATCCTCACGCGATGTTCCTTTGCGCCAGACCATCCCGATTGTTCGTGTCGGCGCCGTTCCCCTGAACGGCCGAGCGACAACCAGATCCTGATGCGCGACCTCGGATTTCACATACAGCGCGGGCATCAGAGACAGACCCATCCCGGTTGCCACCATCTGCCTCAGGGTATCAAGGCTTGTGCCCTCATAGTCATGCGAAAGCTCGACCCCGTAATCTTCCGAGATCGTTCGGACCAGTTCATGCAGCCGGTGACCTGGTTCAAGTGACAGGATGGTTTCACCCCTGAGCATCACCGGGTCGATCTCTGGTTCTTGCGCCAGCCGATGATCCGAGGGCACGACAACCTGAATGGGCTCGCGAAACAGCGATTGGGTTTCAAGCTCGGCCCGGTTCACCGGCAGAGGGAAGAACAGCAGATCGAGCGCGCCTTCCTCAAGACCGCGCAACAGAACATCCGGCAGTCCCTCACGAATATAAAGACCCAGCTTGGGATACTTCTGATGCAGGTCGGGGATTACTAGAGGCAAGAAATAGGATCCCACCGTCTGCACCACACCAATCCGGATCACGGCGCTCAGAACGCTTTGCCGCGATTTGGCGATGGCGTGAATTTCCGCCACTTCCCGCAGAATTCGACGTGCACGTTCGACAATGTCCCGACCGGTCGGTGTCAGCAGGACTTTCGAACGGCTGCGCTCGATCAATGTCGTTCCCAGCCGAAGCTCCATGTCCTTGATCTGCGCGCTGAGTGTCGGTTGGGTGACATTGCACGCCTCCGCAGCACGGCGGAAATGCAACTGGTCCGCCACCGCCACCAGATATCGCAATTGCTGAAGACTGGGCATACGCGCCTCAATTAATAGAGATTTTCTATTGAAACTACGTCAAGTTTCGATTTGGTCAATCAAATGCGCATCCTATCTCTCCTTTTGGGTGAAGGAGCAGAGACCGTGGAGCGTTTCAGGAACATCCTTTTTGTCTGCGATGAGCACAGCGCGTATGAACTCGCGCTGGAGCGTGTCGTGTCTCTTGCCAACACCAATGGCGCATCCGTCACCATGGTCACCACCATTGACAGCGGCGGCGCCAGCGACGTGTCGCGGCTGTTTTCGGTACTGCCCGGCATCGGTAACCGGGAAATCGGGGAAACCGTCATCGCCGTACATCGCGGCAAGCTGGAAGCGCGCGCGACTGCGCTGCGCGACAGAGGGATTGCGGTTGAAACGCAGCTGCTGATCGGAACCCCTTTCATCGAAATCATCCGTCAGGTGATCAGAGGCAGGCATGACCTTGTGATCAAAGGGGCGCATCGGTCCGCCGGACGCAGGTTCTTCCCCGGTGCCGACATGCATCTCCTGCGCAAATGCCCCTGCCCCGTCTGGGTACTGAACGCAGGCGCACAACCAACCGCGCAGCGCATCCTCGTCGCCGTCGATCCCGATCCAGCGGACCCGAACCGGGATCGGCTGAACATGACACTCATGGAATTGGCGACGTCGCTGGCCCGATGTGATGGCGCACGGCTGGACGTGCTCAATGCGTGGCACCTGCCTGAAGAGGCCGCGTTGCGTCATGGGCTGGCGAGCCTCCCGGACTCCGACATCGACAGGCTCGTTGCCCGCGAACAGACCGACAGCAAGGCACGCCTCCACGCTCTCGTGTCAGAGTTTTCAAAATTCGACGACCTGATGCGTGTCCTGCATATCAAGGGCGCCGCCGGAGACGTGATCCCTGATCACGTCGCGGCTGAGGGCATTGACACCATCATCATGGGCACACTCGCCCGAACCGGTGTGGCCGGCCTCTTCATCGGGAACACGGCTGAGACCGTGCTCAATCACGTGAACTGTTCGGTTCTGACCACCAAGGCGTCCGGCTTTGTGTCTCCCGTAGACGCCGCATCCGCAGAAAGGACGCTTTGATGGCCGGAGGATTTCCCAAAACCGTGCGTGGCAACGGGTTGACAGGCATCCTGCCGGTTGGGCTGGCTGCGCTGCTGTTTGCGTGGTTTGCATCGATGTTGCCAACAATCGCTGCGACCGAGGTGATCCGCCTGACGATCCCGTGGATACCTTCGCTCGGGATCGAACTGGCATTCCTGGTGGACGGGCTCAGCCTGACCTTCTCGCTGCTCATTTCGGGCATTGGGACGTTGGTGCTGCTCTACTCCAACACCTACCTCGCCGGGCATCCGCAATATGCCCGGTTTGCCCTGTTCCTCACCGCCTTCATGGTGTCGATGCTGGGGCTGGTTCTGGCGGACGATCTGATCCTTCTCTTCGTTTTCTGGGAATTGACGACGCTCACCTCCTACATGCTGATCGGCTTTTCGCACGAGGCCAAGAAAAGCCGCCGCAACGCGTTGCAGGCACTGTTCGTCACCGGCGCGGGCGGGCTGGCGTTCCTTGCAGGATTGATCCTCCTCGCCGCTGCGACAGGCACCACCAGCATCTCCGGCATCATCGCACAGGGCAGCGCGCTCAAAGAGCACGCGATGTACCTGCCGATCCTGATCCTGCTTCTGGCGGGCACGTTCACGAAGTCGGCGCAGGTGCCGTTCCATTTCTGGCTCCCCAACGCCATGGCCGCGCCAACCCCGGTCAGCGCTTTTCTACACTCGGCAACGATGGTCAAGGCGGGCGTCTACGTCATGGCACGGATGCACCCGGCGATGTCCGGCACCGATGTCTGGCTCTGGACACTCACGATCTTCGGCGCGGTGACGGCCGTATTCGCCAGCCTCCTGGCGCTGCGCCAGACCGACCTGAAACAGGCACTGGCGTATACCACACTTATGGCACTCGGCACGCTGACGCTCTTCCTGGGGCAGGAGTCGGGCTACGCAATGACCGCCTTTGCAACCTTCCTGATCGTGCATTCGCTCTACAAAGCGTCGCTGTTTCTCGTTGTCGGCTGTATCGACCTGTCGACCGGCACACGCGAGACCGATCAACTGGGCGGGCTGGGTCGGATCATGCCGATCACAGCCGTCGCCGCTGCCCTGGCCGCTTTGTCGATGGCAGGCTTCCCCCCATTCCTTGGCTTCATCGGCAAGGAACTGAAATACGCAGGTGCGCTCGCCGTCGCGTCCGAGCCGGTGCTTGTGGCGGGTGCGGCACTTCTGTCGAACGCGCTGATGCTGGCCGTCGCCGGGGTTGTCGCCTTCCGCCCATTCTGGCGCGGCACGGTGCCGTCCGGCCAATCCCCGCAGGAAGCGCCCTGGCAGATGTGGGCCGGGCCGATCATCCTTGCCAGCCTCGGTGCCGTCTTCGGCATCTATCCTGATCTGTTGCAGGTCGCGCTCGTCGCGCCGACCGTGATCTCGCTGACCGGTGAGGTGGGCGAGGTCAAGGAACTGCAACTCTGGGCCGGGTTCAACATCCCGCTGATCCTGAGTATCGCGACCTTTGTCCTTGGCCTGCTGTTCTATGCCCGCCACGTCCAACTGCGCGGTATGCTGGAGCGCGCTTTCACCGCGATCCCGAACCTCGACACAGGCTGGGACCGTTTCCTTGACAGGCTCAAAGGTTTTGCAAAGTGGCAAACTCAGCTTGTGCAAAACGGCAAACTCACCAGCTACCTCTTCGGCACCTTCCTGACCATCGCGGCAGGCATCCTGCTGACACTGGTCTACACCGGAATGCCAATGATCGCCGTCGATCTGTCCGACGTGGAATGGAAGCACACCTCCATCGCGCTTCTGACCATCGCGGGCGCACTGCTGGCGCTTGTCACCAACTCACGCATCGCCGGGATCGCCGCCCTTGGCGTGGTCGGCATCGGCATCGCGATGATTTTCATCGTGTTCAGCGCCCCCGATGTGGCGATCACGCAGTTGCTCGTCGAAACGCTGGTTGTCGTGCTTGTTGCCGTCGTGATGCTGCGCCTGCCATCGCTACCCAAGGCCGAGTTCCGCCTGAACCACGCTCTGCTGTCCGTGGCGGTCGGCGCATCCGTTTCGCTGATCCTGATTGCCGTGGTCTCCAGCCCGCTTGATCTGCGCCTGACCGAGTATTTCGAGGCGACAAGCTGGCCCGAAGCCTACGGGCGCAACATCGTCAATGTGATCCTCGTGGACTTCCGCGCGCTCGACACGTTCGGAGAAATTGCCGTGGTCGTGATCGCCGCCCTCTCGGCCTACGCGCTGCTGCGCACAACACGCAAAGGAGACCAGAAATGAATTCCGTCATCCTTCGTGTCGGCACGCGCTACCTTGCCGGTCTGCTGCTCGTGTTCTCGTTCTACATGATGCTGCGCGGTCATAACGAACCCGGTGGCGGCTTTATCGGCGGTCTGACGGGGGCAACCGGCTTTGTCCTCTACGCCATCGCCTGCGGCACCCAGGACGCCCGCGCGGCGCTGCGCGTCATGCCGCAAACCATCGCGATCTGGGGTCTGGGCATCGCCCTTGCCGCCGGTCTTTTCGCGGCACTCTTCGGCGACGCGCTCTTCACCGGACAGTGGCTCTTCATCGGCGCGACCGAGGACGACAAGGGCTTGCCGCTGTCGTCAGTGCTGGTCTTCGACATCGGCGTCTACCTCGTGGTGTTCGGGTCGATCCTCACCCTTGTCTTCGCCATGGAGGAGGAAATCTGATGGAGTTTCTCTTTGCCATCACCATCGGCGTCCTGGTCGCCGCGGCGGTCTACCTGATGCTGTCGAACCACCTTCTGCGGTTCATCTTCGGCCTCGTGCTCATCTCGAACGCCGCGAACCTGACGATCTTCGTGGCAGGCCGCCTCACCGACGGCGCACCGCCCCTGATCCCCGAAGGCGCGGATGCACCGACGCTTGCGGCAAACGCCTTGCCACAGGCGCTGGTGCTGACCGCCATCGTGATCGGCTTTGGCCTTTTCGCCTTTGCCATCGTGCTGGTCTTCCGCGCCTGGACCTCCCTGAATTCCCTGACGCCGGACGACATGCGCCTGGCCGAACCCGAAGAGGCACCTAAGTGAGCTGGCTTCTTGCACTTCCCGTCGTCATTCCCTTCCTGACGGCTGTCCTTGCGTTCCTCACGCGGCAAAGCCCCTTGGGGCGCTGGATTTCCGTTGCCGGATCCTCCTTGCTGCTGGTCGCGTCGATTATCCTGATGGCGACCGTTCTACGCGATGGCGTGATCGCCGGGCAGATGGGCAACTGGCCTGCGCCCTTCGGCATCACGCTGGTGGCCGATCTTCTGTCTGCCGTCATGGTCCTGATCACCGCCATCGTTGCCGTTGCCGTGTCGATCTACGCCATTGCGGATGTAGATGAAGGGATGGAGCGGCTGGGCTATCACGCGCTCTTCAACATGCTGATCGCTGGTGTCGTCGGCGCGTTCATCACGGGTGACCTTTTCAACCTCTATGTCTGGTTCGAGGTCATGCTGATCGCGTCCTTTGGCCTTCTGGTGCTGGGCGGACGCCCCGAGCAGATCGACGGCGGCGTGAAATATGTCGCGCTGAACCTTGTGTCCACGATCATGTTCCTGACCGGCATCGGCCTGCTCTACGGCATGACCGGCACGCTGAATATGGCTGACCTTGCCAGCGCCGTGGACGGAGCCGACCAACGGCTTCTGACCATCGTCGCGGTCCTCTTCATGATCGCGTTCGGGGTCAAGGCAGCGGTCTTCCCGCTCTTCTTCTGGCTGCCTGCCTCCTACCACACCCCCGCGTTTTCGGTGTCAGCGGTGTTCGCAGGCCTCCTGACCAAGGTCGGCGTCTACGCCCTGCTGCGGATGTTCACGCTTGTGTTTGACCATGACACGGCCTTCACCCACACGATCCTGCTTTGGGTGGCGGGACTGACCATGGTGGTCGGTGTTCTGGGCGCTGCGGCACAGTCCGACATGCGCAAAATCCTGTCGTTCCACATCGTCAGCCAGATCGGCTACATGATCCTTGGTCTCGCGCTGCTGACCCCGCTCGCGATCGTCGGCGCGGTGTTCTACCTCGTGCACCATATCGTGGTGAAGGCAAACCTCTTCCTGATCGCCGGCGTCGCCCAGCGCATCGCAGGCGGAACCGAGCTGTCGCGGATCGGCGGTCTCTACAAATCCGCGCCTCTCCTCGCCGTGCTCTTCGTCGTGCCCGCCTTCTCGCTCGCAGGCTTCCCGCCGCTCTCGGGGTTCTGGGCCAAATTCCTGCTGGTCAAGGCGGCACTCGACGTGCAGGGCTGGATCATCGCGGGAATCGCGCTCGCCGTTGGTCTGCTCACGATCTACTCCATGACCAAGATCTGGGCGCAGGCGTTCTGGGAACCCCATCCCGATGGGGTTGAACCCAAACTGTCATCGCTCAGCAACCGCGAGCGCGCCGCGATGCTGATACCGATTGCCGGGCTGGCGATTCTGACCGTCGTCATCGGCACGATACCCGAACCCTTCGTGCAATTCGCCGAAGCCTCGGCCGCGCAGCTTCTTGACCCGACAGCCTACATCACCGCGGTGCTGGGAGAGCAGCCATGAACACCTTTGGACTGAACATCATCCTCGCCATCGCCTGGGTCGCCTTTACCGGCAGCGTTTCCCTGGTTGGTCTGATCACCGGCTTCGTGATCGGCTACGGCGCGCTGTGGCTGATCCAGCCCCTGATCGGGACAAGCACCTATTTCCGGCGTGTCACCGCGTGGATCAAACTGGTGATCATGTTCCATTATGAACTGATCGTTTCGAGCCTGGCCGTGGCTTTCGATATCCTCACACCACGCCACCGCGCGCGACCTGCGATCATCGAGGTGCCGCTCGACGTGAAAACCGACACCGGCATCCTTCTGGTCACCAATCTGATCTCGCTGACCCCTGGTACGCTCAGCCTCGACGTGAGCGAGGACCGCAAGACGCTGCTGGTCCATGCGATGTTTGCCGATGATCACGACGCCATCCGCAAAAGCCTTAAGGACGGCATGGAACGCTGGGTGATCGACGCTGTGGAGGGCACATAATGAATGGATTTCTGGAACTGAGCCTTGAGATCGGGTTTCTCTGTGTCGTGGCCTCAGTGGTCATGGCATTCATCCGGCTTGTCAAAGGGCCAAGCCTGCAGGATCGGGTTGTCGCGCTCGACTTCATGACGGTGGCCATCGTCGCCTTCTGCGGTCTTGCCGCGATCCGCTATGGAACGCCCGCGTTTCTGGACGTGGCTTTGGTTCTTGCACTCGTAGGGTTCCTCGCGACTGTCGCGCTGGCACGCTTTGCCGAACGCAATACCTACCGCAACCGGAAGGAGGCCGCGAATGACTGATGTGACTGCCGGAGTTCTGATCGTTCTTGGCGGGCTCTTCGCCGTCATTGGTGCGCTTGGTCTGATCCGGATGCCAGACGTTCTGATCCGGATGCATGCCTCGACCAAGATCGGCACGCTGGCCTGCGGACTGATCCTTGCCGGTTCGGCCTTTGTGTTCGGCAGCCCGGACATCATCATCCGCGTGATTGCGATTGTGCTGTTCATCCTTCTGACCGCGCCAATCGGCGCTCACATGATGGGACGGTCAGTATTGTCGACGGGTGTCCCGCTCTGGAAGAACGAAACGTCCGAGACCGGGAACCTCGACGAGAAACTGATTGCGGAACACACTGACGCAACCATTCAGTCAAAATGAAAAAGGCCGCTCGAACGAGCGGCCTTTCAGGTAAGTCCGGAGGTCGGATCAGCCGTTCACGCTGTCCTTCAGAGCCTTCGCAATGGTCATCTTGACCACCTTGTCGGCTTCTTTCTTGAACTGCTCGCCAGTGGCCGGGTTGCGCACCATGCGCTCGGGGCGCTCACGGCAGTAGATCTTGCCAACACCCGGAAGGGTCACGGCACCGCCGTTCGACACTTCCTTGGTGATGATGCCGGTGACTGCGTCCAGTGCAGCACTTGCGGTTTTCTTGTCGCTGCCCATTTCTTCGGCCAGAGCGGCCACAAGCTGGGTCTTTGTCATTGGTTTCGCCATTTCGTGGTCTCCTTCACTGCCCGATCTTGGGCCTCGTGTGCAAAAACTAACCGTATATTGCGGGGAAACACAACGGTTGGTAGCGCTTTCCGCAACGTTTTTCGCGTTTTTCAGCGGTTTTCCACAGGTTTCCCCGGCCGTAAACACGCATTTTCGCCACCCGCTGCCGGAAATCGAGAATCGCCTACAAAAACGCGGTTTCCTCGAAGCTCCTCAGCTTCCGACTGTGGATGCGTTCGAGTGGCATCTCCCGCAGATGTTCCATTGCGTGAATACCGATCATCAGGTGCCGTGCGACCTGTGTTTTGTAGAAATCCGATGCCATGCCTGGCAGCTTCAATTCCCCGTGCAACGGCTTGTCGCTGACACACAGAAGCGTGCCATACGGCACCCGGAAGCGGAACCCGTTGGCCGCAATCGTCGCGCTTTCCATGTCGAGCGCAATCGCGCGGCTCTGGCTCAGCCGTTGAACCGGACCATGCTGGTCTCGCAGCTCCCAATTGCGGTTGTCCACGCTGGCCACGGTCCCGGTGCGCATGATCCGCTTGAGATCGTAACCGTCAAGCTGGGTCTCAGCCGCCACCGCACGCTCGAGCGCGATCTGAATTTCCGCCAGCGCCGGGATGGGCACCCACACGGGCAGGTCGTCATCCAGAACCCTGTCCTCGCGCAGATAGGCATGAGCCAGCACGAAATCGCCAAGGCTCTGCGAATTGCGCAGACCCGCGCAATGCCCGACCATCAGCCACGCATGAGGGCGCAGCACCGCGATATGGTCGGTCGCCGTCTTGGCGTTTGACGGCCCGACACCGATATTCACCAGCGTGATCCCCGCCCCGCCTTTGCGCTTGAGATGGTAGGTCGGCATCTGGGGCATCTTGTCGACCGCAGGCAGCGGCGCATCCGCCTCGAAAATCTCAGCATTCCCGGTGCTCACGAAACTCGTATAGCCGCTGTTCGGATCGGCCAATTGCGCCCGCGCATAGGCTTCGAACTCGGCCACATAGAACTGGTAGTTGGTGAACAGTACATGGTTCTGGAAATGATGCGGATCGGTCGCGGTGTAATGCGACAGCCGCGCCAGCGAATAATCCACACGCTGCGCGGTAAACGGCGCCAGTGGCTCGGTCCCGTCCGGCGCGGGCTTGGCGACACCGTTGACGATATCGTCATTCGTCGTCGCCAGATCCGGCACATCGAATACGTCGCGCAGGATGAAATCCGCCGCACCCTCCTGAGGCACGGAAATCGTGGCATCGTTGGCAACGGCAAAATGCACCGGCATCGGAGTATCAGACATCCCCACCTGAACCGGCACCCCGTGATTGTCCAACAGCAGCGTGATCTGCTGCTCAAGGTAATGCCGGAACAGATCGGGCTGGGTGATCGTCGCCGCATGTGTGCCTGGATGCGCCACGTGGCCAAAGCTCAGTCGGCTGTCCACCTTTGCAAAACTGGTCGTGGTGATCCGCACCTCCGGATAGAACGCCCGATAGCGCACACCGGGATGGCCCTGCTCCATCGCGGTCTGAAAGCTCTGGCACAGGAACCGCGTGGACATGGAATAAAGCTCGCACAGCCGGTCAACTGCCGCCTTCGGATCGTCGAACCGCTCCGGATCCGGGGCGTCCGGTGAAATGACATCGAGATTGACGGAACGGTCCTGCATGCCCGGCCTTTCTTGGTCTTGTGCCCTGCCTCTCGCGCAGGTTGACAGCTTGCGAGAGTGGGATCAAGTTGGAGAAATGGTCAGCATTTCTGACATTTTTTCGGGAGAAATAGTATGATGGATTATGAAACGGTGTCCGCCGAGGAATTCGGCGCTTCGCTGCGCGGAATGGGGCTGAACCTGCTTGTGCGCGATGTAGAGGCGCAAGCCCAGAGACTGGCGGCCCTTTTCGGCATGACGGCATTTCGCGTCAGCCGCGATTTCGCGATCCTTCAGTACGGAACCCAGGTATTTCAACTGCATGCCGACTCTACCTACGCAACGCATCCGCTCCTGAACCTTTTGCCGGAAAATCCACCACGCGGAGCGGGTGTGCAAATCCACCTCTTTGACACCGATCCGGACGACAGCGCCGAACGGGCCGAGGCCCTGGGGTTCACCATCCTTCAGCCACCGACCGACAAGCCGCATGGCCTGCGCGAATGTTTTCTTCTGTGCGAAGACGGCTACGCCTGGGTGCCCTCCCGCCCTCTCTGACCCGAGCCGCACCGGATGGGATCGCTTGACTTTACCCTGCGAAAGGCTTGCTCTTGTCGCAACCAAAGGAGGCCATCATGTCCGTTACGCAACTCGCGCCCAATATGGAGCACTGGCAGGAACGCGTTGATTTTGCAGCTGCGTTCCGCTGGACAGCCCGGCTCAATATGCATGAAGGCGTGGCCAACCATTTCAGCCTGTCGATCAACGACGACGGCACCCGGTTTCTGATGAACCCGAACCAGATGCACTTTTCCCGCATCAAGGCCAGCGACCTGATCATCGTCGATGCCAATGATCCAGACACACTTCAGGGTCCCAACGCGCCTGACCCGACCGCCTGGGGTCTGCATGGCGGTTTGCACCGCCACTGTCCGCATGCGCGATGCGCCATGCATGTCCATTCGATCCATGCCACCGTTCTAGCGTGCCTTCAGGATCCCCGTCTGCCACCGATCGACCAGAACTGCGCCACCTTCTTCAACCGCTACGTCATTGATACGCAGTATGGAGGTCTGGCGTTCGAGGAAGAGGGCGAGCGCTGCGCGCAGCTCTTCACCGACCCGAAGCAGAAGGTGATGATCATGGGCAACCACGGCGTCATGGTCATCGGTGAGAGCGTCGCCGATACCTTCAATCGGCTCTATTATTTCGAACGCGCGGCCGAGACCTATATCCGCGCCCTGCAAACCGGACAGCCGCTCAAGGTCCTGTCCGATGAGATCGCCGAGAAAACCGCGCAGGAATTGGAGAGTTACCCGGAACAGGACGCACGCCATTTGTCAGAGCTGAAACAAATTCTCGAGTCCGAGGGATCCGATTACGCGTCCTGAGCGTTAGGTTTGTGATCGGTCGCTCACGCGGCCCGCTTGTATTTGGAAATTGTGTTACCACCTTCTCGTCATGGAAAAGACCCTGCTATCTCTCGGCCATGGTTACAGTGCCGCGTATCTCGTCAAACGGCTGTTGCCGCAGGGATGGCGTATTGCCGGAACGACCCGCGATCCCGACCGGTTTGACGACTTTCACCGTCAGGGCATCACCCCCCTGCTCTGGGACCGGGATGCAATTCTTCCGTGGCTGGAAAACGCCAGCCATGTTCTCGTGTCGGCTGGGCCGACCGAAACCGGAGATCCGGCACTTCAGCTTCTGAAAGCCGATATCGAAAAACACGCCTCGCGTCTGGAGTGGGTCGGATACCTGTCCACGACCGGTGTCTACGGCGACGCACAGGGCGACTGGGTTGACGAAAGCGCGCCGCTGACACCCGCAACAGAGCGAGGTCGCAGACGTGTCCGCGCCGAGGCGGCGTGGTCGGCGATCCCGGATCTGCCTTTGCACATCTTCCGCCTTGCCGGCATCTACGGCCCTGGCCGCGGACCTTTTGCCAAGGTGCGCGACGGCACGGCGCGGCGCATTATCAAACCGGGTCAGGTCTTCAGCCGGATTCACGTCGAGGACATCGCCCAGGTGCTCGAAGCCTCCATGACCCACCCGCAGCCGGGGACCGCCTATAACCTCTGCGACGACGATCCCGCCCCACCTCAGGATGTCATTCTGCACGCGGCGTCTCTTCTGGGCGTCGATGCCCCACCCGAGACCCCGTTTGACGAGGCCGAACTGTCGCCAATGGCGCGCAGCTTCTATGCGGAAAGCAAACGGGTGCGGAACGACCGGATCAAATCCGATTTGGGTATCACGCTCAAATATCCCGACTACCGCGTCGGGCTGGCTGCGGTACTCGCTGCCGAACAGGCCAAACAGTGAAACCCCCGCCTTCTGCGCCAAGATCGCTCACCAGCCTTCTTGACACTCTGGATCCTGACAACCCTGCAACCGGCGCCGACCGAAAGCGCCGCGATGCGCATAATGGCCTCACGATTCAGGCCATGCTCGACCGGGTCGGGGGACGCTCTTTCGGAGCGGCGTTGCTCGTACCCGCGCTCATCCTGGTATCGCCGCTGTCGATCATTCCACTGATGCCCACCATCGGCGGCCTTCTGATCCTGACCATTGCGATCCAGGCCTTCTTCGGACGCAAGCATCTCTGGCTCCCCAAATTCCTCGCGTCGCGCAGGCTGAGCGGCGATCAACTCACCCGTGCGGTTCAGTACCTGCGCAGACCCGCTGCATGGCTTGACAGGAAAAGCCGCGACCGACTGCGCTTCCTGTCTGCCCCACCGATGGACCGGATTGCGCTTCTAGCGGTGATGGTGGTGGCCGCAACCTGGCCGTTCCTTGAAATCCTGCCGATGTTCACATCGGTCAGCGCCGGTGGCGTCGCATTGGTCGCCTTCGCCCTCATGGTGCGCGATGGCGTTATCCTGATCGGCGGCTACACCGTCCTGGGCGGCTCACTCGCCGTGGTGGTCGCATTGATCAGCGGGCTGGTCTGAAGAAGACCCGGAATTCAGGCGCGCTTCCCGATAGACGCGACACCCATCACGTCGAGCACCTTGGCCTCGATCTGCTCGGCATTGAGCCCCGCGACATCATACATCGACTGCGGGCTGGCCTGATCGATAAAGATGTCCGGCAGAACCATCGACCTGAATTTCAGCCCGTGATCGAACACCTGCTCCTCGGCCAGAAGCTGCGCCACGTGGCTGCCGAACCCGCCAACCGCACCTTCCTCGATGGTGATGAGCGCCTCGTGATCGGCAGCCAGCCTCAGGATCAACTCCCGGTCGAGCGGCTTGGCAAATCGGGCATCCGCCACGGTGGGGGTGATCCCTTTCGCCTCAAGCGCCTCGCAGGCGGTCAGCACCTCGCCCAGACGTGTGCCGAAGGACAGGATCGCGACCTTGCTGCCCTCGCGGATCATCCGTCCTTTACCAATCGGTAAAATTTCGCCGCGCTCCGGAAGCTCAACGCCCTGCCCTTCCCCGCGCGGATAGCGGAAGGCAATCGGCCCCTCGTCATGTGCCACCGCCGTCGCAACCATGTGCTTCAACTCGGCCTCATCCGCAGCCGCCATCACCACAAACCCCGGCAGGTTGGCGAGATAGGCAATGTCATAACTGCCCGCATGGGTCGCCCCATCGGCCCCGACAAGACCCGCGCGGTCGATGGCAAACCGCACCGGAAGCCGCTGAATGGCCACGTCGTGCACCACCTGATCATAGCCGCGCTGCAGGAAGGTCGAATACATCGCACAGAACGGCTTGAGACCCCCGGCGGCCAATCCTGCGCAGAAGGTCACGCCATGCTGTTCCGCGATCCCGACATCAAACGTCCGCGATGGATACCGCTCCGCGAACAGGTCCAGGCCGGTGCCATCCGGCATCGCCGCCGTCACAGCGCAGACCATCGGATCATCCGCAGCTTCCTGCATCAAGGCATCCGCAAACACCTTGGTGTAGCTCGGCGCATTGGACGGAGCCTTTTTCTGCTCTCCCGTGATGACGTCGAACTTGCCCCGCGCGTGACCCCGGTCCGCCGACTCCTCAGCCGGCCCGTAGCCCTTGCCCTTCTTGGTCACGACATGGATCAGGATCGGCCCATGTGCCCGGTCTTTGACCGTCCGCAACACGGGCAAAAGCTGTTCCAGATCATGCCCGTCAATCGGACCGACATAGGAAAAGCCCAGCGCCTCAAACAAGGTACCGCCCACGGCCATACCCTTAAGCAAGTCTTTCGCCCGCTTCGCCCCTTCGCGGAAGGGTTCCGGAAGGAAGCTCACCGCCCCTTTGGCCGCTTCCTTCAGATCCTGAAACGGCGCACCCGCATAAAGCTGCGACAGGTAGGAGGACAACGCACCGACCGGCGGCGCGATGCTCATCTCGTTGTCGTTCAGAATGACGATCAGCCGCTTCTTCAGGTGGCCCGCATTGTTCATCGCCTCATAGGCCATGCCCGCGCTCATCGCCCCGTCCCCGATCACCGCGATTGCATCGCCATGGCCTGTGTCGCAATTGCCGCCCAGATCGCGCGCGACGGCAAAGCCAAGCGCCGCAGAAATCGAGGTCGAACTATGCGCCGCTCCAAACGGGTCGTACGGAGATTCTGACCGTTTGGTAAAACCTGAGAGGCCGTTCTCCTGCCGCAGCGTGCCCATGCGGTCGCGCCGCCCGGTCAGGATCTTGTGCGGGTAACACTGGTGAGACACGTCCCAGATGATCTTGTCACGGGGCGCGTCAAAGATCGCGTGCAGCGCGACGGTCAGTTCCACCACACCCAACCCGGCACCGAGATGCCCGCCGGTCTTCGATACCGCCGAGATGGTCTCGCGCCGCAACTCATCTGCCAGCTGCTCGAGCTGCGCATCCGAGAACCGCTTCAGATCAGCCGGGGATTTGACCGTATCCAGAAGCGGAGTGTCAGCAGTATAGGGCATGTACCGCGCCTCCGGGTCGCTTCAGGTGTCGCGCGAGATAACGAACTGCGCCGCGTCATTCAAGGTTTGCGCCCTGTCTCCATAGGGCGACAAGGCATCACAGGCGGCTTCGACCAGCTCTGCCGCGCGCCTGCGCGCGCCATCCAGACCCAACAATGACACAAACGTGGCCTTGCCCCGATCCGCATCCTTGCCCACCGCCTTGCCAACAGTAGCTTCATCGCCCTCTACGTCCAGAATATCGTCGGCAATCTGAAACGCGAGGCCAAGCGCCGTGGCATAGTCGGTCAGGGGCTGCAGGTCGGCCTGCGCCAGCCGTGCGCCCGCTTCAGCGGACCAGACGATCAGCGCGCCAGTTTTACCCGCCTGCAACTCGGTGATCTGCTCGAGCGTCAATGGCGCATCGGCAGTCTCTGCTGCAATGTCGAGCGCCTGCCCCAGAACCATCCCGGCCCGGCCCGATGCCCGCCCGAGACTGAGGGCAAGATCGGCCCGCACTTCCGCCATGGGATGGCAGGCAGGGTCGAGCACCATCTCGAAGCCCAGTGTCTGCAAGGCATCCCCGACCAGAACCGCCGTTCCATCATCCCATTTGCGGTGCACCGTCGGCAGACCCCGGCGCAGGTCGTCATCATCCATGCAGGGCAGATCGTCATGCACAAGGCTGTAGGCATGGATCGCCTCGATCGCGGCTGCGGGCCAGATCGCCTGTGCCTCGGGCACATCGTGAAGACGCGCGCCCTCCATCACGAGGAAGCCGCGCAACCGTTTGCCACCGGCGACGGCATAGCGCATCCCTTCGATGACCGGCAGATCGGGGTTTGTTTTCAGAACGTCTTCAAGATGCTCCCCGATCCGGGCGGCATCGCGGCGCAGGGCATCAGTGAACATGGCCCGGTCTTACTGCGGATCGACGGGCGTCGTTCCGGTCGGCTGGCCATCCGCATCCAGAGTGATCGCCGCCACTTTCTCCTGCGCCTCGTTCAGCTTGGCCTCGCAGCGTTTCTTGAGCGCGGCGCCGCGTTCGTACAATGCGATGGACTCCTCAAGCGCCACGTCACCGCGTTCCAGTTGGCCCACCACCTTTTCAAGCTCGGCCATTGCGGCCTCGAAACTCATCTCTTCTACAGGGGTCTGGCTCATGATGCGGCCTCCATCAATTCTTCCACATGCGCACGCGCGCTTTGCGCCAGCGCAGTCAAATCATACCCACCTTCCAGAGTCGATACGACACGGCCTTCGCACAGCTCTGCCGCCAAACCGCAAAGCTGACGTGTGAGCCAGCGGAAATCCTCGGTCGACCACTGCAATTCCGCCAGCGGGTCGTCCTGATGTGCATCGAACCCGGCAGAAATGATGATGAGTTCCGGTTTGAAGTCACGCAGGCGCGGGAACACCTGCGCCTCATAGGCCGCGCGCATCTCTGTCCCGCCAGAGCGCGGTGGCAAGGGCACGTTCAGCACATTGTCATGCGCCCCCCGTTCCGACGGATCACCGGTACCTGGCCAAAGCGGCATCTGCTGACTGGTGATCGTCAGCGCACGCGCCTCGTTCCACAGCAAATCCTGCGTGCCATTGCCGTGATGCACGTCGAAATCCACCACCGCAACGCGGGACAGCCCATGTGCTTCAAGCGCGTGCTTGGCGCCGATGGCAGCATTGCCGAATAGGCAGAAACCCATTGGGGTCGCGGTCTCGGCATGGTGGCCCGGCGGACGGATCGCGCCGAAGGCGTTTCCCACCTCTTCGTCCAGAACCAGATCGACCGCCCGCACCACAGCGCCCGCCGCGCGGAACGCGGCATTCACACTGCCCGGCGACATCCACGTATCACCGTCCAGCTGATTGAACCCTTCGGTCGGTTCGGCGGCTGTGATGGCGTCGATATGTGACTGCGGATGCACGTAGGCCAGATGCGCCGGATCGACCAAGGGCGCGGTTTCGCGCATGAGATCCAGATCCTGCAACGCGTGCAGCACATGCTCCAGCCGCGCAACCCGTTCGGGGTGGCCATTCGGCGTGACATGTTCAAGACATTCCGCATGTGTGATCAGTGCCGTTGCCATGCGCACCCCCTGCATCTTCGTGTCTGGAATACTCAGCAGACCCGTCAGTCGGGTGCAAGCATATACCCGGCACCGCGCACCGTTTGCAGGTAGCGGGGCTGTTTCGGGTTGTCCTCGAGCTTACGGCGCAGTCGGGTGATCTGCACGTCCACCGCCCGTTCCTGGCTCTGGCCACGATCCCGGCCCAATTCCTCGACCAGTTGTGTCCGGCTCAGCGCCTCACCCGGTTTCGCGGCAAAGACCTTCATCAGTTGGATCTCTGTCGATGTCAACCGGACAAGGTCATCTCCGCGCCACATCTCGCCGCGCTCGGTGTCATAGCGGATCGGACCAAGACTCAGAAACTTGGGCGCACCGCCGTCCGTGACCGGCTCAGGCATCCGCCGCAGAATCGCGTTGATCCGCAACAGCAGTTCTTTCGGCTCAAACGGCTTGGCGAGGTAGTCATCCGCCCCCGCCTCCAGTCCCGCAATCCGATCCTCGGTTTCCGCCCGCGCGGTCAGCAGAAGGATCGGCGTGGTCGAGGTTTCCCGGATACCCCGGGTGAGGCTGATCCCGTCCTCTCCGGGCATCATCACATCAAGCACGATCAGATCGAAATCCAAGCCCGACAGGATACGGCGCGCATGAGCGGCATCCCGGGCCGCGCTGACAAGGAATCCGTTACGGATCAGGAATTTCTGCAACAGCCCCCGGATACGCTCGTCATCATCTACAATCAGCAGGTGGGCGTCGGGATCGGCCATCTCAGCGACCCTCCCTCAGCGCGTGGTAGGCGCGGCGCATGTCCTCGTCCATCATCGCTTCTAGAACCGTCTTGAACCCGGCCACCGCTTCGGGACCCGCCTTACGATAGGCATCCCGCATCCGCGCCCGCTGAGCGTCGGAAAGCTGCTGCTCCAGTGCGCGTCCGGCTTCGGTCAGGGTCAAATGCCGTTCTCTCTTGTCGCTGCGTCCTACATGACTTTCGACAAGACCATCTTCGATCAGAGTACGCAACACACGGTTCAGCGATTGCTTGGTAACACCGAGTATGGCCAGAAGATTGTTGACCGTCGTTCCCGGGGCGCAATGAATGAAATGGATGGCGCGATGATGCGCGCGCCCGTAAGACATGCCTTCAAGAATACGGTCCGGATCGGCTGTGAACCCGCGATAGGCAAAAAACATGGCTTCGATCCCCTGCCGAAGCTGTTCATCCGTGAGGTAAAGCAAGGCCTGCCCGCCAACCGTGCTTGTGCCCTGACCCTCTGCCATACCCGATCCTCAATCAACTTTTTTATGGCATCCAATTTATGTCAGTCTTGTTGACATTCCAAGGCTCAAATGGTAGCGAATCTCAGTTTTGGCGCAACTTTATGTCCGATGCGGACCTAACTTGCGCAATTTTTGAAAATCCGGGCGAGGAGAATGGAAATGGCCGGAAACTATGATGACCGCGACGGAAAGATCTGGATGGATGGCCAGCTGATCGACTGGCGCGAGGCCAATGTCCACATTCTGACACATGCCATGCACTATGCCAGTTCCGTATTCGAAGGCGAACGCGCCTATGGCGGAAAGATCTTCAAGTCGCGCGAACATTCTGAGCGACTGAAGCGCTCGGCCGAGATGATCGACTTCGAAATCCCCTACACGGTGGACGAAATCGAAGCGGCCAAGAAAGCGGTTCTCGAAGCGAACGGTCAATCCGACGCCTACGTGCGCGCGGTGGCCTGGCGCGGGGCCGGTCAGGACATGGGTGTTGCGTCCGCACGCAACCCGGTCCGCATGGCCATCGCCAGTTGGGAATGGGGCGCCTATTACGGCGATGCCAAAATGAAGGGCGCCAAGCTCGACATCTCCAAGTGGAAGCGGCCGTCACCCGAAACCATCCCGAGCCACGCCAAGGCCGCGGGCCTCTACATGATCTGCACCATGTCCAAGCACGCGGCCGAGGCCAAAGGCTGCTCGGACGCGATGATGTTCGACTATCGCGGCTACGTGGCCGAGGCGACCGGAGCCAACATCTTCTTCGTCAAGGACGGTGAAGTGCACACGCCCGACCCCGACTGCTTCCTCAATGGCATCACCAGGCAGACCGTGATCGGGATGCTCAAGGACCGTCAGATCAAGGTGCACGAGCGCCATATCATGCCGGAAGAACTTGAAGGGTTCGAACAGTGCTGGCTCACCGGCACCGCCGCAGAGGTGACACCGGTCGGTCAGATCGGCGATTACAACTTCGAGGTCGGCGCGCTCACCCGCGACATCGCGGAAAGCTACGAAAAGCTGGTTCGCAGCTGATCCTGACCTTTTCCAAAGAAGAAGGCCCTGCACGGAATGTGCAGGGCCTTTTTTTTGGTATCGAACGAACGCTCGTCAAAGAGCCTTCCATGCCGGGCTCCACTCAGCCCGGCGACATGCCCCGCAGCTTCTCGGACCGGCGGCGCAGGATTTCAACCGCCGTGAGCAGACAGATCGAGATCGCCACAAGGATCGTCGCTGCGGCAAGGATGGTCGGCGAAATCTGCTCACGCAGACCGGTGAACATCTGCCACGGCAGCGTCTGCAATTCGGCAGAGCCGATGAACAGCACCACAACCACTTCGTCGAACGACGTAATGAAGGCGAACAGGCCGCCGGAAATCACACCCGGCAGGATCAGCGGCATCTGCACCTTGAAAAAGGTTGTCACAGGGTTCGCCCCCATGTTCGCCGCCGCCCGCGTGAGCGACCGGTCAAAGCCGACCAGTGTTGCGGTGACAGTGATGATCACGAACGGAATACCCAGCACGGCGTGTGCCAGCACGATGCCCCAATAGGTGCCGACCAGACCGATCTTGGAGTAGAAGAAATACATGCCCGTGGCCGAAATGATCAGCGGCACGATCATCGGCGAAATCAGGATCGCCATGATTGCCCGCTTGCCGGGCACGTGGCTTTGGCTCAGACCGATGGCGGCCAGCGTCCCCAGGGACACCGAGATCAGTGTTGCCACAGGGGCCACCAGAAGCGAGTTCTTAACCGCGCTCGTCCATTCCGGGTTGGTCAGGAAATCACGGTAGTGCTTCAGGCTGTAGCCTTCCGGATCGAAGCGAAGCATCTCTGGGGTGAAGGTGAAGAAGTCCTCGGCATTGAAAGACAGCGGCATAACGACGAGGATCGGCGTGATGAGGAAGACAAAGATTGCCCCGCAGATGACCCGGAACGTGTAGTGCCACAGCACCTGCCCCGGTGTCAGGTAGGGTACAAGGTGCGCGCGATAGCGCCCCATGCCCACCCAATATATGAACCAGCCGAAAAACCAGCCGAACAGAGCCCCGAGAACCAGCCCCGGCGCTCCGCCAAACAGGAACCCTCCGACTGCGCCCAAAGCGATCAGCCCCCAGCGAACCGGCTTTTCCAGCGCTTCGCCCAGAACCTGCATGGCGACAAACGCCAGCGCCGCCATGAGCGCCGCTCCGACCACGATGCCAAGCAGACCGGAGCCTTGAGCGGTTCCGATGAACAGCCCCGCAAATGCCCCCGCCGCAGCCAGCACCCCGGCGGTGAAACCGATGGGTTTTTTCTCGATCGGTGTGAGAATGGCTTCTGACATGGCTCAGCCCCCCAGTTTCACGTTGTCGATGCCGACGATCCGGTCGTAGGCCCAGTAGAGCAACAGGACCACCACCAGCAGGATCGTCCCCAATGCGGCCGCGAGACCCCAGTTGAGCGAGCTCGAGATGTGATAGGCGATCCGGTTCGAGATGAAGATACCCGAGGTCCCCCCCACGATTTCCGGCGTGATGTAGTAACCGATGGACAGGATGAACACGAGGATCGACCCCGCGCCGATACCCGGCACCGATTGCGGGAAGTAGACCCGCCAGAACGTCGTCCAGTTGGTCGCGCCCAGAGACTTGGCCGCACGGACATAGGACGGCGGGATTGTCGACATCACCGAATACATCGGCAGGATCATGAACGGCAGTAGGATATGGGTCATCGCCACAATGGTGCCGAACTGGTTGTTGATCATCACAAGTCGCCCGTCATCCGCGACCATGCCCAGCCAGACCAGCACGTCATTGATGACGCCCTGCTGTTGCAGCATCACCTTCCAGGCAGAGGTCCGCACCAGCAGCGACGTCCAGAACGGCAGCAGCACGAGGATCATCAGCAGGTTCGCCGTGCGCATCGGCAGGTTCGACAGCAGGTATGCCACCGGATAGCCAAGCAGGATACAGCTGAACGTGATGACAAGGCTCATGAACATCGTGCGCTGGAACAGCAGGCCGTAGATGCGCTCATCCTCGTCCCGCAGTGCCGGGCCTTCCGGTGTCTTCTGCATGTCGATGGAATTCAGGAAGTACCCCGAGGTATAGGCCGGGCTGTAGGTCTTGATCGTCTGCCAGATCTCCGGCTGAACCCAGTCCTCGTCAATCTCTTCGAACCCGTCGCGGAAAGAGATTGTCTCGAAATCCGGGCTCGCGACCAGCGCATCCGCCGCCTGCAGCATGTCGGCGCGCGGGCCGGTATAGCCGGCGACGTCGCCCTCTGCGAGGTCTTGGTAAAGTGCGGTGTGAACAACAGTCCACGGCTCTTCCTCAAGCGGGCTGTCGCCTTCTTCGGTCTGCATGAAGCGGGCGAAGATGCTGTAGGACTCGGACGTGCGCGGCAGAATCTCGGAAATGCCGGACCGAAGCTCGAACGCCGGCATGGTGCCATTGCCATCCCACGCGTCCTGCGCCGCGATCCAGTCCGGATCTCCCATCAGCTCGGCCCAGGGCCGCGCCTCATCCCAGTTCTCGTCCAGATCTTCGAATTGGTCCTGATAGACCTCACCGATATCGTCCAGCCCGCGACCCGACTTGCGGAACAGCGAAGACGCCCCGGTCTGTTCATAGTTCAACCGGGTACCCAAACGCGTGTGCAGCTTCCGTTCGGCGGCGTAGAACACATCGTAATAGGCGGCTTCGAACACCTCGTCCCGAGGCAACTCGGCCGAAGCAGCATCATAATCCACCAGCGCCTCGACCGTCCGCGGGAGCGTATCCCGCACGATCTGGTTTTCCACGGACCGGAACAGCATGTCCGCGATCGGTGCGATGAAGGTCACCAGAACAAAGATCAGAAGCGGCGCGATGAGCATCAGCGCCCGCATCTTCTGCGCACGCAGCGCCCGGCTCAGAGATCGCTTGAGCGGCGTTCCGTCAGCGGCCAGCACGGGTCCGCTGTCAGCCTTATCGGCAGCGCGCACGGCGTTGTCCGGGGTCGGACCTGCGATCTTGTCGGGTTCGGTTGCGGCGTCCGTCATGACTCAGGTGCCCTCGACTAGAATGATTGTGCTTGTTGCAGTACGCCGGCGGATGTCTGCGACCTCTTGATAGGCAGGGTCGTGATACGCGCGCTTTGCAGTTTCGTAATCGTCGAATTCGATCACGACATGGCGATTCTGGGTTTCGCCTTCCATCGTTTCGGACTGTCCGCCCCGAACGATGAACCGTGCGCCATAGCTTTCAAGGATCGGCGTGTCGCGCTCGATGTATTCCTTGTAGGCTTCCGGATCGTTCACCGTGATATGGCCGATGATATAGCCCTTGGGCATGGGTACTGTCCTCCGCGGTAGGATGGGCAGTCCTGCCCATCCTGTTGTTGGTCAGGTGGGCCGAAAAGGCCCACCCTGCACCCGTTTCGGGCTTATTGTGCCAGCCAAGCCTGGAACTTCGCGTCGATATCGTCGCGATAGTCAGCCCAGAACTCGTAGTTGTAGAGGAACGTGTTGGCTGCGTTGTTCGGATCGGTCGGCATATGCGGTGCCATCTCGATGCCGAGGTCAGCATGCGTCGACACCAGCGGAGCCGAAGATGCGCGTGCCGGGCCGTACGAGATGTACTTGGCCTGATCCGCCAGACGCTGGGTGTCGGTTGCGAAGCGGACGAAGTCCTTCACGCGCGCCAGACGATCTTCCGGCAGACCTGCCGGGATGATCCAGCCGTCAAGGTCGAACACCTGTGCGTCCCACATCATACCGACCGGCTGGTCCTGCTCTTCGATCACGCTGAACAGACGACCGTTATAGGTCGAGCCCATGAAGATTTCGCCATCCGCCAGAAGCTGCGGCGTGTCCGCACCGGCAGACCACCAGATCACTTCGTCCTTGATGGTGTCGAGCTTCGCCAGAGCCTGGTCCTGACCTTCGTCGGTTTCCAGCACGTCGTAGACGTCTTCCTTGGCGACGCCGTCACACAGCAGCGCCCATTCCATGTTGTTGATCGGACGCTTTTCCAGCGCGCGCTTGCCCGGATAGGTTTCCAGATCGAACACCGAGCAGATGTCGGACGGCGGCTCAACGCCTTCCGGAACCATGTCGGTGCGGTAGCCGAAAGTGGTCGAGTAAACGATCTGCGGGATGAAGCAATCAGAGACGATCAGATCGCCGAAGTCATCGCTTGCATCGGTGCCATCGGGCGCCGCAGCCAGCAGTTCGTCATGATCGACTTCCAACGCCAGACCTTCGTCGCAGAGACGGATTGCGTCGGCAGCAACCACGTCCACGAGGTCCCAGGTGATGTTGCCGGCTTCGTTCATCGCGCGCAGCTTTGCCACCGCTTCCGCCGAGCTTTCGTCCCAGGTCGCCGACACGCCGTCATTCATGGCGATGTAAGGCTCGACATAGGCTTTCTGCTGCGACGACTGGTAGGCACCGCCCCAGCTGACCAGAGTCATGCTGTCTGCCATGCCGTGACCGGCTGCATATGCACCTGCGGCGGCAACGGTGAGTGCGCTGGTCGCCAAAAGTGTTTTAGACAGTTTCATTAATATTCTCCCGTTTCGACCCGCTTATGACACATGGCGCTGGCAGTCGGGCCGACCCAACAACGCCTGTAATGACACGGGGACGGCAATGCCCCCGCGACAATTCTCATCTGCTGGGCGCATCCAGGGCACGGCAATCTTCGGGCAGCCACCCGATGTCGATTTGCGTCCCTGGTTCAAGGCGCACCTGATCCGGCGCGTTCCGCGTCTTGATCACGAATTCATCGTTCCCGGCCACCTTCAGGCGGGTACGGAAGATGTCACCCATGTAAATGAACTCAAGCACTTCCGCCTTGAGCGTGTGCGCACCTTCCTGAAGCCGGTCTTTGTTGATCTCGACCCGCTCGGGCCGGATCGACACGCGCGTGCGTTCGCCAACCTGGCTCACATTGACCGGCTTGGCGTCGATCAACTCGCCATCATCAAGCTGCACAACACAGCGCTCGCCCTTGATCTCACGGATCGTGCCTTCGAGCGTGTTATTCTCACCGATGAACTGCGCCACGAAGCTGTTCAGCGGCTTTTCATAAAGCTCATCCGGCGGGGCCAGCTGCTGAATACGTCCATCGTCGAACACAGCAACGCGATCCGACATGGTCAGCGCTTCCGTCTGGTCGTGCGTCACGTAAACAACGGTGATGCCAAGACGGTGCGCCAGGTGCGTGATCTCGAACTGCATCTTCTCGCGCAGCTGCTTGTCCAGCGCGCCCAGCGGTTCGTCCATCAGAACCAGCTCGGGTTCGAACACCAGCGCACGCGCCAGCGCGATCCGCTGCTGCTGACCGCCCGAAAGCTGCGCCGGACGACGGCCACCAAAGGCCCCCATCTCGACCATGTCCAGAGCGCGCTTCACTTTGGCTTCGCGATCGGACTTGCCCATGTTGCGCACTTCCAGCGGGAAGCTCAGATTCTCCGCAATGGTCATATGCGGGAACAGCGCATAGTTCTGGAACACCATACCGATCCCCCGCTTGTGCGGCGGGATATTGTTGATCGGCTTGCCATCCAGACGGATATCGCCATGGGTCGCCGTCTCGAACCCGGCCAACATCATAAGGCAGGTGGTCTTCCCGGACCCCGACGGTCCGAGCATCGTCAGAAACTCGCCCTTCGGCATGGTCAGGTTAAGGTCTTTTACGACAAGCTGAACGCCGTCGTAGCTCTTTTGCACTCGTTCAAATTCGACGAACGCGTCATTGCGTGACGTGTCGGGCAAAAGCGAACTCCCTGTTTTTCTCCGCAGATTTGTTTCCGCGTGTCTGTATTCGAATAAATCGCGTTGCGTTCCACATTGCAACACGATTGCCCATGTTTTGCGCGCAATACGACCTTTGCAGGACTTTTGGGCAGTTTTGACTAGTAATGGCGGGAAAAATGACCGCCTGACGCCCAAGAGCGGATAAATCGAAAAGCGGAAGAGGCGTCACTTTGGCTGGAATCCCCAAGAACGTGGCGGTGCCAAAGGCGATCTAGCCAGAGTTCCATTCCAAGCCGTGGACGATTCGCGACGCTTTATCATTCAAAACCAGCATCACCGAAAATTCATCCTCCACCCAAAGCGCTTTGGACTCGAGTTTCGGGCATCGCCGGCCAAAACCGATGCCCGGCAACACCGCCCCGAACCCGGATTGCTTCATGGCACCTACCGAACGCACTTCAAACTTGACCTCGCAATTGGCTGTGGGTCAGGTAAAGCCGCCTGACCGGGCACGCACCGGTCTTTCTGAAAGGATATCGGACGTGCCAGCCAAGCTGCTTGAAAAACTGCGGGACCGGTTCGGAGCCTCTCCCCAGACCGAGCCGGCTCAGGATGGCCCTTTTCAGGCGCATCCCTTCGATTACAGCTTTATCCCTTCTCCGCTGAAACGCCCGCCGACCTGTCAGGCCATGATGGTGGACGACCTCCGCCTGATGTATCTTCCCATCGCCAAGAATGCCTGCTCGTCACTCAAAAGACTTGTCGCGTCATTGGGTGGGCTGGAGCTGAAAAAGGGCGAAGACATCCACCACAAGCTGGATTCCGAAAGTACCGGCCTGCAATTCGAAGACCGCGAGGACCATGTCATTCGCGCCGCGCTGTCCGATCCGACATGGATGCGGTTTCTCGTCATCCGCGAGCCGCTGGACCGTCTGATAAGTGTCTATGTCGAAAAATTCGTTCTGAACCGCCGGGAGCCAGGGCAGATTCCCACGATCGGACCGGTCTATCAGGCCATTCTCGGCAAAGAAGACATCACACCCGAGGACTATGACCGTGGTCTCACCTTTCGCGAGTTTGCGGAATACATTTTATCCGAGGAGCCCGAACGCCTGAATGGCCATTGGCGTCCACAATCCCAATATCTCGGCCACATTCCCTTTACACATGTCTATGATGTCAAACAGCTCGAGCGCCTCGCACAGGATCTGAGCACGCATATCGGTCGGACAATCGACCTGCCCCGCATGAACGTGTCCCGGGATGTCGATGGTGATCAGATCTACAACAGATATGCGCCCGATGCCCGGCCCGCCGACCTTCCCACGCCCAAGAAACTCAGCCTCGAAAGCTTCCTGCCCGACGGGCTGCGCGCGCGGCTGGAAGAGTATTACGCCACTGACCTGACACTCTATCACCTGGTCGAGCGCGCCGGTGCATCCCGCAGCGCGGACTGAACCGCGCAACGGTCATCCGAAAACAATACCCGGAATTTGCTAAGGATTGGCCACAATCCAGTCAAAGTCGAAATCTAAACCCTTCGGAAACCATACCGTGCAATCCCTGTACGGATATGAAACGGGGTTTCGATGCTGGAATTCGACAACGTCAGCAAATCGTTCTGGACCGGGTCACACCGCAAGGTGATCCTGGACCGGGCGTCGTTCCGGGTCGAACTGGGTCAGTCGCTCGGCATTCTGGCACCCAACGGCACCGGCAAAACCACGCTGATCAAGATGATGGCGGGGCTCGAAAAGCCCGATGAGGGCGAAATCCGCAAGACCAGCCGCGTGTCCTTTCCACTGGGCTTCATGGGCGGCGTCGTACCCAAACACAGCGCGATGGAAAACTCGCGCTTCATTGCGCGGCTCTACGGCCTCGACCCCGATTATGTCGAAGCCTACTGCCGCTGGCTCTGCGATCTGGGCGAATATTTCGACCAGCCGCTCGGCACCTATTCCTCGGGCATGCGTGCCCGGTTCACCTTTGCGCTCATGCTGGCGCTCGACTTCGACATCTACCTCGTGGACGAGGGGATGCCGACTTACACCGATGTCGAATTCAACCGGAAGGCGGGGGATATCCTTGCTGAACGGCTGCGCACGACAACCATGATCATCGTCTCTCACCAGCCGGAAACACTGGCGCGCTTTGCCAGCAAGGCTGCAGTGCTGATGGATGGTCAGTTGCACATGTTCGACACCTTGGAAGAAGCGAAACGGCTCTATGACTACGAAACCCAAGGCTAAACGATTCCGCATCCGCCGCAGCGCACCACCTCCCGGTGGTGGTCAGATGGCGGCTGCCGGTCCGGCGGCACATTCCTCCGCGCAGGCCACGCAGGCCGCTGCGCAGCCGCGCGTCGCGCGCCCGTCCGACGGCGGCGTGGAAAAGGCGCTGGCGGCTATACGCGCCGAAGGTTTGACCGGGCGTCAGCTGCGCATGGCCCGCCGGATTGCCCAGAAAAACGGGCTGGACCCGTCAACTGACTTCGAAGCGGTCTACCTGCTGCGCCTCAAGGGTATCGACCCGTTCCAGCGTGAAAATGCGCTCGACCTGATGGTCCCTGCCGCGGCAGCCGCGCAACCCAGACAGAAAACGGCCGACGCGGACAAGCCGCTTGCGGAACAGCCGCAGCTTCCACAGACGACCAGCCGGAACGACCGAAATCTCCCGGCCACGGACACCCGCAGCCCGGCTGAACGCCGCGCACAGGAAATCATGGCGATCCAGAAAGACATGGCACGCCGCCGGCGCCGCCGGATGCGGATGCTCTTCGGCCGTCTTGCCGCTTTCGTACTCCTGCCGACCATTGTTGCCGGCTGGTACTTCTTCTCGGTTGCGACACCGATGTATGCGTCGAAATCCGAATTCCTGATCCTCAAGGCCGAAACCGGCGGAGGCGGCATCGGCGGCCTGTTCTCGGGCACACAGTTCGCCACCAATCAGGACGCCATCGCTGTGCAAAGCTACCTGACCTCAAAGGACGCCATGCTGCGCCTTGACGAGGATGAAGGCTTCAAGGCGCATTTCTCGCAGCCCGACCTTGATCCGCTGCGCCGTCTGGATGCCGACGCAACGGCCGAGGACATGTACAAGCTCTACAAGAAATACATTCAGATCGGATACGACCCGACCGAAGGCGTGATCCGCATGGAGGTGGCTGCCGCCAATCCACAGGTTGCTGCGAATTTCTCCACTGCGCTCATCGGTTATGCAGAAGAACGTGTCGACAATCTGTCCGCCCGCAAGCGTGAAAACGCGGTCAAGGACGCTCAGCTCGGCCTTGAAGAGGCGGAACAGGCGCGCCGCGTCGCACAGGAAAAGCTTGTGCGCCTGCAACAGGAAAGCGCGGTGCTCGATCCGCGCGCGCGCATCGGATCGCTGCAGGCCCGGATCGAATCCGTCGAAACGCAGCTCCAGGAAAAGAACCTTCAGCTTCAGGCTCTGATGGACAACGCCCGCCCCAACCGCAGCCGTGTCGAAGGGGTCGAGGCCGACATCCGCCGCCTCGAGTCGCTGAAAGCCGAAATCAACGCCGAGATGACCGCCGAAAGCGAAGGCGCAGGCTCGCTGGCTGAAACCGCCGTGCAGATCCAATTGGCCGAGGCTGACCTCGCCACTCGGGACATGATGCTTTCCGCCGCGCTCGAACGGCTCGATCAGGCCCGGCGCGATGCCGACAGCCAGGCACGCTACCTGACCACGTCGGTCTACCCGGTGGCCGCACAGGACCCGAGCTATCCGCGCGCCTTCGAGAACACGCTCCTGACCTTCCTCGTTTTCTCGGGAATCTACCTTCTGATCTCGCTCACGGCGTCCATCCTCCGAGAGCAGGTCGCGAACTGATCGCGGGCGGAGCGTCGACGCTCCGCCAAACCGCGTCGGCGCGGTTTCCAGCGCCCATGCCGCAGGTGCAAACTGCCACAGGTGACAACCCGGATCGCGCGCCCTATAAGGCGCGCGACCCGATTTTGGCAGAGCAGAGGCCCGACATGACAACCCTCGTTTTCGGACACAAATCCCCCGACACCGACAGCACCGGCAGCCCGATCATCTGGGCGTGGTATCTCAACCAGATCAAGGGTGAGGCCGCCAAGCCCGTCCTGCTGGGCGAGCCCAACACCGAAGCCGCCTTCGTGCTCGACCACTGGAAGCTCGACAAGCCCGAGATCATCTCGACCGTCGACGCCGACCAGCCTGTCGTCATCGTCGATACCAACAACCCGGCCGAGCTGCCCGACGCGATCAACAGCGCCGACATCCGCGTGATCATCGATCACCACAAGCTGGTCGGCGGTCTGGAAACCAAAGGCCCGATCGACATCCGCATCGAACCCGTCGCCTGCACCGCCACGATCATGTTCAAGATGATCGGCGACGACCTCGCCCAGGCGCCGCGCGGCATCAAGGGTGCGATGCTGTCCTGCATCCTCAGCGACACACTGGAGTTCCGCTCGCCGACGACCACACAGGAAGACAAGGCCATCGCCCACGCACTGGCCGACGATCTTGGCGTGTCGATCCCCGACTTCGCCGCCGAGATGTTCGCCGCGAAATCCGACGTGTCCGCCTTCTCGGACGCCGAACTCCTGCGCATGGACAGCAAGGAATACCCGGTCGAGGGCACCAAGTTCCGCGTCTCGGTTCTGGAAACCACGTCGCCGGCCACCGTGCTCGACCGCAAGGACAGCCTGATGGCGTCCATGGTCGATGTCGCCAAAGAAGACGGCGTCGATCAGGTGATCCTCTTTGTTGTCGACATCCTGAACGAGGAATCGACCCTTCTCGTGCCGAACGATCTGGTGAAAACCCTGGCCGAGAAGAGCTTTGGCGCAACCGTGACGGGTGACACCGTGGTTCTGCCCGGCGTGGTCAGCCGCAAAAAGCAGATCATCCCGAACCTCAAGCTCTGAACCGAAACGCCCTAAGGTGCGTTTACGAAGGGGGTGCTGGACGGCACCCCCTTTTTCGTGTGACCAGAGACCATCCTCGACAGAAAGACGGACCCCATGACCCAGATCATCTCTTCCCTCGCCGACATCGCAGACCGCTACGACGTGCTCCTCGTCGATCTGTGGGGCTGCGTGCACAACGGCGTCACGGCGCATGAAGAGGCGGTTGCCGCACTGCGCGGCTTCAAACAGGGCGGCGGCACGGTGGTCTTGCTGACCAATGCCCCCCGGTCACGGCACGAGGTGGCCAAGCAGCTTGTCCGCCTGAACGTGCCCGAGGATTGCTATGACAGCATCGCCACGAGCGGCGACAGCGCCCGCGCGGCAATGTTCCGGGGTGCGGTGGGAGAAAAGGTCTGGTTCATGGGCCTGCCCTTTGACGAGACCTTTTTTGCACCAATGGAGTTGATCGACGATCCGGTGAACATTCAGCGCGTTGAACTGGAAGACGCAGACGGCATCGTCTGTTGCGGTCCGTTCGACCCTCACGCCGATCCGGCAGTCAACCGTCCGCAGTTTCTCTATGCCAAGCAGAAAGGCCTCAAACTCCTCTGCGCCAACCCGGATATCGTCGTGGATCGCGGTGAAAAGCGCGAATGGTGCGCCGGGGCGCTGGCGGCGCTTTATACCGAAATGGGCGGCGAGAGCCTCTACTTCGGAAAACCCCACCCGCCGATCTATGACCTCGCCCGCCGTCGCATCGCGGCGCTTGGCGTGGACGTGGAGCCAAACCGCATTCTGGCCATCGGTGATGGCATCCACACCGACATCGACGGTGCGATGGGAGAGGATATCGATTCCCTCTTCATTTCCGGCGGGCTTGCCGCATCCGAGACAAAAACGTCGCACCAACCCGATCCGGAGGCGCTAAGCGCTTATCTTGCAAAGGAAAACGCGTCTCCACCCTATACCATCGGACAACTCCGCTGACGCAGATTTTGCTTGCTTTTCTGCAGTTGCAAAGTAATAAAGTTGCCAAATCGGGCAACTGACTTAGTTTTTTATTACTTTGTCGCCTGCGATTGGAGTGCGAAATGTTGGACAACCTGCCACGCGGAACGATCTGCATCGAAGACATCGAAATGGGGATGTCGCGTCACCTGCGCAAAGAGGTGACGGATCAGGATATCGAAATGTTCGCGCAGATCTCCACCGACCGGAACCCGGTGCACCTTGACGATGATTATGCACAGGACACGATCTTCGAAGGCCGCATCGCGCATGGGATGCTGACCGCCGGCCTGATCTCGGCCGTGATCGGAGAACAGCTGCCCGGCCATGGCACGGTCTATATGGGCCAGACGCTCAAGTTCCTTGCCCCCGTGCGCCCCGGTGACGTGGTCTATGCCGAGGTCAAGGTCGTGGATATCGACATCGCCAAGCGGCGTGTGACGCTGGATTGCCACTGCTCGGTGGATGGCAAGAAGGTGCTGATCGGCGAGGCCAAGGTGCTCGCCCCGTCCCGCAAGTTCGACTGATCCCGCCACGGGCGCGGATGCGTCGACGCATCCGCGATTTTCCGGCGACGGAAAATCCCCGCCAGCCCGCAGCGGGGATTGCAACCCCTCAGCGCCACCGCTAGTCCTCTGCGCATGAAGATCGTGCGGGATTATCAATTCGTCGCGGACGCCAACAAGGGCGCGACCGTTGCCATCGGCAATTTCGACGGTGTCCATTATGGCCATCAGGCTGTGATCAAACTCGCCCGTGAGGCGGTACCGGACGCGCCGTTGGGCGTGCTCACGTTCGAACCGCATCCTCGCGAATATTTTGCCCCCGATGCACCGGCCTTCCGCCTCATGAACGCCGAAGCCCGCGCGACGCGGCTGCGCAAGCTGGGCGTGGACGTTCTTTACGAACTCCAGTTCAACACCCAACTGGCCGAACTCACACCCGAGGCGTTCGCAGCGAATGTGATTTCGCAGGGGTTGGGCCTCTGTCATGTCGTGGTCGGAGAAGACTTCTGTTTCGGCAAGAACCGCGCGGGGGATGTGAATGATCTCAAAAGGTTCGGATCGCAGATGGGCTTCGGCGTCACCGTGGCAGAGCTGATCACGTCCCCATCCGGCGCCGTATCGTCTACCGCGATCCGCACCGCTCTGAACGAAGGCGATCCCCGCCGTGCAGCCGAAATGCTGGGGCACTGGCACCGGATCGAGGGTGAGGTCATCAGCGGCGAACAACGCGGTCGCGTGTTGGGCTACCCGACCGCGAACATGTCAATCGACGGTCTGCATCCACCGAAATACGGCGTCTATGCCGTGCTGGTGGATGTGCTCGACGGCCCTCATGCCGGGTCATACCATGGTGCATCATCAATCGGTGTGCGTCCGATGTTCGGCGAAAACCGGGCAAACCTCGAAACGTTCCTGTTTGATTTCAAGGGCGATCTCTACGGCAGCACAGTCTCGATTGCCTTGGTCGATTACCTGCGTCCGGAAGAGAAGTTCGACAGTCTCGAAGCGCTGATTACTCAGATGGACGCCGACTGCGCGCGCGCGCGCGCGATCCTGTCCGCGCTATGAGCAAAGATCCGATCGATCGCTCAGGTCTCGCGCCCCGGTTTTGGGAACGCAAGGCACTGACCGACCTCAACCCGCAGGAATGGGAAGCGCTTTGTGATGGCTGCGGCAAGTGCTGCCTGAACAAGCTTGAGGACGAAGACACCGGCCATGTAGAGCTGACCCGCGTCGCCTGCCGGCTCTTCGACGACACCACCTGCCGCTGCGCACAATATGAAATCCGGCACCAGTTCGTTCCGGAGTGTATTGTGCTGAAGCCATCGAATATCGATGACCACGCCTACTGGATGCCCCGCACCTGCGCCTACCGTCTCTTGTGGGAAGGCAAGCCGCTGTTTGACTGGCATCCTTTGATCTCCGGGACACCGGAAACCGTGCATGCGGCCGGAGTTTCAATGCGAAACCGCACCGTGGCCGAATTCGAAGTCGATGAAGATGACTGGGAAGACCACATCATTGAGGAGCCGATCTGATGTTCTTTGCCTCCGACAACAGCGGTCCGGTGCCGCAGGCGGTTCTCGATGCGCTGGCCGAAGCAAATCAGGGCTACACCCTTGGCTATGGGGCCGATGCTCTGATGGAAGAAGTGCGCCAGCGTGTCCGCGACGTGTTCGAAGCGCCAGAGGCAGCGGTGTACCTCACCGCTACGGGTACCTCTGCGAATTCGCTCGTTCTGGCGACTCTGGTCAATCCGTATGACACCATCTTCTGTTCACCGGTCGCGCATATCGAAGAGGACGAATGTAATGCACCGGAGTTCTACACCGGCGGCGCCAAGCTGACTCTTGTCCCCGGCAGCGACCGGATCGACCCTGAGGCCCTGTCCCGCTGCATCGTCAGCAGGGCCGCCGGCCGCGTCCACGGTCCGCAACCCGGTGCGCTGTCGCTGACGCAGGTCACGGAGATGGGCAACGTCTATTCTCTGGACGAACTTCGGGCGCTGTGCGCCGTGGCCAAGGCACATGAGATACCGGTCCATCTCGACGGCGCACGATTTGCCAATGCAATCGTTTCACTGGGATGCACCCCGGCCGAAATGACATGGAAGGCCGGTGTCGATGTGGCCGTGTTCGGCGGAACCAAAAACGGGCTGATGGGTGTCGAAGCCGTGGTGTTCTTCGATCCCGCGCACGCATGGGAATTTGAGCTGCGCCGCAAGCGCGGTGGCCACCTGTTTTCCAAGCACCGCTACCTCTCGGCCCAGATGGCTGCATATCTGCGCGATGACCTTTGGCTTTCCCTTGCGCAGCGCGCCAACGCGAATACGGCGCGGCTGCTTGACGGGGTGAGGGCCTCGAACCGTGTGGAAATCGTCAATGACGTCACCGCAAACATGATCTTTTTCGACGCGCCGCGCGATCTGCATCAGGCTTTGCGCCGTGGAGGCGCGGTCTATGCGATCAGCGGAGGGTCCGTTGATGAAGGTCCGGCAGATGGCATCCTACAGGGACGGCTCGTTTGTGACTGGTCCATGCCCGAAGAAAATATCGATGCCTTTGTTTCGCTGCTGAACCGGCTGTGACACAGAAAAAGGGGCTCCGGTTGGGAGCCCCTTTTACTTCAGCTGAGCAAACTTGAGAGAGTGAGATCAGTTGTACTGAAAGTGCAGCTCATAGCTGCCATCGTGGAACGCGCCGAACAGATCGGGCACGTCAGGATGTTCGACCGGCTCGCCGGAGTAATCCGCGATCAGGTTCTGTTCCGAGACGTAAGCGACGTAAAAGCTCTGCTCGTTCTCGGCGAGGAGGTGGTAGAACGGCTGTTTCTTTGCGGGACGGCTGTCCTCGGGAATCGCCTGATACCATTCCTCGGTATTGTTGAACTCCGGGTCCACATCGAACACCACGCCCCGGAACGGGTGTCTGCGATGGCGAACGACCTGGCCGATGTTATATTTTGCGCGTTGTCTGATCATGAGTCCTATCCGTTGCCACATACCTGCCCGATTTTCGACATATTGTCCAACTTTCGCGGGCATTTTCCCGGAAACAGTCTGTCAAGCTATGTGACACAGGACTGTATCGTGCCAAAGTAATGGCTTGCCGATCTGAGGAATTGTGATTTCCCAAGAGGCGGCTTTGCGCTAGACTAGCGTTAATCCGAAAGACGGATCAACCGTCTTCGTCAGATACGCGAGAGGCCCATGAGCAGATTCTTTCGCGCCTTGGTGATTGTTTTGCTGGCGGCTTCATGTGGAGGCGGCGGCGGCTCATCGGCGCCCCGAAACCTCGACAATGCCTGTTCGATCCTGCAGCAGCGCCCCGGCTATCTGCGGGCGTTCCAGGCTGCAGAACGGAAATGGGGCGTGCCGGTGCATGTCCAGATGGCCGCGATGTACCAGGAGAGCAAGTTCAAATCCGATGCGCGCACGCCGTTTCGGTATGCGCTTGGCGTGATCCCAATGGGGCGGCAAAGTTCGGCCTATGGGTACAGTCAGGCGTTGGACGGAACCTGGCAGGAATACCTGGATGACCAGCGCAAGTTCCGTGCGAAACGCAACAACATCAACGACGCGGCGGATTTCATGGGCTGGTACATGGCCGAGTCGAACCGGCGTCTGGGTATCTCTTTGTCTGATGCCCGCAACCAGTACCTCGCCTATCACGAAGGCCGCACCGGCTTTGCGCGTGGCAGCTACAACGGAAAATCCTGGCTGTTGCGGGTCGCAGACGAGATCGCGGCGCGGTCCGTCATGTATCAGGGACAACTGGCGACCTGCCGAGTCCGCAGATAGGTCCGAACTGGACCCAATGTTTCGCACGCGAAACATTGGGGCAGCGGGGCTGACCCTTTAACGCTTTGTTAATCTCTGCCTAAATCCAAACCGGGCGCATCCAGTGGCGCAAGCAGGTCTGCGATTTGATCCCGCAACCAGATATGCGCGGGATTGGCGCTGTTGCGACGATGCCAGATCATGCAGAGCTGCGCTGCAGGCACTGGCATCGGGGGCTGGAACAGTTCCAACCCGACCAGAGGAGCGACCTCGCGGGCGAGTTGAACCGGCATCAAGGCAATCAGATCTGAGCCGGAGACGGCCCGATACACACCGGAAAACACAGGCATGGTCATGACGACGCGGCGCGAGCGACCGACCCGTTCCAGCGCCGTATCTCCCAAGGCGCGTGCATTGCCTTCGGGGGAGAAAAGGACGTGACCCAGATCGCAGTAAAGGTCGATCGGAATGACCTCACCCGGATCGACCCCCGCCCGCGCGAGGCGGCTGTTTCCGCGCCGCGCAACAACGACGAACGCCGAACGGAAGACCTTTCGGCTGTCGACCCAGTCCGGGAGCGCGATCTCGGGGATCAACGCGATATCGACCTCGTGCCGATCCAACGTATCGACATAGGAGTCCGCCACCAGATCAACCAGATGCACTCTCATGCCGGGGGCTTCGGTTTGCAGATGCTCGGCCAATTTCGGCATCAGCATTTCTGCAAAGAAATCACTTCCTGACAGACGGATGCCATCTGAACAGGCCTTCGGATCGAAGGCGTCCGGACCGGAGAGCAGCGCTCCGATGCGGTCGAGCGTGTCGCGCACCGGGATCTCGAGCGACAGCGCGTATTGGGTTGCGACAAGCCCCTGCCCTTTCCGAAAGAACAATTCATCCCCCAGCGCATCGCGCAGGCGTTGCAGAGCGGCCGAAACGGCAGGCTGCGACATCCCGAGACGATCCGCAGCGCGCACGGTGGAGTGGTCCTGGAGAAGCGCATCGAGGACGCGCAACAGATTGAGATCGAAGGTCCGCAAATTCGTCATACGAATTAATTTAATATAAACAATCAATTTTTCATATGAATTTTCCGTCGCTACTCTGAAGGCACGAAAGCGCTTTCGTTTCCCTGAGCCCCAACGGAGGAAACGATGACCCAATCCATACTGGGCGCCGATGCCATCGCTTGGCAGGGCGTTCATTACCTGACGCTCTTGTCGAGTTCCGATAGCGGCGGCGCCATGTCGATCACGGATTCGGTGTCACCTCCGAATTCCGGACCGCCCCGGCATGTGCATCATGACGCGGACGAAGCCTTTGTCCTGCTGAGTGGGGATTGCACCTTCTGGATCGCCGGCGAGACATTCGAACGTGGACCGGGCAGCGCCGTATTCGTGCCGAGAGGCGTGGAACATACGTTCCGTGTGTCGAGCGATCTTCCCAGTCGGCACCTGGTGATCCTGACGCCCGGCGGGTTCGAGGGTTTCTTCGCGGAGATGGCCCGCAACGACTATCGGATTCCCGAGGACATGGCGGCCATCGAAGCCTGCGCCAAAGCGTACCACCTAACCTTCACCGGACCGCCACTTGAGGCGTAATCCGGCACCAACAGAGAGGACAGTGTCATGAAATCAATTCCTACCGCATTCTTCGCCACCGGGGCGGTCTTTGCCCTGATTGGCATGGCCTGGGGTATCCAGATGTCGGCAACCCACGATCACACATTGTCGCCTGCGCATGGGCATCTGAACCTGATCGGGTTTGTCGCCATGTCGGTCTTTGGGGCCTTTTATGCGCTGTCCCCCGGCGCGGCCGGCTCCGGGTTGGCGAAGGTCCACTACGGACTGACGCTGCTGGCTGTCGTGGTCATGGTTCCGGGCATCGCCTTTGCGATCACCGAGCAGGGTGAAGCACTGGCAAAGGCAGGGTCCCTGCTTGCGCTGCTTTCGATGGCGCTGTTCTGCTTCATCGTACTGCGCAACGGTGTCGGCACCGTGCGGGAAGCCGCCTGACGAAGGCTGAAGCGCGCCCCGTTTGCGGTGACGCAAACGGGCGATGCATCGCCACGTCAGCGGTTTGCGGTCCGCTCCTGTTCGATATTGAAGAGGCGGTTGGCCAGCTGTTTGCGTTCAAGTGCGCCCAGGATAACCGTGGTCTGGCCGCCGCCATCATCGGTGATGATCCACTGGCGCAGCTCAACCGGGTTGTCCGTGAACTTGAGTTGGATGCTGCCATATTCCGGATTGTCCGGATCCTGCGCCGTCACGGTTGTTGCGGTTCCGTCGTAGCCATGCGCGACAACCATGTTCGCACGGCTGAGGTCCACGTTGCGCGCAAGGATCAGACCCAGTGGCGTACGGTTGAGCGGGTAGCTTTCCGGATCGCCCCCCAGCTTGCGGTCGAACACCACAACGGTTCCGTTATTGGCCATCACCAGTGCCTGTTCCGGCGGGTTGTATTCGAAACGGACCTTGCCCGGGCGACGCAGGTACACCGTTCCGGTCGAAATCGTACCGTCCGCATTGATCTGGGTAAAGCTCGCCTCGGCGCTGGTCAGCTTGTTGAGGTAGTTCGACAGCGTGTTCAGGGACAGCTGCTGGGCCTGTGCGGGCAGCGCCCACATCCATGTCAGCGCCGCCATCACGGCAAGGAAACGAAGTCGCATAGAGTCTGTGGTCCTGTCTGCTCGGAACGCGTGGTCTCTATATGGCGAAACGGGCGCCGTTATGCGATAGCAGCGCCCGTTTTTGTGACCGGATCGGCGGAACGTTACTGCTCGGGGACGAGAATCTCGCGTTTGCCCACATGGTTCGCCGCGCTGACGACGCCCTCTTCTTCCATCTGTTCCACAAGGCGCGCGGCCTTGTTGTAGCCGATGGCCAACTTGCGCTGGATGTAAGAGGTCGAGCACTTGCGGTCGCGGATCACGATGGCAACAGCCTGATCGTAGAGCGCGTCTTCGCCATCGGTGTTGCCACCGGTGTTGAGGCCCAGAACCGCATCGATGTTGTCGGCCTTTTCCTCGTCCGGTCCCTGCACGACGCCGCTCACGTATTCCGGCGGGCCATAGGCCTTGAGGTGTGTAACGATTTCTTCCACTTCCTCGTCCGACACGAAGGGGCCGTGGCAGCGGGTGATCTTGGCACCGCCCGCCATGTAGAGCATGTCGCCCTGCCCCAGCAGCTGCTCGGCACCCATTTCGCCAAGGATGGTGCGGCTGTCGATTTTCGAGGTGACCTGGAAGGAAATCCGGGTCGGGAAGTTGGCCTTGATCGTGCCGGTGATGACGTCCACGGACGGGCGCTGCGTGGCCATGATGAGGTGAATGCCCGAGGCACGGGCCATCTGCGCGAGGCGCTGGATACAGGCTTCGATCTCTTTACCTGCGACCATCATCAGGTCGGCCATCTCGTCGACGATGACGACGATATAGGGCATCTTGACCGGCTGGATTTCCTCGGTCTCGAAGATCGGTTCGCCGGTTTCATCGTCAAAGCCGGTCTGCACCGTGCGTTCGAACATCTCGTTCTTCGACAGGGCGTCGGCGACGCGGCCGTTGTAGCCGTCGATGTTGCGGACGCCCATCTTGGACATCTTACGGTAACGGTCTTCCATTTCGCCCACGACCCATTTCAGGGCGACAACCGCCTTTTTCGGGTCGGTCACAACGGGCGACAGCAGGTGCGGGATGCCGTCATAGACGCTGAGTTCGAGCATCTTGGGGTCGATCATCACAAGCCGTAGATCGGCGGGCGTCAGCTTGTAAAGCAGCGACAGGATCATTGTGTTGATGGCAACCGACTTACCCGAACCGGTGGTCCCGGCAATCAGCAGGTGGGGCATCTTGGCGAGGTTGGCGACAACCGGATCACCCCCGATGTCCTTGCCCAGCGCCAGCGGCAGCTTTTGGTTGCCGTCGCCGTAGTCACGGGTTGAGAGGATTTCACGGAAGGAGACCATCTCGCGCTTTTCGTTCGGGAGTTCGATGCCGATCACACTCCGGCCCGGCACTGTGGAGACACGGGCGGAGAGCGCCGACATCGACCGCGCGATGTCGTCAGCGAGGCCGATCACGCGGGAGGCTTTGAGGCCCGGCGCAGGTTCCAGTTCGTACATCGTGACCACGGGACCGGGGCGGACGCTGACGATCTCGCCCTTCACGCCATAGTCATCCAGCACCGCTTCGAGCATCCGGGCGTTTTCCTCGAGTGCTTCGTCACTCAGATGGTGACGCTCGATATTGGCCGGGTCCATGAGAAGGCCAAGCGGCGGCAGTTCGTATTCTGCGGCCTTGTCTTCGAACTGGAGTTGCGGCTGCGCTTCCTGCTGGGCGCGCTTGGACGGCTGGAGCGGCTTGCGCTGAGGTTGTTGAACGACTTTCCGTGCTTCGGGCTGTGGCACGGTCGCAGGTGCAGACGGAACAGGGGAAAAGGCCTGTTGCGTGTCGCCGTAATCGTCCCAGTCGGACATGTCATCGAAGATGTTCTCGTCCGGTTCATCTTCAAACTGCGGTTGCGGCTGGTACGCGGTCTTGGGCGCTGTCACGGGCGGCTCTGCCCGGAGCGGTGCAGGTGCGCGGGCCGTGACCGGCGGTTCCGGCGGCAGGCCTGCGGCCGGCTTGAAGATCAGCGGATCGGGCCCACGGCCCCGTCCTTTGGTCAGTGGTGCTACATTGGCGGATGTGACAGCCGGGTTCTGGCGCACGCGGGACTTGATCGCATCGGCGATCTTGGCGCGGACACGGTCATCGCCCGGCAGCGTTTCCGGCAGTTCGCCATGCGGATAGGTTTCGATCAACTCCGGTTCGGGGTCGGAGCGCCGGATGAGCGACGGCATTTTGGACAGGAAGCCGGTCTTCTGCGGAGCGGGCGCCGGTTCGGGTTCGTCAATCAGGCTGTCTTCGGCATGGTGTGCTCTGACAGTTGGCGGGGCCACACGGGTGACACGCGGTTCGGCGCGGACCGCCTCTTGAGCAGCCGCCCATTCGGCGGCTTCGGCCTCTTCCTGGGCGCGAACTGCGCGGCGTTCGGCATTTTTCGCCTGCATCTGACGTGCGGCGCCGACTGCACCGGTGGCACCCTTGCCCAGCAGCGACAGGAGCGTGGCATAAACCATGATCACCCCGAGCAGCAGGAACCGGAGCATGCGCCCCAGTTCCACCTTGGTGAAGCCCAGAACGAACGCGCCCATCGCCATGACCACAAAGCCCAGCACGAGCATCATCAGCTTGAGCGCCAGCGTCGTTCCCAGTGGCAGGATCGTCAGGATCGAGCCCATCATCATGTCGCCAAACAAGCCACCGAGGCCGAAACTGTGGGTCCAGGCGGTGCTTTCCGGCACCCCGGCGGCATAGACGGCGGCAAGCGCGACCCAGATCGGCGCGAAGATCAGGCATGTCATCGCCCGTTCCTCACCGCGATGAAGGGCAAACCGCGCGCCCCAGACCAGAAGGACCAGCGCCAGGCCCCAGCTGGCCCACCCAACGATCATAAACAGCGGTGCGGCGACCGAGGCCCCGGGACGTCCCAGCCAGTTCTGGACAGGCGCATCAGTGGCGGACAGCCAGCTTGGGTCCTGTGGCGAGTAGGAATAGATCATCGCTGCGGCCATGACGCCCAGCGCCATCAGGACGAAGCCACCCAGCTCTTTGCCGCGCTTTTCGAGTGCGGCCTGCATGTTGCTGTCAAAGAGGGGGTCCCGCCCCCGCGCCTGATATGCCATCGTTCGCCTCTTTATTGGTCTTCACTGCCGTAAAGGCAGTCCCTGATCTGCGTCAGGCCACGTTCAGTTTCTTCTTTTGGGGCCACCAAAGCGACCCGGATATAGTTCTTGCCGGGGTTCCCGGTTTCGGTGTCACGCGACAGGTACGCGCCGGGCAGCACCCGGACGCCGGTTTCTTTCCAGAGCTTGAGGGCCGCGGCTTCGCCATCCTCGACCGGCAGCCAGAGGAAAAACCCCGCCTGCGGGGATTTATACCCCGGCACATTCCCAAAGATACGATCCGCCAGCGCGAATTTCTCGGCATAAAGCGCGCGGTTTTCCTCAACATGCGCTTCGTCTTTCCAGACCGCCTCGGCCACCGCCTGAAGCGGCAGGGGCAGCGGTGCGCCGGAGTAGTTGCGCAACTGCTGGATGCATCTGATCGTTTCAGGACCACCGGCCACAAAGCCCGATCGCAAACCCGGCAGGTTCGACCGTTTTGACAGCGAATGGAAGATCACCACGCGTTCGGGATCTGCGCCCATCGCCTGTGCGACCTGAAGTGCGCCGACGGGGGGCGTGTCGCGGTAGATCTCGGAATAACACTCATCTGCGAGGATCTGGAAATCGTGCTCTTCGGCCAGTTCGATCAACCGTTCCCAGTAATCACGATCGGCCACTGTTCCCTGCGGGTTGGCCGGGGAGCAGATATAAGCCAGCGCGGTGCGGTCGAGCACGTCTTCGGGAAGTGACGCGAAATCCGGCAGATGGCCAGTCTCTTCGGTTGCGTTGACGAAAACAGGCTCTGCCGCAACCGAAATCGCGGAGATCAGATAGACCTGATAGAACGGGTTCGGCATCAGGACGACGGGTTTCGCGCCGTTCTTCGCCTCGGGGCAGAGCGCCATGCCAACGTTATACAGCCCCTCACGGGTGCCGTTGAGCGCCATGATCTGGGTGTCGGCATCGAGGCTCACACCGTATCGGAACTGCACCCAGTCGCGTATCGCAGCGCGCAGTTCAGGTGTGCCTTCGTTCGGCGGGTATTTGTTAAACCCGGCGATGTTCTGGCTCAGAATGTCGGAAATCCAGGCGGGAAAGGCGTGTTTCGGCTCTCCGATGGTCATATGAATGACAGGACCACCCGGTTCGTTCACGTCCAACAGGGCGCGCAGACGCGGGAACGCATAAGCCGGAAGGTTCGAGAACCGCTCGGGAAACATGCCAGTACTGCCTCAGACTGAGGGTCGTTCGCGCCCTCTTTGCAGACAAATTACATAGCAAGGAGCGGTGCGTCCAGAAAAAGAGCGCACAGATCAGACTGTTGTGGCTTTCAGGCCAAGGTTCAGGAGAGCGCCGCTTCGGCCGCCAGACCCAGCCGCAAAAGACGCCGTTCGTCGCGCGGAGCCGCAATGAGCATCACTCCACAGGCCGGGACGCCCGTGGGCAGCGTCAAAGCGCACAGACCCATCAGGTTTCCGATGCGGGTGTTGCGCAGAGTGAGGAGGTTTTCCGTGACATAATAGGCACTGTCGGTCATCAAACGCTCGACATTCGGGGGTGTGATCGGGCTGGTCGGGCAAAACACTGCATCGAACCCGGCGGTTGCCGTCAGATAGGCCTCGCGGCACCGTTCGAGCGTATGCCATGCGGCGACGTAATCGGCCCCCGTGAAATCCTTTCCGCCCCGGAACCGGGCGAGGATTTCGGCGAACATCACGTCCGGATTGGCCTCGATCACGTGCTTCCATGTGCCATAGGCCTCACAGCCGAACAGGATCGGCGCCAGCGAAATTGCCGTGTCGATCTCTGGCACGGCCAGTTCAACGATCTCGGCCCCCGCGTCGCGGAAGCGTTGGACGGCGTGGTCAAAGCCTTTGCGCGGGTCGTCGCGCACATCGACCAGTGCGGTGGTGGTCAAAACGGCGAGGCGTTTCCCTTTCAGTGACGTCGGTGTCAGGTCGATAGGTGCCTCGCCCTTCATCACCGCAAAAAGGAGCGCGGCGTCTTCAACCGATTTGCAAAGCGGGCCGACGGTATCAAACTTGGCCGCCAGCGGCACCGCACCTTTCAGGCTGAGCACGCCGGAGGTGGTTTTGAGACCGACCAGATCGTTCCAGGCAGAGGGGACGCGCACCGAACCGCCGGTATCTGACCCGATAGCTGCGGGGGCGAGGCCGAAGGCCACCGACGTGGCGGCACCGGAGGACGACCCGCCCGGCGCATTGTCGGGGTTGTGGATGTTGGGCGATGTGGCGGTCTTTGGGTTCAGACCAAGGCCCGAGAACGCCAGTTCGCTGAGATGCGTCTTGCCGAGACAGACAAGGCCCTGATGGGTGGCCGCCTGCAGGACCTCTGCATCGGCGTCGGGGGTACGTCCTTCGAGCAGCTTTGACCCAGCTTCGGTCACCACTCCGGCGGTGTCGAACAGGTCTTTCCAACTGATCGGCACCCCGTCGAGCGGTGAGCGGCGCAGCTTGAGACGGGCACGGTCCTGTGCCGCAGCGGCTTCGGCCAAGGCACGGTCGGGGGTCAGGCGGGCATAGATCCGGTCGCGGTATTCATGCCCATCGATGGCATCCAGAAAGAACCGGGTCAGTTCGATGGGATCAATCTCACCCCGGTCGATCCCGCGCCCCAGTTCGGCGGCTGTCATGGTCTGCCATTCGGTCATGTGCTGTCTCCCCTGCCCGGTCTTGCCGCGACGGTAGCGGCAGAGAAGCGCATGGACAATCCCGCCAGCACTTCCATATTTCCCCGCATGAACAACACCTCCGATATCCTGATTGTGGGCGGCGGGCTGAACGGTCCGATGCTGGCGCTTGCGGCCGCGCAAACGGGCCTTTCCAGCACCGTGATCGACGCCCGTCCCGAAGGCACGCGGCGCAGCGATAATTTCGATGGTCGGTCCTATGCGCTGGCGCTGGCTTCGGTGCGCATGCTGAACGCATTGGGTCTGTGGGACGGGCTGAAGGCGAACGCGCAGCCGATGACCGAGATCAAGGTCAGCGACGGGCGGGCGGGCGATGCCGAGGTGTTCCTCGGTCTGCATTTCAACAGCGCCGAGATCGAGGAAGGGCCGATGGGCCATATGCTCGAGGACCGCTATCTGCGGCGCGCGTTGCTGGAGGCGATGTCGGCGGAACCGCTTGTCACGCATCTGTCGGGCGAAACGGTTGTCGATCAGAACGTGACCGCGACGGGGGCGAATATCACTTTGGCGTCGGGCGACATGCTGACCGGACAGATGATCGTCGGTGCGGATGGGCGCCAAACCGGGACCGGGCAGCGCGCGGGCATTCGGCGCACCGCGTGGGACTACGACCAGACGGCACTGGTCTGTGCGATTGCGCATGAAAGACCGCATGGCGGCGTTGCGCATCAGCTTTTCATGCCAGCGGGGCCGCTGGCGATCCTGCCGCTGACAGGCAACCGGTCGTCGATTGTCTGGAGCGAAAAGCGCGGACTCGCGGAAGAGATCAACGCGCTGCCGGAAGAGGATTACCTGACCGTTCTGCGCCCCCGCTTTGGGGATTTTCTGGGAGAGATTTCCCTTGCCGGAGAGCGGTTTACCTATCCGCTGGGTCTGACCCTCGCCAATCGGTTCATCGCGGATCGTCTGGCGCTGGTGGGGGATTCCGCGCATGGGATGCACCCGATTGCGGGGCAAGGGCTGAACGCCGGGCTGCGCGATGTGGCGGCCTTGGCGCATGTGATCGGTCATGCGGTGCGGCGCGGTGAGGACTTTGCAAGCCCGCAGGTTCTGGCCCGCTACGAACAGTGGCGCCGCTTCGACACCGCCACGCTTCTGAGCGCGACGGATGTGTTCAACCGGCTGTTTTCGAACGACAATCCGATCCTCCGCGCCGGGCGCGATCTGGGTATGGCGGCGATCAATGCGATTCCGTCAGCGCGCCGGACCTTCATCCGCGAAGCCGCCGGATTGAACGGAGATCTGCCCGATCTCATGGCGGGCTGACCGACCTCCCAACGCAGGTGACAATCCCCTGCCCTCATGCCACTAATCCGGAAAACGGGAGGGTGACATGGACCAGAAATGCGCAATCGTGACAGGTGCGGCGCGAGGGATCGGGCTGGCGACCGCAAAGCTGTTTCTTGAACAGGGTTGGCGCGTCGCCCTTCTGGACCGCGACGCTGAAGAGCTTGCCAAGCAGGACGGGCTGGCCGGCACGCTGCTCTTGCCGCTGGACATTGCCAAGCCCGCTGACGTTGACGCGATGGTCACACGGACACTGGACTGGTCCGGGCGGATAGACGCTTTGGTGAACAATGCGGGTGTCGCCGAATTCGGCCCGATCGAGCAGACGGATTTCCAGATGTGGCGGCGGGTGATGGAGACCAATCTTGACGGGGTATTCCTGTGTACGCAGGCCGTAACACCGGCTCTGAAGGCCACACAGGGGAGCGTCGTGAACATTGCCTCGATCAGCGGGTTGCGCGCCTCAACGCTTCGGGTGGCTTATGGCACGTCCAAGGCGGCAGTGATCCAGTTGACGAAACAGCACGCCACCGAGCTTGGGGAATACGGTATCCGGGTGAACTGTGTGTGCCCCGGCCCCGTGCGTACCAAGCTGGCGATGGCCGTACACACTCAGGAGATCATCGACGCCTATCACGATGCGATACCGCTGAACCGCTACGGCTCAGAACGGGAAATCGCAGAAGTGATCACCTTCCTTTGCTCGGACCGGGCGTCCTATGTGACCGGTCAGGTGGTGGCTGCGGACGGCGGATTTGAATCGACCGGCGTCGGGTTGCCTGCGTTACGCAGATAGATATCGGTGGTTTGTGTCGACAGTTCTGGCGCCTTTACAAAGCCCGCCTTGGTAAGAACCCGGGCCGAGGCCGGGTTGCCGGTCCCGACGCCACCAAGCAGTTGAGTCGCCCGGTCACTGTCGAGTGCTGTTACCAGCCCCGACACCAGTTCAGAAGCAATGCCCTTGCCCCAGAATTCCTCGGCGATCAGGTAGCCGATATGGACCGAGCGAAAGGTCTCGGTTTCCTGGTGCAACGCCAGGATCAGAAGGCCCACAAGACCCCCGGTTTCCTTGTGCTCAACCAGCAGAACACGGCTTTCCTTGGCCCGCGCCTCTATCCAGTCCCGCACCGCTCCCTTGCGCATGTCGAGACGGAAGGACGGTGGCAGGTGTTCGAGCACCCGCTCCGTCAGGATGCTGCGCAGCGTTGCTTCGAGAGATTGGCAGGCGTCGCTGTCCTGAACCACGGGGGCCCAGTCATAGGCAAAAAGCCGATCTGTGCTGAACTGATCTAGCGGCATTCCTCCTCCATCGGTTGGCTCAGGGTCTCACGCCTGGCCCGCTTGGATTTCTCTGGGTATGCGTCCCGGCCCGGTATTCCGGATCGGTTGGTCTATTGAATGCGCATGCCGTTCGCCAGAACGTGCCCCTGCTCATTGATCTGGAGCGACGATTTCAGGCTGTCGGCACCGTCGCCGGGGACTGCGAACATGCTCATCATCATGCGCGCGCCCATGGCGTCTTCATTGGTCAGAAGCCCCATTGCGATGAGCTTGTCGATGAGCGCATTGGCCCCGTCGAGCGTCAGCGACACGGTGCCCGTCGGACGCGGGAACCCGTCGAAGGTGGTCATGTCGTCATTGTCAAAGGTGAACTGACCGGTGCCGCCCAATTTCGCACCGGCAACCTCGACTGTCAGGTCATTGAGCGTCAGCGCGTTCAACTCTCCCGGAACCTGTCCGGTTGCCTCAATCCGGGCGACGTCGGCAGGATCGAACAGATTGACGAAAGGTGTGACCTGACCGGTCAGGTCCAGCGCAACGGTGGCCGGATCGCGCGGCAGGGCTGCTCCGGGATCGAAGATGTTCCAAAGCAGGTCCGACACTTCGAATCCGCGCATGGCGATGCCGAATGCCATGTCCTGCGGCTCCTCTGCGGCCGCGACCGGTGCGGTCATGTTGAACGAGCTCGCTGCCATGCGCACGTCGACCGGCAACGGCAGTTCGGGGCCGGAGAGTGTGAACGCCTGTTCGGTTGCCGTGACGTCATAGCGGATGGCTGCATCGTCAACGGAAAACTGGATCCGCACCGAACCGGTTTTCGTTGTTCCCGAGGTGGTTCCTGCGCTTTCGGTGGCTGCGAATTGCGTTTCACCGTCGTCGTAGCTGAGCGCACCTGTCGCGGAGAACCCTCCCGCAGTCAGGCTTTCCGGGTTGGAGGGATCAAACCCTTCGGGAAGTGTGGCAGTGCTGGTCGCAAGAACCGCCCCCATTGACCCTGTAATCAGCGCCGCGTCATCGCTTTGAGGATCATTGAATGCGAAATCGTAGCTGGCTGCGCTCGCCTGGACATCCTGCGTGATGGTCATCGCCCCGGACTTGGCCGTTGTCGTCGTTCCGGTTACGTCGTCGAGCACGAAATCGAAGCGGGCTTCGTCGCGCCCGACGGGTTCTCCGTTGATGTTCATCTCGGACAGCGAAATGGTCAGCTGATTGGCGCTGTATGCATAGGTCATGTTGGCCGGATCGCCGGACACCACCAGTTCCAGCCCGTCATTGGCGTAATCGAGCACCATGTTCACCGTATCCTCACCTTCGGGTGCGGCGTCGATGGTGATCGGCATGGATGCGGGGAAGGTCATCGTTACGGACCCGTCCCCGTTTTCGACCAGATCCACCGCATCCATGGAGACCGTTACGGCGCTGTTTTCCTCTGGCACTTCAAACCGCATCACAACATCGGTCACGTCGAGTCCGTCCGATGTGGCTGTTTCCGTCGCGCTGACCGAGTAGCCGAAGCCCTGCATCGCGGCTTCGATCCCGCCCCACACCTGCTGCGCCGTGAGATCGGCAAATGCAGGTCCGGCGGCGAGTCCGAGGGCAAGCGCGGAACTGGTCGAAAGGCGTGCGAGACGATGCATGGTTCTATCCTTTAATTCAAATTCCCTTCGGCAGCTTCGGCCTCCTGTCCCGCATGGTCAAGTGGGTGGACCCCGCGCGCTGTCCGAAGTAGCACTGCTGTGAACAAAAGAGAGAGGCCGACCCATGATGGATCTAACCGGACGGACCGTTCTTATCACCGGGGCAAGCCGTGGCATCGGCGCAGAAGCCGCGCGGGTTTTCGCCGATTCCGGGGCCAATGTGGCGCTTGTTGCGCGATCAGCGGACAGCATTGCCGATCTGGCCGGAGAGATCGGCAAATCGGCAGTGGCGATTCCCTGCGATATCAGCCGGTATTGGGAAGTGGCGCAGGCCGTCGAAAACTGCGTGACCGCGTTTGGCGGGCTGGACATTCTGATCAACAACGCCGGTGTGATCGAACCGATCGCCCGCATGGACGAGGCAGATCCCGAAGGCTGGGGCCAGGTGATCGACATCAACCTGAAGGGTGTGTTCCACGGGATGCGCGCCACCCTTCCGGTGATGGAAAACGCAGGCGGCGGGACGATCCTGACCGTCAGTTCGGGCGCAGCGCACAATCCCATCGAAGCATGGTCGCATTACTGCGCGTCCAAAGCCGGGGCGGCGATGCTGACGATGTGTCTGCACAAGGAAATGGGCGACAAGGGCATCCGCGCGATGGGCCTTTCACCAGGCACTGTTGCCACCCAGATGCAGCGCGAAATCAAGGCGAGCGGGATCAACCCGGTAAGCCAGCTGGACTGGTCTGACCACATTCCTCCCGATTGGCCCGCCAAGGCGCTTTTGTGGATGTGCAGCCCTGAGGCGGATGCGTATCTGGGCGAGGAAATCTCGCTCCGGGACGAGGGCATTCGCAAGAAGGTGGGTCTGGTATGATCGAAGTTCAGAATGATGGCACGCTCTGTGTTCTGACGATCAACCGTCCGGACAAGGCCAATTCGCTGACGGGTGAGATGCTTGAGGCGCTGTGTGTAGGTGTCGAAGAGGCGCGGAGCGTGCGGGCGGTCATTCTGACAGGGGTTGGCAAGGTGTTTTCCGCCGGTGCCGATCTTGAGGCGGCCAAGGCCGGGCTTGCGCTGAGCCCGCTTTGGGAGCGGCTGTCGGGGGCCATCTCGCGCCATCCCGGCCTGACGATCGCAGCGCTCAATGGTACGGTTGCGGGCGGCGCGATGGGTATGGTGCTGGCCTGTGATCTGCGGATCGCGGTGCCGGGTACAAAGGTGTTCTATCCGGTGATGAAGCTGGGCTTCCTGCCGCAGCCTTCGGATCCGGCGCGTCTGTCGGCCCTTGTCGGTCCATCGCGGGCCAAGATGATCCTGATGGCGGGACAGAAGATCCCGACCGAGGAGGCACTGACCTGGGGTTTGATCGACGAGGTGACAGAGCCCGATACGCTGATCGACCGGGCCAAGGCGCTGACCGAGGATGTCTGCGGCGCAACCGCCGAGCACGCTCGGGCCATCAAGGGACTGATCGCGCAGCGTTTGCCGTAATCGGCTTGACCCGATTTCACAGCCTCTTAGGTTGGCGACACTGCATCAAGGAAGGAACCCCGTATGGCCCAGCATCTGCATATCGTGTTCGGCGGAGAACTGGTCACCCCATCGGAGAACGTCTTCAAGAACCCGGATGAGATCCACATCGTCGGGGTCTTTCCGGATCGTCAATCTGCCTATGACGCTTGGAAAACCGAAGCCCAGCGCACCGTGGACAATGCACATATGCGCTATTTCCTGGGTGATCTTCAGAAGTTGATGGACGCCAGCACGTCTTCGCCCGAAGCACAGGACTGACCATTTGGCGCGCAGACCGTTCAGTCTGACCGCCTACCTGGCGCTGGCGCGCGGTGCAGATCGGCTGATCGCAGAGGCCGCACGCTGGCCGGAGCGACCGTTAGGCCCATTGCTTTGGCTCCACAGCGACACGAGAAGCCGCATTGAAACCCTGCTGACTCTCAACCGGCGTCTGAGGCAGCAGCGCACCGATTTTTCGCTCCTGCTGACCTGTGATGCAGCAGAGTCGGAGGTGTTCGAGGCGGGCGGGTATGTGATTGGGCCGCCACCGTCAGAAACCCTCAGCGATGTGAATCGTTTCCTGAGCCATTGGAAGCCGGACATGCTCATCTGGGCGGGAAACGGGTTGCGGCCTGCCCTGATCCATGAGGCCGAAGCGGCAGGGACTCATCTGCTTCTGGTCGATGCCACAGATGCGCCGTGGCGGCAGCCGTCCAAAAGGTTTCTGCCGGATGCGTCTGCCGGAGCGCTCAGCCTGTTTCACAACATCCTCGCGCAGGACAAGAAGGCTGCGTCCCGCATGCGACGGCTTGGCGTTCCTGCCGATCGGATCGAGTTCGCGTCACCACTCGAACCCGAGGTATTTCCACTGACCAGCCATGACGGTCTGCACGAGGAGATGACGGCGGTACTGGCAGGGCGACCGGTCTGGCTGGCCGCGAATATTCAGCTGGACGAAGCAGATGACGTTCTGCGGGCACACCGTCGCGCTGCACGTCTGGCACATCGATTGCTTCTGATTGTCGTTCCGGCGGACCCGGCGGATGAACCGGTGATTGCAGAGATGTGTCAGGACATCGGTTTGCGGTTGGCGCGCTGGGAAAACGGCGACATGCCGGACGAAAATACGCAGGTTCTGCTTGCTGGAGACGACGGCGAACTGGGTCTGTGGTATAGGCTTGCCCCGCTGTGTTTTCTGGGAGGATCACTGGCTGGCAAGACCGGGGGGCAGTCTCCGATGATGGCCGCTGCTCTGGGATCGGCGATCCTGTATGGACCGAATGTGGGCCGACACCTCGACGCCTATTCCCGGCTGGTGGCTGCCGGCGCCGCGCGGATCGTGAAAGACATGGATTCGCTGAGCGCGGCCGTTTCGCACCTTATTGCACCGGACCGTGCTGCCGCGATGGCTCATGCCGGCTGGAACGTCGTTTCGGCGGGGGCCGAGACAGCTGATCTGGTTCTGGACCAGATCAACGAATGGCTGGACGCGATGGAGGGAGCGCGATGAGACCGCCGTCGTTCTGGCAAAACCCACCCGACGCGCCGGGATGGCAGGCACGTCTTCTTGCCCCGCTGGGGGCACTCTACGCTGCACTGACCGCCCAACGGCTGCGTCGCGGAACGCCTTTCCGGGCTTCGGTACCAGTGATCTGTGTCGGGAACGTCAATGCCGGGGGCACAGGCAAGACGCCAACCGTGATTGCGCTGATGCAACTGCTTGCGGACATGGGCAGAACGGCCCACGTGGTGTCGCGCGGGTATGGCGGGTCGCTGGAAGGACCGGTTCAGGTCGACCCGCGCCGCCATTCTGCCGATGAAGCGGGAGACGAACCGCTGCTTCTGGCGGCATTCGGACCGGTTTGGGTATCGCGAGACCGCGCCGCCGGTGCGAGAGCGGCCAGCGAGGCCGGAGCCGACGTGATCCTGCTGGATGACGGGTTGCAGAATCCAGGCCTTGAAAAAGACCTGTCCCTGATCGTGGTTGATGCCACGCAAGGCTTCGGCAATGGCCGCTGCATTCCGGCAGGACCGCTCCGGGAACCGGTTTCGACGGCGATGAAGAGGGCCGATATTGTGCTGTCGATCGGGCCTGACCCCGCGCAGGCGCAGTTCCACGACACATGGGGCACCCAGATCTCTGTTCCGCATATCACGGGCCAGCTTGCCCCGCTTCAGACCGGAATGGAGTGGGAGGGACTGCGCTGCCTCGCTTTTGCGGGGATCGGCAATCCTGCGAAATTCTTCCTGACACTCCGGGAATTGGGAGCCGAGGTTGTCGAGACCCGCGCGCTCGATGACCATCAGCCTTTGACCACGGCGCTGTTGGGACGTTTGGAAAAGGATGCTGCCGCCGCACGCGCACAACTGGTGACAACGGAAAAAGATGCCGTGCGCCTGCCACAGAGCTACCGGATGAAGGTGCTGACAGTGCCGGTGCGACTGAGCCTGACGGAGGTGGCTCTTCTGAAGGATACGCTGGCCGCGCTGTTCGATTGAGAGATCACTCTGCGGCGAGCGGCATATCGTCCGCCTGACCCGTTGCGGCAATCTCGGCGATCACGCTGCGCAGCAGCTTGCGGAAATTGTGAAAATTCGCATTGGGCCGGATCGCGCGTTCATCCATGTAGATCGAGCGGTCGATCTCGATCTGCACAGCGTGCTGATTGCGGGACGGGCGTCCGTATGCCTGCGTGATATAAGCGCCCGCAAATGGCGTGTTGCGCGCCACCACCAGTCCGGCATCCGTGAAAGCCGCTTCGACCTGGTCCACGACCGCCTGACTGGCCGACGCGCCGAAGCGGTCGCCAATCACGATCTGCGGGCGACGCGCGGTGGTTTTTGCCACTCCGTCCAACGCCTCGTGCGGCATTGAGTGGCAGTCGATGAGAATCGCCTCACCGAACCGGGCGTGCGCCTGATCGATCAGCCTGCGAAGCTGTTCGTGATAGGGATGCCAGAACTGCGCGATGCGGCGCTCGGCCTCGGCCAGAGGCAGCTTGCCACGGTAGATCGGACGGCCATTCGCGACGACACGGGGCACCACGCCAAGGCCTGACGCCACGCGTGGGTTATGGGTCTGCCGTCGGACACCTTCGATCAGCGCCGGGTCCAGTTCCTCTGACGACCGATTGAGGTCAATATAGGCACGCGGCGCGCCCGCCTTGATGAAAGCCGCGCCGAATTGCGGGGCGCAATCGAACAACCGGTCCACAAACGCGTCTTCGGATGAACGGATCGTGACCTCGTCCAAATCCGTGTGGCGCATGAAATTCCAGCTGTAGTCGCGGCCGGAATGCGGCGACGCGAAAATCACCCGCGAGGTGTGGGCTTCAGGCTGAACAAGGTGATACGCGACTTTTGGCATGGGCTCTCCGTATGGATCAACATAGACCGATTTTTTCTATGACCAAAAGCCCTTGATCCCCGTTCCGACTCCTTTTATAGACCGCTCCACCGGCGCGGCTTCACGCGCCCCTTTTATTTGGGGTACGTGAATCGGGTCGGTTCAAAGGGCGATTAGCTCAGTGGTAGAGCACTTCGTTGACATCGAAGGGGTCACAAGTTCGAACCTTGTATCGCCCACCATTGAATTCGCCGTCTCGGGCCAAGGCTCGGGGCACCCGCAACCACAAAGGCGCTCGCGCGCCGCGATAAGAGGAGAGACCCGATGAAGGTCAAGAACTCGCTTCGTTCGCTGAAGAACCGCCATCGCGACTGCCGCGTTGTGCGCCGTAAGGGCCGCGTTTACGTCATCAACAAGACGCAGCGTCGGTTCAAAGCCCGTCAGGGCTAAGCGGAACCCGCAGATTTTGCGAGAAAGCCGTCCTTTGGGACGGCTTTTTTGTTTTGCGGCTTGTGACAATGCGCAGGATTGGCGTCTCGTCACCGAATCCCGTATCGTCTGGCGCATATATTGCGTTGCAAGGACACCACGATGGCACAGGCTGACGATAATAAGGTCTCAGGCCGCCTGCACGGCGAGCAAACCGAACCGGACAAGACCGACAGCCTGCCCGAGCGATTGCTTTACATGATCCTGATCGCGCTCATGATCTCTGTCGCGCAGACCGTGCTGGGGGTCATGACCGTCATTCAGTTCATCATCATGCTGGTGAACAATAAACAGCCCAATGAGCGGCTCGCCGAGTTCGGGACCGACCTTGGCATCTGGATCGCCAAGGCCGCGCGGTATCAGACGGCAGCAAGCAATGTGAAACCCTGGCCCTGGACCGAGCTTGACTGAGGTCTAGCGCAGGATCGTATCCGCCATCAGTCGTACCACGGTCGCCTGATCGAGATAGCCCGACACCCGCAGTTTCCGCGCGTCCTGATACCGGCGGATCGCACGCCGGGTGTCCTCATCAAAAGTGCCGTCCACCGCACCGGGCCTGAGACCCAGTTCCGCAAGGCGCGCTTCGGCAAGACGGCGCGCCGTGGCGTTGAGGCTCAGCGCGGCTTCTTCGGCCTGCGCCTGTCGCTGAACGGCAATCTGTTCGGAGTTGCGATTGAAATAATCGATCCGCGCACGGGCTTCTTCGACGAATGCTCCGTTGGGACGCTCTGCCAGATATGCGCGGTATCCCGCTTCGGTATCCTGTTCGCGGGCAGCCTGCCAGCGGCGGCGATCTTCGTCTTCGGCCTGAGCCCGCCGTTGTGCCTCGATGTCATCGAGACGCTGCTGCGCGACCTCGGAATAGAGCCCGTCCGGGAACCGCTTCAGATAGGCACGATAGCCTGCCTCGTCTCCCTGCGCTCCGGTTTCCGACCAGAATGTCCGATCCTGCCGTTCCAGTTCAGCCTGTCTCTGGCGCGCTTCCTCTTCCAGTTCCGCCGCACGCCGTTCGGCCTGTGCGTCAAGCCGCGCGATCTGATCGGCATTCAGATAACCTGACGCTGTCAGGCTATTTGCGTTCTGCCACGCCGTGACGGCACCGCGCGTACCGCGACCAAAGATCCCGTCGATGCCACGTGTATTGTAACCCAGCAGCGAAAGATCCCGCTGAATCTCGCGCCGCGCGTCGCGCGACAGGGCCAGTTCCGCTTCGGCCTGTTTTTCCCGGTAAAACGGCTCTGACCGGATGGTTGTCAGTCTTTGACGCGCTTCCCCTGCATGACGACCTTCGGGAAAGGCGGCGAGGTAGGTGTCGTAGCCAGCCTCGGTGTCAGACGAGACAGCTTCCTGCCATGCGGCGGCGTCCGCCGCTTCCCTGGCCTGAGTGTCCGGCTCTGGCGTAATTTGCGGGAGAGAAACATCTTCTCCGGCGAACATTGGCAGTTCCGGCGGAACAAACCCCTGAAGGCTCAATCCCTCCGCGCGGGCCAGAGGCAGCACGTCTTCCCCAGTGGCCGCAGACAGCCGGTCGACAAAACGCGCCGCATCCCCCGCCGGGCCAATCGCAACGGTCACGCCTTGCGGAATGTCACGGAGCTGCAGGGTGACCGCCACCCCTTCTGGCAGGGTGGCGTCGGTTTCAACCTCTCCCAGCACAAGCAGCGCACGCCCCGGGTATTGCGCCGCAACCGCGTAGACTGCATCGAGCGGAAAACCTTCGGTCACCACCTGGGCCAGGGACGGGGTGTCCTCCATGCCCGCAGGCAGGAGATAACTGCCCGCAATTGTCGAGACGAAGCGCCCTGTCAGCAGAATCCCGATCTCGTCGGTCGCGGCGTCCAGCCGGTCGGCGAAGTCTTTGAATGCGGTGCGCATGGCATCGGCGTCGGCTGCAGTGGTCAGGCTGACTTCGGTGCCCCGGTCCTCGAATGATGCCCGGATGCCCGCCATATCCGCAGCACCCGCGAGCCGTTGCAGCAGGCCCGGATCGCTGTTTCCGATGATCAGTAGATCGCCGGCCGCTGCCGATCCCGGTGCGGCCAGCGCAAGCGCTGCAGAAATCGAAAACGCGAGTCGTTTCATGGGTGGTCCTCCGTCCTGTCGACAGAGTAACGCACGAACCGCGAAAGTTATCCAATAGCGCGCGCTTTTTTCGCTGGAGTCACAGGTGCAGAGGCATCAATCGTAGCTGCGGGCGTCCTCGATCACGAGGCCATCGCGCGGTAACGCCCCCGGCGGCACCAACTCGACACGGCCCTTGAGCTTGAGCGTTTCGACGATGCTGGACTCGAACCGCGCCGCGTCGTCCGCAGCGGTTTCGATCCGGACGGTCATCACATCCATCTCGCCATCGCGGCTGGCCACGACGCGGGCACGGTCGATTTCGGCATGTTTGGCAACCAGTGCGGCCACCTGTTCGGGGCGCACGAACATGCCCTTGATCTTGGTGGTCTGATCAGCGCGGCCCATCCAGCCCTTGATCCGGGCATTGGTACGTCCACAGGGGCTTTGCCCCGGCATCATCGCGCTAAGGTCACCCGTCGCAAACCGCACCAGCGGATAGTCGGGATTGATAGACGTGACCAGCACTTCGCCCACTTCGCCGTCTGCCACCGGGTCACCGGTGCCGGGCGTGACAATCTCAGCGATCACGCCTTCGTCGATGATCATGCCTTCCATCGCTTGGGTCTCGTAAGCGATATGGCCGACATCGGCCGTTGCATAGCATTGCAGACAGGAGATCCCGCGATCCGCGTACCATTCGCGAAGCGACGGGAAGAGCGCCCCACCCGAGACAGCGGCTTTCAAGATGCCGAGCCGAACGCCCATCTCGTCAGCCTTTTCAAGGATCACCTTGAGGTAATCCGGCGTACCCGCATAGGCGGTCACACCGACATCGTGCGCTGCCTGAACCTGAAGTTCGGTCTGGCCGGTACCGGCCGGCAGCACCACCGCGCCGACGGCCCGCGCACCGTTCTCAAAGATCATTCCCGCTGGTGTCAGATGATAGCCGAAACAGTTCTGAACGATGTCGGTCGTGCCAAAGCCAGCCGCATGCAGGAAACGCCCCATACGCCACCAGTCATGACTCACGCCACCGGGTTCATAGATTGGACCGGGAGACTGGAAGATATGCGCAAGATTCGACACCGGAAGCCCGCCGAACGGAGGCGTATCCTTTTGCCTCTGGCTCAGGTCCGATTTCCGCAGAACCGGCAACTTGGCGAGATCGGCCAAATCCGTCAGCGAATCCATCCCGTGCGCTGGCAACAGAGCGTTCAGCGCGTCAAGCTGTTCGGCCGCGCGTTGGTCGGCGCTGCGGGTTTCGAGCGCATCAAAATGCTGTGTCATGCTGTCCTCGACTGGTTTGCGCCTGCGTCGCCAGACCAATTTGATCTGCCGCAAGGCTCGTTGAAAACCGACCGCCTAAAATCCGGGCAGCGGTATTTGTAAGGGAGGGTGCCATGCCGACGAGAGATCTCGACAGGCGCATTGTGTTTCACGATGACATTCAGGTCATGGAGGCAGATTTTTCGGGGTTCGATTTTGACAGCAGCGCGACGGTCAACCGGTTCTACGACCGGATTGAGGAGCGCATTGCCGAAACCGGCGAAGAGCTTTGGTTCTTCCTTGTCAATCTGTGCGACACGCGCATCGACCAATCTGCTTGGTTTGCGTATTCCCGCAGGGGCCGGTCGCTGAACCTTGCGCACTCCATGGGGTCGGTACGTTTCGACGCGTCGGAGATCACCCGGAAGCAGATCGAACGCGACGCCAATACCGAGGCGTTCAACCCCAACCTGTTTACGAACCGCGCAGACGCGCTTGCCCGGATCGCGGAAATGCCGTCGAAGCGGAGGCCGCGGGTTCAGCATGACCCCAACTACTCCGACGCGGATTTCCGGCGTCGCATCAGCTTTGATCCCGAGACACAGATCATGGAGGCGGATTTCTCGCACTTCACGTTCCATCACTCCGCCGATGTGAACGGCTTCTACGACCACATCGAAGAGCGTATCAAAGCGACAGACAGGAAATGGTTTTTCCTTGTGAACCTTAACGGATGCCAGATTTACCCGGCGGCGTGGGTCGCTTACGCCCACAGGGGCAAAAAGCTGAACGAGGCCGCCTCTCTCGGGTCGGTTCGCTTTGCGGCGGGATCCGAGACCGAACAGGACATCCGTATGCGTGCCGAAACGCAGTCGTTTCGTCCGAACATCCGCAACACGCGCGACGAAGCGTTGGAGTTGATCCGGGAGATGCGCGAGACCATCCACGCCTGAGCATTGCAACAGGGTCGCACGTCTCCGAGTTGGTACGCCAGACATCAGGCCAGCCAGCGTTTGCGGCGACGATAGCTGCGCACGTCGCGGAATGACTTGCGGCCCTCGTCCGACATGCCGAGGTAGAATTCCTTCACGTCGGGGTTCTCGCGCAGCTCGGCAGCGGGGCCGTCCATCACCACGCGGCCGTTTTCCAGAATGTAGCCCTGATGTGCGTAGTGCAGGGCGACGTTGGTGTTCTGTTCGGCCAGCAGGAAGGACACGCCTTCGTTCTCGTTGACCGATTTGACGATCTCGAAAATCTGCTCGACCAGCTGCGGCGCAAGGCCCATGGACGGTTCGTCCAGAAGAATGGTTTCAGGACGCGACATCAGCGCGCGACCGATTGCCGTCATCTGTTGTTCACCGCCCGAGGTATAGCCAGCCTGCGATTTGCGGCGCTCCTTGAGGCGGGGGAAATAGTCGTAGACCATCTGGAGGTCGGCTTCGATGGCACCTTTGCCATCCTTGCGGGTATAGGCCCCGGTCAGCAGGTTTTCCTCGACGGTCAGGTGACCAAAGCAATGGCGCCCCTCCATCACCTGGATCACGCCGCGCTTGACCAATGCGGCCGGGTCCAGATCCTGTACCCGTTCGCCCTGGTAGATAATGGAGCCTTTGGTGACCTCGCCGCGCTCGGAGTGCAGCAGGTTCGAGATCGCCTTGAGTGTGGTTGTCTTGCCTGCGCCGTTGCCGCCCAGCAGCGCGGTGATGCCGCCCTTCTTCACCGACAGGCTCACACCTTTCAGGACGAGGATCACGTGATTGTAGATCACCTCGATGTTGTTGACCTCAAGCAGGGTCTCGTCTGTGCGTGTGGCGTCCAGCATGATTTTACCAAGTGATAAAATTTCGGGGAAATCACCGGCGGCAGCCTGTGCCGCCGGTGACGTTGTGTGGCCTTAGTTTGTGGCCGAGCACTCTTCGTTCATCGCCCAAGGTGCGTTTGCGGTCGCATATTCGGACGCCGCGCTTGCGATCAGGTCGGCGTAGCTGTCGGTGTTCGGTTTCAGCAGGTCAGACGCTTTCACGAACTTGGAGCCGTCCCATTCCAGCATCCAGCCACCGGAGTGACCGGTGTGGTTGGCGCAGGAGGTGGAGAACGGCGGCACCATGCCGGCCATGCCGAGCTCTTCCAGACGCTCTTCGGTGATGTTCAGGTTCTCAAGACCCCAGCGCAGCTGCGACGCATCGATTTCGGTGGTGCCGAAGTTCTTCTGTGCGCCCTGGATGGCTTCGGACAGGATCATCGACATGACCACTCCGCGGCCATAGAATACGCCCTGCATTTCTTCTGCGTTGGACTGGCTCAGACCGGCGTCAAACACGCGCTCTTTGAGTTCCTTCATCACCGGAGCATCCTGGTTCGGGAAGGACCAGGAGATCGACTTGTAGCCCTTGCCGTCGTCGCCAACGAGCTTCAGGTCCGCATCGTGACCGGCCCACCAGACGCCAATGAAGTTTTCCATCGGGTACTTGGTCTTCACCGCTTCGGTGATGGCACCGGCGTTCATCGCGCCCCAGCCCCACATCACAACATTGTCGGGACGCTCGCGACGGATCTGCAGCCACTGTGCGGACTGGTTCTGCATTTCCTTCAGACCAACCGGGATCGGCAGCAGCTCGAAGCCCTTTTCACCCGCCAGCTTTTCAAGCAGCGGAAGCGGCTCTTTGCCGTAGGGGTGGTCGAGGTGGAGGAAGGCGATCTTCTTGCCTTCGAGCGAACCGTCCTGTTCGAGATACTGAACGATCATGTCCGCCGCGTCCCAGTAACCCGACGGGACGTTGAATGCCCACTGGAACACCTTGCCGTCTGCCATCGGCGAGAAGCCGTAGCCCGGCGCGAGGATCGGAATCTGGTCGACGTTGGTCTTGGGCAGAACCTGAAGCGTGATGCCGGTCGACCACGGCTGGGTCACGATGGCCTTGCCTTTGGTCTTTTCGTAGCATTCCACACCTTTTTCGGTGGAGTAGCCGGTTTCGCATTCTTCGAAGTCGATCTTGGCACCGCCGATGCCACCATCGCGCTCGTTCAGGAGCGTCATGTAGTCGGCCTGACCGTTCATCAGCGGAATACCTGTCGCGGCAAACGGGCCGGTCCGGTAGGCGAGGTTCGGCGTGTAGAGCTCTTGTGCGACGGTCGCCGTGCCCATCACGGTACCGAGTGCCGCAGCAATCGCCAGTTTGGTGAAGTGTTTCATGGTTGTCCTCCCATTGGAACTGTCATGGTGCTTGTGTTTCTTGGTCTTGGGCCCACCCGCCTCAGTGCGGGAATGGCCAGATAATCAGTTTTTCACGGATCAGGCGCCAAAGCTGGTTCAATCCGTGAGGCTCGATAATCAGGAAGAAGATGATCAGGCCGCCAACGATCATCACGTTGATATGTTCGATCAGGGCAGAGTCGATGCGGAAGCCTTGAAGCTGCGCGTAGCCGTAGATCAGCGTCACCGCGCCAAAGCCGATGGCGGCGCCCACGCCCCACAGGCTGCGCGCCACCCAGAAAAGGAAGGTTGCAGCCGCGATCAGTGCGACCAGCAGGATGGCGGACGGCGTCGAGATTTCGAACACCTGCGTGCCGGCGACGACGTTGAGCACAACCGGCAGACCCACGATCAGGATCGCGCCAAGGTAGTTGCCCATGATCGATCCAAGACCACCGATGATGGCGATGAAGAGCACCTGGAAGGACAGCGGAATGTCGAACACGTTGGGTTCGGCGGCCCCCTTCCACATGAAGACGTACAGCGCGCCAGCCACCCCAACCACGTAGGACGACACGGCAAAGGCGGTCAGCTTGGATTTCATCAGGTTGATCCCGATAAGTTCCGCCGCGATGTCCATGTCGCGTGTGGCTTTCCACGTGCGGCCAAGGTTGCCGCGGGTCAGGTTGATGCACAGAAGCGTCAGCAGCGTGACCACGAAGAGCACGATGTAATACTCGGTCACCGAAGCCGCCTGTGGGCCGGACACGAAGACGCCGAACATCTCGAGGTTCGGCACCTGGATCGCGCCGGAAGCGTTGTAGTTGTAGAGCCACGCCCATTTCTCGAACAGCCAGACAAGGAAGAACTGCGCAGCCAGCGTGGCAATGGCGAGGTAGAACCCTTTGATCCGCAGGCTGGGGATGCCGAAGACCACACCGATCCCGGCGCTGAACACACCCGAAAGCAGGATCGCCACGATCGGGTTCATCCACGGCATCAGCGTGACCATCTTGTAGCACGCATAGGCCCCAACGCCCATGAAGGCGCCGGTCCCGAGGCTGAGCTGGCCCGCAAATCCGGTGAGGATGTTCAGACCCATCGCAGCCAGCGCGTAGATCAGGATCGGGATCAGCAGGGTCTGGAAGGTGAATTCCGACGCAGTGAGCGGGAACACAATCCAGGCGAGCGCCAGAATGATCCCCAGCAGAAACGCGTCCTGCTTCACCGGGAACAGGGCCTGATCAGCGATGTAGCTCGTCTTGAACTGGCCAGCCGTGCGGTAGAGCATCAGGCGGTCTCCTCTTCCTTGATCGTCACGCGATTGCGTGGTTTGGCGTAGCCGGTGGCCTCACTGTGACGGATAAGCCAGAAATAGGCCCAGAGCCCCAATGCACCGCCAAGCGCCGCCAAAAGGATGGCGACAAGCGTCTGGCTGCCCGCCTCTGACCCGCTCGACAGGGCAAGGTATCCGAAGGCCCAGAAGCCGGACCATGCGATGACGTTCAGAATTGCGATCAGCTTTGCCATGTCTTGTCTCTCGTTTGATGCGTGATCCTCACGCACCGATGGTGGTAGGTGTCGAACAGCGCGCCCCGCGCTGCGCTAGACCCGTTCGATGATCCGTTCTCCGAACAGACCCTGCGGACGGAAGAGCAGCACGATCAGCGCCAGCACGAAGGCGAACCATGTCTCGGTGTTGCCTCCAAGCAGCGGCTGACCCCAGTAAATCTCGAACAGTTTTTCCAGAATGCCGATCATCAGACCGCCGACAATGGCCCCGGTGATCGATTCAAGCCCACCCAGCATCAGAACCGGCAGCGCCTTGTATGCGATCACTTCAAGCGCAAAGCTGACCCCGGCCCGCGCGCCCCAGGCAATGCCCGTGACCAGCGCGATGATGCCAGCGATGAACCAGACCAGAACCCAGATCGTCTGAAGGCTGATGCCGACAGACAGCGCCGCTTGGTGGTCATCGCCCAGTGCGCGGATGGCGCGGCCCATCTGGGTGTAGTTGAGGAAGGCCAGGAGCCCCAGCACCAGCAGCGTCGCAACGACCACAACGGTGATGTCGAGGTGCTGAAGGATCAGCAGGCCACCAAACGGCTCCAAGACAGTGTCGCCGGTCGGGATGCCTAGCTCTTCGGTGATCATGACCTTGTTTTCGCCGCCGAAAATCGTCTCGCCAAAGCCGATGAGGAAGAGCGTGATCCCGATCGTCGCCATAAAGAGAATGATGTCGGGCTGGCCCACAAGGGGCCGCAGCACCACCCGTTCGATGGCCACCGCCAGCACGAACATGACCACGAGCGTCAGGCCCACGCTGATCCAGGCGGGAATGCCCATGGCGAACAGACCCACCAGCGTCAGGGCGGCGAACACCACCATGATACCCTGCGCAAAGTTGAAAATGCGGCTCGAGCGGAAGATCAGGACAAAACCTAGCGCGATCAGCGCGTAGAGGATGCCTGACACCAGACCTTCCCAGAGCACCTGCATCAGGAAATCCGGTGCGGTGAACATGTCCACGAAGGGCGCGATGAAAATGTCGTTCAGCATGTCTGCTCCCTCAATGCGGCACGCCAAGATAGGCGTCGATCACATCCTGATTGTTGCGCACCTCGTCCGGGGTGCCGTCGCCGATCTTCTTGCCGTAATCCATGACGACCACACGGTCGGAGAGGTCCATCACGACCCCCATGTCATGCTCGATCAGGCAGATCGTGGTGCCGAATTCGTCGTTCACGTCGAGGATGAAGCGGCTCATGTCCTCTTTCTCTTCGACGTTCATCCCGGCCATCGGTTCGTCCAGCAGCAGGATCGACGGCTCTGCCGCCAGCGCGCGTGCCAGTTCGACCCTTTTCTTGAGACCGTAGGGCAGACGGCCCACCGGGGTTTTGCGGATGTTCTGGATTTCAAGGAAATCGATCACCCGCTCGACCTTTTCGCGGTTTTCCATTTCCTCGTCGCGGGCCTTACCCCACCAGAGCGCCTGCGACGCGATCCCGGCATTCATGTGGGTCAGACGCCCGGTCATCACGTTGTCGAGCACCGTCATGCCTTCAAAGAGAGCGATGTTCTGGAAGGTCCGCGCAACGCCCTGGCGCGCGACCTCGAACGGCTTCATCGGCGGGCGTTTTGCACCCTTGTACCAGACCTCGCCTTCGGAAGGCGTGTAGAAGCCCGAAATGACGTTGAGCATGGACGATTTGCCCGCTCCGTTGGGACCGATGATGGCCCGCACCTCGCCTTCCCGGATGTCGAAGCTGATGTCCTGAATGGCCACAACACCGCCGAAGCGCAGAGTGATGTTGCGCATCTCCATCAGAGTGCCGCCGATCTGACGCCCGTCTGCGGTAACGTATCCTTCGGTGTCTTTCACAGCTCAACCCTTTCTGTTTCGACAAGAATTTTCGTACGAAAATTCTCGGTCGGCATAATCTTCGTACGAAGATTATGTGCGCACGCCATCATTCCGCCGCCATCCGCTGCGTCGTCGCCGGAACAACCTTGGCATCGCGGATTTCCAGCGTTGCCTTGATCTTGCCTTTGCGCCCATCCTCGTAGGTGACTTCTGTCTCTGTGTAGACCGAGGTCGATCCGTCATAGAGGGCGTTCACCAGATCCTCGAACTTTTCGCCGATGATCTTGCGACGCACCTTGCGGGTCCGGGTCAGTTCGCCGTCATCCGCGTCAAGCTCCTTGTGCAGGACGAGGAAGCGGTGCACCTGACAGCCCGACAGCATTTCGTCCTGAGCGATGCTCGCATTGACCTCTTCGATATGCGCCTGGATCGTGTCGAGCACCTGCTTGTGGCCGGCCAGTTCCTGATAGGACGCATAAGCGATGTTGTTGCGTTCGGCCCAGTTGCCGACCGCGGTCAGGTCGATATTGATGAAGGCGCAGCAGCGGTCACGCCCGGCACCGAACACCACAGCTTCGAGAATGTTGGGATAGAACTTGAGTTTGTTCTCGACATATTTCGGCGCGAACATCGCACCATCCGCCATCGCGCCCACGTCCTTCGCGCGGTCGATGATCCGCAGGTGGCCGGTGGCTTCTTCGATGAACCCGGCATCGCCCGTGGCGACCCAGCCTTCGGAATCCTTGGTATCCGCCGTCGACTCCGCGTTCTTGTAGTACTCGACGAATACGCCGGGCGAGCGGTAGAACACTTCACCATTGTCGGCGATACGGATCTCAACACCCGGTGACGGCACGCCAACCGTGTCCGACCGAACCTCGCCATCCGGCTGCTGGGTGATGAAAACCGACGCTTCGGTCTGACCGTAGAGTTGCTTCAGGTTGATGCCCAAAGACCGGTAGAAATCAAAGATTTCGGGGCCAATGGCCTCGCCCGCCGTGTAGCCGACCCGCACTTTTGAGAAGCCCAGCGCGTTCTTCAGCGGGCCATAGACCATCACCTCGCCCAGTTTGTATTTCAGCCGGTCCCAGAGCCCAACGCTGTGTCCATCGAGGATTGCAGGTCCAACTTTGCGGGCATGCTCCATGAAGTAATCGAAGGTCTTCTTCTTGAAGGCGCCACTGTCTTCCATGCGGATCATGATCTGCGTCAGCTGCGTCTCAAAAACGCGGGGCGGCGCAAAATAGTAGGACGGCGCGATTTCACGCAGGTCCGTCATCATGGTTTCCGGACTTTCCGGGCAGTTTACGCAGAAGCCCGACCAATACGCCTGACCTATGGAGAAGATGAAATCGCCCACCCAGGCCATCGGCAGATAGGCCAGCACCTCGTCATCGGCCCGCAGGTGATCAAACTCCGACGACGCCTTGGCTGTCTCAATGATATTGCGGTTGGACAGGACCACACCTTTGGGCTTGCCCGTTGTACCCGAGGTGTAGAGCATCACGCAGGTGCTGTCGTAGTCCAGCTTGGCCCGCCGCGCCTCGAGCTCCTTGATGAACTCGTCATAGGCCGCGCGGCCCTGATCCTGAACGTGGCTGAACTGGTGCAAGCGCGTATGATCGTATTTCCGCAGACCGCGTGGGTCGAGGTAGATCATGTGCTCGAACTGATGCAGGTCGTCCTGTATCTCGATGACCTTGTCGACCTGTTCCTGGTCGCCCGCGATCACGAAGCGCGCTCCGCAGTGGCCAAGCACGTATTCCATCTCTTCGGCAACCGCGTCCTGATAGAGCGGCACGGGGATCGCTCCGACTGACTGAGCGGCAACCATGGACCAATAGAGGTACGGACGGTTGCGTCCGATGATCGCGATGAAATCGCCTTCGTTCACCCCCAGGTTCAACAGACCCAGCGACAACGCTTCGATCTCCTGCGCCGTTTCGGCCCAGGTCCAGCTTTGCCAGATACCATATTCCTTTTCGCGGTAGGCCGGTGAGTTGCCATACCGCGATGCATTACGCGCCAAAAGCGCAGGAACCGAGCGCAGACCTTCTGCGCCCTCGGTCATGTGTGCCAAAGCATTTTCCTCCCTTTGCCCGGGCTTTCCCCGAACCGATCGCTTTTCGCGACTCTGTCTCAAGATTGGACAGAAGGCAGGTTGGGGGTCAACTTTTTCCTGAAGTTTTCTCAATCCTTACGAATTGTAACAGCGGCATCGGCAGGCTTTGCGCCGCGCCCGTCCGGTGCTAGCCAGAGGACCTAGGATTTCGTTTCGGACACCGTTCCATGCAAACCGACGCACTCATCCAGGCCGGGCTTAACCTGATCGGACAGGCGCTGTCGATCTATGACAGTGACCTGAAGCTCGCCGCCTGCAACGCGCGCTTTGCAGAGATGTTCGACTTGCCTCAGGAACTGACGCAACCGGGTGCTGATTTCGAGGACACCATCCGCCACCTTGTCGCCCGTGGCGAATATGGCGAAATCGATGATCCCGAAAGCTTTACCGCCGCCCGCGTCGAGCAGGCCAGCGCCTTCCAGCCGCACTACATGGAGCGTACCCGCGCAAATGGTCGGACCATCAGCGTCGAAGGCGCGCCTTTGCCACAGGGTGGCTGGGTCACCGTCTATACTGACATAACCGAAGTCAAATCCCAGGAACAACTGCTGAGAACCCGATCCGAAATGCTGTCGGAAGAAGTCCTTGCACGGTCGGAAGAACTGGCCGCAACGAACCGAAAACTGGGGGCGACCGTGTCCGCGCTGGAAGAAGCGCAGCGCGAACTCACCGAGATGGAGGCCCGCACCCGTCTCACAACCGAGATGATGCCAGCCCATATCGCTCATGTGGACAGTGCCGGGCGCTATACGTTTTCCAACCGCCGCCTGTCGAACGTGATGCCTGGGCGTCCATCGCAGATTGTCGGGCTTCATATCTCGGAAGCGCTGGGCCGTGACGCCTATGCCCGCGTTCTGCCACATCTGCAAATGGCACTTGCGGGTGACCCTTCGACCTTCGAGTTCACGGATACGATGAGTTCACGCCGCATCCGCGTTGCGTTTACTCCAGACGAATCCGAGAACGGCGTCTACATCCTGTCGATGGATGTGACCGAAGAAACGCAGGCGCGTGCCGCGCTGCAACAGACGCGTCGCCGGGAAATGGCGGCGCAATTGACCTCCGGCCTCGCGCACGACTTCTCGAACCTGCTGACCATCATCCTCGGGATGCAGTCGAAGCTCGCCCGGATGGATCTGCCATCCGACGCCGAACCGCTGATCACAGCCACCCTTCAGGCCGCGCGCCGAGGTGGCAATCTGCTCAATCGGATCGCAGATATTACGGCGCACCGGGCCTGGCGGCCGGAACCGCTCGATGTGGCGGGTTTTCTGTCGGATCTGCACACTCTGGCAGCTCCATCGCTTCCCGAAAGCATCACACTGAGGGTCGATTGCCCCATCAAGGAGCGCGCGCTCTTGGATGCTGGCCAGCTTCAGGACAGCCTTCTCAACCTGATCCTGAACGCCCGTGACGCCTGTAGAGAAACCGGTACGATCCATCTAACCGCGGTTGAAGTGCGCGATACATGGATCGACTTTACGGTTGAGGACACCGGCTCCGGTTTTTCCGACGATGCCCTGAAACACGCGCTCGATCCGTTTTTCACCACCAAGGGCGATGGTGGATCCGGATTGGGCCTGTCCATGGTCTATGATATGGCGAAGTTGGCAGGCGGGCAGCTTCGCATAGGCAATACCGCAACCGGAGCCCGCGTCACTCTGCGCCTGCCCCTGCGTCACGCAGCGCAGCATGTTGGCAATGAACTTGTTCTTCTGGTCGAAGACAGCCCCGATCTGCGCGCGACGATCCGTGAAATGCTGACAAGCCTCGGTCACAGCGTCATCGAAGCGACTTCCGTGGATGAGGCGCTCGCACTGGCGCAGGGTGTACCGGACATTGCCTTTGTGCTGTCGGACATTTCCCTGGAAGGACCGACACTTGGAACGGAACTGGTATCCGCCCTGCCGAACAAACCCGTTTATCTGATGACCTCGCTTCCCGGGTCCGACCCGCGCCATCAGGATGCGGTGGCGCGAACCGCCGTTCTGCCAAAACCCTTTTCGAAACCCGATCTGGCCACGTTCCTCGGCCATGAGGCCAATCCGACATGACGAAACCGCTGATCACCATCCTCGATGACGAGCCCGCGATCCGGACCATGCTGTCCGAAGCGCTGGAGGACGCCGGCTACGACACCCAGAGCTTTGCCCGCGCCGCAGAATTCGAAGCCGCGCTTCGCAGAAGCACGCCTGATGTCTGCCTTGTCGATCTGGGTCTGCCCGACCGCGATGGGTTGAGCCTTGTCCACCGGCTCGCACTTGAGCAAGGGGCCACCGTCATTATCATCTCGGGCCGCGCGCAGGTTCAGGACAAGATCACCGGACTCGAGCTCGGCGCCGACGACTACATCATCAAACCTTTTGACCCCGCCGAGGTCGTCGCCCGAGTGCGTGCCAGACTGCGTACCCGCGCCATCCCCGCACCGACAGGACAAACCGCACGGTTCAACGGCTGGACCGCGCATTTCGACCGCTACACACTTCAGGACGAAACCGGCGCGGAAACGCCGTTCTCCCATGCCGAAGGCGAGGTGTTGCGGCTGTTTCTCGAAAGCCCAAACCGGCTGATCACACGGGATTACATGCAGGACACATTGGGCGGTGCGGCGGGCGACAGTTTCGACCGCGCGATGGATGTGCGCATCTCGCGCCTGCGCACCAAACTGCGCGAAGACCCGAAAAATCCCCGTCTGATCAAAACGATCTACGGCGCTGGATATATCTTTCTGGGCGATGTCACGTGGACCTGACGCCAAGTCGGCTCGGACCCGACGATCCAGCATTGTCTGACGTGTTGTCCCTGATCCGCACGTCCTTTGCTTACATGGATGGGCGCATAGACCCGCCCTCTTCCATGCATCGCCTTACCCCTCAGGCGCTTGCAACCCAGGCTGAGACAGGAGAGATCTGGGTCATCGGCCAGCGGGCATTGGCGTGCGTGTTCCTGACCCCGAAAGCCGACTGCCTCTATCTTGGCAAGCTTGCCGTTGCTGCTGAAGCCCGAGGACAAGGGTTGGCCCATCGCCTCGTGCAACTCGCCGAAGAGCGGGCGCGGGCACTGCATCTTCCCCGCATCGAGGTGCAGACCCGCGTTGAACTGACAGAGAACCATCTCGCATTTACGGCAATGGGGTTTCGCGAGATCGGTCGAACCACACATGATGGGTATACCCGGCCAACATCGATCACGTTCAGCAAAGCCGTTCAGGATCAGATCCCAAGCGCCCCACGTATCGCTGGCAGCGCAGCCGCCGCCACGATGCCCACCACCGCCGCAACGGCAAACCGCAGCCAGAACCGCTCGAGCCGCGGAGCCAAAGCTCCCAGACTACCGCACACCAGAGCGTAAAACGCCATCGCCGTGAGATCCATCCGCACCCCCTATCCAGTCTTGACGGAGGGTACCATGAAACGCCCGGTTATCCCAAAGCGTCCACCGCGCGTGCCAAGACATTCAACCCGGTCACCAGATCGGCCTCGTCCGTGTCTTCGCCAAAGGCATGGCTGATCCCGCCGATGGAGGGCACAAACAGCATCGCGACCGGCATCAGTTTCGACACGTTGGTCGCATCATGGAGCGCGCCTGACGGCATGCTCCGCCACCGCCCCGGCACCTCGGCCACTGCCGCACTTTCGAGTGCACCGCGCAAGCGGGCGTCCATATCCACCGGCTCCAAGCCCAGCATCGGCCCGAAACTCAGATCGAAGCCGCGCTTTGCAGCCACCTCTTCAGCGGTCTCGCGGATGATGGCTTCCATTCGCTTCAACCGGTCCGCATCGCCATCGCGCCACTGCATCGAAAACGTGACCTTTCCCGGCACGATCGACGACGCGTTCGGATGCAGCGCAACATGCCCGATGGTCCAGACCGTGGCTGGCGTGACCACATTGGCGAACCGCTCTGCAATCAGCGTATTGAACCGCGACAGCGCCTGAAACGCATCGCGCCGCCCCTGCATCGGGGTCGTGCCCGCATGGTTCTGCTCGCCGACAAAGGTGATCTTCATATCACGGATGCCGACGATGGCATCGACCACACCAATGGCTTCACCTTCGCGGTCCAGCACCGGACCCTGCTCGATATGCATTTCGAGAAACCCGCTGAATCGGCTGGGGTCGACAAACCCCTCCGACCGCCCCGGCATCCGCGCCCGCGCGTCCGCAAAGGTCACGCCGTCCCGGTCCGTCAATCCGTCTGCCTTCGCCAAAGGCAGGTTCCCGGACCAGACAGCCGACCCGGTTGTTACGCCGAACCGGCCTTCCTCATCCTCGAATGATACGACAGACACCGCTGGACCACCTGCCTCGACCGAGGAACGTGCCACCTCCAGCGCCGCAATCACACCCAGCGCGCCGTCGAGCCAACCGCCCTCTGGCTGGCTGTCGGAATGGGATCCCATCAAGAGCGACCGACCCTCGGCCAGACCAAACACGGACCCGACCGGATCGACATGCACCGCAAGGCCAGCCTCGCGCATCCGCTCTGCCAACCATGCGCGCGCCGCAATATCGGCATCGGAATAGGCCGGTCGCACAACCCCTTTGCCGACACCCGCCGCGCCAAAACTCCGCAACATGTGCAGGTCCGCCAAAAATCGCTCCGGGTTCACAGGCAACATGACCCTGTCCCTTTTTCTCTTTCCAAATACGCAAATCCGACCGCGATACAGGCAGCAGCCCCGCCAATCGGGTCACCTCACCAAAACGCAGATCGGCCACGGGGTGCAAGCCCGTGGCCGAGAAAACCTGCGTGCGTCAGCGCTCGATAAGGCTTATTCGGCCGCCACCGCACCCGCATCCGCCGCTTCGACACGAACCGCCGAGAACTTGAATTCGGGGATCTTGCCGTAGGGGTCGAGCGCCGGGTTAGTCAGGATATTCGCCGCCGCTTCGACATAGGCAAACGGCAGGAACACCATGTCCGGCGCCACCGCGCGATCGGCACGGGCCATCACCACAACAGACCCACGCTTGGTCGTCAGGCGAACATGCCCACCGGGTTCGACGCCCAGCTTGCGCAGCGTGCTCGGATGCAGCGAACAGTTCGCCTCCGGCTCCACCGCGTCCAGCACCGCAGATCGCCGCGTCATCGACCCGGTGTGCCAATGCTCCAACTGCCGCCCTGTGGTGAGGATCATCGGGTAATCCGCATCCGGCACATCGTCAGGCGCGATCACGGACGCAGGCGTGAACCGCGCGCGGCCCTGTGGGCGGGGGAAGCCATCGCCGAACACGATCGGCTGGCCGGGGTCCTCGGGCGACAGCGAGGGATAGGTCACCGCGTTTTCCCGCGCCAGACGGTCCCAGGTGATGTTTTCCAAAGACCGCATGTTCAGCTTCATCTCGGCAAACACATCGGCGGGACTGTCATACCCCCACTCCATCCCACAACGCCGCGCGAGTTCCGTGGTGATCGCCCAATCCTCGCGCGCCTCACCCGGAGGCGTGACAGCAGGACGACCCATCTGCACCTGACGGTTGGTGTTCGTCACCGTGCCAGACTTTTCGGCAAAGGCCGACGCCGGCAGGATCACGTCGGCATAGTTGGCCGTCTCGGTGAGGAAAATGTCCTGCACCACAAGATGATCGAGCTTGGCCAAAGCATCCCGCGCATGTTCCACATCGGGGTCCGACATTGCCGGGTTTTCGCCCAGAATATACATCGCCTTGATGTAACCCTCGTGGACCGCGTCCATGATCTCGGTGACGGTCAGGCCCTTCTGGTTCGAGAAATCCTCCGAACCCCAGACCTCGGTAAACGCGGAACGCACGCCGTCATCCATGACCGACTGGTAATCCGGCAGGAACATCGGGATCAGCCCCGCATCCGACGCGCCCTGCACGTTGTTCTGCCCGCGCAGCGGGTGCAGCCCGGCACCGGGGCGGCCCACATGCCCGGTCATCAGCGCCAGGGAAATCAGGCAGCGCGAATTGTCCGTACCGTGGATGTGCTGGCTGACACCCATGCCCCAGAAGATCATCCCGGCCTTGCCCCTGGCAAAATCACGCGCCACCGCGCGGAGGGTCTCGGCGTCAATGCCGCAAATGTCGGCCATCTTCTCGGGCGCGAAATCCGCCAGATGCGCCTTCTCGGCCTCCCAGTTCTCGGTATAGGCCTCGATATACTGGCGGTCGTAAAGCTCTTCCTCGACGATCACATGCATGATCGCGTTCAGCATCGAAACGTCCGCGCCGGGGCGGAATTGCAGCATGTGCGTCGCGTGGCGCTTGAGTGCCTGACCGCGCGGGTCCATGACGATCAGCTTGCCGCCACGCTTGGCGAACTGCTTGAAATAGGTCGCCGCGACGGGATGGTTTTCGATCGGGTTCGCGCCGATCACGATGGCCACATCGGCGTTTTCAATCTCGTTGAACGTGGCCGTCACAGCCCCTGATCCGACGTTCTCCAGCAGCGCCGCCACCGAGGACGCATGGCACAGCCGCGTGCAATGGTCGACGTTGTTGTGGCCAAAGCCCTGACGGATGAACTTCTGGAAAAGATACGCCTCTTCGTTCGTACACTTGGCCGACCCGAACCCCGCCACTTCGCGTCCCCGGCCCTTCAGCCCCTTGGCGGCAAAGTCCAGCGCTTCGTCCCATGTCGCCTCGCGGAACACCTCCTGCCAATTGTTCGGATCGACGTTCAAACCCTTGGCTGGCGCATCGGCGCGCCGGATCAGCGGCTTGGTCAGGCGATGGTCGTGGTGGATGTAATCGAAGCCAAAGCGCCCCTTGACGCAAAGACGCCCCTCGTTCGCGGGGCCATTGATGCCTTCGACATAGACAACCTTGTTGTCCTTTACCTTGAGCGAGACTTGGCAGCCCACGCCGCAGAATGGGCAGACGCTTGCTACTTCCTTGTCATAGTCCTGACTGTCACCCACCTGCGCGTCATCGAGAACGGTCGCGGGCATCAACGCGCCCGTCGGGCAGGCCTGCACACATTCGCCGCACGCGACACAGGTCGAGGCACCCATCGGATCGTCGAAGTCGAAGACCGGGTAGGCATCATGCCCCCGCCCTGCCATGCCGATCACGTCGTTGACCTGCACCTCGCGACAGGCGCGGACGCAGAGTCCGCACTGGATACAGGCATCGAGGTTCACGCGCATGGCAACATGGCTGTCGTCGAGAAGCGGGATCCGTTCCGCTTCCAAAGTCGGCAGACGGCTCTCCGTAACGCCGTTCAATTCGGCCATGTCCCAAAGATGCGAGGACTTGTCATGCGCCGCGTCGCGCTCGGGCTGGTCCGCCAGCAGCATCTCGACCACCATCTTGCGCGCCGACGTGGCACGGTGCGAGTCGGTCGTGACCACCATCCCTTCGACGGGTTCGCGGATGCAGGACGCGACCAGCGTCCGTTCGCCCTCGACCTCGACCATACAGGCGCGGCAATTGCCATCCGGGCGATAGCCGGGTGCCGGTTTGTGGCACAGATGCGGGATCACCAGACCCCGGCCATTGGCAACTTCCCAGATGGTCTCGCCCGGCTGGGCCTCGACCTCTTTGCCGTCCAGAGTAAAGCGGATCGTGTCAGTCATCGCGGTCTCCCTTGTCGGGGACAGTCTAACCGCAAATCGGGGCGGGCGTGGATCAACATTCCCGACACCTTGGCGCGGATTTGCGGCTGAGCCGTTTCCGATGCGAACAATTCTCTCGGAAGAGGCGCGGGAAGCCCTTTCGCTCAGAGCGCCGCAGCCCGCTCGAAGGCCGGTCTTGTCCGCAACCGCCGCAGGTAGTTGACCAGAGCCTCCGGCGCATCCGGGAACTTCGCGTTCCGCGCCCAGCCCAGACAATGCGCCAGGACGAAATCCGGCACCGTCGGTTGATCCCCGGCAAGGAAGTCCGAGGTCAACTCACCGGCAATCCGTTCAAGGTTCTGGGCAAACTCCGCTTTAAGACTGTCCTTCACCTCCGGCACACGCTGGTCCTCTGGCAGGATGAAACTGTGCCGCGCCGCAGTCCAGAGCACGGAATCCACCTCGTCCAGCACGCGGAAGGTCCACGCATCCTGCCGCGCCCGTGCCACCGTGCCCGCCGGGTGCGTAAACGCGCCGTGCTTGTCCGCCAGATAGGTCAGGATCGCCGTCGAATCGGCGATTACGTCGTCCCCATCCACCAGCACCGGCACCTTGCCCAAGGGACTGACCGCGCGCACCTCGTCAGAACGCGGGGCTGCCGGGACATGCTCATATGGCACGCCCAATTCCTCCAGCAGCCACAAAGGCCGAAACGCCCGTGTCGCGCGATTGCCCACCAGTTTGTACATGTCCGTCCTCCCAAAACCGGGCCTCTGCCCGGCAAACCTTATCTGCGTCCCAGCATCGCCAGCCGGATGAAGGCCCGCTCCACAATTGCCAGCGCTGGCCCGTGCTGCCCGGCCGAGCGCAGCGACAGGTCGGTTTCCAACAGCATCTGCAAGGCCTGTTCGAGCCGATACATGCCCCATCCGGACGCCTGCCGCGACATGCGATCCCGGCGCGGGCCGAACACCGGCGGACGCAACCGTGTGATCCCCTGCCCGACGCCACCAGGATCAGAGGCCGCCGTGTGCAGCGCCCGGAAATGGCGGGTCGCCATGATGAGCAGCGTCACCGCCGCCGTGCCCTGCGCCTCAAGCCGTGCCATCACCGGGCCAATCTCGCCAGTGCGCCCCTCGGCCACGATGTTGAGCACGTCGTCCAGGTCGGCCTCTGTCGAACCCGGCGCGCAGAGCGCCACCTCGTCCGGCGAGAGCGGCGCGTCATCCCCCAGCTTATAGAGCGCGATCTTTTCGAGCGTCTGGCGGAAATCGCCCGGGTCCAATTCCTTCGACAGCGAGGTCAGCATCTCCATCGCTGCGCCATCGGGGCGGGCTAAACCTGCGCGGGTCAATTCCGCCTCGATCTCGGCCCGGCTGGGCGGATCGTTATAGAGCGCCGCCGCATAGGCGTTTGGATGCCCTTCAAAGAGCTTGCGCAGCGCGGACTTGGCCTGCAACTGCCCCGCCGTCACTACGATCTGCGCATCGCCCGGTTGCCAATCTTCAACCGCTGCCGCAATGGGCTTGATCACCGTGTCATTTGCATCTTCGACAAAAGCCGCGCGGGCGCCGGGAAAGAACCCCACCGCCTTGATTGCATCGCCCAGCAAAGCGGGTTCCTTGCGCAACTCTGCCGCCGGAATCCGCGTGAGCCGCATTTCGGCCTCGCCCTCCGGCCCGATCAGAGCCGCAATCAACTCCTGCCGCTTGAGCGCCACGCGCATCGCGTCTTCGCCATAGATCAGGATGCCGGTCTTGGCCGGATCCGGGCGGGCAAAATAGCCCGACGCCTCGCGCGGGGGCAGCTTCATTCGGGCAGACCGCCTGCCGAAATGACCAGACGGTCAACGATCTGATTCGCCAGAATCACCATCAATCGCGCTGCCGCATCACGTTCGGCGGCCAGTGTGGCGACAGTCGAACCGGTGGCGGAAAAGCCGGTGAAATCGGTCACGCGCCCTTGCCGGACCACGCTGTCCATCTCTTTGTCACGCAGCTCGAAATCCGCGCGACCCGTCAGTTGGAAACGATTGGTCGTCCCTTCGACCGAGGTCGCAAGTCCCTGCCGCTGGATTGTGGGTGTGACGGTCAGCACATAGCGCCCACCGTCATTTCGACCAAAACGATCTTCCAGCCGTTGCGCAATCAAGAACCCGTCGCGCCGTTCCGGGGCTGCGACACGCAGATTGTTCTGCAAAACCGACGCGCCGCCATCCGGCCCATATGCCGGCGTAAACCCGCAGGCCGCGCCCGCGACGAGCGCAGACAAAGCAAACAGCGTCTGGCGTCTATGCAACCACATTCACGATCCGACCCGGCACGACGATCACCTTCTTGGGACTCGCGCCATCCAGCGCGCGCTTCACACCTTCGGTCGCCAGCGCCAGCTTTTCAACCTCGGCTTTGTCCATGTCCTTGGGCACGGTGATTTCGTCACGGCGTTTGCCGTTCACCTGAATCGGCAGCGTGACGGTGTCTTCGACCAGCATCGCCTCATCGGCCACGGGCCACGGCGCATTGGCGACAAGGCCCTCGCCCCCCAGCAGCGCCCAGATTTCTTCGGACAGGTGCGGTGTCATCGGCGACATGAGCTGCGCCAGTGTCTTTGCCGCCTGCCGTTTCGCATCCGACCCGGCTTTGGATTTAGCCAGTGTGTTTGTGAAAGCGTAGAGCTTTGCAATCGAAGCGTTGAACCCGAAGCTTTCCACGCCACCGGTTACGTCGTGGATCGCTTTGTGCATCTCGCGCAGAAGGGTTTCGTCTTCGGTGTTGGCAGCGTCGTCAGCATCGGCCACCTCGGCAGCAATCCGATGGACCCTGGCAAGGTGCTTGGCCGCCGCCTCGGCGCCGGAAGCTGTCCACTCCACGTCCCGTTCGGGGGGCGAGTCGGACAGCACGAACCACCGTGCGGTATCTGCGCCGTATTGCTGGATGATCGCCACCGGATCGACCACGTTGTTCTTCGACTTCGACATTTTGGCCGAAGGGATGATCTCGACCTCGGTGCCGTCTTTCAGGAAGCCTTTGCCGTCGCGCAGTTCCACGTCTTCCGGGTAGTGATAAACGGGGCGTCCATCCGTGCCGGTGGTCTTGTAGATCGCGTGAGTGACCATGCCCTGCGTAAAGAGCGCGTTGAACGGCTCCTTGCAGCGTTCCGGCAGGTGTCCGGTGATGTACATGGCGCGCGCAAAGAAGCGCGAATAGAGCAGGTGCAGGATCGCGTGTTCGATGCCGCCGATATACTGGTCGACATTCATCCAATACTCCGCATCCGCCATATCCGTCGGCGTATCCGCACGTGGCGCGGTGAAGCGGGCAAAGTACCAGGACGAATCGACAAACGTGTCCATCGTGTCGGTTTCCCGCTTGGCGGGTTGGCCACAGGACGGGCACGGGCAATTGCGCCACGACGGGTGACGATCCAGCGGGTTGCCGGGGATCGAGAAGTCGATGGGCTTGCCATCCTCGTCATAAGGAAGCGCGATCGGAAGGTTTTCTTTCTTCTCCGGGACGACGCCGCAGGCATCGCAATGCACCACCGGTATCGGACAGCCCCAATAGCGCTGGCGGCTGAGACCCCAGTCACGCAGGCGGAACTTGGTTACGCCATGGCCGACGCCGTTCTCTTCGCAGAAGCCGATGGCCGCTTCGATGGCATCGTTCCCGGTCTGCGCTTCTTCGCCAGCAAAGCCACGGACATAGCGCACGGTTTCGGGCTTGGGCGGCACATAAGCCGGGCCACCGTCTTCGGGCAGGATGAACGCATCCTCACCCGTCGCAGGCACGAAGGTGCTCTGCACCGGCAGGTCGTATTTCCGCGCGAAATCAAGGTCGCGCTGGTCATGCGCCGGGCAGCCGAAGATCGCACCGGTGCCATAATCCATCAGGATGAAGTTGGCGACATAGACCGGCAATTCCCACGCGGTATCAAAGGGATGGCGGACGCGCAGCCCGGTGTCGAAACCGCGCTTCTCGGCCTTCTCCAACGCCTCTTCCGTGGTTCCACCTTTGCGGCACTCTGCATTGAACGCGGCCAGTTCGGCGTTGTCCTTTTCCAGATGCTTGGCGAGAGGATGGTCGGGAGAAATGCCGACAAACGACGCGCCCATCAATGTGTCGGGACGGGTCGTGTAGACCTCGATCCGGTCAAACCCATCCGGCGCGTCAATCGTCGAGAACGCAAACTGAAGGCCACGGGATTTACCGATCCAGTTCGCCTGCATCAACTTCACCTTGGCGGGCCAATCGTCCAGCGTATCCAAAGCGTCCAGCAGTTCTTCAGACATATCGCTGATCTTGAAGAACCACTGCGTCAGCTCGCGCCGCTCCACTTCGGCACCCGAGCGCCAGCCCTTGCCGTCGATCACCTGTTCGTTGGCGAGAACGGTCATATCCACCGGATCCCAGTTCACCACCGCGTTCTTGCGGTAGACCAGCCCGGCCTCCAGCATGTCGAGGAACAGCGCCTGCTGCTGGCCGTAATATTCCGGATCACACGTCGCGAACATGCGCGACCAGTCGAGACCGAAGCCCAAAGGCTTCATCTGGCTGACCATCGTGTCGATGTTGGAATAGGTCCAATCCTTCGGGTGCCCGCCCGACGCCATTGCGGCGTTTTCGGCCGGCATCCCAAACGCGTCAAATCCCATCGGATGCAACACGTTATGCCCGGTGGACAGCTTGTAGCGCGCGATCACGTCGCCCATCGTGTAGTTGCGCACATGGCCGATATGGATGCGGCCTGACGGGTAGGGGAACATCTCGAGCACGTAGTATTTCGGCTTGTCGTCCGACCGCACGGCGCGGAACGTGTTCTGCTCTTCCCAGGCAGCCTGCCATTTCGGCTCAATGACAGAAGGGTCGTAACGCGACATGGGCATGTCCTCGTGGTGTTCAATGACGTGTTGCAGCGCGTGATAGGACGATGCTGCGCGATGGTCCAGTCCCGCCGCTCTGCCATTGGCGGGCATTGATGCAACAGACATCGAGCGCGCAAAGACCCCGCCGGATCTATGTGCGGCGTTGTGATTGATCCGAATTGCCTCCATACAGAGCGCGTTGCCTTCGTTTGTCACGGCGTTTTCGTATGAACATTTTGTTGATTCACCAAAACTTCCCCGCTCAGTTCAAGCACTTGGGTCCCGCCCTTGCAGAACGCGGCGATCAGGTTGTGGTGCTGACCCCTCGGGTCAAGGAGCCAACCAAATGGAAAGGGATCAACGTTCTACCCTATACCGTAAAGGGATCGACAACGCAGGGCGTTCACCCGTGGCTCGCTGATTTCGAAACGAAGATACTGCGTGGGACAAGCTGCTTTGAGGCGGCTCTCGCTCTGAAAGAGCGTGGCTTTGTCCCCGATGTGATCCTCGCCCACCACGGCTGGGGCGAAAGCCTGTTCCTCAAGGATGTCTGGCCGGATGCGCGTTTGGGACTTTATTGCGAGCTCTATCATCGGTCGAGCAAACACGAGACAGGCTTCGACCCCGAATTCCCAAGCCCGACACCCGGACGCGACGCGCTGCGTCTGCGGATGAAAAACCTTAACAACCGCCTGCACGAAGAGGTGATGGATGCGGGCCTCAGCCCGACGCAGTATCAGGCGGGCACCTATCCGGACGCGTACCAGTCGCGGATCACGACATGTCACGACGGGGTCGATACCAATGCGATTGTCGCCAATCCGGATGCCAAACTACAGCTTCCTGATGGGCGCGAGGTGACACCGAGGGATGAGGTGATCACCTTCATCAACCGCAATCTCGAGCCCTATCGCGGATACCACATCTTCATGCGCGCCCTGCCCGACCTGCTGCGCCGCCGACCCAATGCGCAGGTGGTGCTGCTGGGTGGCGACGAAACCAGCTATGGCGCGAAGCCACCACAGGGCCAGACCTGGAAACAGATCTTCATTGATGAAGTCCGCCCGCAGATCCCGGATCAGGACTGGGCCCGCGTTCACTTCCTGGGGCGCGTTCCCTACCCGACGTTCCTGTCGATGATTCAGGTCAGCACGGTGCATGTCTATCTGACCTACCCATTTGTCCTGTCCTGGTCCCTGATCGAAGCGATGAGTGCCAAATGCGCCATTGTTGCCTCTGATACCGCGCCGGTGCGGGAGGCCATCATCGGTGGGCAGACCGGTGTTCTTGTGGACTTCTTCGACAGGGAAAGGCTCGTCGAGGAAACCTGCGCTCTTCTCGACTCACCCGAACGGCGCGATTTCCTGGGGTCAAACGCCCGCCGATTCGCCAGAGAGCGCTACGATCTCAAACGGGTGTGTCTGCCAAGGCAGCTGAAATGGGTTGACGACCTCGCCGCCACTCATCCCGTGCGGCACCCCAGAGACTGACCATCTTCGGCACAGCCGACCCAAGCCATTGGCGCTCGGGGCACACCTTCGAAAAATCAGAAACCGCTGTCCTGCTGTCGCAGCTGCCGCGCCCGCGTCAGGATCGCATCCTCAACCGCCCGCACGGTGGCCGCGCTGACTGGACCGGACCGGGTCATCAGCGCGATGTTCAGGGACCGCGCATCCAGCGCAGGATCGTTCACCAGAATGGTTGCCCGATAGGCACGGCCGCCACCCGGCGGCGTTCCATACCCGGTGGTGATCACGCCTGTGAACGGATCAACCGATTGAACCGGAAGGAAATCAAGCGTCTCGAGAGCAGCGTTCCAAATATACTTGTTAACCGCGCCCACCTGTCCGGCGTCATTGCGATTCCGGAAGAAATCGAACAGCGAGGACTGCGCCCTGTAGGGGCGGCGTTGTTCCTGGATTTCATCCATGATCTCCTGTGCCGGTCGTGTCTCGACCGGTTCGCGGTCTTCCGACCCGCCGAAAAACCCACAGCCTGAAACAAACGCACCTATAAGGGCAACGCCTAAACCTGTCCTGAAACGTGTAAGGTCCATAAGAGACTGCCCTCGTTTGCCTGTTTGCCTCTTGCTTTGCATACAAGCCGATCCCTATCCCGACAAGCCGAACTTGTCTTTGCACAATAAGCCTGTGTTCTTTCAAAGGGAAAAGCCCGGAACAAACCTTGTGGCAAATGAGCATCACAGATGGCGAAGTTGGGAAAGGGGGGTCACCTTGGCTTGCAAACATGACCCGCCAAAGAGCATAGAGTTTCCAGCTAATCCGGACCTTCCGGTTTGGTACGTGCCTTACGAACACATGAGGGAAAAAATGAAAACTCTTCTTCTTGCTTCCACCGCGCTGGTTGCAACTGCTGGCATCGCAGCAGCCGAAGTTTCGATCTCCGGTTATGCAGAAATCGGCATCATCGGCGGCGACAAGTACGCAACTGACCAGTGGCACACCGACATCGACGTCACATTCGCAATGACCGGCGAATCCGATGGTGGTCTGGCATTTGGTGCATCCGTTGACCTCGACGAAAACGGTGCATTCGGCAACACTACCCAGGGTGGCGAAACATACTTCCTGTCGTACGGCGGCCTGCGCCTCGACATGGGTGACACCGATGGCGCGCTCGACGCGGTCATGAAGGAAGTGAACTTGGCCGGTGCATCGATCGCGGACGACGAGACTTCGCATGCTGGTTTCAATGCCAACTCCGGTCTCGACGGTCAGTTTGATGGCCAGATTGCTCGCGTGTCCTACTCCGCGGCAGGTTTTGCAGCTCATATGTCGGCTGAAATCGACGACACGGGTGCTCAGGATCCGATCTGGGGTCTTGGTGTTCGCTACTCCACCGACTTTGGCGGTGCATCGCTTGGAATTGGTGTGGGCTTCCAAACTCAAGAGGATATCGCTGACCTCGTGGGTGTGAGCCTCGATGTTGCCATGGCTAACGGCTTCTCCGCTGGTATCAACTACACCCAGGCTGACATCGAAGGTGGGCCGGATGATGCAACGCACATGGGCATCGGTGTCGGTTACACCATGAACGCACTGTCCATCGGTGTGAACTACGGCGAATACGATGATTGGGCCGTCGGTGGCATCGGTGATAGCTCCGGCTGGGGCCTTGCGGCTACCTACGATCTGGGTGGCGGACTCGCCGCTCACTTGGGTTACGGTTACAGCGATGACGGCAACGACAACACCAGCGATAGCTACTCGCTGGGTCTGTCGATGAGCTTCTAATAGCTCATAGCCAGATTTGATTAAGGGAAGAGCGGGCCTTGTGCCCGCTCTTTTCTTTTCGGGATGGGCCGAGTAGCTAAAGGCAAAAGGCCGAGGCTCCGATGCAGAACAACCCAGCACTCGCAATCAAAACGACCTATGACAAGGCCCTCGCACTTGCGCGGGACGGGAACGATCTGCAGGCCGCCGCGTTGCTCGATGGACTGTTGCTGCAAGCCCCAAACCTTCCTGAGATCCATTACCAGCGGGCGCGTATCGCCGCCCGCCTGGGAGATCAGGACAAACGGCTCAGCGCCATCGACCGTGCTGTCGCGCTCCGACCCTCCGAACAGGCGATCCTGACGGAAGCCATTGCCGCACATTCCGCCGCCGGAAACCACGAGACCGTTCTGTCACTCTATGACAAACAAATCGCTCTCGATCCGAAGGCCATCAAACCGCAGGCGGAAAAGGCGCTTTATCTCCAAACTGCCGGTCAGTTCGATGAATCGGAAAAACTCCTCCGGAAGCTGCAGAAAAAACACCCGTACGATGCCGAGCTGTACCGGATGCTTGCCACAACCATTCGGATCAAGCCAAACGATCCTATGATTGGCGCTATGCGGCGATTGGCAAATCATCCACGCCTGTCGGCCACGGGGCGCATGCATATCAACTTCGCGCTGGCCAAGGCTATGGAGGATACCAAGAACACCTCGAAAGTGTTTCCGCATCTTCGCCTCGCGAACAAGGCACAGGCCGATCTCTGGCCTGATGACCCCGAGGTCCGAAAGGCCGAACGTGACGGTGTTCTGAAGGCGCAGGACGGTTTGCGTCCGCTGCAGGATGCCAAAGGAACAGACCCGGCGTTGATCTTTGTGACGGGCCTGCCCCGTTCCGGGACAACTCTGGTAGAGCAGATCATAGCCAGCCATAGCCGGGTACACGCTGGCGGCGAGATGGCGACAGCTTTGCGCTGTGCCTATGCCAGTTTTGGCACTGGTGCCGACATGCGCCCGCTTGCCGAGGAGCCGTCAGAACACTTCAAGGCTTTCATCGGTCTTCTCGGGCGCGCCAACGTGCCTTTTGTCGATCAGACGAAACCCTGTCTGACGGACAAATCCATCATGGCTTTCATGATTTACGGCCTGTTACACGCGACGCTCCCAAACGCGCGCTTCATCGTTGTGCACCGCGATCCACGCGACATCGCGCTGTCGATCTACAAGAACCACTTCAAGGGCGGCACGCATCGCTATGCCAACGACCTCGCGACGATCGCCGAAGTCATCAAAGCATTCCGGCAGGTCATCAGCCACTGGCGCGACACGCTTCCAGACCGCTTTGCCGAAGTCCGGTACGAAGATCTCGTATCGGACCCCGAGCTTCAATCACGCAGGGTGATTGAAGCTGCAGGTCTTGAATGGGAGGATGAGTGCCTCAACTTCCATGAGAAGGGCGGCACGGTCAAAACACTCAGCCTGCATCAGGTACGGCAGCCAATTTACAAAAGTTCGACCGCTGCGTGGCGCCGCTACGAAACCGAGATGCAACCCTTCATCGACGCCTGGGGAGACACACCATGGGATTGACAGAGATCGCCAACCGCATCGCCAAAGCTGCCACCGAAGCAGGCCGCGATCCGTCGGACGTCACCCTGATTGCCGTGTCCAAGGTTCAGCCGAATGAACGCGTCGAAGCAGTCCTCAAGGAAGGGCACCGAAGCTTTGGTGAGAACCGCGTGCAGGAAGCGGCCGGCAAATGGCCCGGTTTCCGCGAAACCTATGACGGCATCGACCTGCACCTTATTGGCCCTTTGCAAAGCAACAAGGCGCGTCAGGCATTCGAGCTTTTCGATGTCATCCACACGCTCGACCGGCCCAAACTGGCCAACACCTTTGCCCGACTGGCGCAGGAAATGGGCCACTGCCCTCCACTCTTCATTCAGGTGAACACCGGGGAAGAGCCGCAGAAAGCCGGGATCGCACCGGCTGACACGGACGCCTTCGTTTCCGAATGTCGCGCCCTCGATCTGCCCGTTCAGGGTCTGATGTGCATTCCGCCGGTGGACGAAACCCCTTCGCTGCATTTCGCTCTGCTGCGCAAGCTGGCTGACCGTAACGGCCTAAGCCAACTCTCCATGGGCATGAGCGACGATTTCCAACAGGCCATCGCCTTCGGTGCCACACATATCCGTGTTGGCTCTGCCCTGTTCGGCGAACGGGTTCCGCCCGCAGGATAGCGCAGCTTTTCCGTCGACAGAAAACCCGGATGCGTCGACGCATCCGTCCCCACAAAACAAAAAAGCCCCGGGCAACCGGGGCTCTTTTCATACTGTGATCAGAAAGCTCAGTGGAGCTTCTGGCCAACCTCTGCAATTGCATCGTCGATACTCTTGGCCGCGTCTTTGGCAGTCATCTGCTTGGCTACAACGTCGCGTGCAGCTTTGATTGCCACGGCAATCGCACGGTCCCGCACTTCTTTGACGGCGCTGGCCTGAGCCGACGCAATCTGATCTTCGGCGGCAGCCAAACGGCGTGCGATCGACTTTTCCAGATCCGCACGGGCCTGCTCACCGGCTAGAACGGCCTCTTCTTTGGCATGTGCGATGATGCGGTCCGCCTGCTCCTGCACTTCGCGCTGACGGCGCTCATAGGAGGCCAGCAGAGCCTGTGCTTCTTCACGCAGCGCTTTGGCCTCATCCAGCTCGTTCCGGATACCTTCTGCGCGCTTGTCCAGCATGCCCATCAGCAGAGACGGCACCTTGAAGTACAGCAGAACGCCGATGAAGACGAGGAAACCAACGGTCACCACGAAGTCGGTGTTCTTCAGAGAGAAGAACGGGCCGCTTGCGGCAAAAGCCGGGCTGGCGAGCAGCGATGCTGCGGCAATTGTCATGATACGGTTCATGTCATTCCCCCCTTTATCTGCGCGTCAACGGCAGCGGCAACCGCCGCGTCATCCGCCTGACCACCCACAGCGGCAACGATGCTGCCTGCGGTGTCTTTGGCGACGGCTTCCACACTCTGCACGGCAGAGGCGCGGATTTCGGCAATGGCCTTTTCCGATTCCGCTGCCTTCGCAGCAATCTCGGCATCCGCCTTCGCGATAGCCTTGTCCAGTTCGGCCTGCATTTCAGCCTTGTTCTTTGCGATGATCTCGTGCGCTTCCGCACGGGCATCGGCGAGGGCCTTGTTATAGGCCTCTTCGGCCTCGACAGCCTTCTGCTTTAGATCTTCAGCAGCTGCGAGGTCGTTTGTAATCGTGCCTTGTCGTTCCGCCAGAACCGTCGCAATGCGCGGCAACGCGATGCGGGACAGGACAAAGTAAATCGCGATCAGCGCGATCAGAAGCCAGAAGATCTGGTTCGGCATCCAGTCGGCGCAAAGCTGCGGCATGCCGATGGCGCTGCCATCCGGACCCACACATGCGCTGGCTGTACCAGTGGTTTCGGTTGCCATGTCGTCCTCCGTCGGAACTTGTCGTTACATCGGGCGGGCCGCGTGATTACGGCACCGCCCGCGCGTAAGGATTTAAGTCCGAAGCTTAGACGGCGAACATCAGCAGCAGCGACACGAGGAATGCGAAGATCCCCAGCGCTTCTGCGAACGCGATACCGATGAAGAGGGTTGCTGTCTGCGAAGCAGCAGCGGACGGGTTACGCAGGGCGCCTGCGAGGTAGTTGCCGGCCACGTTGCCCACCCCGATTGCGGCTGCGCCGGAACCGATTGCTGCCAGGCCTGCGCCGATGTGTGCGAGATCGCCTTCCATGTGAATTCTCCTTACGATTGGAAGTTGAAACTGGGGATGGGTGCACGCACCCACCGGTATTAGTGTGACGGGTGCAGCGCGTCCTTGAGGTACACGCAAGTCAGGATGGTGAACACGTAAGCCTGGATGAAGGCCACGAGCACTTCCAGTGCATAGATTGCCGTGATGCCGAGGATCGACAACGGGGCGACTGCGGTGATCGCGGCGAAACCGGCGAACACTTTGAGAACCGCGTGGCCTGCCATGATGTTACCCGCAAGACGGATGGAGTGGCTGACGGGACGCACGAAGTAGGAAATCAGTTCGATCACCGCGAGGATCGGACGCAGCGCCAGCGGCGCGCTCGAGACCCAGAAGAGACCAAGGAAGCTCGCGCCGTTCTTGATGAAGCCCAGCGCAGTCACCGCGATGAACACGCCGAAACCGAGGATGGCCGTAACCGCGATGTGCGAGGTCGGCGAGAATGAGGTCGGGATCAGCGCAAGGAAATTCGAGAAAGCGATGAACATGAACAGCGTGAAGATATACGGGAAGTACTTCACCGCATCCTTGCCGGTCACATCCTCGACCATCTTGTAAACGAAACCATAGGCCAGTTCCGCGATCGACTGCACTCGTGTCGGCACTGTCGCGCGCTTGGACGTGCCCAGCACCATCAGCGCGATCACGCAGGCCACAGCCAGCAGGAGCCACAACGCAACGTTGGTAAAGGTGAACATGCCCACTGCACCGTCGCCGAACAGCGGCTTGACGATGAACTGGTCCATCGGGTGGAAAACCAGTCCGCCTTCGCTGTGACCGTTAGCTTCCGTCGCCATGTCGATCCCTCTCGTTCTCTCCGGCCAGCTCGGCCAGTTGCTTGACCTGAAGCTCCTTGGCGGTGCGGATCATAACATTCACCCCCGCCGCGAAGCCCAGCAATGTAAACAGCACCATCAACCACGGATCGGTCTTAAAGACCGCATCAAGCCCGTATCCGATGCCAAATCCGATCCCAAGACCGGACACCATCTCAATCACCATGCGCCACGCTTGCTGCGCCTGGCTGTAATGTTCTTCCTGGTGTGGCTTGTCCTCTTTGGCCCCCTTGGCCGCCGCGATCCGCGCTTCCAGCTCTTTCAGCCTTTGCTTTGGATCGTCGTCAGACATGCGCTCCATCCCAGTTGGAACTTTCGGCATGTGCTACGGTGCAGCATGTCCTGAGTCAAGGCGCTGCTTGGCGTGGGCATGATACGCCCAACCTTTTGATAAAAATCAATTTTCATGTTTCGAATAAGTGGCCGCGCAAAGGGTCGCAGGGGCAATTCTCCCAATTTGGTCCCATTCCGCATATTCAACTTTCCGGTTGAGTTTTCCGGCCATCTCCGTCTACTGCGCGCCATGGGCCCCACACTCGACACCGTCTTTGCCGCATTGGCAGACCCGACCCGCCGTCAGATTCTGACGATGCTGCTCGAGGATGACATGGCCGTCACCGACGTGGCAGACCCGTTTGACATGTCCCTCGCGGCGATCTCGAAACACCTCGTAATCCTCGCCAATGCGGGCCTGATCAGCCAGGAAAAACGCGGTCGTGTGAAGTGGTGCAAACTGGAACCGGACGCACTTCGCGATGCCAGCATCTGGATGCAGGCCTTCGGCCAGTTCGAAGCCATCAATCTCGATGCCTTCGAACGCTTTCTGGAAACAGAAAACCTGACCTCCGACACCTGACCCCAAACGCGTCGACGCGTTTGGGCACTCCGTCGACGGAGTGCCTCCGATTCAGGCTGCCAATCCACGACCCTTTAGCAGTGCTTCAACCCCCGGCATCCGACCCCGGAACTTGGTATAAAGCACATCCGCCTCTTCGGACCCACCAGCCGACAGGATGAACTGCTCGAGCTTGCCAGCCATCGCCGGATCGAATGCGCCGCCCGCTTCCTCGAACGCCTCGAAGGCGTCCGCGTCCATCACTTCGGACCACATGTAGCTGTAATAGCCAGACGAATAGCCGTCCCCGGTGAACACATGCGCGAAATGCGGCGTCGCATGGCGCATGACGATGGCCTCGGGCATCCCTATATCCGCCAGCACCTCGGCCTGCGCCGCCATCGGATCGGCGGGAGGATCCCCTTCATGGAACGCCAGATCGACCAGCGCAGAGGCCACATATTCCACCGTCTGGAAGCCCATGTCATAGGTCGCCGCCGCCAGCACCTTGTCCAGCATCTCCTGCGGCATCGCTTCGCCAGTCTCCGCATGGGTGGCGAATTCCTGCAACACCTCCGGCACTTCCAGCCAGTGCTCGTACAACTGGCTCGGCAGCTCGACAAAGTCCCGCGCCACCGACGTGCCCGAAATCATGTCATAGGTCACATCCGAAAGCATCTGGTGCAGCGCATGGCCGAATTCGTGGAACAGCGTGCGCGCATCGTCATAGGACAGCAGCGCCGGGTCACCCTTGGCGAAGTTGCAGATGTTCACCACAATTGGTGCCTGAACATCCGGGAACTTGCGCTGAGACCGCATCGCAGAACACCACGCACCCGACCGCTTCGACGCACGCGCAAAGTAATCCCCGATGAACACAGCCACATGCTGCCCGTTCCGTGCCACCTCCCACGCCCGCGCGTCCTTGTGGTAGAGCGGCACTTCCAAAGGCCGGAACTCCAGCCCGAACAGTCGGTTCGCACAGGCAAAAGATGCCTCGATCATCTTGTCCAACTGGAAATACGGCTTCAACTCTGCCTCGTTGAGCGCAAATTCCTCGCTCCGCCGCGCCTCGGAATAGTACCGCCAATCCCATGCCTGCAGCGGTCCGTTCACACCATCGGCCACCATCCTCTCTTCCAGCAGCGCAGCATCCGCCAAAGCCCGCGCCTTTGCAGGCTCCCACACATCCATGAGCAGACCGCGAACGGCCTCCGGCGTTTTCGCCATTTCGGTCTCGAGCTTGTAGGAGGCAAAATCGTCATAGCCGAGCAGCTTCGCCCGCTCCTGCCGCAACTGCAGGATCTCAGCCGCCACACCCCTGTTGTCGGTCTTGCCGCCATTTTCGCCGCGCGCCACCCAAGCGCGCCAAGCCTCTTCCCGCAGCGCCCGATTGGGACAGAACTGCAGGAACGGCACCATCACCGAGCGCGACAGGGTCAGAACCGGGCCGTCAGCCCCGCGCTCCTTGCCCGCGGCGCGCACTGCGTCGACCACGAATTTCGGCAGGCCCTCAAGCTCGTCCTCGGACAAGGCCCGTTGCCAGTCCCGCTCATCCGCCAAGAGGTTCTGACCGAATTGCGTGCCCAAGGTGGCCAAACGCCCCTTGATCTCCTTCATTCGCGCCGCCTCATCCCCGGTCAGCGCAGCGCCCGCGCGCACGAAACCTCGATGGGTCAGCATCAGCACCCGCGCCTGCTCCGGCGTCAGGTCCAGCGCCTCGCGCGCCAGCCACACTTGTTCAATCCGCGAAAACAGCGCCTGATTGCCATAAATGGCCGCCGAATGCGCCGCGAGCTTGGGCGAAAACTCCCGCATGATCTCTTCACGCATATCGGTGCTGTCGGCCCCGGCCAGGTTGTAGAATACGCCCAGAACCCGATCCAAGGCCGCGCCGGTTTTCATCAGACCTTCAATCGTGTTCTCAAAGGTCGGCGGCTCGTGGTTGTTCGCCACCGCTTCGACCTCTGCCAGCCCTTCCGCCATCGCGGCCTCGATCGCGGGCGCGAAATGCGCGTCCTCAATCTGCTCAAACGGCGGCAGGCCGAACTCTGTGTCCCAGGTCTCAAGCAAAGGGTTGGTCATCGAAGGCTCCTATTCGGTTTCCCAAAACCTAGGGCCGCCCGATGCCAACAACAATGGGCCACGAACAGGGAAAGCGGTGTTCAGCGTGCCGCAGCTGTCTTCACAGACGCCGCACCGCAGATCGGGCAATCGTCGCGCGGTTTCAGCCCGATTTTCCGCGTCTCACCCCACAGCGCATCGTAAATCAGCATCTCACCCTTGAGCGCCTGCCCCGCCCCGGTGATCAGCTTGATCGCCTCGACTGCCATCATCGACCCGATCACACCGGGCAAGGGCCCGATCACCCCAACCTCGGCACAGGACGGGGCCAGCCCCGCTGCAGGCGCTTCGGGGAAGATACACTGATAACAGGGCGTACCAGAGGCCGGATCAAAGACCGAGATCTGCCCTTCCCACTGCGACAACGCACCGGAAATCAACGGCTTGCCCATAGCAACGGCAGCGCGGTTCGCAAGATAGCGTGTCTCGAAATTGTCCGTGCCGTCCAGCACCAGATCGTACTCCGACACCAGCTTTTCGGCCACATCCTCGGCCAGCCGCCGGTGATAGGGGCGCACCTCAACATGCGGGTTTTGCGCCAGCATCGCGGCCTGCGCGGAAAACACCTTGGGCATACCGATGTCCTTATCCCGGTGGATCACCTGCCGTTGCAGATTGGCGTTCTCAACCACGTCGTCGTCTATCACCCCGATGTTGCCGACACCCGCCGCCGCCAGATATTGCAGCGCAGGCGCGCCCAGACCCCCAGCCCCGATCACAAGCACCTTGGCATCCCGCAGCGCCTTCTGCCCCGGGCCACCGATCTCACGCAGCACGATATGGCGTGCGTACCGTTCCAATTCCGATGCCGAGAAACTGGCAGACCGCTGCACGGGCGCCGCCTCACCCTTTTCCTTGGCCACTGCGCGGTCCTTCAATCTCTTGACGACCTTGCCATACAGAACCGCGACCGCCGCAAAGACGCCCAACAAGATCCACAGTGCCGCACTCTCGCCTGTCGCCATGCGCAGCGGATGCCCCACCGGCAGCGCGATCTGGATGAACAGCACCCCGACATAGAGCAGCCCGATCATGTAGAGCCGCGCCGTTCGCGGCATCTTCATCAACGCGCCCAGCCCCCAAAGGGCCGCGGCCATGGCAAAGACAACAATCATTCCGAAACCCCGGTCGATCCAAAGCCACCCGCACCGCGCGCCGTGTCGTCCAGTGTTTCCTCCAGCGCGAATTCCGCCCGCAACACCGGGGCGACGATCATCTGCGCAATCCGGTCGCCATGGGAAATCTCGAACGATTCCTGCCCGGCATTCATAACGATCACGCCCAAAGGCCCGCGATAATCGCTGTCGATGGTCCCCGGCGCGTTGGGCAGCGTGATCCCATGCTTGAGCGCAAGCCCTGAACGCGGCCTGATCTGCACCTCAAACCCCTCCGGGATCGCCATGCGCAGCCCGGTCGGCACCAACGCCCGCGCACCCGGCTCCAGCACAATCGCTCCGCGATCCGGGAAGTTCGCCCGCAGATCCGCACCAGCGGCACCGGCGCTGGCATAAACCGGCAGCCCCAAAGACCTGTCCGCCCCTTCATCCCAAGTCAGCCTGATCGCGACCACGCCTTGCCCTTCTTCTTTTTCCAAATATGCAAAATGGTCCAACCGTGCCGTCAGACCAGAGCGTCGGCAATCCGCGCTGCCAATTGCCGCGCCACCGCATCCTTGCCCATGCGCGGCCAGGCCTCTGCCCCGGTGTCCGAGATCAGCGTCACCGCGTTTTCACTACCGCCCATGATCCCCGTTGCAGGTGACACGTCATTCGCCACGATCCAGTCACAGCCCTTGCGCGTGCGCTTGGCGGTGGCGTTTTCGATCACATCATTGGTCTCGGCGGCAAAGCCCACCACCAGTCCGGGACGGTCCTCCGTCATCTGAGACACCTCGGCCAGAATGTCCGGGTTCTCTTCAAACGCCAGAGTCGGCAGCGCCCCTGCCACTTTCTTGATCTTGCTGTCCGACGCCCCGACCACGCGCCAATCGGCCACCGCTGCTGCGAACACCGCCGCATCAGCAGGCAAGGCGGCAAGCACCGCGGCCCGCATCTCCCGCGCGGTCTCAACTCGGACCACCTCGACGCCATCCGGCGGCGCAACATCCGCAGGCCCGGTGACGAAAACCACCTCCGCCCCCAACGCCCGCAGCGCCGCTGCAATCGCCTTGCCCTGCGCCCCTGACGACCGGTTCGCGATATAGCGCACCGGATCAATTGGCTCATGCGTCGGCCCGGATGTCACTACAATCCGCTTGCCGTGCAGCGGCCCATCCGCCAGCGCCCCCACCACGGCATCGACGATCTCCAAAGGCTCCGCCATGCGCCCCGGCCCATACTCGCCGCACGCCATGTCGCCGTCATTCGGCCCAACCACCGAAACGCCGTCGCCCTTCAAGACCTCGAGATTGCGCTGGGTCGCCCGATGCTCCCACATCCGCACATTCATCGCTGGCGCGATCATCACCGGCGTGTCGGTCGCCAAAAGCAGCGTCGTCGCCAGATCGCCGGCCATCCCCTGCGCCATCTTCGCCATCAGATCCGCCGTCGCCGGGGCAACCAGCACCAGATCGGCCACGCGGGACAGCTGGATATGCCCCATCTCGGCCTCATCAGTCAGGTCGAAGAGATCGGTATAGACCTTCTCCCCCGCCAGCGCAGAAACCGACAAAGGCGTGACAAACTCCGCCGCCGCCCGCGTCATGACCGGCGTCACCGCCGCACCGCGTTCGCGCAACCGGCGGATCAGGTCCAGGCATTTATACGCCGCGATGCCGCCGCCGATGATCAGAAGAATACGTTTGCCGCTCAACATAAAGCACAGTCCTGACAGGTCCCCGCACCTTGTTACGGGGCTGTCGGGCAAAACTCAATCAGCGGAACGCGGCGCAGGGATCTCCTCGATCGACCTCGGGCGAAGTTTCTACCACGTCGAAGAGGCCCTCGGGCGGCACGTCCTCCTCGCCCTGCCCCAATGATGCAATCCGCAAATCGGGCGCCGCCGCCATGAGATACACCGGCGCCCCCCAATCCTTGCGCGCATGTCCATTTCCGGTGATCACCACCACCGGCCCGCCATGCGCCTCGAACGCCTGAACTGCGGAATAAGCCAGCTCCGCATCCCGAAGCCGTTGAATGTCCACCATCACCGGCAGCATGTCTTCCGGCATCGCATCGCAATGCGCCGCCAGCTGCAACGCCTCACGCTCCGCCTGCTGGTCCTCCGGCAAAACCGCCGTCAGCCCGTACACGTCGGCATCACCGCGAAACGCCGCCGCCATGCCGGTCTCCATCGCCTGCCGCGCGACGTCCCGAGGCACAGCCGCACCGAAATACGCGGCCTCAGGCGCTTCGGCAAAGATCGGGTAGTACATCGAAAAATCAGGCCAACCGCTGTCGTTCCAGCCCAACGCGGCCTCCAAAGCCGCCTCGTCCGCAACCAAGTCAGGCGTCACCAAATCCGCCTGCGCCTGCGTCAGCATCTCGAACACCAGCGCGGTCGGCTCCACCTCAGCCACCACTTCGGCCTGCCGTAGATGGTGCGCGGGATTGTCATGCAACTCCCCCAGAAACACCACATCGGCACCATCAAAAACGCCCCCAGCGACCAAAGCCGTGGGGGCGCAGATGAGAGAAATCAAAGCGTACTTCATGAAAGGAAGTGATGCACCTCAGGGCTTTGGGCTTCAAGCGACTTCCGGATCTTTGCAAACGCGGCCGCCTCAAGCTGGCGGACACGCTCCTTGGACAGGCCAAGCTCATTGCCAAGGCTCTCCAGCGTCCGAGCATCTTCCCGCAGCTTACGTTCGCGCACGATGAACCGCTCACGTTCGTTCAGCTGGTTCATTGCCATCATCAGCCACTGTCGCAGCTGTGCGAGATCCAGATCCTCTTCGACCCGCTCATCCGCCTGCGCGCTTTCATCTTCCAGCGCGTCGATCCACTCACGGCCTTCATCCTCGGTCGATTGGGTCGCGTTCAGCGAATAATCGGAACCGGACAGCCGCCCTTCCATCATCTCGACATCATGCAGCGGCACACCGATTTCTTCGGCAATCATCCGGCGCATCTCGTGACCTTCGAGCACTTTGGCCTCGGCAGCCGCTTCGCGTTCCAGACGCGCCTGGACCCGGCGCATGTTGAAAAACAGCGATTTCTGAGAAGAGGTCGATCCGGTCCGAACAATCGACCAGTTGCGCATCACGTAATCCTGGATGGACGCCTTGATCCACCACACGGCGTAGGTCGAAAAGCGTACGCCGCGATCGGGATCGAACTTGTCAGCGGCCTTCATCAGCCCCAAGCCGGCTTCCTGAATGAGATCGTTCATCGGCGCGCCATAGCGCTTGAACTTGGACGCCATCGAGATCGCCAGACGCATATACGCGGTGATCAGACGGTGCAGCGCCACCTCATCGCGCTGATCGCGCCATGCATAGGCCAGCTTGAGTTCCGTCTCCGCGTCCAGCAATTCTGCCTTCATCGCGCGGCGCGACAGGGTTTGGTCGTTAAACGAGTCCAGTGCCATTGGTGCCCCCTGATCTTATGTCTTGTTCTGTCTACGAGGGTCCCCGGCCCGTGGATCAAAGATTCATGAAAAAAAGTTTCAACATCGGGCCAACGCCCATGTCTCTTATTCGCTCCTGTGATGACCTCACGCACAATTCGAAATTGGGAATGCCCACCGGGCTGCGCTAGACATGCGTGAGAAACGGGCAATCGGAGTGACCCCTGCATGACTTACGAGCTTTTCATTGGCGACTACGCCTATTCCAGCTGGTCGCTGCGCGGGTGGCTGCTGTTTCGGCATCTCGGCGTCGATCCGAAGCTTCGTTTGGTGGATTTCACCAAAGGAAGCGTGGCAGAACAATTGCCCGACGTAGCACCCGCGCGCACCGTTCCGGCGATGCGCACACCGGAAGGCGCAGTGGTCTGGGATTCCCTCGCCATGGCTGAGGAACTGCATGACCGTCACCCCGAAGGTGGCCTCTGGCCAACCGACCCTGCGGCCCGCGCACTGGGGCGTTCCCTCGCAGCCGAAATGCATTCGGGGTTTTCCTCCTTGCGCAGCGAATGCCCGATGAACCTCCGCACGGCCTACGTGAATGTTCCCCTTTCCGATGCTACGAAGGCCGACATTGCGCGGATCGAAAGCCTTTGGGCCTATGCCCGGTCACAACATGCAGATTGCGGGCCGTGGCTCTTGGGCGACTATTCCATCGCCGACATCGCCTTCGCGCCCGTCGCTGCCCGCTTTGCCGGCTATGACGTGGCGCTGTCGGAGGCATCGCAGGCCTACGTGGACCTGCATCTCGCAGATGCGAAATTCCGCGAATGGCGCAGCATTGCGTTGAAGACCGGCGAAACGCTGCCCTGGTACGCCAAGACCTTCGAAACCAAGCCATGGCCCGACCCGGCCTGAGCATCAGCGTTAACCTTTTCGCAACCATGATGGCCGCACCCTCGAAACACACGAGGACCGGATCACATGGTTGCGCATGCCTACACTGTCGCCTTCGAAGGCGTAGACGCCCGCATGGTCGAGGTGCAATGCGCCGTGACACCCGGATTGCCTGCGTTTTCCTTGGTCGGTCTTCCGGACAAAGCGGTCTCGGAATCCCGTGACCGGGTGCGCGGCGCACTCTCGACGCTGCACATCGCGCTTCCGTCAAAGCGGATCACGGTGAACCTGTCTCCTGCCGACCTGCCCAAGGAAGGGTCACATTTCGACCTGCCCATCGCCCTGGCCCTGCTGGCCGAGTTGGACATCCTGCCCAAGGACGCGGTGGCCGATGCGGTGGCTCTGGGGGAACTGTCACTCGACGGCGCGCTGATCCCGGTGATCGGCGCGCTGCCCGCCGCGATGGCCGCAGCCGAGGAAAACCGCGCCCTGATCTGCCCCGCCGCTTCCGGGGCCGAGGCCGCGTGGGTTGGCGGCTGTCAGGTGATTGGGGCGAAGGGACTGATGGACGTGATCCAGCATGTCACGGGGCGCGCCCCGCTCACCCCCTGTGACCCCGGCGAAGTCAGCCACGCCCGCGACAGTCGGGACATGCGGGATGTAAAAGGACAGGAACGCGCCAACAGAGCGCTCGAAATCGCGGCGGCCGGGCGGCATCACGTTTTGATGGTCGGCACGCCGGGATCCGGCAAATCCATGCTCGCCGCGCGTCTGCCCGGTATCCTGCCACCACTCACCCCCGCCGAAGCGCTGGAAACCTCAATGGTGCATTCCCTCTCCGGCTTGATCGAAGCGGGCGGCATTTCCCGCGACAGGCCTTTCCGGGAACCGCATCACACCGCCTCGATGGCGGCCATCGTTGGCGGCGGGCGCACCGCCAAACCGGGCGAGATCAGCCTCGCCCACAATGGCGTGCTTTTCATGGACGAATTTCCCGAATTCCCCCGCGCCGTTCTGGAAACCCTGCGCCAGCCGATTGAGACGGGCGAGGTCATGGTCGCCCGCGCCAATGCCCACATCAAATATCCCTGCCGGTTCCTGCTGGTGGCCGCCGCGAACCCCTGCAAATGCGGCTATCTCAGCGACCCATGCCGCGCCTGCTCCCGCGCGCCCAATTGCGGTGAAGACTATATGGGACGCATCTCAGGCCCCTTGATGGACCGCTTCGACCTGCGTGTAGACGTGCCCCCCGTGGCCTTCCGCGATCTCGACCTGCCCAGTTCCGGCGCCACCAGCGAAGAGCTTGCATCCCGCATCGCGGCAGCACGCACCCGTCAGGCCGACCGCTTCAATAGTCGCCCCGATCTGCGCCAAAACGCCGATTTGCAAGGTGACCTGCTGGAAGAGGTGACAGAGCTCGATCCCGAAAGCCGCGCCCTACTGAACAGCGCCGCCGACCGTTTCGGCCTCTCGGCGCGCGGCTATCACCGCGTCCTGCGCGTCGCACGCAGCATTGCCGATCTCGACGCCTCCGATAGGCTCAGCCGCGATCACGTGGCCGAGGCGCTCAGCTACCGCCTGCCCCAAAGCACGGCCTGACGCGCCTTACAGCTTCGCCTCGATCGCCTGCCAGATCTTCTCGGCCACATTGATCCCGTCGAAACGCTCCAGCTCCTGAATGCCGGTGGGCGAGGTCACGTTGATCTCGGTCAGATACGTCCCGATCACGTCGATCCCGACAAACACCTGACCCTTTTCCTTAAGCAACGGCCCGATCCGCGCGCAGATCTCCAGATCGCGCTCCGTCAGCCCGATCTTCTCGGGCCGTCCGCCCACATGCATGTTCGACCGCGTCTCGCCCTCTGCCGGCACCCGGTTTATGGCGCCAACCGCTTCACCGTCGACAAGGATCACGCGCTTATCCCCCGCCGACACGTCCGGCAGGAATTTCTGCACGATCAGCGGCTCGCGCGAAAACCCGGTGAAAAGCTCGTGCAGCGAGGTCAGGTTTCGATCATTCGCATCCAGCCGGAACACCCCGGCCCCGCCATTGCCGTAGAGCGGCTTGAGAATGACATCCCCATGCCGTGCCTTGAACGCTTTGATCGACGCAAGATCCCGCGCAATCATCGTTGGCGGTGTCAGGTCGGGGAAATCCAGCACCAGCAGCTTTTCCGGGTAATTGCGCACCCAGAACGGATCATTGACCACCAGCGTCTTGCCCTTCAGCCGGTCCAGCAGATGCGTCGAGGTGATGTAATGCATGTCGAACGGCGGATCCTGCCGGAGCCAGACCACATCCACATCCGCAAGGTCGATCTGCTCCACCGGTCCTAGCTGGGCATGATCCCCCTGCACCCGCTGCACGGTGAACCACTGCCCGGTCGCAAGAATGCGACCCTCGTCATATGCCAGTTTATCGGGGCTGTAGAAGAACAGCTCATGCCCCCGCGCCTGCGCCTCTTCCGCCAGCCGGAACGAACTGTCGCCATTGATGTTGACCGATTGGATCGGATCCATCTGGAACGCGATTTTCATGTGCTGCCCCCTGCAAACCTTGCCCGTGTAATGGCGCAAGCGTAAGGGGCGCGCAAGGTCGGCGCGTCAGAACCCCATGCTGGCATTGGGCAGGATATCGATCCGGCCTTCGGCATCGACAAGCGCCACATCCAGCCGCGCATCCGTCAACGCACCTGCCGGACACCGGCCCAGATAATCCTCGGCGCTGCGCATGATCCGCCCAATCTGCCGGGCGGTCACGCGTTGCACCGCTTGGGCATGCGTACGGCTTTTCTTCACTTCGACAAAAACCACCCTGTCGCCTTCAGACAGGATCAGGTCAATCTCACCAGACCGCCCGCGCCAGCGGGTTTCCCGCAGCACTGCACCGCGATCCTGATAATGCCGGGCAACAGCCTGTTCCGCGCTGACACCTGCATGGTAATTGGTCCGATGCACGGCCCCTGCATCGCCCTGCCCCGCAAACCCGTCAGTCTGAAAATCGAATGGCATCCAAATCCCCTTTCGCCTTCAGACTACCACCCGACATCTAACGTTTCCCTAACGCCATTGCCCTTTGATAGGCCTCGCGGCGTGGCACGCCGAATGTCTTGGCCACTTCGCTGGCCGCGTCTTTGACCGACATGCGGCTCAACGCTTCCAACAACGCGTCGTCCAGCGTCGCCTGATCGGTGACCACCCCGGCCCCGCGTTCGATCAGCACGACGATTTCACCTTTCGGGGTCTCGTCCGTGTACTTCTGGGATAGGTCCGCCAACGTCCCCGCACAACGCTCTTCGAATTTCTTGGTTAACTCCCGGCACACCACAGCATCGCGCTCCGGCCCCAGCACTTCTGCCGCATCGCGCAGCATCGCACCCAGCCGTTTCGGGGATTCGTAGAAAATCAACGTCGCCGGCACAGCGACGAACTCTGCCAAGGCTGATTTCCGCTTTCCCGAGCTGTTGGGCAGGAACCCCGCGAACAGGAACCGATCCGATGGCAAGCCCGACAGGGTCAGAGCAGCCACCACCGCCGTCGGTCCCGGCGCCGTGGTGCAGGGCAGACCCGCCTGCAAGGCTTCGCGCATCAGGTCAAAGCCGGGATCGGAAATCAGCGGCGTCCCCGCCTCGGACGCATAGACCACTGATTGTCCGGCTTCCAACGCAGCCATCAGCCTGGGCCGCGCACGGTCGCCATTATGGTCGTGGTACGCCACCAGAGGCCGGTCCCCCAAGGCGACGCCATGGATCTCCATCAACCGCCGCAGCGACCGCGTGTCCTCTGCTGCCAACACGTCAGCGCCCGCCAGCAGGTCCAGCGCGCGCAGTGTGATGTCACGCGCGTTCCCGAGCGGGGTTGCCACAAGGTACAGCCCCGGCGCGATATCGCGTGCCTGCCAATTCATGTCTGGACCCGCCTTTCGCGTTGTCTATTATCGCCCCAAATCAAAATTGCGCGTGCCCAACGGTGACACGCGAACAGGGAGTGCGTTTTATGTTGGCTGTTTTGTCCACCCCCCGCAAGCTGTTGCGCAAGGCAATGGCTGTTGGAGCAATCATGGGCCTGACAGCCTGCGATCCCAGCATGATGGCGGCGCCCAGCGGTGGCTCTGGCCCCAGTGTCGACACCAGCGCACCGGTCCCGGTCGCCCTTCTGATCCCGCGCAGCGACAGCGGCGCAGGTGCCGTTGCAGCAAGCCTCGAAAACGCGGCGCGATTGGCCATAGCCTCGCTTGACGGGGTGCAGATCGACCTGCGCGTCTATGATACCGGCGGCGACGCCCAGCGCGCCGCAGTACAGGCCGAAACGGCCGTATCTGAGGGCGCGAAGATCATCCTCGGCCCGCTCTTCGGTGAAGCCGCCAACGCAGCCGGTGTGGCTGTATCCGACAACAACGTGAACGTCCTCAGCTTCTCGAACAACCCCTCGATCGCGGGCGGCAATGTCTATGTTCTTGGTCCGACCTTCCGCAATACTGCGAACCGGTTGCTGCGCTATGCGTCGGGGCAGGGCAACTCGTCGGTCGTAATCGTTCACCCGCAGAACGTTGAAGGCGAGTTCGGAAAGGCCGCAATCCAGGCCGCCGCCAGCCAGAGTGGCGTGCGTGTGACCGGCATCGAATCCTTTCCCTTCTCACAGGAAGGTGTGGCCTCGGCGGTGCCGCGGATCAAATCGACAATCGATTCTACCGGTGCGGATTCGGTATTCCTGACGTCCAACGCGGCCGGTGCGCTGCCGATCCTGCTTCAGCTTCTGCCCGAAGCCGGTGTCAGCCCGTCCACAACCCAGTATTTGGGTCTTGCCCGCTGGGATGTCCCGGCGCAGATCCTGTCCATGCCGGGCGCGCAGGGTGGGTACTTCACCCTTCCGGACACGGCTGCCAAAACCGCCTTTGAAAGCCGCTACAAGGCTCAGTTCGGACAGGATCCGCACCCGCTTGCGGGTCTGGCCTTCGACGGAATCGCGGCAATCGGCGCACTGGTGCGCCAAGGACGGTCGGATGCATTGTCCGGTCGCGCCCTGACACAGAATTCGGGCTTCCAGGGCGCCAATGGCGTCTTCCGCTTGCGCCCGGACGGAACCAATGAGCGCGGCCTCGCAGTAGCGACCGTGCGCAACAACCAGGTGATCATCCTTGACCCAGCCCCATCCGGCTTCGGCGGCGCAGGCTTCTAAGTCCTTAACAAACGAACAGAACGCGGGCGCCCCAGCGGCGTCCAACCCGTTCGATGACGTGCTCGACGTTGCCGCGCTGCGCGAAAAACTCTGGCAAAGCATCGAAGACGCGGCTGATGAACGCGCCATCCGCGCCGCTGTCGTTGACGTGCTCAAGGAAGGGCAAAAGACGGGCCGTGCCGCCGTGGCTGCTCGGCTCGAGGCACAGCCACGCAACGCCCTGCCGGTGACCACCGGGTATACGTGGCTCACCGATCAGCTGGTCACGCTCACCTTTGAGGTTGTGACGGAACGGATTCACCGCAATCCCAACCCGACTGAGGGTGAACGGTTAACCGTGCTGGCCGTGGGCGGTTATGGGCGTGGGGAAATGGCACCCTTCTCGGATGTCGATCTGCTGTTCCTGACCCCTTACAAGATCACCGCCTGGGCGGAGAGCGTGATCGAATCCATGCTCTACATCCTGTGGGACCTTAAGCTTAAGGTCGGCCATTCCTCACGCACCGTGAAGGACTGCCTGCGCCTAGGCGCCGAGGATTTCACCATCCGGACAGCGATGCTCGAACACCGGTTCATTGCGGGCTATGAACCGCTGGCCGACGAACTGGACAGCAAGCTCTGGAACACCCTGTTCAAAGGTACAGAGGCAGAGTTCATCGAAGCCAAACTCGCCGAACGCGACGTCCGCCACACCAAGCAGGGCCAGCGCTACATGGTGGAACCCAATATCAAAGAGGGTAAGGGCGGGTTGCGTGACCTGCAGTCGCTGTTCTGGATCGCCAAGTACATCCATCACACCGATGACCTGCGCAAACTGGTGCGAACCGGTGTGTTCCGTCCCGAGGAATTCGACACATTCGTCAAGGCCGAGAACTTTCTCTGGGCCGTACGCTGCCACCTGCACCTCGCCTCCGGTCGCGCAACCGAACAACTGACTTTCGACATGCAGGTCGAAGTTGCCGCCCGAATGGGCTATGTCGACAAAGGCGGTCGACGCGCGGTGGAAATCTTCATGCAGGACTTTTTCCGCCATGCCACATCCGTGGGTGACCTGACCCGGATCTTCCTGACCTCGCTCGAAGCCTCGCAGCAGAAAGAACCACCGCTTCTGCTGCGCCTGCTCAAGCGCGCACCGAAGATGAAAGAAGGCTACGAGGTCGTTAACAACCGCCTCGCCATCACCGACGATGCGGCCTTCCTCGCCGACAAGATGAACATGCTGCGCATCTTCGAGGAAGCGCTCCGCACCGGCCTTCTGATCCACGCGGACGCCATGCGCCTGATCAGCGCCAATCTGCATCTGATCGACCGTGACATGCGCAACGACAAAGAAGCCCAGCGCATCTTCCTTGACCTGCTGCTCAAACACGGCAACCCCGAACGCGCTCTGCGTCGCATGAACGAACTTGGGGTTCTGTCGGCCTTCATCCCCGAATTCGAACCCATCGTGGCGATGATGCAGTTCAACATGTACCATCACTACACGGTGGACGAACACACGATCCAATGCATCTGGCACCTCAGTGAGATCGAAAACGGCCATCTTGAGGAAGACCTGCCGGTTGCCAGCTCGATTCTAAAAGACGGGGTAAACCGCAAGGTCCTGTACGTCGCGCTGCTGCTGCATGACATCGGCAAAGGCCGCGACGAAGACCACTCCGTTCTTGGCGCCAAGATCGCACGCAAGGTCGCGCCCCGCCTCGGCCTGAACAAGCAGGAATGCGCCACTGTCGAATGGCTGGTGCGCTACCATCTGCTGATGTCCGACATGGCACAGAAGCGCGACATTGCCGATCCCCGCACCGTCCGTGATTTTGCCAAGGCCGTGCAGACAAAGGAACGGCTCGATCTGCTCTGCGTTTTGACTGTCTGCGATATCCGTGGCGTCGGTCCGGGTACGTGGAATAACTGGAAAGCCGTGCTGATCCGCGCCCTCTACCGTCAGACCCGCCGCGCTCTGGAAGACGGGATGGAGGCCCTCAACCGCGAAAACCGTGGCGCTGAAGCCAAGAAAGCTCTGCGGGAAGCCCTCGAAGGCTGGGATGCCAAGGATCTGCGCATCGAGACTGGCCGACATTATCCGCCCTACTGGCAGGGTCTGCACGTCACCGCTCACAAGGTCTTTGCCGAACTGCTGCGTGACATCGGCGATGATGAAATCCGCATAGACATCCATCCGGATGAAGATCGCGATGCCACCAGGGTCTGCTTTGCGCTCGCAGATCATCCGGGCATCTTCTCACGTCTCGCCGGGGCGCTTGCGCTCGTTGGGGCGAATGTCGTCGATGCCCGTACATTCACCTCGAAAGACGGTTTCGCAACCGCGGCCTTCTGGATCCAGGACGGCGAAGGGGCCCCTTACGAAGATGTCCGCATCCCGCGACTGCGGGATATGATCTCGAAAACCCTTCGAGGGGAGGTTCTGGCACGCGAGGCGATCAAGCCGCGTGACAAGCTGAAAAAGCGCGAACGGGCCTTCAATGTACCCACCTCGATCACCTTCGACAACGAAGGGTCCGAAATCTACACCATCATCGAGGTCGATACCCGCGACCGCCCGGGCCTGCTTTTCGATCTCACACGCACTTTGGCAAATGCCAACGTCTACATCGCCTCTGCTGTCATCGCGACCTATGGCGAGCAAGTGGTCGATACCTTCTATGTCAAGGACATGTTCGGCTTGAAATTCCATTCCGAGAACAAGCAGAAAGCCCTTGAAACCAAGCTGCGCAATGCGATCGCCGAAGGGGCCGAACGCGCCGCGCAATAATTCTGACTGATCCGGAGCCTGCCATGCTGATCACATCTACCGGCGAAAATACACTTTTCCTCGAATAGAAGCTTTTTGGCGTTCCTCGAACAGAGCCTTTTTGGGCCGACCGGCTTTCTGAGCGTCGACATAACCTCGCCCGACCCGTCCCGACTTGTCCTGACGCACACCGTCTACACCGACGCGAATGTCTCGGTCACGCTTCGGGGGTCAGGGTTCCTTCTGTCGAACAGCGGCGAGGTTCTGACCGGTCAGATAACGTCGATGGAATTCGACGGACTTGACGTCAGGCAAGGCACTATCTCGGGCATCAACTGGAGCGCACCGGCATTCCTCAATGCGCTGAATGCGATTTCCGAGTCCTCGGACTTCGCACCGCTCGCCGCCTTGTTCAATCAATCGAGCCGCATCACTCTGGATGCCAGCGGTGGCCTGACGCGCTTTGATCAGGAACTCGCGTGGTCGCCGTTCCTTCCGCTGCTGACCAAACCGATCACGTTCATCGGTTCGCCCTTTGGCGACAGCATCGAAGGCGCGTCCGGAAACGACATCCTCCAACCCGCTGGAAACAGCGATATGCGAGACCGCATAGTTGGTTCGGCAGGCAATGACCGCATCGTTTTCGACATTTCCAATTCCGACAACAACGCGGGCTATTGGGTCGACTACGACAGCTTCACAGAGTCGCTGTCGTTCAATATCGACAGCGTCGCGAACGCCGGTTCGATCATTGGCGAGTCGATGGTCGACAAGCTCGAAAACGTAAACGACGCGCTTGAAACCTCTCTAGGTCTAGAAGGGACGCTCGGAGACGACACCTACAACATCCGCACAGGACAGGATCACCTGCTGTTTCTCAACGGCAATGAAGGGTCCGACAGCTATTTCATCGATTCTCCGGGCAGCGTCGTCGTACTCGATTATCAATTCGGTGCATCGGGGCGGGCGACCAGTGGAGTCGACATCAACCTTGGTACCGGTGCCATCCTCGACGACGGACTTGGCTTTTCCGAAACGCTTGATGTGCAAAATGCGCCGGACGCGCTTCTTATCTTCGCCACGGACGAGGCAGACGTCATCCGTGACGGTGCGGACAACCAGTTGATCCGATTCTACAGTGCGGATGACACGTTCTTTGCCGGAGCGGGCGGCATCGACAGTGTCGATGGCGGTGCCGGTGAGGATACCGTGGTCTTTGAACAGACCGTGCAGGGCGCGCTGTCCATCCAGTTTCAGAACGGACAGAGCATCGTTGCCGATCGGGGCGCACCCGGAGACCTGACCTATCTGGTCAGCGTCGAAAACCTGCAGACCCAAGGCAATGTCGTTCTCGAACTCGACAAGCACGACGGGATCGGGCTGATCTCTGCGGAAAACCTGACCACGCTGACCGAGCTTTACATCGCCTATTTCAATCGCGCTGCTGACGCGCTTGGACTGTCCTTCTGGGCGACGGCGTTCCAAAAGAACGGTTTTTCCTTCGAGGAAATCGCAGATCTGTTCTTTACCCAGCCGGAAACCGTGGCGCTGTATTCGGATGTGAGTGACGGCGAATTCGTAAACGCGGTCTATAACAACGTGCTTGGGCGCAACCCCGATCAGGCGGGTTTCGATTTCTGGACCGGCCAGCTTGCGGCGGGCAATGTCACCGAGAGCGGCTTTATCCTGGACCTGCTGGCAGGCGCACGGGCGGCGACCGGCTCTCCTGATGATGTTGCCTACATCGAAAACAAGACCGATATCGGCCTTTATTTCGCAGTCATTCAAGGCCAGAGCGATGTTGCGGCAGCCAACAGCGTAATGGCGGCATTTGACGGAAGCGCAAGCAGCATCGACGCGGCGCAAGCACTTTCGGACGCCGCGCTCAGTGATGCGGTCGCGGGCAGTTCCGATCTGTTGCTGCCAGTCGTTGGCGTGGTCGATAGTCCGTTTGCATTGTTCGGGTAGTCCAGCCGCCATCAGCGCTGTAAACCTGCCCCAAGGGACCGGGGCAGGTCGTCCACTCCGCACGACCACCCTTTGCGCACCTCCAGGCGCGGATTCCCGGCCGACCGGAACCTTTTTCCATGACCTGGATGCCCTCATCTTGTGAGAACCCCCTGAGCCTTGAACAGAGCGGTCCCTATTTGGCCACGCCCTGCGGCGGGCCGGGGTGATCTGGGCAAACGAAGCGCACGGCTAGGTAAGCCACCCGAAAAATCAGCCAAAATCAGCCCAAGGGTTGTGAAATCGGCCTCTGAACGGTTCGCCTCCGCCCCCCGAACCACACAAGAGGCACTTTTCGCCGGACGATTTCTGCTCTACCCCACGTCTGACGCGCAAGGAGCCCGCATGAAACCGATCCGCCTGATTACCGGTGTGCTCACCGTTGGCTTCTGGACCTTGATGAGCCGGGTTCTAGGCGTCCTGCGCGAGGTCATGATCCTCGCCTTCATCGGCCCCGGCCCGGTCATGGACGCGTTCGTTGCGGCCTTCCGTCTGCCCAATATGTTCCGCCGCTTCTTCGCCGAAGGCGCGTTCAACGCATCATTCGTGCCAATGTTCTCCAAACGTCTGGAAGCGGATGACAACGCTGTCGGCTTTGCCACACAGGCGCTGTCCGGACTGACCTTCGTACTCTTGATCCTGAGCGCCCTCGCGATGGTGTTCATGCCCGGACTCGTCTGGCTGACGGCAGGCGGGTTCGTCGGCGATGCACGATTCGATCTGACCGTCGATTACGGCCGGATCGTCTTTCCGTACATCCTGCTCATTTCGCTGACGGCTCTGTTCTCCGGCGTGCTGAACGCAACGGGCCGTTTTGCCGCTGCTGCTGCAGCACCGGTGTTTCTGAACATTTTTGTCTGCATCTCGATGGCATGGGCAGCCTATGCCGGTGGAGAAGTGATCCATTGGCTGATCTGGACGGTTCCCGCAGCTGGCCTTGCGCAACTCGCGCTTGTCTGGGTCGCAGCCGATCGCGCCGGTATCCGTCTTCGCCCCACCCGCCCCCGTTGGACGCCCGAGATGAAACGGCTGGTCATCGTCGCCATTCCCGCCGCGCTTGCCGGCGGCGTAATGCAGATCAACCTGCTTGTCGGCCAACAGGTCGCATCACACTTCGAAAAGGCGGTGGGATGGCTTTATGCGGCGGACCGCCTGTATCAGCTGCCTCTTGGCGTTGTCGGTATTGCGGTGGGAATCGTCCTGTTGCCCGACCTGTCCAGACGCCTCACAGCACAGGACGACAAAGGTGCAAAACACGCTTTCTCGCGCGCAGGAGAGCTTTCGCTCGCCCTGACCATTCCGGCGGCGGTTGCGCTGGTCGTGATCCCGCTTCCGGTGGTCACAGTGCTCTTCGAACGCGGAGCCACGGGAACAGATGACTCTGCCGCAATCGCCGCGGCGGTCGCAATATACGGACTGGGTCTTCCCGCCTTCGTTCTGCAGAAGGTCCTGCAACCGCTGTTTTTTGCGCGGGAAGACACCAGATCCCCCTTCCGCTATGCGGTCTGGGCGATGATCGTGAATGCCGCCATTGCGGTCGGGCTGGCCCCCGTCATCGGTTGGATTGCGCCCGCCATCGCCACCACCGTGGCAGGCTGGGTTATGGTCTGGATGCTGGCACTGGGCTCACGCAGAATGGGCGACGTTGCGCGCTTCGATGATCAGTTCCGCCAACGCATCTGGCGGGTCTGCCTCGCATCTGCTGTCATGGGTGCGGTGCTCTGGGCAGCAACAGTCCTGCTGGGTCCGTTCTTTGCCATGGCCGGCATCCGGTTCATCGCGCTCACTGTGCTGATCGGGACGGGCATGGTCAGCTATGCCATCGCCGGACAATTGATCGGGGCGTTTTCTCTTCGGGAATTCCGCAGCGCGTTCCGGCGCGGTGGTTAATTGCGCTGACGCAGACGGTCGATCAGCTTTGACCAGCCGCCCGGAACCAGAATGATCGACAGGCTGAATCCAAGCGCAAAGCCCGATAAATCCGCAACCCATTCCGCGTTGGCCCCGAAGAGAAGGCCAAAGATCAACTGGATGAACAGCAGGAACCCGATCAGGGTAAAGGCGCGGATCTGGCTTTCGCCCAGCTGACCCAGACGCAGCCACAGCATGTAGGTGAACCCACCGATCAGACCGTAAACCGCAGGGAACGCACCGATCAGCGGAGCGGAACTGCCAATGGTCACGGCATAGATCACCGCACCGCCCGCAGCTGAGACAAAGAAGATCACGACAACCGCAAGGCTGCCCATGGCCTCGCCCACCATCTTGCCCAGCGCAAGAAGCATCACCCCGGCAAAAAGCGCATGGGTAAAGCTGGCATGAACAAACGGGTAAGACACCATGCGCAGAACATGCTCGGGCGGCCACCGTCCCGTTTCGCGCATCCATGCGAATATCTCGGCCGAAAAGGCGAACCGCTCAAGATATTCCAGACGCCAGCCCACTGCACCTTGCCCGCCGACGATCCCTCGCGCACCAAGGCTGAAGGCCACCTCGATCCCGACGATCACGAGGAACAACGCGATCACCACAGGCGGCAGCGGGTTCAGCGGGGGTTCGTTATGCGGGTGGGTCACTGCTCAGGCCCTTGCTTGACGGCACTTGAGGTCATGGGTAAGGCACCCGCACCACTTTTGCCAGATGGAGTTTTGCCATGTCCGAGGGGGTCCAAACCTCTCCCGCGTTCACGCCCCGTGTCTTTTCGGGGATCCAGCCCTCCGGGGGGCTGACACTGGGCAATTACCTTGGTGCCATGAAGCGTTTCGTCGAAATGCAGGGCCAGGGCTTCGAAACCATTTACTGCATGGTCGATCTGCACGCGATCACCGTCTGGCAGGACCCGGATGCTCTGCGCCGCCAGACGCGGGAACTGGCCGCCGGCTACATTGCCAGCGGCATCGACCCCGAGAAGTCCATCCTCTTCAACCAGAGTCAGGTGGCAGAACATGCGCAGCTTGCGTGGATCTTCAACTGCGTGGCGCGCATGGGATGGATGAAGCGCATGACCCAGTGGAAGGACAAGGCGGGCAAGAACCAGGAGAACGCGTCGCTTGGCCTTTTCGCCTATCCGGCCCTGATGGCAGCGGATATCCTTGTCTATCACGCCACGCATGTTCCCGTCGGAGAGGACCAGAAGCAGCATCTTGAACTGACGCGCGACATTGCCACGAAGTTCAACCACGACTTCAAGACTGACTTCTTCCCGATCACCGAACCGGTGATCGAAGGCGCGGCAACACGGGTGATGAGCCTGCGCGACGGGTCAAAGAAGATGTCGAAATCCGATCCCTCGGATGCGAGCCGCATCAACATGACTGACGATGCCGATGCCATCGCGCAGAAGATCCGTAAGGCCAAGACCGACCCGGATGCCCTGCCCTCCGAGGCAGACGGGTTGGAGAACCGCCCCGAGGCGCGCAACCTCGTCAATATCTTCGCGGCATTGGCCGATCAGTCGGTGGATGACGTTCTGCGCGATGTGGGCGGAAAGCCATTCTCGGAATTCAAGCCAATGCTGTCGGAACTTGCCGTCGCCAAGCTGTCTCCGATTTCCTCGGAAATGGCGCGCCTCATGCAACAGCCTGACGAGATTGACGCAATCCTTCGCAAAGGATCGGATCGAGCCCGCGCAATCGCCGCACCGATTCTCAAGCAGACTTACGACATCGTCGGCATAGTTTCGTAACCCGCCACACAAACGCACACATCCTGCGCGCCCGAGAGCCTTTTGCGCAAGGGCGCGCAGATATAGCTTGGTCGAAACGGTCGAAAGGACAGACCATGACCAAAGCACACCCCAACATGTCCATCGGGCATGTCCATCTCAAAGTCACCGATCTTCAACGCTCCATCGCGTTTTACCGCGATGTGATGGGGCTGGATGTGATGCAGCATTACGGCGATCAGGCAGCATTCCTGTCTGCCGGTGGCTATCACCACCATATCGGCCTGAACACATGGTTCAGCGAAAACGGCCCACGCGCGCCCCGGCGCAGCCCCGGACTGTTCCATGTGGCATTTCTCTATCCTGACCGCGCAGCGCTGGCGCAGGCGTTCCGCACGGCGCTCGAGGCCGGGGTCGAGATCGAAGGCGCGGCAGATCATGGCGTCAGCGAAGCCATCTATTTCAGCGATCCCGACGGAAACGGCATCGAGATTTATCGGGACCGTCCCGAAGCCGAATGGCCCCGCAATGCGCAGGGCGATCTGGAGATGGTGAACGCACCGCTCGACCTCGACGCGCTGCTTCTCGAAGCGGCCTGACACTGTCGGAACCGTGTGGCCGGGCAAGCCTTTTCGAAAAGGCTTGCCCAAGGTGCTTACAAGCACCTTTCCGCCTTCCCCGGTCTGGACCTTCTCCGGTCCCGCACCTAACGTGCGCCCCAATAAGGGAGGGCCAGATGGCAACCGGAACCAACATCCACACCTATTTCAACGGCACCTGGCACAATGGCGATGTCGCGGTGATGAATGCCGCCGACCATGGCGCGTGGCTGGGCAGCGGCGTCTTTGACGGCGCACGCTATGTGAACGGTGTGGCCCCGGACCTGCTCGCCCATTGCGAACGCGTCAACCGCTCGGCCGAAGCGCTGATGGTGACACCCACCGTCAGCGCGGAAGACATGGTACAGATCGTCTGGGATGGACTGCGCGCCTACCCGAAGGAGAGCGCGGTTTACATCCGCCCCATGTATTGGGCAATCGACGGCGATGCCTCCGCAATCGTTCCAGAGAAGGGAAAGACCGGTTTCGCGATCTGTCTTGAGGAAATCCCGATGGCACCCGAAAGCGCCAGCGTGTCTCTGGGCAAAACACGGTTCCGCCGGCCGGTGCTGGAAGATGCCGTAGTCAACGCCAAGGCAGGTTGCCTTTACCCCAACAACGCAAGGATGCTGGCCGAGGTCCGCGCGCGCGGCTTCCAGAACGCGCTTGTCACCGACGCAATGGGCAATGTTGCCGAAAGCGCCACGGCCAATGTGTTCATGGTCAAGGACGGCGAAGTGTTCACACCCATCGCCAATGGCACGTTCCTTGCCGGGATCACCCGATCCCGCCACATGACCAATCTGCGCGCCGATGGCACAAAGGTGCACGAAACCATCCTCACCTTTGCCGATTTCGAAACGGCGGATGAGGTGTTCCTGTCCGGCAACATGAACAAGGTCACACCGGTGGTCGGCTTCGAAGACACCTCGTATCAGGTCGGCCCGGTCACCCGCCGCGTGCGGGAAATGTATTGGGACTGGGCACTTTCGGGCCGGTGACCCTCTGCCTGAGCAAGATCCATCGTTCTATTGCGCGGGGTCGGTTCCTGCGTCATGATCCCCGGCGGGAGAACATCTATGCGTAAATTCCTTGTTGTGCTGGATGACAGCCGCGAATGCCTGAATGCCATGCGCTTTGCGGCGATGCGGGCGGCCAATACCGGCGGCGGGGTCGAGATTCTCTCGATCATCCCAGCGGACGAATTCAATCACTGGATCGGTGTGGGCGAGGTCATGCGCGAAGAGGCGCGCGAGCGTATCCACGCGCATTTCGAAGTCTTCGCCAAATGGATGCGCGACAAGCAGGGTGTGGATCCGGAACTGGTGATCCGCGAAGGTGAAGCTGTGACCGAGATCATTGCACAGGTGCAGGATGATCCGGATATCGGCGTGCTGGTGCTTGGCGCGAACTCCGGCAAGAAGGGACCGGGTCCGCTGGTGACCCAACTCACCAAGAACGCAGGCAGTCTGCCCATTCCGATCACCATTGTCCCTGGTGAGCTTTCCAAGGAACGGCTGGAAGCAATTACCTGATATTGCTGCATATCAAGGACAGCGGATACCGGCGCAGATTACCTCCGCCGCAGGAGACCCTGCCATGCCCGCTGCGACCACCAAAACCGAATTGCTGTCCATCACGGAAAAGGAATTCAACAAGCTTCAGACCGAACTGGACAATCTTCCGACAGAACTGCGGAACGTGCCGGATGGCGAAGACACCACCCTCAAGGATATCGTCGGGCATCGCGCGCACTGGATTGCACTGTTTCTCGGCTGGTATGCCGACGGTCAGACCGGAAAAGACGTCTTCTTTCCCGCCCACGGCTACAAGTGGAATGATCTCAGGCGCTACAACGCCGATCTGCGGACAGAACAGGCCGATCTCGGCTGGGACGCCGCCCGCGTGCTGCTGAACCGAAATCACCGACGGCTGTCCGCATGGATCAGCGATCACAGCGAAACGGAGCTGTACGGCGGCCCGATGAAAGGTGCCCACAATGCGTGGACGCCGGGGCGTTGGGCCGAGGCCGCCGGAGCCAGCCATTATCGCTCTGCCACCAAGTATATCCGGGCCCGTGTCCGTGCCGCGCAATCGTGATTGGTTTAGAACAGTTCTAAACCTTGACGCTGAGGTGGACGCACAGCATATAAGTTTCACCCATCAGGAGGTGACGCAATGTTCATTCAGACCGAATCCACACCCAACCCGGCCACGCTCAAATTCCTTCCCGGACAGACCGTGCTCGATATGGGAACGGCCGATTTCCCGTCGGCGGAAGGCGCGTCGGCGTCGCCTCTCGCATCGCGCCTCTTTGGTGTGAACGGCGTCAAAGGCGTGTTCTTCGGGCATGATTTCGTCACCGTGACCAAGGATGACAACACCGATTGGGACCACCTGAAACCCGCTCTTCTGGGCGCGATCATGGAACACTTTCAGTCCGGCGACCCGGTCATGTCGGGTGATGCGCAGGCTCCGTCGGGTCATGCAGAGCACACCGGAGAGGATGGCGAGATCGTAGGCCAGATCAAGGAACTGCTCGATAGCCGTGTTCGTCCGGCCGTGGCGCAGGATGGCGGCGACATCACGTTCCACGGTTTCGACCGCGGTGTGGTTTACCTGCACATGCAGGGCGCCTGCGCAGGCTGCCCATCCTCGACCCTGACCCTGAAAATGGGCATCGAGAACCTGCTGCGCCACTACATCCCGGAAGTGACCGAGGTACGTCCGGTTGCCGTCTGACCAGACCGTATTGGCCTTTGACACATCGGCTGCGCATTGCGCAGCCGCTTTGTTTTGCAACGGTCGCGTTGTCGCAACGCGTGTCGATGAAATGGGGCGCGGCCAGGCTGAACATCTGATGCCGATGCTCGAAACGTTCCTCGCGGACCATGATCTTGACTGGTCGCGGCTCACGAGGATCGGGGTCGGTATCGGACCGGGGAACTTCACGGGTATCCGCATTTCGGTATCGGCCGCACGGGGCCTGGCGCTGGGGCTTGGGATTCCGGCCATCGGGGTCTCCAGCCTCGACGCGATCCACAGAATGCACCCAAACGCCTTCGCCGCAGTCCCCGCCCCGCGCGAGATGATCTACACGCAACCGCCGGGTGGCACACCCGAGCTGCGTCCTTCGGCAGACGTGCCTGAAGCCGTCTTTGCAGACAATCCGCACCGCCTGATCGCAGCCATTGCGGAATGCGCCGCAGAAGCGCAAGCCGAGCAGGCAGGCCGACCCAAGCCCCTCTATGTCAAACCGGCAGACGCTGCACCTTCGCGTGACACAGCGCCGGTCATCCTGTCGTGACACCCGGTGCCTTCGCCGCGCTGATGGACCGTGCCTATACCCGGATGCGGCCTTGGTCGGCAGAAACGATCACCCAAACCCTCGCCAACCCGCACAGCCTTTTCCTGGCACGGGAAAACGGCGGTCTGATCGCTCAGATCGTCGCCGATGATTGCGAAATCCTCGCTCTCGCAACCGACCCTGACGCGCAGCGCAGCGGCGTCGCGTCGTCCCTCCTGTCTGAACTTGTCGATACGGCCGGGGAAGCCGACGTGACCCGCATCCTGCTTGAGGTTGCCGCCGAAAACGCCCCGGCCCGGGCCTTCTATGCCGCGCGGGGATTCGCGGAAATCGGTCGGCGCAAAGACTACTACACGCTGCGTGATGGGCGAAAAGACGACGCTCTGCTGCTTTCCCGGCCAGTGCCGTAGGGTAACCGGCCCAACGCACCAACGTCATATGACCGCTTCGCAAAAAGCGGTTGACCCTCTGCCGCGCCTGCGGCCTTAATTGTACCGATCACCCGATCTAACCAAGCGACGCAATAGAGTCGTCGCAGTCCAACACCTGGGAGCTCGAAATGACCCTTATGACCAAACTCTCCAGTGCCGTCGCCGCACTGGCGCTGACCGCAGGCGCTGCTGTCGCGGAACCGGCCCTGATCTTCGATCTGGGCGGCAAGTTCGACAAATCGTTCAACGAAGCGGCTTTCAACGGAGCCAAGCGCTGGTCCGAAGAAGCAGGCGAGTCGTTCCGCGAGATCGAGCTTCAGTCCGAAGCCCAGCGCGAGCAGGCGCTCCGTCGCTTTGCCGAGAACGGCAACAACCCGATCGTGATGACCGGCTTTGCTTTCGGCAACGTCCTGTCCGAAGTGGCCCCGGATTACCCCGACACCAAATTCGCCATCATCGACATGGTCGTAGACGCGCCGAACGTGCGCTCCGTTGTGTTCAATGAACATGAAGGCTCCTACCTCGTCGGCATGATGGCCGCGATGGCGTCCGAATCCGGCACCGTCGGCTTTATCGGCGGCATGGACATTCCGCTGATCCGCAAGTTCGCCTGCGGCTATGCGCAGGGCGTCAAGGCCGTGAACCCGGATGCAACCGTTGTCGCCAACATGACCGGCACAACTCCGGCAGCATGGAACGACCCGGTAAAAGGTTCCGAGCTGACCAAGGCGCAGATCAGCCAGGGTGCTGACGTGGTCTATGCAGCCGCTGGCGGCACAGGCGTCGGTGTTCTCCAGACCGCTGCTGACGAAGGCATCCTGTCCATCGGCGTGGACAGCAACCAGAACTACCTGCATCCGGGCAAGGTTCTGACCTCGATGATGAAGCGGGTGGACAATGCGGTCTATGACGCCATGAAGGCTGGGACCGATCTCGAAACCGGGATCAACGTCATGGGCATCGCGAATGGCGGTATCGGCTATGCGCTGGATGAGTACAACGCCTCTCTCGTCAGCGCCGAAATGCAGGCGGCCGTTGACGAAGCGTCTGCCAAGATCGCCAGCGGTGAGCTTACCGTCCACGACTACATGTCGGACGACAGCTGCCCGGCACTGAGCTTCTGATCCATCTGGATCCACGATGACAGGACGGAGCGGTCGGAAACGGCCGCTCCGCCACGTATCGGGCGACAGACCCGAACAGTGAAGCAGGGATAGTTCATGACCACCGCCGTTGCCCCCGAGACCGACATTGTCCCGACAACTGTTGCGCCCGCGATCGAATTGAAAGGCATCTCCAAGGCATTTGGTCCTGTTCAAGCCAACAAGAACATTTCGATCAGCGTCAAACCCGGCACGATCCACGGCATTATCGGTGAGAACGGTGCGGGCAAATCCACCCTCATGTCGATCCTCTACGGCTTTTACAAAGCCGACCGCGGCGAGATCTTCATCCACGGAAAGAAAACCGACATCCCCGACAGCCAGGCTGCGATCCGCGCCGGTATCGGTATGGTGTTCCAGCATTTCAAACTCGTCCCCAACTTTACCGTTCTGGAGAACGTCATCCTAGGTGCCGAAGACGGCCCTCTGCTTCGCTCGTCGCTGAACAAGGCACGGGGTGTTCTCAAGCAGCTGGCTGCGGAATACGAACTGCACGTCGATCCCGACGCGATTGTCGAGAACCTCAGCGTCGGCCACCAGCAGCGGGTCGAGATCCTCAAGGCGCTTTACCGTCAGGCGGACATCCTCATTCTCGACGAACCGACAGGCGTTCTGACCCCGGCAGAGGCCGATCACTTGTTCCGGATCCTCGACAACCTGCGGTCCGAGGGAAAGACGATCATCCTGATCACTCACAAGCTGCGCGAGATCATGAAATCCACCGACACCGTGTCGGTGATGCGCCGTGGCGAGATGACCGCCACGGTCAAGACCTCGGAAACCAGCCCGGAGCGGCTGGCCGAGATGATGGTAGGCCGCAAGGTCCTCCTGCATGTCGAAAAGCAACCCGCCAGCCCCAAGGACCCGGTCCTGGAAATCGAAAACCTGCGTCTGGTCGACGACAAGGGCGTGGAACGACTCAAGGGCATTTCGCTCAATGTGCGTGCCGGTGAAATCCTCGGCATCGCCGGCGTTGCCGGCAACGGACAGTCCGAGCTTCTCGAAGTTCTTGGCGGGTACGCTGATGCAACCGGCACCGTCCGCGTCAATGGTCAGAGCATCGATCTGACCGGCAAGCATTCCGACGGCCAGTCGCGCCGCGCCCGCGGCATCGCGCATGTCCCCGAAGATCGCCACCGCGAAGGGCTGATCATGCCCTTCACTGCATGGGAAAACACCATCTTCGGCTATCACCGCGATCCGAAAATCCAAAGCGGCCCGCTGATGAACAACGCCGCGATCAAAGCCGAAGCCGCCGCCAAGATGGAGCGCTTCGATGTGCGCCCGCCGAACCCCAAGCTCGCCGCCCGCAACTTTTCCGGCGGCAATCAGCAGAAGATCGTTCTGGCCCGTGAAATCGAACGCAACCCGGATATCCTTCTGGTCGGTCAGCCGACGCGCGGAGTCGATATCGGCGCCATCGAGTTCATCCACCAGCAGATCGTGCGCCTTCGGGACGAGGGCAAGGCAATCCTGCTGGTATCTGTCGAACTGGACGAGATCTTCTCGCTCTCCGACCGCATCGCGGTGATGTTCGACGGCCAGATCATGGGCGAACGCCTGCCCAGCGAAACCAACGAAAAAGAACTCGGCCTCCTGATGGCCGGGATCACAGACACCGCAAATGCGGCCATGCCCGCCTCGCCCATGGCGATGACGGAAACCGAACTGCAGGAAGCTGCCGAAGCCGAACCCACATCCGACGCCGAAGCTGTGCCCTCGGCAACAGAGGCCGAGACCGCGGCCGAAAGCCCCGATCAGGAACAGGCTGCAGCCGAAGAGGTGCCGCCGCCTGAACCGTCTCCTGCCGGCGAAGACGAACCCGTCGAGGAATTCTCGACCGCGCCCGTCAGTGCCCCGGACGGGATCCCGTCCATAGACACGGGCAGCATTGCCAGCCTGAGCGCCAGCATCCCCATGTCGGCCCCCTCCGCTCCGCCGCCCCCGACCAAGACCGAAGACCCCGAGGAGGGAGACAAAAATGGATAAGATGCCCGGCTGGGCCGACGCGGTCCTTGTCCCCCTGATTTCGCTCATCCTCGCTGCGATCCTGTCGGCTTTGGTGATCATCGGCATCGGCGAAGACCCGATTGCGGCCTTCAATCTCATGGTCGATGGCGCGCTGATGCGGTCTTCGGGCTGGGGCTACACGCTCTACTACGCCACCAACTTCATCTTCACCGGCCTTGCTGTCGCCGTGGCCTTCCACGCTCGGCTGTTCAATATCGGCGGCGAAGGTCAGGCGATGATCGGCGGCCTTGGCGTTGCACTGGCCTGCCTCTACATCCCCTGGCCGAACTGGTACGTCGCTCTGCTGGGTGCGACGGTCTCGGCCGCGATCTTTGGGGCGCTCTGGGCATTGATCCCGGCCTACCTGCAGGCCAAACGCGGCAGCCATATCGTGATCACCACGATCATGTTCAACTTCATCGCGGCCGCCCTGCTCAACTACGTTCTGGTGAACCTCCTTCGTCCGCAGGGCGCCATGGACCCGGCGACCGCGAAATTTCCCGAAGCGACGCACCTGCCGACATTCCAGGACATGTTCTCGACCGCCACCGCTCCGATGTTCCGGGGCGCACCGGCCAACGTGACCTTTTTCCTGGCTCTGCTGGCCTGTGTCTTTGTCTGGGTCCTGATCTGGCGCACCCGCCTCGGATACGAGATCCGCGCCTTCGGGCATTCCGAATCCGCCGCGAAATACGCAGGCATCAGCCCCGTGAAGATCACCATCGTTGCAATGCTGATTTCCGGCGCGCTGGCCGGGATGATGGCGCTCAATACCACGATGGGCGAGGCCGAACGCCTTGTGATGAACGCCACCGAAGGCGCCGGCTTCATCGGCATCGCCGTCGCGCTGATGGGGCGCTCCCATCCCCTGGGCGTTCTCCTCGCCGCCCTTCTCTTCGGTTTCCTCTATCAGGGCGGCGCAGAGCTGGCGCTCTGGACCAATATCCCACGTGAGCTGATTGTGGTGATCCAGGCTCTGGTGATCCTGTTCACCGGCGCGCTCGACAACATGGTGCGGATGCCGCTTGAAAAACTCTTCCTCGCCCGCCGGAGGAAAGCCTGATGGATTTCGCAACACTGCTTCAGGTGCTCGACAGCACCATTCGCCTGGCCACGCCGCTTCTCCTGGCGTGCCTTGCAGGGCTCTATTCCGAACGCGCCGGGATTTTCGACATCGGCCTCGAGGGCAAGATGCTCGCCGCAGCCTTTTTCTCAGCCGCCATTGCATCCATCACCGGTGACGTCTGGATGGGCCTCGGCGCGGGCATCCTCGCCTCGATGGCACTCTCGGTTCTCCACGGTCTTGCCTCGATCACATTCCGGGGCAATCAGCTTATCTCCGGGGTCGCGATCAACTTCCTCGCCGCCGGTCTGACGGTGCTGATCGCGCAGGACTGGTTCAGTCAGGGCGGTCGAACCCCGTCCCTGATCGGAGAAGGCCGCTTCGGGCCGATCACCCTCCCAGGGGCCGAGGCCGCTGCGGGCATCCCGATCATCGGCCCAATCTACGCGGAACTGATCTCGGGACACTCGATCCTCGTGTACGTCGCCTTCCTGATGGTGCCTCTTACATGGTGGCTGATGTTCCGCACCCGCTTCGGCCTGCGTCTGCGCGCGGTTGGTGAGGCCCCCGAGGCAGTGGATACCGCAGGCGTATCGGTCATTGGGCTGCGCTATGTGGCCGTCGGGATTTGCGGTATCCTCTGCGGCATCGCCGGGGCCTATCTGGCCACCGCGCTGCAGGCCGGTTTCGTCAAGGACATGACCGCCGGGCGCGGCTTCATCGCACTGGCGGCGCTGATATTTGCGAAATGGAGACCGTGGTACGCGCTCTATGCCTGCCTGCTGTTCGGTCTGCTGCAAGCCATTGCACTGCGCTATCAGAACATCGATCTCGGAGCGTTCATAGTTCCGGTGCAGTTCATGGACGCGCTGCCCTATATCCTGACCGTTGTCATCCTTGCAGGCTTCGTCGGCAAGGCAATCCCGCCGCGGGCTGGCGGTGAGCCCTACGTGAAGGAGCGCTGACCGCTTTTGTAAGCGGGCGTTTCCGTCGACGGAAACGGGTGATGCCCCGTCGCATCACCCGCGTTGTCCCTGAGTCCAGTTGACCCTCATCCGTAAGTCCTTTTTGCACCTGCGGCACCGCACCGCTTGAAACGGGGCAAGGGTTGGGTCTATGGACAAACATGCAAATTTACCTGCCCATCGCCGAGGTATCGGTCAACGCGTTCCTGCTGCTTGGCCTGGGCGGCTTGGTGGGCATCCTTTCTGGCATGTTCGGCGTCGGTGGCGGGTTCCTGATGACTCCGCTGCTGTTCTTCATCGGCATCCCGCCGGCGGTGGCCGTGGCGACAGAAGCGAACCAGATCGTTGCTTCGTCATTCTCGGGCGTCCTGGCGCATCTCAGGCGAAAAACCGTTGATTTGAAGATGGGCACCGTGCTGCTGATCGGAGGTCTGATCGGCGCCGCGCTGGGTGTCTGGGTCTTCAACTACCTGAAAAGCCTCGGTCAGGTCGATCTGCTGGTCAAGCTCTGCTACGTGGTATTCCTCGGCATCATCGGCTCGCTGATGTTCGTCGAAAGCCTGAACGCCATCCGCAAGACCAAATCCGGCAAGGCCCCCGCCCGAAAGAAGCACAACTGGATTCACGGCCTGCCCTTCAAGATGCGCTTTCGCACCTCGGGCCTTTATATCTCGGTCATACCGCCAGTAATCGTCGGTGTGCTCGTCGGTATTCTTGCGGCGATCATGGGTGTCGGCGGTGGCTTCATCATGGTGCCGGCAATGATCTACCTGCTCGGCATGCCGACAAAGGTTGTGGTTGGCACCTCGCTGTTCCAGATCATCTTCGTGACCGGCTTCACCACATTGCTGCACGCCACCACGAACTACACCGTGGACATGGTGCTGGCCGTGCTGCTGCTGGTCGGCGGTGTGGTCGGGGCACAGTTCGGCACCGTGATCGGGGCCAAACTCAAGGCCGAACAACTGCGCATCCTGCTGGCGATGATGGTGCTCGCCGTCTGCGGCAAACTCGCGCTGGACCTGCTGATCCAGCCGTCCGAACTGTTCTCGATCGGCGCGGCGGGAGGCCACTGATGCGCTGGCTGCTCCTGATCCTCACACTTATCGCCGCACCGCTGCGCGCCGAGGAAGTCGTGTTGGGCCTCAGCCAGGATCAGGTTTCGATTTCGACCAATTTCGACGGCTCCGAAATCATCATCTACGGCGCGATCAAGCGCGAAACGCCGATCCCCCAGGATCAACCTCTCCAGGTGATTGTCACGGTGTCCGGCCCCCAACTGCCGCTGACCGTCCGGCGCAAGGAACGCCGCCTTGGCATCTGGGTCAATGTCGACTCGGTCGAGGTCGATGCCGCGCCGAGTTTCTACGCCATCGCCACTTCGGCACCATGGAGCGACGTGATCAGCGAAACCGAAGACCTGCGTCACACCATCTCCATCCCCCGCGCGATCCGGTCGGTCGGCGCACCGATGGAGGTGAACGAACCTCAGGCCTTCTCCGACGCCGTGATCCGAATCCGCATGGAAAACGGGCTCTACGCTCTGGAGGAAGGCGCAGTCGAACTGCGGGAATCGACACTCTTCAACACCGCCATCCAGATGCCCGCAAACCTGACCGAAGGTGACTATGCCACGCGCATCTTCCTCACCCGTGGCGGCAAGGTCGTGTCGCAGTACGAAACCAGCATCGACGTCCGCAAGGTCGGCCTCGAACGCTGGCTCTTCAACCTGTCGCGCCAGCAACCACTGATCTACGGCCTTCTGTCGCTGACCATCGCTATAGCCGCCGGCTGGGGCGCCTCAGCGGCCTTCCGCCTGATGCGCTCCGGATGACCCGCACACCTCCCGGAACCCGCGCCGACTACCGCGCTTTCCGTACCCTGCCGACCCGCTGGCAGGACAATGACGAATACGGCCACCTCAACAATGCCACCTATTACGCGCTTTTCGACACCGCGGTCAGCCTCTGGCAGATCGAACAGGGCATCGAGATCAGAGGCCCCAACGCCACCAAATTCCTCGTGGTCGAAAGCGGTTGCCGCTATCACGCCGAACTGGGCTTTCCTGACATTCTCACCGCCGGGATCCGCATCGCGCATATCGGCACCTCGTCCTTCCGCTACGAGATCGCGCTCTTCGCCAATGAGAGCGACACCGCCGGGGCCGAAGGGTTTTTCACCCAGGTCCATGTCGGTACCGATGGCCGCCCGGCCCCGCTTTCGGAAAGCGTCCGCCAGACACTGGGCCAACTCAGCGTCTGACCTTCTTCGTTTGAAAAATACCTCCGCCGGAGGCAACCCGCAGGCGCGTCAGCGCCGAGGCATCATGCGTGCGCGCAGCGCACACAATCAGGCACCCTATCCGCTCTCGTGGAAGAAGCTGTAAATCCGCTCTGCCAGTGCTTCGCTGACACCTTCCACCGCCTTCAGGTCAGCCAGGTTCGCCCGGCTGACTGCCTTGGCCGATCCGAAATGCGCCAGCAGCGCCCGCTTGCGCGACGCGCCCACGCCCGAGATTTCATCCAGCGGGTTTGCCATCTGCGACTTTGCCCGCTTCGCCCGGTGCGTGCCGATGGCAAAACGGTGCGCCTCGTCGCGCAGACGCTGGACGAAGTAAAGCACCGGATCATTGTGGCGCAGCGCAAAGGGGCGTGTGCCGGGACGGTGGAACTCTTCCTTGCCCGCATCCCGATCCACACCTTTGGCGACACCGACCATCGGCACATCTTCGACGCCGTATTCCTCCATGATCTCGCGCACCGCCGACACCTGCCCGGCCCCGCCATCGATCAACAGCAGGTCGGGCCACAGCCCCTTGTCACGATCCGGATCATCCTTGAGCAACCGCTTGAAACGTCGCGTCAGCACATCTTTCATCATGCCGAAATCGTCGCCGGGGGTCAGCTCATCCCCCTTGATGTTGAACTTCCGGTACTGGCTTTTCAGAAACCCGTCCGGCCCCGCGACAATCATCGCGCCAACGGCGTTGGTGCCTTGGATATGGCTGTTGTCGTAGACCTCGATCCGCTCGGGTGGAGCCTCCAGATCGAACGCCTCGGCCAGCCCGCGCAGCAGCTTCGCCTGTGTTGCCGTTTCCGCCATCCGGCGGGCCAGAGACTCCCGCGCATTGCGCAAGGCACCATCGACCAACTCGGACTTCTCGCCTCGAAGCGGCACCGAAATTTCGACCTTGCGACCCAGCTTGCCGGACAGCGCTTCTGTCATCAGGTCTTCATTTTCGATCGGATGTGACAGCAGGATCAGGCGCGGAGGTTCCTTGGTGTCGTAGAACTGTCCGAGGAACGCTTCCAGGACTTCGGCCTCTTCCACATCGGCGCCCACACGCGGATAGAAATCGCGGTTGCCCCAGTTCTGGTTCGCCCGGATGAAGAACACCTGAACACAGGCCTGCCCCTTCTCCAGATGCAGCGCGATCACGTCCGCCTCGGTCACGCCACGCGGGTTGATCCCCTGCGCCGTCTGCACCTGCGTCAGCGCGCGGATGCGGTCACGCAATGCAGCCGCGCGTTCGAATTCCATCTCTTCAGACGCCTGCGCCATCTGCTTGGCCAGCGTTTCCTGAATGTTCGTGGATTTGCCCGACAGGAACCGTTCCGCATCCCGGACACTCGCGGCATAATCGGCTTCGGAAATCTTCCCGACACAGGGCGCGGAGCAGCGTTTGATCTGATAAAGCAGGCAGGGCCGCGTGCGACTGTCGAACATCGCATCGGTACAGTTGCGGAGCAGAAACACCTTCTGCAACTGGTTCAGAGTCCGGTTCACCGCGCCCGCACTGGCAAACGGGCCATAATACGCGCCCTTCTCCTTCTTCGCGCCGCGATGCTTGTGGATCATCGGATAGGCGTGATCGGTGACATGGATATTGGGGAAGGATTTATCGTCCCGCAGCAGCACGTTGTAACGCGGCTTCAGCTGCTTGATGAGGTTCTGCTCCAGCAGCAGCGCCTCGGTTTCCGTCCGCGTCGTCAGAAACATCATCGACGCGGTTTCCGAGATCATCCGCGCAATCCGTGGGCTGTGCCCCGCCGGTCTCGCATAGTTGGATACACGCGCGCGCAGGTTCCGCGCCTTTCCGACATAGAGCACCCGCGCTTGTGCATCGAGCATCCTGTAAACACCGGGGCTTGCGTCCAGCGTCTTCAGATAGCTCTGGATACAGGCATGGCCCGTGACCGGTTCACTGTCAGATTTTTGCGTCATGTAAGGCGGCCCTGACACCCTTTCTCCGGACACCGATTCTTTCAAATTCGCTGCCCGATTGGAACCGCCGGTGCAACCTTTAAGACATCCACGGTTTCTGTGGATAACTTTGGGGGAAAGTTTTGAACGTTAAGAAATTTCCCTTGTTTTTCGGCGCCTTCCCTCATCTGCCTAATTTTTAGCCGATGCCACAAGTATTTGAAATTATGAGGTATTTTTCTTTACGCATGACAAGTTACTGAAAACATTAAGACTTTCGTAACAGTTTCGTAACGTTAATCCGACCGGTGCAAAACTTGCTTCTGCCGCACATCATTCAACCCCGATCACGTCGGGTGTCTGCCATCCCAGATGCTGACCGCCATCCACACACAGCAGCTGTCCGGTGACCGCTGGCGCATCAAGGAAATAACCCAGTGCGGCCGTGATATCCGACGGGTTTGCCCCCCGTTCCAGGATCGTGGCCGCGCGCTGTTTCGAAAAATGCGACTCGCTCTGACGCCCGCCTTTGAGGGTCGGACCGGGGCCAATCGCGTTGACCCGGCATTTCGGCGCCAGCGCCTGCGCCGCTGTTTGGGTAAAGGCCCAAAGCCCCATTTTTGCGATGGTGTAGGTCATGAACTCCGGCGTCAGTTTACGCACCCGCTGGTCGATCATGTTCACCACCAGACCGCTGGCAACGGGCTCGTCCTGATCGTCGCGTTGCGGCTCTGGCAGTTGCGCTGCGAAACGCTGTGTCAGGACAAACGGTGCGCGCAGATTGCTTTCCAGATGTCTGTCCCAGCTGTCGCGCGTGGCGCTTTCGATGTTGTCATACTCGAAGATCGACGCGTTGTTGATCAGCACCGTCAACGGCCCGCCGATCCTCGCAACAGCCGCATCCGTGAGTGACTGTGTCTCGTCCTCGCTGAGCAGATCGGCCTGCACGGTACACGCCTTGCGGCCTTTTGCCCGGACGATATCCGCAACCTCTTCCGCTGCTGCCGCAGAACTCGCGTAATGCACCGCGATGTCGAAACCGCGATCTGCGAGGTAGAGCGCCATTGCGCGTCCAAGCCGTTTTCCGGCCCCTGTGATCAGTGCTCTGCTCATTGCTCCGCCCTGCCCTTACATGATGACAAGCGCAATGTAGCCCAGATAGAGCGCCGACAAGACCACACCCCAGATACGGGTCAGATCTTTGGCAAGGAACACCAGCGGGAAGATCAGGAGCGACGCGCCAAGCATGACCCAGAGGTCGAAGCTCAGGAATTCCGGATCGACCGGGATCGGCGCGATCATTGACGCGACACCGATGATGGCCAACAGGTTGAACATGTTGGACCCGATGACGTTGCCCAATGCCACATCCGCCTGCCGCCGAAGTGCGGCCATGACGGTTGTCGCTAGCTCCGGCAGGGAAGTCCCGAGGGCAACCAGCGTCAGGCCGATCACCGTGTCACTCACGCCGAACAGCGTGGCGATCTCGACCGAGCTGTCGACCAGCAGATCAGCGCCCAGCGGCAGACCAACAAGACCAAGTGCGAGGTAAAGAAGGATCTTCCACCACGGCATGTTCGGGTCGGCGCCTTCAGGCTCTTCGTCATCCTCGGCCTCCTGCCCAGCGCGCCGATGGGCCAGCGCCTCGCGCATGGAGTCGCCAAGAATAACAGCCAGAACAACCAGAAGGATCACGCCTGCGATCCAGTCGAACACACCCCGGAAGGCCAGAGCAATGAACAGCACCGATGCCCCGAGCATCACGACATAGCTCTTGCGGGTGTCACACTCGCTCGTGTGCATGACAGCCAGCAGAGCCGGTATCCCCAACACCAACAGGATGTTCGCGGTGTTCGACCCTACAACATTGCCAAGTGCAATACCGGGCACATTCTCCATCGCCGCCTTGATCGAGATGAGCAGCTCTGGCGCGGAGGTGCCGAAAGCCACAACCGTCAGGCTGACGATCAGAGCAGGGATCCCAATCCGGAGCGACAGGTTTACTGCGCCCTTGACCAGCGCATCCCCGGCCAGAAGCAGGATGACCAGACCGATGACCACACCTCCCCAGATCATCAGCATCTCAGCCTGCCTTTCCCGAACAGGGGCACGGTCCCTTGCCGATCCGGTAACGGCCGCATTTGGGGCATTTGGCGTCCGACAGGCGTTTGACGCCGGGAACCTGGAGTTTGCCGAACATGGCAAGAACCGCCATGAAGGCGAGGAAGAGGAGAACGATCTTTGCGATCACGTCAGAGACCGTAGCGCGCGAACTCGGCGCGCTCCTCGATAGCACTGAGCGCATCGGTGGCAAGTTTCGCACCGAAACGGGCAAAGAACGGACGGCGCTGTTCGTAGCGGCGGAATTTCACCTTGTCGCCAAAGCGCTCTTTCATGGCGGGCACGAGATGTCCGACATGATCGGCAAGACCGACATCGACCGCGCCCTGTCCGACCCAGATCTCTCCGGTAAAGAGGTCCGGGTTATCGGCCAGCCGGTCCCCCCGCCGGTCCTTGACCTGGGTGATGAACGTGTCATGCAACTGCCCAAGCAGACGGTTCAGACGTGCCACGTCTTCCTCGCTCTCGGGGCGGAACGGGTCGAGCATGGATTTCGACTTGCCTGCCGTGTGTACCCGGCGTTCGATCCCCTGACGCTGCAGAAACACATGCGCTCCGAAACCGGCCGAAATGACCCCGATTGAGCCAAGGATCGAACTGGCGTCGGCATAGATCTCGTCCGCGGCGCTGGCGATCCAGTAGCCACCCGATGCAGCGACATCCTCGACGAAGGCGTAGACGGGAACTTCGGTTTCTTCCGACAGCCGACGGATGCGTGAACCGATCAGGGCGCTTTGCACCGGTGAGCCACCGGGCGAATTGATTTCCAGCGCCACGGCGTCAGGCTTGCCCCGCCGGAATGCCTTTTCGAGAAGCACGCGGAGGCTGGCATCGCTGAGCGTGCCACGGGTGCCTGCTGCAATCGTGCCCTGCATCCGAACGACCGCCACAGTGGGATCGGATTTCACAAATGGGATAAAGCGCTTCATGGAGGCCCATGTAGATTGCGCATAGGGGGCATACAAGGCGTGGCGGCAAATATGACCGCACTGTGGGATGCGGGACGCGGCCCAGGGAGCACCCCCGAAAGGGTGCATGTGCTGACCCAATGTTTCGCACGCGAAACAATGGGTCCGAAGCGGACCCATTAAGATTTCGTTAACCAATCGCAGACAGCAGCCTCACAGACACCGATCAACGGACATGACTGGACCTTTGACGGACCTGTGGTATCAGGAGCCTCCGAACCACAGCCATGAAACCTCCCCGAACCGGCGAGGACGTCACTTCGGGATTACGGGACGCTTCACATGACCGACACCCTGCGCATTGCGCTTTCAAGCGACCACGCCGCAATCGAGCTTCGACAGGCCGTCGCAAGCCACATCTCCGCACGCGGCTTCGAGGTTGTCGATATCGGCCCGACAACTCCCGAAAGCACCCATTACCCCAAGCACGGGGAAGCGGCGGCCAAGCTGGTGGCCAACGGAGACTGTGCCCTTGGCATCATCCTCTGCGGTACCGGACAGGGAATCATGATGGCTGCGAACAAGGTGAAGGGCATCCGATGCGGCGTCTGTTCCGACACGTTCTCGGCCCGCATGATCCGCCAGCATAACGATGCCAATATGCTGTCGCTGGGCGCGCGCGTGATCGGCGAAGGGTTGGCGTTGGACATCGTGGATGCGTTTCTGAACGCGGAGTTCGAAGGCGGCCGCCACGGCACGCGCGTGGACATGATCACCGCGATCGAAGGGTAACCCCCACCGCCGGTGACGGGTCGGGCTGTCGGTCCTTTGAACCCATTGACCGGGAAGCCCGGGCCACAGACCGAAAAGACGAACCCGTTCGCGCCCTTCGAAACACAAAGAGGACAGGGCCTTGGGCAAGGATCACAGCACACCCACCCTGCACATGATCTGCGGCAAGATCGCTGCCGGAAAGTCCACTCTGGCGGCCCAACTCAGCGCGAGAGAAGACACCGTTCTGATCGCTGAAGACACATGGCTGGCCCAACTGTTCGGGGACCGGATGTCGAGCGGCGCCGACTATATGCGATGCTCGGCCAAGCTGCGCGCGGTGATGGGGCCGCATGTCGTGAACCTTTTGGAGAGCGGCCTATCGGTGGTGCTGGATTTCCAGGCGAACACGGTGGAAAGCCGCGCATGGATGCGTGGTATTCTGGATCAGAGCCGGGCTGCGCATCAGATGCATGTCCTGATAATCTCGGATGAGCTGTGTCTGGAGCGGCTGCACCGCCGGAACACGGAGGGCACGCATCCCTTTACGGTCAGCGATGACCTGTTTCACCAGATCACCCGCCATTTCGTACCGCCGACGCCGGATGAAGGATTCACGCTGGTTCTGCATGACGCGCAGGGTTGAAAAAGGGTCCGCATGGATCTGAGCGCGGGTGGATGCGTCGACGCATCCAGTCGTTTCGGTCGACCGAAACGGAGCATGGCGGCGATCAGTAGAAACTCTGCGGGTCGATATCGATGGCCATGCGCAACTCACCTTTCAGCCGGAAGGGTTTGACCCATTCCGCCAGTGCCGGTTGCAACGCAGTGCCCTTGGGGGCCTTGACCAGAAGGCGCACCCGATGGCGCCCGCGCACCCGCGCGATGGGGGCCGGGGCCGGACCAAAGACCTGTGCGCCCACACGGCGCAGCGGTCCATCGTTGCGGGCGAGCGCGTTGCCGAGGTCGAACACCTCCTGCACATCCGTGGAGGACAGGATGATTCCGGCAAGGCGTCCATAGGGCGGCACACCTGCGCTACGGCGTTCGCCTGCTTCTGCGGTCCAGAAATCCTGTTCGTCGCCGGACAGGATCGCGCGGATCACCGGGTGTTCCGGCTGGTAGGTCTGCATCAGCGCCTGACCGGGTTTGTCGGCGCGCCCCGCCCGACCTGCCACCTGCCGCATCAGTTGGAAGGTGCGTTCGGCTGCGCGCAGGTCAGAGCCTTGAAGCCCCAGATCGGCGTCGATCACGCCGACCAGTGTCAACAGCGGGAAGTTGTGGCCCTTGGCGACAAGCTGCGTGCCGATGATGAGATCGGCCCCACCGCTGGCGATGGTTTCGATCTCGGCCTTGAGGGCACGGGCGGAGCCGAACATGTCGGACGACAGAACCGCAAGCCGGGCCTCAGGGAAGAGCGCCTGCGCCTCTTCGGCGAGGCGTTCGACACCGGGGCCGACGGCGGCCAGTTTGTCTTCGGCCTCGCAGGAGGGGCAGGTTGTGGGCATCGGCTTGGTCTCGCCGCACTGGTGGCAGACGAGGCGTTTGAGAAAGCGGTGTTCCACCATCCGCGCATCGCAGTGGTCGCAGCCAATCTGATGCCCGCAGGCGCGGCAGATGGTGACCGGGGCATAGCCGCGCCGGTTGATGAAGAGGAGCGCCTGTTCCTTGTTGTCGAGCCGCTGCTGCACGGCGCGTTGCAGCGTTGGTGAGATCCAGCTTGAGCCGGGGAGCTGTTCGTTCCGCATGTCGATGGCGCGCATCTCGGGCATGACAGCGGCGCCGAAACGAGAGGTGAGTTCGAGCCTCTGGTATTTGCCCGCATCGGCATTGGCCCAGCTTTCAAGGCTTGGAGTCGCGGAGGCCAGGATCACCTGTGCGCCACAGATCGATGCCCGCAGGACGGCCATGTCGCGGGCGTTGTAAAGAACACCATCTTCCTGCTTGTAGGAGGTGTCGTGCTCCTCATCGACAACGATCAGACCCAGATCGCGGAACGGCAGGAAGAGCGCGGACCGTGCGCCGACGACCAGTTGCGCCCCGCCCTGCGCGGTCATTTTCCAGACGCGACGGCGCTCGGTCATGGTGACGCCGGAATGCCATTCAGCGGGCTTGGCCCCGAACCGTTCGTCAACCCGGGTGAGGAATTCGGCGGTCAGCGCGATTTCCGGCAGCAGCACGAGCGCCTGACGGCCTTGAGCCAGACATTCGGCCACCGCTTCGAGATAGACCTCGGTCTTGCCCGATCCGGTGACACCCTTGAGCAGGGTTGTGCCGTAGCTGCGCGTGGCGACTGAGGCGCGGAGTGTGGCGGCGGCTACGGTTTGATCTTCGGTCAGGGCTTTCCCGGCATAGTCCGGGTCGAGCGTGGGGAAGGGCATGTCGCGCGGGCTGTCTTCCTCGCGAACGGCTCCCTGTTTGACGAGGCCCTTGACGACCGAGGTGGTCACACCCGCTGCCTCGGCCAGTTCCTTGAGAGTGAGCGACAGACCGCCCATGTCACGCAGCACGTCGAGCACCCGGGTGCGGGCGTCAGTCATGCGGTCCGGGATGCCATCGCCCAAGCTGTAAATCTTGCGCATTGAAGGCGGATCGCCCAACCCCGGCGCACGGGTCGCCAGCCGCAGCATCGCGGGCATTGGCGTGAGCGTGTAGTCGCCTGCGCGGGTCAGAAAGGACATCAGCTCTTCACGCATGGGGGCAGCATCAAGCACGCGGATGACAGACCGGATTTTCGACAGGTCATAATCGCCCCGCCCCGGCCCCCAGACCAAGCCAAGCACCTTGCGCGGGCCAAGCGGCACCTCGACAAATGCGCCCAGATGACAGCCGCCTTCGGGCGCACGATAATCCAGCACCCGGTCCAGAGGCTGGGTGGTCAACACGCCGATCAGCGTGCCTTCATCAAAGAAACTGGATGTTAGCGCCATCACTTCGGGGTTTCAGTCCTCGTTGTCATGGGGTAAAGCCACCGGTAGGAAAGGCCAACCCATCAGAGGAGCGACTGACATGAAATTCTTTGTCGACACTGCGGAAATCGACGCCATCGCGGAACTGAACGATCTGGGTATGGTGGACGGCGTGACCACGAACCCGTCGCTGATCAAGAAATCGGGCCGGGACATTCTGGAAGTCACCAAGGAGATCTGTGACCTTGTGGACGGTCCCGTTTCGGCGGAAGTCGTCGCGCTCAAAGCCGAGGACATGATCGCGGAAGGCCGCAAACTGGCCGAGATCGCCGAAAACATCGCGGTCAAGGTGCCGCTGACCTGGGACGGTCTGAAGGCCTGCAAGACGCTCACCGACGAAGGCAAGATGGTGAACGTCACGCTTTGCTTCTCGGCCAATCAGGCGCTTCTGGCGGCCAAGGCCGGGGCGACGTTCATTTCGCCGTTCATCGGCCGTTTGGACGATCTGAACATGGACGGCTTGGACCTGATCGCGGATATCCGTGAAATCTACGACAATTACGGGTTCGAGACCAACATCCTTGCGGCGTCGATTCGCACCGCCAACCACATGAGCGAATGCGCCAAGATCGGCGCTGACGTGGCGACCGCCCCTCCGGGCGTGATCAAGGCGATGGCGAACCATGTGATGACGGACAAGGGGTTGGACCAGTTCGTCAAGGACGCGCAGGCGGCCAATATCAAGATCGTCTGACGTCTGCTTAGGACGCAGGCGGGTTCGAACCCGCTTGGGAACGCCCTGCGAAGGGCGTTCCTGCGCTTCTGCCACAGTTTTACCGGATGCCCGCATTTGGCCGAAAAAATGCGGGCATCTTTTTGTCTGTGCTGTTAGTGTCCTGCAAAATACAAACACGAGGAAGGCATGAGCAGCCCCCGTATCGACGACGACCTGCGCGAAACCATCATGACGCGCCCCGATGTGATTCTCGAGGATCAGGACCTGATGCGCGCCCTGATCGCCGCGAACGAGCGTGCGATGGGCGGCAATATCGTCGATCTGCGTGGAATTGCCATGGACCGTCTGGAGGCGCGGCTGGACAGGCTGGAGGACACCCACCGGTCCGTTATTGCGGCGGCCTATGAAAACCTTGCGGGAACCAATCAGGTGCATCGCGCCATTCTGCGGCTTCTCGATCCGGTGGATTTCGAGCCGTTCCTGCGCGACCTTGGCGGGGATGTGGCCGAGATCCTGCGTGTGGATGTGATCAAACTGGTTCTGGAGTCGGTGCAGAACGACGAAGATCCGGCCATCAAGCGTCTTGGATCGGTCCTGTCGGTCGCCGCGCCGGGATTTATCGACGATTACCTGACTGCCGGGCGCAATACGAATGTACGGCAGGTCACGTTGCGCCAGATCGAAACCGGCCAGCCCGAGATCTACGGCGACAAGGCGGACTGGATACGGTCGGAAGCCTGCCTGAAGCTGGATTTCGGACCCGGTCGTCTGCCCGGCCTGCTGGTCATGGGGGCCGAGGACCCGCACCAGTTCACGCCACAGCAGGGCACTGATCTTCTGACCTTCTTCACCGGTGTGTTCGAGCGCCAGATGCGGCGCTGGCTTTCGTGAGCGTGTTGATCTCTCCGGCGGCGCGAGACGCGCTGGAGGGGTGGCTCGCATCGAGCCGGGCGCTGAATGGAACCGCCGAAAACACGCTGACCGCCTATCGTGGCGACGTGGTGGATTTCATCGCGTTCCTGACGGACTACAAGGGAGAGGCGCAGGGGCTGGCCCCCCTGGCGCGGATCACCGTGCCTGACATGCGGGCGTGGATGGCGCAGACGCGCAGTGGCGGGGCCAGTGCGCGGTCGCTGGCGCGCAAGCTGTCAGCGGTCAAATCCTTCTATCGCTGGCTGGCCGAGCGCGAGGGCTTCGAACCGACCGCCGTACTGTCGACCCGTGCGCCGAAGTTCCAGAAAAAGCTGCCGCGCCCTTTGAACGAGGACGCCGCACGCGCAATGATCGACACTGTGGGCCAGCGATCGACACAGGACTGGGTCGGGGCGCGGGACATGGCCGTGGTGACATTGCTGTATGGCTGCGGGTTGCGGATTTCCGAAGCGCTGGGGTTGATGGGACGCTACCTGCCCTTGGGCGAAGCGGTGCGGATTGTCGGCAAGGGTGGGAAAGAGCGGGTGGTTCCCGTTCTGCCGATCGCGCGGCAAGCCGTGGCCCGTTACGTCCGGCTCTGCCCGTTCGACATGGAACCGGATGCGCCGATCTTTCGCGGCGTCCGGGGTGGAGCCCTCAACGCGCGGCTGGTTCAGAAGGTCACCGAGCAGGCTCGGATGCAGCTTGGTCTGCCCGCCACGGCGACCCCGCACGCGATGCGGCACAGCTTTGCAACACATCTGCTGTCCGCAGGCGGAGACCTTCGGGCCATACAGGAGCTGCTCGGGCATGCATCGCTTTCGACCACACAAGCCTATACCTCGGTCGACACGGTCCATCTGATGAAGGTCTACGAGGCGACACATCCCAAGGCGGGATGATTGTCACAGGTACAATTAAACTCGGGATTTTCACGCTGACCTGTGCAAGTTCTGCGGTGGTTCACTGCCGTTGCGAGACAGCCTCATGCACCCGAATCCTACCTTTCACAGCCACGATCACGCCAAGGATATCGCCTTTGTCCGCGCACGCGGTTTCGGCACTCTGGTGATGAACGGCGATCCGGTGCCGATGGTGGCGCATGTGCCGGTACTGCTCTCTGAGGACGGGCGCGAGGTTCTGATCCACCTGGTCCGGTCGAACCCGATTGCGCGGTCATTGAAAGCGCCGGGCCGGCACGGATCGCGGTGACGGGCCCGGATGCCTATATCTCGCCGGACTGGTACGGCATCGCGGATCAGGTGCCGACGTGGAACTATGTGGCTGTGCAGCTGACCGGGGTTCTGGAAATTTTACCACATGGTAAAATGCGTGAGGTGCTGGATGTTCAGTCCGCTTTTTACGAATCCCGGCTGGCCGGGAAAGCCCCCTGGACGACAGACAAGATGACGCCCGACGTGTTGGAGCGCATGATGCGGATGATCGTACCCTGCCGGATGGTGGTCGAGGACATCGCGGCGACCTGGAAGCTGGGGCAGAACAAGGATGATGCTGTTCGGGCGCGGGCTGCGGCGCAGGTGCCGGGCGGGATGGGCATGGAGCTTGAGGCCCTGGCGGCGTTGATGGCGGAGCCGCCCGTTTTGTGAGAAGCTCTTCCCGTCTACGGAAAGAAGCGATGCGTCGCCGCATCGCGACGGACGGCTTGGCAATCCTTGCACAACGGGATTAGCTGAAGCGTAACTTCTGCAGGGAGCAGCTTCATGCAACTACTTCGGTCGGGGCCATCCCCCTTTGTGCGCAAGGTACTCGTCACGCTTCACGAGACGAGCCAATATGATGACGTCGAACACATAGATGTGGCCACAACGCCTCTCACTCCGGATTCAAAGCTGATCGCAGCCAACCCGGTGGGCAAGATCCCCGCGCTTGTGCGGTCGGATGGGCCGACGATCTATGACAGCCGGGTGATTTGCCGGTTTCTAGACGCTCGAGCCGGCGGTGGGCTTTACCCCGAGCACCGCATCTGGGACACGCTCACGCTCGAGGCCACGGCTGACGGTATCCTCGATGCAGCGGTCCTGATGGTCTACGAGACCCGGTTCCGCCCGGAAGAAAAAGTCATGATGGAGTGGGTCGAAGGCCAGTGGGGCAAGGTCTCCCGCGCGCTGGATGCGCTCAACACCCGATGGATGAGCCATCTGAACGGGCGCATGGACATGGGGCATATCGCAGTGGCCTGTGCGCTGGGCTATCTTGATCTGCGCCACGACGCGCGGTCCTGGCGCACTGGGCGGGACGGGCTAGCCGCCTGGTTCGACACATTTTCCAAGCGCGACAGCATGGTCGCCAGCCAGCCGGACCCGTGATCCGCGACGCCAAGTCATGACAGCGGCGCTTGCGCGGCGGCGATCCCCGGTTTACCGACGCGCAACGCTTTGAAAGGATACTGCCGCCATGCGGATGACCGACACATTCATCAAGCCGATGCACCCCGAGGGCCGCAAGTTTGTTGCGATCTTCGCGGTGATCACACTCGTACTTTTCGCCATCGAGGATGTGCTGGGCTGGATCGGCGTTGGTCTGACGGTCTGGTGCTATTACTTTTTCCGCGATCCCGAGCGCGTGACGCCTGATGCGCCGGGGCTGGTGATCAGCCCGGCGGACGGGGTTGTGTCGCTGATCGAACCGGCGGTGCCGCCGCGTGAACTGGGCCTGCCGGAAGAAGCACTGACACGGGTCAGCGTGTTCATGTCGGTGTTCAACTGCCATGTGAACCGCGCGCCTGTGGCCGGAAAGGTGGAAAAGATCGCCTATAAGCCCGGCAAGTTCCTGAACGCCTCTTTGGACAAGGCGAGCGAGGACAATGAGCGCAATTCGCTGGTGATCCGGATGGAGGATGACCGCATCCTGACCGTCACGCAGATCGCCGGTCTGGTCGCGCGGCGGATCGTGAGCTTTACCCAGGAGGGAGCGGTTCTGGACCGGGGCGAACGGTTCGGGCTGATCCGGTTCGGCTCGCGTCTGGACATCTATCTGCCCGAGGGTGTCGAGCCGTCGGTGAAGATCGGCCAGACGATGATTGCGGGCGAAACGGTGATTGCGGACCTGTCAAAATGAGTGGCGAGCGCAATGGCGAAAAACTGACCCTGATTCAGCTGTTGCCCAACATGCTGACGGTCACGGCCATTTGCGCGGGTCTGACCGCGATCCGGTTCGGTTTGCAGGGAAACTACGAACTGGCCGTGCAACTGATCCTGCTGGCCGCGATTCTGGATGGCGTCGACGGTCGTCTGGCGCGCGCGCTTGGCAGCGACAGCAAGATGGGCGCGGAACTCGATTCGCTGGCGGATTTTCTGAACTTCGGGGTCGCTCCGGGTCTGCTGCTTTATGTCTGGGCACTCGATGACACGCGGCAGCTCGGCTGGCTGGCCGTTCTGGTTTACGCCGTGTGTGCCGTGACACGGCTTGCGCGGTTCAACGTGGCCCGAAAGGCCGAGAACGGGTCAGCGGAGAACGCGTATTTCATTGGAATTCCATCGCCGGCCGGGGCGATCCTCGTGATGCTGCCGATGTATGCGTCCTTTGCTTTTGACTCGCCGCAGATCATTCCGGACGTTCTGCTCGCCATCTACATCGCCGGTATCGGGTTTCTGATGATCGGGCGATTCCCGGTCTGGTCATTCAAGACCACGCGGATCAGCCAGCGCCGGGTGAAGATGTTCCTCGTCGGATTCGCTGCAATTGGCGCTGCGGTTGCGATCTATACGTGGATCGCGCTTGTCGTTCTGAGCCTGATCTACAGCGCTGCGGTGGTCTGGATGTTGCCAAGCTCACGGCGCGCGCTGGCGCAGGCTCAGGCGCAGACCAGCTCCAAAAACGACTGAAGTCCGTTTAATCTGTGATCAGAACTTGAGCGTCAGACCAACGTTCAGAGCGTTCGTCTTGATGTCGGTCTCAAGCGATCCGCCTTCGGGCAGGTCCACCGTGTTGCTGGAATACGTGAACTGGTATTCCCCGAAAACGGCGAAGCGATCATTCAGGTCATAGCTGACGCCCGCCGTCAGCCGCGCAGCGGGGCCAGTGATCTGAAGCTCGTAAGTATCGAGGCCAGTCGTTGTATCGACATCGACATGCGGCACGGCAATGCCGACGCCACCACCAACATAGGGCGTCACTGCGCCCGCGGCCCAGAGGCCGGGCCAGCGCTGGTAGGCATTGACTGTCAGGATGTTCAGGCCATCGGTGAATTCGAGATCGGAGAACCCGATCGCCTCGCGTTCATCTTCAGGCGCATAGACTTTGGCGTGCGTGAACTCGAGCCCAAAGCCGAGCTTTTCGTTCTTCCACCACGTTCCACGCACGCCGTAATACGGCGGCATCTCGAACGAGCGACCTTCCCAGCCTATCAGCGCGTCGATCTCTGCGCCCGTGCCGGGATAGTCGCCATAGACGCGGCTGTGCGGCGAGGTCTGCCAGCCTGAATAGACGGACAGCTCCATTTCGGCCATCGCCGGGGCCGCAAGGCCCAATGTGCCAATTGCAAGAATTCCTGACAGAATCGTTTTCTGCATGGATCGCCGTCCGTTTCCTTTTCGCGCGTGAGCTAACACGCCAACAGCGCACCGTCAGTGGCAATTGCCGCGACACTTCGGCGCTTATACCTAACGTAGGTGTTCTGGAGGTGGACGGCTAGGGGGTAGCCCGCTAAATAGCGCCTCGGAACGCTGCCCCTTGGGCGGCCTAACCCGTATTGTGGCCAGACGAACGGCCGATAAATGGAGAAAACCTCGTGTCCAACGCAGAACACCACGAAGGCACCCGGAGGGACTTCCTGTACTATGCAACGGCTGGCGCAGGCGCGGTTGCGACCGGTGCCGCGGTATGGCCTCTGGTCAACCAGATGAATCCGTCGGCAGACGTTTTGGCACTGTCCTCGATCCGTGTGGACGTGTCGGGCGTATCGGAAGGCTCCCAGATCACTGTAAAATGGCTTGGCAAACCGGTCTTTATCCGCCGCCGCACAGCCGAAGAGATCGAAGAAGCGCGCAGCGTCGACATTTCCGACCTTGTCGACCCGATTGCCCGCAACGCAAACATCGACGGTTCCGCAGAAGCGACCGATGAAAACCGCGCCCTGGACGAAACCGGCGAGTGGCTGGTTCAGATGGGCGTCTGCACGCACCTTGGCTGCGTTCCGCTCGGCAATGCCGGCGATTACGCGCTGGATGGCGGCGTTGGCGGCTGGTTCTGCCCGTGCCACGGGTCGCACTACGACACCTCGGGCCGGATCCGCAAAGGGCCAGCCCCGGAGAACCTTCCGGTGCCTCCTGCCGAGTTCGTCGACGAAACAACCATCCTGCTGGGATAAGGAGACGCGCGAATGTCTGGAATTCCTCACGACCATTACGAGCCGTCGACCGGCGGAGAAAAGTGGCTGCACAAGCGCCTTCCGATCGTCGGCTTGATGTATGACACCCTGATGATCCCCACACCCAAGAACCTGAACTGGATGTGGATCTGGGGCATCGTCCTGACCTTCTGTCTGGCGCTGCAGATCATCACCGGGATCGTTCTGGTGATGCACTACACACCGCATGTCGATCTGGCCTTCGGCTCGATCGAGCACATCATGCGCAACGTGAACGGCGGCGCGATGCTGCGCTACCTGCATATGAACGGCGCGTCGCTGTTCTTTATCGCGGTATACGCACACATCTTCCGCGGTCTCTACTACGGGTCGTACAAGGCCCCGCGCGAGATCACGTGGATCATCGGCATGCTGATCTACCTTCTGATGATGGGCACCGCCTTCATGGGTTATGTGCTGCCCTGGGGTCAGATGTCCTTCTGGGGTGCAACCGTAATCACCGGCCTTTTTGGTGCGATCCCGTTCATCGGTGAATCGATCCAGACATGGCTGCTGGGCGGACCGGCTGTGGACAATGCCACGCTGAACCGCTTCTTCTCGCTGCACTACCTCCTGCCCTTCGTGATTGCCGGTCTCGTGATCGTGCACATCTGGGCCTTCCACACCACGGGCAACAACAACCCCACCGGTGTTGAAGTGCGCCGCACGTCGAAGGCAGACGCCGAGAAAGATACCCTGCCCTTCTGGCCGTATTTCGTAATCAAGGACCTGTTCGCGCTCGCCGTGATCCTGGTGGTGTTCTTTGCCGTGGTCGGTTTCATGCCGAACTACCTTGGCCACCCGGACAACTACATCGAAGCGAACCCGCTGGTGACACCGGCGCACATCGTTCCGGAATGGTACTTCCTGCCGTTCTACGCGATCCTGCGCGCCTTCGACTCCGAAGTATGGGTCGTGATCGCGGCCAACTTCCTGACCGGCGGTATCGTCGACGCGAAGTTCTTCGGTGTTCTGGCGATGTTTGGCGCGATCATCGTGATGGCGCTGGTGCCGTGGCTTGATACATCCTCGGTGCGCTCCGGTCGCTACCGCCCGATGTTCAAGTGGTGGTTCTGGCTCTTCGTGGTGAACTTCTTCGTGCTGATGTGGGTTGGCGCAATGCCGGCAGAAGGCATCTACCCCTACATCGCCCTTCTGGGGTCCACCTACTGGTTCGCCTACTTCCTCGTGATCCTGCCGCTGCTTGGTGTGCTTGAGAAGCCGCTGCCGCAACCGGACACGATCGAAGACGACTTCAAGGCGCACTATGGCAAGTCCTCGACCAATGACGGCGCTGCTGCAGCGACCCCGGCCGAGTAAGAAAGGACAAGCGAACAATGCTTAAGAAACTTGCCCTCGCAGCCACATTGGCTCTGGCTCCCGTCTCCGGCGCATTTGCCGCCGGAGCATCGGGCCACGTCGAAAACTTCGACTTCTCGTTCGAAGGCCCGTTCGGCACCTTCGATCAGGCGCAGCTTCAGCGTGGACTGCAGGTCTACACTCAGGTGTGTTCCTCGTGCCACGGCATGCAGTACGTCCCGCTGCGGACCCTGCACGCGGAAGACGGCCCCGGCATGCCGGAAGATCAGGTCCGCGCCTATGCGGAGCAGTTCTTTGAAGTCTACGACGACGAGCTGGAGGACTTCCGTCCGGCACGTCCGACAGACAACTTCCCGGCCAACACTGCAGCTGGCGCACCGGACCTCAGCCTGATGGCCAAGGCCCGCGCCGGATTCCACGGCCCGTACGGCCTGGGCATCAACCAGTTCTTCAAAGGCATGGGTGGCCCCGAGTACATCGCATCGCTCCTGCACGGGTATACCGGTGAGGAAAAGGAAGAAGCCGGAACCATCCTCTACGAGAACACCGCGTTCCCGGGTGGCTGGATTTCGATGGCACCGCCGCTTTACGGCGATGACGTGGAATACTCCGACGGCACCGAAGCGACCATCGAGCAGCAGGCTCAGGACGTTGCGGCCTTCCTGATGTGGGCGGCTGAACCCAAGCTGATGGCCCGTAAGCAGGCCGGTTTTGTCGGGGTTCTCTTCCTGACGGTTCTGTCGGTTCTGCTCTACCTGACCAACAAGCGCCTCTGGGCGCCGGTCAAAGCCCGCGCGAAGGACTGATCCTCGCGGACAGACACACGAAAGCCCCGCCAATCCGGCGGGGCTTTTTTTGTGGATGGGATTTTCGGGTTCGGCCTAACCGGCCCCACCGAGATAGGCGCGCAGCCCGGGCGGCGGGTTGTCCAGAAGATGTCCTGTCGCCTCCGGAGCGCTGACGCGGCCTTCCTCGACAACGATGGTCTGCTCTGCGAACCGGCGCGCATCCTGCGGATCATGCGACACCAGCAAAACGGTCAAACCTTCCGCCTCTGCCACCTCGGAAACGAGGTCCAGCATCTCGGCCTTGAGCGACGGCCCAAGCGCCGCAAAAGGCTCATCCAAGAGCAATACAGGCCGTCCCTGCAACAGAACCCGGGCAAACGCAGCCCGGCTTTGCTGACCGCCTGACATCTCGGAGAGGCGACGCTCGGCGAACCCGGCCAGACCTACGCGCGCCAAAGACCCGTCGATACGCGCGGCATCCCCATCGCGCATCCGCCCAGTCGCGGGGTTTAGCGCCAGTGCAAGGTTTTGCCCGATGGTCAGATGCGGAAAGAGATTGGTGTCCTGAAACAGAATGCTGACCGGCCGTTCTGCCGGGGACAGTCGCGTGATGTCCCTGCCCTTCCAGCGCAAGGCACCAGACTGCACCGGCAGGAAACCAGCAATCACGTCGAGCAACGTGGACTTCCCCGACCCCGACGCACCGATGATCGCCACCCGCGCGCCTGCGTCGACCGTGAGATCAGCGGTGAGAGCAAACGTGCCGGATCGGGCTTCGATATGATCAAGCTGCAGAGCCAACGCGCCCTCCCCTGTCGAACATCCAGAACAGGCCCAAGCTGAGCAGCAGAAGCAACAGCGCGCCTCCAGCAGCCTGTTCCATGCGGTAGGCCCCCATCAACTGGTAGACCTTCAGAGGCAGTGTTGCACGGTCCGGGTCGGCAAAAAGCGCAATCACGCCAAGGTCGCCCATAGACAGAGCCGCCGTCAGGCCTGCGGCAAACCCCAATGGCCGCTTCAGGCGGGGCAGAAAGACCCAGCGGAGCCAGGCCCAGCCCGACAGCCCCAGAGCTGCCCGCAAGCGGGCGTAGTCGGCGCGGATCGCCTCTGCCTCGGGGCGCAGGATGCGCAGCACGAAGGGCAGGCTGACAAAGGCGTTGACCGTGGCGGTCACGTAGAGTGCGAGGTCGAACGGATTCGCGAAGGGGCGTACAATCAGGAACAGACCGATGCCCAGCACTAGGGGCGACAAAGCGATCCCGGCAAGGCCAAGCCATTCGCCCCAGCGGGTGGCCAAGGGCAGCGCCCAAAGCAGGCAGAGCGCGGTCGAGCCGAGCGCCACGAGGATCGAATGCCCCGCCGCCTGCCAGACTGATGCGCCCAGCGTCGTGATCCCGGCAAGGCCGTTGAGTGTGACCATTGCCAGCGGCGTCAGCAGGAACAGCGCCGCGAGGCCGATCCAGAACGCATCCGTACAGATTGCGCTCCGATCCGTACGGTCCCAGCGCGGAACACGACGGTCCAGCCCCTTGGCGGCAACCGGCACTGCGGTCACGCGCAACGCGATCAAACCGGCAGAGAGCGCGAGGCCCAATTGCAGAAGGCCGAGCATCGCCGCGCGGGCGAGATCGAAGTCAAACCGCATCGACTGGTAGATCGCCAGTTCCAGCGTCGTCGCCCGAGGCCCACCTCCCAGAGTGAGGGCAACAGCGAAGGACGAGAGACAGATCACGAAGATCACCGCGAACGCCCCAGGCACGATCCGGCGCAGCATCGGATATTCGATGGATCGCCACATGGCGCGGCGTCCCATGCCCAGTGTTGCCGCCAGGCGGAATTGCTCGGCCGGAATGGCCAGCCAACCCTGTAGGATCAGCCGTGTCGCCAAGGGCAGGTTGAAGAACACATGCGCAAGAAGCACCCCCTGCAGGCCGTAGATCTGCAATTCGGGCAGACCGAAAGGTTCCAACACGCGATTGAGAAGGCCGGATTGGCCGAACACGGCAAGCAGCCCCAGCACTGCCACGATCACCGGCAGGATGAACGGCGCGCCCAGTAGCGCCACCAACATCCCGCGCCCCGGGAAACTCCGCCGCGCCAGCGCGCGTGCAACAGGGATGGCGAAGAGCACACTGAGCAATGCCGACAGTGTGGCCTGCACCAACGTGAACCGCAGCGCCTGCCAGTCTGCCGGGCGGAACCCGCCGAACGCCTCGGCCCGCAGGATCACCGCCGTGACCGGGCCGATCACAAGACCGGCCACGGTCAATGCCGCGATTATTGAGACAGGGCGCGACGCCATTCCTCGACCGTTTCATCGCGCAACGCGGCGGCTTCGTCTTCTGAGTAGAAGAGCACCTTTTCCGGCAGGTTCAGTTCCTTGAACCCGTCCGGCCATTTCGAAGCATCGAGCTTGGCCGGGAAGGACCAGTTGCCGGTGGCGATCATGGTCTGGAACTCTTCGGAGAGCTGGAATTCCAGAAATTGATCCGCCAGTTCCGGCACATCTGTGCCTGCGACCTTGGCCGAGAGTTCGACCATGAAGTAATGCCCTTCCGGGAAGATCGCCGCTTTCTTGGTGCGGTCCTCTTCGGCGATGATGTGATAGGCGGGCGAGGTGGTGTAGCTCAGCACCATGTCCGCCTCCCCATCGGTGAAGAGACCATAGCTTTCCGACCAGCCCTTGGTGACGGTCAGGATCTTCGGGGCGAGCTTTTCCCAGACCTTTTCCGCCTCATCGCCATAGATCGCCTTGACCCAGAGAACGAGGGCGAGGCCGGAAATCGACGAGCGCGGGTCCTGGATCACGATCTTCAGGTCATCCGGAGCGTCCAGCAGCGCGTCAAAGCTGGCGGGAACGTCCGAGATCCGCTCTTCATTGTAGATGAAAGCGGTGTGGCCGTAATTGTAGGGCAGGAACACGTCATCGGTCCATTCGACCGGCAGGGTCAGGCTCGAGGTGTCCTGCCCATGAGGTGCGAAGAGACCGCTTTCGCGGGCGCGTTTGGTGACGTCGGTATTGAGGCCAAAGACGATATCCGCATCGGTCTGCGCGCCTTCAAGCAGGATCCGGGGCAAGAGATCACCAGGCTTGAACTGCAGATCGCAGGCGCATTGCGCCTCGAACATCTCTTCGATCCTCGGGCCGGGTCCCCACTCTGACACGATATAGTCACCTGCATAAACGGTCAGAACGGGTGTGTCCTGTGCGGCCACCAGAGTGGTCGAGGCAAGAAGTCCCGCAGCAAATGAAAGGGCCTGTTTCATGGCATCCTCCTGTTTTGCGGCGAGAGGGCAAAGCAGGAGCGTATCCAGACCTTCCCTCCGCCAGTGTTAACTGGTTCAGGTTCAACGGGTTCGCATCACGCATCTCAGCCGGCTGTCCGGCACCCCGAGGTACGGCAAGAGGTAGCCTTGCGCAGAGAAGTCTTCAAGGACAAACAGGTCCGATCTTCTCTGTTTCAAAAATACCTCGGGGAGCGCGAGGGGCAGAGCCCCTCGCACATGTCGGATGGGCGCAGCCCATTCGAAACACCTTGAGACCGGCCCCGCCCTGCCCTAGGACACGGTCCAAGCCAAGGAGACCGCCATGAGCCTGAACACATTCGGACATCTCTTCCGTGTCACCACATGGGGCGAAAGCCATGGGCCTGCGCTTGGCGCGACGGTGGATGGGTGTCCTCCGGGGGTGCCGATCGACGCGGGTATGATCCAGCACTGGCTCGACCGCCGGAAACCGGGGCAGAACAAGTTCACCACGCAACGGCGGGAGCCGGATGAGGTCAAGATCCTGTCTGGCGTATTCGAAGGCCAGACCACCGGCACGCCGGTGCAGCTGATGATCGAAAACACCGACCAGCGGTCCAAGGACTATTCCGACATCATGGAAAAATTCCGCCCCGGCCATGCGGATATAACCTACTGGCAGAAATACGGTATCCGCGACTATCGCGGGGGTGGGCGGTCCTCGGCGCGGGAAACGGCGGCACGGGTGGCGGCGGGCGGTCTGGCGCGCGAGGCGATCAAGGCGCTGCTGCCCGGCGTGCAGATCACCGGCTACATGACACAGATGGGCCCGCACCAGATCGACCGGGACCGGTTCGATTGGGACGAGATCGAGAACAACCCCTTCTGGGTGCCCGATGCCAAGGCGGCAGCGGAGTGGGCCGACTACCTAGACGGGCTGCGCAAGTCGGGCGAAAGCGTTGGCGCAATCATCGAAGTGGTGGCGCGCGGCGTGCCTGCGGGTCTGGGCGCGCCGATCTATGGCAAACTGGACACTGATCTTGCCGCAGCCATGATGAGCATCAACGCGGTGAAGGGTGTGGAAATCGGCGAAGGCATGGCCTCGGCCATGTTGACCGGGACGGAAAACGCCGACGAGATCTACATGGGGAATGACGGGAAGCCGAAGTTTTCCTCGAACCACGCAGGCGGCATTCTGGGCGGGATTTCCACCGGGCAGGACATCGTCGTGCGCTTTGCCGTGAAACCGACCTCGTCGATCCTGTCGACGCGCAAGACGATCACCAAGTCGGGTCAGGAAACCGAAATCATCACCAAGGGTCGTCACGACCCCTGTGTCGGCATTCGGGCAGTACCCGTGGGCGAGGCGATGATGGCCTGCGTGATCCTTGACCACCTGCTGCTGCACCGGGGTCAGATCGGCGAGAACCGGGGCAAGATCGGCTGAGCGCGGCTCAGGTCTTGACCGTCTGGCGGGATATCTGAACCGCCAGGATTCCGAAGGTGATGATGATCACACCGAGGATGTCCATGGTTCCCAGGCCTTCGGACAGGATCAGTGCGGCAATGGCGACACCGAGAAACGGGTTCAGGAAGTGGAAGGTCGCGGCTTTGACGGCTCCGATCCGGTTGACCAGCCAGAACCAGACCAGAGTTGCAGCCAGGCCGGGAACAAGCGTCGTGTAAATGAAGGCCAGCACGAGCTTTGCTGAAAGTGTTACGTCTGCGATCTCGAGCGCAAGGCCGAATGGCCAGAGTACCGCGCTGCCCACCAACATCTGCAGGCCGACGACCATCATGAAATTACCGCCGGAACTCGCGTTGCGCAGGGCCATCGTGGCGACCGTCAATGAGATCACGCCAATGATGCAGAGGCCGATCCCGTAGAGGTCGGCGCCCGAATTCAGCCGCGCGCCCATGATCAGCACAACCCCACAGAACCCTGCCACCAGCCCGACGATACCCAAAGGTGAAATGCGCTGACCAGCAAAGAGCCACCCTGCCACGCCAACCAGAAGCGGCATTGATGACGCGATAATCGCAGCAAGAGAAGCTTCGATCCGCTGCATGGCGACGAAGTTCAACCCCAGATACAAGGCATTCTGGCAGATGCCGAAGATGATTGTTGCCTTCCACTGACTGCGCGTGAGGCGCCAGCTTTGTCCCATCCACAGGGCAATCAGCACAGCCAGCGCGCCTGAGATCGCAAAGCGCAGGGCAAGTGCGATCAGCGGCGGCGCATCCGCCACGATGATCCGTGCCGAAGTGAAGGCTGAGGACCACATGACCGCAAAGGCCAGTCCCATCAGGATTGCGCGAATGTCCACCAGTCTCTCCGGGTGAGTTCTTGGCCCGTGATAGCGAGATCGCGGCAGAGGGTGAAGACACCCTTTGCGTTTTCACATCCACGCCGCTGATCGAGGGGCGCGGTTTCTGTTGGACAGGCAGTGTCCGCGTTTTTTCTGGATCGGTGCGCGCCAAGCGGTAGACTTGGACCATAGTTTAAACGCACTGGAATTTTCAGATGACCAACCCTTTGCAGTTTTCCATGGAACTTGGAGGCCCCGCCGAAAAGAAGCACGCGTCCGGCCGTGATCCCCTGCGCATTCTTTTGCTCAGCGACCTGGGCAGCACCTGCCGATCCCGAAGCGAGCATGCGCTGGAGCAGCGGCCAATGAAGACGCTCGATATCGACGCATTGGATGACCTTCTCGCAACGGAAGCGCCAACAGTCGACCTTTCGGCGGGGACATTCTCTCCCAAGGAGATCGACGATTTTCACGCAGACCATGTGCTGACGCAGTTTGAGATTTTTCAAACCCTGAAGGACCTGCGAAGCCGGTTGAAGGTGCCGTCGATGTTCGACGCTGCTGCGGCAGAGGTCCGAGCGCTCTTGAAAACCGGCACACCTGAACTCTCCGTGTCTGGGGACTCCGCCACGCCCGATGAAAGTGACACCGATACATTGGCGCGATTGTTTGGGCAGTCGCCGGAGGCCACGGCAGAGCGCGCGCCGCAATCTGGTTCCAGTTATCTGGATACGCTCCTGAGGGACGCAGTGGCCTCCCACATCGTGCATGAGGGCCCGCCAGAGGCTGATCATTATATCGCGGCAGTCGATGCGGCGGCGGCGGCACATCTGCGCGCCATTCTCCGTGATCCGGGCTTTCAACAGCTTGAGAGGGCGTGGCGTGGCGTGTCGCTCCTGGCCTCCGGGATCGAAACGGATGAGGACATTTCCATCCACCTGTGGAACGTGTCCGCTATGGAATTGATCGATGCGCTCGGACCGCAGGATCATCCTTTGGATCAAACCGTCCTGCACCGTCGGATCATTGACCAGAGACAGGATGAGCCTTTCACGCTTATCGTGCCTGATCTGATCTTCGACCCGTCGCCAGAACATCTGCGGCTCCTGGCCTCGTTGGGCGCAATGGCGGGACGCAGCGGCGCGCTGGTTCTTGCCGGGATTGAGCCGCACATGATCGGTGCGCCGTCCTGGAGCACAATCGCCAATGCGCCGGAAGCATTGGGCGAAGCCGATACAAACTGGGCGGCGCTGTGCAGCAGCCCGATGGGACAGCACATCGTCGCGCTTGGCCCGCGGTTTCTGATGCGGAGCCCGTACGGCAAACGCCGCGATCCGGTGGATGCTTTTTTCGATTTCGATGAAATGCCCAATCCCGGAACTGATCCGGACGCCATCCTCTGGGGATCGTCCGCTTTGATAGCGACAATGCTGATTGCGCAGTGCTTCGATACCGGTGGGTGGTCAGCCAAGCTGACAAACAACCTTGGATACGACGACCTGCCGTTGGTGAGCTACGAGGCCGATGGCGAACAGATGCTTCTGCCATGCGCCGAGGTTCTGCTGGCGGATCGGGTCGCCGAAGCGATACTGGCCGCTGGCCCGGTGCCCGTGGTTGCCGTGCGCAATCAGAACGCCGTTCGGTTGCCGTGGCTTCAGCCCATCTCGGGAACTGGTTCCGGTACTCTGGGCCCGTTTTCCCTGTAACCCAGTCGATCACCAAAAAACCCCGCCGTTGACCGGCGGGGCAAGGTGTAGTGCCGCGGGATCATGACCGCAGGCACCGGCGGTGTTCAGGTAGGTCTCAGGACATTTCCGAGCGGATTTGCTGGCGCAGCACGTCGATCGGGACTGTTTTTCCATCGCGCTTGAAACACCAGTAGGTCCAGCCATTGCAGCTTGGCGCGCCCTCAAGATGCGCCCCGACCTGATGAATCGAGCCTTTGATGTCATTACCGATCAGGGTGCCGTCAGCCCGGACTTTGGCCTTGTGGCGGCCGTTCATGCTCAAAAGCTCTTCACCCGGCCGCAGCATGCCGCGCTCGACCAGTTGACCGAAGGGCACACGCGGTTCGGCACGTTTGCTGGCCGACACCTCGAGCGAGGCCTTGTCGAGCCGTCGCACGGAGGCGATGCGCTTTTCAGCGACCTCGCGGTATTTTTCTTCGCGCTCGATCCCGATCCAGTCCCGGCCCAGCATCTTGGCCACGGCACCTGTCGTCCCGGTCCCGAAGAACGGGTCAAGCACCACATCGCCCGGCTTTGTCGAACCGACGAGCACCCGGTGCAGAAGAGCCTGGGGTTTCTGCGTCGGGTGCGCCTTGTCGCCCGCCGCATCCTTGAGCCGCTCGCCACCATTGCAGATCGGCAGAACCCAGTCCGAGCGCATCTGGATGCCTTCATTCAGCGCTTTCAGCGCTTCGTAATTGAAGGTGTATTTCGCGCCTTCCGATTTCGACGCCCAGATCATCGTTTCATGCGCGTTGGTAAAGCGCTTGCCCCGGAAATTCGGCATCGGGTTCGATTTCCGCCAGACCACGTCATTCAGAATCCAGTAGCCTTCGTCCTGAAGCGCTGCGCCCACGCGGAAGATGTTGTGATACGAACCGATGACCCAGATCGCACCATCCGGCTTCAGCAACCGGCGTGCCGCCTTGAGCCAGCCACGGGTAAACTCATCATAGGCGCGGAAGCTGGAGAACTGGTCCCACTCATCATCCACCGCGTCCACGCGCGAATTATCCGGGCGGTGCAATTCGCCCTTGAGCTGCAGGTTATATGGCGGATCCGCAAAGATCAGATCGACCGACGCGGCGGGCAATCCATTCATGATCTCGATGCAGTCCCCTGCAAGAATCGTGTTGATCGGCAGCGCCTCGGCGCTGTTCGGCTTGGTCATCTTTGTCATTCTCTGCCTATCGTCCCGGCGCGATTTCTGCGCTCTGTGATTGGTTCAAAAGATGAGTCAAAGCCGATTCGCGGTCAAATTCTTTTTTGAATCAAGTGCTTACGTTTTTATCTTGTCACAAGATATTGTGGACGGGTTTGAAAGAACGTCTATGGTGTGGGGTCACACCAAGATTTCGAAGGGCTTCTTTGTGACACTTGGTCGGGTATCCCATGTTGGTTTCCCAGCCATAGCCCGGACACTGTTGCGCCAAATCCCACATGATCGCGTCGCGCCTTGTTTTGGCCACAATTGACGCCGCTGCGATGCTGAGCGACAGGGTGTCTCCCTTCACGATGGGCGTGGCCGGCAGCGCGAGGTCGCGTGGAATCATGTTTCCATCGATCAGCACATGATCGGGGCGTTTCGGCAAAGCCTCGATAGCACGGCACATCGCAAGGTGGCTGGCGCGCAGTATGTTGATCTCGTCGATTTCCTCGACCGAGGCTTCGCCAATACCCACCTCTGCCTGCTGGGTGATCAGCTTCAGAAGGCCATCCCGTTTCCGCCGGGTCAGCTGCTTTGAATCCTGCACACCCTCTGGGATCAAGCCGGGCGACAGGATCACCGCCGCCGCAATCACCGGCCCGGCCAACGGCCCCCGCCCCGCTTCATCCACGCCCGCAACACGCGCCATTCCGCGGGCCATAAGTTCAGTCTCAAAACGAAAGCTCGGCATCATGCGCGCAGCTTGCCGATATGTTCTGAGATGGCAAGTGGGTGGAGTTACGCAAAGCCCACAGGCGTACAGCGACACCGCCAGGATCGCTTTTTGTATTTTCGCACCAAAACCCACTGGACACGCCCTAAACCGTCACATAGAACGCCGCCACCCGAACGATAATCGTTCACCCGTGCCCGGGTAGCTCAGGGGTAGAGCAGTGGATTGAAAATCCTCGTGTCGGTGGTTCGATTCCGCCCCCGGGCACCACTTTTCCGAGTTCGACGTACACGCGTAATCGGCCCACTCCTGATCCTCATTCCGGCCGCAAGCGCTGCGTCGCAGCCTCACCAACCAGCCATTCGCTGTGGGGCTCGATTTCAGTCGTATCCGAAGTCAGGTGTGCGGACCAAACTGCCGTTCGAACTGCCAACGCCAACGGCATCTATAGGATTTGGGCTACACTTTCAGAACAAGTGGGCAGTGATCTGAAACCTCAGGATCATGGATCACGTCAAAACTGTTCACCGCATCTTCACAGTCGATGAGCATATAGTCGGCAAAGCGTCCTGGCTTCTTGTATTGCGTATTGCGTGTGCTGTCGAAGCCGCGCTCCGTTACCAGTTCGGTCAGTCCGGCACTACTGAGGATCGAAAGCGTTTCGCTGTCCGGCTCGACGTTGAAATCGCCACAGATCACCGTGAGATCGTCTGGTTCTGCAAGACTGCGCGACATGTCGAGCAGCTTCCGAGCTTGTTTCTCACGCTCTGGCGTATCCATTTTCCCATTCAAGTCGCGCAGACCATGCATATGGGTAATGCTGACGGCTCGGTTGGCGTCATAGTCCCATATCCTGACACCATGCGCGCTTCGGGAGCGCGGGTGATCGCCATAACCGACAGGGGAAAAATCCTTGTGAACGAAGCCCTGCACCTGTCCAATGATCGGGAAGGACCGGTGTACGAAGGTCGCAAGGCCCCATTGCGATGGGATTGAGGTATCATCGTCCCAAAGCACCCCTTGCGCAGCCGGACAAAAGATCGCGACATGCTCCGGCAAAGCAGCGCTGACGTCGCGAAACAAGTTGGCGCGTTGAGGCAGGATGTGATCGCCGTCACGATACGTCAGCCAGTCTTTTTGAGACGCGGGGCTGTGGATGACCTCCTGCAAACACAGAATATCTGGAGCCTTACTGGCGAGGTAAGGCAGTAGTGCCTCATGGAGCTTTCCACCCCAGCCATTAAGACACATGATTTCCATTGCCTGCTTCCTTTTCTTGGAGCGGACATTTGCTGCAACGAAGAAAAGATGCAAGTTGGGGCTCATCGCCGCCGTCGGATGCTGCGCAGCATCTGTGCTGTCGAGAGCTCGGCTGGCGACGTGTGCGGCCCATTGCTGCCGTTCACCACCACATCTCGCTGCTGCGGTCGCAGCCCGCTTTGCGGTCATTCGCTGCAGGCGCAAACTCCGGGCTTCGTCGAACTCACACATCGCGGGACCAAGCCGCCGTTGTCCAATTATCGACGAACGTCCGCTACAGAGAGACGTGTCCGGTTGAACCCCACCAGAAGCGTCAGCAGCACAGCCAGGGTTGTTAAAGCGGATTTGAGAATTGTGGCTGAACTCGTGGCATAAACCAGTGGCACGGAAGTCTCTGGCCAGCTCCAAATCATGGCGGCGATACCAAGGTTCTCGACATAATCGAACAGAGCACTGCCAACCGAAAAGGTAATGCCAAAGCGGACAAGTATTCTGTTTGGCATGCGTTGCCCAAACCAGCAGATCGTGGCGATCAAAGTCAACGCGAGCATGAATGGATAAACTGTGTCCAAAGCGATCTGGTGACTGAGATAATACGCGCGCCCTTCCACTCCTAACGCTTCGAGAAGCGTCTCCGCTTCTATGGGGTCATAGCCGAAAGGACGCATGTCGAATGGGACGTGCCCTGAGACCGCTTCGATATGGGCGAGCGTGACATTGATCATCAGAAAATAGACTGATGCACCTATCAGCCCTGAGACAACCGCAACTTTTCCAATATGTTTTGACAGATTTCTGTTCGTCATTTTGTAAACTCCTTGATCCGTGCCACACATGCCCTCAGACGCGGTTACCCGCATTATCATTTGATAAGGCACGCTCGGATGGATTTACGGACGTTTCTGATGCAGTCTCCCGACCTGTCAGATATGGCTTGCGCGGAGGATTTTGCGTCCGATTGGAAACGAAAGCGTTTGGACAAGGGGGCGCACCTTACCCGGCAGGAACAACCCGAAACAGACGAATTCGTTCTGTTGGAAGGGTGCTTGGTGAGCAGTATTTGTAACCAAGACGGCAAAGAAGTCTGCGTCGGGTTTTTTGTGGGTCCCTGCGTTATCACCCCGAATATCGCTCGAACGCGCGACGGTGTCTCGCTCGTGTCCATTGCGGCAACGACCGATGCCCTGCTTGCAAGGATCGACAGTGATCTGCTTTCAAATCGGATGATTTCATCTGAACCGATCCGAAACTGGGCCAATGGCGTTCTGCGGGACGCGCTAGGTCGCAAGGTAGATCGCGAGTGGTGCCTCGCCGCTCTTAAAGGGGCTGAGCGGCTCACTTGGTTTCGCCAGGCATTCCCCGGCTATGAAGACATCTTTCCCCATATGTTGATTGCATCCTTTTTGGGGATCACACCTGTCACAATGAGCCGTTTACGCACCAGCGACAAACACTGACAGAAAGCAGCCAATCGTGCGTCTTGCAGCGTCGGTCAAAGAGGGCTCCAAGCCGACCTCGGATGCGACGCAGCATCCTGTGATATGGTGGCATCGTCAACGTCGGGTTGTCGTTGTGGGAGGGTGTGGCGGATCGGAGGATCAGTCATGCAAACACCAAACCTACCAGCCATTCGCGCACTCCGTCCCGCTTGGAACAAGGGGCGGATCGTCGGGCAGAAACGGCCATTGAAACCAAAACACGTTTGGGCAATCCGTGTTCGACTTGAACTGGCCGAGAACCATCGAGACCTCGCGCTGTTCAATATGGCCATCGACAGCAAGCTGCGCGGCTGCGACCTTGTGAAGATGAAAGTCGTCGACGTCATGGCGTCTGGTCAGATCAAGGAACGGGCATCGGTTCTGCAAAGCAAGACACAGAAACCTGTGCGTTTTGAGATGTCCGAGGGCACACGCGCCTCGGTAGAAAAGTGGATGGAAGATGAGCTCATGGTTAGCTCGGAGTACCTATGGCCGGGGCGGTTCCATGAACGTCTGCACATCTCGACACGCCAGTACGCCCGGATCGTCCGCGATTGGGTCACGTCGATTGGTCTGGAGGCCAGCGCATACGGAACGCATTCGATGCGGAGGACAAAAGTCACACAAATCTACAAGAAGACCGTCAATCTGAGGGCGGTCCAGCTGCTACTTGGGCACACCAAAATGGACAGCACCGTCAGGTATCTCGGCGTTGAACTGGAAGATGCCCTTGCGATTGCAGAGGCCATTGAAATCTAACAACTTGGGCCGTCTTCGCGGACGGCCCAAAGCCGCCGTGCGACCTCTAACCGAGGTGCTGCGACAGCAGCCCGCTTTGCAGCCTTTCGCCGCAAGCGCAAGCTTCGGGCTTCATCGAACTCACAGATCGCGGGACAAAGCCATCGGACGTTTGCTTCAACCAGCGTCCAATCTTTGCACTTTTGTCAAAAAGACATTTCACTTTAGGAATTTGCGCCAAATAGCGTGCCAAGCCTGAGCTCGCATGTGGCAGATCATTCCTAAGTGTGCCTGCCGCTTGGCGGTATCTGCAGCCAACCAGTAGTCATGCAACTCATCTGTTCCGGCGGTGTCAGCCCAATCGACCCCCTCGGCCTTCAAATTCAGCTCATCAAGAGCTTCGACTTCTGCCCTGAAAAGGGCGTCGCAGCCATCAGATTCTTCAACCAACGTTAGATACGACTGGACCTCGGGTAGCTCAACCGGCTTCATGCTGATCCTTCCAGTTTCTTTTTTGGCACTGATCCCGCAGCGCTTGCAGCCTAACAAGTAGCGCCTTGAATCAAGAAGGCACCTGTCGCCACCGGCCAAATGGTTCGCGCGTCGCCCAAATACGTTGTTCACGCCGCTCAGCTTCGGGTGATTGCAGAATGACTATGTCGGGGCCGCGGGATTGCACAACCTCGCTCTGATGCCCTGTGGCAATATCGCGTTTTATGAAGAAGACGGTCAGTCTTACCTGTCGATGGTCGATGTCGGATACATAACGACCCTGTCGCCGCATCCATCGCTGGAAGAGGGCGTAGCCCTTGCGCGGGCGGCCTATGCCGAATTGTTCAGAGGTGTCCTCGGCGTCGAATAGGGCGTGTCGTCAGAGGAAAACGATACCCGAATGTGGGGCGCAAAGCCCCTTCCCACCCAGTCCTCGGACCGGGTGGGCATACTGAAGTGCGCCGCTAAGCTGCGCAAACTCAATGCATCCTAGGTTGCAAAGTGGCGGCTCCGACCCAATCCAATTGATACCAGAGGATTCTGCGTGGTATCGTATCGACACGATTTCCCAAAACCAGTCTCCATTCTCATTCAGAGGTTGCCATGCCCCAGATCGTTCAAGTTGCTGCTATAGCCGTCGCGACGCTTGGAACCGGCGCGGCCACGATGTCGGTCATGAACGAAGACATCCCCGACCTGCAAGTGCCAGAAGGTGCCTGGGTGTCGTCCGGCGCGCTGGATGGCCGAGCATTCGAAGTTTACGGCCACGACGTAAACAGTGGTGCCGTTCTGGAAGACGAAATCATATTCCGGGATGGGACCTTTCAGTCGGTTGACTGCCAGAATTACTGCGATTTCGGCTGGTCCGACTATCAAACCAAAGAGATCGGTGGCGTGATCCATTTTACCGCCACGACCGTTTGCCCGGATGCGCCGCACACTGTGGTGTTTTACGGTCAGGTTGATGGCGACGCTGTTACGATTCAAGGGACATGGACCACGCGCCGCTGGTATTGGACCAATCAGATCGTCATGGAAGTGGCTGGCACGGCCACCGATTTCGACGCCGCACTCGCCACCTCCGGCTGAGAACCGCGCCATGCGAACGCCTGGTCCCTCGCTGGGCAGTATTGTCCTGCGCGTCGCCATCCTGATCGTGGTGCTGCTGCTGGCCACTTGGGGCGCGCACATGGTCCGCGATGCACTGAATCTGCAGATCCGGCCCGACAACGAACAGCAGGTTCACCGCATGATCATGCTTGGCGCGGTGGCTTATATCGGCTTACTCGCGCTGCCTTTCGTGCCCGGGGCCGAAATCGGTCTGGCGATGCTCGCGGCCTTCGGTCCGGCCATCGCACCGTTGATCTATGTCTGCACCGTGGCGTCGATGATCCTCGCCTACACGGCAGGGCGGTTTCTACCCATTGATGTCTTGCGGCGGGTTTTGTCGGTCTTGCGGATGCACAGGGCCGCAGACCTCGTTGCCCGGGCAGCACCCCTGTCTGGTGAGGACCGGGTTGCCATGCTGCTGGACGGGCAGTCGGCGCGCGCGCTGCGGCTCGCGATCCGCTATCGCTATGTCGCGCTGGCCGTGGCGGTGAACACGCCCGGAAACTCGGTCATCGGCGGCGGCGGCGGCATCATGTTGATGGCGGGTCTCAGCGGTATCTTTTCACCACTTGCCACAATCGCAACCATCGCGCTTGCCGTTTCACCGGTACCTTTGGCGATGGTGTTTTTTGGCTTGCGACTCTAACGCAAAAGGCTTGCCCCATCAGAGAGCGAGGGCAAAGGCTTAATAGAGTTTCAAGACGGGTGGTCGGATTCCGAGGCTGCACCGGCCCGTGGGAAATGGCTTCGCTGCTCGATAGCGACCGAAGACATTGGCCGCTTTCAGCTCATCATCTTCAATGCGTACGATGGCTCTGAGCCGGGAGCGCCTTTGCGGCAATGCAAGAAAATTCCCGAGCGCAAGGTCACATTAATGTCGGCTTTCGCTGGAGCCACTTGGTATGTTCGCGGCTGTAGCGAATGTCGGCTTCCCGCCGATTCTGTGGAAAAACAGACGATTGCGAGCGCAGAAATAGCCGTTCCAAATCGGGCGCATGCGCCTTTCCTGTCAGGCCTTTCGCATTTGCTGCGGTGCAGGAAAGATCTTGGCAAGTTTTCGGAGGTTCTGGGCGGTTGCGGCGAGGAGGAATTCGTCATTTGCGCCGCATGGGCCACGTAATCGGAGCCTCCCCAAGCCGAGGATGCGTTTGAGGTGCGCGAAGAGCATCTCGACCTTCTTTCGGAGCTTCATCGAGATGTCGTATTGCTTGGTTTTGGCGATGTCGCGCGCAACTTGACGGGCGTCTTCGTGTTCCTCGCGGGTGATGGACCGGAAGTCCATGTTCGGGCAGCAGCGTGACTTCGAGGGGCAGGCTTGGCAGGTAAGCTTCAGGCCGCGGTATTTGGCGACGCCCTTGCCGGTCGGCCCTCGGTTCGGATCGGAATAATTGCGGCGGAACTGCTTCAGTTCGTGACCCTCCGGGCAGATATATTGGTCGTTATTGGCGTCCCACTCGAAGTCCGCCCGCGTCCAGGTGCCGTCGTTGCGCCCGGAATGATCGAGCACCGGGATGTGGGGCGCGACTTTGCGATCAACCAGCCAGCCCAGCAGTGGCCCCGTGCCATAGGCAGTGTCCGCAATCAGCCGTTCGGGATGCAGGTCGAACCTAGTCTTCACCCGATCCAGCATGGTCTTGGTCGAGCCTACCTCGGCCTGCCGGATCGACCTGGTGGCTTCCACATCGATAATCACGCCATGATCCCTGTCGATCAGGTAGTTGTCGGAATAGCTGAAGAAAGCGGGCCCCTTGCGCGCGGCGGTCCACTGGCTGGCCGGGTCGGAATGGGAGGTGAACTTTGGCTGCACCTCGCTGGCCGCACCGAATGCTGCCTCGTCCAGCGTTTCGAGATACTCGCGCACGGCGCGGGGTGCATCCGCCGGATCGATGATCGCTGCGTCCCAGTCTTCCTTCGGCGTCGAGTTCTGTTTGTTGGCATCCGCTTCGATCAGGCTGGCATCGATGGCCATGCGCTGACCGCTGACAAGACCTTCCGCGATGCAACGCGCGACGGTCGTCTCAAATAAATGCCGTAGCAACTCGCTGTCGCGGAAACGCCCATGTCGGTTCTTTGAGAACGTCGAATGATCCGGGACCCGGTCACTCAGGTCGAGCCGGCAGAACCAGCGATACGCCAGGTTCAAATGCACCTCTTCGCACAACCGCCGCTCGGATCGGATGCCGAAGCAATAGCCGACCAGCAGCATCCGGATCAGCAGTTCGGGATCGACTGACGGGCGGCCTGTGTGGCTGTAGAAACCGGCAAGATGGGTGCGGATGCTGCTGAGGTCGACAAACCGGTCGATGGATCGAAGCAGGTGATCTTGGGGAACGTGTCCTTCTAGACAGAAGTCGTAGAATAGCGCTGGTTGAGCTTCCTGCCGCGGTCCCATCATCGCCGATCCTCCCGTCAGTTACAGGAATTGAATCAGCGCGATGTCCTTCGATCAAGGCGAGTTTTTCAACAAAATACGCCCGCTTTGTAGTCTCTCAGGTGAGATGCGTGAAGTTTGCAACTGCCTCCTGTGGCCCCACCCATCGCCTTCTAACATCTGCATCTAAGCGCTGAGACCCCTCAGCACCCCCTAAGACAGGATGCAGAATATGAGCCCCGCAACGTCCCCGACGACAAACTTCCTTCGCGACGCGATTCAGAACAGTGACAAGACACAACGCGAGATCGCCAAAGCTGCCGGTTTCGCCCACCCCAACGCCCTGTCGATGATGAAGACCGGCGAAACCAAGGTTCCGATCAGCCGCATTCCAGCTCTATCGGCAGTTTTGGAAGTCGACACCCGCAGGTTTCTGCAAATTGCACTACGCGAATACCACCCGGAAATCTGGATGACGCTCGACGAGTTCATGCGGCCTAATCTGTCGCAGATGGAAGAGGATATCTTGGAAACATACCACCTGGCTTTAGTGGATTATGACATCCCTTGGACTGAAGAGTTGAAGCGCACGCTGATCTCTGTCTTCGAGCTTGCTGCCGACAAGTCCGAGGAAATCTAAGGCTTCAGAACACTATACGGTCGGGCGGGCCACTCTGCCCGACCGCCTATCCTCTCTACAAGGATTAGCTCTCTCCAAGGACGGGCGTTTTCCGTGTCGCGGACACTGAACAACGCCCCCTATAGAGCGCCCATCCCACCTAAGGGTTCCTGCAACCAGGCGTCCATGGCGTCGTAGGCAAATAGGCAAAGACCCCGCCTTTCCCAAACTGGATCAACACCACCGCACGGCGCTGGAGACGTGCGAAAAGTTGTGCGCGCGGACTTGAAAGCAAAGCGCCGGTCCTTATTTCTGGTACGCTAATTTACCCATCGCACTGGATACGGAGGCGCATGATAGACCATCACGTCGAAATCGCAGAACGCGCAAGCGAGTTTCGCGAGCTCTTTGGAGGGCAAGAGTTCCTCGAAGACAGCATCATCGAAGCGACAGAACAGATCGGGCGGATAGCAGCGCTCCTCTACGGAGAGGCTGCGGCAGACACTGCACTTGATGCACTTGTCGGTGCCTGTCTGAGCGTGACCCGGAAAGGCGGCTGGCGCGACGCGCTTCAGGAAGAAGCCAATGGCATCTACTCGGAAACCCCTGCAGGCGCATTGCTCCACGACCTCACCGCCTACGCGGATTACGGCATTGTCCTCAACCTGTGTCGAACGGTTGAGCAACGGGAACAGGTTCTCCGGGAACAAGTCATGCTGGGCCGCGAGCTGCTCCACCTCGTCGGCGCATTGCTGCAGGAGGCAGAGAAATCCCCCCTCTGGCGGATCGTCACCAAGGCCCATGCGCGCTGGAAACTTGATCAGGGAGAGCCTTTGACCCGGGACGACCTTGTGCTGCTGTCTGGGCTGGCCGAGCAGAGCGTGCGCAATAGAATGGCCGAAAAGAACAGCGGCATAGACGGCACCAGCGACCACATAGAAGCCGACTCCGCGCTGCGATGGCTCAGCAAGCAGAAGAAGTTCGTAAGCTCCCTGTGGCGCTATCAGGACGACACAGATGTGATTGCTGACCTCGAGACCTATGTCGCCGAGCCTCTCTTTGTCCCCGTGGCCCCCGACAAGTCCGTCTTCCACCCCGGGCTCAAGAAAGACGGCGCCTATGTCGTTGGCGAGACTGGGTCCGAGCGGGAGTTTACCGACTTCGATGAGGCCCTTCGAGCCTTGCAAGCGATGCTGGTCCCGACCTGGCGGCGCCCAACCGAGAAAGGTCGATGGACGCAGGTCCGGGGCATCGATTGGCGGCGTGTCGATCGCGAGGAGCTTTGCGAAGTCAATGCTTAGTTGGCGCTGAACTACCAAGTAATTGCCGAAACCAAGCAAAGCCAATCGCTCAATGCGTCGAAAAATCCCCTCAGCAACCATCTACCGCCACCAAGCAGGCAACGGCGCACACTACAAATGGTGATAGACATGAACAAACGCGGACGACCAAACTACAATATCTTCAGTAAGCGCAAGAACCCTCCAAATAAGGTGAGAACGTTCCGCCAGTCTTTTCCGATACAGTCGCTTGTTATTGATGTTCGTCAAAACGCATGGCGCCGCGACTTCCCCAAAACATACAACGCGAAATACGTGGCGTGGTCAAATACGGTTGAACCAGGGGACGACTTTCGCACACCATTCTATCACGCAGAAAGAGCAATGCTTCTTTGCGGCAGAAAACTCCCAGAAAAACGTTACAACAGCGAAGGGATACCTGTTCGAGATCCATCTTTTTACGACACTTTCTTGTGGTTTCGGGACTTTTGCCATGAAGTCGTGAATGGGACTACCAAGACTGCGGTTGCTTGGGAGCGCCGCGGTCAAAAGCCGGATCCTGAGAAAATCTACCGAACCGCAGTCTCCGTTTTAACTGCACGTCGACTCATCAAGCACTCGGGAGGCGATCCTTGGTTCATACCCACATCAATCGCTATTTCACAGGTCTGGGAAGTCCTCTTCAACGAGCAAGAGGACCCAGACAGCATCAGGAAGCGTATGCCTGCGGTTACGTGGTTTTGCTATAAGTTTGCACGAGAACCTCGATTCAATTTCCCCGACGACAAGAATCCCATTTACAAACTATCGAGAACTCTTGAAAAGCAATACCCAGAATTCATGCCTAAAAAGCTCACCCGAGAAGAAATCGCGGCTTTGGACGAGGCAGAAGAAATCGCGTTCAACGACTTTCTCGCGGTGTTATTCAAGGTATATGGCGTGCCAGACGACGAGCTAATCGACACGACCGAAATCCCTTACCGGGAGGATTTGTACATACCGCGAAAGTGAGTGGCCCAACATTTGCACTGTGCTAGGTGTCGCAGCCCATGCGCGCGTTTACTCTATGTGTATGGCGTTGGTAATATCTGCCCCTGTCCGTAGCTATATGCAAAGGACAGGGGTGGTATATGCAATTTGAAACCTTGAATGAAACGCGGCGCTTGAGATTGAGCATTAAAGCAGGGTGCGTATTTGGGTTTGGCAGATGACCAGAACAGTTCAAGCGCTGTTCGCATCTGGACTTAGCCTTTGAGATGAATGGCCGCCTTCACGAACACGATGTGATGCCGCGAAACGTTGAGAACACACTGGCAGCACGACTGTCTTCGAGAGGCGGGCACCGCGTGATCTCCAGAAAAAGCCGATTCCGTGTCAACTTTTGTCAACTTGGCGTTAAATTAGCTGCCAAGACACGGGCGCACCGCTCAAATTGGCGCATCCAGCAAGCAACTTGGTCTCTACAAGCATGAGGCTTCAGGTGGCGGCAAATGAAGAAACACCACGCCGTGACAAACATGATCCTTGCAGGAAGCACAGCTTCAAACAGAGGTCCTCAAGGGGGCACTCTTATCGCTCGATTGCCGCGACATCGGCAGCGCCTCAAGTCTCTGCAAGTGGCTTCTCGCAAATCCGAAACTCGGGTCAAAACCACTGGCCGTCGGCAAAGGAGAGCCTCTCGATCGCCACATGCCTCCACGAGCGCCTGAGCGCCCCGTAGAACGGCCTCCAAGGCTCTCCGCACACCCTGACATCATGGAGCACAGAGACGCGCTGTACGGGCAACTGAACGACCCCAGCACTTTCAATCCGAGAGTGTCTTAGGTTTCGCTTCTCCGCGTCCCGGGAGCCACCTCAGTGGACATCGTTTCATGTGCTTGGAGGTTGAGTTGCCCATCCGTTTGTTGCTTCCCAGGCTCACCCCGGAGGTTGATACCTGCGGGTGAACCCTCCCTTTTCAATATACTTCCTACTTCAGGAATAATGGAGATGAAGTGAATGAATGAGACTTGATTGTATCTGGAGTAAGATAAAGGAAGGGAGGGTAGAGCACTGCCCCGCGGGATGGGACACGCCGTATCTTGTATTCCTGAAAACCATTTCCTCAAGATGTTGAATAAATCGGTAATGCCGATAGGCGCACAAACTCTCCGATAAAACCCGTCAGACCCCAGAATAATCGCCGATTTTCGCGGAGAGTTTTTCAGGGCGTTTGCAGCCTTTGAGACGCGTTCACGAGCGTCACAATCCGACGAAGAACTGCCTCTCCGTAGAGGTCTGCTTCTCACCAAAAAACACCTGCCGCAACGGTATCGCTGACTCTCTGTATGACCATAGCTGTCCCGGGGTGTTCAGGAGTTCGTCCGAGGCACTGATTCCATCCAAGGCATCGCTGTCAATGGCCTCCCTCACCACAGAAGGAGTCTCCGGCCTCAGAGAGCCCCTGAGAGCCGCGGAGCGGCTCACTGAGCGCCCGTTCAGCGCTCTGGCACCCCTCTTCCCTCGAAAAACCGCGCGGAACCCCTCCTCGGTCGCCTGAGCGCCCCCGTGATCTAACCCCGGAACGGATGCAGCACGGAACCTCGTCGCTTTCCGTGGCTGCCCTATGTGTCATTGCTTCATAGCCCGGGAGGTTAGCTGGTGCCGGTTGTCGCTTTTGAAGCCCACCCCGGAGGTCAGCTGGTGCCGGTTATCGCTTTTGAAGCCCACCCCGGAGGTCAGCTGCAGGGCACCCCCCCTTCTCTATGTCTTTCTATCTCGAAGAAGAAGCTGAAGAAGACTGGGGAAGGAATTCTATCTGGAGTAAGTATAAAGAAAGGAGGGTAAAGCGCTGCTCCGCGGGACGTTTTGCCTACATATTGGATGCCGCACCCATTTCGGAACAGTATATTGTGGTGGTTGGGCCTGATCAAGGGCACCAGAACTCTCCGTGAAAAAACCTCCAAAACCAAGTTTCACTCCTGAATACCCACATTCCAGGCTGATTTTCCCGGAGAGTTATTCAGGCTGATTTCAGCCCTTTCCAAACCTTTGATAACCCCAAACTGCGACCCAGTTGATCCCGTCCGGTCAGATCTGGTCTTTGCCAACAGACACCTGCCGCAATGCTCTCGCTGCCCCTCGGTAAGACCACGGCTTACCCCAGGAGTTCACCACTTCATTTGAGGCGTCGCTTTCAATGAACGCCTTGAGGCTGCCTCCGGGTGTTCGTTGCTGAAACTGCAAATAGGCGGCCTGCAATCGAACCGCGGCATCCCTTGCGGCTTTGCCTCGTGCCTTGATGGACGTTTCCCGCGCAGCACTCGTTTGCTGCTGGCGCATTGCCTCGGATCGCTGCACGGGTTTCTTCCCCAAGCCCAACGGCGCCAGGCGCTCAGAAATGAGCCGGTATCGGAAGCGCTCAGAGAGATCATTAAAGGGCTGTCCGGTTCGCACATCCCGCAACACATCCGCATGCTGCCAGAGCAACTGGACGACATCCCGTCTTGCTTGGGACGTCGTTGCGCGAAACAAGCGATTGTAGTCGTCCAGAACAAGGTGCGGTTGAGAGACGGATGTCCCGGCATTCCCCGCACGTCTTTTCAGAAGATCTACGAGGCACGGAATGTCATCAAGCGACCTGATCTTACGCGCGTAATCCCAGCCCACAATGTCGACCTGCGCTCGGTGTCGGTCTGCGGCATATCGCAGAGTATTCATTTGCGCACGGGCTGCAGGTTCTGACGTGATGTCTGCGACATGTCGCGGACCGGATGTGATCAAGAGATACCCTTGGAGGAACCCCATGCTTTTGCGCTCCATGTCTCGGAATTGACTGCTCTCGAACCGGCGCAGGGAAATCCCGGACAGGCCCACGCGCGCGCCCCACAATAACCCACAAATATTAGCAAATACAGTGTCTTGGACGCATTTTTGGGCCGACATCCGACTATGAATATGAGATAATGTAGCTCAGAGAATTCAGCGAGGTTTCATATATGCCCATATCCACGAAGACCGTCTCCGATGCCTGCCAAAGCTGGCTCAAGACCAGCGAGCGGAACGAACTCGAGCGGTCTACACTCAAGGCGTATCGCAGCCACGTGAACATCCACATTGACCCGAGGATAGGTCATCTTCTGCTCGAAGCCCTCTCCCGAAGCGATGTCCGCGACTTCATGTATGACATGCTCGATGACGGCGTGTCCCGGGCTCATGTAAAGAAGGTCATGGTCAGCCTGCGATCGATCCTCTCAGAGGCTGTCGACCGGGAATGGATCACCCACAATGTGGCATTGGATGTGAAGCTGCGTCGTAAGTCTCGAACTGCGGAAGATGAGAAGATTATCCCGACCAAAGACGAGATCAGGCTGATCATCGAAAACGCTCCCGCAAGCCATCGCGCGATGTTCATCACCGCAATCTTCACAGGCATGCGGATCTCTGAACTGCGCGGGCTGACATGGGACTGCGTCTACTTCGATCGTCGGGTCATCAAGGTCTCGAAGCGGGCGGACGAATTCGGGGCGATGGGAGCGCCCAAGAGCCGCGCTGGGCTGCGCGATATCCCTATGGCCCCAATTGTTCATCAGACGCTCTCAGCGTGGCGCTCAGAGGCTCTGGAGAACGATTTGGAGCTCGTCTTCCCGAATGGCGCTGGGCGGGTGCAGAACTACTCCAACATCTACAATCGTATCTTCAAGCCGATGCTGGTCGCAAACGGCATCGTGAACGATCGCGGGGAGGCGAAGTTCGGCATCCATGCTCTTCGGCATGCGGCGGCGTCGCTCTTTATCGAGCAGGGCTGGAACCCCAAGAAGATCCAGACACTGCTCGGACATGCCTCTATCACCATGACGATGGACACCTACGGGCATCTGTTCGAAAGCCCCGAGGAAGATGTCTCGTTGTTTGAGAAGCTGGAGAGCGATCTGTTGGCGGCATAGGCGCTCAATTGGGCTTAATGGATGGTATTTTCGCCCAGTAACTGACCTACTCTTCCATTCTTCAACAAATCATGTTTGCGGCGGCACGCGTCGCCGCAGTTTCTCAAGAGAGATATTCTCGCATGCTGGCGACGGAAGACCCTCTCAAACAACTGGGAAATTGCATCTTGAGAGCCTAGGATTGCCTGTCAAAGCGTCGATTGCATACCCCTTTGATCAATGCCTGATGGTGGCCGGAGATCATTGTGAACCGGCCATTTCACTTCTTACAGTCAGCCCGGACAACGCGTCCCGGCGAATTTGGTCAGATAATCTTCGCCTCAGTCGCCGACAGAATGTCGTCCCGTGCTACGCCTTTGGCACATTCCACAAGACGCAATCCACCCGGTGTAACGTCAAGCACACCGAGATTGGTGATGATGCGATCGACCACGCCCTTGCCGGTTAACGGCAACGTGCATTCCTTCAAGACCTTGCTTTCGCCGTGCTTGTTGGTGTGATCCATGACCACTATGACCCGGCCGACACCCGCAACAAGGTCCATCGCACCGCCCATACCTTTGACAAGCTTCCCGGGGATCATCCAATTGGCGAGATCCCCCTGTTCAGACACCTCCATCGCACCCAGAACTGCTGCGGCGATCTTGCCGCCCCTAATCATCCCGAAAGAAGTTGCACTGTCGAAGTAGCTGGTGCGCGCCAGCTCCGTGATCGTCTGCTTGCCGGCATTGATCAGGTCGGGATCCTCTTCGCCTTCGAATGGGAACGGACCCATTCCCAGCATACCGTTTTCGGACTGCAAGGTTATGTCCTTGTCGCCCACGTAATTGGCAACAAGCGTCGGGATGCCGATCCCAAGGTTCACATACATGCCGTCTTCGAGTTCCTCTGCGGCACGCGCCGCCATCTGATTGCGATCCCAAGGCATTATGCTTCCTCCCGCTTGCGCACGGTCCGCTGTTCGATGCGTTTCTCGTGGTTGCCCTGGATCAGACGGTGCACGTAGATCCCCGGAAGGTGGATGTGATCCGGGTCGATGGAGCCGCGCGGCACGATCTCCTCGACCTCGGCCACGCAGACCTTGCCGCACATGGCGGCGGGCGGATTGAAATTGCGGGCGGTCTTGCGGAAAACAAGGTTGCCGGTGTCATCGGCTTTCCACGCCTTGACGATGGATAGGTCGGCAAAGATGCCCTCTTCAAGGATGTAGTCCTTGCCGTTGAACTGCTTGACCTCCTTGCCCTCGGCAATCTGGGTGCCGACACCGGTCTGGGTGTAGAATCCGGGGATGCCTGCACCGCCAGCCCGCATGCGCTCGGCCAGTGTGCCTTGCGGGTTGAATTCTAGCTCCAGTTCTCCGCTCAGATACTGACGCATGAACTCGGCATTCTCGCCTACGTAGGACGACATCATCTTCTTGATCTGGCGTGTGGCGAGCAACTTGCCGAGACCGAAGTCATCGACGCCTGCGTTATTGGAGGCAACGGTCAGATTCCTGACCCCGCTTGCCACCAGTGCGTCGATCAGGAGCTCAGGGATTCCGCACAAGCCAAAGCCCCCGGCGGCGATCAGCATGCCATCTTTCAAGAGACCGTCCAGCGCCTCAGAAGCCGTTTTAAAGACCTTTTTCATGCGGCTCGTCCTATTGTTGCAGCTTTTGGCACCGGCAATCCAAGAATACGACGCGCCTCCTGCCATGTTGCGACGGGGCGGTTATTCTTGTCACAGATATCGACAGCGCGGCGCACCAGTGCTGCATTGCTAGAGGCCAGCGTGTCGCGGTTTAGACGCACATTGTCTTCAAGCCCGGTGCGGGCATGTCCACCAGCGGCAATGGCCCATTCGTTCAGCGTCAATTGGTTCGCCCCGATTCCAGCCGCACACCACGGGGCGTCGTCCCCGAACAGCCGCCGCACCGTGTGGATGTAGTAGTCGAACACGTCCCGATCGACCGGCATGGCGTTCTTCACGCCCATTACGAATTGGATATACGGCGTTCCGGCAAGTTGACCTTTGTCGGCCATTTCCTTGGCTTTGAGAATGTGGCTCAGATCGAAAGCCTCAATCTCGGGTTTGACTCCGTAGGTCAGCATTTCGGAGGCCAGCCAATGGACGAGGTCCGGCGGGTTCTCATAAACGCGGGTCGGAAAATTGTTCGAGCCAACCGAGAGCGAGGCCATGTCAGGCCGCAAAGGCAACATCCCACCGCGTGTCTGCCCCGCGCCGGAACGGCCCCCGGTCGAGAACTGAATGATCATGCCAGGACAGTGCTTTTCAATCCCGTCTTTAAGCGCCGCGAACTTTTCCTGGTCCGAAGACGGGGTTTCATCGTCGTTGCGCACATGGGCATGCACGATGGTGGCACCGGCCTCAAACGCTTCGTGCGTCGACTCCACCTGTTCCGACACGGTGATCGGCACAGCCGGATTATTCGTCTTGGTCGGCAGACTGCCGGTAATCGCGACGCAGATGATGCAGGGGTTTGTCATATTGTCTTTCCGCTGTGCCAAACCGAACGGGCCGGCTTGGTGTGATCAATGATCTGTCAGGATGCCGCGACTGCGCGGACAGGCGCTTTTGTCTGGCTTATAGCGTCAAGTGCGAGACGCTCTTCTTCGGTGAAAAACATCCACGCCGCATCGGACGACTTGTGCTTCTCGCATCCCGGACAGGGGTTTCCTTCGTTCTTGCACATGGCTCCTCCTCCCGTGCTGTGATTTCGATTAGGCAGCTTCGGCCGTTGAGATCGACATCCTGCCGAGCGCATCGATAAAGAACGGGCGGAAGCCTTCGGGATGTTCGCTCATCGGGAAATGACCCAGCTCGTCCATCACGGCGAGCGTCGCACCCGGAATGGCGTTTGCCGTACGTTTCGCGTCCTCCGGCGTACAGGTCAGGTCATAGGCACCGACAATGATGTGGACCGGGGTCTTGCCCGTGTCGATGGTGGGAAGACGCGGGATAAGGCTTTCATCCTTGGTGTAGAAGCTCAGATCGCCCCGGAACACACCTGGCCCGCTCTGCATGAACATCCAAAGGGTGTTCCAACGCTCTGCATTTGGTGCGAAGGGCGAGATATTCGCTGACACAAGAGCGGCACCCATTTCGCCACCATGGGCGTCAGGGCGGTGGAACCAGTCGATGTCGTACCACGCGGGCTGGAAGTCGGAGGCTTCGATCGCAATGAAGCCGCTGAACTTGTGGCCATGCCGCGCGGCGAGTTGCAGTGCGATACGTCCGCCCATCGAACAGCCCGCCAGAACGGGTCGGTCCAGACCCAATCCATCGATCACCGCCAGTACGGTTTCGATATAGGCGTCGGTGGTCAGAAGGTATTCTTCGGTCTCAAACCCTTCGGGCGGCAGGGATTTGCCGTGCCACGGCATGTCGAACGCAATCAGACGGTTCGCAGCGGTGATCTCGGCGTCGTTCATCAGGTGCCGCCACTGGCGGGTGTCGGCCCCGGCTGTGTGCAGGCAAAGAACAGGACGCCCCTGCCCGGCTTCCTCGAAGTAGATGCGGCGCTGAGTGCCTTGGACAGTGACGGTCAGATAGCGACCCGTGATCGGTTCGATGCTCATGCTGCCACCTCCTCTGATGCGCGAGCGAGGCCCATGACCTCTTTGAAGAACCGCAGGTTCTTGACGAGGCTCAGGATGTCCCCGTCGATGCGACCACGACCGATCTTCACCAGCCCGAAAATATCGTGAAAGCCCGGTGCGGGGCGGGCCTTCCAGAACTGTGCCAGCGCTTCGCCATCGGTGCGCAGCGCAAAACGCCACGGTGTCTTGCGGCTTGGGCCTTCCACAATCGACGTGATCCGGCCCTTTTCGAAGGTCAGGTAGTATTCGTCGCCCTCTACATCGATCAGGACGGTCTCGGAGAACAGCCGCCCAAGGCGCAGCAGATGCGGCGCGCCGTCAAGGCGGGTCTGGATATGTGTGAAGGTGTCGATCACCTGCGCCTCCCATGTGGTCATGTGCTGGGGGCTTTGGTGACATGCGCCAGCGCCCCCACGCCATGCCGGTCAGGGTATGGGTCAATACTCTGCGTCCGGTATGCGCCGAGGCACCGTTGTTTTCCTGATTTGCGCGGTTTGTGGTATTACTCGATACCGCCCGAGGCATTGGGTGAAGGCTCGGTTTCGATGAAGTCTGGATGGCGACGGGAGGCAGATTTGCCCACCGACATCGACCCACAGACTGCCAGGAGGAGGAATTAACCCATGGGCATCGTCAACCAAGACAACATCACAGACGTCGTGATCAACAGCCTCGGAAAACACGGCACCATCACCGACCGCGAGCGTGAAATAGCGACCTCGCTGATCAAGCACCTGCATGGCTTCATCAAAGACGTGAAGCTCCAGCACAGCGAATTCCTAGCTGCATGCGATTACCTCGCCCGCGCTGGCAAACTCTGTAATGACAACCGCCAGGAATTCATCCTGCTGGGCGATATCCTTGGCGTCGAAGTTCTGGTCGACATGATGACCAACCCCATCGAAGGTGGCGAAAGCGAATCCACTGTGCTCGGCCCGTTCTACCGCGAGAACCCGCCGGTACTGCCCAAAGGTGGCTCCACCATCCAGAAGCACTACGACAACGAGGAAACCGCTTATTTCGAAGGCTACATCAAGGACGAAAACGGCAACGGAATCGCCGGTGTGACGCTCGACGTCTGGGAAGATGCACCGAACGGCATCTACGAAAACCTTGACCCGGATCAGCCGGAATACAACCTGCGCGGCCGCTTCGAGACCGACGAGAACGGCCACTACGCCTTTGTCGCCGTGCGTCCTGTTCCTTACCCGATCCCGGACGATGAAACGGCGGGCGAACTGCTGCGCTTTATGGGTCACCACCCGAACCGCCCGGGCCACATGCACTTCATCATCTCGAAGGACGGCTACCGTCCGCTGATCAGTCAGATTTACGACGCAGACAGCGCATGGCTCGAAGAGGACTCCGTCTTTGCAGTCAAGGAAAGCCTGATCGGCAAGTTCAAGCCTGCGCCTGAAGGCCTTGGCACCGACTTGCATTTCGAATTCGACTTCGTGCTCAAGACTGAAGCCGCAGTTCAGGCTGTCGCGGCCGAGTGATCTCCCATCACCTCCCTGTATACTGGCCCCCGTTAGATCGGGGGCCTTTTTTCGTTTGTGAGATCAGCAGGATCGCATAACGTCTCACTTTGGGGAGAGGCGCTATATGAACTTCAAACAACTGACCTATTTCATTGCAGTGGCCGAAGAACTGCATTTCGGCCGTGCCGCCGAACGCCTGGACATGGCGCAACCCCCGCTCAGCCGTCAGATCAAACAGCTCGAGGAAGACCTGGGCGCGATCCTCTTCAACCGGGGCCGGAGCGCGATTTCTTTGACGCAGGCGGGCGAACGGTTGCTCGCGCGGGGCAAGTCGATCTTGGCGCAGCTTGAGGACACGCAGCTTGAGGTCCGCCGCTTGGGGCAAGGAGCCGAAGGACGTCTGCGGATCGGGTTCGTCGGCTCGGCCACCTTTGGCATCCTGCCCAACATCATTCGATCGTACCGGGCGAATTACCCAGAGGTGAACCTCAGCCTTATTCCCATGAACAATGCCGATCTGCACCGGGCTTTGGTCTCGCGCGAGTTGGATGTCGTCTTTGCCCGCCCGACTTTGAAAGACCCCGAATTCCTGTCAAAGCATCTGGTCGAGGAAAAACTGATCCTCGCCCTTCCCGACATCGTGGACACGGGCACGCGGACGGTAGCCAAACTCGAACGGCTTATGACGCATCACCTGATCCTTTATCCGGAACGCCCCCGGCCAAGCTATGCGGACATGGTGCTTAAGGCTATTGAAGATGCCGGTTTCGAAGCGCCTTTGCGGATCTGGTGTATGGACCTGCAAACGGCACTGAGCCTTGTTGCGGTTGGTGAAGGCGTGTGCGTGGTCCCTGAATCGGTCGCAAATGCGCCACGCAAAGGAATGAAATTCCTAAACATCGAACCGGAGATCGCGCGGACTGAATTATCTGTGAATTATCGCGTCGATGAACAGGGCGTACACGTCAAGAATTTCGTCAATATTGCACAGAAGGTGGCGCGCAAGATGTTCTAGGCCGATCGGCCCGGCGAGCGGGCCGATCGTTTACACACCCAGCCAAGTGTGCTGCGCGTCTTCGTCGGCCTTGATGTCGTTGGCGCTGCCGGTCCAGACGATCTGGCCCTTACCGACGATCACAACGTCATCGGCGAGCGACGTGGCAAAGCCGAAGTTCTGCTCGACGATGATCATCGACAGGCCCGCCGCTTTCAGGTCTTGCAGCTTGTCGTGGATCAGCTTCACGATGATCGGTGCAAGCCCCTCGGTCGGCTCGTCAAGGATCAGTAGCTTTGGATTCATCAACAGACCGCGGGCGATGGCGAGCATCTGCTGTTCCCCGCCGGAGAGTTGCGTGCCGCCATTGTCCATCCGCTCGCCCAGACGCGGGAAAAGATCGAGCACCCGCTCCATCGTCCAGTCCGCCCCGGCACCGCCAAACCGCTTGGCCGCGATCTCGAGGTTCTCCCGCACCGTCAGCGACGGGAAGATGTCCCGCGTTTCGGGGACATAGGCGATCCCGCTCTTGGCGATGCCAAAGGGCTGGCCGGCCATCGGTTTGCCCTCGAACAGGATTTCCCCGGACTTGAGCGGCAACAGCCCCATGATGGCCTTTAGCGTCGTGGATTTTCCAGCGCCGTTACGACCAAGGATGGCAAGCACCCGGCCCGCCTGCGCCTCAAGCGACAGGCCATAAAGCACTTGCGTTTCGCCATAACCGGACTCGATTGCGTTCAGGTTAAGCATCTTCCCAGTTCCCCAGATAAATGTCCTTAAGCAGTTTAGATCCCCGTGCCGCTTCGGGCAGGCCATCAAACACAACCTCTCCGTAGTTCAGGACGGTGATCGTGTCGGCCACATCAAAGGCGAGATCCATGTCATGCTCGATGATCAGCATGGTCAGATCGCGCGGCAGGTTGTTGAGTAGGTCGTGAAACCCTTTCGACATTTCCGGCCCGACGCCACTGGTAGGTTCGTCCATCAGCAACACCAGGGGCCGCGTGGCAAGTGCCACACCAACCTCAAGCTGGCGGCGCACGCCGTAGCTGATTTCAGACACCTTAGCGTGGATGTAGGGCATCAGGTTCACCTGTTCCGCCACCTCGTTCACGATCTCGCGCACCTCGGGTTTGGCAAGGCTGTCAGACCATAGCTGGGTCGCGTTGCCGGTGTGAACTGCGGTGGCCAGACCGAGGTTTTCCTCCACCGTTAGCCCGTCGAACAGCGTATTCTTCTGATAGCTACGCGACAGACCGCGACGGGCGCGTTTGGCAACTGGCAGAGCAGTAACGTCTTCTCCCGCCAGATGCACCGATCCGCTGTCCGGTGTAAGTTCGCCGACAAGCTGGTTGAACAGCGTCGTCTTGCCCGCACCGTTCGGTCCAAGTATGATCCGGCGTTCGCCACGTTCGAGTTTGAGCGATACGTTGCGTGTGACATGGACGGCGCCAAAGCTCTTGTCCAGATTGCGAGTCTCAAGCATCTCCAAGCACCTCCTTGGCTTCGGGTTTGCGGGTCGTGTCAGACAGACGGCGTTCGATCCGGTCGCCCCAGCGGGCCTCGATCCAGCCAAAGATCCCGTTGGCACGGCTCATGACGACGGCGATCAGGATGACGCCTACGACAAGGTGCCAATAGGTTGTGACAGCGCTCAGTTCGTGCTTGAGCACGACAAAGGCTGCAGCACCAACCAGCGGGCCGACAAGCGTGCCCAAGCCGCCAAGGATAACGACAACCAGCGCCTCGCCCGAGACAGTCCAGCTCAGAAGACCAGGCGAGATATACATGATGTGCTGTGCGGCCAGGACGCCGGCGAGCCCCGCGATCATACCCGACAGGCCGAACACATCCGCCTTCACGCGCCAAACAGTCAGGCCCAAAGCGCGCATGCGCTGCTCGTTGTGCATGACGCCTGTCAGCGACCGGCCCAGACCAGAGCGCAGGATCAAAACCGACACCCCGTAGATCGCCCCGAGGACAACAAGACAGAACAGAGCAAAGCTGCGGCTGTCGTTGAGGTCGATGCCGACAAAGCTCAGATCAAGCCGTGCGATCCCGCCCAGCCCGTCATCACCGCCAAAGATCGGCGCTTCGAATACGTAGGAATAGGCCATCTGCCCGAAAGCGAGCGTCGCCATGATGAAGTAGATGCCATGGCTGCGCGAACAGATCGCACCGATGGCCCAGGCAATGGCACCAGTCAGGGCCACCGCCCCTACCATCGCCACCGGAGGCGCGATGCCAGCCGTAGTTGACAGAAGGGCATAGGCATATGCCCCCACCCCCATCAGCGCGCCGTGGCAGAGCGAGACCATGCCGCCAAAGCCCGCGACGATGTCCAAAGCCAGAACCAGCATGGCAAGGATCAGGATCTCTGTCAGGATTTCCAGACCGAAATACTCGGCCGTGAACGCCTGGAACAGTGCAGCCGAGGCCAGCAGCACCAGAACGGCATAGCGAAGTGTGTTGTGACGAAACATGCGCTTATCCTTTCGCCGGAAAGAGGCCCACAGGCTTGATCACAAGGACTGCAGCCAACAGGGCGTAGATGAGAACAGATGCCAATTGCGGCGCAAGAACAGCGCCGAAGGTCTGTACGAAGCCGTAGATCAGCGACCCGGCAACCGCGCCTTTCAGTGACCCAAGCCCGCCGATCACGATGACGATCAGCGTCGGGATCAGGATTTGCAGGCCCATATCCGGCGTCACGCTCAACAGCGGTGCCGCGACCGCGCCCGCCAGACCCGCCAGCGCACAGCCAAAGCAAAAAACCATGAAGAACAGGCGTTCCACGTTGATGCCCAGACAGGCTGCCATGGCATCGTTATCGACACCCGCGCGGATCATCGCGCCTATCTGTGTACGTCCCAGGACAAACGCCAAAGCGCCAAAGATCGCGAGGCCCATAACGATGATAAACAGCCGGTAGGTCGGGTATTCGACGCCCAGAAACGCCAGCCGGCCATCCAGCAAAGCAGGCACTTCGATGGCCAGCGCAAGATCACCCCAGAAGATGCGCGTCAGGTCGAGCATCGCAAAAATCAGCCCGAAAGTGACCAGAACCTGCGCCATCGGGCCGGACTTGCGCATCCGTTTGATCAGACCGGAATACAGCAGGATTCCAATACCGGCCACCACTACGGGAGCCAGAAAGAACCCCATCCAGTAGCCGCCCACGGCGGTCAAGGAAGCAGCGAAATATGCACCCAACGCGTAGAGTGAGCCATGCGCGAGGTTCACGAAATGCATCAACCCGAAGATGACCGTCAGGCCGATGGAAAGCAGAAACAGAAGCATGGACAGTTGCAGCGCGTTCAACGCCTGAAGTGTCCAGAAGCCAAGATCATGTGCCATGAGAGGTCCTCCTCGGACAGTGCGACCCGGCCGCTGGCAAGCGACCGGGCTGTACGGGTCAGTTGGAAACCGGAGCCATCTCGCAGCCGTTGACCGGGTCAGCCTCTGCCGAAAGCTGGGCCAGAACCTTTTGGGTCAGGCTGTCTTCGCCCGCGACCGTTTCGTAGACATAGATCGGCTGAATGACATTGTTCGTCGACGGATCGATCGACAGCGGCCCGCGCGGGCCTTCGAACTTGACGCTGCGCAGCGCGTTGGCCAGAGACGCGCGATCCGATGCACCGGTCTTGGTGGCTTCAATCAGCGCGCGGGCTGCATCATAGCCTTGAACGGCAAATTCCGACGGCACGCGACCGTTTGCAGCTTCGAAGGCATCCGCAAAGGCGGCATTTGCCGGGCTGTCGATAGTCGGCACGTAATGCAGCGCGGTTATCACGCCTTCGGCCGCTGGGCCTTCGGCATTTACATAAAGCGGCGATGTCAGGAAGCCGGAGCCATACAGCGGCAATTCTGCTTTCAGGCCAAAGCTGTCATATTGTTTGACAAACGAAATTGCTTCGCCGCCTGCGTAAAACACATAGACCGCATCTGCGCCGCTTGCCTTGGCCTGGGCAAGGTAGGGGCCGAAATCCTGCGTTTTCTGAAACGGGGTGAACTCCTGTCCAACCACTTCGCCACCGGCAGCGGTAAAGCTTGCGGTGAAGGCGTCAATCATCTGGCGACCCGCTGCATAGTCGGGGGCAAGCGTATAAACCTTGCCGATGCCCTGTTCGTGCATCCACATGCCCATCGGGCGGTTGACCTGGCTGTTTGAGAACGACATGCGCGTGATGAAGGGCGAACAATCGGCTCCGGTCGCTTCGTCGTTGCCCGCGTTGGCCACAATCAGCGGTACGCCCGCACCGTGCACCATGTCACGTACTGCTCCAAGAACACCCGAGCTGACGATCCCGGCGATGACATCGACATCGTCCTGAAGGATCATTTTCTTGGCCTTGCCCAGAGCGACCGGCGGTTTCACTTCGGTGTCTTCACGAACGATTTCGAACGTAGCGTCGGTCTCGCCGCCGAACTGTTCAAGAGCCAGATTGAAGCCTGCCTCGATCTCGTTACCAAGGGCGGCGTAAACGCCAGAGAAAGGAAGCAGCAGTCCGACTTTGATGTCTTCGGCAGCAGCAGGCATAGCAATGCTGGTGGCAAGCCCGAGGGCCGCCAGTGTCGCGCGTTTCATTGTGGTATTCCTCCAGTTGTGTTGCAGACCCCTCCTCAGGGCCTATCCAAGATCGCCCCCACCTACCGGCACTGTGACACCGGTGATGTAGGAGGCATCGTCCGACGCAAGAAACAGGATCGGTCCTGCCTGCTCGTCGAGCGTTCCGTATCGTTTCATGAATGAGGACTGGATCGTCTGATCGACGATGGTCTTGTACCAGTCTTCGCGTTGTTCCTCGGCTGCATTCGGGTTGCGCGGCACAACGCGCGGCGGTGCTTCGGTGCCGCCCGGGGCGGTTGCCACCACCCGGATGCCGCGTTCTGCCACTTCCCAGGCAAGGCTTGCGGTGATCGCATTCACGCCGCCTTTTGCCGCAGCATAGGGCACGCGGTTGAGGCCCCGTGTGGCGATGGACGAGACATTGACGATCACACCGCTTTCGCGTGGAAGCATCCGCTGGATCGCAGCCCGGCAGCAGTAGAGCGTCGGGAAGAGAGACCGGCGCACTTCCGCGTCGATCTGCTGCGGTTCATAATGCTCAAACGGTTTGGCCCAGATCGTGCCACCCACGTTGTTCACAAGAATGTCGATGCCGCCCCACAGGTCCACCGCCTTCTGCATGGCCTTGTCGCAGCCCACCCAGGTCTCGAGGTTGACTGAGATCGCATCTGCCGTCCCACCCGCCGCGCGGATCGCCTTCACGACCTCCTTGCGCGCGGGCGAGCGGTCGACGATCAGCACCTTGGCCCCATCGACCGCGGCGCGCTCGGCGACACGGCGGCCGATGCCTTGCGCGGCACCGGTCACGACCATGACCTTGTCCTCAAACCGGCGTGTCATGCCGCTTCGGCCTTCTCTTCGGTCGGGTTGAACTTCTCGTAGTAGAAATTCGCAGGTTCCACGCCCAGCTTGCCGAAATGCGCGCGCACCGCGTCCACCATCGGGGGCGGACCGCAGAGATAGACGTCGCAATCACCGTCGTTGAGATCTTCGCCTGTGACGTGATCCGTAACAAAGCCCTTACGCTCGTGCGCGTCGTCCTCGGCGGCAAGGATCGTGATGACCGTCACGTTGCCGATTGCCTCCGCCAGGGCGTTCACGCGGTCCAGTTCCACAAGGTCGGCGGCGCGGGTCACAGCGTAGTAGAGCGTGATCGGATGATCCGACCCCTGCTCCGCCACCTGTTCCAGCATCGACAGGAACGGGGCGAGGCCCGTGCCGCCAGCCAGCCAAAGCTGCGAGCGTTCGATAGGGCGCAGGTAGAACGCGCCCATCGGTCCGGTCAGGGTCACTGCGTCGCCCGGTTGGGAGCGGTCGCCCAGATAACTGCTCATCACGCCACCTGGCAGGTTACGGATGAGAAAGGTCGCCTCGTCTGCACCAGGGGCGGACGAGAAGGAATAGGAGCGGTGCGATGCGGTACCGGGAACGGTGACGTTCACGTACTGCCCCGGCAGGAAACCCATCGGCTTGGCGAGTTTGACGCGGAGGCCAAAGGACGTCTCGGACAAGCGATTCACGCCCAGCACTTCGCCCTCGACAGCTTCGGGTGCGGTCTTGCAGACAGCCGACGATGCCGGAACCCGAAGAACGCAGTCGCTTTCGGGGATCATCTGGCAGGTGAGGACATAGCCTGCTTCGGCTTCCTCATCGCTCATGGACTCGTCCATGTAGAATTCCAGCTCGTACTCGCCCTTTTCTGCAAAACACTTGCAGGTGCCGCAGACGCCGTCACGGCAATCCATCGGCAGGTTGATCTTCTGGCGGAAGGCGGCATCTGTCACCTTCTCGTCGTCATCGCACTGGATGACGCGGGTGACGCCATCTTCGAAATTCAGGGCAACGTTGTAGGTCGTCATGGCATGCTCCTTCCTTGGCCGCGCACCTGACACGGTGCGCGGAGGTCTTCAGGTTCCCGATATGACGGGGATCAGATGTGGTAGACGTCGATCACGTGGTGGATGTGATCGTTCTTAAGGACCACCTTCTTGTCGGTGATCAGCGGCTTCGGACCACTGGTGTCGACCGTGTAGAACGACGTGCCCCAGTGCTGGTCTGTCTTGCCATAGCGATAGCTCAGCGTCTGCCAGTTGAAGCGAAGCTTGATCTCGCTGCCTTCGCGGCTCAGCACTTCAATGCCAGACAGGTAGTGGTTGGTGCGCGGTTCGGGCAGCGATGTGGCGGAGGACCGGTCAGTCTTGATTCGGAACACGCGGTCCTCAATCCCCTGCTTGTTCGGGTAGAACATCAGGGACATCTCGTTCTGCGGGTCTTCGGTCAGGGTGTCGTAATCATCCCAGGCTGGCATCCAGAACGGGCAGTCCTTGTGATAGAAGGTCAGCCATGTGTCCCAGTCGCGGTCGTCCAGAGCACGGGCTTCGGCGAAAAGAAACGCCTGGATCTCGTCGTAGCTCATAGCTGCAAATGTGGCCGGTCGTTCAAGTGTAGCGATGCTCATTGTAATTCCTCCTCATTCGGCCGCGACAGCCGCGCCCGGCGCGGTTTCGCGTTCCTTGGCGATGGCCGCGCCCATGCGCTCGGACCAGTTTGAATGTTGGATGACGAACAGGCCTTCATCCTCGGTTCGAGCCCCAGACAGGACCGGGTTGATACCCAGCGCTTTGGCATCTTCGTCCGGGCCATCGATCCACTGGGTCGCGCCACGGGTCAGGTCGTTCCACTTGGCGTGAGCGGCACCGGCATAGCCGCGCTGTGTTGCCCGGAATTCCTCGGTGTCGTCCGGGGTCGCCATGCCGGAGGCGTTGAAGAAGTCCTCGTACTGGCGGATGCGGCGGGCACGAGCTTCCTGGCTCTCGCCTTTGGGGGCGATGCAGTAGATCGTCACTTCGGTCTCATCGACGCTGATTGGACGGAAGACGCGGATCTGGCTCGAGAACTGGTCCATCAGGAATACGTTCGGGTAGAGGCAGAGGTTGCGCAGAACGCCCACCATCCAATCGGCCTTGGTCTTGCCATACTGCTCGCTCCATTCAGCGAGGCGCGGATAGTTCGGGCGGTTGGTCGGGTCTGCCCATTCGGTCCAGAGCAGAATGTGGCCGTTCTCGTAAGCGTGGAACCCGCCGCGCTGCTTGGCCCATTTGGATGCGTCGGTCGCCTTGATGTTGTCTTCCTTACCATCATCGGTGCGGTGCGCGGTGGTGGCGACATAGTTCCAATGCACAGCGGACACGTGATAGCCATCGGCGCCATTCTCTGCCTGAAGCTTCCAATTGCCGTCATAGGTGTAGGTCGACGATCCGCGCAGCACTTCAAGGCCTTCATCGGCCTGATCGACAATCATGTCGATCATCTTGCGCGCCTCGCCAAGGTATTCCTCAAGCGGTTTCACATCGGCGTTGAGCGAGCCGAACAGGAACCCGCGATAGTTTTCGAAACGGGCGACCTTGGTCAGATCGTGGGAGCCGTCCTTGTTGAACTGCTCGGGGTAACCCGCACCCTTGGGATCCTTGACCTTGAGGAGCTTACCGGTGTTCGAGAAGGTCCAGCCGTGGAACGGGCAGGTAAAAGTCTTCTGGTTGCGGCGCTTGAAGCGGCACAGCTGTGCACCGCGATGCGAGCACGCATTGACCAGCGCATGCAACTCGCCATCCTTGTCGCGGGTGATGACAACCGGCGTGCGTCCCATGGTCAACGTGAAGTAATCGCCCGGCTCGGGGATCTGGCTTTCATGCGCCATGTAGATCCAGTTGCCCTCGAAGATGTGCTTGATTTCAAGCTCGAACAGTTCTTCGTCGGTGAAGATATCCCGGCGACAGCGGAACACTCCGTTTTCCGGGTCGTCCTGTATCGCGCCGTCGAGGCGGGCCTCGAACTCATCGAGATTAGATTGGGTGAACATCAGTCGTCCTCCTCCTGACTGCCGCGACGTGTTCTTTTAGCGTCTCGGCTGGGTTAGTTTTGGTGTCGTGGGTTATTCGCCCGCGACGGCTGTGATGGTTCTTCCGACATCGCGGCGGAAGAATGCGATCTTGTCGGGGTCGAGCGTGACCCCGATGCCCACGCCTTTGGGAATTTCGACGCAGAAATCGCGATATACGATCGGCTTCGCGAGGATTTCGTCGGTGAGGAGAAGGGGTCCGAACAGTTCGGTACCCCAGCTCAGGTGTTCCGTGGTTGCGAAGAGCTGCAGTGCGGCGGCAGTACCCAGCCCGGTTTCGAGCATCGTGCCGCCGTACAGGCCAAGACCCGCCGCCTGCCCGATCGCGATCACTTCGGAGGCGCGCTTCAGACCGCCCGATTGCGCCACTTTCACGGCAAACACATCGGCTGCGTTCGCGCTGACCACGGCCAACGCATCTTCAGGGCCGTTCAGCGCCTCATCCGCCATAACGGCGATCTCGTAGCCGCTGGAGAGTTCGGCCATTGCCCGGCGGTAACGCGCGGGGACGGGCTGTTCGACCAGCTCGCACCCTGCATCCTGAAGCCCTTTCAGACCCCAACGCGCGTCCTGGAGAGACCACGCAGTGTTCACGTCGACGCGAACGCTGGCGGCGTCCCCCACCGCCTGCTTGATCCGTGCTACATGGGCCACGTCATCGCGCACCGACCTCTTGCCAATCTTCAACTTGAAGATGTTGTGGCGGCGGGTTTCGATCATCTCATGGGCTTCGGCAATGTCGGTTTCCGAGTTGCCGGATGCCAGAGTCCAGGCCACGGGCAAACGCTCGTGCACGGCACCACCGAACAACTGCGCCACAGATACGCCGAGCCGCTTGCCCAGCCCGTCCCAAAGCGCGATTTCCACAGCGGTCTTTGCGATACGGTTGCCTTTGACCAGCTTGTCGATCAAATGAACCGCAGCATTCACACTATCGGCGTCCCGCCCGATCAAGGCAGGCGCGATATAGGTGTCGATGGCCGACTTGATGCCTTCGGGACTTTCCGGCCCATAGCTCAGACCTCCAATCGTGGTGCCCTCGCCGATCCCTTCCGAGCCGTCGGAAAAGCGGACAACGACCACAACGGCTGTTTGCGTCCGCATTGTCGCCATGGACAACACATGTCCCCGGATGGTCGGGATATCGAGGATCATGGTTTCGATCTGGTCGATCTTGGTCACGAGGGTGTTCCACATCTTGTCGTTTCGTTGCGATGCAGATTGCTCATGTGGGCCTGTTTCTGTCGATGATGGCCCGGGTCTCGGGTGATACCCTGACGCGGTATCAACGGAACCAGTCCGACAAAAAAGGCGCCGCGGTATGCGACGCCGTTTTTCAAAGCGGAAAAACCCGTTGTGAGGCTACGCCACTTTCGTCGCGCGTACCGCCGAAGGTTGGATCACCCGCAACCCCGAGCGACTGTTGACCACCTTTGATGCAAAAACCTTATCGCTCACCATTTCGGCCGTCACGGCCGATAAGGTCCAGCCCAGATGGCCGTGCCCGGTGTTGTAGAACACCCTATCCCGCCCCCCCTGCCCGACCTTTGGCATCATGTTCGGCATCATCGGGCGCAGACCCGCCCACGGAATCGCATGTTCGGTGCTGACACCGGGGAAAAACCGTTCGCACCATTTGACCAGCGGACGGATCCGATCATCGCGGATATCGAGGTTGTAGCCGTTGAACTCCGCCGTGCCGGCGATGCGGAAGCGATCTTTGCCCAGGCGGCTGGTCACAACCTTGGCCTCATCATCCAGAAGGCTGATCCAAGGGGCTGCGCGCTGGCTGTCCTCGTCATCCAGGCGGACGGTGATCGAATAGCCTTTGACCGGATAGACATTCACCCGGTCTCCGAGTTGCGCACCGATCCGTCGGCTTTCGACACCGGCACAAACGACAATCGCGTCAAACGCTTCGGTCTGGCTTTCGTTGTTCCGGCTCCAAGTGATGCGGACGCCGTTGTCATCAACGTCGATCGCATCGACATCGGTGCCGAACCGCAGGACCGCGCCACCGGCTTCGATGGATTTGGCGAGGCCCGTCGTATAGCGATGAATGTCCCCAGTGAAATCGCTCTCGGTGTAGTAACCGCCATAGAAGTCGCCGCTCAGCGTCGGTTCAATCTGACGGACTTCTTCCGGCGCCACCGCGCGACGGTCCAATCCTCCCTCGGCGAGCAGCTTGTTCACCTCGGTCGCGTGGTCGAACTCGGCCTTGTTGGTGTAGATGTGCAGGATGCCGCGGTCTTCGCAGTCGAAGTCGAACCCGTGCCGCTCTGCCTTTTCCCGCAATAGCCCCCGCGCGGCGATGGCCATGCGTGTGGTCTCAATGGTGTTCGCCCGGTATTGCGGGATCGACGCCACGAATTCCGCCATCCAACTGTATTTGTGCCAGCTTGGCTTGGGATTGACGAGCAAGGGCGCGCCGCGTGTCATCATCCACTTCATGCCTTTGAACACGGTGGACCAGCGGTTCCACGTTTCGGCATTCGAAGCCGAGAGTTGCCCGCCATTGGCGAAGGAGGTCTGCATCGCGGCATAGCGGTTGCGGTCGAACAGAGTCACATCATAGCCTCGGTCCATGAGGCTGGATGCGGTTGTCACGCCGGTGACCCCGGCGCCGATTACGGCAAGTCTGGTCATGGTATCCTCCCGCGACCCAAGGTTTCGTCCTGCCGGATGGCAGGTCCAATCCCCTCTGTCGCGGGTCGCGAACAGGGTCGCAGCGCGCTTCAGACGCCCTTGCCGATCACAGTCCTTTTGCCTGAGAGGTTCCGGGGGGTTGCTCCTTCGGCGCCGATGCGATCGGCCTCTCCTGTGTCAGCTTGGTAGGCGCTATCAGGTAAGCCGGATGATATTCTCAAGTCAAGACTATTTTAACCTGATGCCTTATTGACTTCCCGATCAAGAGCCTGACTATAGTCTTCCGAAGTGACCCAGTTTCCCAGACGCTCGAGAATCTCGTTTAAGGCCCGCAGCTCCTGAGAGGATAGTGGATCGGTCAGAATTACCTCCAGCCGGTCAGACAGGCGCCGCGCCACCTGGCGTACCTCTTTGCCTTTCCCGGTTGTGAAAAGCAGAAACACCCGCGCATCCTCGGTCGAGTTTTCGCGAGTGATCAGCCTTGACCCGATCAGGTTCTGAAGAATACGCGACGTCAAACTCCTCTCGAAACCGGTTATTTTGGCGATTTCCGCAAAGGTCGTCCCCGGTGTGTCGTCGATCAGGCGCAGCACGCGCAGGTCGCGGATGTGGCAACCGGTTTCCTGAAAGAAGATCGCGTCATTTGCCGTGATCGCCTGCTGGGCCACGATGTTCAGCTTGTAGGTCAACCGCTCGTTCTTGAAGGGTTTGTCCATCTGCGCCTCGCCGTTTCACGTCTGGTCGATACCGAAAAGGTATCAACCGTTACCCAAATCCAAGCACGAAATAGTCTTAACAAACAACTATTCCGGGGTACAAGCATCAACACCAGATAATCTCAAATTGCAACTAAATGAGGCGACTCACGGATGTTTACCAAATGGTACAATTCGCAGCAGGCGACCTCTCATGACTGGTTGCACGATCTGCACCGACACCCGGAAACCGGGTTCGAGGAAATTCGCACCGCCGCCTTTGTCGCAGAACGGCTGACCAAGTTCGGCTACGACGTGACAACCAGGATCGGTGGCACCGGCGTGGTTGGCACGCTTCACGGCGCCAAGGCGTCGCGGAACGCCCCGGGCCGCATCGTTGCCTTTCGGGCAGAGTTGGACGCACTGCCGATGCAGGAAGCGACCAAGCTAGCTTATGCCTCGACAGACCCGGCACGATTTCATGGCTGTGGACACGACGGACACATGGTCACCGCACTGACCGCCGCCGCCTATCTGGCCGAGCACCGCGATTTCGACGGCACGGTCCGTTTCATCTTTCAGCCTGCTGAAGAGCTTCTGACAGGTGCCCGCGCGATGATCGCCGATGGCCTCTTCGACAGTTTCCCCTGCGACGAGATTTTCGCCCTGCACAATTCGCCTGACCTGCCAGCCGGGCAGATCGGCGTGCCGACAACTGCCGCGCTGTCTTCGGCCGACAATATCGACATCACCATTCGCGCAAACGGCGCGCATGGCTCCATGCCGCATACGGGCGAGGATGCCATTGCCGCTGCCGCGCATCTGATTACATCGGTGCAGCAGGCCGCCACACGGCTGGTCGATGCACGCGCCGCTGGGGTGATTTCCTTTGGCCTGCTGCACGGTGGAACCGCCCGGAACATCCTGCCCGACACCGTACGGCTCGAGGGCACGATGCGTACGACTGCGGAGGCAGTGCGCAATCGTCTGGCGGACATGTTGCAAGACGCGGTGCGCGCAACTGAACTGCTGTTCGGTGTCCTGATCGAGATCGACATCGAAACCGTCACCCCTGTCACCGTAAACAGCCCGTCCTGTGTTGCCGCCGCAGTATCTGCCGCGACACGCGTGGTTGGTGTCGACCGCGTGACCGAGAACGCCCGCAGCCTGATGGCTTCCGAGGATTTCGCGGAACTCTCGGCCCGTGTGCCGGGGGCCTATTTCTTTATCGGGCAGTCCGGCCCTGCCCCGCACCATCCCGAATTTGTCTTCGACACGGACATCATTCCTGTCGGAGCCGCCATCTTTGCCGATCTGGCAAAGCACCGCACGAGCGTTTCGCTCAACTCTCACCACCTGACCTGACACAGACATCATCCGAGGGAGGATACCCATGTCGTTCTGTTCCACCACTATGCTGAAAAGCGCCGTTGCCGCCAGCGCCCTGATCGCCGCCTCAGCCCAACTGGCCAGCGCCGAAATGCTGACCATGTCGTCCTGGGTGCCGCCGACCCATTTCGTGCACACCGATTTCCTTGTGCCCTTCACTGAAAAGGTCGCGGAAGTGACCGAAGGCCGTGTGACCGTGACGATCCTGCCCGCGCCTCTTGCCAGCCCGCCCCAGCATTGGGAACTGGCCCGCAATGGCGTGGCCGACATCACATGGGGCAACTTCACCTACGAGCCCGAGCGCTTTGTGTCGCTGTGGTTCGCGGAATTCCCGAACGCGGGCACAAATGCCGAAGCGCAAAGCCGTGCGCTGTGGCAGACATATGAAGCCTATCTCACCGACAACGCAGCGTTCGACGGTGTGAAGATGCTGGGCGTCGGCATGTTTGGTGGTGGCCAGTTGCACCACGGAACCAAAGCCGTGACCACGCCCGAGGACATGGCGAACACCAAGTTCCGTATGGGTGGCCCGATCCAGGAAAAACTGCTGACCTCTCTAGGAGCGGTTCCTGTCGCCGCTCCGGCCACCAAGGCCTATGAAATGCTGGAAAGCGGCGTCATCGACGGGTCTCTGCACACAATGGAGTCGGTGGTGAACTTCCGCCTCGAAGACAGCCTGAAGCGTCACACGATCTTCCCGAACGGCTTTTATGACGCGACCTTCTTCGTCGTCATGAACGGTGCCAAGTGGGACGGTCTGAGTGCCGAGGACAAGGCCGCCATCGAAAGCATCAGCGGTGAGACACTGTCTGCTGCCTGGGGCCGCAACTTTGACGCACAGAACCCCGCTGCCGTCGAAAAACTCAGCGCAGCCGGTCACGAGATTGTCGAAGCCTCGCCCGAACTGATCGCCGCCGTCGATGTCATCTATGGCGAGATGGTTGGCGAGTGGGTCGATGCGGCCAAGGCGGCTGGTGTCGAAGACCCGCAGGCGATGCTGGATTTCTACGGCGAAACCTACCAGGCACTTGCCGCGCAGGCCGCAGCACCGGTGTCTCAGTAAGCAATATCGCGGGGGCCGCACACCGGCCCCCGTTTTCTTGGGGAGGAGACCCGTCATGCTGCCTTTGGCATGGAAAATACGCCGTGGCGTCGAAACGGTGATGGCGCTGTTTCTACTGGCCATGGTGGCACTGACATTTGCCGACGTGATCGGACGGCGCTTGGTCGGCAAACCGATCTATGGCGCGAATGACATCACCGAACATCTGATGGCACTTGTGGTCTTTGCCGGTCTGCCATTGGTGACTGCCGCCGGGGCGCATCTGACCATCGACCTTGCCGACAAGCTGGTGAGCAAGCCGTGGATGGCATGGTGGCGGGGTTTGGTGGCCCTTCTGGTGACGGTGGTTCTGGCTGTCATCGCATGGCTGTTCGTCAAACACGGTCTGAACGCCTCGCGGATTTCCGAAGTGAGCCAGGCGCTCCGCGTGCCACGCGGCCCGCTTTATTTCTTCATGGCGCTGAGCTGCGCCCTGTCGGCCCTTGCCGCCCTGATCGTCGCGGTCACCGGCCCGATGATCGATCCCGAAGACACCCACGAGGAGGAAGCGTTATGATCGTCGGATCAATTGCCATGATCACGGCCATCCTTCTGGCCTTTCTGCGCGTCCCTCTGGCGATTTCTCTGCTGTCGGTGTCTGTCGCCGGCATCGGGTTCGCCATCAACTGGAACATCGCCTTCCAACTCCTGCCGCTGACGATCTCGGACGCGGTGTTGTCCTATGATCTGGCCGTGGTGCCGATGTTCATCCTGATGGGCAACGTCATCTCGAAGACCGGCATCGCGCATGATCTATTCCGCGCAGCCTATGCCTTTGTCGGCCATGTACGCGGTGGTCTGTCGCTGTCGACCATGGTGGCCTGTTCTGGCTTTTCCGCAGTTTGCGGATCAAGCTATGCGACGGCCGCGACGATGGCCAAGGTCGCCTATCCGAGCATGAAGAAGTACAACTACTCGGACGAGTTGGCCTCGGGCACCATCGCGGCGGGTGGCACATTGGGTATCCTGATCCCGCCGTCGATCATCATGGTGGTCTATGGCATCCTAACCCAGACCAATATCGGCGATCTGTTCATCGCAGGCGTTGTTCCCGGCCTGATCGGGCTGGCGCTTTACATGCTGGCGATCCGGGTCGTGGCGGCCCGCAATCCCGAACATGCGCCGCAGGGCGAGACAAGTGACTGGTCCGAACGGATCAAGGCGCTGTCCGGGATCTGGCCGTTTGTCCTGCTGTTCGGCCTGATCATCGGCGGGCTTTATGCCAAGCTCTTCACCCCGACCGAGGCGGCCGGCATGGGCGCGGGTCTCGCCATTCTGATCGCGACCTTTCACGGCCGCCTAACGTGGAAGGTTCTGCGGGCGGTGATCATCGACACGGCCTACACCTCGGTCTCGCTCTACGCGGTACTGTTCGGTGCGCTGATGCTGTCGAAGCTGCTCACGCTGTCAGGCCTTGCTGCAGGAGTTCTGGCACTGGTGCAATCGACCGGGCTGGAAGGCTACGCGCTGATCTTCGCAATCATGCTGGTGTTTCTGGTGCTGGGCTGCGTCATGGACTCCATGGCGATCATCCTGATCTTCGTGCCGCTCTTTGCGCCCATTGTGGTGACACAGGGATTTGATCTGGTCTGGTTTGGTATCATCGTGATCGTCGTGACCGAGATCGCATTGGTGACGCCGCCCGTTGGCATGAACGTATTCGTCTTGAAAGCGGTTTTGCCCGAGGTCCCGGTTGTGCGCATTTTCAAAGGACTTGTGCCCTTTATCGCCGTTGATGTCGTTCGGTTGGCGCTGCTGGTGGCATTCCCAGCCATCACTCTCTGGCTGGGGTCTACAGTAGGATAGGCATTCGTTTCAGGATCGCCTCCAGAGAGCGCTGCAGGTTGCAAAGACGGAGTGCATATTGATCGGCACTTCGTTGAGCACCCCTCTGTACGTACAACAGAAATGATCCCTTGTATTTGTTCAATTGAAGACAGCGGGGATCATTCAAGTTCCTTTCTCTCTGGGCAGATTTAATGAAACGCGAAGCGAAGATGTGGTCGGATTGAAAATCCTCGTGTCGGTGGTTCGATTCCGCCCCCGGGCACCACTTTAGTAATAAAAACAAGCCACTTGCGCATCGCACAGTTTTCACTTCATGCGTTGCACACTCATCGCACAGTTTTTCGTGCGTTGAAGTGGCGCTGGGCGGGCTGAAACACTGTGTTGAACACCGTGTTTGGAATCGCTGTGTTGGACACACTGTTCGCAACACAGTGTTTGCCCCACACCAACTTGAACACAGTTCGCAACCACAGTGTTTTGGAACGCAGTCGAAAATAGCGTGTTGGTGTAATTTCCAGCTGCGCAGACGAAATCGAACGTGAGCGACAGCCTCCATCTCTAACCCGGATTTCGTCCTGTCACGATGAATTGCGGAGACACTAGCAAATAGGTGCCGGAAGCTAGGGCCTGCTCAACTTGTTCTACAACTCCTCTGATTATTGTTGCGTCAAGCGTTCCGCTCTTGTGAGCATATTTAGCCATGTTGCGGACCATTCCCAAAAGACGACCGTTCGCATCTGCATTCGCAATAATCGAAACTTGAATGTCTTTAAAACCGGCATCTACGAATGTGCGGTAGAGCTTTCGACCCATGTCAGAGTTTCGGCAAGCATGTGATGCGGCCTTGACGAACTCACGCCAAGCGTCGTGCTCGACGGGTTCAGCAACCATCATGTACCAATCGCCATCAATGGCATGCGCCAAGCCACCTGGTCGAAGAACTCTTCGAAATTCGCGCAACGTCTGGACTGGATTGTCGACGTACATAATCGTGTTGCGAGCAGAAATCCGATCCAGCAAGCCGTCTGAAAGCGGAAGCGAACCACCGTCGCTTTGATGCGTACTTAGTCGTTCGGAAACAGCCGCATCAGCTGCGTTCTGCTTGGCAAATGCAAGGAATTGAGAATTGATGTCGATGGCATGAACGTGCCCTCGCTCGCCCACCCGTTTGGCGAACTCCACAGCAACTCTTCCCGGGCCGCACCCAAAGTCCGCAACAGTTTGTCCTAACGAAATCTTCGCTGGTTCGTACAGCGCTTCAGCCGCGTCGTCCCATCGGAACCCGTCCTTGTATGCTGACATGCGATCTGGATCGATGTCGCGCCAGTTTGCCTTGTAGAATGGTTCGTCCACCAAGTCTCAGCCTTCCAGACTTTCTAGTTATACCTACTAGCACAATTGGAAGATAACGTCTGCCATAGGGCAAATGCAGGGTTGGGAACACACTGTTTGCCCATAGCCCTGCAACACAGTTCTCAGCCACAGTGTTTGGTTTATCGCTCTAATATCACCCGTAGGCTTCGGCTCGCTGCTCGAACCAATGGCCAATCCTCAGCATCCGGTTCGCGAGGAACTTACACGTTTTACAGCGGAATGACCGCGGAGTTCGAAGTGGTCGTAGTGTTGGCGCATCGCGTACCGCTGCGGGACTTCCAATCTTGAGAAGTTCCATTTTGAGTTGGCTATCTTGGATGGGACGCATGGAATTATGTGACATCTGTTCAGCTCCTCAGATTGGGTGTCTTGTGATCCTACCTCCGTGATAGCTGCGTTAGTTTTATTGACACAAACGATCATATTTCACACAGTGCATTAGAAAAAGTATGGCAAGATGGTTCGACGACTTCCGAATTTGAAACAACTTCGCGCGTTTGAGGCCGCTGCTCGACACGGCAGTTTCAAGGTTGCCGCCAAAGAGTTGAATGTGACACAGGCGGCTGTCAGCCATCAGGTCAAGGCGTTGGAAGAGGCGCTCAATATCAAGCTGTTTCACCGACGAACGCGCCGTATCGACCCAACGCCAGAGGCCGTTGCCTATGCAGATGCCTTGGGAAAAGCTTTGGACTTGATCGAACGCGCCACCGCCGACTTGGGTAATCGCCGCATGGATGGAACCCTGAAAATATCCTGCGCGCCATACTACGGGAACCGTATGCTTTTACCGCGGTTGGCCCGGTTTCACGCAGCCCACCCCGGGCTTAAGATCATGCCCGAGATGGATTCTACTGTCATTGACTTCGGCAAGTCCGACTTGGACGCCGGCTTGCGGTATGGTGCGGGCAGTTGGGCAGGGCTGGGTGAGGTCGAATTACACAGCGACCTTCTGATACCCGTAGCTGCACCCGTGATGCTGGAAGGTCGAAAACCGCCGTTGGATCCAAGTGAAATTGCCACGATGAACCTTGGTTACGTTGGCGGTCAAGAATCTCGGTGGGAGCGATGGTTTGCGACAGTTGGGTACACCGGGGTCATTCCGGCGACCTTTCTTCAATACGGAAACCGTGCCCGCGTGATCGATCTCGCTTTTTCTGGTCATGGAGTTGCGCTTGGAGACAAACGATTGTTGCAGGAGGATTTGGACTCTGGCCGATTGGTTCAGCTTCACCCACACGCAATCAACGGAACTGAAGCGATGTATGTGGTTTTCCCGAAAACCCCTGCACCGGACCCAAGAGTGATCGCATTTGCCGAATGGTTGCGAGACGATCTCACAAGGGAATAAGTGCGAACGGCGGCATTGCCCTGCAAGATCTTCGCTCTTCTGTTCACCAGCCACAGCATACTATGGCCACTTCGGTCAGTGCCTTTAACTTGGTAGGTTAGCAGATTATCATGGATATCATTGGCATGCGAGTAGTTTGGTATGCAACATTAAGTTCCAAACTACTCAGACATGGCTGTCTCCCGGCAGCGCAGTTTTTTTCGGTGATAGGTCAGAACCTCTGTCTTGCATTTACCGCTGACATTCGGAGGATCAGCAATGATGTACACTCCTCTAGCTACATCACCAGAACGAAGAGATCTGTGGGCTAACCTGGGACCCTCTTCCTGCACGCAGGTCTCTTCATCCCCTCATCCCTATCCAAGAGCTTTACCTCTACCATCGCAGAGGCCGTCAGCGCCCTCTCTAGGCTGACTATGCCCATCTCTAGGCTGCCTATCAGGTTCCATAGGAAGGCCATATCAGTCTCTGGAGGGAATAGCGGACTTCCGGGCAGGTAGCGGTGAATGGCTGGGGAGAGCCTACCGTGGGAGAGCTATAAACGGGCAAGGCCTTCTCTCAGCAAATCGTCGAGCTTTGGATCAAGAAAGATGTCAATGCAACCTGCTCGAAAGTCGGACACGAACTTCGGAGCGAACGCGTTCAAAGCCTCAAGATGCTCGCGCGCCTCATCGTGCCGATCCAGCAGTCCGTAGCATGCAGCCACCAACAAGCGGCGATAAGGCACTTTGGGCTGCGTTTCTATTGCGAGTTCACCCCAGTGAATGGCATCTTTAAGCTTATCCTCGGAAAAGCTTGCCAAAGCCATTGCCAAATAGGCACCTGCGATACCTGTGTCCCGGCTCTTTGGACTCAGCATGAGCCCTCGCTTGGCATGCGCGCGTGCCTCATCCGGCCTACCCACAAGAGCTTCACAAATGGACATGAAGAATAGCGTCCAGGTGAAATTTGGGTTGATGTCCAAAGCTTTTCGGTGGTCCCGAAGTGCCGCTTCATATTGCCCAAGAGAGGCACGTAGCTCGCCGCGAACCGTCAGCGCATGAACATTGTTTGGCTCTAAACCCAAGAGTCTTTCAGCGGCGTCCAGCGCCTGTTCCTTCGCCAAATCTGGATCAGGAGGCCACCGGCAAAGAAAGCTGTAGAAGTGCCCCCAAGCCAAAACCAACAACGCTTGGGGCATGTCTGGCTGTTCTTGCAATATATCCTCCGCTGCGCTGATTGCGCGCGCAACGTGTTCAGGGCCCGAATTTCGCTTTCCAATATTCAGGTCATGATGAGCTCTCAGCGCTCGATCGTAGAGCGACATAGACGTGATTTCCGCACGGCTTGCCCTAAGTCCCTCTGTGATCTCGATTTGTGGCGCAACGGCACCTACCACACTTGCCGTTATGTCGTCCTGAAGGTCGAACAACTCGGACAGTTCGCGATCAAAACGCTCAGCCCATACCAAGTGGTTGTTGTTTGCATCGAGCAGCTGTGCCGAGACGCGCAGACGTTTCGATGTTCGCCTCACGGTGCACGTCAAAATATATCGGACGCCAATTTCCTGCGCGATCTCCTGTGCACCAACCGACGTGTCCCGATACGCGAAGCCAGTTTCGGGTGCCATCACTCTTAGACCGGGAAACCGCCCCAGTTCGATCGTAACATCTTCGGTCAGTCCGTCCGTGAAATACGTGTCCGACTGGTCGGCTGACAGATCACGGAACGGCCGCACCAGGATTGTTGGCGGCGTTCCTACCTCTGGCACATCTGCAGGGATTGGTGTTTCCTCAGTCCGTGCCGCACCCGAATGCCCAGACCTCTGCGCCATCGCATGCCTAAACATGTCCTGTGTTTCTGGTTCCGGTCGTATACCCAATTCTTTATCGAGAAAGGACTCAAAACGGCGATAGCGCTGCACCGCCGCGTTTGGTTGCGCGACAAGTATTTGACTGCGCATCAGCCGTCGCACGGCATTTTCGTTCAGCGGGTCGAGCGAACTGAGTTGAGATAGATACGACACTGCTCGAGCAAAGTTTTGTGTCGCTTCGGCTTCTTCGGCGAGAGAGATAAGAGACTTGGCCACCACGGCGGACAACCGCGATTGTTCTGTCGCTCGCCAGGTGTCGTATTCGGAAGAAATACCGCTGAGATCGTCCAGGAACATCTCGCCATTTGCGATTGGCGCGACCTCGCTTTCGCTAACCTTGAGGTCTCCAATTCCCAGCCGGGCTATATCGGTTCTGATAGGCCCGGCATTCAGCATTATCGTGTCACGATCAACCGTCAGGATGCTCTCATGGGCGAGCGCTTTGCGTATCGTGCTCAGCGATTGGCGAAGACTGGCGCGTCCAGCACCTTCAAGAGAGCCTGGCCACACCAATTCGACGAGCCTGTCCCTCGCAACTGGATGGCCCGAGTGTGCGGCAAGAAAAGCAAGAACCGCACGGTCTTTACGGCCTGGTAAAGGGCAATTTTTGCCAAACGCGTCGGTCACGGAAAACGCACCGATCAATCGGAAACAGTACAAATAGTCGTCCGGATTCTCACGATTTTGCATTTCTTTGACGATCGCCTCCCGCCTTAGCTGACGCGGTCATCTCAAAACTAAAGCCAGCAACCTACAGAATCGAGGAGAAAAGAGATGAGCCTTTATGAAGGACCGCGAGACGTAACCCAGCATCTGAAGCAATTGGAAACGAAATATGGATTAGGCCAGACCCTTCATGGCCCGCAACAGTATCACGGTTGGAGAGCGGAGCGTGACTGGATTCAAAGAGAGGAACCCTGCTGCCAGAGACCTGCTGAGAAGTCCGGCCGTGCGATTGCTGCAAAAGTTGGGAAAAGGCTCTTGGGCTGGACGCGACCTTTCGGGAAATCAATCTGAAACTGTTATTGGTTTGATAAGGCGTCGGTCATGTTTACGATTGCTTCCAGCCCAGAGTGGTCAAGGGGCAAAAGCCCCATCAACGCGCCGAAAGGAAGCCTCTGCTTGAAAAGCGCCGCCGGTATTCTGCTGGACTGAGCCCGGTCATCTTCTTGAAAAGCCTACGAAACGCTCTTGGGTCCGCATAACCCACCGCATCTGCGATCGCATCAACACTCAATCCGTCCATCTCGAGAAATTGTTTGGCCTCCTCGACCCGCAGAGACTTAACGTAGTCTTTCGGGCTATATCCCGTGGCCGCACGGAACCTCCGGTCGAAAGTTCGTCTCGGAAGGCCAGAGCGTGAGATCATGCGCCCGACCGCATCACGCTTACTGTAGGCCTCGGCTAGCCATGCCTGGCATTCATGGATGACGGCATCCTCGCTTTGCAACCGTCTCATGGGTGCCGCATAGTGCCGCTGACCATCGGGCTTTGGGTCCACACAATAAAACCGGGCAGACTTGGCTGCGTGCTCGGGGCCGATGTACCGCGCAATCAAATACAGAGCGAGGTCCTGCCAAGATGCCATACCGCCCGACATGACGATGGAGTCTCCTTCACCGGCGAAGGTAAGCGTACGATCCGGACAGAAGTCCACTTTTGGATAACGCTTTTGAAAGACCTCGCTCATGGACCAATGTGCTGTTGCCTCTTCCCCATCCAAGAGGCCGGCATCGGCCAATAGCGCTGAACCTGAACACGCGGTCGCGAGGCGCGCTCCGGATGCGTGTCGGTCCACTACCCAGTCAATCTCAGGCCCAAGAACGTCCCGGGGTGGAGTTAAAATGCCGATCCTGAAATTGGGCAGACAAATGATCTCTGCGTCATCCGCTTCATCGAGACTCGCGTCCGGCATAACGGGCACACCGCTGATACAGCGAAATGGTTCCTTGCCTCTAGCGACGACCCTAACTCGTGTCATGGGGGGTGTAGGTGTACCCTCCGTGAGATAGGACCATGCCGACCCGACAGATGTCAGCAAGTCGTAGAGGCCGTAAAGTATGGCGCCTCGGCAGCTCTCTGCTGCGAGCACGTCAATCCTAAGCGGATCGACGGTGAAATCCCTCGCATTCATTTTCCATCACCTCCCTGGCGAACTCATGGCTGAATTGGCCCTGTTGTGGCCAGACTGACCCTAACGCGACGCATCTTTACGCAGCAATTTGGAGAAGCCTACGAAACATTGTGAGGGAAATCATGACTTTTGAAGCATTCAAATCCGCAGAGAAGGAAGGGTGGGATGCGCGTGCGGCTGCCTACGACAAATTTACAGGCCGTGTGACAACCGGAGCCATTCCAACGCTTTTAGCGATGGCTGAAACAGCCCCCGGTAACCGTATTCTCGATCTTTGCTGTGGTACCGGGCGTGCTGCAGGCGCCGCCAGCGCATTGGGTGCAATTGCCGAAGGGCTCGATGTCTCCCCTGAAATGGTGCGTGCGGCGAAGGCGGCCTTTCCTGCAGTGTCGTTCAGTGTGGGAGATGCGGAAACCATTCCGAAGGATGACGATCTCTATGACGCGGTGATTTGCTCATTCGGGGTCATGCATGTTGGTAGTCCCGAGGCGATGTTCAAAGAGATTGCTCGGGTTTTGAAACCCGGCGGCCGCGTCGCGCTTAGCCATTGGGTTGGGCCTCCGGACTCTCCGCTTTTTCGGATCGTCTTTGGAACGATGCAGCGTCTTGCAGATATGTCAGTCGTACCACCTTCACCGCCTCCGTTCGCGCTTTCGTCAGAAGATGCCATGCGAGAAGCCTTGCAGAGTTCTGGTTTTGGCGAGGTCTCGTGCAGCCTTTTGCCGCTAGTCTTTAAGGCCCCCCAAGGGAAATTTGCCGAACACTTCAGAGCCTTCGCCGCCAGGGCAGCCGTCATACTCGACAAGCAGACCGACGATACATTGAATGAAATCTACGCCGCTTGGGAGAACCAGCTAGAGAGCTTTTTGGTTGAAGGGGAATATCGCGTTCCAATGCCCGCCCTAGCCGTGACTTCTACCCGTCGAGAGTAGGTTGGAGCGGGAAACCTAGCACGCGTTCGTAGCGTAGCTATCAAACCTGGGTGAACCAACGCGTTTGACCTTTGTGATGGCTCCGCAGTCTGCGACGCGCTCCTCCCAACCACGGAGACAGCGGAGCCTGGCAACGTTACGGGAAAACGCTGCGATCTTGATAGATAGCGAAAGCCTGTTCTGAACACAAACCGCTCTCGATACGCCCAAATTGTTAGCGAACACATCACTTTCTCAGAATGCATAACTGCATTGCAGCATTGGCAATTGAAAAGCGCGGCCACAGCGCTCACTTGTTCCTCAGCGCTGACCCATCTCCTCCTCCCTTGGGTCAACGGACATTTCTAGGCGGCGCACTCTCCTCCCTTGTGCGTCGCCTTTTTTTGACCTGACCCTCATATGCGTCTGCGCCATTCCGAGTTTCTACGGCTGGGAATGAGGCGCCGCCTGTCCTGCGGCGCTGTGATTAGCTATACCTACAAAAGCGAGGCACTTAGGTACGAAGCAATGACCCTTTTCCTAGTCACTTTGCTTATTGTGTCGGGTGCATGGGTTTACTGGTCCTGGTCGAGAAAAGAGACCCACAAACGACTTCTCACTACGCCGCTGTCCAAGCACCAGCATGCCATTCTCGCTGAACAGGTTCCATTGATTGAAAAGTTACCGCCGCAACTGCGCAAAAAGCTAGACGGCAAGATTAACCTGTTCTTGAACCAGGTCGAGTTCAGCGGGTGCAACGGCCTGGATGTCACAGAGGAGATGAAGCTCTCGATTGCCGCACAGAAGAACACGCGCTTGCTGGCATCAGCTGTGTACTTGATCGGCGTAACGCCGGTATCCTTGTGACTCCCATCGCAAAACGGCTGCTTGCTACTCTTGCCACAGGCACACCAGAAGTAGTTTTTGCCTTCTTCAACTTCGACGGCGTAAGGCGATTTTTGTGCGATGATGGGTGCTGTCATTTTGGCCATTCCTCTTGTGGTTCTCGCGAGGAATTAGACCGGCCAACCGACAAGTGAAGCTTGTCGCTATTGCACTGACAAAGGATTCAACAAGTCATCCGTGTCGAGGACGAGAACTTGCCGCCACAACGGACTTTTGAAGTAGTGGCGCTCTCTTTGGCCATCGCGTTCCGTGTCCTGAGAAAAGATCAAGCCTGACCATTCTAAAGGACGCAACACGAACGATTTGAACACCGATCGCTCGCGCCAAGTGCCGACGTCGCTATTTGCGTCATCCCCATAAAATGCACGGAAGAGATCTTCCTCTGACGCGCCGTGGTCAATCTCGACATTGATCACGTTCATCCAAACATCCCAGTTGCCTAAGGGCTGTTCATCGAAACGCCCGTAGCTGCTGTGATCAACGTTGAGGACGTAGAACGGGACTAGAGTATCCAAGAGCCGCGCGGGATGCTTGGCGATCTCTTTGCCCCGCTTGGTCAACCTGAATGCACCCTTGTAATGCCGACCCAGCTTGAGTTCGACGAGCAGGAAGTGAAGCAGTTCAAGCGGAGGGAAGTCGTACTCGTTCAAAACCTTGTTGTAACGAAGCAGCTCGTCCGCGCTCATTCCTGGCCAGTCAAAGTGCTCGGCTGCCCATTTGACAAACGTTCGCTTGAAAGCCTTTGTCTGTGTCAATCCAATCGCCCCATAATCTTCCACATGCTGCAGGGTCAGTGACGCTGCGCGCAACAAGGGCGAATACGCAAGTTCGGGATGATCGTCAGACAGCTGGCGGAATTCGATCATCGATTTTGCTCTAGAACCCATCGGCCTTGAAGCCAAAGAAGGCCTTGGTGACATCCTCAAAGATGTCCCACGTCACACGGCTGCCATCACGAATGAAGAGGCTGTCGCCCGTGCTGAGCTCAGTGCTCTCTCCGCTGATCATATCGGTTAACCGACAGCAACCAGACAGGATCGTCATGAGTTCGTCGCCTTGCTCGGTGCATTCGAACATGCCCTTCGTACAGCGCCAGATACCGGTGCGGGTGGTATGTCCGGGTCCGCCAGCATCTAGGCGCCCAGACGCCTTGGGATCACCATTTTTGATCTGATAGTTGCTCAGTGGGTTGTCGAACGGCCAGTCTTCGAGTTCGCCGACATCATCACCGGGTCTGTATTTGAACATCGCGCAATCCTTTCGCTCAACAGGAATGCTTCACGGAACTGCTTGGAGACACAAGCCGTCATAACGCCGACAGCCAAGCCAATGCGGCAGCAGGAATACTCAGTCAGAGTTTTCAAACTGCCCGATAATTATGCGCTGGCCGCAAATCAGCCTTGCGAAACGAGCAGTTGTGAGTCTTAGCCCCCCAAACTACCTGCCTTCATCAATGGGCACAGCTTCGGCTGCTTTTTAGGGACATACAAAATGACACTTGCCGTCACTCACCCCGCTGCGCCTATGGGCGCGATTACAGTTCTCCGTGTCGTCGACAGCATTCTGAGCCTCAAAGCGGCAGTTGTCGCGTGGAATGAGATGCGCATCACACGCAAACAGCTGCTTAACTTGAGTGAAGATCAACTCAATGACATCGGCCTGACGCTGTCTGATCTGCGCTGAGCACAAAGCACTCAATTGACAAGAAAGCTGTCGTGTTCGCGGCAGCTTTTTTTGTTGAGCTATCTTGGTTAAGGTTCAGTACCCGTCAGCCAGCATCACAGCCAGCGCCCGTGCCGTCACTGCGAGATCACTTGGGTCCAGCGCGAGTGCATTGAGCAATTGCTCTTTGCGTGTGTTTGGGCGGCAATACAGCCGGTTGATGCAGGTCAATTCACAGCCCCCTGACACACCAACGCGACTGATTGCGGAACCAGAATCTTTACGCCGGTGTCAGACATTTGTGGTTCCTGAAGCGAACGCCAGCTTAGAGACCTTTCCGGGAAATCCCATTTCCCGGGCCTCTGTGTTTGGCACTTGGTTGGACCGCCTATTCCGGCAGACCGGCTAGCCTCAGCCCGTCAATGACCGCCTCTCGGTAGGGAGGGTGCTCAATGTTGACCAGCTGCATGATCTCGGTGATCGCGGCGGGGCCGCCCAAGGCCTCGTATTCCATGGTCAGCCACTCTGCGTCGTCCAGCCGTCCCATATGACCATAAGTTGCGATCAGGAGTCGCAAGGCATTCTGGAGGTTCGGGTTGCGCTGGAGAAGCTCTGTGAGCGCGGCCTCAGCTGCTTCGTAGTTGCCGAGGTGGAAGTTGGCCGCGCCAACCGACATGAAGTACCAATACGGGGGCACGGGATTGCGCGCAAACGCTTCCGAAATGGTATTCAGCGCGTCCTCTGCCCGCCCATCGGACACCTGCACGATCGCGTAAAAAGCGTAGGCGTCAGTGTAATTCGGGTCGAGTTCGATGGCCTTCTCGAACTCGGCGCTCGCCTCCGCAAGATCCGAGATGAAACTTCTAGACAAAAGCCGTCCGAGCGCGAAATGCGCAAAGGGCAGATCGGGTGACAGGGAGACGGCCCGTTCTGCATGCCATACCGCCCTCGCCAAAGTGTTCGTCATATCGTTGGTCCAGCCGTACTCGACCCGCATGCTAAGTACGATCGAAAGTTGCGCGTGGGCTGCGGCATAATCTGGATCACGTCGGATGGCCTCGGCAAAGGCCTCTTCCGCTTGTTCATTATGGCTCGCAGTCAGGAAGCCGGCCAATTCTCTGCCCCGCAGGTAGTTGTCAAAGGCATCGACATCGCGCGTGCCACGGACCCCCAGACGTTCACGCTCTTGCCGGGACAGACGGACCGACATCACGCGCACGAGTTCGGTGAGGACCGTTTCCTGCAAAGCGAACACATCCGCTTCAGCCCCCGAATAGCTGTCAGCCCAGATGTTTTCGCCGTTCGCACCGTCGATGAGTGCTGCCGTAATCCGTAAAGTCTGGCCCTCGCGACGCACGCTCCCGTCCACAAGGTAGGACACGCGCAATTCCCGAGCGACTTGTCGCGGATCGCTTGCGCTTTCGGCCACCGAGAAAGACGCTGCACGCGACACGACCCTCAGATCTGCGATCCTCGAGAGGTTGACGATCAGTTCCTCGGCGAGGCCGTTGGAATAATAGGCCTGCTCGGCATTGCCGCTGAGGTTCTCGAAAGGCAGAACGGCGATCGACTGAACCTCCGATGCGGTTTGCAGGCGAGGCGCAAGCAATAGCGCCGAAAGTGCGAGAGCAGCTGAGACGAGCACCAGAGCGGCGATCCGAACGGTGCTGAACAAGGGAAGGCGACGTGCCGAAGCGTGCGACGCATCCAGACAGTACCCCTGTTTCGGCACAGTGCGCAGGAGAGCGCTCGCCTCCGAACCAAGTGCTTTCCGGATCTCCGAGATGCACTGGACGAGGCTGTCATCTGTCACGTGGGTGTCCGCCCAGACCCGTTCCATAAGGCTGTCCTTAGAAACGAGCTCCCCTGCCTGTTCGCTCAGAATTGACAAAACGCGGAGCGATTGCGGGCGCAAGGGCACCACATTCCCGTCAGGATCCCGCAGCTCAAGTGATCGCTGATCAAAACGAAAACCATTAATATCAACAGTTTGATCCGATTTCGGCATTTTTCGTGGCCGCTTTCGTGACTTTCGCCGTCGCTTTGAGGCCCCACTGGAGGCAGGCGCTCGATCTCGAAGGGCCCTGCGAACTCAACCAACGGAGGACATCATGACAAGTATTGCAAAATCCACAGCGTTTGTCGCCACTTTCGCACTGTCGGTGACAGTCGGCATTAGTGAGTTACAGGCAGCCCCCAAAAACTGCCCGGCGATCACCTTTGTAGACGTGAACGGTGAGCAGATTGAACTACCGGCTGATACTGCCGCGCAAGTGACGATGCTGCAGCAGTATGGTACTCGGTATGTACGGGTGATCGACTTGATCATCGAAGAGAATGCCAAGCCCGAATGGACCTTCCTGGAGGATTGCGGCCCACAAGGTGCTGACGCGCTTGCAATGACCGAGTGAAATAAGCCTGGCGGGCGAAACGAGTTACCCGGTGGAGCCTGCCAGCCTTGATGTGAGTTCTGCGATCCGGGTTTCCAACCACACAGTGACTGCATCGTCCGCAACCTACTCATTTGTTGGGTGCAAGTTTGGAATAACACTATTCCATGGTATCTTTCGATATTGTGTTGGGAGGAGCGCGCGATGGAATACTATGATCTCGGTAAATACACCCGGACGATCACAACGCCGTCGGGAGACGCCCAACTGTGGTTTGATCGCGGATTGGCGTGGACGTATGGCTACAATCACGAAGAGGCAATTGTATGCTTTGAAAGAGCCTTAGCCGCAGACGCTAACTGCGCAATGGCGTATTGGGGTATCGCCTATTGCATTGGGCCAAATTACAACAAACCGTGGGAAGCCTTCGAGGAAGACGAGAAGCCCGATTGCATAAAACTTGCCACCTCTTCGATTGAAGCAGCAACAGCATTGCTCGATCAAGTGACACCCGTTGAACGCGCACTGATTGAAGCAATCGGTACCCGTTATCCTTCGTCACCAGAGATTGAGGATTTTGGTCCTTGGAATGATGCCTTCGCGAATGCGATGCGCAAAGTACATTCTGAGTTTGGCCAGGACCTTGAGGTCTGCGCGATCTTCGCGGAGGCTCTCATGAACCGGACACCTTGGCAACTTTGGGACCTTCGCACTGGGCAGCCTTCAGAGGGTGCTGATACGCTGGAAGCGCTAGAGGTTCTCGAAAATGCCTTCGAAGCCCTGCCCGGCGCTTGGGCGCATGCAGGCCTTCTTCACATGTACATTCATCTGATGGAAATGTCGCCACACCCTGAACGAGCACTTCGACATGGCGATGTGCTGAGTAATCTGGTGCCTGACGCTGGGCACCTTCTTCATATGTCGACCCACATTGATGTGCTGTGTGGAGACTACGTCAATGTTGTGTCACGCAACCACGCGGGCATTGTGGCAGATCGGAAATTCCTGAGTCGCGAAGGGCCGGACAACTTTTACTCGGTATATCGGTGCCACAACTACCATTTCAAAATCTACGGAGCCATGTTCCTCGGCCAACCCACTCCAGCACTCGAAGCGGCCGACGAACTGATCGACACGTTACCGTCGGAAATCCTGCGGCCACTGGCGGATTGGTTCGAAGGATTTGTCCCTATGAAGCAACATGCCCTGATCCGCTTTGGCATGTGGCGGGAAATCCTTGCTCAAGAAATGCCCAAGGATGAAGAGCTGTACTGCGTAACAATCGCCATGATGCGATATGCGCGAACAGTTGCCATGGCGAACCTGCACAGGGTTGCGGACGCTGAGATAGAAAAGTCCAAGTTCTACGAAGCGTTGGCGCGGGTGCCAGAAAGCAGAATGCTATTCAACAACACTTGTCGGGACGTCCTTATGGTGGCCGAGCAAATGATGCTTGGCGAACTCGCATATCATAAAGGAGAGCCTGGCGACGCATTCAACCATCTTCGCAAGTCGGTCGAGATCGACGACAACCTCCCATACGATGAACCTTGGGGGTGGATGCAACCCACGCGCCATGCACTGGGCGCACTATTGCTTGAGCAAGGTCAAATGGAAGAGGCCGAGGCGGTATACCGTGCAGACCTTGGTTTAGATGAAACACTTAGCCGAGCGTGCCAACACCCTGGCAACGTCTGGAGCCTGCACGGCCTGCATGAATGTCTAACGAAACGTGGTGAAACGGTCGAAGCAGCACACATCAAGCTACAGCTGGATAAAGCATTGGCACGAGCCGAAGTCCCGATCAAAGCGTCGTGTTATTGTCGGCAGAAGGAATTAGCCGCCGAATAATACTAGAAGCTACCGTAGGTTTACCGCGCAGCCGTAGGCGGATCTTGGTCCAGTGCAAGAGTTGCCGCCTCAAACTCGAATGCCTGTCAGGCACAATGAAAGAGGGTGGCAGTTCATGGATGCAAACAGGGCGCAGGCTGACTACTGGGCTTCTCCCGCAGGCCTGAAGTGGATTGAACACGAACACGCCCTGGATACCGCGATGGCCGGTATGTTGGACATGATGCTCGATACGGCTGACATTGCCTCGACTGACCGCATCATCGACATTGGATGTGGAACGGGCGCAAGCACGATCGAAGCCGCACGACGCGCTCCGATTGGCAAAGTTTTAGGCGTGGATATTTCTGACCCGCTTCTTGCACGCGCCGCCAAAAGGGCTGAAGCAGTGGGCGCTCGAAACGCGGCGTTCTTGTTGGCCGACGCTCAATCACATAACTTTTCTGCCCAACCCTTCGATCTCCTGGTGTCGCGATTGGGTATGAGCTTCTTCTCCGACACAATCGCTGCTCTGCAGAACCTGTCCAATGCGCTGCACGATAATGGTAGGATGGTCTTCGTTTGCTGGGCCTCGGTGGCAAAGAACCCTTGGTTTGATATTCCCAAACAAGCTGCAGAGGAACGGCTGGGAACGCAACCGAAAGGGGATCCTAACGCACCCGGCCCAACGGCCTTTCAGGATTGTGATCGTGTGGCCGATCTGATGTCTCAGGCGGGCCTATCGAATATTGAAGCGCATCCGGTAGACATTGTACTGACGCCGTCTGGTGGAGTAGCAGGTGCTGCACGCGCTGCCAGCAAGGTTGGCCCTGCGGCTCGCATCATGAAAGCCTATGCTGGGAAGGAAGCTGATGAAGCGGCGATTGAACGTGCTGTTTTGGCATCCTTCGAGAAGTTCTCCGAGGGAAATGTCGTACGGATTCCGGCAGTGGTGAACATATTCTCTTGTTCACCATGAAATGGTTGTCGAAGCTCTTCGCATAGAAAGGTGATTTCGTCTGTTCGAATTAGACGACTTAATTGTCCGATCGGCAGATCTGAATACCGAGCGCATCTAATGACCGGGCGCGCCCAATTTACCCAGTGCTACAGCACGCACAGATGTCAGGTTTCAGGGCAAGTGCTCAGATATGTGACAACACCTCCTTACAATCCTGCTACTCTACCGAAAATCAGAAGGTGTGGGAGAGCGTCATGAAGATCGATGGAGCGTGCCATTGTGGGGCAATCACCTACCACGCGGAGCTAGAGCCGACGTCGGTTGGGATATGTCATTGTACCGATTGTCAGGCGCTTTCCGCTTCGGCCTTTCGATCGCTTGCCATCGTCCAAAGCGACAACTTCCAGATTTTGACGGGCAAGCCGAAGCATTACGTGAAAGTCGGAGACAGTGGTAATCCGCGTGTTCAGGCTTTCTGCTCCGACTGCGGCTCCGCGCTCTACTCTTGCGGCGTCGAAGATAACCCACCGGCATATAACCTTCGTACCGGGACGATGAAACAACGCGCCAAACTTGTTCCGCGCTTCGAATGCTGGACACAATCCCGCCTGGCGTGGGTCGCGGAGATTCATGGCGCTACGCAATTTGAGGGAAATCCTATTGCTTGAGTTTAATGCAGAAATTACCAGGATATTAAACAACGCCTACCAAGGCGCCGACCTCACGCGCAGGCGGCAAGCATCCTTTGATGCGCTCAATCCAAGCCCAGGCGACACGATAATTGACATTGGATGCGGGAATGGCTTGCTGACAGCCGAACTTGCCAGAGCGGTCGGGCCTACTGGCAAAATCATAGGCGTTGATCCCAGCGAGGCTATGCTGAAGGCGGGGATAGATCGCTGTAGCGACTACGAAAATGTGGCATTCTCCAAGGGTTTTGCGAACAGCCTCCCGATTGCGGATGGCACAGCAGAAAAGGCCATATCGGTGCAGGTCTTCGAATACATCGAAGACGTAGGCGGCGCTATAGATGAAGCGTTACGTTGCCTGAGACCGGGCGGACGCATGGTGATCAGCGACCTGCACTTTGGCAGCCTTATCTGGTATTCTGACCGTCCCGAACGCATGTCCAAGATGGTCTCATCTTGGGACCAGCATTTCGTCAGTGGCACGCTCCCGGAACGGCTTCCCGGTATTCTCAAAGCGAAAGGCCAACACGTTGAAGTCCTGTTGCACGTTACCCTGTCTGACCACGAGCTTAGGCCTGACGGGATTGCAATCATGATGATGCACCTCATGAGGCAATACGCGATTGCAAATCAACACGTCGAAGAGCAAGAGGCGCAGTCTTGGTTTGCTGAGCAGCAAACGCTCTCGGATGAGGGGCGGTTCTTTTTCTCAATCACGCAATTCATCGTCGTTGCTCGCAAATCGGCGTGATCTCGTTCTTGAATCTAGTCCCACGCCAAAAAGCCGACACTGGTTCACAACCACGCAATGCTCGCTTTGTCCCGCAACTACACCTTTGGCCCACAGTCACCAAATTTCAGCTTCTCTCGGTGGCGCTCCTTGCCGTGCTCACCTATTTTTTGGTCTCGTTAGAGGTGCTCTGTTTCGATCTCTAGCTTAGCGAGGAACAGCTGTAGACACAGTCTTTGAACCGCAGCTACCATTTCTTCTCAGGGAATAACGATTTGGGAGGACAACAATGCCGAAAGGATATCTGGTCGCGCACATCCGTATTCACGACAAGGACGCATTTGAGGAGTTCAAGCAGCTGTCGGGTGCTGCGATCAAAGCGCACAACGGCAAAGTTTTGGTCAGGAACCCTTCGCCGGATCATCGCGAAGGCGGCGCACAGGGCCTTGCCATCGTCATTGAGTTCGAGAGCATTGATGCGGCCCGGGCTTTCTACGAATCCGACGCGTACACAGAGGCACGTGCCATCAGAGAGAAGATTTCAGACACCGACCTCATCCTCGTTGAGGGCCTCTAAGAACACAATCAAAGGTTTGCCGACGGGCTAGGGGCACTGCTGCGACCTCCTGCTGCTCAGAGGATCTGCACATAGACGCATGGAAATTGACCGCTGCAAAGTACCACCAGTCTTCGAACCAAGTGGTTCGCCTCCGCTCTGCCAAAAGGAAACCGTCTTTCGGCAAAAAGCGTTGATTGCAGCAATTGTCGCTACGGCAACTCAGTGGATGCCGTTGGCTACAGTTGCAGACGAGCTCGAATGCTCGGACCCACTGTTGTCAGTGGAGAGCAAAACAAATGCGGATGGGCTTAGGGTATGTGAAGCTGCTGTCAAAGCCAAGTCTTTCCTTGCGAACTGTGGGATTGAGCAGACTCAACCAATCACCATAGAACTTAGAGACAAGATTGTAGGGGTTTCCGATCACTGCGCAGGTGTATACTTCCCGGGAACCAACCATGTCGCCTTGGTAGCACCGTCACTAGTGAGCGGTATGATGCCTTTGGACAGTGCCTTCTCCACCCTCGAAGCTGACGTATTCTTTGACAGTCTGCTCGTTCACGAGCTCGCGCACGCCTTTACAGAACAGCGAAACGCAAACGCGCTGAAGTGTTCGGCAGACAGTGAGTACATCGCCTACGCACTTCAGATAGAAAGCCTTCCCCATTCCGATCGTGAGACGGTGCTTTCCTTTCGAGAAGTGAAACGGCCGGTACCAGAACAGAAACTGAATGATTTTGTGCTTGGCTTTTCACCCGACATGTTTGGCGTCTTGGCTTGGTCTCATTTCTCCAGTCCGGACAATGGCTGTCGCTTCATTAATGAACTGATCAATGGCAATGTCACATTGGCATTACCGGACTTGGAGTGAAGCAAGTGCCGCGACATTCGCGACGCCAGAGATCGCTAATCCCTATCCGCGCCTGAGCAGCCTGATCTGACCGGTCCAGTTTGATTGTTAGTGCATTGTCGGCCTGGGTTCCATCGAGACAATGGTTTCTGGCGCCGGTGGTCGGTATCCTAGAGCGCTGTGTGACCGCTTCGTGTTGTAGTGTTTCCTCCAACCCTCAATGATGATCTGGGCTTCTCTGAGCGAGTAGAAGATCTCCCTGTTCAGCAGTTCGTCCCGGAACCGAGCGTTGAAGCTCTCAATATAGCCGTTTTCCCAAGGACTGCCTGGCTCAATGAAGGCGGTCTTGGCGCCAACGGCTTCGATCCAAGCTCTGACATCCCTGGCAACGAACTCAGGACCATTGTCGCTGCGGACAAATGCTGGCGGCCCGCGCAGGTTGAACAGGTCGGTGAGGGCATCAATCACGTCGGTCGAGTTCAGCTTTCGCTTCACGCGTATCGCCAGGCAATTTCGACTGAACTCGTCCAGGATGTTCAATGTTCGGAACGCCTTGCCGTCGTCTGTGCGGCAATGGACGAAGTCATAGCTCCAAACATGGTTCTGATACTCCGGGCGCAGTCTGATGCAGGATCCGTCGTTCAGCCACAGCCTGGATCTCTTCGGCTGTTTAGGTGGCACCTGAACCGCGCCGGGTTTTCCGGAGGCTCCAACTCCTGAGTAGGATGGAGCATCATGAGCAAGACGACGAACAAATATTCCCCAGAAGTGCGCGAACGTGCCGTACGGATGGTTTTGGACAACGCGGGGCAGCATGAGAGCCGCTGGTCGGCGAGGGCGTCTCCCGGGCACATGTGAAGAAGGTCATGGTCAGCCTGCGGTCGATCCTCTCCGAGGCCGTCGAACGGGAATGGATCACCCACAATGTGGCATTGGATGTGAAGCTGCGTCGCAAGTCTCGGACTGCGGAAGATGAGAAGATCATCCCGACCAAAGACGAGATCAGGCTGATCATCGAAAACGCTCCCGCAAGCCATCGCGCGATGTTCATCACGGCGATCTTCACAGGCATGCGGATCTCTGAACTGCGCGGGCTGACATGGGACTGCGTCGATCTCACCCGTCGGGTGATCAAAGTCACGAAACGCGCCGACGAGTTCGGGGCGATGGGAGCGCCCAAGAGCCGCGCTGGGCTGCGCGATATCCCTATGGCCCCAATTGTTCATCAGACGCTCTCAGCGTGGCGCTCAGAGGCTCTGGAGAACGATTTGGAGCTCGTCTTCCCGAATGGCGCTGGGCGGGTGCAGAACTACTCCAACATCTACAATCGTATCTTCAAGCCGATGCTGGTCGCAAACGGCATCGTGAACGATCGCGGGGAGGCGAAGTTCGGCATCCATGCTCTTCGGCATGCGGCGGCGTCGCTCTTTATCGAGCAGGGCTGGAACCCCAAGAAGATCCAGACACTGCTCGGACATGCCTCTATCACCATGACGATGGACACCTACGGGCATCTGTTCGAAAGCCCCGAGGAAGATGTCTCGTTGTTTGAGAAGCTGGAGAGCGATCTGTTGGCGGCTTGAGATTTGAGAGCAGGCGCTGAGACCTTGCATTTTCAATGAACAGGTCGCGGGACAAAGCTGTCGCTCGTCTCTTCAAGCCAAGGTCTGCTTGTTGCCTCGGAAGCGAAGTGAAAGTACCGTTCCCAAAGTTGATTGGGAGGGAAAAATGGCATTTGCAAAAAGTGAATTGGACGACCTTGCGCGCCGCTATACACAGGCGTGGAATTCAAAAGTGCCGGAAAACGTCGCGGCCTTTCATACTTCGGGCAGCAGCATCGTTATCAATCAGGGCGAACCGTCGTTAGGTCACGAAGGCCTTACAGCCATGGCCGCAGGGTTCCACGCCGATGTCCCTGACTTGCGTTTGGTGTGCGATGGCATTCGGTCTGCGGGCAGCCACGTTATCTACCTGTGGACATTTTCCGGGCATCACGCCGAGACCGGTAACCCGCTCGATGTGTGCGGCTGGGAGGAGTGGAACCTGAACGACGAGATGAAGATCACGTCTTCGCTTGGCTGGTTCGACGGCGATGATTATGACCGACAAGTCGCCGGATGACCCTCAAGCCATTTTCCGGAATGCGCGTTGTTGTCTACGGTGTCGGCACGATGGGAGCCATCGCGACGCGTCTACTTGTTGACAAAGGCGCCGAAATCGTCGGCGCAATCGGGCGCAGTCCTTCCAAGGTCGGCCGGGACCTTGGCGATGTCGCCCGACTCGGTATCAGTCTCGGCATCCCTGTCGAAAACGATGCAAACGCAGTGCTTTCCCGCGGTGCCGATATCGCGGTGGTCTGCGTGGGCAGCTACCTTTCCACGATGCGCCCGCACTTCGAAATCTGTCTCGGGAATGGCGCCAATGTCGTCACGATCGAGGAAGAAACCATCTTCCCTTGGACGACCGCTCCCGATCACGCCAAGGCTTTGGACGCGCTCGCCAAATCCAACGGCGTGACGCTGGCCGCCTCCGGCGCGCAGGATGTGTTCTGGGTGAACCTGGTCACAACTCTGCTCGGAGCGGTACATAAGGTGGATCGCGTGACGGGACATTGCCGATGGAATGTTGACGATTACGGACCCGAAGTCGCCGATCATTTGATGGTCTGCCAACCCAAGGCTGCGTTCGAAAAAGTTATCACGTCTGATGGCTGGCCTGAATTCGTGGCCCGTCAAACGCTCGAAGCGCTGGTGGCGCGCCTCGGGCTCACCGTATCGGCGATCTCATCTGACGTGACAGCGGTGACCCTGGACGAACCGATTCACAGCACAAGTATGAGTACCGATATCCCTCCGGGCGGCATGATCGGCACCGTGGACCGCACGCGCATCACGACGAACGAAGGGCCGGTATTCTCATTTGCGATGGAAGGGCGCGTGTACCGCCCTGGTGAAACCGACACTAACGCGTGGAAGATTGACGGCGAGCCTGATCTGGAACTGAACTGCAACAACGCGAATTATCGATTTACAACCTGCTCGTCGCTTATCAATCGCATTCCGGACATAATCGCCGCTGCGCCCGGAGTATGTTCGCTGAACATGTTGGGCCCTCCAACCTATCGGCATCATTGAACCCATTAGCCACAAATCAGCGTGCGAGCGCCTCAGCTACGTAAGCCGCCATTCGTTGTAGGCGCAGCATTCGGTAGGTACGGGCTCGTTCCAGCCGTCAGCTGCGTTCAGCGCTAAGGTCGGCTTGGCGGGACGAAGCGGACCTTGGAAGTCAGGCTCCGAAGGTCCGCTTTCAAGTCGTCATGCGGTCAGCTGGCGGATTGACAATAAGTGATCCCACATTTAGCGAATAGTCGATAGCCTGCCGGGACGACCCGGCTATGAACGGGTATTTGCCAGGACGACCTGCGTAAAGTGGAGGTCGAAATGGCTTGGGTTTTTCTTTTGACAGCAGGTGCTTTGGAAGTCGCTTGGGCGACCGGGCTGAAGAAGCTCGGCTTTGGTTTCACTTGGACACTTGGCGCTCTGACCCTCATCGCAATGATTGCAAGCATCGTCGCCCTCTATGCCGCGATGACCCGGCTCCCCCTTGGGATCGCCTATCCGATCTGGACCGGAATCGGCTCTGTCGGATCGGTCCTGGTTGGAGTGATGTCCTTCAATCAAAACCTCAGCATGTCCGGAATCGCTGGTCTGACACTTCTCATTGCGGGGATGTTTCTGCTCGGTTCAGATGCGCACTAAGACGAAAGGACACGGAAAATGACGACAAAGACGAAAACAGCAAGAAACCTGATCGAAGGTCGGTCCGCGCTCATCGTGATCGACATTCAAAAAAGCACCTTCATTGACAACAGCGAAGTGCGGTCCATCGACAATATGCCGGGTTACAAGGATCGCATGATCGCTGCGCGCGATCTGGTCGATGCGGCTCATGAGAACGATATACCCGTGATCTTCATCCAAGAAGTCCATCGTCCCGATCTGATCGATTTCGGTCGAGAATTGGACGGAGACGAGGACGTCCATTGCCTTGAGGGCGATCCGCGCACCGAGGTCGCCAAAGAGGAAATGGGATATCGCAAAGGCGACTACATCATCCCAAAGCGGCGTTATTCGGCATTCTTCGGAACTGACCTTGAAATCCTACTGCGCGGCCTGAAAGTCGACACGTTGCTCCTGTGCGGTGGTCTGACAGATGTTTGTGTTCACTACACGTTCGTGGATGGGCACCAGTCCGACTACTTCTGCCGGGTCGCTGAAGATTGTACAGGCGGCTCATCGGTGGAGGCACATGAGGCGGCGCTCAAAGCTATGGAGTATCTGCAAACGGGCGCGGTTCAGGACCGGACCACAATGATCGAAGCAATGTCATCACACGAATACACGAATTGACTGTGCTGCGCCTCAGTTCCGCGCGAGAGCTGAACCGGCCATTCGCGGCGTTGCAGCAAGCACGTAGGATGGGCTCGTTCCAGCCATTGGCTCCAGTCAGGATCATTGCCGGTTTCGTTTGGAAACCCGACATTCCGTGATTTCCCCCGGGGCATGGTTGTGTATCAACAACACAAATGCACCAATGATGTGTTTCAGCCCACGAAACCAAAACCCACTCATTTGGCTACACTTGTTCGACACCAGGTCAAGCTGAACAGCGACAGACGTGGTCGGATTGAAAATCCTCGTGTCGGTGGTTCGATTCCGCCCCCGGGCACCACTTTAGTCATAAAAACAAGCCACTTGCGCATCGCACAGTTTTTAGTTCGTGCGTTGCACACTCATCGCACAGTTTTTCGTGCGTTGAAATGGCGCTGGGCTGGCTGAAAGACTGTGTTGACCACAGTGTTTGGAATCGCTGTGTTGACCATACTGTTCGCAACACAGTGTTTGCCCACAGTAACTGGAACACAGTTCTCGACCACAGCGTTTTGGAGCACAGTCAATGACAACGCCTGTTCACTCAGGTGCTGGACCGACGGTCAATATCCTGTCGTTGCTCCAAACCAGTGCTTCATAGCACACCTCTGCGCCAGCACCGCCACACCAGCCTCCGTCGCGTCCAATAAGGAGTATGCGATCAGGACCCCAATCAAGCAGGCGCCAGCCTGTTGTCTGCCATGCCATCGTCTCGCCGTTGACGACCAAATTGAGCATACACCCACCTGTCCCGCAGTAGAGCGACGCGGCCGACGAGCATGCGTACTGGCTCTCGTCCACCAGCTCTGCGTTTACCGTTCCAAATTGAGAGCGCAGTTCGATCTCCGTAACCGCGTCGCCTTGATTAAACTCACCTTTCTCAAAGGCTTGGCAGTCTGCAGCTGCACGGTCGATGAGTTGTTGTGCTTCGGGGGAAACCGCCATTGCCGAGCCCGCGCTCAAAGCGAGCATCGTCAAAAAGGCCAAAACCCTGTGGATCATTTTCAATTCCTTTCAAAACCTAAAGAGTATTAAGCGGGCGTTTGGCAAAGCTGGCAACAAGGAAGCCATCAATTTCGCGGACCGATAATCCCTACGGTCCGGCGAGGCTTGCCTCGCGATGACGCAGGCGGGTGCTATCGATGGAACTCAGGCTCGACAGCGCTTCCTGTGCTCGCGCTGGTGAGCAACTGTGTGTGCCGCTATTCGATGTGCCAATCTTCAATGCCGCTATCTGGCTTAGCCTGGTGCTTTGTAAGGGTAGCTGCCAAGGCTTCACTTGGGCTCTCCTCAGAAGTCGAAAGCACGATCTCAGCAAACGGTTTGAACTTCGACTTCGTGACCGTGCGCGTCGCGAAGCCCTCGGCCGACAGAGCATCGCGTAGCCGCGCGACCTTTCCGGTGAAATCTTCCGTGTTGTCAAACTTGATCTCGATCGAGATATGCAACTGCCGGGAAAAGACAGAAAGAACAACGGCCGCAGCAATCGTCAGGAGCAGGGCCATAACCGGCAAATCCAGACCGATCGACAGACCGATCAGCGCCACGAAGATCATCAGCGCAGTGTCCGAAGCGCTGAGCGTCTCCATTCTGAACCGGAATAGTCCACCGATTCCGAAGACCACGAATCCTATCAGTACGCCGTGGTGAATGACGAGGAAACCGACGACCAAGCCGATCAATGCGTATAGAAACATCGACCGCGGCAGGTCCCAGTCGTTGCTGCCCCGGCGGCGCGCGACGATGCGCGGATGAAAGGCAATGGCTGCGGTCATTGCCATCGCCTCGACAAGGGCAAACAGGAACTCACTCACCTCTTCAAGGTCACGCAACTGCGCCCAGCCGCGATCATGGATATCGAACTCGCTAGGAATCGTTATTGCACCCTCGATCGTCTGGGCGGCTAAGGGTGCCGTAAGTGCGATGAGACCGAGCAGAAGATAAGATAGCGTCTTGGTCACTCGCGGGGCTCCAAATGAACGGATGGCAGATTAGCCAGATCAATCCGGATCAGACTCGCTTCGAAACCTTCAAGACGAGGCGGAAGCGTGGTCATATCGATTGGTGAAATCGGGAGACGCCCGGAAATCAATAACAATGTCTCCGGTGTCAACGTCGATGTCGAGAAGGGTAAATCCGCGCGGCGCACGGTCTGACGCCCCCATGAGCCTACGCGGGCTGGCACCAAGGCAGGCCTGACCGACATAGGCGATGCCCTCCGACGCTCCCGGATAGAAAGCATGGTGATGCCCGGAGAGATGCAGATCGATGCCCAGCGTCTCGAAGACCGAAGCCAGTTCTGGGTCACCGATAATCTCGGTTTCGCGACCCTGTGCAAATTCCCACAACGGAAGATGACTGAAGACGATGCGGGTCTCGCCGGCGCCCTCAAATACGCTCTCAAGTTTCACGACCTGGTCGGCCGACAACGGACCGACTGTCGTCACATCTAGCGATACGAAACGCACCCCATCGACGTCGAAGGCATAGGAGAAAGGGTATTCTTCGTCCGAACTGAAGGACACGTCAGGTCGCCTGTCGCGCCATTCTTTCGCATAGACGTTCCGCTCTGCCCTGAAAGCGTCGTAGGCCGACGCGTCATGGTTCCCGGGGGTAACGGCCACAGCGATGCCGGCAGACGTTAGTGGCTCGGTGACGATCGCGTGAAAAGCATCCCACATTGCCTTGACTTCGCTTGTGGCGAGGACCGGTCTACGCTGGCCCGCGACCATGTCACCTGTCACGAGAACCAAGTCAGGATGGAGTTCCAATATCGCGGATACCGCGTCCGCGACTTGGCTCCCGTAGTCTGTAGAGCCATATGATCCATTAAGGTCCGATATTACGGCAACTTGCAATGCGACCGCAGGCGACGCAACGACGATTGCAATGCCGCCCGCGATTAACGTATCAGTCAGCATCGCAATCCACGTCGTCCGGGGTCGTGTCGCCGGTCAGGAAGAACTCTTTCGGGTTAAGGTCGAAGATCAGGTCTCCGCGTCGGCAGCTGTCCTGCAATATCCGGGTCGCCAACTCAGTGTTCTTGACGATCTGTGATACCTCTCCTTCGCTAAGGCCAAGGCTGTTTGCTGTCCACTGGTAGATAGGTCCCTGAGACTGCAGGTCCGCATCGAGTGCTACGAGCTTTCGATACACGCCGGCATCGAAATGACGAAGCTTTCCCAACATCTGTGTTGATTTAGCAAAGTTTGCATATTGGACACGTCCGCCTGCGTCATTGTCATTGAGGTTCGTCCGGCGGATCAGCTGCGCGCCTTCCGGGACGGTTCCGTCACCCGCTTCGTGGTGCTTGGCCTTCTTGTGTTCAAGGTCGCCCCCTTCTGCCCAGTAGTAGTAGGGCGTGAAGTCAATATTTCCGACCCTGTCCTGCTGGCTGAAGATGAAATCCAGCAGGACAATTTCGGACAGCTCGCGCATCCAGTAAGCCATTTGTTCCTCGCTTACATCTGGCCCGAGATCCTTGGAAATCGTGCTGTCTTTGCGCCCTTCGGCCAGTCCACGTGCAATTGCGTCACGCAGGGGCGCCTCGGTCCGGAGTGCGAGGAAGGCCGGGGTTTCCTGAAAATCAAGGTTTTGTCCTTTGCCCCAGCCGGATTTCCTCGTTCCGTTGATTTCGGCCCCATACCGGTGACCCGGACTTAGAACCATTACGCCGTATATGTTCTTGCGGTCTGTCGTGAAAAGATCATCGGTCGGCGAATAAAGTGAGGGATTTGCTTCACTTTCGACCAGCCAACGCCAGCCTTCATGGTTCATCCGTGCGTGTGTACCCGAGATCGCTAGTCCGGGCTTGGCGACCTCAGTTGCATGACGTTCCTTGTCCATTGAACGCCAGACTGACACGGGAACATGGACGATCATGTCAAAGTAGCGGGAGAAGTGGTAGTAGAGCAGGGATGACGGTGCAAAGGTGCCGCTGGTTCCCTTCTGGTTCATCGTTACCTTGAACTTGGCGAGATCGTCTTTTGCCAGATCCTTGGCCGATTTCCCTTCCTTGCAGGCATTCCGTTCGAACGCGGCACGGTCATTTGCATAAGGCCCTGCGCTGATGTCGTAGACCATCATTCCAGGGCTTGTGCTCCATGTTTTCGGGCAAAGCGCCACGTCAGAGGCATAGAAGTTGATGGCGCAGAAAGCTGCCTCATCTTCCAGATCATCTTTCGAGTATTCTGCGCCGGGGAGCGGTTTGATGCGGACGCAGCGTTCGGCCACTCCGTTCGGGCTTTCGAAAACAGTGACGTCACCTTCAACCGCATCCGATGCGCAAAGGGCAGTCGGCAAAAGCAGGGCTGCAACAGAAAGAACAAGGCGCATCTTCGAACATCCTATTTGGGGCAAATCGCGGCGCGCTCGGCGTCACTGATCGACAGGCTCTGATCTACTGAGAAGCGGTCGAACTTTGCGTCGATCCATTTGTCGCAACCACCTGAGCATGGGGCGCCGTTGCGTGCGTCGTTCCAGTATTCCTTGGCACGCTCCTCGGACCAGCCGCAGAACTGGACCAGCGCCATAGCCGAAAGGGCGCCCGAGGAGTGAACGCCCCACATGCAATGGACGTAGACCGGTCCGTCACCATTCTTGATGACGTCGTGGATCGCCTTCATCACGTTTGCAGGTCTTGAGGAACGTGCGGCCTGATAGTCGAAATTGCCATCACCGCAAGATGTTACACCGTAATCAGTGTTCTTTCCGAAATCGGCATAGAAGCCACGAGAGAAGCCTTCGGAACAGAGAGCCTCCCGCTGTGACGAGGAGAGGCCGGTGCGGCCTTTGTCTCCGCCTGAGAAACCTCCGCGATATAAGACCCCGTCAAGGACCGGACGGAAGAAGGCGCTGCCGTCGGGCGCGCCCGTGTTGCTTCGTGCGAGCATTTCCGAACGCGACGGGCCACCGTCTCGGGCGTTTACATCGGCTTTGCCCGTGCCTGCAACACTCAGAGAGGCAATCACGGCCAACACCGCTGCCTTGAAGATTCTAGGTTCCACTTGCATTCTTCTCCCTTTCAAGGGTGCCCCGCCATTTGTGCGGCTGGGCACCGGCTTCACAAAAAGCCCTCGTTCGTCAAAGACATCGGACGTATGGTCGAGCCGTCGCTATAGGCAATGCACTGCCATGGTGCTTGCTGGGGTCCCACGCCGACGATGACTTCCGTCCCAGCCTAGGAAAAGCTAGACCTTAGCACAGACACATCTGCATTCTTGGTCTCGATTGACACGCGCTGCAGGCACGCCTGCTCCGCCGCCGATGAGGAAGATGTCACCACGCCGCCCGTATCCTCAACGCAGCCCGCCAGAACAAACGCAGCAGACAGCGCTGCCGTGATCTTGATCTTCTTCATCTTCTTCCTCCTTGTTGAAAGTCGATTACGTCAAATCTACCGCAGAACCCAAGAAAACGCGGCGAGAATGGCGATCAGAATCGGTTGATGAACGAGGTAGATGAGAAGACTGTGTTGCCCGGGTAGCGTCAGGGCAAGCGGTGGCGGTGTCTTCCAGCGAGGTTCCAACCGAGCGGGATCGACGGCCTGTGCAAGAGCCATGCCGATCAGGAATAGGGCAAGCCAAGGTACGAGCGGGATGTAGTCGAGCGATGGCGGCACTGCCGCGCCGAGACCCGTCCAGACCATCCACGAGGGTAGATCGAGGCTACGCCCCAGCACAAACGATAATCCCAGGACCGCGCTTGCTGCAGCCGCTGTTACGAGTGCTGGCGCGCGAAGCAATATCACACCGAGAAGGCTTGCTGCGGCAATCGCGTGAAGGATTCCGAACTGAATCCACGCATGCGGCATGACCAGGCGGGTTACGAGTGAAACGAGGACCGCGGCACCGGCGATGACAGCTATTCGTTTTGCCCACGCTTTCAGCCGAAGGCCATCACCATGGGCTAGAACAAAGCTGACCCCCGACAGGAGTAGGAAAGAGCCCGCGACTAGTCGGGCGAAGACCGCCCAGAAGCCGCCAAGCGTCGTTCCCGGAGGCATGAATTCGAACATCTCCATGTCGCGGACGAAGTGGAAGGCGATCATGCCGCAGAGCGCCGCCGTCCGCGCGACGTCAAGCCAATGGAGTCGGGAGCGATTATCATGCGCCATACCAGCGTAGTCGCGGCTGTCAGCAGGCATAGCCATTAAGTGTCTCCCTATCCCTTAGTCTTCGCTGGCGGTACAAAATTGCTCCAGCACAGCTTGGCAATCCAACGTAATTCCCACAAGAGCGCGTCAGACGCAGTCTCGCCGGACATCTGAGCAAGGTCGGTTGTTGCGCGAATAAGAACCTGGTCCACCTGCTAGGGTCAGGATTCATAACCAGTAGATCACGACAGCAGCGAGTGCGATGGCTGAGAGGAAGACCTTGGGACAGCGGTCATAGCGTGTCGCCACGCGTCGCCAATCCTTGAGCCTGCCAAACATAATCTCGATGCGGTTGCGCCGTTTATATCGGCGCTTGTCGTATTTGATCGTCGTCTTTCTCTGCTTTCGACCGGGGATACAGGCGCGTATCCCTTTGTCTTTCAACGCTTCTCTGAACCAATCTGCGTCATAGCCGCGATCTCCGAGTAACCTGTCAACATCAGGAATACTGCTCAGCAAAGCTCGCGCTCCGATGTAGTCGCTGACCTGACCTGCGGTGACAAACAGGTTGAGCGGGCGGCCCTGGCTGTCGCAGATGGCGTGCAGCTTGGTGTTCATACCACCCTTTGTCCGACCGATCAGGCGGCCGCGCCCCCCTTTTTGACGCCCAAACTGGTCGCTGTGTGGTGTGCCTTTAGGTATGTGGCGTCGATCATAACAGTCTTCTTTTCTCCGTGATCTGCGGCCAAACCTGTCATCATTCGAGCGAAGATACCCTTGTCGCTCCACCGCTTCCAACGGTTGTACAGCGTCTTGTGCGGACCATAATCCGCAGGCGCGTCGCGCCACCGTAACTCCACACTGGGAACATTTGCCAATGGTGGCGGGCTGCATACCCGCTTTGGCAACGTGACGCTGACCAATAGCACCGTCACCGGGAACTCTACGACGGGTGCAACTGCTGAAGGTGGCGGTCTGTACGCTCGTAATAGTGCCATAACCCTGACCAACAGCCTTGTGGTCGGCAACCTGTCGGCGCAGACGGCAGACGATGAGTTGAGCATTCATCCCGGCGCGACACTCGCGCTCACGGGCGGCAACATCGTCGGCGACAGCTTCAGCATCGACGGGGTCGAGCAGGCCACCGGGATTTCGGCGGACGAGGTGTTTGCGCAGACGCAGACGTTGACCGTGGGCGGCGCAAGCACCACGGCGGGTGTTCTGGCGGATAATGGCGGGCCGGTCGAGACCGTCGCGCTGCTGGCCGACGCGGCCAACCCCGCGCTTGACCAGGTATCTCCTGTTTCAGGTCTCACAACGGACGCGCAAGGGTTTCCACGCGCGGTCGATCTGCCGGGCGTGGGCAATGATGGCGCAGGTTTTGTCGATCTGGGTGCGGTCGAGTTGCAGCGCCTCGGCAACCTGACGGTTGAGCTGCTGCCCACCAGCATCGCGGAAACCGGGGGCGTGGCGACGGGAACCGTAACCCGGTCCGGAGATACATCGACCGCGTTGACGGTCTACCTGACCTCAAGTGATCTCACCGAGGCGACTGTGCCCGGCTCTGTGGTGATCGGTGTCGGAAATGACTCCGCCAGCTTCACGGTGGCTGCGGTGAACGATGGCATCCTCGATGGCAGTCAGTCCGTGACCATTACCGCAACCGCCAATGCGATCAATGGCGGGTCTGCCGATCTCACTGTCTTTGAAAATGTCCCCAGCAATCTTCCTCCGACTCTGACGCTGTCCGGCACGACCGCTTCGTTGCCCGAGGACACGGCCCTGTCCAACCGGTTGAAAGTCGCGGATCTGATGATTGCAGACGACGGCCTGGGAACAAATCTTCTGTCCATCACCGGACCGGACGCGGGCCTGTTCGAAATCGATGGCATGTCGCTGTTCCTCAGGGCGGGGACTGCTCTGGACCACGAGACCAATGCGACACTCGACCTGACAGTGACGGTGAGCGACCCAACCCTTGGGGGAGCCGGCAACAGCGTTCCGCTGAGCGTCACCATAACGGATGTCAACGAGGCCCCGGAACTGTCGGTTTCCCAGATATTCTCTGCGCTTCCCGAAGGGGTATCGGGTCCGGACCGCCTCAAGGTGGCCTCCGTTACCATCCTCGACGACGGCACTGGAAGCAACCTGCTGAGCCTCACGGGGTCGGATGCGACGGTGTTCGAGCTTGATGCAGGTGCGCTCTACCTCAAGCCGGGGATCGCACTGGACCCGGTGTCGACACCGCAGCTCGATCTGGTGATCGAGCTTGACGATCCCACTCTTGGCTCCGGCCCCGAGGACAGCGTGGCGCTGAGCTTTGTCGTTCCCGACACCGATCAGGGCGGCGGCGATACCGACGACCTGCTCATCGGCACACAGATTTCCGACCATTTGCGGGGCCTCGGCGGTAATGACACGCTGGTCGGTCTCGCAGGTGATGACTTGCTCGACGGCGGCCCCGGGGATGCGGATGTTGCGGTGTTCAGGGGACCGGCGGGCTACTATACGATCGCCATCACGCCGGAAGGGGTTATCGTCACCGACCGCCGTGCAGACGGTGACGGGTCGGATCTGCTGATCGGTATCGAAACGCTTCGCTTCGGCGACGACCCGGCAGGAGCGCCGGACTCGGGCACGACGTTCGACCTGGATGGGTATGCGGGTGTCCTTGGCCTGACAGAAGCGCAACTGGAGGTGATCACCCAGTTCTACGTGGGTCTCTTCAACCGGGCTCCGGATGCACTTGGCCTCTTCTTCTGGGCAACGCAGCTGGCCAACGGGCTCGAGGAGGCGACGATTGCTCAGGCCTTCATCAACAGCCCTGAAGCGATTGCTCTGTACGGTGCTGCCCCCAGCTCGGAAGAGATCGTAGAAGCCGCATTCCAGAACTTCTTCGATCGCGAGGTCGATCTTGCAGGCAAGGTCTTCTGGACCGGGCTTCTGGAGCTGGGCGTGATCTCGGTGCCCGAGTTCTTCACCCTGATCGACGAAGGGGCCCGGGCACCAACCGGTTCCGCCGTCGATGTGCAGACACTGCAGGACCAGGTCGATCTCGGTCTCTACTTCGCGGCCATCAACGGGCTGTCGGACGTCCCCGATGCCACCACCGCATTGGCGACTTATGACCTACTCGACCGCATCACCAGCCTGCGAGAGGCAAAGGACCTGATCGACGGATGGGCAACTGAGGCCGGAGAGCCGGACTCAGACACCTTCATCATTCAGCTCGCGGGTGTGATCGACAATCCGTTCGACGGATTCGCCTGATAGATGACGGGGAGCATGCACAGGTTGTCGCTATCCGACATTGTCGGTGAATAAGCCGTGGTTGTCACTATTTGGCAACCACGGCCCAAAGCTCGATTGGACTCGGTCGCTGAATGCAGGGCCACACAATAGGGCAGCCCGGCGCAATCCGTGCAACTCGTCAAGCGCGAAGGTTTATTCGATACCGGCGAGCTCGTACGATTCCCGTAGGTATTCTTTCATCCGGACATCGGTTTCGAGTGCGCTCTTCATCATCGCCTCAAGGCTGACATCGTGTCCGAGAATGGCATATTCAGCAATTGCCCATTCAGCGTCGTCCAGCCGCCCCAGACGAGCCAGGATAGCGATCTGAAGCCTTAAGCAATATGGGCTGTTCGGCATCTGCTCAAGGCATCTCAGGATCGCGGTTTCTGCTTCCACGTTGCGGCCAAGATGCTGGAGGATATTCGCCTGTCCGAGATGATACCAGAATGGCGGTTGCGGATGCGTTGCCATAATGCCATCGAAGATCGCCAATCCATCTTCCAGATCGCCCGACATCGCAAGGACAATTGCGAAATACGCTCTTGGATCATCGTTATCCGGCTGAAGTGACATTGCCTCCCGAAGGTGCGTCAGAGCCGCTTCAGTGTCACCGCCCGGTGCCACCGAATGCAGTCGGCCAAGGGCGTAGTGGGCGAACCACAGCCCGGGGTCCAGCTCGAGCGCACGCTCGGCGAAGAAGAACGCCTTCTCGCTGTCTGCGTCGGAGATCACGGACCAATCGTTCTCGAGTCGAATGGCATACGCCGATGCGAGTTCAGCGTAGGCACGCGCGTAGGCTGGATCCCCTGCAACCGCTCGCAGAAGATGTCGCTCTGCTGCAAGGCTGCCCTCGTAGGTGAAGGTGCTGATCTCTCTGCGGGCATGCATCACTTCTTCGAAGGCTTCGGGGTCTTCGGTGTCGGTCAGCGCAAGGCGTTGACGATCGCGTTCGCTAAGCGTGACTGACATGGCGGCGAGGAGAGCCTCGGGTAAGTCGTCCCGGAACGTCATCAGCCCGGCGCGTGACCCTTCATGGCGGTCGGCCCAGATCGTAGAGCCGTCAATCCCATCGATTAATCGAACTGAGAGGGAGACGTTGTCCTCGAGCTGTCTCACAGAGCCATGCACGAGATAACGTGCGTCAAGCAAACGCGCCGTATCCAAGAGGTTTGGCGTAGTGTTTTCGACCCCATCGGATTGCACTTGTGCAACGATCTTGATGCCGGACATTTCAGCCAAATGTATTTCGAGATCGTCGGAAAGGCCTGCAGCAAGAAACCGGTCTGTTTCGTTGCTGGCTGAGAATGGAATGATGGCCACCGCTTCTCGAAGCTCTGTCGGTGTCACACCAGCGATTTCAGAACCCGCCTCTTGGGGGCGTGCATTGAAAACATACACCGCCAGAAGCACCAATGCGGCCAGCGCACCGACTGACGCCAGAACCGCCATGCGACGAGGCGCTGGCGACGCTTTGACCGCCGCTTCGGACCTCGTGACGTTTATACGGTAGCCTTGCTTGGGAAAGGTCTGCACGATGTCGTGGCCGTCATCTCCTAGGGCCTTGCGGATATCAGAGATGCATCGCGCGATGCTTTCATCCGTCGCGACCGTATCCGGCCAAATAAGGTCGGACAGCCGATCCTTTGACAGAATGCGCCCTTGTTCGGCTAGCAGGACAGCCAGCATCTTTTGTGATTTTGCCCGAAGAGGGAGTTCCACACCGTCGGGACCAAGCAGGCACCCGTCCCGCCACCGAAAGCCCGCTTCACCAAGGCGGATATCTTGGGGCTGGAAGTTCGGATCGTGCTGGGTCACTGGACGCTGGCTCCCTGATCGGATGATACGCCATCTTTGACTGTCGGGCGAGTTTTTGTGTTCCGCGGAAAGAATTCAGACCGATTTCAGGGTTTCTTCAAGCCTTTCATTCTCCGGCATCCCCCAATGACACCTGCGCAAACAGCGCATGAGAACAAGTCACACAGCACCCAAGGGAGATTTCTTATGCAGATTTTCAGAACGCGGTCAGTCGGCCTGCTCGCTACACTCATAGCATCCGTAGCAATTCCGAACATGGGCTTGGCGCAGGGCATCGATTTTCCGACGACCTGTCTTGCCGAAGCCGACGACCTCATCAATGACGGTCTGACCGACCTGCACAACATGATGTACATTGAGGCCGAGGCCGACTTTACCCGCGCGGCCGAAGCTGACGCGAACTGCGCGATGGCCTTCTGGGGCGTAGCCATGGCGAATTTCCATCCGTTGTGGCCAGGCGGGCCGACCCCTGACGAAACCGAAAGAGGCATCGCGGCCGCAGCGGCTTTGGCAAAGATGTCACCGGAAAGCGCACTGGAACAGGCTTTTTCTGACGCGGCACTCGCCTTCTATGCGCCCGGGCACGACGGTTACCGCGCCCGGATAAACGCCTGGGCAGACGCGCAAGTCTCTGCATACGAGGCAAACGGCGACAGCATTGACGCTGCTGCCTTTGCTGCACTTGCCCGGCTTGCCACAGCACCAGGCGGGCCGGACCGTGTGAAAATCAATGCAGAGGTTGGTGACCTTCTCGACAGTCTGCATCTGATTGCACCTGATCATCCGGGCGTGATTCACTACGCAATCCATGCCTACGACAATCCCCCACTGAAAGGGCGTGGGCTGCGGTATGCGGAAATCTATGACAAGACTGCTCCTGACGCGGCCCATGCACTCCACATGCCAGCGCATATCTTCACACGTACCGGCGACTGGCCCACATCGATCGACCTGAATCGGCGTTCTGCAGAGGCGGCGCTGAAGGTGTCGGGCGATATCGTGCAGACGCATTATGTCCACGCCATCGACTACATGGTTTATGGACATCTCCAGATCGGTGAGCCTGAGAAAGCTGCTGAGCTTGTGGCGGAAATGATGGCGATCCCGAACCATCAGCCATCCTTCGGGGGCGCTTATGCACTGGCTGCATCTCCACTCCGCTTGCTTCTCGAGGAGGACAAGTGGGCCGAGGCTGCGGCATTGTCGAAGGACATGCATTCTGCCATCCCGTGGGAGAATTTTCCCCAAACGGTCGCAATGCATTCGTTCGCCAGAGGGTTAGGCGCGGCGCGCTCCGGCGACACGGAATCCGCGCAAGGGGCTGTTGAAGAGTTGGACGCACTTCACAAGACCATGACCGACCGGGGACAGAACTATTGGGCGCGGCTGACTGAAGGCCAGATCCTGAGCGTGAAGGCGTGGATCGAACGCGCCAAAGGGAACGATGACCTTGCAATCAGCCTTCAGACAGAAGCCGCCGACCTCGAGGACGAAATTGGCAAGAGTCCGGTCACGCCGGGCCATGTTCTGCCTGCGCGCGAGCTTCTGGGCGATCTCCTGCGCGAGACCGGTCAGCCGGAAGCAGCAGCAGAGGCATATCGCAAGACGCTTGCGCTTTCCCCCAACCGCGCCCGCAGCATTGCAGCGCTGGGACAGCTTGGTTGAAATACTTTGGCACCCGTCCGGTTCGGGCGGGTGCCAATGCGGATCAGCGATCGCTTTGATCTGCCTCAAAGCATCACATTCAGAATGCCGCACATTTTATCCACTCACCCGCGAACGCAGAGAGGAATTCTAGAATGGCTCATCAGAATTTATGCGTAGTTGTCTTTCATGGTCTTACCGGAGCATTGATTGCAACCGCAGTTGCGGCGGAAGACATGGCAGTTGATCTCAACAAATTCGATTGCGGTGTGGTCCGAAAGAATGGCGAAAGCCTGGAACTTGATCGAAGAACAACTGCTGGACCTGTCACGACAAGGTTCTTCTGCACAGGTCGGTCCTGTCTCAATCGAGAACAGATCGAAGCTGCCGATGGGTCAATCTCGGAAGTCTTTCGGCACATCTATCTTCCAAGGGATCGCAATGAATACGTTTCGACATGGGCAATGTACAAAGCGGGTGAAGACGCCCCATCCGTTCATCGGTCCAAGGTGTATCCGTTTGTGAACTGTATGGATCCAGAGTGAAGTCGCTCGCCACATTCTGCGCTTTGGCAATATCTTTCAGCACGGTTTCAGCCTCGGGTGAGTTACTGTGCCGCCGCTCACCAATTGAAGTATCCATCGTCTCAGACAACGAATCCATTCAAGAAGCTGCGTGTAATGCTGTTCATGAGGCTCTTGCGACGCTCGAAGGATGCGGGCTCTCCCAATCTGAGCCCATCGCGATCGAAATCGGTGCTGGACCTCTCCTGGATCATCAGAACTGTCTCGGAGTCTATCATTGCGAGAGCAATCAAGTTTACGTCCTTGAACCCAACGTCATGTCAAAGCTGCTGGGAGATCAGAGCCCACTGATTGCAATACCGATCGAGAGCCTCTTCTCCAGCATTATCGCACATGAATTGGCCCATGCATTGTTGTTTCAAATGAGAAACGGAGCAGGAGAAACCATCGCGGAAGATGAATATGTCGCCTACGCTATGCAATACTTGTCCCTGACAGCGCCAGAACGCGAGTCTTTACTCAGGGCTATGCCCGGGCAGGAGAGTTACGTGACCCGCGACATGCTCAACGATTTCTTCTTAACAATGTCGCCCATTACTTTCGGCAGTTGGGCGTGGCGTCACTTCGAAAAACAGGAGGATGGTTGTGGGTTCATTTCAGGCATCGTCTCCGGAGAAATTGACTTCACACTCGACGCGGCTTCGCGGTGCCTCAATCCACCCGAGTGCACAATAAACAGATAGCAGAGTGGCCTCGCTATTTATCCCAAAGCACTTCGAGTAGTTGGTCCGGTATGGTTGTCCAATAGACCATCGCTCCACTATCCAGCGTCTCTAGCCAAGCAGACTGATCTCCTTTGTCACCCAGCGCGATATCCTCCTTGCCATATCCGGAGACCGACAGCTTGACGCCAAGTTGCTCCGCGCGTTCCAGAAGTTCAGGAGTTATGTGCCGGACTCGTTTGACATGCGCGAGTACCAATTCGTCGCCGATCACTTCAGACCAAGTTTCGAGGATTTGAAGTGGTGTTTCCGTCTCGAACAAGCGCGTTTGGCTAATATTTGCATATCCGGCGATGCCGGTCGCATCTACTACCTCATCTACGACCTCTGGATCCACGCCATATGCCAAGAGGTTGCCTTTTGGCTGCTTCGCCAGCACGGCCTTCAGACCCTCCAAGTCAAACTCTTGAAGGTTCAACACAACGAGACACGTGTCGCCGATTAGACTGAGCGCTTCATCGAGTGTCGGAATCTGATGCCCGGTTTCCAACACCAGCCCCCATGCCAAGCACCATGGACCAGAACAAAAGTGATCTCTTTCTTGGCCATGATACCCTTCTTGCAGATTTCCAACCATCTCATGTTGCATGAAAACAAACTCTCTTGGCCACTCGATCCAGGGCTTTACCACCCTCCGAGCGATCGAAGCAGCGTATGATTATGCCGGATACCGGCTGGTTTATCATTCGGCCCTCTCCTGAGAAAGCGTTCAGCTTCAGCAGTTTCGACTATCGACGAAGCACGGGGAAGGTTGCGGAATTTGCGGAAGAGTCCCATCGTTTTATTCTCCTGTTTGCGGGGCATCTCGTTAGTTTCTGAAGCCAGCATTGCACCTCCAGAAGATCAGCGCTTCGGGAGCATTCCCCATTTTTGAGCCGCAAGTTCCCCATTTTATCTCCCTATGAAAATGATCTCGCGCTAGGTTTTGCCTAGGGAGAACCTTTGGATGCGTTTGTTAGACAGGGAGAAAGAGCTCGAAGCGCTCTTACGAAGCCTCGCACCCGCAACCTCGGGCGAAGGTCGTGTCACGCTTGTCTCCGGGGAAGCGGGTGTGGGAAAGACGAGCCTTCTAAGGGTCTTTACATCGCAAGTCAGCCCCAACATTCGCATCCTGCGCGGCGCATGCGAAGATCTTCGCGTGGCAGAACCGTTGGGTCCTTGGCGTGACCTTCTTGTCGATGTCGACCTGCATCTTGCCGACAGGCTCGCCGATTCTGAACGCACTTTCTCCGTGTTTTCTCATGTCTTATCGGCCTTGGCAGACCACCCGGGCGGCACGCTCGTCGTTTTGGAAGACCTCCATTGGGCAGATGACGCTACAATTGATCTCGTGCGTTTCATCGCTAGACGGATCGTTGACCATCCTATCTGCTTGGTCGTCAGCTCAAGGGCGGAACGCGTCGAAGAGCGCCGGATGATCCGCCGAGCCTTCGTTGACCTACCGACGAATATCATGAACCGGGTCGAGCTTTCTCGACTGTCCGAAGCTGCGGTCTCTGAGCTTTGTCGAGAGAGTTTGAAAGACCCGTCGAAGGTATTCGCCGCGAGCGGAGGCAACGCCTTCTACGTCTCCGAACTGCTGAGCAATGCTGGAAAAAAGATTCCCCTAAGCATCAGGGACGCTGTTCTCGCGCGCATTGATCAGCTTCCTGGCGATGCGAAGTCAATTATCCAGGCTGCTTCCATCATGCCGCGCCGGGCGGAGGTCGAGCATGTGATGGCCATAGCGGACTGCACTGACGCGGAGGCGGCGATCGAAATCTGTCTGGAAGAAGGGCTTTTGACAATGTCCGAAACGGCTCTTTCGTTCCGCCATGAGATTGCGCGGGAAGCCGTGTCTTCATCCATTTCAACTATCAAACGACAGGCACTGCACAAGCGTCTCTTTCAAAGACTTGGAAACTCAAAAGATGCCGGTCTTCCACGAATACTCCATCACGCACAAGCTGCGGGAGACAAGTCGGCCGTTGCTGAACTCGCACCAAAAGCCGCGCGCGCAGCCGAAGCGGTAGGGTCAAGGCGCGAGGCGGCCGAGTTCTATCTTATGGCTGTCGACGCGCTCGCGGACGCGTCTGACGCAAGTCTTCTCGAGGCAGCAGCAGCAGCCTGCTATCTTGTTGGCAATCACCCCGCTGCGGCGGGCCTCCAAACAAGGGCGCTTGAAAAGATTGGTGAGTCAGACCCGATCAGGCGCGGAGATGCCCTGCGGAAACTATCAAGATATCGTTGGATAAGAAGCGACTTCTCGGGAGCTTTCGAAGCGGTTCGCGAAGCCATTGCAGTTCTAGCCGATCATCGGGGGCCGGAATTGGCGCAGGCCTATTCTTCTCTGTCGCAGCTCTTGATGACAGGATTTCACACTCCCGAGGTCGAAGCGCCAGCAACACGTGCCATAGAGCTTGCCCGAGAGTTCAATCGTCCCGACATCATTTCACACGCTCTCAACAACCTTGGCATGTCAAAGACGCACTCTGACCCCGAACTTGGACGTAAGCTGTTGTCGGAAAGCATTGAGATTGGGTTGAAACTCGACGATCCGGACCATGCAGCGCGGGCAATGAGCAACTGGATGCACTTTGAGTATCACCGTTGCGAGTTCAAGAACGCGTTGGAGCGTGCGGAGATTGCGGCCCAGTTCACCCTCGAGAACGAGTTGGACGCCTATCATCGTTATGCGCTCGGCATGATTGGACGCACCAAAATGGACCTCGGACAATGGGACGAAGTCGTCCACTTTGCATCTCGAGGCTTCGATCCAGAAGACCGCGTTCCAGAGAACTATCACTTCAATGGCGCCATCGCCCTGCTCATCTATCAGGTACGAACCGGAGCCGAACGAAACGACGATGTCGGAGAATACCTAGCGTTGTTCGATCATGAGACGTCTGAGGCGCAAAGGATAGGACCCTATTCGGAAATAGTTGCCGAACGCGCGTGGTTGTCTGGACAAGGAATGGCAGAAGCAATTGAGCGTCTGAGACTGGTTGCGGCCAAGTCTACGGACATAGAGGCGGTTGCTGGAGTTCCCGTCTGGCTGAATCGGCTTGGTGCGGAGGTTTCTGATCTCGACATTGCGCGCTTTCCAAAACCTTATCTACTAGAGCTCAAGGGCGACATTGCGGGAGCGGCGAGCGCATGGGCAGACATGGGCGCACCCTATAATCGTGCCCTGGCTTTGGCATTCGGCTCTCCCGAACAGCAAAAAGAGGCTCAGTCGACATTTGAAGTTTTGCAGGCCTTTCCCGCAATCGGGCGCATGAATGAAATCCTCGGGAACCCCAAAAACAGATCGAGGGGCCGTCCCCGGGCCGAAGGCCCTTACGGCTTAACAAACCGACAAATTGACGTGCTCCGGTTAATCGATGAAGGGCTAACCAATGAGCAGATTGGAGCAAGGCTCTTTATCTCGCCCAAAACCGTAGATCATCATGTATCTGCTATTCTCTCGCGCCTCGAGGCCTCTTCCAGAGGCGAAGCTGCGGCAAAGGCGCGAAATGAAGGATTGCTATAGTTCTTGCGTCCTGGTGCCGCCGTTGCCCAAAATCCCTTTGCCGTTGACCGTGGGCAGCTCATCGGAAGTCAGTACCCAGGCCACCTTCGAAATACTCCGCTTGCAACTCCTAGTGGACAGCGTAGTCGCCTATCACGGCCCCGCCCGTCGCCTTCTGCCTTCGATATTGGGAAGCATTGCGCGCATTGTCTTATCCTTCCGTTGAACGTTCCTCAATCGCCGCCATTACGTCGCCCACACGGCGGAGCGCCGTACGGATCGGGTGGTCCTTGTCATCGTATCCGAGCAGGATGAACGCCTCCGCCCCAATGAACGCAGAGCTGACAAGCGCAGCAAGTTCTGACGGATTAAACGGGGCGAAGTTGCCGTACTTATCCTGAAACTCTCGTCCGAGACCTTCGATCAGATCATGCCAATGCCTCAGCCCCGAGCGGACAACCCCTGCAATCCTGGGGTTGGACCAACCGGCCGCAATCAGCTCCTGAAGGACTTGCACATAACCCGATGCCAGATCCTCCTCGAGATAATCACACGCGAGGAACCACTTCTGCGATACTGTCAGGTCAGGATTTTCGAATGTTTCACGCTGCCGGTGCACGAGCCGCGTGTTCATGTCTTCGAACAGCGCGAGGATCAGCCCCTCCTTCGATCCGAAATGATACTGGATCTGGCTCATTTGCGTTCCGGCCGCTTGGGCCACGGCGCGGGTAGATAGATTGGCAAATCCATCGCGAGTCAAAACAAGCCGCGCCGAATCCAGCAGCTCCCGCTTTGTTTGAAGAACGCGTTCTGCGGTGACCCGAGCCATGTGATCCTCCCAAGACTTTATTAGATCGTTCGAACGAATAAATCAACGATCAAGTGTGGGCTTGATCCTCAGTAGGTTTGAACGCCTTCTTCTAACAATGGGAGTGGGGCAATCGAGGGCGCTCGGTTCGTCAGCAACTCGGACATCGGGCTAGACAAAGCCGCCGCGCTTTACGCGAACCTCTTTTGCCTCTGCGTTGCTACCGATTGCTGGAGCAGTCTCAATGCAGAAATTATCAACACGAAGAACCGAGCACTTCTGCTTGGGCTCGTTCCAGCCATGAGCCGCGCTTGGCTTTAGGGTCCGCTGAGCGAGGCGCATCTCCGGATTTCAGCGGCATTGCGCGAGATCAAGGCAACAGCCAAGCCTGTCGCACAGACTGAGAATCGGAACTCACCTCAGCAGTAAAGTTAGACGCAAGAATGGTTCTTCCCGGGGATCGACATGTTAATGAAATACGTACTCACATTGGTGACAGCAGCCATGCTGTACGCACCCGACTTCAGTCTCGCTCAGATGAGCGTGACCGAAAGGCTCTCCCCTGACCGGACACCGGCTGTCGTGGCAGGCAGTAAGGCGGTGGACACTGGTTATCCTGAGCAATCGCTTGCCAGTTTCGAGTGGGCAATAAATCGCGGCGTAGACATAATAATTATCGGCGTCCAGAAAACCGCCGACGATCAATATATCGTAATGAAGGACCCAACCTTTACCCGAACAACGAACGTTCGCGAGGTCTATCCTGATGGTCCCCCGCGTCGCAATTCTGGGGAAATGGCTGCTGCTTGGCATTTGGTTAACGACTACACGCTCGAGGAGATTGGAAAGCTTCGACTGCGCGATCCCAGCGGGGACGACCATCCGGTGCCTTTACTCAAGGAGGTGCTCGAACTGATTGCCGGTCGAATGCTGGCCGTGCTCAGACTTGACGTCTACGATCCAGACAGCCTCACAGCCCTGCTTGAAGCACAGGAACCAAAGAACATCTTGCTGTTCAGTTGGGAAGACAAGGCAAAACTGCACGAGATCATGACCGCCACCGGGATCGGTGCATGGGACAGTTTGACAGATGTGCGTGATACAACGGCAACGCTGGAAAAGCTAGTAGACGCGTACGGCTCAGCCTTGAAGATCGTTGACGTCTACACCACCCAACTCAGTCAGGATCTGATTGCACGAGCGGCAGAACTCGAAGTGCGTCTTTGTATCGTCAGTTCGGTTGAGGACGTAGCATTGACGAGTGGCGATACTGCCCCGTGGCTGGATGCACTGAACAAGCCGGTCGCCGCTTTTACTACGGACTACCCTGACGCCGTTCTTGGGCTTCTGGGCAGGTGAACGCTCACTTGGTTTTCCACGAACTGGAAACGATCGTAATAACTGTGGGGGCCTCGGTTTTTTCGAATTGAAACCGGTGGAGGTCTACGGACCCAACATAGTAGGTGTCGATCTAAGATCGCTCAAGCTTCTGAATGTGACCGGGACGGTCCAATGTGGGCTCCGTTCCGCCATCTGCTGCACCAAGACCCTTATTGCGCTTCGCCGATTGAAGCAGTCCAACTAAACAGACCTGAAGACACGTGCGTAGCCGACAGTTTTCGTTAATCACAAAACCCGAGGCCAAAAGTGCGGCGCCCAAATGAGCGCCGCTATAGACGTCACGCAAATTCCACATCTGATGATGTCATAGGGAGATGCGTAACACGCTTACCACTCGCAGCCGCGATTGCGTTAGCCAATGCAGGGCCCGCCGGCGGCGTTCCAGGCTCACCGACACCGGTGGGTGCTTCGGTCGAAGGCACGATGTACACTTTGACTTCCGCGATATCCCGCATCCGAAGAGGCTCGTAATCCGGGAAGTTCTGTTCATAGACCGCCCCGTCTTCAAGCGTAATCTGATCGCGCATGACGTGCCCCATACCATAGCCTATACCCCCCTCGATCTGTGCTCGGACGACGTCCGGCGTAACCGCGATACCGCAATCGATGGCAGCGGTCACATTTTCGATCTTCACGACTCCGTCTGCATCGGTGGAGATTTCACACACCATCGCACAATAGCTACCGAACGACTTATGGGCCGCGATGCCTCGTGCGCGCCCTTGTGGCAGGTCGTTTCCCCAACCTGCTTTCTCAGCCGCCAAACGCAGGGTCGTCGCCATCCGTGCTCCGTCGGGATTCGTTTCATCGAGATAACGGAGACGATACTCCACTGGATCTGCACCTGCAGCTTCCGCGAGAAGGTCCATCATAACCTCCATGACATACCCAGTGTGGCTGTGACCAACAGAACGCCACCAGTTGACTGTGGTTGCCGGTACAGCATCGGTCAGGCCAACATGCTGCGTCGGGATTGTGTAGGCACCGTCGGCAATACCCTCAACCGAGGAATGATCCACTCCGTTTCGAACAATCATCGGCTCGAATGCGGTGCCTTTGAAGATCGACTGGCCGGCGACCCGGTGATCCCAGCCAACAATTGCGCCATTGGCGTCAAGGCCAACGCGGACGCGATGTGCCATCGCAGGTCGGTAATACCCGCCCGTGATGTCATCTTCACGCGACCAGACCAATTTCACGGGTCGAGTGCGATCCGTAGTGGCAAACGCAAGCGCCGCCTCGACCACGTAGTCGGAATTGGGCGTTGCCCGCCGCCCAAAGAACCCACCGGCGTAGAGCGTGTTCACCTGGATCTTCTCAGGAGGCAGTTCAAGGACCTGACCAAGGACCATATTGTTTGCAGTCGGGAACTGCGCCCCGTCGTGCATGATCACGCCGCCATCGGCTGTCGGTTCGATCGTCGCACCCATCGGTTCCATAGGCGCGTGGGCGAGCATCGGGAAATAGAATTCTCGTTCGACCACTTTGGCCGATCCGTCGATCGCTTTCGAAGCAGTCGCAAGGTCCGTGGCGCTGCCGGTAAACTGCGGTTCGGTTCGGACCATCCCCAGAAGCTCTTCCTTAATGGCGGCCGAATTCCTGGTCTCGGCGTTTGCCATGTCCCATTCTATCTCCAGTGCATCCCGTGCCTGAAACGCGGCCCATGTTGTTTGCGCATAGGCCATGACTGCATCACCCGTGGGCAGAGTATGCGCCATGATAAATCCAGGCACTTCTCTTGCAGCGCTGTCGTCGAAGGACGCGACCTTGGCACCGTATTTTGGAGCACGCTTCAAAGCGACGACCATCTGGCCCTCAAGCTGCACGTCCATCGCATACTTCGCCTGGCCATTGATCTTATCGGCGGTGTCCCGTCGGGCCCGGATCTCTTTGCCAATGATGCGGAACTCAGATGGATCTTTGAGCGTCGGGGCCTCCGGCACCTGCATGGCGCCTGCTGCGGCCACGAAATCCCCAATTCCGGCCTGCTGCTCAGCCCCCAATATCAAGCCTTCTGACAGGGACAAAGTGGACGCATCCACACCCCACGCTTCTGCTGCTGCGGCAAGCAGCATCTCCTTGGCGGCTGCAGCGGCAGTGCGGTATTGTATGAACGAATTGGCCATCGCGGTCGATCCACCAGTGCCTTGGAAACCACCAAAGAACAGGTTGGCGTATCGTGATGGATCAGACGGCGCATGTTCCCACTGGATGTCTTCCAGTGCCATATTCATCTCTTCAGCAATCAGTGCGGACAGGCCTGTGGATACACCTTGCCCGCCCTCGAAATGCTTGATGATCGCGGTCACAGTACCGTCCTCGGCAATAGTGAGGAACGGGGTAATGTTGCCTCCCGAAGCCGACGTCGTCGCCAGTACTCCTTTCGGGTTCAAGCCAATCACAAAAACGGACAGCGCGGCGCCAGCACCGCTCAGAAACTTCCGCCTGGTTGTGTTCAAGGTCATTGTTCAACCCTCCATGATATCCGCTGCGCGATGGATCGCAGCCCGGATACGGACATAGGTGGCACAGCGGCAGGCGTTGCCGTCCATGTAGTCGTCAATGTCCTGGTCGGTTGGATTTGCGATATCGTTGAGCAGCTTTACGGCCGACATGATCTGACCAGACTGGCAATATCCGCATTGGACCACATCCAGCTCGGTCCATGCTTTTTGGACCGCCGCACCTGCGGGTGAGGAACCAATCGCTTCAATCGTGGTAATTTCGGATCCTTCAAGATCCTCTGCGAGAGCTTGACAGGAACGTTCTGCAACGCCGTCAATGTGAACCGTGCATGCTCCGCAAGCCGCCACGCCACAACCGAACTTGGTCCCGGTCATTGCAAGCTCTTCTCGCAGCACCCAAAGAAGTGGTGTACCCGGGGCCGGATCAACTTCCTTGAGGGCACCATTGATTTTCAAAGATATCGTCATCCAATATTCCTCTTCGGCTTCAAGCGCTTTGCAACAAAGTAGAGACTAGGGCACTACATCGATCCAACAATCACAAATCGGGGCATGCTCAGGAGACAGGCTATCTCCCGCCCGCCAATTCGTGGATCTAAGCGGGTCGGTCCGCTGGGCTTGCAAGAATGTGTAAATGGAAACCGCTCCCAGGTTAGTGCTCCTGAAAGCTGAGATTGAACTGTGCGTTGCAGACAATCAATCCAAGCGCACCACTCTCCCAACTTGCCTTATGTCCTTTGTGGAATAGCTCCCAGCGCAGATAAACTGGAGGTCAAAATGCGTTTTATATCAACACTTGCAACAGCACTTCTTCTCGCCACCCCCGCTTTCGCTAACGACGTCTCTTACAACGTCGATGGCGAAGCCTTTACCGGCTATTGGGCGCAAGCGGACGACCCGAAGGGCCTGGTTCTGATTGTTCATGACTGGGATGGTATGACCGATTACGAACGCAAACGCGCAGATATGCTTGCGGAAATGGGCTACAATGCGTTCGCATTGGATATGTTCGGTGATAAAACACCAACAGAGACCATGGATCACCGGCGCGCTGCAACGGGAGCGCTGTATCAAGACCGTGAACGCATGCGTACGCTAATCAAAGCTGGGGTAGATCAAGCGCTTTCACGCTCGGAAACTGACGCAATGGTCGTGACCGGCTATTGCTTTGGCGGCGCAGTGGCTTTGGAAATGGCGCGGAGCGAAATGGCGGAAATGGTCAGTGGCTTTGCGACATTCCACGGGGGGCTAGGTACGCCAGTGGGTCAAGCTTGGGACGGGAACGAACCGCCCGTTCTGGTATTCCACGGAGGAGCCGACACATCCATCACAATGCAAGATGTTGCAACCTTCGCGACCGAACTCGAAGCGTCGGGCAACGTCTATTCCATCAAGGTTTACTCGAACGCCCCCCACGCTTTTACCGTCTTCGGCTCGAGCCGCTACCAAGAGCGCGCGGATCAAGCCAGCTGGGACGCCTTTTCCACCTTCCTAAGCGAGCAACTCGAGAGTTGATCTTTATGGAGCGCACCATGCACAACAAACGTGGTGCGCTCGCTTCTACTGAGCTGAATTTGGCACTCTTTCTCGCTTAGCCCATCGACTGTTAGGCGTCACTGCCATCGTGTTCATTTCCGATGCTCAAGATCCAGCCGTGCCTTTCAATACAGCTTAATTTACCTGAATTGGGTTCAAGCGGTCCTTCATACCGGTGGTTACCTACTTGGCACCAACCTCAGTCCGCACGAGCGCACAAACGAACAGCTTCACGTTCTTTCGTATCCCCTACGGCGGACGCGCTTATTCGAAAGCCCCGAGGAAGATGTCTCGTTGTTTGAGAAGCTGGAGAGCGATCTCTTGGCGGCTTAGCGTCTGAATGCGGCCTTTTGGAGGGCTCTCGTTGAATGATTTAGAAGCGGCCGAAGCTGGCCCCTACGAAATGCTCAATTGCCCGTTGATGGGACGACAATGAGCGATAACAATTGGCTTCGATCTCTGACCTAGATAGAGGGCGATATGCGGACAAAAGACGCCTTGGGGGCGATCGGCAACACTCCTCTTGTCAGGCTCAAGCAGTTCGAGCCGGAAAACGGCGCCGAAATATGGATCAAACTGGAGGGCGGCAACCCTACGGGGTCCTATAAGGACCGAATGGCTGTCTCGGTTCTCGGTCGCGCAATGGCGAGAGGGGAATTGAAAGCAGGTGACCGGGTCGTAGAATATACGGGCGGGAGCACAGGGACGGCCCTTGCGTTCGTCTCGGCCGTCCTGGGTTTGAAGTTTACAGCGGTTTTCTCTGACGCGTTTTCCGAAAGCAAACGTCAAGCCATGCAGGCCTTCGGTGCTGAGGTTCTCGTAGAAAAGAGTGAAGACGGCACCATTACTCCAGATCTCATCCAGCGTATGAAAGCGCGCGCACACGCGTTGGCAGAGGAACCCGGCAGTCACTACGCGGACCAGTTCGGGTCACCGGACGTTCGCGCAGGTTATGAGCCCATGGGGCAAGAAATCGCAGCGGATCTTGGCGAGGGGATCGACGTACTGGTAGCCGCTGTGGGCACCGGAGCTGCCTTGATGGGAACGGCTGACGGTCTTGCAAGAACTGGGCTTAAGCCGAAGATTGTTGCACTCGAACCCTTGCAGTCGCCGCTTCTGACAACCGGCAAGGGTGGCCCGCATCGGGTCGAGGGGATCGGTGTTGGATTCGAGCCGCCATTTCTAGATCGAGACAAAGTGGACGAGTGCCGTGCAATCGATCAAGAATTGGCGTTCGACATGTGTCGGAAACTGTCGCGCGACGCAGGCGTGTTTGGAGGCGGATCCACCGGGCTCAACGTTGTTGCGGCCATAGAGATCGCACGCGAACTTGGGCCGTCAAAACGCGTGGTCACCTTGTGCTGCGATACAGGCTCGAAATATCTGGGAGGCCATATCTACGCAGACGGCACTTGAATCGGAAATGCGACTTCACTAGCGCGGCCACGCTCGCTCGCGCAGTATGAGACATAGGCGTCGAGATGCTCCAGCGCCGGAGGCATCAGGATCAGACGTTCGGTTTCGATCTGACTGTCAGGCATGCAGACAGGCTCCTGTCAGAGGTCAAGTCGGGACGCAACTGGTCGCATCAACCACACCAGCGCGAGCAGCGAATCGACACGGTTGCGCTCAGAATACATGCGCAGCGCCGGCAATCACGAAGGGCACTGGCAGACACAAGATCAACCGACGCAAGGCCAATTGGCGGCCCATCAGCGGCAGTTCATAGGCCAGAAAGCGTGACGCGGAATAAAGAGACCACGCCGTGACATAGGTCACGACGAGGCTCGATGTGGCCCCCGCCTTGAGTGCAGCCGCCCCCACCGCAAAAGCCACGAAGGCCCCGCCCGGCGTGATCGGACCCAAGGCAATCGCCAGAAGAACACCCGACACGCCTGCTCCTTCTCCGAATAATGCGCGCACCTTCTCGGGAGGCAATAGCTCGGCAAAGAATCCGGCCCCCAGAAGTGCGACAATGATCCGGGGGGCGGTGAACTGCGCCATGCGCCAGGCGTTCGCCATCCCGGCGGCGCGCCATTCGGCATTGGGCAGGCGCAAGTAAAGCCACAGCGCCACGGCTCCCAGCAGGACTGTTCCAATGAGAATGTTCACTCGGAACTCCGCCCAAAAACCGCCCGCGCGGCCATCCCGACCAGGATCGGCACCGGAAGGCACAGAAGAATGCGCCACGAGACCAAATCGACCGGCAGGAACGAGAATTCCCAGATCAGAGTGCGGTTCAGGCTGAGCAGCGCCCAGCTGCTGACGAAGGTCATGATCGCGCCGACATCCGCGCCTACGAGACCGAAACTCGCCGCCAGGGGAAAGGTCATCGCCGGACCGCCAGGAATCGCGGCTCCCGCTAAAGCTGCCAGAAGCAGCCCACGAAGACCACTTTCCCGTCCGATCCAGATCGCCACCTTATCGCGGGGCAGTAGCAGCGGCAGCGTAGCCGCGATGAACATGCCCGCGGCTATCTTTGGGGCCAGAACGGTCATGAACCACAGCTCGGACAACGCGATTTCAACCGCTCGCTCCCACCCCTTTAGCACGACAACCAACACACCAGCCAGAAGCGCAGACAGCGCCAGGAACAGGAACCCAGTGTCGAAGATACGGCGCGCGGGTTGCTCGGGCGGTGAGTCAGCGGCGATATTCTTCAATGAAGGCATCAATGTCGAGCGCCCGTATGTCCGGCAATGCCGCTTTGTATGTCTCTCTCGGCCAGTCCCAGACGGCGATCTCCAGCAGCGCCTCGGCCTGTGCCTCGGTAAATCGGCGTTTGTTTGATGGGACGCGCGGGAATGCCTCCCACAACCGTATAGGGCGCAACATCGCGTGTCTCAACTGCCCCGCACCGATCACGGCCCCTGTTCCGATGGTCACCTCGTGCCCGATCCAGACGTCATGGCCGATGGTCACCCTCACGATAGCAACGCGATATGCGCCTTCTTCAGTCACAATAATATGGATTCCGGACCTTCGAGCAAAACTCTTTCATCGTGAGACGGGAGGAGAAATCTAGCCTCCTGCAACGCACGGTCGGGAACAGTGTAGACTGTGTAGTGAAAACACAGATGTACTCTGTATGGAGCTCAAACTATCGCGAACTCGTCACCGCAGATTAAGAGTATCGCCATTCTGGTCGCAGGAAAGATTGCGCAACGAAGTGGTCGGATTGAAAATCCTCGTGTCGGTGGTTCGATTCCGCCCCCGGGCACCACTTTAGTCATAAAAACAAGCCACTTGCGCATCGCACAGTTTTTAGTTCGTGCGTTGCACACTCATCGCACAGTTTTTCGTGCGTTGAAATGGCGCTGGGCTGGCTGAAAGACTGTGTTGACCACAGTGTTTGGAATCGCTGTGTTGACCATACTGTTCGCAACACAGTGTTTGCCCACAGTAACTGGAACACAGTAACTGAACCCACTCTTGAAACACAGAAACTCGGCGAAATCTCCAAACACATCAACTCCACACAAGCCTGGACGACGCTGGATGCGCCGAGAGCAGGCTTTCGTGTTATGTGCTGCGAAAGGCCGGATCGAGCCCAATCTTGCCTGTCGACGGCTGGATCGACTGCCCGCTTCTCTTGCGCGGCTCCTGGCCAAGGTGAATTATGGTGCGGACCAGAAGCGCGGCCTCGTCTTGGATCTGGACTTTATGAAGAGTGCAGCACTGAGCACAAGTTTCATACTGGGCGCCGCCAAAGCCTACGGACACAAGTAACTAGCGCTCCAAGAAATCGTCAAAGCCCCGTAGAGTAATGTCACAAAAGCTCTAAAGGGAATTTCCAGTGGCAGACACCTCCGCTATTCGCCCCGAAGCCGCAGCTTTCGCCAACCCACAAACCAGCCCCGAACGCTACCGCCACAGGTGGGAGATGCCGCTAGTCACCGTGGCCTATATCATCTCGATCCTCGTGCTGATCCTCGGCCTCGCCAGCTTCTTGGCGCAAGAGGACTCGGGCGCGGTGACAGATGCAGCCACTGAGGATGCCAGCGACTTCGGCCAGTACGCACTTCTTCTTCTTGCCGCGCCAGTCATCATCTTCCTCACGCGGTTCTACCGGATCGCCATGGACAAGGCGAATGCGGTGCGGGTCGGCCCGAACCAGTTCCCCGAGATCTGGACGCTCTATCAAGACGTCGCACAGCGCATGGGTATGGAAAACCCGCCCCGGCTATACGTGAAGAACGGTAATGGCGTGGTGAACGCCTATGCTTTGTCCTGCAACGCGCGCTACAAGTACGTCGTCATCTTCGCCGAGATCGCGCTCTTGATGGACCGGTCCCCCGAAACGGTCGAATTCGTAATCGCCCACGAACTTTCCCACCACCGCCTGCGCCACGTGTCACTCTGGCGCCTGATCATCACCTTCCTCCCGAACCTCATCCCTGTTTTGGGTGTCAGCACGATCCGCGCACAAGAGTATTCGGCAGACCGGCTGGCTCACTCGGTCTGCGACCACCACCGCGAGACGATATCACTGCTGATGGCCGGCCCTTGGATTAACCACAAGGTCAACCACGACGAACTGAAGGTGCAGTCAGAAGATGAACGTAACGAATGGTTCATCCGCGCCGCCAATATCATGTCGAACCATGCGGTCGGGGTGAAACGCTACCATGCGCTGCAGTCTATCGACGAAAGGGGCTATAAGGCGCACGGCGGAATGTTCTGAGGGCGGGCGCTACGCCGACATCGTGGTTTTGGCGGCTGCGGGCCAACTCATCCATGCGCGGGACGACTGGCCGTGTGAAATCTAGCGGTGACGGCCGCACAGCACGCTCGGCTATGAACCTAAGGCCCCGAACCTGTCATCCCGATGGATCAGAGGCCGGTCATGCACTAGCTCTCTACTTGGACCGATCGAATGGGGCCGCTCAGTTCAGCGGTAGGGAATGCTGAAGAACGAGAAGCTGTTGGTTTGGGTGATTACGGGCGCTCCCGTTTCCGCCATCAGGCTTGCCATTGCAGCACTTCCCGTCGGACAGGCCACAAGATCGGCCGCATCGTCGAGGAAATCGACAGTGAACGCGGTTTCGCCGACAAGCCGGCACTCGTCCGCAACGCTTCGGTAACCGCGAACGAAGTTCAGTTGCGGGTCAGGTTCGCTGATCGCGAACTCTGGAGCGGTTTCGACGCATCCCGTCACCGTCAGCGCCAGAGCGCAGGCACAGATAGCACGCATGACCTTTTCGAGGCGCCTTTCCATGTTTTCTACTCCCACTCTGCACCCGTGCTGCGCCAGACCATTTCATCTGAATCCCAAACACTGGCCACGACGCAGGGCGTTGGGTTGATCCCACCACATTGCGAGCCATGCACATCCGCTAATAGCACACGGAATGGTCCAATGTTCGCCATGTCCCATCCCTGATTGAGAAGCGAAAACATACGATCCTCGATCAGGAAGTGAGACACGCAACCGCCTGTCCCGCAATAGAGCGACACAGCGGTGGAACAGGCAAAACCCGCCTCGTCCAGAACCCAGTCCCGCTGGTTGTCCCCATCGAGATCGACGCGGTGAATGGCTCCCAATTCAAGGGCGAACTGTCCATTTTCGAAATTCGAGCATGCCTGCTGCGCGGCTTCGACTTTCTCAAGCAACTGTGTGGGCAACCCGGACAAGTCCTGCGCATGAGCCGAAGCAGTGTTAATAGCTGCGGAGATCGCACAGAAGACAGCCAATCTTGTGCCGGCACCAGCGCGTTTTCCCTTTTCAGATGGTCGGCTCACCATGTCTGTATTTCCGGCCTTCTCATGCGGCTCAATTACACTGATCGTAGGTGTAATCGCCAAACTCGATCCAGTTCCGGCCACCATCGCTGAAGACGAGGAACTCTGACCGATCTTCACCCAGCAGCGCCATCTGGAAGCCTGCCGGTGGTTCGGAGTTTCCGAAGAAGCTATATGAGGTCATGGCGCGAATGGTCTCACCATTGACGGTCACAGCAGCATCCCACTGGTCGCCTGATTGACCTACTATTGCGTATTCGATGACCCTTTGCACAGCACCGCCACCGCAATACACAATGCCTTCTGGCGCCTCCATGCTCTGTGATGTCGACGCGTTGGAGGTGCAGGAAGCGCGCAGGGATCTGACCGCCGCAGATGAGCCTTTGAGCGTAAAAATGCCATAAGAGACATCCTGATCAGCCATCGAAAGGTTCAGAACTGCGTTCTGCGCGATCTGATCCAAAACGAAATCATAGTCGCCCTGATCGAAGAAACGGACCTCAACAGGATAGTTGTCGACGAGCGATATATCCGCATTCACCGATCCGGCCTGAAACGCACCTACCTCGGTCGAACCATCCTTCATGAACCGAAAGGAAAGGCCCTGCTTGGAAACGATGTCTTGCGAGTCCTCGTAACCTGCTGGCGCAAAACGGACCCGATCGCATTGTAACTCCAGCGTCATGTTGCCCGTCTGAATGAAGGCGTTGGCATTGGGCGGTCCACTGAAGTTCCAGTCAGCCATGGCCGGTGATGACATCATGATTGTGAAGACCGAGCCGGCAACAAGATGTCGCTTCATAGATAACCCCCTGGTCAGTTTGGCCGTGGTTCGTCATTTCGCCGCGAAGGCGCTGATGATCTACGTCATAAGTTCAAGCTGCGGGTGGACCATATTCATTTGTACCTTCCTGTGATGGTCGGCTGAGCCACCAGATCATCAACACCGAGAGTATCAGTTGAAGAACTCCCACAACCATCAAACCAGTTACACCAAGTAGTGCCGCTGGGCCTCTCAACGCTTCAGGGTCGTCAGCCCCTTGCTCGAGGACTGAAAATACAGCGATGCCACTGAACAGCATGAACATGGTTGCGATGCTCAGTGCTGCAGGCAAAAGCAAGTACCAGCCTGGTCTTCCGGTGTCGTGCAGTCGACGCCATCCAGCGGCAAGCATGGGTACGACAACGGCAAGTTGGAATATCGGAGTGAGGACTTGGCTGCTCTCTCCAGTTTCCGGGTCCGTGCCAAACAGGGAGGCGTCGACAACTGCCAAGACAACGCTGACGACAACCACGAACAACACGAACCACCAGTACTCGGGCCGCGCCGCGCGCCCGGAAAAAACGAAGTATTTTGTAAGGCATGTCTTGGTGGCTTCAACAAAACCCATATTTGCAACCTCCCTGAATAGGTTGACAGGTACTTTCTGACAGGAGGAGACATCTTGCAAGCTTTGGTCGATCTAATCAGATGCCGCAACTGCAACAGTCTGCTTCGTCCGCATCTCGGGAATAGAGCTCGATCTCGGGAATGTCGGCTATCTGATTAGGCTACCTTTCCGGTCCGGCGTCGCAATATACTCAGGCGTGATGTTAAGTCGACCGGCGATATCAAAATGGGCGGACCAGAAAGCCCGCCCCGCGCCGAAAAATATTCCGCTAGCTCACATACGATTGAATGCGATAATCTGGTCGTCCGAGTTCACCGAGCAACGGAAAGTGGTTCCTCCAGCGTATACGGAGTAGTTCCGTGTTCCGAAGGCATCGAAATTGATCGGACTTGCCGACGTCTGATCATAGCCAACCCGCATCAGAGACGCTCCTCTCTCGCGGCACTCAAATGCTCCCGGGTCCTCAATTGCATCTCCGACTTCCACACATCCCGCAAGCCCTAAAGCAACAATTCCGGCTGACAGCAATTTTATGTTCATCCCTCTTCCCTTCTGAACCGTTTGGTTTTGCGTTTCTCTAACTTGCATGGATTTATAGGTTAGTCAGCGGACTCGAGCTTGGAAAGTCTTTTCGCTTGAAACAATGGCCTCTTCGTCCGCAGCTACGCCAATGGCCCACTGCCACCCAACTTCTGCATCTCACTACAGCGGTCCTTGCCGCACTCACCAAACTATCAGTCCTCGGCACAAAGTTGTCGATTTTCGGCTGACATCACCAACACACGAACTTAGTGTGTGATGAGGTTACCGAGGAGCAGGAATGGCCAAGCTGGGCGCAGATACGCATGTGCTGCTGGATGGGGAGGTGAAGGTCTACAAGCGCCCCAAAAGCAAGCGCTGGCAGGCCACGTTCAAAATCGACGAACACTGGGTGCGCATCAGCACGGGCAAGCGCGATCTTGAAGAAGCAAAGACGGTCGCCCGTGAGCAGTACCTCGACTACAAATTCCGCGCCAAGCACGACCTGCCCGTTGTCACTAAGCGATTTGAGGATGTCGCACGATTGGCAATTGCGGACATGCAGCGGCAGCTGGATGCGGGTGCCGGGCGCAAGGTGTTCAAGGATTACATCAAGGCTCTCAACCTCTACTTCATTCCTTTCTTCGGAAAGACGTTCATTACCAACGTTGACCACGAAAAAATCCAAGCCTTCAACGCGTGGCGCGCGGAGCAGATTGGTAGGGAGCCAAAGGCATCAACGCTGAATACACACAACTCAGCTATGAACAAAGTTTACGCTGAGGCGGTCGCTCGTGGTTTCATCACGCAAGGCAAAGTGCCGATCCTGTCCAACAAAGGTGAAGGTGCCACTAGGCGTCCTGATTTCAGCTTGGAAGACTATCGCACGATGATCCGCAAGCTGCCGCATTGGATCGACAAGGGCAAAGGCGGCAAGTCACGGGACATGCGCTACCTGCTCCGCGACTACGTATTGATCCTCGCCAATACCGGCATGCGTCACGGCACTGAGGCGCAGAACCTACGATGGAAGCACGTTACAGTCTTTACTGAGAATGGCTTGGAGTACGTTGAACTCTATCTGCACGGAAAGACCAAGCCGCACGAAGCCATCGGTCGCGCGGGCACCATCGACTATCTCAAGCGCATTCACTCCCGCACGGACGCGATCAAAGACATCGACTTCTACGACATGCTCAAGCAGAAGCTGGACCTGCCAGTGTTCTGCTTGCCCGATGGCACTGTGACAGAGCACCTTCGGCAAACCTTCAAGGCGTTCCTCAAAGACGCTGGTTTGCTCAAGTGCCCCAAGACCGGGCAGGATCGTACACTCTACAGCCTGCGACACACATACGCGACCTTTGCACTCGTGAACGACGGTATGGATGTGCACGCATTGGCCAAGCAGATGGGGACGTCGATTGGCATGATCGAACGACACTACAGCCATCTGACCCCGCGCATGAAGAAGGATATGTTCACCGGCAAGCGATACGAGCTGTCAGCGGAGGAATATGCAGAGCAGAAGGCGAAAGAAAACGGGCGAGTCTGAGCACTCCGCGCGGGAAGCCGACCTTCTTCGCGCCTGCAAACCGATTTGGTCGCATAGCAAACAGCTGCCATTCAAGCGACGATTGAAGCGGTGTTTATGCTGCGTCACCACATGACGGCTTCGAGCCCAAAGTACCGGATGCTGCAGTTTTTTGCGAACGACTGCTTCTGGCAACTGAAAAGAGGCACGCCATCGGCATAAAAGCCGGGCGCACCCCCCTCAGATTTAGCTCCCTCCGCTTGCAAGGTTCACGGATTGGGCTGGATCATGACATTGGCGCGGAACAGGTTTGCAGGATCGACCTTAGCTTTGATGTTCTCCAGCCGCGTCTGATTGGTTCCGAACGCGCCTTTGCTCCGCTCTTCCCCGGCTTCAGGAACGAAATTGATATAGACACTGCCTTCAGCGAGCGGTGCGGCCTTGTCGAACAACGCGCGCGCCCATGTCTTGCAGACCTCATCCTGATTTTCATTGCTCCATCGGGCGTGAATGTTCATGACATAGCGAGTTTTCCGATGAGCGTAAGCCATCGCTTCCTCGTCTACACGACCAGCTGCCCCTCCCAACTGTGCGACGAAAATCTCGCACTCGTCGGTCGGCAGATCGCTCGCTGCCTCGATCATCAGGCCGATCACATCGTCAGTTAGTTCCCTGAAGTCGTGCGATTTCCAATAGTTTCTGGCGCCCTCAGTAAGCAGGGGATCAAAGGCCGCTTGCCATCCGGTGTAGGGATGCGGTGAAACGCCATCGGCAATGGGGTTGCCAATAGACCGCAGCGGAGCGAGAGCCGCCTCGCTCCCGTCAAGTGGGCCGGCAAATGCCATGGGCATCAGCAGGACAGTCTTGCCATGATGCTCTGGCGCAAGAAAAGGCAACGGCGGTGCCTTGCGAAGCACGAACCAGCATGTGGCTTCGTCAGGCAACTGGGCCGCGACGTCGCGATACGCTTTCAATGTGGACGCGGCATCCTCCAGCGAATGAACGACAGGACCCGTCATCATCGATGTCTCGACAGGATGGAGTGCAAATTCGAACTCCGTCACGATACCGAAATTGCCGCTGCCACCGCGGATCGCCCAGAACAGCTCGGAGTTAACATTTTCAGAAGCCTTTATCAGAACGCCGTCGGCGGTTACGATCTGCACTGACACAAGATTGTCGACCGTGTGACCATGCTTTCGCGACAGCCATCCGTAGCCACCACCTAAAGCCAGTCCTGCGATGCCGGTGGTTGAGTTGATTCCGGTAGGCACAGCTAGTCCGAAGGCCTGGGTTTCGTGATCGACATCGCCCAGCAATGCCCCGGGCTGGACGAATGCCCGACGCGCCTCGGGATCGACGCGAACGGCCCGCAAAAGCGACAGGTCGATCATGAGCCCGTCGTCGCAAACCGCGCTTCCGGCGATATTGTGACCGCCGCCGCGCACCGACGTCAGCAGGCCATGTGCGGCGGCGAACCTGACAGCGGAGATAATGTCCGCGGTGCCGCTGCACTCGGCGATCAGGGCTGGCCGCTTGTCGATCATGCCGTTCCAGATGCGCCGGGCATTGTCGTAGTCAGGGTGATCCTTGGAAAGGAGCCGACCCCTCATTGCCGATTCGAGACCGTTGATCGCTTCTTCGCCAATGCTCTTTGTTTGTCCATTCAGCGTTTGAAATTCCGTGCCCATCTGGTCCTCCGGGGTTCTGTGTGGTTTCGATGATCACGTTGCCGGGTCGCGACGCTTCCAACCAGTCCACGGATTGGACTGGTTTGCGAGCCGTGCCGCGATTATTTTAGCATAGACGGAGGTGATGCAGATGGGCTCTGAAAAAGGCTACGGTCAGTATTGTCCGCTTGCGATGGCCAGCGAAATGCTCGGGAACAAGTGGACGTTGCTTGTTATCCGCGAGCTTCTCGACGGATCGACCAGCTTCAACGATATCGCACGGGGCCTACCGCTTGCCTCTCGATCGTTGCTTGCGCGACGGCTGCGCGACCTGGAAGAAAACGGTCTCGTCAAACACCGAGCTGGGACGCGAGGAAAGTTCGGCGACTACCGGCTTACAGAGGCTGGCAAAGCCTTGTCGAGCGTGGTTCGCGCGATGGCGATCTGGGGACAGGAATGGATCGGCGAAGAGCCTTCCCTCAAGGACATCGACGTCAGGTTTTTGATGTGGGACATGCGACGGAATGTCAAACCCGCGAGCTTCCTCCCCGACCCGTTCACCGTGCAATTCATCTTTTCGGATGCGCCCGAGGGATTGACGGATCATTGGCTCGTCTTCGAGAACAACGATGTCGACTTGTGTTATGTCGATCCCGGGCGTGAGATCGACGTTTTTGTCGAGACAGACTTACGCACCATGACCCGCGTCTGGATGGGATGGCGCGATCTCGATGACGCGGTCAGGGATGGTTCCTTGGATATCACCGGTCGAGACGGAATCGTCAAAAGGTCACGTGATTGGCTGGGCCTCAGCGGCTTATCCGGAATTTCTAAGCGACCTTTAGAAAATCGCGTGGGTAAAGCAGGCTCGACATAGGATCACTGACAGGGAAGCGGTCATTCGTATTTCTGCCATGGATGGCAGAAAAGTCCCGCTCTGCTGACCTTCGACTTCTCAAAATGCTGCACGATAGACGAATGTCCGGTCTGGCGAAGCTGCGCTGCACCTAATCGCATGGTGGGCGGACGCAAATCTCTGTGCCTGACGTGAAGTCCACCTTACCCTCGGCAACACGACCAACAAAATCACACCCATCTTCCAATCCGTCAAAATACTGCCAAGATCGGATGGCGAACTGCATCGGTGCCGCCCAAAGAATGGTGTCGTTTAGGCTAGGGTCAGGA
>NZ_JFKC01000019.1 GCF_002115805.1 Marivita geojedonensis | reverse complement strand
TACACCAGTGCCTTGGGTGGTGGTGGTTTGGTCGTTCATGGCGTTGGTCTCCCTCGCACCGTCCGATCCTCCTCGGACGTTCCAGACAGCGATCACAAGCGTGTTATCGCACCTCGGCGTGGATCATACGCGAGTCTGAAAACAAATAAATAAGCAAATAAATATCAGCTAGTTAGATGTAAATATTTTTCAGAAACAAAAGAAAATAAGTAAAATAATTTACCGGACGTGACGTAACATGCTCAAATAGCACGCATCTTTGAAAATGGGGATTTCGGGCCGTTTGCGGTAACCGTGGCAAGCTGAAGCAGGCGAGCCTACCCAGTTGTGGGTGTGACAAATTGATCCGGTATGCCGTTGTATGCCGTTTTCCCTGCCTGCTTTTGCGCCGCGAATGCCGAAACCCCCTGAAACGCGTGCTGAGTCGTTCGCGTCGAACAGTGCAGGCTTGGTCCGAACGCGCCACCTGTCTAAGCTGAACACAGGATTTCAAGGAGCACTACCGACCATGACGGACCTCAGCCCACTTGCCCGCCGCATCGCCGTTGGCCGCGGTGATGCCCCTGCAGATTTGGTCCTGCGTGGAGCAAAGACTCTCGATCTGGTCACCGGAGATCTGCTCGACGGAGACATCGCCATTTGCGACGGCGTGATCGCTGGCACCTGCGGCAGCTATGACGGATCCGAGATCCGCGACATGACGGGGCTCATCCTCGTGCCGGGCTTCATCGACACGCATCTGCACATCGAAAGCTCTTTGGTCACGCCTTATGAATTCGACCGCTGCGTTGGCCCGCATGGCATTACCACCGCCATCTGCGACCCGCATGAGATCGCCAATGTGATCGGTGCTGTGGGCATCCGCTATTTCCAGGAGGCCAGCCGCCACACGCTGATGGACATTCGCGTGCAGCTGTCCTCCTGCGTGCCGTCCACCCATATGGAAACCGCCGGGGCAGAGTTGCTGGCCGCTGATCTGGCAGACCTCATGGGGCACCCCTCGGGCATCGGGCTTGCGGAATTCATGAATTATCCCGGGGTGATCTACCGCGATCCTCAGGTGATGGAAAAGCTGCACCTCTTCGAAGGCGGCCATATCGACGGCCACTGCCCGCAACTGCGCGGCATGGATCTCAACGCTTACATCGCCGCCGGGATTTCGACTGAACATGAAGCGACCACCGCCGAGGAGGCGCGCGAGAAGCTGCAGAAGGGGATGCGTGTTCTGATCCGTGAGGGGTCGGTCTCGAAAGACCTGCACGCGCTGCAACCGCTGCTGACGGAACGCACGGCGCCGTACATGTGCCTTTGTACCGACGACCGGAACCCGCTGGATATCGCGGAAGAGGGACACCTCGACCACATGATCCGCACGCTGATCTCCATGGGCACGCCGCCGCTCGCAGCCTATCGCGCCGCGTCCCTGTCAGGGGCCGAGGCGTTCGGGCTCAAGGATCGCGGGTTGATCGCGCCGGGCAAGCGGGCGGATATCGTGGCGGTTCGAACGCTCGAGGCCTGCGATGTGCAGACCGTGTTCTGCGCAGGGGTGGAAGCCACGGTCGAGAATTTTACCAAGCGGTCAAAAATCGAACCTGTGGGCACCGGGTCGGTCCACGCACCGCATCTGAAGCCCGAGGATTTCCGCGCCAAGGGCAACCGGACCGAGACCGATGTGATCGGCATCGTTGAGGGCAAGATCATCACTGAACATCTGCACGAGACAGTTCCGGTCGAAGATGGCGACAAGCATCCCGACCCCGCGCGCGATCTCATTCGCATTGCGGTGGTCGAACGGCATGGCAAGAACGGCAACATCGCCACCGGCTTTGTGCGCGGCTTCGGGTTGCAGCGGGGGGCGATTGCCTCGACCGTTTGTCACGACCACCACAACATCGCCTGTGTTGGGGTAGATTACGCCGACATGGCGTTGGCCGCGAACCGGCTGTCCGAGATTGAGGGCGGTTTCGTCGTGGCGGCGGGGGGCGAGGTCCTGGCAGAGCTGGCTTTGCCTGTGGCCGGGCTTATGAGCCTTGAGCCGTTTGAAGAGGTGCATGACCGTCTGGTGGACCTGCGTGCGGCGGCCAAGAGCCTTGGTGTGACGCTCAACGAGCCGTTCCTGCAACTGGCGTTCCTGGCGCTGCCGGTCATTCCGGCGCTCAAGATCACCGACCGGGGGATGGTCGATGTGACGAAGTTCGAGATCATTCCTTAACGCACAGCGGCGGCGAGCAGTTCGGTCAGCAGAGGGTTCGGGTAGCGCCGGTTGAGGGTCACGGCATAGAACAGCTCATGCAGGTCCAGCATCGCCGCCTGTACCAAATCGCCGCGTGCAAGTTCGTCCTTCACCACGATCGGCGGGACCACGGCCAACCCCGTTCCGCGCAGGGCGAGGAGGCGGATCATTGCCATGTCATCGACTTCAGCGGCGATGGTGGGTTTGGCTTGCACCCGAGCCAGCAGCGTGTCGAAGGCATTGCGGATCTGCGTGTCACGGGTGGGCAGAATCAGGGGTTGATCGGCCACCAGTTCTTCGAAGGGGCGGTTGCCGCGCACCCGGTCGGGGGTGCCGAAAAGACCCACCGTCTGATCGGCCAGTTTCTGTGTCAGGTAAGGGCTGATCGCGTCGCGGGCGGGGGGCGTGTTGGTCAGCACCACATCGAGGTTCAGCGCATCTAACGCGGCATAAAGCTCTGCCGCGCTTCCGGATCGGAGAATGACTTCGACATCGGGGCGGCCAAGGACAGGTTCGAGAAACGTGATCTGGAAGTTGCGCGACAGGGTCGACAGCGCGCCGACGCGCAGCGCGCGCGCTGGACTTGCTGTGTCGCGCAGGGTGGCGAGCATCTCTTCGCCTGCGGAAAAGATCGTGTCGGCATGGTCGAGCGCGATGCGCCCCGCTTCGGTCAGGTGCAGCGCGCGGCCCCGTCGCTCGAACAGGGTTTGCCCGAGACGGTCCTCCAACTGCTTGATTTGAGAAGACAAAGCCGACTGTGACAGGTTCAGCCGCTCGGCCGTGCGAGTGAGGTTGCCGTCATGGGCCACGGCCCAGAAGTAGCGCAGGTGGTGGTAATTGAGTTCTGACATTCGTTCTATTTAAGTGAACGATAAATCCTAAACAATGTATTTTTCTTCAGAAAGGCCGCGCGTTAGGTCCCCGCTCAGGAACAAGGCCCAAAAAGGAGACCGTCCCATGATCACTGCTTTGCCGCTGCTGGCACCTGTGTTTTTCGCCCTTATCGGTGTCTTCTACATGACCCGCGATCTGCCGCGCGGATCGGTCCAACTCCGCTTTGGGGAGTATGCCGGACTGGCGGCGATGGGTGTGTCGCTGGGCACGCTGGCGCTGTTGATCCGCGACGGGTCATCGACCAGCCCGCTGATCGGCGCGGCCGAGATGGGCTTTGCCGCGCGGATCGACGCGGTGAGCGTGACCATGCTGATGCTGGTGAGCTTTATCGGCTGGGTCGTGATGCGGTTTGCGGTGACCTATACCGACGGTGAAAAGAACCAGTCGCGGTTCCTCGGCTGGTTGAGCCTTGGTCTGGCGTCGGTTCTGCTGCTGGTCACGGCAGGCAACCTGATCCAACTGATCATCGGCTGGGGCGCGGTGGGGCTTTGCGTCAACCGGCTGCTGCTGACCTACCCCGAACGGGCGGCGGCACAGCGGGCGGCGCGGAAAAAGGCGCTGTGTTCGATGGCGTCGGATGCCGGTCTCATTCTCGGCGCGTTTGCGCTGGCGGCGGCCTATGGCACGGCAGACATTCACACGATCACCGAGGCCGCGCGGGCAGGCGAGGGCGGCGGTGCCGCGATCCTTGCTGCGGGTCTCTTGGCAATCTCGGCGCTGTTCAAATCAGCACAGGTGCCGACGCACGGCTGGCTGACCGAGGTGATGGAAGCGCCGACGCCGGTTTCGGCCCTGCTGCACGCAGGTGTGGTGAACGCAGGCGGCTTCCTTCTCATCCGGTTCGCGGATGTGATGCTGCTCGCACCCGGGGTGCTGTCGGTTCTGGTGATCCTTGGCGGGTTTTCGGCTTTGTTCGGTGGTTTGGTCATGCTGACCCAGCCATCGGTCAAAACCTCTCTGGCGTGGTCCACCGTTGCACAGATGGGCTTCATGATCCTGCAATGCGGTCTGGCGCTGTTCCATCTGGCGCTGCTGCACATCGTGGCGCACTCGCTCTACAAGGCGCACGCCTTCCTTGCGTCGGGTGGCGCCGTTGCGCAGGTGGCGTCGATCCGGCGGCCCGGCCCGGTGGCGATCCCCAACAGCAAGGCGGTTCTCAAGGCGTTTGTCATCGCACTGGCGATCTACGGGACACTTGGCCTGCTCCTGGGTATCGACGGCAAGTCGGCGCAGTCGATTGCCCTCGGTGCGGTGCTGGTGATGGGTGTGGCCTATCTGCTGGCGCAAGGTCTGGCGGATCATGCGCCTGAGGTGCTGACCCGGCGCATGGCGGCCTATTCGGTGGCGACGACGCTCAGTTATTTCGCGCTGCAATCGGTGACGATTTGGCTGACCACCGGCGCACTGCCGGCAACTCCGGCCCCCGGTCCTTTGCAGTGGGCGCTGATGGTGCTGACAATCTTCAGCTTTGGCACCGTTGCCTGGGCGCAGGCGACCTTTCCGAACTGGGCCAGCCATCCGGCCGCCCAAGGGCTTCGGGTGCATCTTTCGAACGGCTTTTACCTCAACGCGGTGTTTGACCGGCTGACCGGCGGCTGGGCCGCACGGACACGGTAACTCAGGGACAGGAGATCAAGACATGCTGACAATGGTTGAACGGTTCTCGGGTCCGGCCCTTGAGATCATGGCAGGCGCGAAAAACGCCGCCGCCCATATCCCGCCGCTCTGGTCGCTTGAGGCGACGGTGGCCGTGAACCCCTATGTTGGGCAGGCGGGCGAGCCTTTGCACGTGGCCGCTGCACGCCTGGCGCGGGTCGCGGGTGTGCGGACAGTGCCGGAGCGGGCGCATTTCAAAGCGAAATTCGCGGCGCATGAGTTGAGCGTGGCGGATCTTGAGGCGGGTCTGGCCGAGGTGCCGGAACTGGCGGCAACGGTCGACGACCTGATCGCGGCGATGGACAGGACCGTGCCCGCGCCCGTAACCCTGCCGACGCTTGCGGATCTGGCCGAAGAGGTGTCGGACATCAACTGGCCCGACTTCGTGGCCGAACGGATCGGGCATTGGGCGGGTGGCCACTATGACACCGGTCAGGCGCTTTGGCCTGCGCCCAAGACGCGAGCGTGGCTTTCGTGGCGGTCCTTTGCTCAGCGGGATCTGACGCCAGAGATTTTCGGTCTGACGGGCTTTGCTGCGCGGGTGGCGTCGATGTCGATGTCGGCGCGGGGCGCGCTGACCAAATGTGCCGAGGATATGGGGATCACGGCGGATGCCTGTGAAAGCTATTTCCACACGCTGCTGATGCGGCTGGGCGGTTGGGCGCAGCTTGCTTCGGGTGAGGCGTTCCGGGCGAACTTGAAAGGTGAGGGCAACAACGACATCACCGATCTGCTGACCGCCAAGCTGGTTTTTGAGGCGGCGCTTCTGGCGCGCTACAAGGACCAGATCGGCGCGCGTTGGGAAGAGGTGCTCAAGGCCCACGCGCAGCCCGTCGTACCAAGCGAGGACGATCTGATCGACGCGGCGCTTCAGGCGGCAGCGGATCACGCGGCGGCGCGGGCTTTGGACGCCACTTTGGCGCAGCCCGTGGAGGCCAAGGAAGTGGTGCCGAACGTGCAGGCGGCATTCTGCATCGACGTACGGTCCGAAGTGTTCCGGCGGGCGTTGGAAGCCTCGGGCGACGGGATCGAGACCATCGGTTTTGCGGGTTTCTTCGGCATCGCGGCGGCGCATCACGGATTTGCGTCGGACGTGTTGGAAACCCGCGGTCCGGTGCTGATCAACCCCGGTGCGACCTCTGCTGCGACCGACCCGCAGGACAGCGACATGCTGACCCGCGTGGCAAAGCGGGTGACTCGGGCCTGGGGCCGGTTCCGGCTGGCGGCTGTGTCGAGCTTTGCCTTCGTCGAGGCGACCGGGCCGCTGTACCTCGGCAAGCTGGTACGGGATTCACTGGCGCAGAAAAACCCGAGCCTCGGTGGCGATCCGGCACCGGCCCTGGCCGACAGCATTTCGGTTGCGGAGCGGATCGGCATTGCGGCGGCGATCCTGTCGGGGATGTCGCTGAAATCCGGGTTCGCCAAGGTGATCCTGCTGGCCGGTCACGGCGCGGGGGTCGTCAACAACGCTCATGCCAGCGCGCTGCAATGCGGTGCCTGTGGCGGTCATGCGGGCGACGTGAACGCCCGGTTGGCTGCGGTTTTGCTCAACGATCCCGAGGTCCGGTCCGGGCTTGCAGCAAAAGGGATCGAGGTGCCGCAGGACACGGTGTTCCTTGCCGGACTGCATGACACGGTGACCGACGAGGTGCGGCTCTTCGTGGATGATCTGCCTGCGGGGCATGTGCAGGGCGCGACGATTTCGGCGTTGAAACAGGCGCTGAAATTGGCGGCCCGGGTCACGCGGGGCGAGCGGGCGGCCCGGTTGCCACGGGCAACGGATCAGGCGGCGGTCATGGCGCGGGCCAAGGATTGGTCGGAAACCCGGCCGGAATGGGGACTTGCGGGCTGTTCGGCCTTCATAGCGGCGCCCCGGTCGCGGACCACTGGGCGGAGCCTTGCTGGGCGGTCGTTCCTGCACAGCTATGACTGGCGGCAGGACAAGAACTTTCAGGTGCTGGAGTTGATCCTGACTGCGCCGGTGGTCGTGGCGAGTTGGATCAGCCTGCAGTATTACGGATCGTCCGTCGCGCCGGATGCGTTCGGGGCCGGGAACAAGCTTTTGCACAACGTGACCGGCGGGATTGGTGTGGTCGAAGGCAATGGCGGCGTGCTGCGCGGCGGGTTGCCGTGGCAGTCGGTGCATGACGGTGAAACCTTCATGCATGATCCATTGCGGCTCTCGGTCGCCGTGGAAGCGCCGCGCGAGGCGATCAGCGCAATCCTCAATCGGCACGAGGGTGTTGCGGCGCTGTTCGACAATGGCTGGTTGAAGCTGTTTGCGATGGACGACGAAGGACGTCTGGGCTGGCGCTATACCGGCGGCGGGGAATGGGTGTCGTTGCGGGGGGATAAGGCTGCGGCGCAGATAGCGGCGGAGTGACCCGTCATAAAAGATAACGCCCGGCGTGAATCGCCGGGCAGCGCCGACCCGCCCCCACCGGGGCGGCGCTTTCAGCACCACCCCGACGGGCCGGCGCTGCCCTAATTCAAAGGATCAACCCTCGCTGATCTCAACCTCAACTCCGAGTCCACGCAGCACATCCCAATAATTCGGGAACGTCTTGGACACGCAGTAAGGGTCTTCGATCCGCACGCCTTTGACCTTTATGGCGGCCAAGGCAAAGCACATGGCAATGCGGTGGTCGGCGTGGCTGTCGATCAGTCCATCACTCACATGGCTGGCCAGCGCGGGATCGGCGTGGACGATCAGATCGTCCCCTTCGACCGAAGCCAATCCGGCGCGGACCTGCAACAGGCCTTTATGCACTGCATCGATCCGGTCGCATTCCTTGACCCGCAGGTTCTCGATCCCGGTGAAGCGCACCGGGGTTTCGTTGAACGCGGCCAGCACGGCGAGGGTCGGGACGGCGTCCTGCATCTGTGATCCGTTGATCTCGGCCGGCATCTGCGGGAAGGCGGCGATCATGTCGTATGCTTTGGCATCGGGCTGGTTCATGTCACCGGGGGCAGTACCGATGTCGATCTGCCCACCGGTGAGTTTTTCCGCCGCCCACAGGTAAGTTGCCGCGCTCGCGTCGGGTTCGACGTGGTAATCAGCGGCGCTGTAGCCGCCGGGTGCGACGATGATCTGGTTCTCGGAGGGGAACTCCACTGTCGCGCCAAACGCGCGCATGACGGCCGCAGTGATGTGCAGGTAGCCCACCGCGCCGATCTTGCCGCCACCGATGGTGATGCGGGTCTCACCGTCGCCCATCGCGGCCAGCATCATGATGGCCGAGATGTACTGGCTTGAGAGCTTGCCGCTGACCTCGATCTCACCGCTGCGGAAGGTGCCGGTGCCTTTGACTGTCACGGGCGGGCAGCCGGTTTCAGAGGTCGCATTGACGCCCATTGCGCGGAGTGTGTCGAGCAGAGGTGCGATGGGGCGCTTCTGCATATGCTCGTCGCCGGTGACGATGGTGGTGCCGTTCACCAAAGCGACGGCGGCGGTCAGAAACCGGGTCGCGGTGCCGGCATTGCCGAGAAAGAGCGGCTCGGACGCCGGCTGCAAGGCACCTGAGCCCGTGACCTCAACGGTGGTTTCATCAACCTCTGTGATGCCTACGCCCATCTGGCGCAGAGCGGTCATCATGTAATGCGTGTCGTCGCTGCGCAGGATGCCGGTCAGCCGGCTTGTCCCGCGCGCCAAGGCGGCCACCAGAAGCGCGCGGTTTGTGACGGATTTGGAGCCGGGCAATGTCACGCGGCCCACAAGCGGCTGGGTCACAGGGGTGATCTTGGCGATGGGCAGGGACATTGCAGGTCTCCGGTCGGAACGTCACTCGCGGGTTTACGGGTTTTGCCGTGCGTCGCAATGCCAAAGTCATTTGGCGGATCGGCACAGATCTCTCTCCATAGCCGCGCGGTTTTTGGGAAAGCGTTACAAAACTGTGATCATCACTATGCTAAGTGCGCGCGACTCTCATGGGGATGACCGACGATGACCACCTACGCGCTGAACGGGCTTGGCCGCATTGGCAAGCTTGCCCTGAAACCCCTGTTGGAACGGGGGGCGAAGATTGCCTGGATCAATGACGCGGTGGGCGATCCGGCGATGCACGCGCATCTGTTCGAGTTCGACACGGTGCATGGACGGTGGAACGCGGAGTTTGCGCATGACGCCGACAGCATCACCATCGACGGGGTACGCTTGCCGTTTGTCGGAACCAAAGACCTGTCGGCGCTGCCGATGGACGGTGTGGACGTGGTGATCGACTGCACTGGTGTTTTCAAATCAGAGGCGAAGATCGCGCCCTATTTTCAAATGGGGGCGAAGAAAGTCGTGGTGTCGGCGCCGGTCAAGGACGGGCCGACGGCAAACATCGTCTATGGTGTGAATGACGACATCTATGATGCTGAGAGCCATGACATCATCACGGCGGCAAGCTGCACGACCAATTGCCTAGCGCCCGTGGTGAAGGTGTTGCATGAGAATATTGGCATAAGTCATGGGTCCATCACGACAATCCATGATGTGACGAACACGCAAACCATCGTGGATCGCCCCGCCAAAGACCTGCGCCGCGCACGGTCGGCATTGAATTCGCTGATCCCGACAACCACGGGAAGTGCCACGGCAATTACACTGATTTACCCGGAGCTCAAAGGTCGGTTGAACGGCCATGCCGTGCGGGTGCCGCTGCTGAACGCGTCGTTGACCGACTGTGTGTTCGAGATGGATCGCGCGACCACGGTGGAGGAGGTGAACGCGCTGTTCAAGGCGGCTGCGGAAGGTCCGCTCAAAGGCATCCTTGGCTATGAGGAACGCCCGCTGGTGTCGACCGATTACACCAATGACACGCGGTCGAGCATCGTCGATGCGCCCTCCACGATGGTGGTGAACGGCACGCAGGTAAAAGTCTACGCGTGGTATGACAACGAGATGGGTTATGCGCATCGCTTGGTCGATGTGGCGCTGATGGTGGGTGAGCGGTTGTGACCAAACCCGACGGGCTGTCTGCCTATATCGCCGTCACGGCGGCCTATTGGGCCTTCATGCTGACCGATGGCGCGTTGCGGATGTTGGTGCTGTTGCACTTTCATACGCTGGGGTTTTCGCCGATTCAGCTGGCGTATCTGTTTGTGCTCTACGAGATCGCAGGCATGGTCACGAACCTGTCCGCCGGTTGGATCGCGGCGCGGTTCGGGTTGACCTCGACGCTCTATGCGGGGCTGGGGTTGCAGGTCGTGGCGCTGGTGGCGCTGGCGCAATTGGACCCGTCCTGGAGCATTGCGGCCTCGGTCGCCTTTGTCATGTGCGTGCAGGGCGCGTCGGGGGTGGCAAAGGACCTGGCCAAGATGTCGTCGAAGTCGGCGGTTAAGCTGCTTGCGCCTAAGGAAGACGGCGGGCTGTTCCGCTGGGTGGCGGTACTGACCGGATCGAAGAACGCGGTGAAAGGGGTGGGTTTCCTGCTGGGTGCCGCGCTCTTGGCGACGCTGGGTTTTGTCGCTGCGATCTATTCGATGGCGGCGGTGCTGGCGGTGATCCTGCTGGCGATCATTGTCTTCATGCCGTCTGGCCTGCCGAAAGGCCGCAAGAGCGCCAAGTTCTCGGAAGTGTTTTCGAAATCCGCCAATGTGAACTGGCTGTCGGCGGCGCGGGTTTTCCTGTTCGGGGCGCGGGACGTGTGGTTCGTGGTGGGCATCCCGATCTATTTCTACGCGGTGCTGTCGGATGGGACGGAGGCGGGCAATCGCGCGACGTTTTTCCTGATCGGCACGTTCATGGCGGTCTGGATCATCCTATACGGGGTCGTGCAGGCCAACACGCCGAAGCTGCTGCGTGCGGCGGATCGGGGCCAGGCAGCGCTGATCTCGGATGCGCGGAAGTGGGCGTTTTTGCTGCTGGCAGTACCGGTGGCGTTGACCGTGGCGGCGGTGCTGTCGCCAGAGCCGCAGATGTGGCTGACGGTGACGCTGGTGGTCGGTCTTCTGACACTTGGCGCGCTGTTCGCGGTCAATTCCGCGCTTCATTCCTATCTGATCCTGGCCTTTACCCAGAGCGAACGGGTCACGATGGATGTGGGGTTCTACTACATGGCCAATGCTGGCGGGCGGCTCTTGGGCACGGTTCTGTCGGGGCTCAGCTATCAGGTTGGCGGATTGCCCTTGGTGCTGGGAACGGCTTCGGCCATGGTGGCGCTGTCGGCTGTGGCCGCGGGGCGGCTGCACAGCGAGGGAGCGGCTGCGTCCGCCAATTGATCGGGAGCGTAGACTTGACCCCGGATCGGCTTTGCGACCTGATGCCCGCAGCCGGGACAGGCCCCGGCGAAAGGCCAGACCCTGATGACCGACCATACCACGACCCATGACGCGGAGGAGGATGCGCGCAACCGCGATATTCTCATCTACATCAACGGCACGCTCTACCCGCGCGACGAAGCGAAGGTCTCGGTCTACGATTCCGGCTTCCTGTTGGGCGACGGCATGTGGGAGGGGATGCGCCTTTATGATGGGGTCTGGGCGTTCTTTGACGAGCACATGGACCGGTTTCTCGACAGCTGCTACGCGGTGGGCCTTGATGTGGGCATGGACCGCGCCGGGATTGCCGACGCGCTGAGGATGACGGCAGAGGCGAACGGCATGACCACGGATGTGCATTGCCGGTTGATGCTCACGCGGGGCACCAAGGTGAAGCCGTTTCAGCATCCGAGCCTGTCGCGGTCGGGGCCGACGTTGGTGATCATCATGGAGCATTCCAAGCCTGCGCAGGCTTTGCAGGCGCAGGGAATCCGGCTGGCCTCGGTCCCGCAGGTGCGGGGGCTGCCGCACAGTCAGGATGCCAAGTTCAACAGTCATTCCAAGCTGAATTGCGTAATCGCCTGCCTTCAGGCCGAGGCAGCGGGGGCGGACGAGGCGCTGATGCTAGACCCGCATGGGTTTGTGAACACGACCAATGCCTGCAACTTCTTCATCGTGCGCAAGGGGGAGGTTTGGACCTCGACCGGGGACTACTGCATGAACGGAGTGACGCGGCAGAAGGTGATCGACCTGTGCCGCGATAACGGCATCCCGGTGTTCGAGAAGAACTATTCGCTTTACGAGGCATATTCGGCGGATGAGGCGTTTCTGACCGGAACCTTTGGGGCGCAGACGCCTGTGGCATCGATTGACGGCAAGGCGATCGGATCGGGTGAGAGACCGCTGACGCACCACATCCGGACGCTTTACAAAGAAGCGGTCGCCAAGGACATCGCGGCCCGGAGGGCGCGCTGACGTCAGGTGGCGGGGTCAGAGGCGACCTCGCGCAGGTGAACGCCGAGAAGAACGAACGCGGGCCAGAGCATATAGGCTTCGATTTCGATGTTCTCGCCAAAGGACAGAAGCACCATTGTCATCAGAATCCCCATCGGCAGACGGCCCCTTGGGTGTCTCGCCGCGTCGAACATGGCGAAAAGGGTGTGCCAGACCATCGGGACAAGCAGGGCGAGAAAGCCCACGACGCCCTTGACGAAAAGCAGGCCGAACCATGTGTGATGGCTGCCGATGGGCATGTATTCAACGGCGTGTGACCCGGGGTGGACGGTGCCGTGCCCGAACCACATCGCGTCATTCTGCCAGCGCTCTTTGGCGATTCGCTGAAGGGTTTCGCGGACGCGCGTGCTGTCGGCGCGTGCGCCTTTGAACGCGGCAACCGCGTCCTGAGCCAATGCCATCAACGTGGTGCCAAGAACCGCCATCGAGGCGGTCAGGGTAGCCGTCACATGCCACGCCCAGCCGCGCAGGATCAGTGGCATCATGCGCGGGCCAAAGGTGCAGGCGACCAGACCGACCAGCCCCATGCGGGACTTTGAGGCCAGGATCATCAGAACGCCGCCCAGAACTCCGGCGATCATCCATTTGCGGTTTTTCTCTTCGAGCGCGAAGAGAACCATGATCACTCCGAGCAAAGCGGCGAAGGGCGACCATGGCGCGTAGAACTGCCAGCGCGGGGTCCAACTGGCGGGATCGTAGGTGAAGAAATAGACGCTGAAATACTCTGGCCCCGGGCCGCCTATGGCCTTGAGGGGTGAGGTGAAGATCCGCTCTGGCAGGCCGATATAGGGCGCGGCGAGCAGGATGGGCGCGAGGGCGAGCGTCCACATGCCGATCACGCATTGCCCCCGGATCAGGATATCACGTCGGATCGGCAGCACGGCACCTACGAGGGGAAAGAGTGCCAGAAGCGCCCAACCCTTGGCCCAGCCGATCGAGGACTTGATGGTCTGTTTCAGGCCAAGGCCCCAATCGAGGTGCCCAACCCAGAGCGCAACAAGCATGACGAACATGCCAAGCATCCAGACCAGAACAAGCGGCGGCACCGGACCGGTTGCGCGCAGGTCTTCGCGGATCGCCGGGCCGAGATAGAGCGCAAGAAGCGCCAGCATGCCGAGGACCCAGGCGAGGACCGGCCCGACCACATAAAGCGCCCCGACCGCGTAGAACGGCCAGGTGAAAACCATCGTCCTGTAGACGATGGTTTCTGCCGGGTTTCGCGGGATCATACTGCGTCGTTCGGTTTGTTCAGCAGCCGGCTGATGACGGCAGAGCGGATCCAGCCCAGTACGAGGCCCATCAACAGCATCAGGGTCGCGGCAGCACCGGCAGCGATGGCCAGTTTCCGATTGGGGGACGATGGGCTGTCCGGCAGGGACGGGTTTTCAAGGACCTGAACCAGCGGGTAGGACGCGTAAACATCCGACTTCGTGGATTGAGAGCGTGCGATGGCGGAGGCGAAGACGGCTTCGGCCACCGAGAAATCGCGCTGAAGATCCTGCAGGCGCGCCGCGGGTGCCGCGAGTTCGGCCTGCCGGTCGAGTTCGGTTTCAAGACGGTGCGACAGGGCGACGTGCTGTTCTGCAAGCCCGGCGCGTTCGGCATCCATGCGGACGAGTTCGGCCAGAAGCTCGGCCCGCGCGCCTGCCGGAGCGAGGTCAAGGTTTTCGAGATCGGCGCGGGGCAGGTCCGTGACGATGCTGGCCTGTTCGAGCGCTGCCGCCTGCGCGGCCTTGTGTGCGGCGCGGGCCTCCTGCACCTTGGGGTGGTTCTCGCCAAAGCGGGCGCGGGCTTCGGCCAGAGTTGCAGCGTGCAGCCCGACCTCGTCTGTGAGGGCGGTGAACTGTGCGTCGGCGTAGAGCTTCAGCGTTGCTGCGGCGGCCTGAGCGGGTAGGCCCAGCGTTGTCTCAAGGGCCGAAACGCGTTGGGTCTTTTCCTGAAGGGTTGCGGCGAGATCCTGAACGCGGGCATCAAGCTCGCGGGTCGCTTCGACCATCGCATCATACTGTTCCGCCGAGATCAGCCCGGTGTCCTGCTGGAGCCGTGCGATATCTGCGCGCGTGGCGGCGACGGATGCCTGGTAGTCCGCGATTGCGGCAAGCCCGCTGTCTTCGCGGGTCATCTGTTCGTCGGCGCGAAGCGCGTCGAGTTCTGCAAAAAACGCTGTCAAAAGCGCGTTGCCGCGCGCCTGTGCGTCTTCGGCGCTGCGACCGGTGATTTCGAGATGAATGAGGCTGGTCTGGTCAACCAGTTTGATCCGGGGCTGACCGAACTCGGCGCGGCTCAGTTCCATGGACTTGGCTGCGGCTGCGAGGATGCGGTCTGCGCCGATCAGGCGCTTGTAGGTTTCGGTTGGGCTGACCGAATTGCTGGCGAAGGCCGAGTTTGCGTAGGAAGAAGCCTGCCCGATTCCATTGAGGTTCATCGATGCCGACGCACCGGAACCGGGCAGGATAAGTGAGGACTGCGATTTGAACGCGAGCGGTGCCGTGCGCAGGTAGCCGGTGATTGGAGCCCAAATCATCGCGCCACCCAAGAGAGCAAACGCAAGGTACCGAGGGAAACGCCCCATGTCGCTGAGGCGACCGCCCATCAGGATGCGCCGCAGGGGCAAGCGGCGGCGCAGTAGAGGTGGTGTCAGAAGTCCTGACTGGGCGGTTTGTAGCGACATGAGGCATCTCCTGTCCTCAGTGCTACACCAGCTTTGTTCCGTGATCTTCCACGCGCTCGGATGGTCAGGCGGGATATTCGGAGCAAGACCTATCCGAAGGGATGGGTCAGAACAGCCCTGCCTCGCGCGCGATCAATGCTGCCTGCGTCCGGTTCGATGCATCGAGTTTGCGGTACAGCGTCTTCATGTGCAGCTTTACCGTTGGTTCGGTGATGTCGAGGTCCCGTGCGATTTCCTTGTTCGACTTGCCCTCGGTCAGTCCTTTGAGCACCTGCAATTCGCGGGGGGTCAGTTTGTCCGCGAGCGGGTGGGAGGGGGTTTCCTCGGTCGCCGTCATGAAATCGATGGGTGCGTACTGTTCCCCCATGGCCATGAACTTCACGGCGTTGATCATGGATTTCGCGGGAAGCGTCTTGGGAACGAAGCCGGCAGCCCCGGCTTCGAGCGCTTTCTCGACGATGTCGCGGGATGCCGAGCCCGACAGCAGCGCCACGCGCTGACCGCCCTTCAGGGTCATCGCCGTCTTGAGACCGTCCAGCCCGTTCATGCCGGGCATGTTCAGATCAAGCAGGATGAGATCGTACGGGTCGTCGGATTCGATTCTCTTGCAGGCTTCCGAGAAGTCCGCAGCGGAGCTTGTTTCAATGTCGCTTTGCGACTGGAGAAACATCACCAGCGTGTCACGCAGCAAATCATGGTCATCGGCAATAAGAACACGCATCACTCTCTCCTCGGGTGGTGCCAGAAATATACGGTACACGGCGCAGTTGCACGGCAAAAATCGAGCAATTTTGAGACCCAAGGTTAGCGCAAACGGATAGGTTCCGGAACGTCCGGGTAGGTGTTCCGCTCCCACTGGCTGTGAGCGTTAACCAAAGTCCCAAACCGCTGTCCGTCCGCCACGTTGAGGCAACGCGTCGAAGGCGTCAGGTTCTGCGCAAATCTCGATACCGCAAGGACCTGTAACGTGAAACATACCTCTTTTTCTACCGAGTTCGATCTTGCCGAACTGGTCAACCTGCCGCGTCTGAAGACCACGTTTGTACGCGCGCTTGACCTTGATCTTGTCAGCGCCACGTCGGCTCAGGCGATTACGGCGCTGCTGGCGCCGGGCCGCCGTCGCGTGTTCTTCATGAATGCGCATTGCTGCAACGTGCGCCGCCGGGACCGCGCCTATGCCGAAGCTGTTGCTGCCGCAGACATGCTGCTGCCCGATGGAATCGGGGTGGAGATCGCCGCAAAGATGAGCGGTGTGCAGCTGGCCGAGAATCTCAACGGAACCGACTTTGTTCCAGCGCTGCTCGAGCAGGCCGCCCGGATGGGCAAATCGGTTTTCCTGTTCGGCGGCAAGCCGGGAACTGCAGATGCGGCAGCGATCAAACTTGTTCATGCGATTCCGGGTTTGCGAATTGCGGGAACCCGCGACGGATATGCGGGTGCGGCTGACACGGATGCGGTGATCGACGACATCAACGAGAGCGGCGCGGATATCGTTCTGGTCGCGCTGGGTGTTCCGATGCAGGAGATCTGGCTGCACCGGAACGCGCATCGTCTTGATGCCCCGCTCACGCTTGCTGTGGGTGCGCTGTTCGATTTCCTGGCTGGATCTGTCTCGCGTGCTCCGGAATTCGTTCGGAAAGCGCGCATGGAGTGGGGCTGGCGTCTCGCGCAGGAGCCGCGCCGCCTGGCCAAACGCTATCTGGCCGGTAATCTGACTTTTCTGGCCCATGCCGCAAAAACGGTTGTGATGCAGGGCGGTTTCGCCGCGTTTCAGCGCCGGTTCCTTGACGTGACCGTGTCTGCGACGGCGCTTGTCCTGCTGTCACCGCTTCTGCTGACCACTGCCGTCGCCATTCGGCTGGACAGCCGGGGACCGGTTCTGTTCAGGCAGACACGTGTGGGCCGCGCTGGTACGCACTTCACCATGTTCAAATTCCGGTCGATGTCGACCGATGCCGAGACACGGCGTGCCGCTTTGCTTGAGACCTCTGACCGGAACGGGATGTGCTTCAAGTCACGCAACGATCCGAGGGTCACGCGTGTCGGTCGCATCATCCGTCGCCTGTCGATCGATGAGCTGCCGCAGATCCTGAACGTTCTGCGCGGTGAGATGTCGATCGTCGGCCCGCGTCCTGCGCTGCCTTCCGAGGTCGCTGCCTATCCGAAGCGCGCCATGGGACGGCTTGCCGTCAAGCCGGGTATCACCGGTGTCTGGCAGGTTTCGGGCCGCGCCAACATCGATTTCGACCACATGGTCGAGATGGACATTTCCTATGCCGTTTCGCGCACGCTGCTGCTCGATATCGTGCTGATCTTCAAAACGTTTGGCGCGGTCGTCTCTGGACGCGGCGCGTACTGACCCCGGTTTTCAACCCGTAAACAGGACCATGACCATGACACATATCCGTAAAGCCGTTTTCCCAGTAGCTGGCATGGGAACGCGTTTTCTGCCCGCCACCAAGTCGATCCCCAAGGAAATGCTTCCGCTGATCGACCGACCGCTGATCCAGTACGCGGTGGACGAAGCCCGCGACGCGGGGATCGAGGAGTTCATCTTTGTGACCGCCGCAGGGAAGGGCGCACTGGAAGATTACTTCGACACCGCCGCCACGCTGGAACAGCGCCTTGAGGCAGCGGGCAAGACCGACGCCCTGGCGGCCCTGGCCCGGACGCGGATGGCAGATGGCGCGCTGACCTTCGTGCGTCAGGCAAAACCGCGCGGGCTGGGTCACGCGGTGGGGCTGGCAGCCCGACTGATCGACGACGAGCCTTTTGCGGTGCTTTTGCCTGACGATGTCATTCGGGCACCGCGCGGCGCTCTGAGCCAGATGGTTGCCGCGCATCGCGAAACGCGGGGGCACATGGTGGCGACTATGGATGTGCCCCGGTCGCAAACCTCATCCTACGGTATCCTTGACGTCGCCAGCACGACCGGTCGTCTGTCGCACGCACGCGGGCTGGTTGAGAAGCCGCAGCCCGAGCGGGCACCTTCCACGCAGGCCATTGTCGGTCGCTATATCCTTGAGCCATCCATCTTCGGTCGTCTGGCCAACCTCGGACCGGGTGCCGGTGGCGAATTGCAGCTGACCGACGCAATCAATGCCGATCTGGCCAATGTGGGTGTCAGCGGCTTCCGGTTCGAAGGAGAGCGGTTCGACTGCGGGTCGGTCCAGGGCTTTGTGCAGGCGACAGCCGCATATGTCATGGACCGCCCGGATCTGGCCGATGCGTTCTGCACCTTCATGCAGGCCCGGACGGCGCAGGTGCTTCGGGCTGCCTGATGCGGCGCTCCTATCCTTCGTGATGCGGTGACCCTATCCGAAAGGATAGGGTGGTATCCGTCTGCCCCTTAGGTCAGCGTCCCGTTTCATGTCATATCCCGCGAGATTTCGAGAGGACTTCTTATCATGTTTCGTGCCGTAGCCACAGTTTCCGCGTTTGTCGCCATGTCAGCCATGCCGCTATTTGCGGAGGATCTGGCGACGCCAAAGGGCGATGTCATCCTGACAATTACCGGTCAGATTGCCACCACCAACGTTGATGACAGCGCCCAATTCGATCTCGAGATGCTCGAGGCTCTTGGTTCCACAACAATCGAGACCACGACCATCTGGACCGAAGGGCCCAAGACCTTCGAGGGGGTGGCCTTGGCCACCCTGATCGAACACCTTGGACTCGAAGGAAGCCACCTGCGTGCAACAGCGATCAATGATTATGCTGTGGACATTCCGCTTTCGGATGCTGTCGATGGAGGGCCGATCGTGGCCTATCGCATGGACGGCGAAACCATGTCGGTGCGCGACAAGGGGCCGCTTTGGGTGATTTACCCCTATGACAGCAATTCGGACTATCGGACCGAAGTGATCTATTCCCGCAGTATTTGGCAACTCGACCGGCTGGAAGCAGTCGAGTAATCCTTGGCGGGGTCGGGTTCTCCCCAGGAACCCGACTTCGCCAAGGAGGATCAGCATGTTTGGGCTGATGACAAAACTGCTGCGGTCACGCGCCATCGTCTGGATTCTTCTGGCGGTTGTCGGTTTTTCCGCGACCATCTTCATGGCGGTGAACGTTGCGCAGGATCTGCGGCTTCTGAATTCGGCGCGGTCGGACAATGTTCAATGGACGCTGTCGCAGGCGGAAGTTGAATTCCTCGAGTTTGAATTCAAGCTGATCGACGCGGCCAACGCAGACACGCCAAGGCTGCGCGATCTGAGGCGCGAGTTCGATATTTTCTACAGCCGTATCAAGACGTTGCGCGAGTCGTCACTCTATGCGCCATTGCGCGGGATCGATGAGTTTTCGGTCAACCTGAACCGCGTTGATGCGTTTTTGCAGGATGCGGTCCCGTTCATTGACGCCAGCGACGCGGACTTGACGGCATCTCTTCCAGAGCTTCTGGTTCGGGCGCAGACCCTGCGCCCCAGCGTCAGGGCCCTGTCGAATTCGGGTCTGAACTACTTCGCCCTGGAATCCGACCGTCGCAGGTCCAACGTGGCGGTGACACTTACGCAGATGGCTGCGGTTGTTACGCTGTTGCTTGTGGCTCTGATGCTGCTTGCGGTTTACCTGAATTATCTCAACACCCAGAACGTCCGACGCCGGGCCGAAGCCATCGAGGCCAGCAACCGCATGCGCACGGTGATCGGAACTGCGCTTGATGCGGTGATCGTGAGCGATCAGCAGGGCCGTGTTCTGGAGTTCAACGCGGCGGCGGAGCAGATCTTCGGCTACTCGGCAAAGCAGGCGATCGGGCATGACCTCGGCGCGTTGATCGTTCCGGACCACCACCGCGAAGCACACGCGGCTGGAATGCAGAGAATGCGCGAGTCCGGTGAAAAGCGGGTCGTCGGGAAAGGCCGGATCAAGCTGGAGGCGAAGCGCGCCTCTGGCGCGATCTTCCCCGTGGAACTTGCCATTCAGTCGGCCAAGACAGACAGCGGTGAGGTGTTCATCGCCTTTCTGCGGGACATTTCACAACGCGTCAAAGCCGAGGAAGAGCTGGTAGCCGCGCGCGACCGCGCACTTGCCGGAGAAAAGGCCAAGACCGATTTTCTTGCAACGATGAGTCACGAAATCCGGACGCCTCTCAATGGGTTGCTGGGCAATCTTTCTCTGCTGCATGAAACGAAACTGACCGCCAAGCAGGCGCGATATATCCGCAACATGGATACGTCGGGCAAGCTTCTGATGAGCCATATCTCGGACGTTCTGGACATTACGAAATACGATGCGGGCAAGTTGCGGCTGCGCCCTGTTGAGATGAATGTCAGCATGCTGATTCAGGATATCATCGACAACCAGAGCGGCGCGGCCTCGGCCAACAATTTGACCCTTCAATGGGGGTGGAGTGGTGAGCCTGTTGACTGGATCCGGGGCGACCGCGACCGGATGCAGCACATTCTGATGAACGTGATCGGCAACGCGGTGAAGTTCACGCATGATGGAAGTATCCGTGTGACGGCAGCGGTTCAGCGCGATCACGAAATGCGCCCCGAGTTGAGTGTCACCGTCACAGACACCGGGATCGGTATAGATCCGTCGATCATGGGCCAGATCTTCGATGATTTCGTCACGGGTGACAGCTCGTATGGCCGGGACGTCGGTGGGACGGGTCTTGGTCTTGGCATTGCAAAACGGTTCGCGCAGGCGCTGGGCGGCAGCATCGATGTCCAGAGCGAGAAGGGCGTTGGCAGTACCTTTACGATCCGAATACCAGTGGAGCCGGTTGCCGCGCCGGAGGCAGCGCGCAACCGCAGGAAAGCCGCACCGAACGGGAAGGGTTGCCACGTTCTTCTGGTGGAAGACAATGTGATCAACCGCGAGGTGGCCCGTGAAATGCTCGAATCCGCGGGGCATAGGGTGACCGAGGCCACGAATGGCCGCGAGGCGGTTACGGTTGCACGGGATCACGCGTTCGATCTGATCCTCATGGATATCAGCATGCCGGTTCTCGACGGACGCGAGGCGACGCGCGAAATCCGCGCGGGGCAGGGGTTGTCCGCCAAGACGCCGATCATCGCCGTGACTGCAAACGCCATGGCATCGGAACAGGAAGCCTATCTGTCGGACGGGATGTACGACATCCTCACCAAGCCGCTGAACCGTGAGGCCCTGCTGCGGATCGTGTCAGGGCAGGTGGATGAGGGCGGCGCAACAGGCGATACATCCCCAGATCACATTGTGGCCACGGGCTATATCGATGACCTGCGGGACAGCCTGGGCGTCGATACGCTTCAGGTTCTGCTTGACCGGTTTGTGGCGGAGGTGGATCAGGTTTCGTCAGATCTTGCCCAGTTCGATGGTAGCGACTTCGCGGAAACTGCCGCCATGGCACACCGCATCGCGGGAAGTGCGGCTACGATGGGAGCGGTCGCGCTGCGAAACGCTCTTGTCGATATTGAAACAGCGGCGAAACTCAATGATCGAGCGGCAACGCAGGCTGCGATTTATGCGCTCCCGGCGGTTTGGAATACGACCCGCCCCCTGATGCATGCAGACCGGCGGGCCGTTCCTCGGGATCAAATGAACGCCTGACCGTGCCGACCGCTTTCCGCGTTGTGGCTGTCAAAGTGCTGTTGCTGCCGTCAGCCCCAGAATGCCAAGAACGCGGCCGACCTCACCGACATTCGTGATCGTGCTGTCGTAGCAGGCGATCGAGTCGCCGGGCAGCAGATACGGGTCGTAGTCATCCCGATCCGCCCGGCGGAGCAGGTCTTCGATATCGCGTTCGATGACAACCGAAACCCCGGTGACCGGGTTTCGCGAAAACAGAACTGCCGACCGGTCCGCGCTGCTGGCGCGGGCGCCGCCGACGCAGTTTGTATTGATCACGGCCTGCAGATACCGCGTGCCATAGGGGATTTCCCGGACGTCGCGCCCGACCGCCGAGATTGCATTGCCGGCAGCGGGTTGTGTGAGGTTCGACAGGAACAGCGACACGCCCGGTGGGCTGATCGGGCTGGGGCGCATCAGATCGTCCTGGAAGCATCCCCGGCTGGGCACAGAGACCTCGTCGTCCGTGAGCAGCATGACATCGACCGCATTGCGGCCCTCAAACACGCCGCGCATGTCGAGCTTGTAGAGCGTCCCGTTTCGACGCAGTTCGACTGCGGAGATATCGGCATCCGGGCGAATACCTCCGGCGGCCCGCAGCGCGGCGGACAGGTTTCGGCCTTCACCGGCTGCACCCAGGGCGGCCTGCCGGCGACTGTCGACCTGATCGCCGGGGATGCCGCCGATTTCGACTGCGCGGGGTTCGAATACCGCACCCGACACACCGACGGTGACCGAAGCAAAATCGGCGATCCGGACAGAGATCCGGGGCCGCTCGGAAAAGAAATCCTGTGCCAGCAACTGGTTCGCAATGTCGGTTTCGACATCTGCTGTGCTGCGTCCCTGTGCCCGGATGGGTGACAGGAAGGGAAGCTTCAAAGTGCCGTCACGGGAGACCACATAATCGCCGTTGAAGGTTTCGTCGTCGCCGACGCGGATGTTGACGAGATCGTTGCGGGACAGACGTTCTCCGCGAAGGGCGTGCGCCGCAATGGCACCGCCCTTGCCATCCGCACCGCCACGCGCAGGCAGGCACTTGCTGGCGTTGATCTGCTCGGATCGGAGGAATGACGCATCGGCGCGGCTCACATCCGGGGAGCGGTACTGCGCCTGATAGCCGTCGCCAGTGGCAATGGGCTCGAGGTTGTCCGGCGTGTCGAACCCGGCGCAGTTTCCAAGCGCCAGAACGGCGGCGCATGCCGTTCCGTATTTCAATGATTGCCACATTTGCCTGTCGGATCCCGAAACCACCGGTTTGTGCCTTGATAGGCAATCCCGCTTTTGTCTGTCGAGAGGATGTTGGCATGAACGCGCTATCCGTTCGGATATGATGCAGTTCCGTTGCGCCTTTGCCCTCTCCGGGGGCGTCCGGGACCGAGGCCGCTGCAACGGGTAAACCGGGTTCAGCAAAACTGATCGGACCCGAAATGACGGCCATACTGAAAACATCCCGCGTGGCGCAGAACCTGTTCGCCTATGGTGCGTCCGAGGTCGCGGCAAAGGCGTCGCGCCTGCTGGTCGTCATTGTTGTTGCGCGCTCGCTGGATCTGACGCAGATCGGTGTCGCCGCGGCGGCATTGGCCGCAGCGGACATCCTGAAGGCACTGACGGAAAATGGAGTCGGCCAAAAGATCATCGCGGCCCGCGACGAAGACCTGCCGCAGACCTGTGCTACTGCGCACCGTATCTTCTGGGCGTGGTGCGTCGGGCTGTTTCTCTTGCAGGCCGGGGTTGGAATTGGACTGTATCTGTACGGCGGCAGTCTTGAACTGCTGGCGCTGATCCTGCTTCTGGCCGGCGAGTATCTTTTCATGCCGGCAGGGCTGGTTCAGGCGGCCTTGGCGATGCGGGCGGGAAAGCTGCGCCAGACGGCGGCAATTGCCGGCGCGCAGAACGTCGGTGCCAATCTCTTGTCGGCGGTTTTGGCACTGGTCTGGCCGTCAGCGCTCGCGCTGATCCTGCCACGGCTGCTGACCGCGCCGTTCTGGCTGGTTGCGATGCGCAGGCTGCATCCCTGGCAGATCGATCTGAGCCAGGGTCGCGCGCCGCTGCGCCCGTTTGTCAGCTTCGGCTGGGCGGTTCTTGGGGTGGAGCTCATCAAGGCGATGCGCTTGCAGGCCGACAAGCTGATCGTCGGGACACTGATGGGGGCCGAGGCGCTGGGCCTTTACTTCATGGCCTTCAATGCCGGACTGAGCCTTGCCAACTCTTTCTCGGTGGCTTTCTCGACCGTCCTGTTCCCGCATCTCTGTGCCCATGACGACAAGGCTGTGGCGCTTCGGCAAAGCCTGATCCTTGCGATGTCATTGATCACCCCAGCGGTCGTTCTGCAGGCAATTCTTGCGCCCTACTACGTTCCGGTGCTGCTTGGCGATGGCTGGACCGGTCTGGACCAGATCGTATCGATCCTCTGCCTTGTCGCCATTCCGACAACACTCTGGTCCGCCACAGCGGGCTGGTTGAGGGCCACGGACCGCGCCTATCGCGAGTTCTGGGTGACGGCTGCCATGACCGCCGCGCTGATGGCAAACACCGTGCTGCTGAGCGGCCAGGGTCTGACCGCGATCGCCACCGGCTATGCGCTTGTCGCCACAGTGGTGATGGTCGGGGCGTCGCTGCCCGCACTTTCCTTCGCCTTTGGCCGCAACCTTGTGAGGGTTTGAGACATGCCCAGCTTTTCCATTGTCATTCCCTGTTTCAACGCAGAGTCGACCATTCTTCAGACCTTGGAGAGCCTTAAGGCGCAAAGTTTTTCGGATTGGGAGGCCATTTGTGTCGATGATGGATCGGGTGATGGTACCCGCGATCTGATCAGCGCGGCTGCTCTGGTTGATCCGCGCGTCCGGCTTGTTGGCAATCCGGGCAAAGGCCCGAGCCATGCCCGCAACTTCGGAGCGGCGCTGGCGGTAGGCGAGATGATCGCGTTCTGCGATGCAGATGACATCTGGATGCCGGGCAAGCTGGCGGAACTGGCCGCGATATTTGCGGACCGCAAAATCGATGGTGCCTATGGTCGGATTGGTTTTTTCAACCGCGACCCCCGTGATGCAACGGTGTTCTCGACCGTTCCTGAGGGCGTGCTGACAGTCGATCAGCTGCTGGGGGAAAACCCGGTCTGTACCATGTCGAACATCACCGTGCGACGGGATGTTTTCCGTCAGAGCCGTGGGTTCGACTTGACCATGGTACACAATGAAGATCTTGAATGGTTGATCCGGTTGGTGGGGATCGGTGCGCAGGTGGTTGGTGTTCCAACCCTGCACACGATGTACCGGACTTCGGTGGGGGGGCTGTCGACGGACCTCGAAGCGATGTTGGGGGGGCGGTCACGAGCGATCGAGACCGCTGCACGCTTCGGGGTCCGTCCCAGCGGACGCAGTCACGCCATTCATCATCGCTATCTGGCCCGACGGGCGTTGCGCCTTGGAGGCGCGCGCACACTGGCTCTCCGCCATGCCATTATTGGTCTCGCTCACAGCCCAGCCGGGTTCTTTTCACCGCTCCGGCGCGGGGCCCTTACGCTGATCGGTGCCTGCGCTTCTTTGGTGCTTCCGCAGAACACCAGCAGATCTCTGTTCTCCTGACCCTATCATTGGAATGATGCCATGACATTTGCTTCAATCGTCGTCCCTGCGTTCAATGTGCAGGAGACACTTGCCGAAACACTGCGGGCGCTTCTGGCGCAGACCTATCCGGATTTCGAGATCATCGTTGTCGATGACGGGTCAAGCGACGATACTCCGCAGATCGCAAGATCTTTTGAATCGGACCCGCGTCTGCGGGTCATCCGGCAGGCCAATCGGGGACTTGCAGGTGCGCGCAACACCGGCATTGCCGCAGCGCGCGGAGAGGTGATCGGTTTCTGCGATGCGGATGATCTGTGGGTTCCCGCGAAGCTGGCCACGCATATGGCGCATCTGAATGCACATCCCGAAGTCGGCATCAGCTATTCCGGCTCCGCGCTGATCGATGACAACGGAGAGCGCATGGGGCAGTCTCAGCGCCCGCGTCTTAAGGATGTCGACGCCGCCGTGATCTTCAAACGCAACCCCATCGGCAACGGGTCGGCTGTGGTTCTGCGGCGCGAGGTTTTCGAGTCTATCGCCTATCGCCCGCGCCACGAGACCGAACGCGATTGGTATTTCGACGAAACGTTCCGCCAATCCGAGGACATCGAGTGCTGGCTTCGGATTGCCCTGTCGACCGACTGGGTTTTCGAAGGTGTTCCGGGTCTGCTGACGCATTACCGGATCAATGCGGGTGGGCTGTCTGCGGCGACGGACCGGCAACTCGCCGCATGGGAGCGGATGGTGGTCAAGCTGACGCCGCTCAATCCTGCGTTTTTTTCGGTCAATACGCACGCTGCACGCGCCTATCAGCTGCGCTACCTGAGCCGTCGTGCGATCAGCGACCTCGATCCGAAACGTGCTGTTCTGCTGAGCCGCGCCTGGCTGCGGGAATCCCGTGCGCCCCTGATCGAAGAGCCGATCAAGTCCGGCGTGACCTTGGCAGCGACGATGGTACTTGTCGTCATGGGGGGCGCTGCCATCCGCCGGGCCATGGGCCTGATCGCGCGGCGTGCTTCCTCGGGTCAGGCTACATGACACGGCCGCGGATCGTCCATCTGGTCGATGACACCACAGCCGGTGGGGTCATGCGGGTCATCGACCATTTGATTTCATCTGACCTTCTCGCAGCGGCGGCAGAGCATGTCGTCCTGCCTGTGGACCGGGGTCGCGTGTCGTTCAAAGCCCATGCGGCGGATCTGCTGGTATCTCACCTTGCGATCAGTTGGCGCGCTCTGCCCATGCTGGTCGCTCTTCGGCTGAGGCATCCGAGCATTCCGGTGATTCATGTCGAACACAGCTACACCGAGGGGTTCGTAGCCGCGAACGTCACCCACAAAAGCCGTTTTGCAACCTTGCTTTGGGTGGCATACCGCATGTTCACGCGTGTCGTTGCCGTCAGCAGAGAACAGGGCCGATGGCTTCGGTCCAGTGGCGCGGTGCCTGCGAAGTCTTTGCGGGTCATTCGGTCCTGTGTGGATCTGTCGGCGTTTCGCAGCTTGGATCCGGTGCGTCGCCCGGTGCGCGTGATCGGTGCCATCGGGCGGCTGGATCGCCAGAAAGGCTTTGACACGTTGATCCGCGCATTTCGCGCTCTGCCTGACCCCGGTCTCGCTTTACATGTTTACGGAGAGGGTGCGGAAGAGGCTAGTCTTCGCCACATTGCCGGTGACGATTCCCGAATTCAGTTCAGGGGTTTCAGCGCCGATCCGGTGTCCGCGATGGCGGAGGTGGATGCGGTTGCGATGCCGTCCGTCTGGGAGGCGTATGGCCTGGTTGCCATCGAAGCCCTGGCAGCAGGGCGCCATCTGCTGGTGCAGGATATCGACGGTCTGAAAGATCATGTTCCATTCGGCGCGAGATCGGTTTGTGGCGATGCGGTCGAAGACTGGCGGAACGCGCTTCAATCGCTGATTGAAGAGTCCCAGGCCGGCGAACACGCGCCGGACAGGATCCAGTCCTGCGACTTCGAGGATGCGTTTTCCGCCCGATGGAGGCAGATCGTGAACGAGGTTCTGCCGGCCATGACCGCGGATCATCAGTTACCCGTCCGGGCGTAACCGCCGGTCAGGTGACCGCGTAAAGGTCAACCCGGACGCTGCTTTGCTGGCGTGCGCCGACGCCAATGAAAAGTGTTCGGTTTACCCAAGCATACCGGGCGTCTCCGGTCTCGAGCCGGGCCTGCGTCCGCATGTAGTAGCTGGACGGATCGACGTCTTCTCCTCGGGCTACCGCGTCAAGCACCTTAGGAGGGCCATGGCGGAAACCGTAATTCACGATTTCGATTGTGGCGCCGTCGTGAGTTTCCATCGCGTACCGCGTGTCCAGTTCGGCAAGCCCATCCGAAAACAGGGTCTGCCAGTCTGCGCCAAGGTTCAGGATCCGTCCGGACAGGCGTGGCCCGCTGACCGTGCCACCGATGATTGGAATGATCCGTCGTGTCCCGGCGCGCCCCGAACCCATTTCGCGGATTTGGTCGAGTTCGACGTCAAGGGTGCAGACCAGCTCAAGGTTCGGCGGCGGGAGAAGCATGGTGTGGCCTTCTGGTTTGGGCGCTGAGCAGGTTTCAGACTACAGGTCGATGGCAATCGGACAAGCAGACACCGCTAATTCGTGAACATTGCACGGTAATCCGAGGGTGTCTGACCCCGGGCGTTGCGGAAGCGTTTAGAGAAATAGGATGGGTCCAGAAACCCTAGCCGATAGCCGACTTCGGATATCGGCAGCTGTGTGAAAGCGAGCAGGCGGCAGGCCTCCTGCATCACTTTCTCTTCGATATACGCGGTTGCGCCAAGTCCGGTGGCATGTCGGCACAGGCGGCTCAGATGTCCGGTGCTGATCGAAAGCGCATCGGCATAGGCCGACGCCGTCCACCCGTCTGCAACATGCCGGGTGATCAGATCATCGAGTTCGAAGAGACGCGCGGATTTTCGACCGGAAGCGCCTTCTGGGAGCGGTTGACGGGTCTCTGCCAGTTTGGCAAGCACGGAATGTGCCAAACCGACAACCTGTTGGGCGCGGAAGGGCGTGGCATCAAGTGTCATGTCGCGCAGCAAATCAGTCATCTGCCTGAGGCGGGGGCAAAGTGGCCCGGTGAGCGGTTTTGACAGGGCCGACAGGATAGAATGGGTGTCTGGCGCGACCGACCCCACAACACTTATCGGGAAGGAAAAGATACCGCCGCTAGTCCCCGGTCGGAAAACAAAGTCATGCACGCAATGCTCTGGAATATAAAGGAAATGATCCGGCGTGATGTGTCTCTCTTCCCCGTCGGTGGTGGCATCGATCCATCCGGAATCAACAAGAAAGAGCTGCGACATCTGGCTGTGCCGATGCGGGAGGATGCGCCAGCCATGAACCGGGGCGCGGGCGGAGAAGTCTTCGAAATGAATCACGTCCGGAAACGGATCGCGTTCTCCGTACAGCCCGAAAGCGGGAATGGTGTTTTCTGCACTCATGTTCGAAAAGTACCATTTATGGCCCACTGGTTCCATTACCTGATACGCCGCGCCGCCCTATTCCTGATACATCAGACTTTGGGAGGAGGGCTGACATGAAAACCGAAGTGGCGATTATCGGCGCGGGGCCATCTGGCCTTCTTCTGTCACAGCTGCTGAACCGGGCAGGGGTGGCGACCGTGGTGCTGGAGAGGGCAACGCGCGATCATGTCCTGTCGCGGATCCGGGCAGGGGTGCTTGAGGCGGGAACCGTGGACATGTTGCGCGAGGCGGGTGTGTCGGATCGGCTCGACCGGGAAGGCATCCCTCATGAAGGGTGCTATCTGAGCGACGACGACCTGATGGTGCGGATCAATTTCCGAGAGCTCACCGGCACGCCTGTCATGGTCTATGGTCAGACCGAAGTGACCTCTGACCTTTACGCTGCGCAGGATCAAATCGGCGCCAAGATTCTGCATGGGGTAGAGGATGTCTTTATTCAGGATGCGGACAGCTCTGCACCCTTTGTGGAATTCACGCATAACGGCGGGCGTCAACGGCTGGACTGCGCCTATGTCGCCGGCTGTGACGGGTTTCACGGTGTCAGTCGAAAGACGATCCCTGAACACAAACGGCAGGCGTTTGAACGGGTATATCCGTTTGGCTGGCTTGGCGTGCTGTCTCGAACGCGACCGGCTCATGAAGAGCTGATTTATGCAAATTCGTCGAATGGCTTTGCTCTTGCTTCGATGCGGAGCGAAACCCTCAGCCGGTATTACGTTCAGGTACCGCTGACAGACAGGGTCGAAGACTGGAGCGATGAACGTTTCTGGACCACGCTCAAATCCTGCCTCCCGTCGGACGTTGCCGACAAGATGGAAACTGGACCTTCGATCGAAAAATCCGTCGCGCCGCTGCGGTCTTTCGTGAGCGAGCCGCTGCGCTGGGGCCGGTTGTTCCTTGTGGGGGATGCCGCGCATATCGTGCCACCGACGGGGGCCAAGGGGCTGAACCTTGCGGTGTCGGATGTGCATTACCTCTATCAGGCGTTGATCGATGCGCTGAAGAAGGGTGATACGGCGGGGATCGATAGCTATTCCGAGCGCGCCTTGCTGCGCATCTGGAAGGCGATGCGGTTCAGTTGGCAGATGACGACGATGCTGCACCGGTTTGACGGGGAAGACAGCTTTGCCGCGCAGATGCGCAAGGCCACGCTGCGTCATCTGTCGCAATCGGAAACTGCCCGGCGGGATCTGGCCGAGAATTATATTGGGCTGCCCTTCTGATGTGATCCGGGGCGCACCTCTGCGCGGGCCTCTTCCAAGGCGCGGATGAGGCCCGATTGCTCGGCACTCAGGACGCCGTCCATGCGCATTGAAACCCCGATCGGGCCGCTGCGGATTTCGTCTCGCAAAGGAAGAGAAAGAAGTGTTTTGGCCGTCAGCTCGTCTTCGACGACACCGCGCGAAATGAACCAGATCGCATCCGATGTCTGAACCACACGCCGACCGAAGGCGAGCGAGACGCTTTCGAATGCGGCTGTGTGTGGCGAAACTCCATGCCGGGCGAGCAGGGCCCGTACAAGCGGTGCGATGACGGCACCTGGTGGCGGCAAAAGCAGAGGGTGTTCTGATAGGTGGTCAAGCGGCGTCGGGTGGTCTGCAAGCGGATGGCCGGGGCGCACCACGGCAGCGATGTCTTCTGAATAAAGGTGATGAAAGGACAAGTGCTGCATCACCTCTGCTGTGCCCATACGCCCCACCACAAGATCCAGACTGCTGTCACGAAGCTGGGACATGAGAAGCCAGTTCGGACCGGTGCTGACGCGCAGGAGACAATTCGGGAAGGCTTTGCGAAAACTCAGCGCCGCGCGCGGCATCAGCGACGTGGCGGCTGTGGGCAGAACGCCGACGGCCAGTCGTGTGATCGGCGACGGTGTGTCCTTAACAAGCGCCTGCGCGCGGGACAGTTCCGACAGGGCAGAGCCAGCATGTTGCTGAAACATCCGTCCCGCAGGTGTGAGAGACAAGCGCCGGCGACTTCGGTCGAACAGCGCTTTGCCAAGAATGTCTTCCAATTCGCGAATGGTCTTTGACGCCGCAGGTTGAGATACATGCAGCGCGTCCGCTGCGGCGGAGAGTGACCCGAGCCGGGCCGTTTCGAGGAAACATCGCAGGTGGCGGAGGCGCAGTCTCGCATCTATCATGCATAACCTATGGGTTAATTATTTCCGCAATAATTATAATTTTCAGGCGCAGAAAGAAATGCAAAATAACGGGTGAGGAGATACCATTTCATGAAAACCATCACATCGCGGGGCATTGCCCTGCATGTCCAAACCGATGGGCCGGAGTCTGGCCCAGTGGTTATGTTTGCGAATTCGCTGGGCACCGATCTGCGTGTCTGGGATTTGATGCTGCCGTATCTGCCCGACGGCCTGCGCACCGTCCGCTTCGACAAACGCGGGCATGGTCTGTCGGATTGCCCCGAAGCCCCCTATGATATCGCCGAGCTTGTCGATGATGCCGAAGCGGTGATCGACGCTCACGACCTCAAGGATATCGTGTTTGTTGGTCTGTCCATCGGCGGGTTGATCGGGCAGGGGCTGGCCGCACGTCGGCCGGAGTTGCTGCGCGGGTTGGTTCTCATGGACACAGCAGCCAAGATCGGATCGCCCGAGATGTGGCAGGAGCGGATTGACGGGCTGCGGGCCGGGGGAATCGAGTCCATGGCCGAAGCTATTCTTGATCGCTGGTTTGCGCCCGAGATGCGCAACGATGCGGCGCGCCTGGCACCTTGGCGCAACATGCTCACACGGACACCGCTGGAAGGCTATATCGGCTGTTGTTCCGCCATTGCGGGGGCGGATTTCACGGAGTCCACCTCTGGCCTGACGATGCCCGTCATGGCGATGGCCGGGTCCGAGGACGGTTCAACCACGCCGGACATGGTGAAAGCGACGGCAGATCTCTGCAATGGTGCGTTCCATGTGATCCCGAACACCGGTCATCTGCCCTGTGTCGAGGCACCGGAACAAGCGGGGGCCCTTATCAGCGATTTCCTGAAAGAGGTGGGGCATGTCTGACCGCTTTGACCAAGGCATGAAAACCCGGCGCGAGGTCTTGGGCGATGCCCATGTCGACCGGGCCGAGGCCAACAAGACCGAGTTTGATCTGCCGTTCCAGACGCTCATCACCGAAGGCGCGTGGGGCACGGTCTGGTCGTCGGACGGGATCAGCCGACGCGAAAGGTCGATGCTGACGCTGGCGCTTTTGGCGGCGACTGGAAATTTCGAGGAAATCCCGATGCATATCCGCGCCACCGCGCGCACCGGGGCCAGCAAACAGGACGTGATGGAGGCCTTCCAGCACGTCGCGATCTATGCCGGGGTGCCCAAGGCAAACCACGCCATCAAGCTGGCCAAACAGACCTACGCAGAAATGGAGCAATCCGATGACTGACACCGCCGCCCTGATGCCCCGCCGCCGCGAGATGCATCCCGACCCCTATTACCCGGATTACAAGACGTCGATCACGCGATCCCCGTCGCTGCCGCTCTTGTCGATGGAATCGACGCCGAGCGAAGAAACCGGTCCGCGCTTTGGCCACAACAAGCTGGGTGCTTTGGATAACAACCTGATCTGCAACTACACGCAAGGCAAAGCGCTGGCCGTGGGCGAACGCATCCGCGTGCATGGTCGCGTTTTGGACGAGCTGGGCCGTCCGGTGCCGCATACACTGGTCGAGATTTGGCAAGCCAATGCCGGTGGGCGGTATCGCCACATCAAGGACACCTATTTCGCGCCGCTCGATCCGAATTTCGGCGGCTGCGGGCGGACGATCACAGATGAGAATGGCTACTACGAATTCATGACGATCCGTCCGGGGGCGTATCCCTGGCCGAACCGGGCAAATGACTGGCGGCCGATGCACATTCACTTTTCGATCTTCGGCCATGCCTTTGGTCAGCGCCTCATCAGCCAGATGTATTTCCAGGGCGACCCGCTGATCGACCTCTGCCCGATTGCGGCGACGATCCGGAATCGCAGCCAGTTGGACCGCCTCGTTGCGCCGCTCGACATGCAGAATTCCAGGGGCATGGATTATCTTGCCTACAAGTTCGACATCGTGCTGCGCGGGCGTCGTCAGACCATGTTCGAAAACAAGCCGGAAGGGATGTAAACCATGACACAACCGCTTGATATTCTGGTGGAAACCCCCAGCCAAACCGCTGGACCTTATGTCCATATCGGCTGTATCCCGACTTTTGCAGGGGTCGAGGGTGTCTATCCCGAAGACCTTGGCCTGAGCCCCATCGAGGATGGTGCGAAGGGAGAGGTCATCACCATCGTTGGCTCGATCTACGATGGCACCGGCTGGGCCATGCGCGACGCGATGCTGGAAAGCTGGCAGGCCGATGCGGCGGGTGTCTATCCCGGGCAGGACGGGGCCGACGCCAAGGTTTCGGGCTTCTGCCGGTTTGCTGCCGACAAGGACAGTGGCGAGTTTACACTGCGCACCGTTAAACCCGGCGCGGTAAAAGGGCGAAACGGACAGGTGTTCGCGCCGCATATCTCGCTCTGGATCGTGGCGCGCGGGATCAATATCGGTCTGAACACGCGCATCTATTTCGAGGATGAGGACAACAGCGCTGACCCGCTGCTGGCCCGCATCGAGCAGCGCCCGCGCGTGGACACGCTGATCGCCAAGAACACCGGAGACGGCACCTATCGTTTCGACATTCGGCTTCAAGGCGAGGGCGAAACGGTGTTTCTTGACCTGTGATGACAGGCGTCTTCGACCATCCTTGGTTGTCCGGCCTATTCGCCGATGACGAAATCGCTGCGCTTTGGTCCGCCGAAGCGCAGCTTTCGTCCATGCTGGCGTTCGAGGCCGCTTGGTCACGGCATGGGCATTTGGCGGGCCTTTGGTCTGAAGCCGAGGGCGCTGCCGCTGCATCTGCCATCCGAGACTTGACACTGAAGCCTGACGCCCTGCGCGAAGGGACAGCGCAGGACGGGGTGTGTGTTCCAGCCTTGGTGCGGCTTCTGAAGCAGAGCACCGGGCTGAACGCGATCCATAAAGGGGCGACCTCGCAGGATGTGATCGACACCGCGACTGTTGTGTCGCTTGTCCAAAGCCTCGATGTGCTGGGTCAGCGGGTGCATGTGCTTGAAACCGGCTTGTCCGATCTGAAAAGCCGTTTCGGCGGCGCAACCATGATGGGGCGCACCCGGATGCAGGCGGCGATGCCCATCGCTGCGGCAGATCGGATCGAGACCTGGCGTTTGCCGCTCCTCGCGCACCATGACCGTCTTTCACAAGTGCAGCCGCGCGTTGCCTTGGTTCAGATCGGTGGTGCCGCCGGAGATCGCGCGGCGCTGGGCGAGGGGGCCGACGCGCTCTGCGCGGCAGTGGCGGATGATCTCGGATTGGAGCCAACACCACGCAGTTGGCACGCCATGCGCGACGGAATGGCCGAAGCGGCCTCGGTCCTGTCGCTGATTACGGGGACGCTGGGCAAGATGGGGCAGGACATCTGCCTGATGGCGCAGCAGGGAATCGACGAAATCGCATTGGCTGGCGGGGGCGGGTCATCGGCCATGCCGCACAAGCAGAACCCGGTGTTGGCGGAGTTGCTGGTCACTCTGGCGCGGTTTAATGCAATGCAGGTTTCCGGCATGCATCATGCGATGGTTCACGAACAGGAACGGTCCGGTGCCGCATGGACACTGGAGTGGATGCTCTTGCCGCAGATGGCGCAGGCCACTGGACGCGCTCTGAACGTGGCCACGTTGCTTGTGGCACAAATTGAGCGCATGGGTGCAGCCGATCGGTTGTCCTGATCCGGGGCGCACCGTAAACCCTTTCGAAAAAGGAAAACCGACATGTCCGAAGATCGCGTTCTGATCGCTGGCGGCGGGATCGCCGGGCTTGCACTGGGGCTGACCCTTCACCAGATCGGCGTGCCGTTCACGGTGTACGAAGCGGCGAAAGAAATGCGGCCCTTGGGCGTCGGCATCAACCTGCAGCCCAACGCCGTTCGAGAGCTTTACGATCTGGGCATCTCTGCCGAGGATTTGGACCGTGTCGGTGTCCCCGCCAAGGAATGGGCGCTGGTCGGTCTGAATGGGCGCGAGGTCTATGCCGAACCTCGCGGACTGGGCGCCGGGTACAACTGGCCGCAATACGCCGTGCATCGCGGGCAGATGCACATGCTGCTTTACGAGACATTGATCGCACGGGCCGGGGCAGATGCCGTCGAGCTTGGCGCAAAGGTCTTGTCCTATGCGCAGGACGGGTCCGGCGTCACGGCGCGGGTTGTATCGTCTGACGGGGAACGGGACGAACGGGGGCGCCTGTTGATCGCCGCCGATGGCATCCATTCCGCGATCCGTGCGCAGATGTATCCCGATCAGCCGCCGATCCACTGGGGTGGGGCGGTCATGTGGCGTGGTACGGTGCGGGCCAAGCCATTGCGGACGGAGTCGTCCTTTGTCGGGCTGGGTACGCATCGGCACCGGATGGTGATCTACCCGATCTCTGCGCCCGATGCGGACGGGATGTCGCTGATCAACTGGATTGCCGAAGTCACCATGGACGATGCGGGAGGCTGGCAGCAGGACGGCTGGTTCAAACCGGTCGAGATCGACGAATTCATCCACCATTTCGAAGACTTCCGCTACGACTGGCTGGATGTTCCCGAAATGCTGCGCGGCGCGGATTGCGCCTATGTGAACCCGATGATCGACCGCGATCCGGTGCCAAGCTGGGTCGATGGCGCGGTGGCACTGATGGGGGATGCGGCGCATGCGATGTATCCCACCGGATCGAACGGGGCGAGCCAGGCGATTGTCGATGCCCGGGTGATCGGGGCGAAGATGCTGGAGCATGGCGTGACGGAAGCGGCGCTTGCCGCGTACGATGCGCAGCTCTGCGGTCCAGTCTCGGAACTGGTGCTGCGCAACCGCGGTGCGGGGCCGTTTGGCCTGCTCAATCTACTGGACGAACGCTGTGGCGGTGTTTTCGATGACATTGAGGATGTGATCCCGGCTTCGGAACGCGCGGATTTCATGGCCAAATACAAGGCTGCCGCCGGGTTTGCCATCGAGACGCTGAACGCGGCACCTGCCACGATTCCCGACGGGGCGCGTGTTTCGACAACCTGATCGGTGCCCGGTGGTGTGAGCCTATCTGTCCGAGCTGGGCGCGACGGATCCGATCACGCTGCTCAGCGCAAAGATCAAAGCGGCGACACAGACAATCGACGGACCCGCAGGCGTGTCCAGCACATAAGCTGCCCGCAGGCCGATGATGGTGGAGGCCGCTCCAATGGCTGCGGCTGTCAGTGCCATTCCTTCGGGGGTGCGTGACAGCGGTCGTGCGGCAGCTGCCGGCACGATCAGCATTGCAGCGATCAGCAACACACCGACAACCTTGATCGCAACCGCTACGGTGATCGCGAGTGCAAGCGTCAGGATCAATTGCTCACGTTTGGGGTCTATGCCGCTCGCATAGGCCAACTCCTCGTTCAGAGTTGCGGTCAGCAGCGCGGACCATCGCCATCCGATCAATCCGATCACGATGAGCGCCCCCGCCCAGATGACGGCCAGATCACCTCGGGATACGGCAAGGATGTCACCGAACAGATAACCCATCAGGTCGATCCGAATGCCTGAGAGAAAAGACACGGCCACCAATCCGAAGGCCAGTGCGGAATGAGCCAGAACGCCCAGCAAGGTGTCCATCGCGTAGCCCCGTCCGGACAGGATCGTGACGGTCAGCGCCATCACGAGAGCAACAGCCATTGCGCCCGCAAATACCGAAATCTGAAGCGCCAGCGACAGGGCTACGCCGAGCATGGCGGCATGTGCGGTTGCATCGCCGAAATAGGCCATGCGCCGCCAGACGACAAAGCTGCCAAGCGGGGCGGCGGCAAAGGCAACGCCGACACCCGCCAGTGTCGCGCGGGTCATGAAATCGTCCAGCATTATTCGGCGGCCTCGGTATGTTTGGTGTCGTGGTTGTGCGCATGGCCGCAGTTTTCGTCATGAGCATGGTCGTGTTCGTGACGGTAGAGGGCCAACGCACCGCCGGTCCCGCTGCCGAAGAGGGCGCGGTATTCCGGCGCGGAGGACACGATCTCCGGGGTGCCTTCGCAGCATACGTGACCGTTGAGGCAGATCACGCGGTCAGATGCGCTCATCACCACGTGAAGTTCATGGCTGATCATCAGCACGGCACACCCGGTTTCGCGGCGCACCTCTTCAATGCGGCGGTAGAAGGCGGCAGAGCCGGGTTGATCGAGGCCCTGGGTGGCTTCGTCCAGCAGCAGAAGGTCAGGTGAATTGATCAGGGCACGGGCCAGCAGGACGCGTTGAAACTGGCCACCTGACAGGGCCGACATCTGGCGGTTCGAAAGGCCCGGAACGCCCGCCTTTTCCAGCGCGGAGGCACAGGCCGACCGGGGGACGCCACCCGGAAGGCGCAAGAAACGGTCCACCGTAATCGGCAGCGTCGGATCGACGTGGAGCTTTTGTGGGACATACCCGATCCGCAGGCCGGGTTTCTGGGTGATGCGTCCGGACTCCGGCCGGACCGCACCGATCAGGGCGCGCAGCAAACTTGTCTTGCCTGACCCGTTCGGCCCAACGATTGTGACAATCTCCCCGGATTCGATGCTCAGCGACACGCCTTGAAGGGCTGTGTGCGCGCCGTAACTGACGCGCATGTTCTCAATGGTAACGAGGCTCATGCGTCCGCCTTTTCGGCACAAGCGGGACAGATCCCTTCGGCTTCGACCACAGTGCGTTCGATTTGAAACCCTGCTGCCCGCGCCGCATCGCCCAGAGCACCGCGCGTGGGTGCGGATTGAGCTTCGGCGACGGAATCGCATACGCGGCAGATCATAAAGGCCGGTGAGTGGGTCGCACCCGGATGGGCGCAGGCGATGAATGCGTTCAGCTTTTCAATCTTGTGGGCAAACCCGTGATCGACAAGAAAGTCGAGCGCACGGTACGCGACCGGCGGTTGCGAGCCGAAACCCGCATCGCGCAGGCGATCGAGCATTTCGTAGGCGCCGATGGCGCGATGTTCCTGAAGCAGGATCTCCAAGGCCTTGCGCCGTACCGGCGTAAAGCGCAAGCCCTCCTCAGCGCATCTTTTTTCAGCGGTTTCTATCGCCGTATGCACACAACTGCTGTGATCATGGGCTTTGAAACCCACGGCTTCGCCTGTGGGGGGTAAATTTGCTCGGCTGATACTTGTCATGTTATTTCATATCATATATCGGGTGCGTAACGTTATAAGATCACATGGAGTAACGAATGTCCAGAAAGCTGCTTGGTCTCTCGGTTACCGGTACATTGCTGGCCGGCGCTGTTGCTGCCGACGCCCCGCGCGTTGCCGTCGATATTGCGCCGGTCCATTCTCTGGTGGCCCGCGTCATGGACGGCGTCGGCATTCCCGACCTGATCATTGCGCCGGGCGGGTCGCCGCACGAATACAGTCTGCGTCCTTCAGAGGCTGGCGCGTTGCAGGACGCCGATCTGGTTTTCTGGGTCGGCGCGGATCTGACACCATGGCTGCATGACGCTATCGAAAATCTTGCAGGCGATGCGGATACCACTGAATTGCTCGAACTCGAGGGCACCACGACTTATGCCTTCCGTGAAGGCGCACTGTTCGAAGCGCATGATCATGAAGAGACAGACCATGACGATCATGGACATGAAGCCGAGCATGAGCATGAGGAAGAGCACGCTCACGATGATGACCATTCTCACGATGATGACCACGGGCATGAACATGGATCTTACGACCCGCATGCGTGGCTGTCCCCCGAAAACGCCGCATTCTGGTTGACCGAAATCGCGGACAAGCTGGCTTCTGCCGATCCGGAGAACGCGGACACATATCGTTCCAATGCCGAGGCAGGCCGCGAGGAACTGGCGGTCCTTTCATCCGAGATATCTGCTGCACTTGACCCCGTCAGAGACCGGAATTTCATCGTGTTCCACGACGCTTATCAATATTTCGAGCGTTCCTTCGAGATGCCGGCCTCCGGGGCGATTTCGCTGTCGGATGCGTCCGATCCCAGCCCGGCCCGGATTTCGGAAATTCAGGACCGGGTTGCAGATCTTGGGGTGACCTGCGTGCTGTCAGAGCCGCAATTCGACCCCGGTTTGGTTGCTTCAGTGATGGAAGGCTCGGACGCCCGGACAGCTGTTCTTGATCCGCTTGGATCCAACCTCGACCCCGGTGCAGCGCTCTATCCCCAGATGATGAAGAACCTTGCCACGACATTGGCCGAGTGCCTATGAAACCGGGAAACGGGCGAAGCAGCGGTTTTACCGCTGCTCCATCGCCGCTTCCCATTCTGTCAGGAAGGCGCGGCGGTTGAGTGGATCGAGGTAGACCATCAGCGCAGGACCAAGCCGTATCGGTCCGAATCCCGTGGTATCGGCCGTTCCTGACGGCCTGAGCGGGGGCAATGGCCAGTCCCCGCGTTCTTCCCTGAGGCCAAGCGTGGCCAGCATGTCGATCATGGCGCCGGCATCTTCGGGGCGATCCGAGGTTTTCGGAATGATTGCTGTGCGCAGCATGACATTCGCGAAATCCTGCATCCTGAGAATCTGGACCCGACCGCCGCTGTCGCGGGCGATCCGTTCGGCGGCGTAACTGCCGAGGACATTGTACGCGAGGGCAAGTCTGCCTTCCGCCACGTCGTCGATCATCTGTCCGGAGCAGCAATACAGCTGCGGATCCAGACGCCCCATGACCTCGGACAGGCGCCAGTAGGCGTCCGTGGAGCGTGCCTCCTGCGTTGCGAAAAGGTAGCCAAGACCACTGTCGCGCACGTCATATGTGCCGACGGCGCCACCGAAGCTTTCCGGGTTTTCCCTGAGCAGGGTGATGAGATCCTGCCGCGTGGTGGGTATCTCCAGACCCTTGAAACGGTCTGTGGACAGCACAACCACCGCCGGTTCGGAGGTGAAGGCAAAGATCAGATTACGCCACCGCGCCCAGTCGGGGAGAGCTTCGGTCCTGTCCGATCGGTAGCTGAGCGCACGGCCGTCATTGGCCAGACGGAACTGAAGATCCATCGCCGAAGACAGGGCGAGATCGAAGTCGGCACCGCCCTCGATGGCGGTATAGAGTTCGGCCGAGGATACCACGGTATAGTCGATGGACAGGGCCGGACGGGTACTTTGGAATTCCAGCAGATAGGGCTCGAAAACGTCCAGATCGGCGGTGGACAGAATGCGGAGGGTGGCGTCTGACGTTCCGGGGTAGTGGCGGTGATCCTCCACATCCAGTGCGGCCGCCAAGGTGGCCCAAAGAGTCAGGACAACGGCAAGACAAGCGCGACGCATGCGCCGGTTCCTCCTTCTGCGGATTTCAGTTCCAGTCTCCCACCATGGGCGGACAGGACATCTTCGGCAATCGTCAGGCCAAGACCTGATCCCACGATGCCTTGCGTGTTGCTGCCTCTGCGGAACCGTTCGGTCAGGGCCTGGGCCGGACCTTCGCCCAGACCAGGTCCTTCGTCCGAAACAGCAATGCGGGCCTCGGTGCCGCTGGTCGTTATCCGAAGCGTGACATCGGTCTCTTCAGGCGAATACTTGATCGCATTGTCGAGAACATTGCGCAGCGCATTCTCCAACAGGACAGGATCGCCCGCCACCTGCGCGTAAACGGTGAACAGGCGCAGTCGGATGTCTTTCATCGACGCTGTCGGCTCTAACCCTCCTGCGGTTTGTTTGGCCAGTTCCGACAGGTCCACAGGCACGCGGGCAAGGTCGTCGGCCCGGTATGTGACGGTTGCGTGATCGAGCAACTGCCCGGCAGAGCGCGAGCTTTCATCAACAGCCCGGATGATCTGACGCAACCGCTGTTTTTCGGATTCGTCTTCCACCGAGCGAAGCGCAATTTCGGCCTGCGCGCGTACGGTTGCCAGTGGTGTGCGCACGCGATGTGCGGCTTCCGCGATGAAATCTTCCGAGCGGCGAATGGACTGACCGAGGCGTTCCATCAATCGGTTAAGAGACGACATGAGAGGTGCAAGCTCGGTTGGTGCATTCCGGTGCAGGGGGCGCAGGTCCGACGGACCACGACGAGAGACCGCCGCTGCAATCTCGTTCAGTGGACGCAGGGATGTGCGCGCTGCGATGGCGGACAGGACAACCGCGATCACGAAAAATGCGACGGACAGGAGCGCGGCCAGGCGGGACAGGTCTTCGGAAATCGTTCCGACGCCATTGCGGGTTTGCGCAACGGTCACCTTCACAGGGATCGGTTGGGTGCCTGCCAGAACAAGCCGCGAGACAGAGGCCATGCGCACCGCCTCGCCGCTGAACTCCCCGGTGTCAAAGGCGATCTGACCCGGAGCCGGGGTGTCACTCAGCGCGGGCAGATCGTCGTATCCGGTCAAGAGTTTGTCTCCTGCCATGACCTGATAGAACACCCGGTCTTCGCCTATGGCTCCCAGCATGGAGAAGGCGGAATAGGGAAGTTCGAGCCGAACTTCGCCCTGCTCCGAGCGCAGAGTTTCGGCAATTGTCGTCGCTGAGGCTGCAAGAACATTGTCCTGTGTCCGTTCGGCTGCTTCGCGCGCGAGACCGGTGACCATCCACCAACTCAAGACCGACAAGAGCGCAGCGACCCCGGCCAACAACAGAGTCAGGCGCCGTCCGATGGAGCCAGTGCCGATCACGCTTCGCCCGTCTCCATGCGGTAGCCGAGACCGCGCACCGTTTCGATGCGGAGATCCATCCCGTCGATCCGACGCCTGAGCCGGCCGACATAGACCTCGATGGCGTTTTCCGTAACTTCGGCATCGTAGGAAAACAGGCGGTCCATCAACTGGCTTTTCGACAGGATCTGTCCGCGATGACGGGCAAAAACCTCGAGCAGGCGAATTTCGCGGTTGCGCAGGTCTATCGTCTGCTCGCCGTGGCGCAGGGTCCCGGCGAGCGGGTCGAAGATCGCGTTTCCAAGGGCAATCTCATTCCGCGCTTCACCGCCCCTGCGGCGCAGGACGGCGCGGCAGCGGGCCTCGAGTTCGGAGAAGTCGAATGGCTTGGTGATGTAGTCATCCGCCCCCTGGTCCAGTGCGCCCACACGGTCAGAGACCTGAGACCGGGCAGTGAGCACGATCACCGGCGTTTCAAGATGCGCCCGGCTGCGGGTGAGAAAATCCCGTCCGTCCCCGTCCGGCAGCATCACATCCAGAAGAATCAGATCGTACTGGGCCGCAGCGAGGCAGTCCTCGGCGTCGGCAAGGCTGGCCGCGTGATCGACCGCGTGACCGTCCAACGCGAGGCGGTTCACGATGGCATCGGCCAGTTCCCGATTGTCCTCGACCAGAAGATACCTCACCCAATTTTCCTCTTTTTCGGCCGTGTCAGGCTTGTGTCAGCTTTGTGTGGTGATGTTGGAGCATGGGCGGCGGAGGACCGCCTGTCAAATGGGAGGATATGACATGAAAATCACCATGACCCGTCGGGTCGTGATGGCGGCTGCTGCTGCCACACTGGCATTCTCGGGAACCGCACAGGCCGGCGGCCATCAGGTTCTTGAGCAGCTGCACTTCATCATTCCGGGTGGCGCTGGCGGTGGCTGGGACGGCACGGCGCGCGGCACCGGCGAGGCGCTGACAGGCGCGGGCCTTGTCGGCTCGGCCAGCTATGAGAACATGTCGGGCGGCGGCGGCGGTGTGGCAATCGGCTACATGATCGAAAACGCCGAGAGTCTCGACAACACGCTGATGGTGAACTCCACGCCGATCGTGATCCGTTCGCTCACTGGCGTGTTCCCGCAGAGCTTCCGGGATCTGACGTTGGTCGCAGGTACCATTGGTGACTATGCGGCACTTGTCGTTCCGACAGACAGCGCCATCGAGAACATGGACGGCCTGCTGGCTGCGTACAAAGAACAGGGGCCCGACTTCGCAGTGGGCGGCGGATCGGTCCCGGGCGGCATGGACCACCTCGTCGCGGCGATGGTGATGCAGGCGGCGGGCGAAGACCCGACGGCTGTTAACTACATTCCGTATGACGCAGGCGGCGAAGCGATGGCCGGTCTGCTTTCCGGAGAGATCGACGCGCTGTCCACCGGCTTCTCGGAAGCCATCGCGCTCGCGGAACAGGGCGAAGTGCGTATCCTTGGTGTGACCGCGCAAGAGCGCGTTCCCGCATACGATGCGGCACCGACATTCATGGAACAGGGCATCGATACGTCCTTCGTGAACTGGCGCGGCTTCTTTGCTGCTCCCGGCACCTCGGACGAGAAAGTGGCCCAGTATATCGCGGCGCTGGAAGCGATGTACGAGTCGGACGCGTGGGAAGAAGTGCGCTCGCGCAACGGCTGGGTGAACATCTGGAACCCCGGTGCCGATTTCCGCACCTTCCTCGAAGGTCAGGAAAAAGAGATCGGCGATCTGATGAAGACGCTGGGCTTCCTGTAAGCTTCTGATCCTCCAGTCCTGGCGCCCGGCAGAACGTGCCGCGTGCGCCGGGACACCATTGATGGCGTCGCCCTCACAAGGGCGACGCCTCGGAACCGGCTTTTTCTAGGGAGGGACTGGCCATGGCGCTGGATCGCTGGATCGCGCTCATTTTCATCACGTTCTGCTGCGCATATGGGTATCTGGCCTTTTTCACTATGGACCAGCTGCTGCCGCCGTTCATGCAGCGCAATCCGGTGTGGCCGTCCACCTTTCCGAAGGTGCTTTCCATTCTCGGGGTGATCGTTGGGTTGATCGTCCTGCTTGGCCTGGAAAAGCAGACCGACGCATCCGAGCCGTCGGCCACCGAAATCAATTACCGGCGGTTGCACGAATACAAGCTGGGACAGGCGTTGATGCTGCTGGGACTGATGGTGGCCTATGCGCTGGCGCTTCGGCCTGTCGGCTTTCTGTTGGGCACGACACTGTTTCTGATCGCCGGAAGCGCCGTACTTGGCGAACGCAAGTGGCATATCATGATCCCTGTCGCGATGATTGCAACAGGCTGTGTCTGGTATCTCGTGCAGCAGGTGCTTGGCATCTTCCTGCGGCCCTTTCCATTTTTCATGGGGATCTGAACCATGCTCGAAGGCATCATGATCGGCCTGTCGGCCGCGTTTTCGATCCAGAATTTGCTCATGGTCATCGCAGGATGTCTGATCGGGACATTCATCGGCATGCTGCCGGGCCTTGGCCCGATGTCGATTATCGCCATCATGATCCCTGTCGCGATCACGCTGGGTGATCCGACAGCGGCACTGATCCTGTTGGCCGGAGTGTATTACGGCGCGATCTTTGGTGGATCGACCTCTTCCATTCTGCTGAATGCGCCGGGTGTGGCCGGGACGGTTGCGACCAGTTTTGACGGCTACCCGATGGCGCGAAAAGGGCAGGCGGGTAAAGCCCTGACCATCGCCGCGGTGGCGAGTTTTGCTGGCGGCACCATCGGGGCGATCCTGTTGATGATCTTTGCTCCGGCCCTGTCGTCCGTCGCGCTTCTGTTCCATTCGGCAGAGTATTTCGCGCTGATGGTCGTTGGTCTGTCTGCCATCGCCGCGTTCGCCGGTACCGGGCAGGTTGCCAAGGCACTGATGATGACCATCCTTGGTTTGATCCTGGCAACCGTGGGCGAGGGCGCTTTGTTCAACATGCCGCGCTTCACGCTTGGCCTGATGGACCTGCAGTCGGGGATTTCCTTCATCACGCTTGCAATGGCGATGTTTGCGCTGCCCGAGGCCATGTTCCTTGTCCTGAACCCCGCGCGTGGGGCAAGCGGGGCCGAAGCCGGGTCGGGCAAAATCACAAACCTGCGGTTTTCCCGTGAGGAGGCCAAGGCGATGGCTCCGGTTATCGGGCGCCAGTCCGTTCAAGGGTTCTTCATCGGGGTTCTGCCGGGAGCCGGTGCGACAATCGCCTCTTTCCTCGGCTATGCGGTGGAACGCAATATCGCGAAGGGTGAAGAGCAGGCCGAGTTCGGCAAGGGTTCGGTCAAGGGGCTGGCCGCTCCGGAGACGGCGAACAACGCCGCTTGCACCGGGTCCTTTGTGCCTCTGCTCACACTGGGTATTCCCGGTTCGGGAACCACGGCCATCCTGCTCGGGGCGCTGATCGCGCTCAACGTGACACCGGGGCCGCGGCTTATGACCGACACGCCCGAGGTGTTCTGGGCGGTGATCATTTCGATGTTCATCGGCAACCTCGTTCTGTTGATCCTGAACCTGCCTCTGATCCCCTACATCGCAAAGATCCTTGCGATCCCGCGCAATTACCTGATCCCCTTCATCCTCTTCTTCACCCTGATGGGCGCCTATATCGGTCAGAACAACGCGACCGAGCTTCTGATCCTTGTCGGGCTTGGTGTGATGGCCACCATCCTGCGCTTTGCCGATTACCCGCTGGCGCCGCTGCTGATCGGGTTCATTCTGGGGACCATGCTGGAAGACAATTTCGCGCGGTCGATGCAGCTGTATCGGGGACTCGATTTCGTCATCGAGCGACCGATGACCCTTGGACTTTTGGTGCTGGCCCTGTTGCTGGTCCTCCTGCCAAGCTATCGGGCACGCCGGGCGCGCAAGCGGGCCGAGGGCGTTGCCGATGGCGACTGAGCGATCTCCCGGACCCCTTTCCGGGGTCCGGGTTCTTGATCTGACGAATGTTCTGGCAGGTCCGTTTGCCTGTCATCAACTGGTCCATCTCGGGGCGGAGGTCATCAAGGTCGAAGCGGTTGGGCGCGGCGATCTTGCGCGCAACCTCGGAGCCGATCCCGAACTCTCGTCGCGCGGCATGGGTATCAGTTTCCTGGCGCAGAATGCCGGGAAACGCTCACTGACGCTGAATCTCAAAGACCCCCGGGGCAAAGACGTTCTGAAAAACCTTGTCGCGACGGCGGATGTGCTGGTCGAGAATTTTCGCCCCGGCGTGATGGATCGGTTGGGCCTTGGCTTTGACGCCTTGACGGCAGAGAAACCCGACCTGATTTACTGCGCCATTTCTGGATTTGGACAGACAGGACCATGGGCGGATCGCCCGGCCTATGATCAGATCGTGCAGGGGGTGTCCGGGGTGATGTCGATCACTGGGGACGCGGATAGCGCACCGCTGCGCGTCGGCTATCCTCTTGCGGATACGATCGGAGGTCTGACTGCCGCCATGATGATTACGGCGGCTCTTAATGCCAAACTTCGTGGCGCATTCATCGACGTGTCGATGCTCGAATCCGTTTTGGCCACGATGGGGTGGGTGGTGTCGAACCACCTTGTCGGCGGGGTGGCGCCACGGGCCAATGGCAACGAAAACCCGACCTCGGCGCCGTCCGGCGCTTTCCAATGTGCAGACGGCCTGATCAACATTGCTGCCAACAAAGATGAACAATGGGAAATCCTTGCCAAACATCTTGGCCGCTCGGACCTGCTGGATAAACCGGACTATGCCACCCGCGAGGATCGCAAGGCCAATCGCCTCAGGCTCAGAGCGGAATTGGAGACTGTGCTGACGACCCGGCCCGCGCGGGACTGGGCACGCGAACTGAACCGGTTGGGCGTGCCCGCTGGCGCGGTCATGTCCGTTCCAGACATCCTTGACCACCCGCAGGTGGCGGGTCGGGCATTCGTGTCCCGGTTCGATGCGGTTCCCGGTCTGGACAGTTCCATCGATCTTGTCACACTCGGAGCGATGGTCGACGGTCAGCGTCCCACGGTCGACACCCCGCCACCGGCGCTCGGTCAGGACACCGACGAGATCCTGACCGCCCTTGGATATGACCGAACTGACCTTGAAACCCTGCGCAGGGAGGGCGTGATTTGACCGATACATCAGATGTTGCGGATTGGTGGCGGACACGAATTGTCGACATGGAGCCGGGCCGCATTCACCTGCGCGGGCGTCCGGTTCAGGAACTGATCGGCAATACCGGCTTTGCGCAGATGATCTGGTTGATGGTCATGGGCACCGAGATCACCGGCCACCGTGCGGCGCTTTTCGAAGCGGCTCTGGTGTCGGCGGTCGATCACGGGCCGCAGGCCCCCTCCATCGCTGCCGCGCGCATGGCGGCAACCTGTGGCATCGGGCTTCAGTCAGCGATGGCCACCGGGCTGAATATTCTCGGGGACGTACATGGCGGGGCGGGTGAACAGGCCATCGGGGTGTACCGTCTGTGCGAACGCGCCGGGCCAGAGGCTTTGAAAGACACGCTGGATACCTGGCGCGAGGCCCATGGGCGCTTCATTCCGGGTTTTGGGCATCGGTTCCACAAACCCGTCGATCCCCGTGCACCGCGACTGCTTGGCCTTGTCGATGAAGCAGCAAAAGCTGGAGCGGTTCCCGGCGCCTATGCCGAAATCGGCCGTGCGATCGAGCGGCAACTCGCGGAAGAACGCGGGAAACCCGTGCCGATGAACATCGACGGGGCAACGGCGGTGATCTATGCAGAGCTGGGGTGCCCCCCACCTCTGGCACGCGGGTTCTTTGGCCTGTCACGGTCAGTCGGTATTCTGGCTCATGCGTGGGAACAGACGGAGCAGGGGGGGCGCAACAAAGGGCCGATTCCACCCCGCTACAGATGGACATATGACGGCGATTGACGGTCTTTTTCGGGATACTGCGCAGACACTTCTGATCGGTGCTCTGGGCGCGCTTTCATTCTGGCTTATCGGGTTCCCCGCTGCGGCTCTGACAGGGCCGGCGGTTGCCGTGTCATTGGCGGCGCTTTACGGGCTGCGGGTGGTGATCCCGCCGATGCTGCGCGATGGGGTGTTTCTTGTCCTGGGGGTGCAGATCGGCAGCACCGTCACGCCCGAAGTCGTGGCGACGGCGCTGGCTTGGCCTTTGTCCCTGGCAGTCCTGACCGTGACGCTTGTGGCGGTTCTTCTCGTGGGCAAGGCCGCCCTGATCCACGGATTTGGCTATGACCGCATGACGGCGTTGCTTGCGGCGACCCCGGGCCATCTGAGCTACGTGCTGGGCCTGTCGGCCGAGCTATCGGCGGACGTTCCGAAACTGGCGCTGGTTCAAACCATGCGGGTGCTCATGCTCACGGTTCTGGTACCGGTTCTGATCGCTTTCTGGGGCGTCGAGGGGAACGCGTCGCTTATGGACCGGGGCATGATCTCGCCCGTTGCATTGATGATTGTCCTGCCGCTTTCGCTGGCCTTGGGGCTGCTGTTCAAGCGCATGGGAGTTCCCGCTGCCTTGCTCATGGGAGCGATGGCCGTCTCGGGCGTCGGGCAAGGGGCTGATCTGAGTCCGGGGACGCTTCCACCCTGGCTGACTGTTGCTGCGTTTGTCTGCATGGGCACTTTGATCGGCACCCGCTTTCGTGGCCTCGATCGTGTCGGGCTGTTCGGCGCGTTTCTTGCCGGCATCGTGTCGACGTTGATTGCGTGTCTCGTGGCGGCGCTTGGGGCGTGGGTCTCGGCCGGAATAGTCGGATTGCCGGCGGCGGCTCTGCTTCTGGCCTTCGCACCCGGAGGGGTCGAGGTCATGGCGGCGATTGCCATCGAAACCGGGCTGGAACCTGCTTTCGTTGCGGCACATCATGTGTTCCGGCTGTTCGCGCTGAGCCTTTTGATACCGATCTTTATTGCGCAGGACCGCCGGGGACAGAAGGGCCAGCCCCGGCGCTGACCCAACCTCATCAACTGCGCTGTTTGTAGTAGGTGTCCTTGTGGACGATCTTACCGTCCTTGAAGGTGAGGATATCGACACTCAGAAACTCTTCGACCGTGCCGTCCTTGTGGGTCGCGGTGCGTCTGTATTCGCAAAAGGCCTTGTCGCCAGCGATACGGCAGTCGAGCGTTTCCCAGTGCACGTTCTGCACTTTTTCGAACAGCCCGGCAAAGACGCCACGAATGGTCTCGGCACCTTCGAAGCGCAGGCCATACGGCTCCGGTCCGGCGGCATGATCAAACACGGCATCGTCCGCAAAGAAAGGCATCACGGCGTCGATATCGTTGGCGTTGAACGCATCGCCGATGGCATCGACAAGGTCACGGGTCAAATCTGTCATGGGTCGTCTTTCACGTCAGGCCAAGCATGGCGCAGGTTTTTGAGAAGAAGGTGCTGGACGGATCCGCCAGCACGTTGAGTTCGTCGAAATGGTCAACATCGGGAACGATGTAGAGGCTCACCGCGCGCGTATCCGTGTTGAACGCGTCCACGTACATCCTGGCCTGGCGGTGAAACTCGTCGGTTTCTGCGCCTCCCACCACGACCATCTGCGGAGCCTGTGTCGCCGGGGGATGATGGGTCATCGGACTTTCTGCCTCGGCCTCGGCTGCATCCATACGAATGCCCGCATTGAGTGCCTCGGTCAGGCGCACGGGTTCGAGATAGCTGAGGGGGGACACGGGGATACCCGCCTTGATCAGATCGTGGGGCAGGTCGTCGCCGAAAGCGCTCCAGTCGGTGGCCATCATCATCTGGGTAATGTGGCCTCCTGCGGAGTGTCCCATGACGGTGATCCGATCCCGGTTCAGACCAAGATCTGTCGCGTTCCGCCAGATAAATGCCATCGCCTCGCGTGCCTCTTCCGAAATCCGGGTTATGGTGACGGTCGGGCAGAGATCATAGCCTGCAATAATGACGTTCACTCCGGCTGCGACAAAGGGCACGGCCAGAAAAGAGTAGATCGACTTGTCGCCGCGCTGCCAGTAGCCGCCATGGAAATAGACCAGCGTTGGCGCGCCTGCATCGCCACAGGAAAACACGTCGATCTTCTGTTTCTCGCCGGTTCCGTAGCGGATATCGAGTCTGCAGCTCAGGCTGCTGCGGGCCGCTTCGCTGTCTTTCGTCCATCTGGGAATGACCGTTACCTCATAGTCCGGTCTCCCGGCGCGGAGGTTGTATTGCGCGTCGAAGTCCTCGGGCGAGAAACGGGTGTGATAGGTGAGGGGATCGCTCATGTCAGAGCCTCCGTTTGTGGCGCGGCGAAGAAGGTACCCCGGCAATAGACCAGCGGAGGAACGGACCGATGCGCGTAGTGCTGGACCCGTCCCAACAGTATTTCATGATCGCCTGCATCGACGCGGTCGTGGACGATACAATCCAGATGCGCCGCTGCACCCGGCAAGTGCGGCGCGGTGTGGCCTGCTGTCCACTCCGTGTCAGTAAAGCGGTTTTCGACATTGCTGGCGAAATGAAGGGCGAGATCCCGCTGCGCGGCAGACAGGATGTTCACGGCGAAATGGCCCGACATTGACAGAGTGGGGAACACGCGGCCGGATTTGGCGATGCAGACCGACACCACCGGCGGCTCCAGCGACACCGAGGTGAAGGAATTGGCCGTCAGACCCCATGGTTGATGATCGGTGTCGTAAGCGGTGACAACAGTGACGCCAGTCGGGAACGAGCCAATGGCGCGGCGGTAGTCGCGGGTGTCCATCACAACACCCCTTCGCTGGCGCAGGCTTTTTCCAGCGCTGCCCATTCATCGGGGTTTGTGCCGAAATGGCGCATGACGTGGTTCTGGTAGGCCGGACGCTGTGCAAGGCGTCGATACCACGCTTCGACATTCGGCAAAGGCGGGCGCTCGACCTCTACGTTGAAATAACGGTAGGCCACGCAGCCCAGCGGAATGTCCCCCATGGTGAAGTCGTCACCGCAGACATAGGGGTGGTCAGCCAGGTGCGCATCAAGGATCGTCAGCGCCTCGTGCGCCTCATCCCGCAGCTTTTCGATTTTGGTGGGATCGCGCCGGTCGGGTTGGGTGCGCACGGTGGCGAAGAACAGGTAAATCACCGGTCCGAAGGCACGGCTGGCGGACCATTCCATCCACTGATCCGCAATCGCGCGGGTCTGGATATCGGACGGGCTCAACATGCCCGCACCGTAGCGATCGCACAGGTAGCGCACGATTGATAGACTTTCCCAAAGCGCAAAATCGCCATCCTTGATCGCGGGGATCATGCGGTTGGGGTTGATCTTCGCATAGGCGTCCGTTTCCAGCTTGCCAAAGCTGCCACCGGCCAGTTGAAGCGTGTAGTCCAAGCCCAATTCATTGGCTGTCCAGATTACCGGGATGACGTTCGATGAATACGGTCGGCCCCAGATCTCAAGCATGTTCCAGCACCCGTTTTTCTGCAATCGACTGCGTGCCGAACTTGGGCACCACGTGTTCGAACAGGCGGTCCCAACTTGCGAGGATCCTGGAATAGGGTACGCCAGTGTATTGCTGCATCAGCATGAGATGGTCGAGGCCGATGGTCTCCTGTTTCTCGGCGAACCGCTCGGCCACGTAGGCGGCGTCGCCCACAACGATGATCCCGCGCTTGTTGAGGAAATCGAACCAGTCCATCGCGTCGTCCTCGGGCGTCATTTCTTCGTCGATGTCGAGGTAGCCGTGTTTCGTCCATTCGCCCTTGGGGCGCGAGCCTCCGAGGAATTCGTAATAGGCGTTGATCGGCCCCCGGATCGTGTTGACTGCCTCTTCCATGCTTTCACCAACATAAAATGCCGTACAGACACCCACGCCTTCACCGAGTTTCACATCGCGCCCTTCGCGTTTGGACAGCGCGTCGCGATAGGGCTCCCAGCAGGCCCGGGTCGCCTTGGGGCCAGCGGACATAGAGATCACGCCCCAACCCTGTTCGCCTGCCAGCTTGAACGTCGGCGGCGCGTTGGACATGAGCCAGACCGGCGGGTGCGGATGGGTGTAGGGGCGGGGATGCACATACATCGCTTTGTATTCGCCATCGGCGTCGTGATAGCGCGGGTCGGGCGGATCGAAGAACCGGTTGGTTTCTTTCCAGCCCGGAACCGGAAACTGGTAAAACTCACCGTGATGGGTGAATGCCTCGTTGGTCCACGCTTTGAGAATGATCTCGAGGCTTTCCTGATAGAGCCGCATCACCTTGGCATTGTCGCGCCTGTCCGCATCGCGGTTGAACTGGATTGTCGAACGTTCGTTGATGCCCTTGGCGACACCGAAATCGAACCGGCCCAGCGTCATGTTGTCGAGCATTGCCGCATCTTCTGCGACACGCAAAGGGTGCCAGTCGGGAAGGATGATCGGGGCCGTCCCCACACGAAGGGTTTTGCAATGCGCGGCGACATGGGTACACATCTGGATCGGGTTGGGCGGCGCATTCATGTAGCCGTTATGCGCGAAGTGATGTTCGGTGAACCAGGCGGTGGTAAACCCGGCCTGTTCGGCGAGGGCACATTGCTCAAGGATCATTTCAAGGGTACGGGTCCAGGGTATGGTTTCACCGGGGCTGAAGTTCGCTATGAGATCAAAACGCATGACACCTCCCGGGTTCCCGATGCTCGTGAAGTTGAATTTTCGAGTCATTTTTAACTAAGTTGAATTTTCGGAAGAAAATCAACTGAAATGTTTGAGGAGGCGCAAAATGTCAGCAAAACAGCCTGATATCGACGCAGAGCGCCTTGGCAGTGAAATCCGCGAAGTGCGCAAGGCGCGTGGACTGACCCTGGACGATCTGAGCGCGCAGCTGTCATGCTCGACCGCGTATCTGAGCCGGATCGAACGGGGCACGGCCAATGTTTCTGATTCCATCCTGAAGGAAATCAGTGCCGCGCTTGGTGTTGCGGCAGAGTGGTTCTTTCCCGTCCAGTCGGGCGAAGGTCCGCTGGAGCGCCGTCATGTCGTGCGGGCGCAGAACCGTCGCCCGCTTTCGGACATGTATACCCGCAGCAAGGAAGAGCTTGGTTTCGAAGACGAATTGCTGTCGAGCACGTTGTCCGGTCAGTGCTACCTCATCCTGTCACGGTTTCCGCCCGGCGCGGGCGAGCCGCCCGAGCCTCTGCCGGGCTACGAATTCGAAGGGGAACAGCATGCCATGGTTCTGTCAGGCGAGGTCGAACTGCGTCTCGGGCACGAGGTGATCATTCTGAGCAAGGGGGACAGTTTTTCCTATCCCTCGATGATCGCGCACCGGTTCCGCAACCGTGGTAAGACCGAAGCCACGATGATCTGGGCCATGTCTCCAGTCCGGATCAGCTGGTAAGCCTTGAAAAAATGCTGTGCCACTTCGTCAGCGAATTGGGCTACTGAGGACACCGAAACCATTGACCGACCATTACAGGACATCCCATGACCGGAGTCATTCGATACAATCGTGACGGCGATATCGCCATGATCGCCATCGACAATCCGCCGGTCAATGCATTGGGGCAGGCGGTTCGGCAAGGTCTGGTCGAGGCGGTCGAAAAAGCAGAGGCCGACGGCGCCAGAGCGGCGCTGATCTATGGCGAAGGTCGCAGTTTTCCGGCAGGCGCGGACATCCGGGAGTTCGGGAAACCACCGTTGGAACCCTGGTTGCCGGACGTGTGCAACCGTCTGGAGACGTCGCCTGTCCTTGTCGTGTCGGCGCTGCATGGCACCGCGCTGGGAGGAGGGTTGGAAATCGCGCTGGCATCGGACTACCGGATCGCGACACCGGCTGCGAAAGTTGGACTGCCGGAAGTTCTGATCGGTGTCATGCCCGGTGCAGGCGGGACGCAGAGACTTCCCCGACTTGTTGGCGTTGAGACGTCGATTGACGTGATCACCAGCGGTCGCCAGATCAGCGCAGGAGAGGCTTTTGATCTGGGGATCATCGACCGTGTGGAAGACGGCGCGCCACGCGATATCGGTCTCAGCTATACGCGTGCTTTGTTGGCCGAGAACGCGCCACGTCGGCCGATCCGGGAGATGCCCGCGCCTCAGCCCATTGATTTCGACGCGGCCTATGATTCAGCGCTGCGCAAAGCGCGGGGCCAGATCTCGCCGGCCTATGCGGTCAGGGGAATACAGGCTGCCTGCGAGTTGCCTTTCGAAGAGGGTTTGACGCGAGAGCGGGAGCTGTTCCGCGCGCTTTTGGAAACCGATCAGCGCCAAGGTTTGATCCACGCGTTTTTCGCGGAACGCGCCGTCGGAGTCCTTGCCGAACTCAAGGATACAAACGCGCGGGATGTAAATTCGGTTGCCGTGATCGGCGGTGGTACGATGGGAGCAGGGATCGCCACGTCATTCCTGCTGGCCGGGTTTCCCGTCACCCTGCTTGAGATGAGCGAAGACGCTGCGCACGCGGCCCGAGGCCGGATCACGGGGAACCTGTCCGGCGCTCTGAAACGCGGCAAGATCGACCAGAAGACATATGACAGGTTGACGGGGCCCGCGTTGGCTCTGACGACGTCATACGATGATCTGCGCGAGGCCGATCTGGTGATCGAAGCCGTGTTCGAAGATATGAACGTCAAGCGGGACGTGTTTTCACGTTTGGATGCGATCTGCAAACCCGGCGCGGTACTGGCCACCAATACGTCCTATCTCGACATCAACAAGATCGCCGACGCAACACAGCGGCCTGAAGACGTAATAGGGCTGCACTTCTTTTCCCCGGCGCATGTGATGAAACTTCTCGAAGTGGTCGTCGCCGACAGAACCGCGCCGGATACCGTCGCAACTGGGTTTGCTCTCGCCAAGCGGTTGAAAAAAACCGCCGTGCGGGCGGGCGTCTGCGACGGGTTCATTGGCAACCGTATTCTGGCCGCGTACCGCGCTGCGGCGGACCACATGGTTTTGGATGGTGCCACACCCTACGACATTGATGCTGCCATCCGGGAGTTCGGATTTGCCATGGGGCCGTTTCAGGTTTCCGATCTTGCAGGGCTCGATATCGCGTGGGCCGCACGAAAGCGGCGCGCAGCCACCCGCGATCCCCGGGAAAGGGTGCCACTGGTCGCAGATCGCCTGTGTGAGGCTGGTCTCTTCGGGCAGAAAACCGGGCAGGGCTACTACCTCTACAATGAGACGCCTCCCAAACCCAATCCCGAGGTCGCGGGGATCATCGAGTCCGCGAGGGAAACGCTCGGCATCAAACCGCGCGCGTTCTCGCGCCCCGAAATCCAGCGCCGCTATCTTTGCGCGATGGTCAACGAAGCCGCAAAAGTCGTGGGTGACGGCATCGCCCGACGTCCACTGGATGTGGATGTAGTGCTGCTCATGGGCTACGGGTTTCCGCGCTACCGGGGTGGACCGCTGAAATGGGCCGACATGGATGGCCTTCCGAAAATCCTGTCCGACATAACCGCCTATGCGCAGGACGACCGGTATTTCTGGTCCCCGGCGCCGCTGCTCGAGCAACTGGTGGCAGAGGGTCGGACATTTGACGATCTCAACAAGGGGGCTGGGAAATGAAACAGGCAGTCATCGTCGCGGCAGGACGGACCGGTTTGGCAAAGTCGTTTCGAGGGGCGCTCAACCAGACCCACGGAGCGACGATGACAGGTCACGTCATCGCCGAGCTGATGCGGCGGACCGGTTTGGGCGCGGACGAGATCGAAGACGTGGTGATCGGCTGTGGCTACCCGGAGGCCGAAACCGGGGGAAACATCGCCCGGCAATCGGCACTTCGTGCGGGGGTGTCAAAAGTATCCGCTGCGCAGACTGTCAGCCGCTTCTGTGCAAGTGGCCTGCAGGCCGTGGCGACGGCAGCCCATGCCATCGTTGCCGATGACGCAGGCCCACAGATTGCCGGTGGCGTCGAGAGCATCAGCCTCATCCAACCGAAAATCCGACGCGTGCCCGAACCGACGCTCGCGGCGGGTATGCCCGAGCTTTACATGACCATGATCGAAACTGCGGATCTGGTGGCCGAACGCTATGGCATCGACCGTGACCGTCAGGATGCCTTTGGTCTTCTGTCACAGCAGCGAACTGCCAAAGCCCAGGAGGCCGGTCTATTTGCAGATGAAATCATTCCCTTCGACACAATGATGGCGATCGAGGACAGGGAAACGGGCGAGGTGTCGGAAAAGGCCGTCACACTGGACCGCGATGAATGCAACCGGCCCGACACCACTCTGGACGGGTTGCGCTCCCTGTCCACTGTGCGGGAAGGTGGCTACGTTACTGCTGGGAACGCCAGCCAGTTGTCGGACGGGGCGGCGGCCCTCATCCTGATGGAGGCCTCCGAGGCGGAACGGCGCAATCTGGAACCGCTCGGAGCTTTTCGGGGGTTCGCCGTCGCCGGCTGCGGCCCCGAGGAGATGGGCATTGGTCCGGTGTTCGCGGTGCCACGCCTGCTGGAGCGGCATGGTCTGACGGTCGACGACATCGACCTCTGGGAATTGAACGAAGCCTTTGCCAGCCAGGCCCTGTATTGCCGCGACCGTCTGGGTATTGATCCTGAGAAGCTCAACGTGAACGGTGGGTCGATCTCGATCGGGCACCCGTTCGGAATGACGGGCGCACGCCTGACCGGGCACCTTCTGTACGAAGGCCGCCGAAGGGGCGCAAAGCTTGGGGTCGTGACGATGTGTGTCGCGGGCGGTATGGGCGCGGCCGGGTTGTTCGAGGTCTTTTGAAAGACCGTTTGTGCGCTCAAGGGCGCCCTTTATTGCGAGAAAAGGAGAGGCAGTTGGACATGTCGAGAACCGAAACGGCGATTGCGATCTGCCAAGAGGCGGGGGAGATGGCGCAAAGCTATTTCGCGCAGAGGGACTCGCTCGCCGTCGACAAGAAAGGCGCTCAGGATTGGGTCAGTGAAGCTGATCGCAATGTCGAGGTCCTGATCCGTGAACGTCTGGAAGCCGCGTTTCCAGATGATGGCATCGTGGGCGAGGAACACGCGCCGAAACAAGGAACAAGCGGCTTTGTTTGGGTGATAGACCCCATCGACGGAACGACGAATTTCGTGAATGGCCTTCCTGCCTGGACCATCGTCCTTGCCGGTGTTGCCGATAGCATGACGCAGGTGGGGGTGATCCACGATCCCATTCATGGTGAGACCTTTGTCGCGCAACGGGGTCAGGGCGCGACGTTGAATGGCAAGGCCATGTCGGTTGCCGCACATGTTCCGATGGCCAGCGGCACCGTGTCCGTTGGATATTCAAACCGCGTCGCACCTGAGAATATCCTCCCGGTGGTTGCAGACATCGTGGGTGCGGGCGCGATGTTCCATCGCAATGCCTCGGGCGCCCTGTCTTTGGCTTATGTCGCGGCGGGCCGGCTTCTGGGATATCTGGAAGAACATATGAACGCGTGGGACTGCCTTGCTGGACAGCTATTGATCGCCGAAGCGGGCGGCATCGTTGAAGATCAGAACGCGGATGACATGATCGCAAACGGGGGACGGGTGGTTGTGGGCGCGCCGCAGGTTTTCGAGGCGCTGCTTGGGATGGCCGACCGCGCCTGGCAGAACACAAGACCTAGCTGAGGGCGCGCCAACCGTGTTCCGGCGTCAGGGTCGACAGTGGAGCCGCCCAGTAATGGCCCTGATGCGGCTGATCATGGGCTCGGTCTATCGGCAACCCGGACAGGGCACACAAGAGCAGCGTGCCAACCGCGCCGTGCGAAACAAGGGCAAGGTCGCCGTCCACATGGTCGGCGCAAATCCTCCGGACCGCTGATGTGATGCGTGTCTGCGCATCCCTTGCGGTTTCCCAGCCAAGATGGCTTTGATCCGGAGCTGCAAAAAACGCATCCGCCGCCGCCTCGAAATCCTGCGGTGGAAGAAACCCAGTTGCGCTTCTGTCATTTTCTCCCAGATCCGGCTCAATCCGGACAGTCAGGCCGTGGTATGCCGAAAGGATGTCCGCAGTCTCTTGGGCCTTGCGTTCGGCGCTGGACCAGACCCGTGTCACATTGACGAGCAGCGCAGACGCGGCAAACCGCGCTACCCGTGCGCGGCCTGTCTCGGACAGGGACCAATCGGTGACTTCGCGCTTCGGATCGACGACCACCTCGGGATGGGTGATGAAGATCAGCCGGTCGTGTCTCATGCGTCGGGCAGCAGAACCGGACCCTTTTCTGCAAATGCCATGCGGATTTCCGTGCCGGGGGCAAGCGGATCGTCCACATCGTCATGCACGGCAAAGACCTGCCCGAATGCACCCGTCAGCGTGTATTCCATCCGTACCCCCACATAGGTTGCTTTGGTGACGGTCGCGGCTATCCCTGTGTCCGCGCCGATCAGAAGCCGTGAGGGTCGCACGGCAAGTGTCGCCGGTCCGGGGCCGAGGCCACGCGCGGGCAGGGTGTGCCGGTATCCTTCGATATCGATGGTCGCCATGCCGTTCTCGACAGACAGGATCTGACAGTCGATCAGGTTGGCCTCGCCGATGAAGTCGGCGACGAACCGATCCATCGGTGCATCATACAGGTCTCTCGGGCTGCCTTTCTGCGCAATGGCGGCGTTCCGCATTACGACGATTTCGTCGGACACGGCCAATGCCTCTTCCTGATCGTGCGTCACGTAGACCACGGTCAGCCCGAGATCCTGCTGGATGGCGCGAATGTCCTCGCGCACCTGACGGCGCAGTTTGGCATCGAGATTGGACAGAGGCTCGTCGAAGAGAAGGACCTGAGGTTCCAGAACCAGTGCCCGCGCCACGGCCACGCGCTGCTGCTGACCGCCGGAAAGCTCGGATGGCAGTCTGTTGTCAAATCCCTTCAGTCCGACCAGTTCCAGACCCTGAAGCGCGCGTGACCGCGCCTCTGGTTTGGCAAAGCCGGAAAAGGTCAGTCCGTACATGACGTTTTCCAGCACGGTCATATGCGGGAACAGGGCGTAGGACTGAAACACCATCGAGACATCGCGATCGGTCGCAGGCAGTTTGGTCACGTCCCGATCTCCGATCAGGATGCGCCCCGACGTTGCCATTTCCAGCCCTGCGATCATGCGCAGAGTTGTGGTCTTGCCGCATCCCGAAGGGCCGAGAAGGGTCACCAGTTTGCCAGCCTCGACATGCAGATCGATGCTGTCTACCGCAACGACGTCCTTGCCAAAGCGCTTGGAGACACCTTCAAAGCGGACGGGCGCAGCCTTTGACCCGAGATTGGTTTCGGTCATTTGGTCTTCTCCGTTCCGTGATGCGAGCGACGTCCGATCTGGACCCGGCCCACAAGGAATTGCAGCAACCCGACCGCCGACAGCATGACGAAGATCAGAGTTGTGGAATAGGCGATGGCGAGGCCGTAATCGTTATTCTCGACCCGGCCGATGATATAGCTCGTGGCCATGTCATATTCGGCCGACACGAGGAAGATCACCGCCGAGATCGCAGTCATCGCGCGTACGAAGCTGTAAACGAGCGCGGCCAGGATCGCAGGGCGCAGAAGCGGCAGGATCACCCGCCGGAACGTCTGCCACGAATTTGCACCAAGGGTCAGCGAGCTTTCGTCAAGCGACTTGTCCAGTTGGCTCATACTGGCAATGCCGGCCCTGACGCCAACGGGCATGTTTCGGAAGATGAAGCTGATGACAAGGATGATACCCGTGCCCGTGATCTCGATCGGCGGGACGTTGAAGGCAAGGATGTAGCTGACACCAATCACCGTGCCGGGAATGGCAAAGGACAGCATCGTTCCGAATTCGAAGGCGTTCTTGCCTGCGAAATTCTGCCGGGTGAGCAGATATGCCGTCACCAGCCCGACCGCTGCTGTCAGCGGGGCCGCGATGGCGGCAATGGAGATGGTCGTCCAGAAGCTGTCCCATGCGGCGCCGGTCCAACGGATGCCTTCTTCTTCGAACCGGACGCTGAAGGCGGTGACATAGTGTTTGAGGGTCAGGGAATTGTTGACGCCCCAAAGCTCGACCACGCTGCCATAGATGATCATGGCATAGACCACGGCGGTGAACAGCGTCCAGCCGAGCGCCACGAACAACACCGGATAGGCCAGTGCATTCGGCATAAGGGGATGAACACCGGCGTCGCCCTTGCCGGATACGGTGGTGTAGCTTTTCTTTCCGAGCCACGCCCGCTGCGCATAGAAGGCCGAGAGCGTGAAGAACAGAAGCACCATGGCAAGAACTGCCGCGCGGCTCTGGTCATACTGCGCACCCACGATGGCAAAGAATATCTCGGTAGACAGGACATCGAAGTTCCCACCGAGAACCAGCGGGTTGCCGAAATCTGCCATGCTTTCGATGAACCCAAGAAGAAACGCATTGGCCAGACCGGGCCGCATCAACGGCAGCGAAACCGTTCGAAAGGTTTGCCATTTGCTGGCACGCAGCGTCTGGGCCGCTTCCTCCATCGATGGGGAGACACCTTCGACCACGCCGATCAGCACAAGGAAGGCAATCGGCGTGAAGGCCAGCGTCTGCGCGATCAGAATACCGGGCAAGCCATAAAGCCAGCGCGTGGGTTGAGTGCCGAAGAGTTCGGCGAAGAACACCGTGATCGTCCCTGAAAGTCCGAAAAGCAGGATCAGTGCCAGACCGATGACAAAGGGCGGGGTGATGATCGGCAGAACCGTCAGCGCCCGCAGGGCGCGTTTGTAGCGAAAGCCCGACCGTGTCACGACCAGCGCGAACGCCAGCCCAAGCACTGTCGTTATGAAACCGACCGCAATCGCCAGAAACAGTGAATTCCACGCGGCACCACATCGGGCGCCCGCAAGGCAACCCAGTCCCCACAACCGGTCGTCAAAGAATTTCGACGCAAAGACCGTTGCCGAATAAGCGCCGTCGTCGGTGATGAACGCCGCGGCGAGCATCTTGGCGATCGGGAAGAACACAAAAGCGGTGACAATCGCGATCACGCCTCCGATGGCGCTGACGACGAAGACATCTCCATTGATCGCACCGCGTGCCGCGACGCCCTGTGTCAGCAGAAACAGGAAGGCCGTGGCGCAAATCATTGCGCCATAGCCCATGCCGTATTGTCGGTCTCCCAACTCTCCGAAAAGCGCTTCCAGCCAGTCGAAGTTGTACCCCCGGATGCCGATGCTGAACCCCTGAGCTATCAGCCATCCAAATCCGAGAGCGCCTGCCAACACCAGAATACGGGCGTAGAGCGGATCGGATTTCGGCCTCCGCAGAACCAGCAGAGGCATCAAAAGTGGGATCGCCAGCGGGGCGAGCCACATCTTCTCTCCCTGTGCCAGAAGGAACAGGGCGGGGGCGTAGTCGGTGTCGAACGGGTAGCCATCGAACAGCCATTCAAACGACCATAGGCCATCTTCGACCATGTACCACGGCAGAAGGCAGAACCCGACCCACCCGGCTATGATCCAGAAGATCAGAACCGGATGGGTGGTCTTTTCAGAGTTGGTCCCGCGCACGGATTACTGCGGCAGTACCGAGACGTCTTCGTCCCACTTCTGCAGCAGCCGCTTGCGTTCGTCGGACGAGCCGTACTTCTTGAAGTCGTAGTTGATCAGCTTGATCGTGCTCATGTCCGGTGCCGAGGCCGAAGTCTCTGCGCCTTTGTTCGACGGGACCTGGAACGCATTCACCTGCAGAGCGAGGTTCTGCGCCTCTGCCGACAATGCCCAGTCGTAGAAGGCTTTCGCCTCGTCAAGATTGCGCGCGCCGTCGATGATCGACATGGAGCCGATCTCGTAGCCCGTGCCTTCACAGGGTGCGACGACCTTCACCGGGAAACCGGAAACGGCCTGTGCCACGGCGTCGTGCATGAAGACGATGCCGATGGTGTTTTCACCACGGCCCGCTGCCTTGATCGGGGCCGAGCCCGACTTGGTATACTGGTTGATGTTCTTGTGCAGGCCCTTCATGAATTCAAAGCCTTCGTCCTCGCCGAAAATCTGAACCATCGAGGCAAGCGTCGTATAGGCCGTACCCGAAGAGTTCGGGTTCGCCATCTGCACATGGCCTTTGTATTCGGGCTTCAGCAGGTCTTTCCAGCAGCTCGGCTCGGGCAGGTTGTTCGCGGCGAGGAGATCTGTGTTGTAACCGTATCCAAGCGCGCCGGAGTAGATGCCGATGGTCCGGTTTCCGGCGCTTTCGGCCTGATTGATGGCCCAGTCGTGCAACTGGTCGCGCATCGGCGAAACGTACTCCATTGTCAGGCCCTCTTCTGCGGCCTGAAGATGCGGGTCTCCGGTACCACCCCACCAGACGTCCCCCTTCGGATTTGAGGCCTCCGCCCGGATCTGGGCAAAGGTCTCGCCTGAGGACTTGCGCGTCATGTTGACGTCGATGCCCGTCGCATCCTCAAAACTGCGTGCCATAAGCTGGCACCAGTCTTCCTGTGCGCTGCAGTAAAGCGTCAGTTTCTCGGCCTGCGATGCCGTGACAGATGCGGTCAGTGCAATGACGGAACTGGCCAGTGTGACTGTAAATTTCTTCATGGTTCTCCTCCCTGGTAATTCGGTGACGCCTGTTTGTTTTTGACAGTGTCGTCGTTCGCCCCGATGGCCCTATTGGCGCCTTCTGCCGCCGAATATGGACTGCTCTCTTTTCTGGATGATCGCCCTGAGCTGGCTTGGAACAGGGCTGTTCTGAATGCGCGATGCCGTGCGCGTGTCGTCGGCAGTTTCGTCCTTGAACTGGTCGATCATACCGGGTCCCGCCTGCAGAATTGGGCGCGTCCGATATTTTGACATCTCTGAATTCGCTTCCCCGGAATTGCCGAAAATGTGGTTCGGTCAATGGACATGGGGAAAGGCGTCATACGAACAATGGTCCCGGGTAAAACATCGCGATAGCCAAATTATCAGCACCATATCGAGGTTTATGCAACAAAACTTTATTGCAAAATGCCAAAGAGACCACAAAGATGGTCGGATATCTCAACGTGGCAGGCGGAATGACGGACGCGGCAGTTACGCAGAATCCTGCAAAAAACAAACGCGATCGGATCAAGAAATCCGAGCGTCGAAAGCAGATTCTGTTGGAGCTCAAACTGCGCCCGCATGTCCGTATCAGCGAGTTTGCAGAGCGGTTTCAGGTCTCGACCGAAACGGTCCGTCGGGATTTCGACACGCTTGCCGATGACGGCCTGATTTCGCGCGCACATGGCGGCGCGTCCGCCCCTGCGCAGGGGCACTATCCGGGTCTCGACGAGCGCGCAAATGACCGAATCAGAGAGCGCGAGCGCATAGGCGAACGGGCGGCGCGTCTTGTTCAGGACGGCGACACCGTGATGATCGATTCCGGTTCGACAACGATCCAGATGGCCCGCGCGCTGGCCTATCTGGGCACGTCCTGCACCGTCATCACGAACTCGATTCCGGTGGCAATGACGCTTGGATCCGGAGCGCCCGAGGTGATCCTGTGTCCGGGAGAGTACCAGCCCGCAGAATCTGCGGTGGTGGGGACGGATACGCTGGATTTCCTGGGCCAATTCAACGTCGACCGATGCCTGATCGGGGCCTCCGGTTTCTCTGAGGAAGGACTTTCCGAGTCCGTCCGGGGCTTTGCGGCCGTGAAGAAAATGATGCTCCAACGGGCCGCGAACCGGCATTTGCTGATTGACTCGCAGAAGTTCGGCCGAAAGGGTTTGGGTCAGGCCGGGTCACTCGGAGACATCGACACGATTGTCGTAGACCAAGCGCCAACCGGTCATCTGCTGACCGCTTTGAATGACAGAGGCGTCGAGGTGCTGGTTGCGGAATGAACAACGAATTTAACAATCTCAGCTGAAAAACAGCTGTCTTTCTGGGAGGAAAACATGAAACTGAATTGGAAACTGCTGCTCGGCGCTTCGGCGATTGCGCTTTATTCGATGACCGGCATCGCCTCGGCACAGGACTGCCCGCGCGGCGATCTCGACGAGCGCTTCTGCGACGTAGACGGCGATCTTCTGGCGGACACGCCCACCGATCCGGCGGATCAGATCGACCCCGATACCCTGATCTTTGCCTACACCCCGGTGGAAGACCCTGCTGTTTACAAGGAAGCGTGGTCGGATTTCCTCGAACATCTTGAAGAAGCAACAGGCAAGGACGTCGTGTTCTTCCCCGTTCAGAACAACGCGGCGCAGATCGAAGCGATGCGCTCGGGCCGTCTGCACATTGCGGGCTTCAATACGGGGTCCAACCCCCTTGCCGTGAACTGTGCGGGCTTCAACCCGTTCACGATCATGGCGTCCAAGGATGGCAATTTCGGCTATGAGATGGAGATCATCACCTATCCGGGGTCGGGCATCGAGTCGGTAGATGACATCAAGGGCAAACAGTTGGCCTTTACCTCGCCCACCTCGAACTCCGGCTTCAAGGCACCGTCCGCGATCCTCAAGTCCGATTTTGACCTGATCCCCGAACGCGATTTCGAAGCGGTCTTCTCGGGCAAGCACGACAACTCGATCCTGGGTGTCGCGAACAAGGACTACCCGGCAGCGTCCATCGCGAACTCGGTGAAATCCCGTATGATCAGCCGGGATGTCATCAAGCCCGAGGACGTGGTGACGATCTACAAGTCACAGACGTTCCCCACGACAGGCTTCGGCGTTGTCTACAACCTCAAGCCCGAACTGAAAGACGCGATCCGCGATGCGTTCTTCAGCTTTGAGTGGGAAGGCACCACGCTTGAGGCGGAATTCTCGAAGTCGAACGAAGGCCAGTTCCTTCCGATGACCTACAAGGAATTCTGGGAAGTGATCCGCAAGATCGACGCGGCAAACGGCGTCAGCTACGCCTGCGAGTAAATCACTGATCGGGCGGCGGTATCGGCCGCCGCCCATCCAAGAACAATAATCCGGGGGAGGCTCTCATGCTGCGGCTTGAGAAATTGGTAAAGACGTACAAGACCGGGGATCAGGCGCTCAAGGCGGTGGATCTCGTGGTGCCTGACGGTCAGGTGCTCGCGCTGATCGGTCCGTCAGGGGCCGGCAAGTCCACCCTGATCCGGTGCATCAACAGACTGGTCGAGCCGACCTCCGGCAAGGTCTACCTTGGGGATACGGAACTCACCGGGTTGTCTTCGGGCGCGCTGCGCCGGGAACGCCGTCGCATGGGGATGATCTTTCAGGAATACGCTCTGGTCGAACGCCTGACGGTCATGGAAAACGTCCTGTCCGGGCGGCTGGGCTATGTCGGTTTTTGGCGCAGCTTTCTGCGTCGGTATCCGCAGGCCGACGTCGATGAGGCGTTTCGCCTTCTGGACCGTGTCGGTCTTGTCCACATGGCGGATAAGCGCGCTGATGAACTCTCCGGCGGCCAGCGCCAGCGGGTCGGTATTTGTCGTGCGTTGATCCAGAACCCCGCCCTTCTGCTTGTCGATGAGCCGACGGCCTCTCTCGATCCCAAGACCTCGCGCCAGATCATGCGGCTGATCTGCGAGCTGTGCGAGGAGCGCGGGTTGGCGGCCATCATCAACATCCATGACGTGGCACTGGCGCAGATGTTCGTGCAGCGCGTCATCGGCCTGCGATTTGGCGCGGTCGAATTCGACGGCCCACCCGAAGCGCTGACGCCGGACGTTCTGACCACGATCTACGGCGAGGAAGACTGGGAAGCGACCATCCGCAAGGTCGAAGACGACGACAGCGAAATCGAGGCTGCAGAATGACCACCCACCGTGAACTTGATGACATGCTGGGCAAAGGCTGGCGCAAGCCGCCCTTTATCCGCCGCGCATGGCTGCGTTACACAATCCTGATCGGCTTTGCAGCGTATCTCGTCGCCGCGTTTCTCACGATCGAAGTGAACTGGGCACGCGTCTATGAAGGTCTCGAACGGGGCAAGCAGTTCATCCTCGCGTTTACCAGCCCGGATTTCACGTCCCGGTCCGGCGACATCTGGGACGGCATGGTGGAAAGCATCATTATGACGGTCGCCGCGTCGGTTGTGGGCATCGCCATCTCTATTCCGATTGCTCTGGGGGCGGCACGCAATGTTGCGCCGCTTCCGATCTACCTCGCGTGCCGCTCGATTATCGCCGTGAGCCGGGCGTTGCAGGAGATTATCGTCGCGATCCTTCTGGTCGCCATTTTCGGCTTCGGCCCGCTGGCAGGCTTCCTGACCCTGAGTTTTGCCACCATCGGGTTCCTTTCAAAGCTTCTGGCCGAAGATATCGAAAGCATGGACCGGGTGCAGGCCGAGGCGATCAAGGCCTCGGGTGCCCGGTGGCTGCAATGGATCAACTACGGTGTTCAACCGCAGGTGATGCCGCGCCTGATCGGTTTGTCGATGTACCGGATCGACATCAACTTCCGCGAAAGCGCCATCCTCGGACTTGTCGGGGCAGGGGGCATCGGTGCAACGCTCAACACAGCGTTCGACCGGTATGAATACGACACAGCCGCCGCAATCCTTCTCTTGATCATCGGCATCGTCATGGCGCTTGAATACCTGTCAGGCATCATCCGGGCGAGGGTGCAGTAATGCCGGTCCGCGAAGCAGAGGGCCAGAAACTCTGGCAACGGCGTACCGGGCGGGAAAGCCTTGCGCATTGGGTGATGTGGCTGACAGGGGTCGCTGTCTTTGCCTATTGCTGGCAGCAGATTTCCGAGGCGACGACATGGTTCTTCGTATGGGACGCGCCGCGGATTGCCGGCGATATCTGGACCCGCGCGACGCCGCCCAAGTGGGAATACATCACCCAGTTGGGCAAGCCGATCTGGGACACGATCAACATCGCGACGCTTGGCACGATCATTGCCCTGATCCTTGCCATTCCCGTCGCTTTCCTCGCCGCGCGCAACACCACGCCATCGGTGCTTTTTGTCCGGCCGATTGCCCTGCTGATCATCGTTTCCACGCGGTCGATTAATTCGCTGATCTGGGCGCTGCTGCTTATCGCGATCATCGGGCCGGGTGTGTTTGCCGGGGTCGTCGCCATCGCGATCCGGTCCATCGGGTTCTGCGCGAAGCTGCTCTATGAGGCCATCGAAGAAATCGACGAAACCCAGGTCGAGGCGATCACCGCGACCGGTGCCTCGCGGTGGCAGGTCATGGCATATGGTATCGTGCCCCAGATCCTTCCGGCATTCGCGGGGATTGCGGTGTTCCGCTGGGACATCAACATCCGCGAATCCACCGTGCTTGGCCTTGTCGGTGCAGGTGGTATCGGGCTGCAACTGTCGGCCTCTCTGAACGTTCTGGCCTGGCCGCAGGTGGCGCTGATCCTGATCGTCATCCTGGCCGCTGTCGTCATCAGCGAATGGGTCTCGGCCAAGGTGCGGGGCGCGATCATATGAAGCCGATGACGGCCGAAGTTGCCTTCGGTGCGTACGAGGCGGTGCGTCATCGTCTGCCCGACGCGCCGTCTGGCGTGCGGGTCTCGCGCCACGCAAAAACACTGGCCGATATTGCAGATGACTTTGACGTGTTTCTGCTTGATGCCTTCGGCGTACTGAACATCGGGGAGACCGCGATACCGGGTGCCTGCGAGAGGGTGCGCGATCTGAGGGCGGCAGGCAAGCAGGTCATGGTCGTATCCAATGCGGCCAGCCTTCCCGTTGCAGATCTTGTGCAGAAATACCAACGGCTCGGTTACCCGTTCGAAGCGGATGATGTCGTGACCAGCCGCGCGACGATGGGCGCGTCCATGAACCGGTATTCGGCACAGAGCTGGGGGGTCATGGTGCCGGAAGGTGCGGATCTCCGAGACCTAGGAAACCTCGAGTGGTCCCCCCTCGAAGATGACCCCGCGCCCTATGACGCTGTGGACGGGATCATGCTGGTGGGCAGCGGTTCATGGTCAGAGGAGCGGCAGAACCTTCTGGAAGCGGCGCTGAACCGAAAGGCCCGCCCGGTTCTGGTGGCCAATCCCGATATCGTTGCCCCAAGGGAAAACGGGTTTACCCGGGAGCCGGGGTACTTTGCACATCGGCTTGCCGACCGCACCGGCGTGGAGCCCGTTTTCTTTGGCAAACCCTTCGCCAGTATCTTCGAGATCGCACTTGCGCGGCTCGGGGTCACGGACCGCTCACGGGTCGTCATGGTCGGTGACAGCCTGCACACGGATATTCTGGGCGCGCAGGCTGCCGGGCTGACGGCCGCATTGATTGCGGATTTCGGCTTTTTCGCAGACATGGATGCCCGCAACGCAATGAAAAAGGCGGGCATCTATCCCGACATCATCGTGGATCGTCCCTGACGCCTTGGGTTGAAAGGTTCAGGGCCGTGCGGGCATCACCTGTCCCGCGCATGGGCCGAACCCGATGCGGTATCCGTCGCCCATCGCGGCGCCCCGCAGGGTCACGGTATCGCCGTCTTCGAGAAAGCATCGGCCTTCACCTGTGTCCAAGGTCAGCGGCTCCTTGCCACCCCATGACAGTTCAAGAAGCGATCCGCGGGTTTCGCGGTCGGGGCCCGAAATCGTGCCAGACCCCAAAAGGTCTCCCACCCGCATCGGACATCCACTGCTGCTGTGATGTGCGAGTTGCTGCGCCGACGAGTAATACATCTCGCCATAGTTGGTTCGTGCGATGACGGTTTCGGCTTTCCCGGTAGGAGCAAGCCCAACCTCAAGTGCGATATCATAAAGCATCGGACCCGGTTCCTGGAGGTACGGCAGAAGCGGCTCCAGTCGGTCCGGCGTCGAAATTCGAAACGGCTCAAGCGCCTCCGCCGTCACGATCCACGCGCTGATCGTGGTCGCCGTCGCCTTTGCCTGAAACGGGCCAAGGGGTTGGTATTCCCAGGCCTGGATATCGCGCGCCGACCAGTCGTTCAGCAGGACATACCCGAAGATGTTGTCGAACGCCTGCTGAACGCTCAGCGGGCCGTCCGATGCCTGACCGACAATCGCACCGATTTCCAACTCAAGGTCAAAGCGGGCCGACGCACCCCAGTGCGGGACGTCGTCATCCCGGCCTTTCAACTGCCCGTGCGGGCGCGTGACCGGTGTTCCCGATACCACGACCGAGGACGCCCGCCCGTTGTATCCGATTGGCATATGCAGCCAGTTCGGCGGCAGAGCGTTCTCGGGTCCGCGAAACATCGTGCCGACATTGGTGGCGTGGTGCCGTCCTGCATAGAAATCCGTATATTCGCTCACGCGGAACGGCATGTGCAGCGTCGCGTCTTTTATCGGAACCGAGTGGGTGACGATCTGGTCCTGCACCGCCTCGTCCGCACCTTCTGCCAGCATGGCGGTCAGCGCCGCGCGGTAGCGGGACCACGCCTCGCGGCCCAGTTCCATGAAGTCGTTCCAGTAGGGCGCGTCCAACACATCGGCGTCGGGATCGGCGGGAAGAAGTCCTGCCGCTTCCAAACCGGTCGCATCGACGATCCGGTCCCCAATAGCCACGCCGCAGCGCAGGTCGCTGTCGCCCACCGAGAACACGCCATAGGGCAAGTTGTTGAGCGGGAAATCGCACTCCGGCGCGTTGGCGCTTTCCAGCCAGGACCTACGCAGACCCATCGCTTATTTCTTCCCCGGCGTGCCGTCGAATTTCTTTTCAAGGCTCTCCCAGCAGTCGATGTAATCGTCCTGCAAGGGCGCCTCTTTCCCTGCAAATTCAGTAAGATGCTGCGGGAACCGCGTCTCGAACATGAAGGACATCGTGCGGTCCAGCTTGTCGGGACCAAGATTGGCATTCGACGCCTTTTCAAACGCCTCGCGATCCGGGCCATGGGGCAGCATCATGTTGTGCAGGCTCATGCCGCCGGGCACGAAGCCCTGCGGTTTCGCATCGTACTGACCGTAGATGTTGCCCATCAACTCGGACATGATGTTCTTGTGATACCACGGCGGGCGGAAGGTGTTTTCCGCCACCATCCAGCGTTCGCGGAACAGAACGAAATCGATATTTGCCGTGCCCGGCACACCCGAAGGCGCGGTGAGCACGGTAAAGATCGACGGGTCGGGATGGTCGAACAGGATCGCGCCGACCGGGCAATAGTTGCGCAAGTCGTATTTGTAGGGGGCGTAGTTGCCGTGCCACGCGACCACGTCGAGCGGGCTTTGCCCGATCTTCGTTTCATGGAACTGGCCGCACCATTTGACCGTCAGGGTCGAAGGCACCTCGCGGTCCTCGAAGGCGGCGACGGGGGCTTTAAAATCGCGCGGGTTGGCCATGCAGTTGGCTCCGATGGGCCCACGTCCGGGCAGTTCGAACTTTTGTCCGTAGTTTTCGCAGACAAAGCCCCGGCAGGGGCCGTCCAGCACCTCAACCCGGTAAACCAGACCCCGCGGGATAATCGCGATCTCTTTGGGTTCGATGTCGATGATGCCAAGCTCGGTGGCAAAACGCAGGCGCCCTTCCTGAGGAACGACGAGCAACTCGCTGTCGGCGCTGAAGAAATAGGCGTCCTTCATGCTTTCGGTGACAAGGTAGATGTGGCTCGCCATGCCGACCTGCGTGTTCACATCCCCGGCCGTCGTCATCGTGCGCATGCCCGTCAGCCATGTGAGCGGTTCGTCGCTGTGCGGGACAGGATCCCAACGGTACTGGCCAAGGCTTGTCAGGTCTTCGGGGATGTGCGGCGCACTTTTCCAGTAAGGCAGGTCGATCCGCGCATAGCGTGCCGAATGTTTGACCGAAGGACGAATCCGGTAGCACCATGTGCGTTCGGGCGGGTTGGCGGTGAACGCCGTGCCGGAGAGCTGTTCGCCATAAAGCCCGTAATTGCATTTCTGCGGGCTGTTCATCCCGCGCGGCAGGGCGTCGGGCAGCGCTTCGGTCTCAAAATCATTGGCCCAACCGGGCATGTATCCCGGTTCGGTCAGGGTGCCTTTGGCCTGAACAAGGCCGGATGTGTGCGGAGCATTCATTTTGTGTCTCCTTTCGAGGCGGCGGCCAGCGCTTCGCTCAGAACCGCGCGGTCGCCGATATGGTTGGCAAGGATCAGAATCAGACGGGCATTGAGCGCGATGCTGTCATCGTCGCTCAGACCCTCATGGGCGTTGAGCAGTTCGGCATAGAACCCGTCTGGATCAGGGATGTTGGGGGCGGTGTTCAAAGCCATCGCATCAGTCCTTTCCGATGGCGCGGGCCAGGGCGGCGCGGACCATTGCGTTGTCATAGGCAGGCCAGCGCGCCGCGACATGCTGATCGGGGCGGATCAGGTAGACAGCGCTTTCCGCGTTCCCCAGGTAGCGGTCCTTGATGTCGCCCTCCGCAGGCACGGACAGACCGGGCAGCGTCACGCCATCGACCTCCAACTCGTCTGGCACGTCAGTGCCGACGCCCAGCAGCACGAAGCCTCCGCCAAGGTGATCCAGCAGGAATCCGTGGCCCAATGGCGCGTCCGGGCAGGAGGCACCGGGGCGCGTGCGGGCAGGACCTTCGGGCAGGGCATCCACGGTGTTCAGTGGCAGGCCGTCATAGACGCATGGCACGGAAAGCCGACCGGAATTGACCAACGGACGCGCAAAGGCGTGATGTTCGGCCAGATCCAGAACCGCGTTGCGGAAGACATGGCTGATCTTCGACTTGGGGGTGATGAAATCGGTGGAACGCGAGGAGTTGAGGATGTTCTCATCCGCCCCGTGCCGTCGCTCCAGATCGTACGTGTCCAGCAGGCTTTCGGGCGCGGTCCCGTTCAGCACCAGCCCGAGCTTCCAGCCGAGGTTGTCTACATCCTGAATGCCAGAATTGGCGCCGCGCGCACCGAAGGGCGAGACCTGATGCGCGGCATCGCCGGCAAAGATCACCCGTCCGTGGCGGAACTTTTTCATCCGGCGGCACTGGAAGGTGTAGATCGAGGTCCAGACCAGCTCATACTCCACATCCGGCCCAAGCATCGCATCAAGGCGGCGGCGGACGTTTTCTTCCTTCAATTCCTCTGTGCGGTCGATGTCCCATCCCAGTTGGAAGTCGATCCGCCAGACCCCATCGGGCTGCTTGTGCAGAAGCGCAGAGTCGCCGGATTTGAAATGCGGCTCGAACCAGAACCAGCGTTCGGTCGGGAAATCGGCCTTCATCGTGATGTCGGCGATCAGGAAATTGTCCTCGAACACCCGGCCTTCAAACTCCAGCCCCATCATCTTGCGGAGCGGGCTGCTTGCCCCGTCACAGCCGATCAGCCAGTCGGCACTGATCCGGTAGGGACCGTCCGGCGTGGTGATGTCGAGGACGACGTGATCGTCCCTGACCTCTACCGCGTCCACCCGGTTCTTGCCGCGCAACTCGATCGGTGCGCCCTGCGCCTGTGCGTCACGCACCCGTTCGACAAGGAAGCGTTCGAAATAGGGCTGTTGCAGGTTGATGAAGGCGGGAAACCGATGGCCCTCTTCGGGGAGCAGGTTGAATTCGTAAACCTGCCGGTCGTCATGGAACACCTTGCCAAGGTTCCAGACCACACCTTTGTCCAGCATTGGCTGAGCGCACCCGTACCGATGGGCAATCTCGAGCGTGCGTTTCGCAAAACAGATAGCGCGGCTGCCCTGGCCGACACCTTCGTGGTCATCCAGAAGCACAACCGGAATGCCCTGCAATCCCAGATCGAGCGCCGCAGCCACCCCGATCGGGCCGCCGCCCATGATCACAACGGGATGGCGCACAGGTGCTGACGCATCCTGATCGGGACTTCGTTCATACGGATAAAGCCTGAACGCCAGTTGATAGCGGTCGTCGAGCGGCATTGTCGATCCTCCCAATTGACGTGCCGACCCTAAGGGTCAGCCCTGCAATTGCTCCCACATCTCAAGGTCACGCTGCGCCGTCCAGATGCGCGGCGTGTCGATGCCGCGCGCCTCGTCATAGGCGCGGGCGACGTTGAACGGCAGACAGTGTTCGTAGATGGCGTAGTCCCTGAACTTGGGATCGCAGGCATCGCGGACCGCGTCCCATGCGTCCTTCAGACTGCCGCCACGGGCGGCCACGGGTTTGACCGCGTTATACGTGCTGTCGACGAAATCCCGCGTGTTGGTCAGAGCGGCGTCCACCATGTCCCGCCCGACCAGGGCATCGCCGCGACCGGGCGCGATGGATTGCGGATCATAGGCTTTGACCGCATCGAGCGTCGCGCCCCAGTCTTCGTAGTGGCCGTCCCCGCAGTAACAGGCCGAGTGATATTCGACGATGTCACCGGTGAACATGGTCTGCTGGTCCGGCACCCAGATCACGCTGTCGCCGGCGGTATGCGCGCGGCCGATCTGCTTGATGACCACCTTCCGCTTGCCCAGGTAGACCGTCATGCTGTCGCTGAAGGTCGTTGTCGGCCATGTCAGGCCCGGGATGCTTTCGTGCCCCTCGAAAAGGCGCGGAAACCGCTGGAACTCGCTGTCCCAGTCCTCCTGTCCGCGTTCCACCACCATGGCACGGGCCTTGTCGGACATGATGATCTGATCGGCGCCAAACGCACTCGCCCCAAGCACACGCACCGCATGGTAATGGGTCAGAACGACATGGCTGATCGGCTTGTCCGTCACACTGCGCACGCAATCGATCACCTTCTGCGCCAGACGCGGGGTCGCCTGCGCCTCGATGATCATCACGCTGTCATCGCCGATGATCACGCCCGAATTCGGGTCGCCCTCGGCGGTGAAGGCGTACAGTCCCTCGCCAATCTCTGTGAACGATGTCTTTTTTTCTGACATGTCCCCTTGGGACGCAAACGCCTTTGCCATGAAGCCCTCCCGCCGCGGTCGTGGCGCGCGGCCCGACTCATCGTTGCATTTGAAACGAATTAAACATTGCGCATGCAACGAAGGTCAATATCATTTCATTTGCAACGAGTTTGGATCGCGCCATGTCCGAGGACTTCATCCTGTCCGATTTTCTGCCCTACCGTCTTGCGGTTTTGTCCGAGCGGATGAGCCGTCGACTCTCGGTCGAATACGGTCGGACGCATGGCCTGTCCGTGGCTGAGTGGCGGGTCTTGGTACATCTGCAACGATGCGGACAGGTGTCGATCCGCGACATCCACACTTGCGTGAACCTCGAAAAGCCCCGCGTCAGCCGCGCGGTGGCACGGTTGGAAGACATTGGACTGGTCCGCAAAATTCCGGGCGAGACCGACAAACGTCTCGTGTCAATCTCCCTCAGCCGCGAGGGGCAGGAAGCGCTGCACGGCATTCTGCCCAAAGCCCGTGATTTCGAATTGCAGTTGAAGCAATCCGTCACCTCGGACGACTTTGCGCGGTTCAGTGCGGTGCTGGAACGTCTGCACGAAGCACTGGATGCGGATCCCGAAGCGCCTCCGCGACCAAGCATCGACCGTCAGGCAGCGCCGAAGGACCGGATCTAGGCGCCTCAGCAAATTCGCGGCAGCTGTTCTCCGACCAGCGTATCGACAAGGCGCTGACCCCCAAACAGGGTTTTCATCGTGACGCGTCCTGAAGGCCCGGTTCTGGCCCTTCCGATGAGCGCCGCATTCTTTCCGGCCTCCGTTGCCCGCATTGCCGCCAGCGCGGCCTGCGCCTCGGCTTCCGGGACAAACAGGACCAGCGTGCCTTCATTTGCAAGGTAAAGCGGGTCGAAACCCAGAACTTCGCACACGCCTTTGACCTCGGGGCGCAGGGGCAGGGCCGTTTCATCGATTTCGATGCTGAGGGCAGAGGCTCCGGCCATCTCGTTCAGGGCAGAGGCCAGCCCGCCCCGTGTGGCATCGCGTGCAGCACGGGTGTTCGGCGCTGCTGCCAGAACAGCTTCCATCAGACCGTTGAGGCTCTGGCAGTCGGATTGGATATCGGTACTCAGCGCCATATCCCCGCGCGCGGCAAGAATGGTCGCGCCGTGATCTCCAAGAACCCCGTTGACCAGTGCAACATCGCCGGGCTGGATGGTGTCCGCCCCGAGACTGCGCTCGTCCGGCGCGCGACATGCAAGAAAAGTCAAAGCCTTAAGGCGTGTGCAGTTTTGGCGCACAGCGGCGTTCGATGCGCGCCGAAACCGCCTCTTGCACCGGCTTCGGCAAAGGGTCACTTTGCCCGAAAGCGATGGGTGATCACGCTGGAACGGAGGATGGCAGATGACACGGATGGAGCGACTGCAGTCACGGATGGCCGCGACGGGCACCGATCTTGTTGCGCTTGCGCCCGGCGCGCATCTGCGCTGGTTGCTGGGCTTTGCACCGCATCCGGATGAACGGGCCTGCCTGCTTCTGATCGGTCCGGACAAAGCCGGGTTCGTCATGCCGGCCCTGAACGCCGGGGACGCGCGCCAGCACACCGATCTTCCCTTTTGGGACTGGCGCGATGACGATGGGCCGGATGCGGCTCTGGCGGCGGCGCTTCAGGTCGTCAATCCCTCGCCGCGTGCGATCTCTGTAGATGAAACCATGCGCGCCGATCATGCGCTGTTGCTGCTGGATGCCGCGCCGCAGGCCAGACGCAGTTTCGCAGCCGATACCCTCGGTGCCCTTCGCATGGTCAAGGATGCCCGTGAACTCGCGGCACTCGAGGACAATGCGCGCATCGCCGACAGGGCACAGACGGCCCTGCGTGCCGCGATCCGGCCGGGGATCAGCGAACGCGAACTGGCCGATGTGGCCAAGGCCAGCTTTGAGGCCGAAGGTGCCCGCATGGCCTTTGGAATCGTCGGGGCCGGGGCGCATTCATCCTACCCGCATCACCACACTGGCGGTGCACAGGTCACACCGGGCGACGCGATTGTTGTGGATATCGGCGCCACGAAAGACGGGTATTTTTCCGACATCACCCGAATGGCCTGTCTCGGGGCATGTCCAGCCGGCTATCAGGAGGTGCACGCGGTTGTAGAAGCGGCTGTAGTCGCGGCTCTTGCCGTCATACGTCCCGGGGTAGAGGCCTGCGCTGTGGACAAGGCCGCCCGCGATGTGATCACCGACGCGGGGTTTGGGGCGTATTTCACCCACCGCACGGGACATGGGCTGGGGTCAGAAGTGCATGAGCCACCCTACATGACGGCGGCCAATCCGTTACGCCTCGAAGAGGGCATGGTGTTTACGGTCGAGCCGGGTATCTACCTGCCGGACCGTTTCGGCGTCAGGCTGGAAGAGGTGGCTGTCGTCACGTCCGACGGCTGCCGTATCCTGTCCGAACTGTCGCGCGATGTGCATGTGGCCTGACGCATGCCTCACGGGGAAAGCGTTTTCATCCAGTCAAGGCTCGCATCGGTGTCGCCTGCAGGTCGGTATTCGGCCCCAAGCGGACGGGACCACCCAAGAGACGCGATTTCGCTGAACACGCAGCGATAATCGATCTCGCCATGATCCGGCGTGCCGCGGTCCGGGACCGACGCAAATTGAATATGCCCGAGGATCGGCATCAGGTTTCGCAGGCGGGTCACAAGGTCGCCTTCGGTTCGCCCGACATGGTAGCAGTCGAACATCAGCTTGATGCCGGGCAGTCCCAACTCGGCGATGACGCCTGCCGCCTGATCGGTGGTCCTGAGAAAATAGCCGGGCGCGTCGTGCGGGTTCAACGGCTCGATCAGCAGCGTGATTGTCTCGGGGCAGATCGACCGCGCAAAGCGCAGGTTGTCCAGAAATGTCTGCCGTGCAGACGCGCCCTCGGCGGTGCCTGCCATGACATGCACGGACTGCGCACCGATATCCACGGCATAATCCACCGCCTGCCGTATGGCGTCGCGGGCGTCCGTCACGCGGTCGGGCAGGGCGCTCAGACCGAACGCGCCCGGGCCACCGGTGATCGTGTTCAACCCCAGCATTGGAAGGCCGGTCTCTTCAAGCGCCGCACGCGTTTCTGACGGCGGAACGTCATAAGGCCAGTGACATTCGACAGCGTCAAATCCGGCGGCTTTGGCGGCGCGTATCGCGGCAGGCAAAGGGCGATCGTTCCAAAGAAAACCAAGGTTGGCTGAGAATTTCATGGGTTTGCATCTTTTCTGCCGGACACCCGAGGGCGCACTGTTTCGTTAAAGCCGCAGCGCGGCCGGTCAGACGAGAAGAAAGCTGGAAAATTGAGAGAGATCAATTTCGGTGAAGGCACGCTTGAATAAAATACCACACGAAAAAGTTGTATGAGTTTCGCGTCAAATGGTCGAAAATCGGAAGAAAAACGAAAGGATTGTGCGTGTAGTTAATCGCAGGTCTCCGGCTGGGTAAGGAGCGTCGATCTTTATGGACGGTCAAACAATCCGGGAAATCCGGCGTCGGCTCGGCCTGACGCAACGCCAACTGGCCGACAAGCTTGGCGTGGATCAGGGCACGATCAGCCGCTGGGAGCGCAGGGTCGAGCAGCCAAGGCCCAAACGGGTTTCCATACTGCGCAACCTGCTGCATCAGGACGAGGAACGGCGCCACCTGAATCGCTGCCTCGCCTTCGTCAGAAATGATGTTCTCCCGGCGACGATGCTGGATGAACGTCTGCGAATGGTCGAGATTTCGCCCTCCGGTGCAGCCGTCTTCCGATCGCGCGGGCAAGATCCATCTCGGCTGATCGGCATGAATGCAGAGCGCTATCTTGGCAGAATCGGGAAACCGATGCTGCTGGATCACATCAAATCTTCTGGATTGATAAACGGAGATGCTCTGTTTTTTCGCTTCACCGTCAATTCGCGTGGCGTCGGGAATACCACGGTTTGGGAGCCGATCTTCGTGAACGGCCGACTCACAGGCGTTTACAACTTCGTATCGGCCTTCCACAGCTTCGCGAAGAACGATGAGTTCACGATTGAGCGTGTCGAATTCGTGCCTGCGGATAACCCCGATACACTCATCCCCCTCCACACAGGTGAAAGGTATGATCAGATAGGAGCGGGGTGAGACCCCAAACGATCGATGCGTATTTCGAAAAACGCATATTTTCGCCCTGCCAAATGATCATTCGACGTGCTTAGGGTCAGGA
>NZ_JFKC01000018.1 GCF_002115805.1 Marivita geojedonensis | reverse complement strand
CCCTAGAACTTCACCAACTCGACGCGCCGGTTCTGGGCTTTGCCATCTTCTGTGTCGTTCGCCGCGACCGGGCTGGCGAAGGCGACCCCGACGGGGTAAAGGCGCGATTGAGCGATGCCGTGTTGGTTGACGAGCGCGCGCACCACAGACGCCGCGCGGCGTTCGGAGAGGTTCTGGTTGTAGTCAAAACTGCCAACCGAATCCGTGTGCCCGACGATCAGCAGACGCAAGTCTGTTTCTGCGGTCATCAGCGCGGCAATCTGGGTGATGGTATCGGTTGAGTCTGGACGCAGACTGTCCTTGCCGCTGTCGAAATTGATCCCGTAGAGCGCGATCTTCCCCGTGGTCGAGATTTCGTCTCGCATTTCGTCTGAACTGACGGTCTGAAGTTCGATCGGAGCCGCATCCGGAGCCACGACGTCAACGATAACCACAGTGCGGTTTTGGAAGTTCGCCTTGCAGCTGGAGAACTGACTCGGATTCAGAATGTATGCCAGAACCGAAACTGTGACGTCTTTGTCTTCGTCGCGGAAAAGGCGATATTCCAAATTGCTGATGTACCCGTTCTGCGCACAATAGCCGGCTGAGTTCGCATTGTCGGTGATCCGGTCATCCGGCCATAGGTAGTACGCCAGGCTCATCCAGCCGCCCCCGAGCCCCCCGGCACGATTGATGGTCCCACCGCAGGAGTCGTTTCGGCAAAAATAGACGACCTCTGCTCCCTGCTCTGGTAGCGACGCTTCGTAGGCCCGCAAGGCGGCGAAAGGGGGTACGCCCGGTTCGAGCAGATACACGTTACGTGTGCGCTTACCCTCAACGGTAAGGTTTTCATCGGGCGACGTGACATAGACGTTATTCCCAACAGCCTGCCCGCTGCGTTTCTTAAGTTGCGACAAAGGAAATTCCGCGCGGTCCAATGGCGCTGAGAAATGGCTGACGATCAACGCGCCAGGCACGCGTCCAGCGATCTCGCTGTCAGACGCTCCTTCAATGTCGCGGATCGGCAGCTCTTGCGCCGCCGCTACGCTGGCGAGCAGAGAGAAGATCAGTGCAATAATGACTCTAGATGTCATGGCATCCCCCCAAATGACGTAGAGCGTCGACAACCTTCCGGGCCGCCGCTGGGAGGAAAAATCACCAATACACAGAAATCATTTCACGCATTAACTGCCGGCTTCCCAGTGCAGCCGGGGCCAAAAAAGCCCCCCCATGAACGGTGCTTGCCACCGCTTTTCGAGGGCAATCGGAGAATTACTTAAGAAGTTGTTAACATATTCTTTCGATTTCTGACACGAAATTCTGTTGCAAGGCTGCGCATGCATACCGATGGCGCGGCTGCGCCGATTCAAAATGGACTTGCTCCAAATCGACCACATCGCCCGGGGCGCTGCGAGACATTGCAAATTTTTTGGACCTTGTTCGATTGCCTAGGAGAAAAGATCCCTACCCCTTCCAAACCTCCGGCGTCACGTAGACCATCCCCTCGTCCACGCTGACCATCACCTCGCCGTCCTGGATGTTGACCTGCATCTTCATGGCGCGGCTGGCCAGACCGGCGAGCGCGGTGGTCTCGGCCTCGGGCAGGCCCAGCACCGTCAGGTTGTCGAACCGGGTGGTGCTGCCCTTGACCTTGTCCCACCAGACCTCGGCCGGGCGGCCGCCATAGGCGTAGACGATAACCTTGCCCGCCTTGGCGCAGGACTGGCGCAGCACCTTCTCGGAGGGCAGGCCGAGGGCGATCCAGACGTCCAGCTCTCCGCTCAGGCTTTTCTGCCAGATGTCCGGCTCATCATCGGTGGACAGCCCCTTGGTCATCTCCAGATGCTCGTCCGCATTCAGCGCAAAGGCCACAAGGCGCACCATCAGGCGTTCGTCGGTCTCGGACGGGTGTTTGGCCACGGTGAGCTTGTGGGTCTCGTAATAGTGCCGGTCCATGTCCGACACGCCGAGTTCGACTTTGTAGATGGTGGCATTCTGCGCCATGACGGCCCCCCGTGGCTGTGGATGGGCCTGCCTACTGCGTCCGGACGGGCGGGGACAGCAGATAGGCCACAGCCGGGCAGCGGGTCGGCCCATCGCAGGGCAAAAGGCGGAATTTTCCTCTTGCACCCCGCCGCAACAAGCCCTAAATCCCCGCCTACCAGATTGGCAGCGCGGGCGTAGCTCAGGGGTAGAGCATAACCTTGCCAAGGTTAGGGTCGGGCGTTCGAATCGCCTCGCCCGCTCCAATCCGGTCACATCGATGGCAGCGCGGGCGTAGCTCAGGGGTAGAGCATAACCTTGCCAAGGTTAGGGTCGGGCGTTCGAATCGCCTCGCCCGCTCCATCGATCCTCCTCCTCACAGGGATTTCGACATCGCCGCACGGGCGACCCGCTGGCCATGCCGGTCCACCGTCTCGTAGTGATCGATGGAAAAGCCGTGCCGGGCAAAGGCGGGCTGCGCCATGAGGCTGGCATGGGTGGTCAGGCGCGGGGCGTGCAGGCGTCGGGCCTCCGCCTCGATCCGCGCCAGGAGCCGCGCGAACAGCCCCCGCCCCCGCGCCTCGGGCAGGATATAGGCCAGGTCGATATAGCCGCCGGGGTCCAGCGACATGAAGCCGGTGATCCCCTCACCCTCGGACAGCACCACGTATTGCCGTCCCAGCCGCGCCGCCCAGTCGGGGCCGCTGTTGGGCCGGGCCAGCCACGCGACGCGCTGCGCCTGCGTGTAGGGGCTGTCGCCTTCGTGGATGGCGCGGAACATGACGATGCCCAGCGCCTCCGTATCGGCGGCGGTGGCGGTGCGAAGCTGGGTCATGGCGGCCCTCCGGTGTTGCCGTGCGAGGAAACCACGCCGGACCGGACAGGTGCAACAGGCCCTTGGCGCATCCGACGCGCGCGCCTATAAGGCCGCGACACCACGAAGGAGAGGCGAGATGCGCAGCGCCACAGTGACCCGCAACACAGCCGAGACCAAGATCACCGTCGAGGTGAACCTTGACGGCACCGGGCAGTACGACAACCAGACCGGGGTCGGCTTCTTCGACCACATGCTGGACCAGCTCGCGCGCCATTCTCTGATCGACATTGCGGTGCGCTGCGAGGGCGATCTGCACATCGACGACCACCACTCGGTTGAGGATGTGGGCATCGCCTTGGGCCAGGCATTGACGCAGGCGATGGGAGACAAGCGCGGGATCGTGCGTTATGGCGCATGCCTGCTGCCGATGGACGACGCGCTGGTGCGGGCCGCACTCGACCTGTCGGCGCGCCCGTTCCTCGTGTGGAATGTCGATCTGCCGACCCCCAAGATCGGCACCTTCGACACCGAACTGGTGCGCGAATTCTTCCAGGCCTTCAGCACCCATGGCGGCATCACCCTGCATGTCGACATGCTGCACGGGATCAACAGCCACCACATCGCCGAAGCCGCGTTCAAGGCGGTGGCCCGTGCCCTGCGCGATGCACTGGAAGTCGACCCGCGCAAGGCGGATGCGATCCCATCGACGAAAGGCGCCCTCTGACGTGCTGACAGCCATCATCGATTACGAGAGCGGCAACCTCCATTCCGCCGAAAAAGCGTTTCAGCGCATGGCGTCAGAGGTCAACGCGGGTGACGTTGTGGTGACGGCCGACCCCGAGGTGATCGCGGGCGCGGACCGTCTGGTTCTGCCCGGCGACGGCGCGTTTCCGGCCTGCGCCACCGCCCTGCGCACCTCCGGCGCCTTCGCCGCGATGGTCGAGGCGGTCGAGGTCAAGGCGCGCCCCTTCCTCGGCATCTGCGTCGGGATGCAGCTGATGGCGCGCGAGGGCCTGGAATACCGTCCGACCGAAGGCCTCGGCTGGATCGACGGCGTGGTGGAGCGGATCACCCCCGAGGGTCACCTGAAAGTGCCGCATATGGGCTGGAACGACCTGGTGATCGACACGCCGCATCCGGTGCTCGAAGGCGTGACCACAGGCGAACACGCCTATTTCGTTCATTCCTTCCAGATGCGCGTCGATACCCCGTCCCAGCGCCTCGCGCATGTCGACTATGGCGGCGACGTCACCGCGATCGTCGCGCGGGACAACATGGTGGGCTTCCAGTTCCACCCGGAAAAAAGCGCTGCCACCGGCCTGCGCATGATCGCGAACTTCCTGACCTGGGCACCCTGACGCCCCGGCCCTTCTCTGTTTCTCAAATACCTTGGGGGGTCCGGGGGGCAACGCCCCCCGGCACGTCGCGGGGACTGTGTCCCCGCGAAACACGCATCACTTCACGCGCGTCCAGGTCTGTCCGCGGCAGATGCCAAGCACGCAGCCTTCGACCTTCAACTGGTTGCCGTTGAGCGTCATCTTGGAATTGTAGGTCTTGTCCCGATCCGGCGCCCAGATCTTGCCGCCCTTGTAGGCCCCGCCACCCTGAGCCTTCATGCCCCAGATCATGCGTTTGCCGATATTGGGTGACGAAATCTTCTTTCCGCCGGCATCATAACCCTGCCCGAGCACACCGCAGATCTCCGATCCGCAGGTGCTGATCGTGACCAGACCGTAATTGCCGTCGTCGCCCGGCTGGGTCTTCCACACGCCTTCCACCGGATCGGCAAAGGCGGCGCTGGCTGCCAGAACAAGGCCTGCGGCGAGTGTCATCAGTTTCATCTCTGTCTCCTCCCTCAGAGTGGTGACAAAACTCTGACCCGAGCTTGCGAAACCGATCAAGATTGACGCTGGGTCGCGTTGCATGTGCCGTTCCGTCATGTCAAAGCGCATGCGACATCAGACCGGAGACCGCGCCATGATCCTCTACCCCGCCATCGACCTCAAAGACGGACAGGCCGTCCGCCTTCTGCGCGGCGATATGGAGAAATCCACTGTCTTCAACGACGACCCCGCCGCACAGGCGATGGAGTTTGTCGAAGCGGGCTGCGAATGGCTGCATCTCGTGGACCTGAACGGCGCCTTCGCCGGGGAACCGGTGAACGCAGCGGCGGTCGAGGCAATTCTCGAACGCTGCAAGGTGCCCGCCCAGCTGGGCGGCGGCATCCGCGACATGGCCACCATCGAACGCTGGCTCGACAAGGGCCTGCAACGGGTGATCCTTGGCACCGTGGCGGTGGAAAATCCCGATCTGGTGCGTGAGGCGGCACGCGCCTTTCCGGGCCATGTGGCCGTGGGCATCGACGCACGTAATGGTCGCGTGGCAACCAAGGGCTGGGCCGAAGAAACCGATGTGATGGTGACCGACCTCGCCCGCTCCTTCGAGGACGCCGGCGTGGCGGCGATCATCTACACCGACATCAACCGCGACGGCGCGATGCAGGGGCCGAACGTGGAGGCCACCGCCGATCTCGCGCGGGCCGTGTCGATCCCGGTCATCGCCTCGGGCGGCGTGTCGTCGCTCGACGATCTCATTGCCCTGCGCGACTGCGGCGCGGGCCTGAACGGCGCAATCTCTGGCCGCGCGCTTTATGATGGCGCGATCGACCTGAAAGCGGCGCTGGCGGCCCTCCAGACCGCCTAGATCGACCCGGCTTCGACCATGTAATTGTTGGCCGTACACATCGCGGCATCGTCCGACGCGAGGAACAGGACCATCCGAGCCAAATAGACCGGCTCGATCAGGTCTGGCAGACATTGCCGGTCGCGGTGCTTTTCCAAAGCCTCGGGCGAGGCCCAGAGCTCTTTCTGCCGCTCGGTCATGACCCAGCCGGGTACCACGGTGTTCACGCGTATGCGGTGCCCACCCAGATCGCGCGCCATGGTGCGGGTCAGGCCATGCACCGCCGCCTTGGCGGTCGTGTAGGCAGGCATGTTGCCGCCCGCTTCCCACCAGCTGTTCGACCCCATATTGATGATCGACCCAGCCCCGGCCTCGATCATGTCGGGGGCCACGGCCTGAATGGCAAAGAACATATGCCGCAGATTGGTGGCCTGACGTTCGTCCCAATACTCGGGTGTGACCTCGCGCCAGTCGTGACGGTCATCGCGGGCCGCGTTGTTGACCAACACCTGCGCCGGACCCAGCTTGGCCTTCAGCCTGGCAAACGCCTCTTTCAATGCAGGGATGTCGCGCAAGTCAGCCTGTTCCCATGCCACTGTCCCCTCGGTCGCATCCGCCAAAGCCTGTGCGCCCTCCGCGTCCAGATCGACGAATCCCACCTTCGCCCCCTGCGCGGCAAAGGCTTTGACGATTTCGGCTCCGATGCCCGACGCCCCCCCGGTGATGAACACGGTTTTGCCGTTCAGGCTGGGATAGCGTGCGAAATTGTCTGACATGGAACCCTCCTCTTTTCCTTGCCCTAAGGCATAATGCGCAACGCGCAGGCTTCACAAGCGGCGATCTTCGGGGTACGCGATGGGCCATGTTGAAGACCCGCATCATTCCCTGTCTCGATGTCGCTGATGGCCGCGTGGTCAAGGGCGTCAATTTCGTCGATCTGCGCGACGCCGGCGATCCGGTGGACGCGGCCCGCGCCTATGACGCGGCGGGCGCCGATGAAATCTGTTTCCTCGACATCCACGCCACGCACGAAAACCGGGGCACGATGTTCGATGTTGTCACACGGACGGCCGAACAATGCTTCATCCCGCTGACTGTGGGCGGCGGGGTCCGCACGGTTGCGGATGTGCGTGCGCTGCTGCTTGCAGGCGCCGACAAAGTGTCCTTCAACTCCGCCGCCGTCGCCAACCCGGATGTCGTGGCAGAGGCCGCCGACCAGTTCGGCAGCCAGTGCATCGTGGTCGCCATCGACGCCAAGACGGTCAGCCCCGGCAAATGGGAAATCTTCACCCATGGCGGGCGCAAACCCACCGGCATCGACGCAGTGGAATTTGCAAAAACCGTGGTCGCCAAGGGGGCCGGGGAAATCCTGCTTACCTCGATGGACCGCGACGGCACCAAGGCCGGGTTCAACCTCCCGCTGACTCGCGCGATTTCCGACGCTGTGGATGTTCCGGTAATCGCAAGCGGCGGTGTCGGCACTCTGGATCATTTGGTCGAAGGCGTGACCGAAGGCGGCGCAAGTGCCGTGCTGGCCGCCTCGATCTTCCATTTCGGCGAATACACGATTGGCGAGGCCAAGGCCCACATGGCCGCCGCCGGTATCCCGGTGAGGCTGACATGACACTGGAAGAGCTTGAACAGATCGTGGCGGCACGCGCGAACGCCTCTGCCGACGAAAGCTGGACCGCCAAGCTGCTGGCCAAAGGCCCGGAAAAATGCGCCGAGAAATTCGGCGAGGAATCCATCGAGGCCATCATCGAAGCGATCAAGGGTGACCATGACCGCCTGACCTCGGAAGCGGCGGATGTTCTCTTTCACCTGCTGGTGATGCTGAAATCGCGGGATGTGGCGCTGGCCGATGTGATGGCGGAACTTGCCCGTCGCCAGGGGCAGTCCGGTCTGCAGGAAAAAGCCTCCCGCTCCTGATCTTCTCTGTTTTCCAAATACCTCGGGATTTGCGGCGTCGTCCATTGGGCTTGAACCAATGGCGCACCAACGGACGACCCCAAGCGTTTCCGTCAACGGAAACGCCGCGATGCGTCGACGCATCGCCTGCGCCGCCTCACAGTTTGGACGAAATGATCCCGGTGTTGAACCCGCCCATGCGCAGCTCACCGAACAGGCGCTGATACTCGATCTTGGGGCAGCGGTTCATCACCACATCCACCCCTCGCGCTTCGGCCTTGGCGGCGGCCTCGGCATGTTCCACACCGATCTGCATCCAGACGGTTTGCAGGTCGGGAAACGCCTCAAGTGCCTCGTCGACAATGGGCGGCACGGCCTCGGAGCGGCGGAAGATGTCCACCATGTCCACCTTGGCGTCGATGTCGGACAGCGACGCTTTGACCTCTGCCCCGAACAGGCGCTGGCCCGCATGGCCAGGATTGACCGGGATCACAGTAAACCCCTTGAGCGACAGGTAGCGCGCCACGTAGAAGGACGGGCGCACAGGATTGAGGGATACGCCCACGACGGCAACCGTCTTGGTGCGTTTAAGGACCGTGCGCAGGAAATCGTCAGTGTAGCTCATGATCCCTCTCTAGACTGTGCCGCTGAAAAGAAAAAGCGCCCAAGGAGGCCTTGGGCGCAAGTGTTGGAACGAGGGACAGTGAAGGTGCAGCGGGTGTTCCAACCCCGCGCTCCTGAGAGATAGGTAGGAAGGATTTTCCGCGTTTAAAGGGAAAAACCCCGCGATCCGGTCACGGAATCGTCAAAACTCAGTAGCCTGCCGGCTCTGACACAGCCTGTGGTTGCGAGACATGCAGCGTTTCGTGCACATGCTCGGATGGATCGGTGCCGACATTTCGCTGACGCCGGTAGAGAAACAGCTTGCCCCACCCTTTCCAGTTGCCCACGGACGGCGCGTGAACGTCCTGCGGAAAACGGGTGCGCCAGCCTTCCGGCAGCGGCAATCCAACAGACGCAGCCCGGTCGAGCATCCAGACAAGAGGGATGTTTGCCAGCGGGCGCGCCTCTTCGTGACCGCGCAACTGGCCACCGATATCGCCATGGACGCCCTTGAACCACACCTGCTCCACATGGCCGGTCCAGCCCGGCGGACAGGACCAGAGCACCGGTTCATAGGCCATGCGGCGTTCATGGTAGGCCAAAGCGTGAAACCCGTGCTGGATGGAGGGTCCGAGCTGGTCGTTGTGGAAGGCGTGCCTGTCGTTGGTGAAACGCCAGACGATCGGCAACCGAAGTCCCAGCGCCTTGACCGTGTCCCAGACCCCGACCATCGTGATCACCGGTGCGTCATGGCAGTAAAGCGCCACGAAAGCGCGGGCGGCATCGCTGTCTGCGGAATAACGGTACAGCCTGTAGGCCTGGCGGATATTGCGCTCGGTCGCGGCTTCGGCGCGGACAAGGCCGATCCGGTCGATACAACCGGCCAGAGACCGCACGGCAAACGCGCCTCGGGAGTATCCGAAGAAAAAGATCCGGTCGCCCGGCATATAGCGCGAGGCGAGAAACCCGTAAGCGCGGCAGATCTGGCGGTTGATACCGCGCCCGACCATTATATCAGAAGCGCTGCGCCAGTCGTCCCATTGCAGGCCGCTCTCATAATAGACCGACAGGTCGCCGCCCACTTCCTGCAGCAGCCGATAGAGCAGACCGGCATTGGTCTCGTGCCCCGGATCAAGCGATGACAGCGTCCCATCAAGGATGATCACATGGTCGCGCGGCCCCCTGCGACGGGTGACCGGAGACTGGCCCGCAGCAAACCGTCTGCGGATCCAGCCAAGCAGTTGGTCACTCAGCCGCGACGCGCGCATCCTGCAACAGTCCCCAGACACGCTGCGGCGTGAACGGCATGTCAGCCTGACGTACGCCCTTCGCCCACATCGCGTCCTGCACCGCATTGGCGACAGCGGCCAGCGCGCCGACGGTCCCGGCCTCGCCGCAGCCCTTCATGCCCATCGGGTTGGTGACCGATGGTGTCGCTTCGGTGGTGAATCCAATCATGGGAACATCATCGGCGCGCGGCATCGCGTAGTCCATGAACGTTGCCGTGAGGAGCTGCCCGTCCTCGTCATAGACCACCCGTTCGGTGAGCGCCTGACCCAGCCCCTGCACCACGCCGCCATGCACCTGACCTTCGGCCAGCATCGGGTTGATGAGGTTGCCGAAATCGTCAACCACGGTGTAGCGATCGACCGTGACCTTGCCGGTCTCCGGGTCGATCTCGACCTCGGCCACATGCGCCCCGTTGGGGAAGCTGCGCGCATCCAGCGTGACCGTGGCATCGAAGGTCAGAAGGTCCGTGCGCCCTGCCTCGCGCGCCATCTGAGCAACCTCAAGCATGGTCGGTGTGACGTTCGACGTGCCCACACGGAACTGTTCGTCGTCAAAGCTGATTTCGGCTTCATCCACGCCCTGCTGTTCGGCAAGGAAAGCGGTGAACGCGGTGATGATCTTTTCGACCGCCGCCAGCGTGGCCGTGTTCTGAATCGTCACAGAACGCGATCCCCCGGTCCCACCGCCGCGCGCGATCAGGTCGCTGTCGCCCTGCACAAACCGGATCTTGTCCGCCGGGATGCCTGTCTGGTCGGACAGGAACTGCGTGAACACGGTCTCGTGCCCCTGGCCGTTCGACTGGGTGCCGACATAGATCGACGCGCCGCCATCCTCGTCAAAGGTGACCTTCACATCCTCGACCGGAGCGCCAAGGATGCTTTCGATGTAGTAGCACAGGCCCAGCCCGCGCAGTTTGCCCTCGGCCTCGGACGCGGCGCGGCGGGCGTCGAACCCGGCGCGGTCGGCAAAACTTTCGGCACGGGACAGGACGCGGTCGAAATCGCCCACATCGTAGGTCTCGCCCGTCGTCGTCTTGTACGGGAACTGGTGCGGCTTGATGAAGTTGATGCGGCGCAGGTCCCACGGATCGACACCCAGTTCCCGCGCGGCGCGGTCGATGACGCGTTCCAGCAGGTAGATCGCCTCGGGCCGCCCGGCCCCGCGATAGGCGTCAACCGGGGTCGTGTTGGTGTAGACCCCTTCGACCTGAAGCCACGAGGTCTGCACGTCATAGACCCCCATCAGCACTTTGGAGAACAGGCTTGTCTGGATCGCTTGGGCAAAATGCGAGTTATAGGCGCCCATATTGGCGACGGTCTGCACCCGATAGGCGGTGATGCGGTTGTTCTCGTCAAACGCCAGTTCCGCCGTGTGGCGCAGATCGCGGCCCGCGTTGTCGGACAGCATGCCTTCCGTACGTTCCGACATCCAGCGCACCGGCTTTCCCAGCATCTTGCAGGCGATGGCGGTCAGGAAATTCTCGGGGTGCGGCATGGCCTTCATGCCGAACCCGCCGCCGGTGTCCGGGTTGGTGATGCGCACCTCTTCGGGGGCCATGTTCAGGACACGGGCGATGTGTTTCTTGTGTTCCCAGACACCCTGCGCATTGATCGACACGTGAAGGCGGTCGCCTTCCATCTCGGAATAGCAGCCGCGCGGCTCCATTGCGTTGACGATGATGCGGTTGTCCTCGACGTCGAGGCTCACGGTCCGGTGCGCCGAGTCGAAAGCCGCTTGGGTGGCGTCCTCGTCGCCCATGCCCCAGTCGAACGCGACGTTTTCCGGCGCTTCGGGGTGAATCTCGGGTCCTCCCGATTGGAGGCCCAGATGGACGTCCTTGTCCGTGTAGTCGAATTCGATCAACTCCGCCGCATCGCGCGCGGCTTCAAGGTTGTCGGCGACGATATAGGCCAGTGCCTCGCCCACATGGCGCACCGTGTCGGTGGCCAGCACGGGGCGGAACGGCGCCGCCCCGGTCGAGCCATCGCGGTTCGGCACGGTGGTGCCCCAGAGACCCTCTGTATAGCCCGCCTCGGTCAGATCGGCTGCGGTGAGCACAAGATGCACCCCCGGCACCTCGCGCGCGTCCGCCACATCGAGCCGGTCGATGCCGGCATGTGCCACCGTAGACCGGAACACATAGCCCCGCAGCGCACCTTCGGGGGCGATGTCATCGACATACCGCCCGGTGCCGTTGAGAAACCGAACGTCTTCGATCCGTTTCACAGGCTGTGATTTGCCAAATTTGTCCATGTTCCCTCGCGCCTCCAAGCCCCTAACGTGCTGCGCGGGACACTAGCCTGCATGTCAGCGCTGTCCACCCTCTATGGACAGGTTCGACAGGTCGATTAGGCGGCGGGTGCCATACCCGTTGAACCCCGTGACCAGCGCAAGGCTGTACGCCCCGGCCCCAGTCAGCAGGATATGGTCGCCTTCGGCAATCGTTTCGGGCAGCTCCCACGTGCCCGGAACACGGTCAAGGCTGTCGCAGGTCGGGCCGAAGATCGAAAACTGCCGCTGTGGCCCGGCCCGATCGAGGCCGAACCGGTCAAGCACGGTTTTCCGCCCCGGAACCGGCATGTCGCGCCATTCGCCAAGCGCGCCGTAGAGCCCGTCATTGAGGTACAGCGCCTCGTCGCTGCGTGCCTTGACGCGCAGCAGAAGCCAAAGCGCGTCGGACACCATTGCGCGGCCCGGTTCACACCAGAGCCGGGGCTCAGCAACAGGGAAATGCGTCCGCGTCGCAGCGCGGATTGTCTCGAAAATGCGGGTCAGCGCGTCGCCGTGACCTTCGGCAACCGCCGGGAAGCCACCGCCCACGTTGAGTGTGCCGAGCCGGACACCGGCATCGCGGGCGATCCCGGCGCAGGCGGCGATGTGGTCGGCCCAGCTTGACGGATCGGTGCATTGGGTGCCGGGGTGAAAGGTCAGGGCCGGGACGAACCCACGCGCAGCGACTTCTCTCAGAAGGGCTGTGGCAACTTCGGGGCGCGCCCCGAACTTGCTGCCGAAATCATAGGCCCCGCCGCCGCGCCCGAGCGACAGTCGAACGGCAACCTCGGTGTTTTCCGGCAACGCGCCCAGCTTGTCCAACTCCGACAATCTGTCCACGGACCAGGACGCGACACCGAAGGATTTGGCCTGGGCGACCTCATCCATCGACCGGATCGGATTATGGTAGTGCAGCCGCGCCGTCGGCATGGCCTCACGCGCGGCCTGCATCTCGGCCACGGAGGCGACGTCGAAAGTGGTGATGCCGATCCTGGCAAGACGGCGCAGGATCTGAGGTGCCGGGTTCGCCTTGACCGCGTAGCTGACCGCGCCGGGAAAGCCGCGCAGAAAGGTCTGTGCCGTCCGGTGCAGCGCGGCGGGCCGGAACAGCGCCACCGGGTCGTCCGGGGGTGACTGACGGAGCCAAGTGGCCAGCTTCGCCCGGTCAAACCGCGCGTGTTTGATGTCGTCTGCACCTGCGCTCATGGCGGCCTCTTTTGTTCTGCCCTTCTTTCAGTCTGCGCCGTTTCGATGTCGAAACGACTCGGCAGTTCTTGCAAATCCGACTCTTTTGCCTTCAGACTGACGGAATGAGCGTACAGATTGACGAAACCGATGCCGAACTGATTGCCCTGCTGCGTCGCGATGCGCGGATGCCGGTGGCCGAGCTTGCCCGCAAACTGGGATTGGCCCGCACCACCGTTCAGACCCGCATCGACCGGCTGCTGGAACGGGGTGTGATCGCCGGGTTCACCCTGCGCAGCGGTGACGCACTGGCCGCGCCGATCCGGGCGACGGTGCTGGTGTCCATCGCACCGCGGACCGGACCCGGCGTTCTGTCCCGGCTCAGGGCGCTGCCGAATGTCGAGGCTGTGTTCACCGTATCGGGGCGGGTCGATCTGGTGGTCGAGATCAGCGCCCGCACGACGCAGGAGCTGGACCAGGCTCTGGATGACATTGCCGAAGCAAAGGGCGTTCAGAGTTCCGAGAGTTTCATCCACCTGTCGACCAAGATCGACCGTCGGGGATAAGGCGGGCGCAGCAAAGCCCCCGCGACGCGCCTAGTCTTCCTCGGCCGCGCTGTAGCGCTGGATCACACCGGCCTGCGAGATAAAGAAGAAGAAGGTCGCACCAGTGAGGACAAAGGTTTCGAAATAAACCCAGATTTCCGTGCTCTGTGTGCGCCAGACGATTTCATTCGACGCCGCCAGCAGGAAGAAAAACCCGGTCATGCGGCGGGTGAGGATCATCCAGCCCTCCTGCTCCATCGGCAGGAGTTCCCCCATCACGACGCGCAGGTAGCTTTGACCACGCAGAAGGCCGATGCCCAGCACGCCTCCCAGCAGCAGGTAGACCATTGTCGGTTTCATCTTGATGAATCGGTCATCGTTGAGCCAGACGGTCAGCCCGCCGAACACCACCACGAGCACGGCGGTGACGATCTGCATGCGGCTGATATGGCCCGTCAGCGCCCAGAGCACGCCCATCGACGCAAGGATCACCGGGATGAACAGCGCCGTGACAACGATGAAGCCGTCATAGTCCGTGCCGCCGAAGGTAAACACCTCGTCCTTGAGCCAGAGATAGGCGACGAAGAACCCGATCACCGGGCCCAGTTCCAGTGCCGATTTCACCCATTGCGGGACATGCCGATGTGCCAAGTCTCAGCCTCCGAATTCCACGATGACAGCCCCTAGCGCGATCAGGGCCATGAGCGCAATCCTGCGCGGACCTACTGTTTCCTTCAAAAACACCCAACCGATGATCGCGGCAAAGACGGTTGATGTTTCGCGCAGCACCGCCGCCTCGCCCACCTGATCGAGCCGTGTGGCCACCATGATGGAGCCGAAACTGAAAAATGCCACCAGCCCGCCGATCACACCTCTGACAGCCAGCGGGCCGAGGGCGGGTTTGTAGGTCATGTTGCGATAGCGGAGCGCCGCGATGATCGGCATGGCGATGCCGTCGATCATGAAGAACCACGCAAGGAAGGTAAACGGGTCGGCAGTGGCGCGGATGCCATAGGCGTCATAGGTGGTGTAAAGCGCAACGAAAAGGCCGGTGGCGATGGCCAGAGCAAGCGCTGCGGGCAACGTGTCCCGCGCGGTTTCCAGGAAGATCAGGTTGTAGACCGCAAGCCCGAATATCCCCGCGAGCAGAACAGCGAGGCCGAGCCATTGGGTGGCGCTGAAGGTTTCGCCGAAAATGAGATAGGCGCCGATGACCGCAAAAAGCGGTCCGGTGCCGCGCACCACCGGATAGACCACGGTGAACGCGCCTTTGGTATAAGCCTGCGCCTGCAGGAGTTTGTAGCCGAGGTGAATGATGAATGCGCCGAGGAAGATCGGCCACATATGCGGTTCCGGCCATGGCACCACGAAGAACGCAAAAGGCGCGGCCATCAGCCCGTAACTGAGGTCGATCGCCCCGCGCGACATCCAAGGATCGTGTTTGCCCTTTTGCAGCGCACCGAACGCGGCGTGCAGCACGGCCGCCAGAAGCGCAAGCCAGAGGGCGAGCTGTTGCCCGGTCTCGGTGCCTTCGATGGACACGAGCCAGTCGCTGATCATGGGCGCTGGACGGATTTTGCAAAATCCGTCTCAGGGGCTCTGCCCCTCGGCGCTGCGCGCCTCACCCCGAGGTATTTGCAGCCCAAAGAAGCGATCATTCGGTGCCAAGCCCCGTCAGGGCAGCGGCGAATTCCTCGGGGTCGAAAGGCTGCAGGTCGTCGATATGTTCGCCCACACCGATGGCGTGGATCGGCAGGCCGAACTTGTCCGCGAGTGCCACCAGCACGCCGCCTTTGGCGGTGCCGTCGAGTTTGGTCATCACCAGACCCGTGACATCGGCAAGTTTCTGGAAGGTCTCGACCTGGCTGAGTGCGTTCTGGCCCGTCGTGGCGTCGAGCACCAGAAGCGTGTTGTGCGGCGCGTCGGGGTCTTTCTTGCGGATCACGCGGACAATCTTGGCCAGTTCCTCCATAAGGTCCTGACGGTTCTGCAACCGACCTGCTGTGTCGATCATCAGGAGATCCGCACCTTCGGCCTGCGCCTTGGTCATGGCATCAAAGGCAAGGCTGGCGGGGTCCGAGCCTTCGGGGGCTGTGAGCACAGGCACACCCGCACGGTCGCCCCAGACCTGCAACTGTTCGACGGCAGCGGCGCGGAACGTGTCGCCTGCGGCGATCACCACCTTCTTTCCCGCGGCGCGGAACTGGCTGGCGAGTTTGCCGATGGTTGTTGTCTTGCCCGAGCCGTTCACACCCACGACCAGCACCACCTGCGGTTTGGTCGGATAGAGCGGCATCGGTTTGGCGACCGGGTCCATGATGCGGGCCACTTCGCCCGCGAGCAGTTCCTTGATCTCGCGCACGCTGAGTTTCTTGCCAAAGCGGCCTTCCGCGATGTTGGCCGTCACGCGGAGCGAGGTGTCGACGCCCATATCGGCCTGGATCAGCAGCTCTTCGAGCTGTTCCAGCATGTCGTCATCCAGCTCACGCCGGATTTCTGTCGGCGCGGTCGTGCGGCCCAGCAGGCGGCCGAGGAAGCCGGGTTTGCGCGTTTCGGGTTCTGCGCGTTCTTCGACAAGACCGACCGATTGCACCGGCACTTCGGCAGGTGGTGCCGAGGGCGTTTCCCGTGGCACTTCGGGGATCGGATCGCTGGGTTGCGGAGCTTCCGCAGGTGCGGGCGGCGGGCTGACCGGGGTCGGCTCGGGCGCGGGCATGTCAGGGCCGGGTGTGGGCGGAGTGTCCTGCGGCAGGTCGGGCTGCGGGATTTCCTGCGGTGCTTCCGGCTCGGTCTCCGGCAGATCGGGCTGCGGCACCTCGGCGGGCGCGTCGGGTTCCGGCAGGTCCGGTTCAGGGGTAGCCGGTTCTGGCACCTCTTCCGGGGTTGGGGGTGCGGGCACGTCCGACGGCGGCGTTTGCGGCGCTGGCGGAGATGGCGGCCTCGGGTCGCTGGGGGGCGGCGCTTCGGGGGTTGGGGTTTCCTCGCCACCGTCGGAAACGATGGCGTCCAACCCCTCATCCAGCTTGGACGAGGATTTGAAGAGCTTGGATTTCAGCTTGCCGAAAAAGGACATGGGGACCGTCCGTGTCTGCGTCGTTCCCCTTCACCTAGTCCTTATCCGGGCAAGATGGAAGGCTCAGACCTCGTCGGGGAAATGCTTCATCGTCAGGCGGATGGGGTTCGGCGCCGCCTGCCCCAGCCCGCAGATCGACGCATCGGCCATTGCGGTGCAGAGTTCCTCGAGCAGCGGCTGGTTCCAATGCTCGGCCTGCATCAGTTTCACTGCCTTTTCACAGCCCACGCGGCAGGGAGTGCACTGACCGCAGGATTCGTCCTCGAAGAAGCGCAGCATGTTGAGCGCGGCATCTCGGGCGCTGTCTTTGTCAGACAGCACGACCACGGCGGCGGAGCCGATGAACGATCCGTGCGGTTGCAGCGTGTCGAAATCGAGGGGGATGTCGTTCATCGTCGCGGGCAGGATGCCGGAGGACGGGCCACCGGGTTGGTAGGCCTTGAAGCTGTGGCCCTCGGCCATGCCACCAGCGGCTTCGATGATGTCGGTGATCGTGCTGCCGGCGGGGAGAAGGTAGACGCCCGGATTGGCGACACGGCCCGACACCGAGTACGACCGCAGGCCGGTGCGGCCGTTTTTTTCGGTCGTGTTCAGGCACTCCGGGCCTTCCCGGCAGACGCGGGCGACCCAATAGAGGGTTTCCACGTTGTGCACCAAGGTGGGCCGGTTGAAGATGCCAACCTGCGCCACGAACGGCGGACGGTGGCGGGGCATGCCGCGTTTGCCTTCGATGGATTCGATCATCGCGGATTCTTCGCCGCAGATATAGGCCCCCGCCCCACGGCGCAGGTCGATATAGCCGGGGGCGACCATGCCGGTGGCCTCCAAGGCGGCGATTTCCCGGCGCAGAATTTCGAGAACGGCCGGGTATTCGTCGCGCATGTAGATGAAGCAGGTCTCGGCCTCGACCGCCCAGGCGGCGATCAGCATGCCTTCGAGGAATAGATGCGGCACGCGTTCGAGGTAGAAGCGGTCCTTGAACGTGCCCGGTTCGCCCTCGTCCCCGTTCACTGCCAGATAGCGCGGGCCGGGATTGGCGCGTACGAAGCCCCATTTCTTTCCCGACGGAAAGCCCGCGCCGCCAAGACCGCGCAGACCGGAGGCGAGCATCTGTTGCTGTACCTCCTCCCAGTTGCCATTGGCGCGCAGATCGGTCAGCGCGGAATAGCCGCCGGTTTTCAGGTAGGCGTTCAGATCCTGATAGTCGGGGATGTGGGCATGTGTGTCACCTGCGGCGATGGCGGCCTGCACCTTTTCCGGGGTCGCATGGTCGATGTTGTTGTGACCCAGCTCCAGCACCGGGGCGGTGTCGCAGCGGCCCATGCAGGGGGCGCGGACAACACGCACCTCTGCAGGGTCAAGCCCCTCTTCCAGCGCCGCCATCAACTGTTGCGCGCCCGCCAGTTCGCAGGAGAGCGAGTCGCAGACCCGGATGGTCAGCGCGGGCGGCGGGGTTTCGTCCTCTTTGACCACATCGAAATGGGCATAGAAGGTGGCGACCTCATAGACCTCGGCCATGCTGAGGCGCATTTCCTCGGCCAGCGAACGCAGATGTGCCGCGCTCAGGTGGCCGTTGGCATCCTGGATCAGGTGCAGGAATTCGATCAGAAGATCGCGGCGGCGCGGACGGTCACCCAGCAGCGCCTGCACTTCGGCCAGCGCCTCATCGGTGAACTGACGGCCCTTCGGCGTCTTGCGTCCTTTGCCGCGTCCGGATTTCCAGACACCTTTGCGTTCATCCAATGCCATTCGGGCTCGTCCTCTGTTCGCGTTTGGCGGCAAAGTTGCACAGGCAGTGGGCGCCGACGAGCCTGAAAACGACCTTACACATGGCCCCTGCGCCGGAGCGCTGGCGCGCATGGAGAACGAATGCGGATTTTCGGAAATCTTTCGCCGATGTCATTTGTACCGAACCGGGGAACTGGCTAGGATTCCGGATATGAAACAGCTTCTGCCATCCCTGTCTGTCGCCGCCTGTCTGGCCGCACCGCTTTTTGCGGCAGAGCCGATGAACGGTGCGCAGTTCGAGGCCTACGTGACCGGCAAGACGCTCTATTTCGGGCAGAATGGTCAGGCCTACGGAGTCGAGGAATACCTTGAGGACCGTCGCGTGCGGTGGTCCTTTCTGGATGGCGACTGCAAGGATGGTGTCTGGTACGAAGATCGGGGCATGATCTGTTTTGTCTACGAGGACAACCCAACGCCCCAATGCTGGTCGTTTTTCCGGGAATCGAATGGCCTCCGGGCGATTTTCGAGAACGACCCGAATGCGACGACGCTTTATGAGGCACAGCAGAACGACGAGCCGATGATGTGCCTTGGTCCGGATGTGGGCGTCTAGGCAGATTTCGACCCGGCCACACGCCCGCTGACGCCCACAGGCAGAAACGAAAACAGGCAGAAACGAAAAAGGCCGGTCTTTCGACCGGCCTTTGGTTCTTGGTTCCCGACGCGGATTATTCGCGGTTGCCGAGGAACTGGAGGAGGAACATGAACATGTTGATGAAGTCGAGGTACAGGCTGAGCGCGCCCATGATGGCGGCCTTGCCAAGCCAGTCCTGATCCCCATGCTGCGCATGAGCGACATACTCGGCCTTGATGCGCTGTGTGTCATAGGCGGTCAGCGCCGCAAAGATCAGCAGGCCGATGATCGACACGGCAAACGCGATCGCCGGGGACCCGAGGAAGATGTTGATGATCGACGCTGCAATCAGGCCGATCACACCCATGATCAGGAACGAGCCCCAGCCAGAGATGTCCTTCTTGGTGGTGTAGCCCCAGAGCGACAGGCCGGCGAAGGCGATCGAGGTCACCAGGAAGGTCTGGATGATCGAATAGCCGGTGAAGACGAGGAAGATCGAGCTGATCGACACGCCCATCAGTGCAGCGAAGGCGTAGAATACAAGCTGCACGCCAGCCGCATTCATGCGGTTCACGGCAGCGCCGAAGCCGAAGAACACGAACGCCAGCGGTGCGAACATGACCACCCACTTCAGCGGAGACATGTAAAGTGCCTCGCCGAGACCGGTCAGATACTGACCTTCGCGGATCATCGTCGTCGCCGCGCTCGGGTCTGTGGTGACAGCAAGTCCGGCAATTGCCCATGCCGCAAGGAACGTGATGAACGTTCCGACAGACATGGTGCCGTACACCTTGTTCATGTGCGCGCGCAGACCCTCATCAATCTGGGCGGCTCGGGCGCCAGCAACGCCGGTCGTCCGGATTGTGTTATACTCAGCCATTCATCCCTCCGAATAAAACTCAGGCGTCACCCGCGACTGCGGGGACAGATGTCCCGAATATCGGGTCTCCCGCCCCACATTTCAAGCGTTCGGCCATCCGGGAAATGTCGAAAACTGCATCCGATATGCATTTTTTGGCATCCGAGGGTCGGCGCAGCCGCAAAATCACTTCGTCCAGCAGGACGGAGCGTCCCAGATCGGGCGGGAGGCCTCTTCTGCCGCGCGTTCGGCATCAAGACCGATATCGTCAAGCAGATGCGGCTCCAGACGGGCCAGCCGCGCGCGGCTGCGGTGCAGCGCCATTGCACTGTTCAGGCGGTTGATCACGCTGCTCCGGTGGCGCGGTGCGTACAGTCGGCCGAAAACGGTATCCATCAAGCTCATCATGGCTTTTCCTTTCACATCTGTGATGGGTTTACCCAAAATCATCGTATTGCCTGATGCATATGAGGCTGCTATCAGCATTTGTGAAACGAATGTTTTTGAACTCATTCATCATGGATTGTGATATATGCGAAATCTCGACATCACGACGCTCCGCTCCTTCATCGCCGTGGCCGATGCCGGCGGCGTGACGCGGGCGGCTTCGTTTCTGAACCTGACGCAGTCTGCGGTGTCGATGCAGATAAAACGCCTGGAAGAAAGCCTCGACCTCACCCTGCTCGACCGGCAGGGGCGCGGCGTGGTGCTGACCGCGGCGGGCGAACAGCTGTTGGCCTATGCGCGCCGCATCGTCGATCTGAACGACGAGGTCTACGGCAAGCTGACGAACACCGTCTGGGAAGGGGAAATCATCCTCGGCGTGCCGCATGACATCATTTACCCGGCGATTCCGAACGTGATGAAGGCAATGCAGCGCGATTTCCCGCGTGTGAAAGTGCAGCTGCACAGTTCCTATTCCAGCGAACTCAAGGAACGCTTCGCGCGCGGTGACGCGGACGTGATCCTGACCACTGAAACCAAGCCCGATGGGGATGCGGAAATCCTGATGAAGGTTCCGCTGCGCTGGTATGGGGCACCGGGGGGACAGGCGTGGAAAGCCAGCCCCCTGCCCGTGGCCTTCTGCAACCACTGTTCTTTCCGCCCCGTGGCACTTGGCACGCTCGAACGGGACGGCGCTGCGTGGGATCTTGTCCTGTCATCGGACAGTGACCGCGCCATCGAAGTGGCGGTCAGCGCCGATCTGGCCATCACATCCGTTCTCGAAGGCCACGAGCCACCGCAATTCGAGGCGATCCCGGCCAACGCCAACCTGCCCGATCTTGGTCATCAGTCGGTGGCACTGTATCGCGGCACTGCCCGGTCGCAGATCATCGAACCGCTGTGCGACCTCCTGCGCCGAGAGTTCGCTGCGATCTCGGGTGTCGATCTTCGGGCGGCGGCGGAATAGCCGAAACTACTCTTCGTCCCGGATCCGGATGACCACCTTTCCCGTGGATTTCCGTGTGCGCAGCAGTTCGAGCCCGTCCGCGACCTCGGAAAACCCGAGCGTGTGGCTCACATGCGGTTTCAGCCGTCCCTCCACATACCAGTCCAGCAGCGTTGCAAGGCTGTCGGTCACCACATCCGGGCGGAATTGCAGGTATCCGCCCCAGTAAAGCCCGAGAACGGACAGGTTCTTCACCAGCAGGTGGTTCGCTTTGATCTGGGGAACATCGCCGCTGGCAAAGCCGATGGGAAGCAGGCGCGCTTCGGGTTTGCACGACCGGAATGCCGCCTGAAACTGCTCGCCCCCGACAGGGTCATAGACAACATCAGCCCCGCCCAGCGCTTTCATCTCTGTGCGGATGTCCTGGGTTTCCGCGTCGATCAGATGGTCCGCGCCCGCAGCTTTGGCCGCCTCGAGCTTGGCCGCCCCACGCGCGCAGGCCACTACTGTGGCGCCCATCAGTTTCCCGATTTCCACCGCCGTAAGACCCACGCCACCGGCTGCACCGAGCACCAGAAGCGTTTCACCCGGTTGCATCCGCGCGCGATGATCAAGTGCAAGATGACTTGTGCCGTAAGCGATCTGGAACGCGGCCGCGTCGACCATCGGCATCGCGTCGGGCAGGCGCACCGCGCGTCGCGCATCGAAACAGCCGTACTCCGCAAGCCCCCCCTGCCCACCGAACACCGCAATCCGGTCTCCGGGTGCAAACCCCGTCACCCCATCGCCCAGCGCATCGACTGTACCGGACACTTCCATACCCAGAGTAAAGGGCAGGTCCGGCGTGTCCTGATAGGTTCCCTTGACCATCAGAAGGTCAGCAAAATTCAATCCACAGGCATGGACCCTGACCCGAATCTCTCCCGGAGCGGGAACCGGAACCGGAACCTCGCAGATTTTGAGTGCGGCATCATGTCTGTGTACCTGAAACGCCTTCATTGGGACCCCCAGTCTCAAATTCTCATGTTCTTACTTTGGCTTACGTTAACGGAAAGGTCACGGCGATACTGAGTCGTTAGCGCTAAAACATGTTACCGCATGAAAGGCTTGGTCAAAATTTGTTAACCATTTTCTGAATCCAGCGCCCAATTTCCTTGCCCTGATACCTGTCATGCTATAGCGTTCGTCCATCAATAATCGGATAGGTTGTTTCCGTTAGGCTCCGGTTAAACCGCCGCCACTATGGTCCTGTCCGACGAAACAAGACGAAGACGGCGTCGGTCGAAAGGGAGCAAGATGGCACATCCTGTTGACGTTCACGTGGGAAAGCGTGTCCGCCACCGTAGGTGGCTTGTGGGTATGACCCAGCAACAGCTGGCGGAAAAGGTTGGAATCAAATTCCAGCAGATTCAGAAATATGAGACCGGCGCAAACCGGGTCAGCGCGTCCCGTCTCTGGGATATTGCCGATGCGCTGGATGTTCCCGTGGCTTTCTTTTTTGAGGGAATCGAAGAAAACCAGCAGGAGCAGACTGCGACCACCTCGAACGAGTCCATCCCTTCGGATCTTCTCGGCGACAAGGAAGCACTCGATCTGATCCGCTCGTATTATGCGATCCCTGAAAATCAGCGTCGCCGCCTGTTCGAACTGGCGCGCGTTCTGTCAGACGTCGCTTGAGCACGTCGCCTGCCTGCGGTAGCCCTTGACGGGCTGCTTGCTGCAGGAGGCGTTCCATGACACAGTTTTCCACGTCCGACGCAGCCGACCTCTGGTCGGTGGCCGAACGTATGGCGGATGCCGCACGTGATGCGATTCTTCCGCATTTCCGGTCGGTTGGACTCACCGCCGACAACAAGGTTGCGGGCGGGTTCGATCCCGTCACAATCGCAGACCGCGCGTCTGAAACTGCGATGCGCGAGGTCCTGGCCGACCTGCGCCCGCAGGACGGAATTCTGGGCGAAGAACATGGCACGGTGGAGGGCACCAGCGGTCTGACATGGGTGCTCGATCCGATTGACGGCACGCGCTCCTTCATCAGCGGCACGCCAACCTGGGGTGTGCTGATTGCCCTGTCCGACAGCACGGGTCCGGTCCTCGGCATGATCGACCAACCCTATGTAGGCGAACGTTTCATGGGTGGTTTGGGACGCTGCAACTGGACGGGTCCGGGGCGCGACGGGACGCTTGCCACAAGGCAGACATCGGCGCTGGCGGATGCCACGCTCTTCACAACTTTCCCGGAAATCGGCACCGACGACGAGCGCGTCGCGTTTCAGCGTGTCGCCCGCGAGGTCAAGCTGACGCGCTATGGCTGCGACTGTTATGCCTATGCGCTGCTGGGCGCCGGACAGATCGACCTCGTGATCGAAGCCGGGCTGAATGCCTATGACGTTCAGGCGCCTATCGCCGTCATCGAGGCGGCGGGCGGTGTTGTCACCCAATGGGACGGCAGCCCCGCCCATGACGGTGGCACGACGCTTGCCGCTGCCACGCCGGAACTGCACGCCGCCGCGATGGCGCTTCTGAACGGCTGACACGCGCACCGATCCGCGCTACACCTGACTCCGCCCGGGCGAGTCCTTCCGCTCCTTTTCTGTCGCCCCGGCGGGTTATCCTCACCGAAAAGGGCACGATTTGTGTGGAGGGAACGGCATGGCCATCCTGATCAAGAACGCCACAACCATCCTGACGATGGACACCGCTCTGGCAGAGCTGGCACAGGCGGACATCCGCATCGAGAACGGTGTCATCACGGAAGTCGGCAGCGGGCTGACCGGCGCGGAAGAGACCATTGACGCCAAAGGCTGCGTGGTTACGCCCGGCTTGGTCAACACCCATCACCATCTCTACCAGACCCTGACCCGCGCGGTGCCGGGCGGGCAGGACGCGCTGCTTTTCGGCTGGCTCCAGACGCTGTACCCGATCTGGTCGCGCTTTGGCCCCGAAGAGATGTATATCTCGGCCCAGATCGGATTGGCAGAACTGGCTCTGTCTGGCTGCACGCTGACCTCTGATCATCTCTACCTCTACCCGAACGGCGCGCGCCTTGATGATACAATCGCCGCCGCACAGGACATCGGGATGCGCTTTCACCCGACACGGGGTGCGATGAGCATTGGCGAAAGCGATGGCGGGCTGCCGCCGGATTCGCTGGTCGAAAACGAAGCGGCGATCCTCGAAGACTGCATCCGCGTGATCGACGCCCACCACGACCCGCGCGAGGGCGCGATGGTTCGGGTGGGCGTTGCGCCCTGTTCCCCCTTCTCGGTCAGCCGCGACCTGATGCGCGATGCCGCCCTGCTGGCGCGCGACAAGGGGGTGATGCTGCACACCCATCTGGCCGAGAACGACGAGGACATCGCCTATTCCAAGGCGCAGTTCGGCTGTCGCCCGGGCCAATATGCCGAAGATCTCGGCTGGACCGGGCCGGATGTCTGGCACGCGCATTGCGTCAAGCTCGACGGGCAGGAGATCGACCTTTTCGCCAAATCCCGCACCGGGGTGGCGCATTGCCCCTGCTCCAACTGCCGGCTTGGGTCGGGCATCGCCCCAATCCGTGCCATGCGCGATGCCGGTGTGCCGGTCGGTCTGGGTGTCGACGGGTCGGCCAGCAACGACGCTGGCAATCTGGTGGCCGAAGCGCGTCAGGCGATGCTGCTGCAACGGGTGGCCAATGGCGCCAACGCCATGAGCGCGCGCGAGGCGCTTTACATCGCCACGCGCGGCGGGGCCGAGGTGTTGGGCCGTCCGGATTGCGGCCAGATCGCGGTTGGCAAGCGCGCCGATATCGCCATCTGGGACGTGACCGGGGTGGAAAGCGCCGGAAGCTGGGACCCGGCGGCGCTGCTGCTCGCCGGACCGACGCGGGTCAAACACCTGCTGGTCGAAGGACGCCAGATCGTGCGCGATGGGCATGTGACCACCATTGACCTGCCCAACGTCGTTGAACGGCAGAATACCCTTGCTCGGGCACTGATGGGATGAGCGGCCAAAGCTTTTCGAAAAGCATTGCCAGATGCTTCGAAGCATCTGGCACCGCGCGCCTGATTTGTTAGTGTCGCTGCAAACCTATGCAGACCGAGGGGCCGAGCCGATGACACGCATCAAGACCACCCATGTCGGATCGCTGCCGCGCACGCAGAAAGTGGTGGATTTCATCTTCGCCCGCGAGAATCGTCAGGACTATGACCACGCCGCTTTCGATGCCGCGATGACCGAAGCCGCATCAGACACCGTGCGCCGACAGGTCGAGGCCGGGATCGATATCGTGTCGGACGGCGAAACCTCCAAGATCAGCTACGCCACTTATGTGAAAGACCGCTACACCGGTTTCGACGGCGACAGCCCGCGCAACGCTCCGGCCGATCTCAAGCTGTTTCCGTCTTTCCTCGAACGGCTCAAGGACGATGGCGGCACGCCGAAATACGCGCGCCCCATGTGTGTGGGCGAGGTGAAGTCCAAAGGTCAGGGCGAGTTGGAAACCGATATTGCCAACCTCAAGGCCGGGATGGCGGCGCATGGCGCAACGGAGGCGTTCATGAACGCGGCCTCCCCCGGTGTGATCTCGCTTTTCCAGCAGAACCAGTTCTACCCCACCCGCGACGCCTATCTGGCAGCGCTGGCCGATGCGATGCGCGACGAATACCGCACCATCGTGGACAGCGGGCTGATGCTTCAGCTCGACTGCCCCGATCTTGCGCTGTCGCGGCACATGATCTTTACCGATCTGACCGACGCCGAATTCGTCAAGATCGCCGAAAGCCATGTGGAGGCGATGAACCACGCGCTTGACGGGATCGACCCGGCGCGGGTGCGGGTGCATATCTGCTGGGGCAATTACGAAGGTCCGCATGTCTGCGATATCGACATGGACACGGTCTTCCCGACGCTGATGAAAGTGTGCGCGGGTCAGGTGCTGTTCGAGACCTCGAACCCCCGGCACGCACATGAATGGACCGTGTTCCGCGACCGCAGATCCGAGATCCCCGAGGACATGGTGCTGGTCCCCGGCGTGATCGATTCGACAACCAATTTCGTCGAACACCCCGAAGTGGTGGCGCAGCGGATCGAACGCTTTGCCGAAATCGTCGGCCCAGACCGCGTGATCGCGGGCAGCGATTGCGGTTTCGGCACCTTTGCAGGTTTCGGCGCGGTGGACCCGAATATCGCCTATGCCAAGCTGGCCACGCTGGCCCGCGGCGCGGCTTTGGCGTCGGAGCGGCTGTAGACGATGGCAGAACCGGTTGTCTTTCTGCCGGGCATGATGTGCGACGCGCGGCTTTTTGAGCCGCAGATCCGTGCGTTTTCCGCCACCCATCCGGTCATGGTGGCACCGATCACCCAAGGCCAGCGGATTGAAGAGATCGCCTCTGGCCTCCTGCCCCTGCTGCCCGCGAAATTCGCACTGGCGGGCCTCAGCATGGGCGGCATCGTGGCGATGGAGATCCTGCGCCGCGCGCCGGAACGGGTTCTGCGGGTGGCATTGATGGACACCAATTGCCTTGCGGAAACGCCGCAGGTCGCCGCAAATCGCGAGCCGCAGATCGTCAAGGTGAAGTCGGGCAAGCTGACCGAGGTGATGCGCGACGAGTTGAAGCCCAACTACCTCGCCCCCGGTCCGCGCCGTCCGGCCGTGCTGCAAACCGTGATGGACATGGCGCACACGCTGGGCCCGGATGCGTTTGTCCGGCAATCCCGCGCGTTGCAGCGGCGCCGCGACCAGCAGGGCACCCTGCGCCGGATCCATCAGCCGACGCTTGTCCTGTGCGGCGCGCATGACGCCTTGTGCCCGGTCAAACGCCACAGCGTCATGGCGGAACTGATCCCGCATGCGCGGCTTGTCGTGCTTGACGATGCCGGCCATCTGCCGACCCTTGAAACCCCGGACGAGACCAATGACGCGCTTTGGGAGTGGCTGCACCAGCCCTATGTTCTGCGATGATGCATCGGATTGGCGCGTGCCGATCCGATGGAGCAGCCCCCGCCCCTCGCAAATCCGGAAAAAGCAGACAAACCGCACGTGGCCCTGTCGCATGGTGATTGACCGCACAGGGCGCTTGCCCTACGCCACCTCTCGCGCGGAGGGCCGGATGGCCGCCCCCTCGGGGGAGGAAAGTCCGGACTCCCTGAAGCAGCGGTGCCGGGTAACGCCCGGGCGGGGCAACCCGACGGAAAGCGCCACAGAGAACAGACCGCCCCGGTCCGCCGGGGTAAGGGTGAAACGGTGGGGTAAGAGCCCACCGGGGGGCTGGCAACAGCCCCCGCACGGCAAGCCCCACCGGGAGCAATGCCGAATAGGGGGATCGCGCCGCGCGTCGGCAGGGTCGCTTCAGCCCAGATCCCCGGGTTGGCAGCACGAGGCCGGTGGCGACACCGGTCCCAGAGGAATGGTCATCTAACCTTGGGGAAACCCAAGGGGGACAGAATCCGGCTTACAGGCCCTCCGCGCGATTTTTCGGAACATTCGGCAAAGAAGCGACGCAAGAAGGGTTGACTCACCCGTGCGCGCGGGTAGAAGGCAGCCTTCATACTGGAATTTACGGGCAGGCCTTGCCCGGTGCAGGAGACGACCCATGGCGAAGCCTACCACAATCAAGATCCGCCTGAACTCGACTGCGGGAACGGGTCATTTCTATGTGACCAAGAAAAACGCGCGGACGATGACGGAAAAAATGTCTGTGCGGAAGTACGACCCCGTCGCGCGCAAGCACGTCGAGTACAAGGAAGGCAAGATCAAGTAAGCCTTCCGTTCACACGGACAGTGAAGAAAAGCCGCGCCGGGCTGATCCGGGCGCGGTTTTTTCGTTTGCGGAAGGGTTCAACCCCTGAGGCCGAACCCTTTCGTGAAAGCGCCCTTCGAAAAAACCACCATTGATTGCTCCGGCTTATGCCGGCCTTTTTTGCATCTTGCAGCTATTTTCGCAAAAAAACTGAAAATTTCGATTTTTCTGCCAGAGTCAGCGACGGAGTCTTGCCCTTGGTCCGTTTCATCTATGTGGATGGTCCCACCAACGGGCCGCCGCGCAGTATCAACTTGTTTTGTGCCAATACGAAGAGGGACCATATGACTATCGGGAAAAACGCTAAAAAATCGAGGATTTTCAGAAGGCTCGGCATTTCCTTCCAGACAGCGGCCATCAGTGGTCTGTCCGTGTTTGCAGCTTTTGTTGACCCAGCAAGCGCTCATGAAGACATCACAAACGCCATTCTGACGGATCGAGCTGCAAATTGTACGGCATATGCCGATACCTACTCGGCCCAGGCCACGGACGTGCAGAACGCGCGTGAATTCGATGCGTCGGTCTCGATAAGTGTGAGCGGCGACCACTGCTCCATCACATCCAACGCGGTTCCCAATCATGACTTCAACGCCACAGGGCGGTTTGTCACCCCGCTTTCCGAACAGAACCAGGCGTACTCGGTTCCTGCAAATCCCACCCTCGCAGCCCAGCCAACGGCCTTGAGCCTGCAATATGACAATGCGGTTTTTCTGAACGGCGTGAAACTCGACCTGCTTGCGGCAGGGTGTTTCGGCGTGGGCAACGGTCGGATCGGGTGCAACGACATGACGGCGCCCTATCGCTATGATCCAATGGCGCCGGGTGCCGGGTTTGGTGCCGATGAGCACAACGCCCATACGCAGCCCGATGGCGCCTATCATTATCACGGCAATCCGATGGCGCTGTTCGAGCAGGAAAACCCGACATCTGCCTCTCCGGTCATTGGCTTTGCCGCGGATGGCTTTCCGATCTTCGGGATTTACATCGACGATGGCGGCACAATCCGAAAAGCGACAAGCAGCTATCGCCTCAAGATCGGCACACGCCCCGGTGGCCCCGGAGGGACATATGACGGAACCTTTGTCGATGATTGGGAATATGTCGACGGATACGGTGACCTGGATCGGTGCAACGGGATGACTCAGGATGGCGTCTACGGCTATGTCGTCACCGAGACCTACCCGCATGTCATGGCCTGTTTTTCAGGCACTCCGGATTCGTCGTTCATGAAGCGGCGCCCGTAGGTCGACCTGTCGCTCACCTGCGGGTGGCCCGGGGATCATGTTGGCGGCATCGGCTCTGTGCTGATGCCTGCCAGCATCCGAATGGAACGATCGAACGCGGCGCGTCAAAACCTCAGCGCCGCCGCTCGCCCATCACCCAAACCCCCGACACCGCGCGGTCGTCCCCCATCATGATCGTCGGGAACACCGCTTCCCAGATATCCGCGGCCCTCGCGCTGCGCTGCGCAATGGCGGGCGTTGATCCCAGATCCAGCGTAATGAAATCCGCCTCAGATCCCGGGGCCAAAGTCCCCACGCGGTCCGCGATCCGCAAAGACCGCGCCGAGCCTTCGGTCGCCAGCCACAGCAAGGTCGACGGGTGCAGCGCCACGCCGCGCAGTTGGGCAATCTCATAGGCTGCCGCCATCGTGCGCAGCATCGAAAAGGACGACCCGCCGCCGGTATCGGTGGCCAGCCCCACGCGCTGCCCCTCTGCCGCCAGACCCGCCATGTCGAAAAGACCCGACCCGATGAAGGTGTTGGAGGTCGGACAATGTATCAGAGCCGCGTCGACCTCGCGCAGCCGGTCGCGTTCACGCGGTTCAAGATGGATGGCATGGCCGTAAAGGCCATTGGCCCCCAGCAACCCATGCGCCTCATAGGTATCAAGGTAATCCCTCGCCTCGGGGTAGAGCCCGCGCACCCAGGCAATCTCGTCGGTCTGTTCGCTCAGATGCGTCTGCATCAGGCAGTCGGGGTGTTCGGCCCACAAGGCCCCCAGCGCCGACAGTTGTTCGGGGGTCGAGGTGGGCGAGAAGCGCGGCGTGATCACGTAGGACGCCCGGCCCTGCCCGTGCCAGCGCCCAAGCAGCGCCTTGCTGTCGTCATAGGCCGATTGAGCGGTATCCAGCAGCCCGTCCGGCGCGTTGCGGTCCATGCAGGTCTTGCCACCCAGCACCCGCATCCCGCGCGCGTTGGCGGCGCTGAAATAGGCGTCCACGCTTTCGGGGTGGATCGTGCAATAGCTGCACATGGTCGTCGTGCCATGCGACAGCGCCAGATCAAGGTACCGCCCGGCGATCTCGGCAGCGTAATCCGCATCGCCAAAGCGCATTTCCTCGGGGAAGGTATAGGTGTTGAGCCAGTCGATCAGCCGCTTGCCCCAGCTCGCAATCATGGCGGTCTGTGGGTAGTGCACATGCGCGTCGATGAAACCCGGCAGGATCAACGCCTTCCCATGATCATCGACCCTCGCCTGCGGAAAGTCGCGGCGCAGATCGTCTGCCGTGCCGCGCGCCAGAACGTGCCCGTCCTGCACAGCGATCCCACCGCGCGCATCAAATCGCGCCGCCTCCGGCCCTTCGACCATAGGGTCCCCTGCAAACCAGAGGGTCTGCCCGAGATGAATCGTGATGTCTGACATGGAAGCGCTCTTTTTGACACGTGCGCTGTGAACCTATCTCGTGATCCGGAGTTGGTAAATCGCGCGGACGCTCTGTTTTCTCCCGAGCCGATTGCGTAAAGAATGACCGCACAACACAGCGAGGGGGCAGGATGAGCGAAGACCAAACCATCGAGGCACCCGAGGTCGAAGAGACCGAAGACGCCTACAGCCTTGGCCGCAAGGCGGTGGCACAGATTCTCTATGCCGTTGATCTGGAAGACCGCGATCAGCTCGTAGAGCTGATGGACCCGCTGCACCCGGCGGATATTGCCGACCTTCTGGAGCAGATCAACGCATTCGACCGGATGCGGCTGATCAAGCTCTATGACAAGGAATTCGACGGGGACATCCTGTCGGAACTCGATGAATCGATCCGCGAGGAAGTGATCGGGATCCTGTCGCCTGAGGTTCTTGCCGAAGCGGTGCGCGAGCTCGACAGCGACGATGTGGTCGACCTCCTCGAAGACCTCGAAGAACAGCAGCAGGAAGCGATCCTCGACGTTCTCGAGGATAGCGACCGGGTCGCGGTGCAGCAGTCGCTGACCTATCCGGAATATTCCGCCGGTCGTCTGATGCAGCGCGAGGTGGTGATGGCCCCCGAGCATTGGAATGTCGGCGAAGCCATTGATTACCTGCGCAATACCGACGATTTGCCGGAACAGTTCTACCACATCGTGCTGGTCGATCCGCGCCTGCGCCCGGTAGGCAATGTCACGCTGGGCAAGCTGATGGCGTCGCGCCGCGAGGTGCTGCTCAAATCGCTGGTCGAAGACACGTTCCACGTGATCCCGGTGCTGCAATACGAAGGCGATGTCGCCTATGCGTTCAACCAGTACCACCTGATCTCGGCCCCCGTGGTCGATGAAAACGAACGGCTGGTCGGTGTCATCACAATCGACGACGCCATGGCGGTTCTCGACGAAGAGCACGAGGAAGACGTGCTGCGTCTGGCCGGTGTGGACAGTGAAAGTTCCCTGTCCGACCGCGTGGCCGAGACCACCAAGCGCCGTTTCCCCTGGCTGTTCGTCAACCTGATCACCGCCGTTCTGGCCAGCCTTGTGATCGCCCAGTTCGAAGCAGCCATCGCGCAGGTGGTGGCGCTGGCGGTGCTGATGCCCATCGTCGCCTCGATGGGCGGCAATGCGGGCACTCAGTCGCTCACCGTTGCGGTGCGCGCCCTGGCGACCAAAGACCTTACGGGATCAAACGTCTGGCGGGTGATCCGACGTGAGGTGCTGGTGGGTCTGATCAACGGATTGGCCTTTGCGGTGATCATGGGGATCGTCGGCTATGTCTGGTTCGGCTCGACCGCGCTCGGAGGTGTGATCGCGGCGGCGATGGTGATCAATCTGGTCGTGGCAGGGCTTGCCGGAACGGGCATCCCGATCGTGCTCGAGAAACTGGGCATCGACCCGGCGCTGGCCTCGGGGGCCTTTGTGACCACCGTCACGGACGTGGTCGGGTTCTTTGCCTTCCTCGGCCTCGCCGTTGTGGTGCTGCTGTGACGCTGGAAGAGCGCAAGGCCGCCGCCCGCAAAGCCGCCTTTGCCCGCCGCAAGGCAGCGCACGAGGCCGGGCACCGTGGCGCGGCCGGACATCTGAGCGAGGTTCTGGCGGGCTATCGGGGCGTTCCGGTCTCGGGCTACCTTCCGATCCGGACCGAGATCGACCCCCTGCCCGCCATGTCAGAAGCCGCAGCGCATGGACTTGTTGGCGTGCCGGTGATCCGCGGCGCGGGGCAGCCTCTGGTCTTTTCGCAATGGGAACCCGACTGCGCCTTGGTCGACGGCCCCTTCGGCGTGTCCGTACCTGCGGTGGAACGGCTGATTACCCCCGAAGTGCTGATCGTCCCACTGGTCGCATTTTCCCGCGCGGGCGGGCGGCTGGGCTATGGCGGCGGGTTCTACGACCGCACGCTCGAAGGCCTGCGCGCCCAGCGCCCGACCCTCGCCATCGGTTTCGCCTACGCCGCGCAGGAGGCGGACGACCTGCCCCTTGAGCCGACAGACCAACCGCTAGACCTGATCGTGACCGAGCGGGAGGTTGTTGAGGTGGGACGGTCATTCTGACGGCGAATGGTTTGTGCTTGTGTCTGGTGTGCGGACAATATGAACATGCGTCTAAGCATGCAGGCCGCCGAGTAGATCACAGCAAAACCGATCCCGCGCTTCAATATCGTCTGAATGGGCGATCCAGTAACGATCCAACACCATCGTTCCGACAGGTACGATCTCTGCCGCGATCTCTCTTGGTGTGGTCTCGTCGATACGACCTTCTGCCCAATCATGAAACGCCGATGAGTATCGAACAGCCGCACGGCCAGTCGACAGGTCGAGTGTTCCCCCTTCTGCAAAGAATGTAAGATCGTCCCCCATCTCTTCCCCGATAAGCGAAAGCCGCGCTCCGAGACGGTGCTTGAGGATGGCAACGAAGACGATTGCCGCGGAGAAGGTGAATTTGTCGACAAGCACGCAAACCTGGCGATCGTCCGAACCCTCCGATACCGCGTCGATCAATGGCAAGGTTCTAAGAAAGTTGCCGCCGGTATTTCCTCGGACATCAATAACAAGCGGAGTTTCAGGGCGCATGCTCACGCAATTTGCCGCCTCGGAAACCGCGTTCGAAAAATCCGTTTCACCGGGATCGAAGAAACTCGGAAGTACCATCAACAACCCGCGCTGGCCGAAATCCCTTTTCTCCAGATAAGTCTTTGGAGACCAGAACGCGTCGGCTTTGCCATGCTCGTTTCGTGGATAAAGCGCCGATCCGGAAACCCGATCATTTGTATCCGGAGCAAGCTCGCTGATACGTCCTTTCGAATTGCAAAACTGATATTTGATTGTGCCGCTGCCCGAAAACACACCCAATCGTACCAATGCTTCCGGCCAAGCGAAAAGGATCGGCCCGATAACGCGTCTTCGTTGTCGTGTACCAGCTAGAAATGCCTCGGCGGCGGCCTCGATTTCGATCACTGGAATGCCATTGATGGACATCAGTGCGCTGCCGATTGCCCCTGCATAACCTGATGGGGCACCAAGCAATCGGATATCTGCGCCGATACTAACAAACCTGAAAGGCAGGACACTGATGGCATTATTCGGGATCAGACGTGTATGCCCGTTTTTCGGAAGAGCCAAAAGCCGCATCACTGACAGGATGAACGCATCCTTCGAGCATGCGAGTGCATTCTGCCGGGCTTCGTTGAGGTGACGATCTATGTCCGCGCGTTCGATTGCCCGGAAGCTGGGGTCTATCGCAAGGACCGTTCTCTCTATTTCTTCAAGGTCATGGAGCATCGACATGGGCGCCGCGCTTGCCAGACATCACCCCGTCCTCGGCCCGTTGTAATCGGCGTCCGACACGTGTTCCTGCCAATCCGCGGTCCTGCCATCGACAGCGGTCTGAACCGCCAGATGGGTCATCGCGCAATCCGGGGACGCTCCGTGCCAATGGCGCTCGCCGGGCGCGAACCAGACGGTGTCGCCGGGGCGCAGCACCTGCACCGGCTGACCTTCGGTCGCGGCCCATCCCAGACCGGATACGATATGCAAAGACTGCCCCGCCGGGTGCGTGTGCCACGCAGTCCGCGCGCCGGGCTCGAAGGTCACCATCAGGATCTTGACGGCGGACTCGTCATCGCCCGAGACAACCGGATCCATCCGGACGGTCCCGGTGAAATAGTCAGGGCTGGGCGTAAGCGAAGGCCGGTCCCCGGCGCGGTGGATTTTCATGGCAGGCTCCTCTGTCTGTCTCTGGCTGAAATAACGCGGTTGCGTTGAATGGAAAGTCTTGCAGCTCGGTCGGGAAAAGCCCTCACCGATCCTGCGGTGCGATGCCGCGCAAAAGCCGGCTCAACTCTTCGACCTCTTCGGCGGTCCAACGGGAATGGACCCGTGTGGTGCTCGCCGGCTGATGACCCAGACCAAGCGTCTTGCCCACGCGATGCGCCCCCTTGGGCCGGATCGGGCGTGGTGTGAAACCACCACCGCAGGTCGCGCAGACATTGTGCAGCACGGTTTCGACGCAATCGGAGCAATAGGTGCATTCATAGGAACAGATGCGCGCATCTTCGGCATCGGGCGGCAAATCCTTGTCGCACCATTCGCAATTCGGTCTGAGTTCAAGCATGGGGACATCCACGGTTGGTCTTCACATGACCCGACCAGACCCCGTCCACCCCCGCGTGGCAAGCACGATGATCAGGCTGTGCCGGTTTTCAACCACGCCTCGGCTGCATCGCGCTCGGACAGATCGAACGCGTTGATGTCGAAACCGGGGATCAATGCGCCTTCCACCTCGGCTGCTGTGCGCAGCCAGGCGGCATCGCTCAGCACCGCGCAGCGGTCAAACCGGCCCAGCAGGCCTAACAGCTTGGGCAGGCGCGCCATCTCGACGGCGATGGCGCCAAGATCAGGAAAGGCGAAAGACGTGATCGTATAGAGCATCGTGCCCTTGTTCACATCCTGCGACAGCTCAAGCAGATCATCGAGTCCCTTGGCCATTTCCTCCGAAGAAACCCTGCCTGAGAGTTCTATGTCCACGCGGTTCGGTTCCGGTTTGGTGATGGTCAGCATGGTCCCCTCCTTATGCTGGAGCCCGAGTCCACACCAAAAGGCGTTCAGGTGCCATGACCCAGGTCAACCTAGGCAAGACGCCGCCGCATGAACACTGCGGGAAAGGTGATACCGGGGCGCAGCGGAACCTCGATCCCGGCCTCCGTGACAAAGCCCAGGGATTCGTAAAACGGCACCGCAGTCCGGGTGCTTTGACAATGCAGCTGTGTCATCCCGCAGGCATGGGCGTGCAGGATGACATACTCCATCAACTGTCGCCCGATGCCTTCGCGGGTGCGACGGTGGTCGGTGACGACATGGCGGACATGTCCGATACCGCGCTGGCCCGGACGACCGCCCGGAGCCTGCATCGTCCAGCCGCCAGCTCCGACGATATCCTCACCGTCGCAGATGACGAAATACGTCCCCGACGCGATCAACCCCGGTTGCGCTTTCGAGATCAGCGGCACCGCCGTCACCAGAACCGAAGGCGGGTAATCGGGCTTGAGCAGTACCGGGTAGCTTTGCCCGAACAGCCGATCCAGCGCCTCGATATCCGAGGCTTCAGCGGTGCGAAGGGTCAGCGTGGCATCAGGCATGGCGGGCTCGTCCTAGGATGGCATTGGCCGAGAGGTAGCGCGCCGCCATGATCGCACCAGCCCGAGCCGGCCGGTCTGGAGGCGAGCGCCTACGCGCCGGTCCAGGTCGGCCCGGCCGGATCGTCGGTCGATCGCACCCGGTACATCGACGCCTCGCCGGTCATCGCGGGCGTCAGGCTGTGCGGCAGGCCAGGCGGAACTGCGGCCGTGTCGCCGGGGTTCAACGCCGTGTTGCCACCATCCCAGCTCAGCCGCCAATGGCCCCGCACGGGCATCAGCACCTCGTGGCTTGCGACAGAATAGCGGTTTGCAGGGATCGACCCGCGCGTGATGAAATCCACGCCAAAGCCGGGACGGTCCTTCAACCGCCCCTCAGGCCCGATCACCTTGGCTGGCTGGCGGTCGGCCAGCGCCATCAGATCCCAGTAGCGGGCGACATAACCGGGGATCACATCCGCAGTCGTGGGTTCTGGAAACGCCTTCAGTTCGTCGTCGGTGAGCAGCGGCATCGGCTTGACCCCCTCGGGCAGCGCCTGCCCCTTCTTGGTGTCGTAAAGCTTGCCGTTCTCGCCCAGCACCAGCCCGTGATCCTTGGCATCCTCGATCACCTGCGGTGCCCAGATCACCCCGCCGCCCGCATCGTCGCCACCGAGGATGGCCATGATCATCCCGTAATCCGTGCCGATATTCTCGAACCCCCGGAAAATTCCGGTCGGGATATTGAATATGTCGCCCTGCTCGAGCACGACTTCCCCAGCCTTTCCCCAGCGCCCCCAGAAGAACCGCCACCGCCCCGACAGCACAAAGAACACCTCCGCCGTGCGGTGGCTGTGCAGCGAGTTTCGGCATTTGGGCGGCTGGCCCGCAGCCCCGATATTGAACCCCGGCGTTTCGGTGATGTGGACGTGCTGATCGGCACTTTCCGACACTCCGCCGCCGATGATGGTAAAGTTTTCCTTCTGGTTGCTTCCGGGCGTATGGGCGTCGATGAAGGCAGTCCGACAGGGGCGCAGGTCGCCGTATCGGACAATGCGGGCTTCCATCTCTTGCGGGGTCATTGGTCGGTCCTCTTGGTCAGCCCTGATGGGCGAGAATTTGCATCCAGATCGCGGTTTCGTCGTAAAGCGTCCATTCCCGGCGCAGACCGCGCGGGCCGAATTCGGCATGGGAAATGCCCATCACATGAACCTCGGCCCCGCTTGGCGTACCGAACGCGCCCCAGCCATCATGCTTGCCGGTCAGCGACCAGCGGATCGCGGCGCGTGGCGGCATGTTCGGCTCTTCCATCCCGATCTGGTGGTGGATCTCGAAGGTCGCCGACGGAAAGGCCGAGCGCAGCCCCAGCCAGAACGCATCGACACCACCCGTGCCATGCACCGTCTGCGCACCGGGATATTCCGCCTGCACGGCGCGGTCATACTGATCGGGAATGACCGAGAACTCCGCCGCCATCACACGGGTCAGAAGCGCGGCGAAGGCCTCGCCCCACTGGTTGTCATTGCCCCGGCCCGTATACGGCCCCTGCACATCGACCGCCGGGCGGAAGGGCTGGGTCTCGGGATCGAGCCCCGCGACACGCTCGCGCGCCCAGTCCTTTGGATCGAACCCCAACTGCCGGACAATCGCGCCGTTGTCGCGGATCAGCCATTCGTCGCTGATCATGTTGTTCTTGGCATAACAATCCGCCATCGCCCTTGTGGCGATCCTGCGCCCGGTTGCAGGGCCGAACTGGCCGTCTTTCACATGGGTCGCCGTGGACAGGATGCGATGCGATGACAACATCCCCACCTCGGGTGTGCCGGACCAGATCACATCCTCGCCCAAGAGCTGCCGGTCGGGGAATTCGTGACAGGTCGCCATCGTCGCCGCCGTCATTGCCGGCTCGCCAAAGCCGATCCCCGCAGGTGTCCGGACAATCACCTCGGGGTGATAGTAATCCTTCATCCGCGCCCCAAGCCCGCGATCCTCCCAGATCTCCTTGGTGATCCCGAGGATGTAGTCGGGAAAATCCACGAAACGGTTGTCGAACCCTCTCATTCCATGCCTTCCGGTCTGCGGGCCGATCCGCGCAGGATCAGCGGCCCGTCGATTTCAGTCACCTCCGCATGCGCGGATTTGTCTTCGATTTGGTTAATGAGCGCCTCGACCGTCGCCTTCACCATGCGCCCCACGGGCTGCCGCACCGTGGTCAGGTCATAGGCCGCAAACGCCGCCATTGGCACATCGTCATAGCCCACGACCGACACGTCATTCGGCACCGACAGATCCAGCGTGCAGCGCAGATGGTCCATGACCGCAAAGGCCATGTGATCGTTGCCGACAAACAGTGCATCGACGCCCTTGTCCAACAGAACGTCCGTCACCCGCACCGCCTCGGCATGGTCATAGCGCCCGTCTTCGACGCCAACGCAGTCCTGCCCAAGCTCGACCAGCCGCGCGACAAACCCCTCGGTCCGGTCGCGCCCGGTGGACGACCCCTGCCATCCGGCGACATGTCCAATGCGGGTATGGCCACCCGCCACCAGAAAATCTGCCACCTTGGCCCCTCCGACGCGATTGGCGGAAGTGACCTGCGCCAGACCGCTGCCTTCCTGCCCGCGATTGAACAGCACCACGGGAATACCCGCCGCCTCGCAGCGCGCCGCCAGCGCGTCGCCCAAGCCCACACTGGCCAGAACGATCCCATCCACCTGATGGTCGAGCATCTGCTGGATGATGCGGTCCGTATCCGTATCTTCGGCCCCTTCAGGCAGGGTAAAGACCAGCGTGTGATACCCTTCGTCCTGAAACTCGCGGCTGAACCGTTCCAGCGCATCCGGGTAGAACGGGTTGCCCAGATAGGCCACCACCATGCCGATGATCCGGCTCCGCCCGGTGATCAGTGACCGCGCCAGCACATTGGGCCGATAGCCCAGCGCCTCGGCCGCCTCGCGCACCTTCTCCACCGTTGCCTTGCTGGCCGAGGCCCCCGAAAACACCCGGCTCACCGCCGACTGGCTCACCCCCGCCCGCGCCGCCACGTCAAAGGAGGTGACACGCCGTGTCATCCCGCCGTCCATCCCCCATCGACAAGCAGCGATGTGCCGGTGACAAGCGCGCTCGCATCCGACGCAAGAAACAGGCACGCGCCCATGATATCCTCGACCTGCCCGACGCGCGGCAGCTTGATCTTGCTCGCGATCCATTCGCGCTTTTCGGGGTCGTCAAAGGTCGGTTTGGTGAGTTCCGTGAGGATAAAAGTCGGACAGATCGTATTGACGCGGATCTGCTCTGGCCCCCATTCGATCGCCATCGCCTTGGTCATGCCCTCTACCGCATGTTTGGTGCCGCAATAGACCGCCCGATCGATCCCGCCGACATGCGCCATCTGGCTCGAGATCTGGATGATCGACCCGCCCCGCCCGACCATCTGCCGCGCCACCGTCTGCGCCAGGAAATACGCCGCCTTGATGTTGATCGCCGCCACCGCATCGAAATCCTCGGGCGTGGTCTCAAGTGCCGGGCTGTGCCGGGCAAGCCCTGCCGAGTTCACCAGAATGTCGATCGGCGCCAGCTCTGCCACCGCCGCCTGCACCGCCGCGATGTCCGTCACGTCGAGCACCAGCGCCTCGGCGCTGAACCCCGCCTGCGCCATCTCATCGACGGTCGCCTGCACCTGCGCCGCACTCCGCGCCGCAACGATCACATGCGCGCCCGCCTCGGCCAGCGCCACAGCACAACCCAGCCCGATCCCGCGCGACCCGCCGGTTACCAGCGCCCGCTTGCCATCAAGCCTGAAAGACGGTGTTCTGGGCAGGGGCATACAGGCGACTCCGTGATTTTGCATAGGTGTGCAAAATCACGCTACTCCGCACACACCCCTCTGTCCAGCCCCAGGTTCACGGGTGATCAATACCGCGAAACGGCGGGAAATCCGCATAACGCTCTGCGCGTTGATCCAACGGTTCAGACGGTTCCTGCCCAGCCCGCACCAATGTCCCCTTCGGCGCGATATAGCTGTCGATCCGCCGCTGCGGGTCAGGCCGCCAGGCGATGTTGAATGCGCAGAGCTTGGGGAAAAACCACGCTTCGGCAAAGGGCAGATGGTCATAGAGCCACCACGCCAGATCGCGCCAATCCCGCCCGTGATCGTATTGATCGGCAAACCACGGGATCACGATGCTGGCTCCTGCCACCTCGACGTCGGGCAAATCCCAGATATGGCACTCCAGCGGATAATCGTTGCGCGCGCAGTTCAGCCCGTTCTCGTTGCCGAACCGGTTGAGCGCCGCCGACCGAAACCCCGACCGCACCGCGATCCGGCCAAAGGTCTCTTGCAACGGATCAAGCAGGGTCTCGCAAAACGCCCGCCCCCGCGCGATGGCGAGATCGGGATTATCGGGGATGTTCTGAAGTCCGTGAAAATTCCCGATCTCGGAATAAAGAAACTCCCGCATGTAGAAATGCCTGGACAACCGGACCCGGCCCAGCGTCTCAAGGCTCCACATGCTTTGCGGGCGTCTCAATATCCCAGCCAGCGAAAAGCGCCATCGCCCTCGCGCAAAGGCGAAAACGGATTGTGCGCCACTTCCCAGATATGGCCCTCGGGGTCGCTGAAATAGCCGTGATAGCCACCCCAGAACACCTCCTGCGGCGCTTTCAACACGGTGCCACCCGCGCCCTCGACCCGGCCCATGACGTCATCCACGCCAGCCCGGTCCCGCGCATTGTAGCCCAGTGTCAGCGCCCCGCGCCCAAGCTGTGCCACGTCGATCCCGATATCCTCGGCCAGCCTGTCGAGCGGATAAAGCCCCAGCGTCTGCCCCAGCAGATCATAGGCGATCACACCCTCCTGCGCCTCGACCCGCACCCAGCCCAGCGCATCATAGAAGGCCGCCGCTTTCTCCGCATCCGCCACGCCCAGCGTGATCAGCGAAATCCTCTGCTCCATGCCAGTTCCTTCATCCGGGCGAACACATTCACCCCGAGCTGAGCGTACACATCCAGAAGGTCCACGAGAACCCAGTTTTCCCGGATCAACCCATCCTCCAGCCGCCAGAAATCGAGGCTGCGCAGGGTGATCCTCTGCCCCGTTGGCGGCATGCCGAGCCATCCATCGCCCGTCAGCGTCTGCTGCATGTTGGGCCAGCCGGTCACACCGACATAGGCCCCTTCCGACATGAAGTGATGTACCGTGCCCTGGGGGTGCTGCCCCCGGTCCGGCATGGCGTTCAGGAACGGAATCTGGTGGAAGCGGCGAAACTCCTCCACCCCGCGCGCCGTGCCGATGCCCGCAGGCCCGTACCACATGAAGTCATGATGCCAGAACCGCTCCAGCTCCATCACCTCCGGCCCGCCCTGCGACGGGTGCCGCACCATCGCGGTAAGCATGTCGATCACATGGCGCGCGCTGACCGCCGACACAGCCGGATCATGCGGCCCCAACCCGTCCTGCGTCATCGGCGCGGGCGCATGACAAAACCGCCCCAATTGGGGCGCCATGGGCCAGACCCCGGCCTGCATCATCATTTCTGGAATGTCCCAGATCGCCTGCATCTCGACGCAGGTGTTGCCTTCGATCCGGTAGAACTCGTGAAACCGCATCACCGCGCTGCGCCCGGTCGGCGGGATGCCCAGCCAGGGTGCGACCCACCGCCCGGCATAAGACCCACCCGAGCCAACCCAAAGCGCCCCATCCGCATCAAAGCCCGCAATGCGAATGAACTCCTGCCGCTCCAGATCCGGCAACGCCACCTGCAACGGCGCAAGGCACTCCCGCACGAACGCGTCCGCGCCTTGCAGGTCGCCAAACGGATGGCACATCCGAAACCGCGCACCCGGCGCGACCTGCGCCAGCGCATCAAAAACGCCATCCCGCATCGCCGCAAAGACCGGCGCCATCACCACTTTGGCGCGCTCGACCTCAGACACGAGGCTCCCCTGCTTCTTCTTGCCCAAAATATCCCGGGGTCTGGGGCGGAGCCCCAGTGTTTCCGCCGCAGGAACCAGACCATGCGTCACCGCATCGCCCCGCGCCGCAATTCACTCCGCCGCATCCCGATAGGGCGCACCCTGCCCATAGGGCACGTTCACCCCGCCATAGCGCCGCACCCGGACGTTGCATTGCTCGGCATGCCCGACAAACCCCTCCAGCATGCAAAGCCGTGAGCCATATTCGCCGATCAGCGTCGCTGCCTCATCCGTGGTGATCTGCTGATAGGAGTGCGTCTTGAGGAACTTGCCCACCCAAAGCCCACCGGTATAGCGCCCCGCCTTCTTGGTGGGCAGGGTGTGGTTCGTCCCGATCACCTTGTCGCCGTTGCTGACATTGGTCCGCGCCCCAAGGAACAGCGCGCCGTAGCAGGTCATGTGCTCGAGATACCAGTCGTCCCGGTCGGTCATCACCTGCACATGCTCGGACGCGATGTCATTGGCGACCGCCAGCATCTCATCATGATCAGCACACAGGATCACCTCGCCGTAATCGCGCCACGACACCGAGGCGGTGTCCCGCGTGGGCAGGATTTCCAGCAGCCGGTCAACCTCCTTCAGCGTCTCCTCCGCCAGTTTCCGCGAATTCGTCACCAGCACGGCGGGCGAGTTGTAGCCATGCTCCGCCTGCCCCAGCAGGTCGGTCGCGCAAATCTCGGCATCCACCGTGTCGTCGGCAATGACCATGGTCTCGGTCGGCCCGGCGAAGAGGTCGATCCCCACCCGCCCGAACAACTGCCGCTTCGCCTCCGCCACAAACGCGTTGCCCGGGCCCACCAGCATGTGCACCGGGTCGATGGTCTCGGTCCCGATCGCCATAGCCCCAACCGCCTGAATCCCACCCAGAACGTAGATCTCATGCGCCCCGCCCAGATGCATCGCGGCGATCACCGCCGGGTTCGGCTTGCCCTGCCAGGGGGGTGTACAGGCGATGATGCGCGGCACCTCAGCGACAGACGCCGTCGCCACCGACATATGCGCCGAAGCGACCATCGGGAACTTGCCGCCCGGCACATAGCAGCCCACCGACTGCACGGGGATGTTCTTGTGGCCCAGGATCACCCCCGGCATCGTTTCGACCTCGATATCCAGCATCGAGTCGCGCTGCGCCTGCGCGAAGTTGCGCACCTGCTCTTGCGCGAATTTGATGTCCGCCAACTCGCACGGCGAAAGTTCCGCAATCAGAGCGTCGATCTCGTCTTGCGTCAGGCGGAAACTCTCGGGCGTGTAATTGTCGAACTTCGCAGCCAGATCGCGGACCGCCGCATCGCCGCGCGCTTCGATATCGGCCAGCGTCGCCTCGACCACCGCGCGGGTCTTCGCATCGTCTTCGGCACGTTCGGTTTCGGGTTTCCCCCGCTTGAGATACTCGGCCATCGCCACCTCCCCGGATCTTCTGTCCGGATCAGCATAGCGGCGCGCGCGGGCCTCTCAAGCGATATTTGCATACGATTGCAAAAACCTGCGATCAGGCCAGAACCTCAAGGATCGCCTCTTCGATATGGCGCAGGTTCTGCGGTTCGGAAAAGCGGTGATCGGTGCCTTTGACCAGCGTCAGTCGCAGGTCGGGGCTGTCGATATGATCCAGCAACCGCAACGCCGTTTCCCGGCTGACAGCGGTATCCTCGGTCCCCTGCACCAACCGCACCGGATAAGGCATGTGCAGTGGCGAACGCAGGACAAGGTTCTCGCGCCCATCCTCGATCAGACGACGGGTGACGATATAGGGATCGCCATAATCGGACGGCAGCGCAACCTGCCCGTCCTGCATGATCTGCTGGCGCTGCTCATCGGAAAACCCGGCCCAGAACCCGTCCTCGGTGAAATCGGGTGCTGCGGCAATGCCGACAAATCCCACCACATGCCTGAGGCGCTGCGTCATCAAAGACGCGATCCAGCCCCCCATGCTTGATCCGACCAACACCACCGGCCCCTCGCAGGTTGCTTCGATCACCGCCTGCGCATCCCGCGCCCAGTCGCCGATGCAGCCTTCCTCGAACACACCGCCCGAGATGCCGTGCCCGGAATAGTCGAACCGCAGGAACGCCCGGCCCGTCAGCTTGGCCCAGGCTTCCAGATGCACCGCCTTGGTGCCTTCCATGTCCGACTTGTAGCCCGACAGGAACACGATCACCGGCCCCTCGCCCTCGGTCCTGGCGTAGGCCAGCTTGTGCCCGTTCGGCCCGTCGATGTGTTTGATTGCTGTCATGCCTGCCTCCGTTCCGGTTTGGCAAGACTTTACGCAAACCCCGCCGGAACCCAAGAGGCGTCAGCCGTTTTCCACTTCATCCAGCCGAAGCGCCAGCAACCCGCCCGCCAGTGACAACGCCGCAAACCCGATCAACGAGGCCACCGGCCCCGCCAGTGCCAAAACCCCGCCAAACGCCCCGGTGATCAGCAAGAGCACGCCAATCGCCGTATTCGCCAAGGCCGCATAGGACGATCGCGCCTTCTCCGGCGACATGTCCACCAGATAGACCGACCGCGCCGAGCGCACGCCCTGATAGGACAGCATGAAAAAGAACAGGATCACCGGGATCACCCACGCGGTTTCGGCCCAACCGCTCAGTTCGGCCAAGACGGCCAGCGTGGCAAACCCGGCGGCCAGCATCCCCGACAGGAACAGCACCTTGCGCGAGGACTTGTCCGACAACCGCCCCCAGACATAAGACCCCGCAAACGCCGCCGCCGCCGAGGCCAGAAGCAACGCCCCCAACCCTTGCAGGGCAGACTGCCCACCGCCCAAAAGCACGAAATAGGGCGGGGCCAAAGCCGTCACCGTCAGCAACCCGCGCACAGCGATGAACAGACGAAACTGCCGGTCTTCCTGCAACGGGGTGAAATCCACCGACGTATCCTCGGTGTCCTCCGACGCCCTTTCCTCGAGAAACGAAAACAGGATCGCTGCGGCCCCCCAAAGCATCGCCGCCAACGTGATCGCCACCACAATCGGCATCACGTCGCGCAACAGGCCGGACATCAACAACCCGGCAAAGACGATCACCACAATTGAGGCCACCGACCCGGCCACCCCCGTCACTGCGCCCCGGCGGGTTTTCCCGACGGTCTTGCCCAGAATGTCCTTGTAGCTCACCGAACAGGCCGCACGCGCGACGGCGAGTACCGCCAAAGCGGCACAGAGCGCGACACCGGCGGCAAACCCCTCTATCGTCAAAGCGATGAACACGATGGCCAGCGCAGCGATCCCCTGCCCGGCGGACCCGATGACCCACGCCCATTTGCGATGCCACAAGGATTGCACCCAACCCGCAAACACGATCTGCGGCAGGAGCGCCCCCGCCTCGCGGATCGGCACCAACAACCCGGTTAGCGCGGCAGGCGCACCCAAAGCACCGGCCAGCCAACTCAACACCAGTTTGGGATCGATCAGCCCGTCCGCCACCTTGGTCATCGACAGGCTGACCATGTGCCGAAGCCCATTGCGCGCCTCGCGGTCCCGAATCGAATCGTCCGCCCCGGTGATCTCTTCATAGGCGTCGGTGGCGGGGTGGGTCATAGGGCGAATCCTGTGGCTGTGAACGACCGCAGGCAAACGCACAGTGTTTGGAAATGGTTCCGACCTACGCGGAAAAACACGGGCGCATCACGCCCGCCATTTTGTTACCCGCCGATATAGGCGCCGGTCTTGGGACGATAGAAATTCTTCTGGTTGTGCAGGCGCCCCAGCAGATCATTGATCCGCTTCATCGACGCATCCACCGCGCGGGTGTTCTCACACGGGCGCAGCGGGTCTGCATCCTGGCTCAGAACGGTAGAGTTCAAAGACCGCTTGGTGGTCCGCAGCGCGTCCTCGATCAGTTCCATGTCTTCGACGGACAGTTCGAATGTCTTGTTGTAGCCGGGCATTGTCTGCTCTCCCGTGTCGCATGACGCCAAAAGTTTCCGATAGTGGAATGTCGTTATACATAGCAATTGCGTCGCTTTCGTCCATAGGGAAAGACAGGATTAACCCATTGTTAATAAACGCTTTCCAATAATACATTGGTATACCGCGCAAGAATCTTGCGCGCCCAACCGCAAAAGCCGCGACTCAGGGGGGCGTTTCCGACCCGCCCTGTCTTGACGTGCCGCGCCCCCCCTGCCAAAAGCCGCGCACGATACATAACCCGCAACCGGGCGTTCCGTGGGCGCCAAACTGACGAGGAGCTGGGCCAATGAGCCAGATTTCCCTGACCTTCCCCGATGGCAATGCGCGTGATTTCGATGCAGGTGTAACCCCTGCCGAAGTGGCCGAGAGCATTTCCAAGTCGCTGTCGAAAAAAGCCATCTCCGCCACCGTGAACGGGGCGCACTGGGATCTGCAATGGCCGATCCAGAGCGACGCGCAGATCGCCATCAACACCATGCAGGACGATGAACCGGCGCTCGAACTGATCCGGCACGACCTTGCCCATATCATGGCGCGCGCGGTGCAGGAGATCTGGCCGGACGTCAAAGTCACCATCGGCCCGGTCCGCGACAATGGCTGGTTCTACGACTTCGACCGTCAGGAGCCCTTCACCCCCGAAGATCTCGGCGCGATCGAAAAGCGGATGAAGGAAATCATCAACGCCCGCGATGCAGTCCGCACCGAGCTGTGGACCCGCGATCAGGTGCGCCAGTACTACACGGACTCGGATGAACCCTATAAAGTCGAGATCCTCGACCGCATTCCCGAGGGCGAGGACATTCGCATGTATTGGCATGGCGAATGGATGGACCTCTGCCGCGGTCCGCACCTCCAGCACACCGGTCAGGTTCCCGCAGATGCGTTCAAGCTGATGAACGTCTCGGCCGCCTATTTCCTTGGCGACAACACCCGCCCGATGCTGCAGCGCATCTACGGTGTGGCGTTCAAGAACCGCGATGATCTGAAAAAGTACCTGACCTTCCTTGAAGAGGCAGAAAAGCGCGACCACCGCAAGCTGGGCCGCGAGATGGACCTCTTTCACATGCAGGAAGAAGCCCCCGGTCAGGTGTTCTGGCACCCGAATGGCTGGACCGTCTACACCGCCCTGCAGGACTACATGCGCCGCAAACAGCGCGCGGGTGGCTATCTTGAGATCAACACACCGCAGGTGGTGGATCGCAAGCTCTGGGAAGCGTCCGGTCACTGGGAGAAATACCAGCACCACATGTTTGTCGTTGAGGTTGATGAAAGCCGCGACGGTGAAAACGACGACGCCAGCGCCAAGAACAAGGATCACACCCGCATCAACGCGCTCAAGCCGATGAACTGCCCCTGCCACGTGCAGGTGTTCAATCAGGGTCTGAAATCCTATCGGGATCTGCCTTTGCGACTGGCAGAATTCGGGTCGTGCGCCCGGTTTGAGCCGTCAGGCGCGCTGCACGGTATCATGCGCGTGCGCGGCTTTACGCAGGATGATGCGCATATCTTCTGCACCGAAGACCAGATCCAGGCCGAATGTGCCCGGTTCATCGACTTCCTTGCCAATGTCTATCAAGAGCTTGGCTTCCCCGAGTTCGAGATCCGGTTTGCCACTCGCCCCGAAAAGCGCGTCGGCAGCGACGAAAGCTGGGACTATGTCGAAGGCGCGCTTGAAAACGCGATCAAGGCAGTGGGTCGGGAATATACGCTCGAACCCGGCGACGGCGCGTTTTACGGCCCGAAACTCGACTTCTACCTGACCGACGCGATTGGCCGTGTCTGGCAGTGCGGCACCTTCCAGGTTGACCCGAACCTGCCCGAGCGTCTTGGCGCCAGCTATATCGGTCAGGACGGTGATCGCCACCGGCCGTTCATGCTGCACCGGGCCTGCCTTGGGTCGTTCGAACGGTTCATCGGCATTCTGATCGAGAACTGGGAAGGCAAACTGCCCTTCTGGCTTGCCCCGCGTCAGGTGGTTGTGGCCTCGATCGTGTCCGAGGCGGATGACTACGTGAACGAGGTCGTGGCGGAACTGACCAAGGCGGGCGTGCGGGCCGAGGCGGATACCCGCAACGAAAAGATCAACTACAAGGTTCGGGAGCACAGCCTTGGCAAGGTGCCCGTCATCCTCGCCATCGGCCACCGCGAGGTCGAGGAGCGCACCGTCACCGTGCGCCGCCTCGGAGAGAAGCAGACCTCTGTAACATCGCTGGCGGAGATCGTGAGCAGCCTCGGAAAAGAGGCGACGCCGCCCGATCTTCTGTAACATTCCAGTGCTGGATGGTTTCAAAAAGGCCCCGTTTTGTTACGGGGCCTTTCTTTTTGGCCCGAAAACAAAGGAAAACCGGCTCTTCCAAGCCTCACCCGGCGTCACGCCCGCGTGAAACACACCGCCGTGAATGGCGCGATTGGCTGACCAGAGGCAAGCTAATGATATCGACGCGGCAGACGCTGTGCCGAAACGAGTTTACAATCAGGTTTAACGAGAAGGACCAACCCAATGTCGAAAGCCATCAAGACCGTTGCCATCGTCGGCGCAGTAGCAGCAAGCCTTGCCGCACACACCACCACCGCAACCGCGCAAGCCAAGGAAAAGTGCTTTGGCGTATCGCTTGCCGGGCAGAACGACTGCGCCGCAGGCCCGGGCACAACCTGCGCCGGCACCTCGACCGTTGACTACCAGGGCAACGCGTGGACGCTGGTCGATGCCGGCACCTGCGGCGACATCGAACTGCCCGCCATGGCAGACGGCACCGCGCGCATGGGTTCGCTCGAAGAGCTGAACCGCGACCTGCCGGGTTAACCAAATCGGAGGCAGGCCGGGGCACATCCCGGCCTGCCTCGCGCTTCGGCCCCCGCGGGGCCATTGCACCAAGGACGACCGCCATGCCTGACGCCACGCACGCCTTCCCTCATCTCCCCAACCTGCCCGGTGTCGGCTACAAGCCGCAGCATTTCTCGGAGATTCTGGCCGATCCCTCCCCCGTCGGTTGGTTGGAAATCCATGCCGAGAACTACATGGGCGATGGCGGTCGCCCGATCGCGCAGTTGCGCGTTCTCGCCGAACGCTTCCCGATCTCGGTGCATGGCGTAGGCCTCTCCATCGGCGGCGAGGGCCGTCTGGACTCCGACCACCTCGCACGGCTGAAACATCTCTGCGACTGGCTCAACCCGGCCAGTTTTTCCGAGCATCTGGCATGGTCGACCCATGACAGCCATTTCTTCAATGATCTGCTGCCCCTCCCCTATACCGATGCCACTCTGACCCGTGTGGCTGATCACATCGATGAGGTGCAGACCGTTCTGGGCCGCCGGATGCTGCTCGAGAACCCGTCCTCGTATCTGGCCTTTGCGGAAAGCACATGGTCGGAAACCGATTTCTTGGCCGAGATCGTCCGCCGCACCGGATGCGGTCTGCTGCTGGACGTGAACAACGTGTTCGTCTCTGCCACCAATCTCGACTACGCCCCGCAGGGCTATATCGACGCCTACCCGCTCGATGCCGTTGGCGAGGTTCACCTTGGCGGCCATGACGAGGACGAAGACGACCACGGTGCGCCCCTGCTGATCGACAGCCACGGGCGCGAGGTCGTGGACCCGGTCTGGGCGCTCTTGGATTACACGCTGGCGAAATCCGGGCCGAAGCCGCTGCTGGTCGAGTGGGACACCGATGTACCCGACTGGCCCGTGTTGGCCGATGAGGCCCGACGCGCTGCCTCCGCCCTGACCCGCGTGCTGGCATGACCGATCAAACCGCCTTTCACAGCGGACTGTTGAACCCCGCCGCCCCTGTGCCAGACGGGTTGACCGACGCGCAGGCCCGACCTGCCGGATGGCGTTACGGCGTCTATCGCAACAACGTCACCGTGTCCCTGCGCGAGGCGCTGGCCGAAGGGTTCCCGTCGCTTGTGGGCCTGATCGGGCGCGAGAATTTCGACCATGTCGCCCGTGCCTATCTGCGGCAGTCGCCACCGACCTCACCGCTGATGATGCATTACGGGGCTGGCCTGCCGGAGTTCGTGGCTTCGCTCGATCAGCTGAAGCACCTGCCATATCTGGCCGATGTCGCACGCATCGATGTCGCCATGCGCCAGAGCTACCACGCCGCCGACAGCACCGGCATCGACGCCACCGCGTTGCAGACGCCCGACGAAGAGGCGCTGCTCGCCACACGGTTCGATTTCGCGCCGTCGATGATCCTGCTTCGGTCGCAATGGCCCATCGGCACGATCTGGCGCTACACCCTGCGCGGCGGCGACAAACCGAGCGGTCAGGCCGAGGACGTGCTGATCCTGCGCGCCGAATACGACCCCAAGCCCTTCGTGCTTGGCCCCGGCGCGGGAGACGTGATGCAAGCGCTTCAGAACGGAGCGTCCTTCGGCACCGCCATCGACCAGGGCGGTGAAGCGTTCGATCTTGCCGCCCTGCTTAATCTCCTGCTCTCACAACAGGCGATAACCGGCCTGAACCACTGACATTTCCCAAACGAAAGATCGCTGACATGGACCGCCTCGCTTTTCTTCACGACTCTCTCTTTTCCGCGATCGAACGCCATTTTGACGGGCTTGTTCCTTTGCTTGCGCGGTTCGTATTTGCGGCGACGCTTCTGGTCTATTTCTGGTCCTCGGCCCTGACCAAGCTGGGCGATGGGATCATGGGCATTTTCATCCCCTCCACAGGTGCTTACGCGCAGATCTTCCCGAAGCAGATGGAAGCCGTTGTCTATGACGTGTCACAGCTTGGCGTTTTTCACTGGGCCGTGGTAGTTGCGGGGACCTGGGCCGAATTCATCCTGCCGCTGTTGATTGTAATCGGGCTGTTCACCCGCCTCGCGGCTTTGGGCATGATCGGGTTCGTCGTCGTGCAATCCCTGACCGACCTCTACGGGCACGGCGGGATCGCGCATCCCGAGACTTTGGGCGCGTGGTTTGACAAGGTGCCGGACAGCGTGATCCTCGACCAGCGCGCGTTCTGGATGCTGGTCCTCGTCACGCTGGTGATCAAAGGGGCCGGTGCCCTGTCGCTCGACCGGATCCTGTCGCGGCAGATTCTTGGTCAGGCTGCCGCCGCCTGACCCCTTGCACGCCACCCGATGACCGTTATCTCTGTCAGTGCAACGGCAGGGGGCACAGATGACGGACCGGACAGTTCTCAGGATCAGCGGCGCGGACGCGAGGCACTTTCTTCAGGGGCTTGTGACCAATGACGTCGAACGGCTGGATCAGGGCCTGCTCTATGCCGCGATGCTGACCCCGCAGGGCAAGTACCGCGCGGATTTCTTCCTTGTCCCCATGGGCGACGACATCCTGCTGGACGTGGACAGCGGTCTGGCCCCCGGCCTCAGGCAGGCGCTGACGATGTACAAGCTGCGCTCCAAGGTCGAGATCGAAGAGACAGACCGCGTGGTGACGCGCGGGCTTGGAGATGCGCCGGACGGGGCGTTCGCCGATCCGCGCGATCCGTCGCTGGGCTGGCGCGGCTATGACGGGCAGCCGGGGGATGACAGCGTCGACTGGGAGGCGCTGCGCGTGGCAGCCTGCGTGCCGCAAAGCGGGGTCGAACTGACACCCGACAGTTTCATCCTGGAAATGGGGTTCGAACGGCTGAACGGGGTCGATTTCCGAAAGGGCTGCTATGTCGGACAGGAAGTCACCGCGCGGATGAAGCACAAGACCGAACTGCGCAAGGGATTGGCGCAGGTCGCTGTCACCGGTGCTGCGCCGGTTGGAACAGAGATCGAGGTCGAGGGCAAACCGGCAGGCACGCTCTTTACCCAAGCGGACGGGCGTGGTCTGGCCTATCTACGCTTTGACCGGGCGCAGGGGGCAATGATGGCCGGGGATGCTGAGGTGTCGCTGGTTACCGAGCAAGGCTGACGCCGAGGCGTTCAACCGTACATGCGTGCGTGTCGTCCTCGGGTCTGACCCGAGGATCCCATTTGAATTCGGAGAAGAAGCGGCGCCGCCCTTTGAGCCTGACGGTTCTCTCAACTGCCGGGTGTTCCCGGGACCTGTGCCCCTTGGGGCCTTCGTGAAACCGGTTTCTCATGGTCGCCCCTGTCGGGGATCAAGAGAGTGTCAGTTCATGTGTCGCGGCATGGGAGTGACCCTTCCCGCTCGATGCGCATCGTGGGCGGGGGTATGCGGTGTCAGACGTTAAGGATTTGGAAAACCTGCGCGCGGTGCCAAGACCTTTCGAAAGGTCTTGCCAGAGCCTTCAAAGGCTCTGACCCGCATTTTCGAAAATGCGGACAAGCCCGGTCGACCGGGCTTGTCACAGCTCCCGAGATCAGGCGCGCTCGGAATATTCCATGGTTTCGGTGTTCACCACGATCATCTCGTCCTGCGCGATGAAGGGCGGAACCATCACCTTGACGCCATTGTCGAGGATCGCCGGTTTGAAGCTGTTGGCGGCTGTCTGGCCTTTCACCACAGGTTCGGTCTCGGTCACCTGGCAGGTGACCTTCTGCGGCAGCGTCGCATTGAGCGCCTCGGATTCGTAGAATTCGACCACAATGGTCATGCCGTCTTGAAGGAAGGGGCGGCGGTCACCCAGAATGTCGGCGGGCAGTTCGACCTGATCGTAGGTCTCGGTGTCCATGAACACGAGCATCCCGTCAGTTTCATAGAGGAACTGCATGTCCTTCTGTTCCAGACGCACACGCTCGACCTTGTCCGCCGAGCGGAAGCGTTCGTTGAGCTTGGAGCCGTTGCGCAGGTTCTTCATTTCGACCTGGGCAAAAGCGCCGCCCTTCCCCGGCTTCACATGCTCGACCTTCACGGCGGCCCAGAGGCCGTCATTATGTTCCAGTACGTTGCCTGGGCGGATTTCGTTACCGTTGATTTTGGGCATGGCAAAACTTTGTTCAAAGGTTGATCAGACTTTGGAGGCCCCTATATCTGGGTGATGGGAAGCTGTCCAGATGACCAGATATCGTGCCGGGCACGGGGTAAGCCATGCAGTATTTGCATAAAAGGTATGCAAATCTAGGGTATCCGAATCGACACGAATAGGTCATAAGCAGCTTCACGCCGGAAAACACAAGAGCAATAATCACAGGACGGATCATGAAGGATTTCGTTGACGGTACCGCCTTCAACGCAGAGCAAGGCAATCGCGCGCGCAAGCTGTTTGCTGCCGTGGTTCTTGCTGCTTTGGACGATGCAATCGCAGACGACAAGAAATATGGCAATGGCCCCGAGCAGATCGCCCGCTGGGCACGGTCGCGCGATGGCCGTGAGGTTCTGAGCTGCGCCGGGATCGACCCGAACGAACGTGTCGTTGCCGGGCTGATGGAATTTGTCGGCAAGGGTGTTCGCACCTCCGTTGCGCTGTCGCGCGAGGAAAGCGAACGCCGCAACGCTGCTGCACAGCAGGCTGAAGCCGCTTAACTCTCTGCTATTGAATGCAGAAAACGCGCCCTGTATCGGGGCGCGTTTTTCTATGGGATTTCAGGGGTTCGGGGCAGTCCGGTCCGCCTGGCGGATCACTCGAAATCCTGGGAAATCAGCATGCGGTGAATCTCGCGGCGCACCAGTTTGCGCACGTTGCGCGTGATGCGTTCGCCCAAGGCGCCCTGCAATTCCTGGCGCACGATTTCGACAACCATGTCGCGCAACTCGGCCTCGTCGATGGAAAGGGCCGGCGCAGCGTGTTCCGGCGTATGTTCGGCGGGCACGGGCAGATCAGACTGCGCTTCGACCTCCGGCTCAGGCTGGGGTTCGGGTTCTGGTATCGGCATCGAGCGGGTGGCCTGCGGCCAGACATCAGGTGCGTGCAGAACATTCGATGACGCCTCGACCGGTTCTTCCTCGACCTCGACAAACGGGGCCGGGTCGGGCCATTCCATCGGTTCGGCAGTCGCGGTGAGTTCGTCGGCATCGGGCTGATCCCGCTCTTCCTCGAACTCTTCAGTGTCGCGCGAAACAAGCCGACTCAGCGCCGCGACTTTGTCCTCAAGGGTTTGCGGGGGCGCCGGTTGTGGCGGGATGTCGGGTTCCCGAGCTTCGACGGGTTCCGGCACTTCGACGGCCCAGGCCTCTTCCGTGGTGTCCGCGACCTCTTGATAGGCGCTGTCTTCCTCGTACCCGTCTTCGACGGGATCCACGCTGTCCCAACCCACCTCTTCGTCGAAGGCGCGTTCGTCTTCGTCATCAGAGCCGGAGCTTGCGTCGTGCGTGGTGTCCGCGGCGTCGGAAACCCCCAGCGCCGCAGCAAGCTCTTCTTCGATCAGGCGGCTGAGGTCACTCCGGGCAGAGGTGTCATCCGGTTCAGGCGTCCACGCGTCCTGCTCCTGTTCGTCTTCGGCAAGCGCAAGGTCTTCGGCATCCGGTTCCTGCTCCGGCTCCCAAGCGGTTTCCTGCGCGGCCTCGTCCTCAGCGGCGCTGCCTTGTTCATAGCTGTCGATATCGGGAAATGCCGCTTCGACATCACCGAAATCGGCCAGCCGGGCATCGCCGGGAATGTCTTCGAAAGCGGTGTCTTCGACCGGTCTCGGGCGGGTGCCTTCGACAATCGGCTGGGTGAGCAGAACCGGTTCCGTCGCGGGTTCGTCCACATGCACCCGCTGCGCTGGTGTCAGCACAAGACGCCCCACCGAGGTCGGCTTGCGCGCAGGCGCGGGTGCCCGGGTTTCCTCGGCCACAAGCTTGCGAATTGACGACAGGACGTCCTCAATTTCCACGTTTGTCACAGGATCAGACATGGTTCACCACTGCTTCCTCGGCTACAGAGTAGCTTGGAGGAACAATCGGCACAACCGATGAGGAAAAACTTAGTTTTTTCCTAGTGACTTGAGAACACGGTCAAGCTGTTGACCCTGCTTACTTTTCTGGATCGGGCCATCTTTCACCAGATTGTAGTAAGAAATCGGGTCGTATTGCTGAACGTTCAGCCTCAGATCCGTCGCCGTCAGGCGCCCCAGCGTCGACAATACCCGGTATGCAGCGATGCTTTCATCGACCTGCGCGGAAATCCGGGCGGATCGGGCGTTCAGAAGCTCCTGTTCGGCGTTGAGGACATCAAGCGTTGTCCGGGCACCCAATGCCGCCTCTTCGCGGACACCCCGGAAGGCCACGGTTGCGGCGCGGACCTGCCGTTCCGTCGACTCAAGACTGGCCTGGGCGATTCGCAGCTGCGCGTAGGCGTTGCCGACATTCTGCGACACCTGATCGATCACCTGATGGAGCTGCCCCCGCGAGGAGTCGCGGTTGGCCATGGCCTGACGCACCAGCGAGGTCAGACGCCCCCCCTGGTAGATCGGTCCACCGGCCTCGACGCCGACCGAACCTCCGCGCGTGAAGCGGTCGGTGTTGAGCCCTTCGGTCACGTTCAGACGCCCGGCCAGACGGACCGTCGGTTTCATTGCGGCTTCGGCACGCAGGATGCTGAGTTCGGCCGCTGCAACCTGATGCTGCACCGATTTGACCTGCGGGTGTTCGCGCACGGCAATGGCCTTGGCCGACTCGACCGAGCCGGGCAGATTCGGCAGGCTGCGCAAGGGTTCAAGCGCGCCCGGCAGGCGGCCAACGATGGCAAGATACTGTTCACGCGCAATGGTCAGCGCCCCCTGCGCCGCGGCCAGCTGGCTGCGGGCGGCGGCAAGACGGGCTTCTGCAAGCGATGTATCGGTGCGGGTGACCTCGCCGACCTCGAACCGCTCACGCGCCGCGCGCAGTTCCTGTGTGATCAGGCGAACGTTGTTTTCACGCAGCGCAACGTTCTCGATGGCCCGGCGCACTTCGAGAAATGCTTCGACGGCGGCCAGCAGCACCTGCTGTTCGATCCCGACCAAAGACTGACGCGTCCCCAGCACCGCCTCTTTCGCGGTTTCGATGGCAAGCTTGCCCTGACCGTTGTCGAAAATCGTCAGTTCTGCGATCAGGCTCGCCGAAGCCGTGTTCGACACCGTTGGCAAAATCAGATTGTTGGTGGTCGCGCTGCGGGTCGTGCCGAACTGGCGGGTCGCATCCGCCGACCAAGAAATCACCGGGCGCAGCGCCGCGACGGCCTGAGCCACATCTTCGTCCGCCGCCCGCAGAACCGCCCTGTTCTGTTCAAGCAGGCCGCTGTTGTTGTAGGCGCCGATCATCGCATCGGCGAGTGTTTCGGCCTTGGCCACAGACGCGCTGACCGCAAGACCCAGAGCCACAGCAAGGGCCGCCAGTTTCGTTCGTTTTGCCATTCCTGCTTTCCCCCAAGACCCTGTCGGTTTTTATCTGTTTCGGCAGCGGGACCTTTACAGCGCGAAGGCTGCCTCTTTGGCAAATCCCGGCATGACCGGCGCGTACGCATTGAACGCAAAGCGCCAGGTCACCTCACCATCAATCTTGTAGCCGATTCTGACAACGCCCAACGCGCCTTCCATGAAGACACAGCCGATCCGTCCACCTTCCTTGAGCTGGTCGATCAGTGTGTCCGGGACGGTTTCCACGCCACCCTGAATGAGAATCGCGTCATACGGGCCGTGCTGTGCGGCTCCGTCGGTCAGCGGTCCCTGATGAACGACAACGTTGTCGGCCCCCTGCTCGGACAGGATGCCCTGCGCCTCGGAGGCCAGCGTTTCGTCCTCTTCAACGGCAATCACAGCCTCGGCCATCCGGGCCACGACGGCGGAAGAGTATCCATAGCCCGCACCGATATCGAGAACGAGTTCGTCACCTTCGATGTTCATTGCGTCCAGCAGTTTGCCCAGAGTGCGCGGCTCAAGAACCACCCGCCCCGGCGCCAGCGGGACATTCTCGCTGACATAGGCGGCCTCAACCTGCTCGCGCGGGACGAAGACCTCGCGCGGGACGGAGAGCATCGCATCGATGATCGGAAACTTGGTCACATCAGAGGGACGCACCTGGGTGTCGACCATCATGGTCCGGCGGGCAGCAAAGTCTGTCATGGGCTAAACTCGTCCGTTCAGTTCATTGCGGGACTTCTGCCACAGCTGGCCGCTTTCAGCAATGTGCAGAACGCGCGAAATACTGCCACATCACGCAGTACGCAAAGTCGCCGATATCCGCTTGACCCGCCCCGCCCAACCGCCTAATCAGAACGCCACTCTGGCGAGTTGGCGGAGTGGTGACGCAGCGGATTGCAAATCCGTGTACACCGGTTCGATTCCGGTACTCGCCTCCATTTAAAATCAATCACTTAACCCAAATATTGCGGCGCGCGGAAGACATCGTTTACAGCACCGTTTACAGTTTTATTCACTTTGCGGTCTTTCTGGACTCAGCCAGCTTGACCAGAACAGCATCGGTTTCACTCGGCGAAACACGCGCGTAGTGCTCAATGACATTGGCGGCATGACGCAGTGACCAACCCATGTGACTTGCGATCTGAGATAAGCTGAGACCCGCATTGAGTAGCCTAGTCGCCGCTGTTCCTCTGCAGTCTTGCAGACGGAGTTCCTGGCTTAGCCCTGCCTTGTCACGCCATTGCCGCAAGCCTTCTGAGGCGCGATGTTCAGTCAATTGTCCCCCACTGGCGTTTGTCAGGATCAGAAGCCGGTCATTTGGCGTTGCATCGATGACCTCTGCGAGTGCTTGAGTGATAGGAATGTGAGCCACACGTCCACGTTTGCTCGTCCGCACTCTCAGACGACGCCCGAGAGGTGTGTTTTCGACAGATGCCTTGGTGAGCTTGATGAGGTCACCTGGTCTCAATCCTGTTTCACAGGCAACACACAGAATGCGCTGGATCCATTCTGGTGCTATTGCGTTAACGGCTTGCCGATCGGATGGCGTCCAAACGACTTCGGAGCGATCAACCTCATATAGTTTGGGTAGTCGATGACAGTGATGCTCTGATAGAAGTCCTTCTTCAACGGCCCAATTCAACACTCGCACAGCATGCGTTCCGGCCATGTCGTGCTGTTTTGGAGAGTGCTTCCTCGACGCCTGATTGGCACAGAACGCTAACGGGTCTACCAATACGGTGGACCCAAACCGTTTTGGTGCGAGGCAAGCAGACCACGCATTTTTGGTTCCAGTACTGTTGGCCCAAATGCTGATCGAATGTGCCAAACAAAAACAAGTGAACGATCCAGGCACACCACAGGGGCAAGTTGATTGACCTGCCACATGTAAGACGCCCAAACTGGGCAGGCGTTTTCAAAAGCCAACTGGAGTATTGCAAATGGACCGAGGCCAGGAAATCCGTGGTTCGATCTGGCCGGACCATTTGACCGGATTGACCGGACTTCTTGTCCAACTTCGCGAACGCTTTGATGGGGATCTTGACCTTATGCTCGTTCTTGCAGTGATCGGAAGCCAGTCTAGGCCAGCTCCGCGGCCAACTGAGTTTGCATCGTCGCCAGACATGACTAACACGCATCATAAAGATGAGAGTTCGAAATCATGTAATTTCCAGTCAGTCTCTCAGTCTTCCGGAATTCCGCGTGAAACTGTCAGACGCAAGGTCAAAATTCTACAAGACAAGGGCTGGGTGTCACGAGGCTCGGACGGACAGCTTTCTGTTTCACTTAGTGCGGCGAATGTCCTTGCAGACGAAACTCGTCATTTGCTTTTTCAACAAAATGACGCGCAAGCTGCTCTCGATGCGGAGAGTTGAAACTATTTAAGGCGCACGCATCTCGGCACGGGCCCTTCTCGGCGGACTCCAGATGTACAAGTTCCGCTTTTAGCCAAGGCAGATCCGTCGCTGCCTCTATCAGATCGCGAAGCGTCGCATCAGCTGAGTACAGAAAGAACCCGATACAAGCCCCATTTGCGCTCATATTTTGATGATACTCATAGGGTTCGCGCGAGCAGACGATGACCGCTTCGCCTCGCAAGAGATAGAATACTACCTCACCAACGCCGGGTAAGCTTCAAACTGATCTCATCACGCTCAAGACCGGCCTCCAAGAAGCTGCTGCGCAACTCATCAAGCCCGTCATTCACTGCGGCCACGCCACGAAGTATTCCCTAGGATGCCTCTAAAAAAACGCGTGAAGGGCGACCCCAGCAGTTATTCCCGACCATGCCGGAGTGACTTCAAACTCTTTCCGCTTTGTCGGCTACCATTCAATATCGCTCAGCTGTGAGGCCATCAAAATCGATTGCGGGTTTATGACCCAGCACAAGGTCGGCCACCGCTTTCCCGGACCCAGCCGCCATCGTCCAGCCAAGCGTGCCGTGCCCCGTATTCAGGAAAAGGTTTTTCAGGCGGGTCGATCCGAGGACAGGCGTGCCGTCTGGCGTCATCGGCCTCAGGCCCGTCCAACCCTCGGATTTCGAGAGATCGCCGCCCTTTGGAAAGAGATCATTGACGACGTAATGTACCGTATCGGTCGCGTGCGGACCCAAGCGCCCTGAGTAGCCTGCGATCTCGGCCTGTCCAGCAACCCGGATGCGGTCGCCAAGCCGTGTGATCGCCACCTTGTGGGTTTCGTCCATGATCGTCGACTGCGGCGCGCCCTCATCGTCCACAACGGGCAACGTGACCGAGTAGCCCTTCACCGGATAGATTGGGAGCCGGATACCGATCGGGTTCAGCACGCGTGGCGCATAGCTGCCCATGGCGCAGACGTACTTGTCCCCCGTAATCCGCCCGGCGGGCTCCGTTTCTATTCCGACGACACGATTGTTTTCGACATCGATGCTTTGAATCGTCTGGCCATAGAGGAACTCGACACCGGCCTCAGCGCATTTCTCGGCCAGCGAGACGGTGAACATCCTGCAGTCGCCGGTCCTGTCGGATGTCAGTCTGAGGCCGCCGACGAACTTGTCGCGGACATGCGCAAGCGCGGGTTCGACGGCGACACACCCGTCCCGGTCGAGAACCTCGAAGGGAGAGTCGTATTCGGCCAGGATCTCCTGATCGGCCTTTGACGCCTTGAGCTGCTTCTCGGTGCGGAACAGCTGTAAAGTCCCCTGCTCGCGGCCGTCATATTCAACCCCGGTCTTGGCGATCAACTCGGGCAGGCAATCGCGCGAGTAGCTCGAAATCCGCACCATCCGAGACTTGTTGATCCGGTAACTCCCTTCGTTACAGTTGCGGAGCATCTGGAGACCCCAGACCCACATGGTCGGGCTAATGAGCGGCCAGATGAAGAGTGGTCGGCGTTTCATAAAGAGCCACTTGAGCGCCTTCATTGGAATGCCTGGCGCGGCCCATGGCGATGTCATCCCGTAGGACAATTCACCGGCATTTGCATAGCTTGTCTCAAGCCCGGGGCCCGGCTGCCGGTCGATCACGGTGACCTCCACCCCCCCGCGCGCCAGATACCACGCCGTAGTGACACCGACGACACCCGCTCCCATGACAACGACTTTCATTTCTCTGGTCTCCCGGGTTTCTCAACACGCAGCGGTTATGATGTTGCTGTCAAACGAATTGAAACTCGTCTCTGTTCGGCCAGTGACCCTGTCCTTTATCCCACGCCAAGTTCGCGCCACTCGGCAAGTGCGGAACTACGTGTCAGCTTGAAGATGTCTCGCCTCGTGAGCGATTTTTCTTGGTTGAAGTGGTTGTAGACGGAGGCATGGACGGCGGCGAATTTCTGCAGACTTCGCATGCGTCTGAATCGCTGCATGGCGGGTTCTCTTCGTCGGAACGGCAGGTGCAAGTTCTCAACTCGGTTGTCGAAAAATCTGCCTGTGCGCTGATTGTCCAACGCGCCGAGCTCGCGGAGCGCTGCTTTCCAAGACTCAAGACGGTCAGTGATGATCTCTTCCGAACAACCATGGCGCTTCGTCAATTTCTTGAGGAATTTCAGCGCTGTAGTTTTGTTTCGGCGTTTGGTGACAACGGCTTCCTGCACCTCACCTTCGTGATCAACAGCCCGCCAAAGATAATCCCGCCTGCCATTTACCTTCACGAAAACCTCGTCCACGTACCACTTCCATTTCGATGACGCGCGCCGCTGCTGAACACGCTTCCGTCTGATCTCAGCAGCAAACATCGGGACAAACCTGTTCCAAAAAATTGGACAGTTTCGTGGCTCACGTCGATGCCTCGCTCAAGCAAAGTTCTTCTGACAAGACCCTCCTGGCTGGTTTTGAAGTAGCGAAAAGGCGAACGTCTGATCATGAAACGAGGTTACGAAAGCACTCTGCCCGGTTCAACCAAGTTTGCTCTGACAATTCCATGGACGACCTTCACGCCGCCCGCGACAGCACAACGCCGCCGCTACCATGGCCGAGTATTACTCCGCCGTTCAAAGGTGCCGCCGATCGGATAGGTGACCGTGATACGATCCTCGATGAAATCGCCGAAGGTCTTGACCCATTTCGTGCCCGGCCAGAGCAGTTCCACCTGCTCGCGCAACGGGGCATAGGCGGCAGTGAAAAGCGTCCCGAACCCCCGATCGAAGGCCAGCGAATAGAGCGGCGGTTTCAGGAACGCAGCGATGAACCGATCCTGCGTTTCAGGATGCAGGGTCAGCCGTTGGAGAAGATAACGCTCCCGCTCGACGGTGGCAGTCAGCCTTGCGTGGCTTTTCCATTCAACTCGCTCCTGATGGTTGGTCGCTACGGCCGCGCGTGAGATCACCGGCGGCCGGTCGGGCGCCAGATAGGCGGTCAGGAAATGCCGTTTGGCATCCAGAACCGTCACGTTGTAGCTCATATGGCAGGGCACCTTGGTCAGAACCTCGCAGGCCTCGGCCACGGTGGTGCAGGTCTGTAGGATGTAGCGCAAGATCACCGGCACGCCGAAGCCGACGCCTGTCGCCTGCCGTCCACCGAAGGTCAGCGACGCGACCAGCCCCGCGTCGTTCATGCCGTCAATGAGACCGAAGAGGCCATCCGACATGCCTATAACCTGCCGACCTTGCCAATTGGTGCGCAACAGCACCGCATCGACCGCGTGCGGGTTGTAATCGTAGTTCCTCACCAGCAGCGGCTCATCCCCGGACCAGACCGCCTGGCTGCACCCAGTCAGGTATCGGGGCGGGCAATAGAAGCTGAGAAATCGCGCCTCCATATCGCCTCCGCCGGCCAATGCGCACAGCTGATCGTAAACAGACAGAAGCTCAGGCATGTACTTCTTGAACGCCCGCCGGCATTCGAGGTAGGTCGGACGGCCGGAGAGCCCTTCGCTGGCCCACCAGTCCAGATAGGCCGTTCGATACTCGGCAAAGAGCCCGGCCCATTTCGGGCCAGGCTCGTCTTCCGATATCGCTCTGAAAGTGAGTGACATACATCCTACATTATCTTGAACGCCGGGTCCTCGAAAGCCTGTGCAGACGGCAGCGACCGGGCCGAATAGGATGCCTTAATCCCTTCGATCCATTTCTTCGATTTCGCGGTCAATTGGAAGCTCTTCGTCATCGACCGCCCGCGCGTCACCAGAATCCCGAGGTCAGCACCCTCATAGCGATAGTCGCCAACATTGGAAATCCGCAGGAAGAAAGCTTCGTCCTCAGTTTCAACGGCACGGCGGTGATAGTCGAACCGGTCATAGACCACGCTGCCATCTGGCAGCATCTTGTAGATGCCCGATTGCGGGGCCTGCGTGATGATGTCGACGCTGTCTTCGGTATGCTTGATCACCATCTGACTCCAGGAGTCGATCATGTCCGGGTCCGCCCAGCGGGCGTTCAGCTCCTCGACACTCAGTTGAAAGGGCTTTTTCGAAAACTCCAGCAGGTGGAATAGGAAGAGCGGCGCATCCGCATGGGCGAATGCCGCATGGTTGGTCATTGACGAAGCCCCGGTAATCCGCGGGTTCAACTCGCCCAGCCAGATCTCGCCAGTCTTCTTGTCGATCAGGAAGTCCAGTTCGAAATAACCTCGGTATCCTTCCTTGCGCAGTTGCTCCCCGAACTTGAAGGTCAGGTCGCGGGCCGCCTCGCGAGTCTTCGGGGGAAAGGCTGTCGAGAAGATCTCGTTGCCGCACCAGCCGCCGCGATAAGGAGTCAATTCCTTGAAACCGACAAGCTCGGTCATCAATGGGCCGACAATAGTGCCTTCGGATGTGGCGCAGGCTTCGATGGCCGACCCGCGACAGTCGATCCGCTTCATAATCTTGATTTCGCCTTCACCCACGATCTCGTGTTCGTGCTTGCGGAAGTCGGCCTCAGACTTGATGAAGAACGTCGTGTGTCCGCTGTCGCCAAAGGCGGACTGCAGCACGAGGTCATGACCAAGACCGGACTCCTCGCAAATCTCGCGCAGATGCTCGTAGCTTTCGACCTTGGAGAGCGTGTTGGGCACGGACGGCACGCCCGCCTTGTTGCCGACACGGACCGTTTCTATCTTGTTGTCCATATGCGTCCGCAGCTTGGCCTTGGGGAACCAGACTTCGCCGCCCAGTTCCTTGACCAATTTCTCGGTGGTCTGGTCGAACATCAGGAAGACGAACTTCGGCTTGCCACCGCGCGACTTAACATAGTCGACGACTTCTTTGTGCTGCAGCAGGTAGTTGTTGATGTCCTCAATGGACTGGAATTCGTCATGGGGCATCTCCGAGGGGCACAGGACATTGGGATGCCGCCCGTCGAAGCAATCCATGTAACAGATGTACTTGAAGTTCTTGACCCACTCGTCGAGGCCCAGAAGATTGAAGTTCGTGGCGGACACGAAGTAGATCGGATCGGCATTCGTGTGGAAATACCGGCGGATTTCCGATATGTTTTTCAATGTCTTCTTCGGCATTCTTCATTCCTCTCCCTTGAGTTTCTTTATCACTCCGGCTAAGGCGTCCGGCGTGAACACACGCAGGCCCAGATCCGGTCGGAAACCGTGAATTTCGCTCACGTCCAGTGCGCGCATGAACGTCATAATCTCGGGGCTGATCACCTGCCCCGGTACCAAGATCGGAAACCCCGGTGGATAGGGGATGATGAAGCTGGCCGAAACCAGTTCATCGCCCTTCTCAAGGCGTTCAATCAGCGTCTCGTCCAGATCGAGGTAATCGCAATTGTCCTCGTCGTAGGCGAGGAAGAACGCCTCCCGGATGTCGCCTTCGGGCGTGTCCTTGCCTGCACGGAAAGCGTCGTGGAACCGGCTGAAATCGGGCAGTGGCGGCACATGCTCGATCAGCGCCGCGACGCGGTTCTCGAATGATCGCCGCTCCATCTTCGACGCATCGTCGAGTAGATCGTCCAGCTCATTGGCAATCTCGACGAGAACCTCAATCAGATAGGCAACGGAACTGCGCGTCGTACCAATATTGGTCATGAAGAGCACGGTGTTACGTGAGGTCTTGTTGATCTGGATCCCATATTTATCCATCAAGATCTTTGTCTTGAACGTATCACCGTCCCAACCCGTGCCGCCCACGGCCAGCGTGATGCGGGTCGGGTCGAGGACGAATTCGTCCTGATTCCAGACCGACCACTTGTCCGTCCAGCCCTGCGCCGGGTCGTAATAGCTCTCCATCCCGCTTTCGCGATAGCCATCAGGGATCATGTCGCCCGCCGTCAGCACGCGGAAGTACTTCTTCAGAAGCGGGTGCGTCATGATCGCCCGGCGGATCGCCATCGCGCTTTCCACTTGCCGCTGTACGAACTCGAACCCTTCTAATTCGACCTGCCGCCGTCCCACGTCGAGCGATGCTATGATCTGATAGTTCGGGCTGGTAGAGGTGTGGGTCATGTAAGCCTCGTGGAAGGCCTGCTCGACCTCTCCTTTGAAGTCTTGATCGTTAACGTGGATCATCGAGCCTTGCCGCAACGACGTCAGGGTCTTGTGCGTCGATTGGGTGGAATAAGCCCGCACCCTTGCATCCGGCGGTGGGACCAGCCGGGTGTTGAGCATCGTTTCCTCGTCGGCGCCCTCCAGCTCGGCCTGCTGGCGCTCCCAGGTCTCAGCCGTTTCCGGCAGGCGCAGGGTTTCCCGCAAAGTATTGGCCACACCCATGGCCGTGCGCTGACGGTATGTCGGACTGAAACGCGCGAAGCCAAACCATGCCTCGTCCCAAAGGAAAATCAGGTCCTTCTTAATCGCGAGACATTCTTCCATGACGCGCTGCACATTGTAAACCAGCCCATCGAAGGTACAGTTCGTCAGCAGAACCATTCGGACGCGGTCAAGCTTCCCGGCTGCTTTAAGCTTCAGCAAGTGATGTTTGATCTCCCGCACGGGCACGGCGCCGTACATCGAATATTCGTGCAGCGGGTAGCTGTCCATGTAGACGACATTTGCCCCTGCCAGAACCATCCCATAATGATGGGATTTGTGGCAATCCCGGTCGACCAGCACGATGTCTCCCGGCCGCACTAGCGATTGCACGACTATCTTATTACAGGTCGAGGTGCCGTTGGTGGCAAAGAAAGTGTGCTTCGAGCCGAACGCACGCGCGGCCATGTCCTGCGCTTCCTTGATCGGGCCTCGCGGTTCCAGAAGGCTGTCGAGGCCTCCGGACGTAGCCGAGGTCTCGGCCAGGAAGATGTTGGGTCCGTAGAAGGCCCCCATGTCCTGAATCCAGTGACTGCGCGAGATCGACTTACCCCGGCTGATCGGCATGGCGTGAAAAACGCCGGTCGGCTGACGCGAATATTCTTTGAGCGCAGTGAAGAAGGGCGTCTTGTAGCGCCGGTTCACACCGCGCAGGATATTCAGGTGAAGTTCGAGGAAGTCTTCCTGGTTGTAAAACACCCGCCGGCACCGCCCCAGATCAAGACCGGCGATATCCTCCGCTGAGCGGTCTGTGATCAGGTAGGCGTCCAGTTCGGGACGAATCTTGGCAATCAAGCGGCAGGCCTCTGGCCCGTATTCGTGCGGCTCGATCGCGTCAACTTCCTCGTCCTCCCGGAAGTGGTTCAGGTACTGGCTAAGAATGGGCAGCTCATTGCGGGACTTCAGAGTCAGACCCGGCCGAACAACGACCGCTTGCACGTTGTAATTGAAGAGAATTCCGATCAAAGCATCCTCGAGCGAGGGCACCACAACCGGCTCGTATATGAAGGGGTCTTCAGGTCGGCGCATACGCATGAGACTGTGGCGCAGGAAGCGGTCCTGATGTTCGTTGACGTCATCAACTATCAGGACTTCGAAATAGGGCCGCCCAAGGGAGCGCGCCTCCGGGCTTAGCGAGGATTCGTCTTCGAAATCCTCCGAGTCGACCTCATCCGCGCCGAGCGGAATGCTCCGCCGCCGGTAGGCCCCCGAGGTCAGCGCACGTGCCACCCGGCGGACGGCGATCGAAAGGTCCTCGATATTACCCGCATGCAGCAGTCGTCGCAGATGGTCGAAGGCATGTGCGCCGGGGAAAGCCCAGTACCGTTCAATTGGCTCCAGCGCCTCAAACAGGGCTTCGGCCGTTGCAATAAGCTTCTTGCCCTGCCGGCCATCGACACCATGCCTGTGCAGGCCTTCTGCGGCCTCTCGCAAGGCGCTCCATCGATCCGACCTCAGCTGCGTCGCGCTGTAATAATCCCGGATAGAGCCCAGTTTCGAATCGTTCGCGTGCGTTTTCATTTATTGCCTCCCCCAACGGCCCAGGCTTTTTGCCCGGCCGCCCTCTTCAGTCAGCTCCCGTCTTGCCGTGGAAAACGGAAAAGTTATTCGGTGGGACCGACGGCGTCTCTACATAACCGAGCGCGGTTCGCGGATCCCCCGCCTGCATTCCCCGGCCGGAACCCTTGCGGGGCATCTCAAGCGGCCCCAGCGTGTGCAGATAGCCGTCGATGCCGCTTGCCCGGTTGTAGACACTGAATTCCGCATCGCGATCGCGGAAGCTCTTCAGAACCTGCCCCAAACCCTTGATTCCGGTCTCGCGTTGGCGACGCACCTGGTCGAGGTCGACCTCGATCGGGAACATGTCTTCCTGTCCCGCCGATTGGTGCAACACGGTCGCCGCCGGATCCACCACTATGGACCGCCCCACCCCGCCTGCGGCCAGACCGTTCACGTCGAAGACATAGCACTGGAATTGCGCCGCCGTAGCCCGTGCTATGGCCAGTTCGGCATCGCGGTCAGTTGTGCCTGTCAGAACCGGATGCAAAAGGACTTCAACGCCCTGGCTGGTCAACTGGCGTGTGGTTTCGGGGAACCAGATGTCATAGCAGATCGACAGGCCGAACCGACCCATCTCGGGCACATCGAAAACGCAGAACTCGGTCCCCGCGGCGATCCCAGCCTCGTATGGCCGGAAAGGGAACATCTTGGAATATTTCGCGACGATATCGCCGTCGGGATTGATCACCACGGAGGTGTTGAAGATGCGCCCGTCTTCGGTCTTTTCGAACATCGAACCGGGGATTAGCCAGATCCCGTAGCGCCGCGCGTCTTCCTGGAACTGCGACAGGGCATCGTTTGGGAAGGGCTGGGCGAACTTATCCAGCGGGCCATAGGGCGCCAGCTCCGAGAACAGGACCATCTGAGTCCAGGGAAACCGCGCCATTAGCACATCGATCCTGTGCCGCATCGCCTCTACGTTCGAATGAAGGGCCGCGACGTGCATTTGCACACCGGCGATCGCGAAAGGGGTCATTATTTGCTTTCTCCGTTGGCAGAGGGACTGCTCAGCACCCCTGCGGCTTGGTTCATGGTGGAGCGTCGCGCGCAATGGCCCGCGATGCGTGGGTTCGTGCATGTAAGCGTACTACAGCAACTTGTGCGCGACTAAGTGCATAACTGATCGCCGCACGCTAGCGCACGACGAGCACGGGACGATCCGCGTGGCGCACGACCCGGTCGGCGTGCGATCCCACGAGGAAGGTCATCAATTCGTCCGGCGGATGCGAGGCCATGACGATCACATCTGCACCTAGGTCCCTGGCGGCGGACAGGATATGCTCCGGCACATGGCCGTGACCCACATGGGCCTCTGCCTTCGCCCCAGCCGGGAGCTTTTCGGCGATGAAGGCATCGAGATCCGCCTTCATCTTCTGGAGTGCCCTTTCTTCGAACCCATCAGGCAGGTAAGAGGCAATTGCGGCTGCGCCAAGGTCATGAACGATGCCCAGCAGGTGCAGCGTGCCGTTGGTTCCGGAAAGCTTGAGCCCCATGGGCAGCGCCTTCTCCCAGGACGCCTGATGGTTCAGATCGATTGGCAAAAGCACATTGTCGAACATGGTCAGGCCTCCTTCATGCCTTGGCAGGTTGCGTGTACGCGCGACGGCGCTGCAGCACCACCACGAGGGCCAGAAGCAGCAGCGCGGGCAGATACATCAAGTACTTGGTCGGCTGCGATGCTGGTGTCTGTACCGCGACGATTTCCTGATCCCAGTCGAGCCCAGCAGCCTGCGCCGCGCTACCGAAAGCGACGTTGTCGATCATGATCTTGCCGCCGTTGTCGAGGTATTCGATCCCCGCCGTCATCAACCTGTCAGCTCCGGTATCGCCCTCAGGCACAGCAAGAACGGCAGTAAAGGTCACCGGATCTCCCACAGCATTCAGCCCGTCGATGGTCAGACGGATGTCCTGCCCCACCTCCGTGGCGGCCATCGCCTGCTCGATCTGAGCTGGCGGCACATTGTTGAAGGGCGGTGCCACCATGTCCATCCAGAAACCCGGGCGGAACAGGGTGAAGGCTATTAGGAGAAGCGCGAGGGTCTCGTAAATTCGGTTGCGCGCAAGGAACCAGCCTTGCGTCGCAGCCGCGAAGAGAAGCATCGCCAGTGTTGCCGTTATAAAGACGAATATCCCCTGTGCCCAGCCCACATCGATAAGCAGCAGATCAGTGTTGAAGATAAAGAGGAACGGCAGGGCGGCGGTCCGCAGACTGTAAAAGAATGCGACCACCCCTGTGCGGATAGGGTCGCCGCCCGAAACGGCGGCGGCCGCGAAACTGGCCAGGCCAACCGGTGGGGTAACGTCCGCCATGATGCCGAAATAGAAGACGAACAGGTGCACTGCGATTAGAGGAACGATCAACCCGTTCTGCTGGCCTAAGGTCACAATGACCGGGGCAAGTAGGGCCGAGACGACAATGTAGTTCGCCGTAGTCGGCAGACCCATGCCGAGGATCAGCGACAAGATCGCCGTCAGCACGAGAATCGCCATGATGTTGCCGCCCGATAGCACCTCAACCACGTCCGCCAGCGCCGAGCCGACTCCGGTCTGGCTGACAGCGCCCACGATGATGCCGGCGGTCGCGGTCGCAATGCCGATCCCGATCATATTGCGCGCGCCGGCTTCCAGCCCTTCTAACAGTTCGCGAACGCCGCGCGAGACGGCACCGGCCACGCTGCCTTCGCCGCGGAACATCGCTTCCAGCGGGCGTTGTGTTACGAGGATGAAAATCATGAAGGCCGCCGCCCAGAAGGCCGACAGGCCCGGCGACTTGCGGTCCACCATGAGTGCCCAGACCAGCACCACCACCGGCAGCAGGAAGTGCAGGCCCGCGCGGATCGTCGGCCCCGGCGGTGGCAGCTTGGTCACCGGCGCGTTAGGGTCTTCCATCTTGAGGCGCGGCTGTTTGCAAGCAACGTAGAGCAACGCGATATATACGACCGTCAAGCCGCCGAACACGATCCAAGGAGCAGCTTTCCCGAAGGCAGGACGAATCCAGCCCATTGTGTAGTAGACCCCAAAGGACAGCGCGCAAATGACCGCTATAGTGAAGGCGAGGCTGATCAACCAGGCGACCAGCGGCTTGGGTTCGACCGCGCGTGGCAGCCCCTGCATGTTCGCCTTCATAGCTTCAAGGTGCACAATGTAGACGAGCGCGACGTAGGAAATGACCGCAGGCAGGAATGCGTGCTTGACCACGTCAAAATAAGGAATGCCGACGTATTCAACCATCAGGAAGGCCGCGGCACCCATGACGGGCGGCATGATCTGCCCGTTCACGGAAGATGCGACCTCTACCGCGCCGGCTTTCTCGGAGGAGAAGCCCACTCGCTTCATCAGTGGAATCGTAAACGTCCCCGTGGTCACCACGTTGGCGATGGAAGAGCCCGAGATGAGCCCGGTCATGGCCGAGGAAACGACCGCCGCTTTTGCCGGTCCCCCACGCATATGACCCATAAGCGAGAACGCGACCTGGATGAAGTAATTACCCGCCCCCGCCTTGTCGAGGAGCGAGCCGAAGAGGACGAACAGGAAGACGAATGAGGTCGACACGCCCAGCGCGATACCGAAGACGCCCTCCGTGGTGATCCACTGGTGGTTGGCGACCACGCCCAACGACTTCGCGCTATGGGCGATGATGCCGGGCATGTAAGGCCCGAGGAACGTGTAGGCTAGGAAGACTGATGCCACGATGGTCAGCGCAGGGCCGAGCGCGCGCCGCGTGGCCTCCAGCAGCAAGATCATGCCGATGACGCTGATCACAAGGTCCTGCGTAATTGGAGCACCTACCCGGCTCGCGATGCCATCATAGGCGAAAAAGATGTAGAGTGAGGTGATTGCGCCCACGATGGCGAGCGCCCATTCCCAGGGCGGGACCCAATGCTTTGGTGATCCCATGACAATAGCTGCCACCACGGCGGCTGCGACCAGAATGATCCACCACCCCGCGCCCAGACCGCCGATCCCGATGATGAAGAGAAACGCCAGCAGAATCGGAATTCCGATCCCCAGCAAGAGCTGGAACGGTGTGCGTGCCGCCGGATAAGCGGCGTAAGCGAGAAAAAGAGCAAATGCCAGGTGGAAGGCCCGTGCTTCGGTATCGTTGAAAACGCCAAAGCCCACCATGAATGGAATGGGCGAGGCGATCCAAAGCTGGAATAGCGACCAGAAGATCGCGACGATGGTGATGAACCGGGCAACCGGTAGAGACGGGCTGCGGCCGCCTGTGTCGGAAGAGGCAACCAGTTCGTCGAGTTCGGATTGGTTCAGAGCGACCTGCCCTGCCGCCTGTGTCTGATCCTGATCTGTCATGGCACGTCCCCCGTGTCGGCACCGCTCGTACACCATGCGACGGTGCTATTTTCTGGTGGGCGGCCCCGTCGCGCGGGGCCTCCCCTTGTCGTCACGCCAGATGATGGATCACTGGATCCAACCTCTCTCGCGGTAGTATTTCTCGGCACCCGGGTGCAGCGGCGCACTCAGCCCACCTGAGATCATGTCCGCTTCCTGCAGGTTAGCAAACGCCGGGTGCAGACCCTTGAAGCGATCGAAATTATCGAACACGGCCTTAACAACGGTATAAACAACATCGTCGGGCACGCTGGCCTTGGTCACGAAGGTCGCCTTCACTCCGAACGTTTCGATATCTGCGTCATTGCCCTTATACATGCCGCCTGGAATGGTCGCCTTGGCATAGTACGGGTTTTCAGACACCAGTTTGTCGATGGCCGGGCCGGTCACCGGGATCAGCTTGGCATCGGTAGTGGTGGTCGCTTCCTGGATGGAGCCGTTCGGGTGACCCGCAGTGAAGACGATTGCGTCCACCTTGTTGTCGCCCAGAGCTGCCGATTGCTCGGCCGACTTCAGCTCTGAGGCGAGCGAAAAGTCGTCGATGCTCTTGCCCATGGCGTTTAGCACGACTTCCATCGTGCCACGCTGGCCGGAGCCCGGGTTGCCCACGTTTACACGCTTGCCAAAGAGGCTGTCGAAGTCAGTCGCGCCACTGTCGGTGCGCGCCACGACAGTGAACGGCTCGGGATGGACCGAGAACACGGCGCGCAGATCGCCGACCTGCTTGCCCTCGAACTCAGAAGATCCGTTATAGGCGTGGTACTGCCAGTCCGACTGCGCGACACCCATATCCATGTCGCCCGCCGCGATGGCATTGATGTTGGCAATCGAGCCGCCGGTGGAGGGTGCCGTGCATTTCAGCCCGTGATCGGCCGACCCGCGGTTGACTAGGCGACAGATCGACTGTCCCACCACGAAGTAAACGCCGGTCTGACCACCCGTCCCGATGGTTATGAAACGCTCTTGTGCGGCCGCAGCGGTGGCCGATACTGCAAATGTGACTGCAACAACAGCCTTGATAAACTTGTTCATGTGTCTCCCTTTCTTGCGCTTTCGTATACTAGTCTGGCAAAGCGCTACCCTGCGCAGGCTAACAACTTAGAAATGTTGTTCAAGCCAAATGCAGAAAACCGACCGAACATGCCACGTTTGCGACGTCGCGCCAGCTGTTCAAAAAGTCAGCACCCCGCGGCAAGCCTAAAAACTGGGCGGCGTACAAGCACTTATTACAACACACTTTTTATCTCCAATATTGTGGAACCGGTGCGGAATCGTGCTGTCGAACAGATACCCATCACCAGGGTTCAGGACTCGCACGACATCGCCGACGGTTACCTCGATAATGCCCTCAATCACGATCCCGGCCTCTTCGCCTTCATGGCGCAACATGTCTGGCCCCGTATCGGAACCGGGCGGGTAGACTTCGTGGAGCATTTGGAGGGAGTGGCGCGACGCCTCCCCCACTTGTCGGAGCGACACGCGCTCCGACCCACTCCCGAGGCCAAGCTCCTGCGGCGAAAGCTCGATCAGCTCGTCGGCGGTGTAGAAATATTTCGGCGTGCCGGCATCCTCAACCTCAATGAAGAACTCCGACATAGTCATCGAGATTGCGTCCAGCAGGCTTTTCAGAGACGCAACGGACGGGCTGGACTTGTTTTGTTCGATTAGGGAAATCGCCGCGCTCGTCAGGCCAGCCCGGCTGGCAAGGTCACGCTGTGACATGCCCTTGGCCTCACGTATCGCTCTGAGTCTGCCGCCAATATCCATCTGCGATTCCCCTTAAGGGTCGATAAGAAAACTTGACTTGTGAATGTATGCCTCGTCAAGCCTTTTATAAATTGTTGTTTTTGCGAGAATTATTCGCACTCGAAGTTGAGATTGACAAATATACTCGCCAGACGGTAAATATTTTTAACGCCCGCATGAACCGGAGTGACCAGACATGCCCGCAAAGAAAACCCCCACCAAATCCAGCCCCCGAAAGAAGAACGCAAAGGCCCGTGCTGCTGCGCAACAGCAGGACAACGCCGCTCTCTGGGCCCGCCGTGAGACCGCTGTCGCCCGTGGCGTGGGATCGGCTGCGCCGGTCTTTGCCGCCCGCGCCGAAAACGCCGAGCTCTGGGACGTCGAGGGCAAACGCTATATTGACTTCGCAGGTGGCATCGCTGTGCTGAACACCGGCCATCGCCACCCCAGCGTGATCGCCGCGGCCAAGGCACAGGAAGACCTGTATACGCACACCTCGTTCCAGGTCGTGCCTTATGAGCCCTATATCGCCCTGGCCGAGAAGCTGAACGCGCTGGCGCCGGGCGATTTCGCCAAGAAGACACTATTGGTCACCACTGGTGCCGAGGCCGTGGAAAACGCCGTCAAGATCGCCCGCGCCCATACTGGGCGCCCCGGCGTGATCGCGTTCACCGCCGGATACCATGGCCGTACACTGCTTACGCTCGGCTTGACCGGCAAGGTCAATCCTTACAAAAAGGACGTGGGCCCTTTCCCGTCCGACATCTTCCGCGCCCCGTTCCCGGACACGCGCGCCGGACTCACGGTGAGTGACAGCCTGCGCGCATTGGAAACCCTGTTCCTGACCGATGCACAGCCCGACCGCGTGGCAGCAATCATTCTGGAGCCGGTCCTGGGCGAAGGCGGCTACCACCCCGTTCCGACCGAAATGTGGCAGGCGCTGCGCGCGATCTGCGACAAGCACGGCATCCTTCTGATTTCCGACGAGATCCAAGCGGGTTTTGCCCGAACCGGCACGTGGTTCGCCATCGAGCATTCCGGTGTCGCGCCGGACCTCATCACCTGTGCCAAGTCGATGGCAGGCGGCTATCCTGTCGCTGGTGTCATTGGCCGCGCGGAGGTAATGGACGCGCTGGAACCAGGTGGTCTGGGCGGCACCTATGGTGGCAACCCGGTGGCTTGTGCGGCGGCTCTCGCCGCGATCGAAGCGATCGAGTCCGAGGATCTTCTGGCCCGCTCGACCGCGCTTGGTGATACCATGCGGGCGCGCTTCGCCGACATTGGCGCCCGCGTGGCCCCCTTCCGGATGTGGGATATCCGTGGCCTTGGTGCGATGCTGGCCGTTGAGTTCGTGACCGATTTCGGCACAGCCACGCCCGATGTTGCCCTGACCAAGTCAGTCATCGCTCACGCGCTGAAACGCGGGTTGATCCTCCTGTCCTGCGGCATGCATGGCAACGCCGTGCGCATCATGGTACCGCTGACCGCGTCCGACGCGATCATCGAAGAGGGTCTTGCTATCTTCGAGGCGGCGCTGGCCGACGCGATGGCTGACGAAATCCGCCACGCCGCGGAGTAACATGACACGACAGGCGCGAGGCTCCGGTCTCGCGCCTTTTGCAACATCACTTTTCCCCCCTAGACTGCGGATGCTATCATTCGACAACCCCGCAGGAGATGCCTCATGTCGCACATCTTTCCCCGTCACACACGTCAGCAACCGCCGGTCGCCGTGGGCGGGGATGGATGCTACTTGATCGACAACAATGGCAAACGCTACCTCGATGCCTCCGGCGGGGCGGCGGTGTCTTGCCTAGGCCATTCCGACCGTACCGTGGTCAATGCGATCAAGACCCAAATCGACCAATTGGCCTTTGCCCACACGGGCTTTTTCACTTCGGAGCCAGCGGAAAAACTGGCCGATCTACTCATCGCCAATGCCCCGGGGGAACTGAACCGAGTCTATCTCGTTTCCGGGGGGTCCGAGGCGACCGAAGCCGCTATCAAGTTAGCCCGGCAGTACTGGGTCGAAAAGGGCGAGGCGAAACGCGGCCGCCTGATCGCCCGTAAGCAGAGCTACCACGGCAACACCATCGGCTCGCTCTCCGCGGGCGGCAATGAATGGCGCCGCGCGCAGTTCGGACCGCTCCTGCTGGACGTTAGCCATATCGATCCCTGCTACGAATATCGCCACAGGCGCGACGATGAAACCGCCGAGGACTACGGGCTGCGCGCGGCGCAGGCGCTAGAAGAAGAAATCCTGCGCCTCGGCCCGGAAACCGTCATGGCATTCATGGCAGAGCCCGTCGTCGGTGCCACGGCGGGCGCACTGGCGCCAGCCCCCGGATATTTCAAACGCATCCGCGAGATCTGCGACAAGTACGGCGTGCTGCTCATTCTCGACGAGGTGATGTGCGGCATGGGCCGGACGGGCAGCCTCTTCGCCTGTGAACAAGACGGCGTTGCGCCGGATATCGTCTGTATCGCCAAGGGCCTCGGCGCGGGCTATCAACCGATCGGAGCCATGCTCTGCACCTCCGAGATTTACGGCGCCATCGAGGCAGGGTCCGGGTTCTTCCAGCACGGGCACACCTATGTGGGACATCCCACCGCCGCTGCCTGCGGGCTGGCTGTCGTTGGCTCGATCCTGGAGCGCGACCTCGTGGCGCGGGTGCGTGAACAGGGCGACAAACTGGCCGCACGGCTCGAAGACCGATTTGGCCAGCACCCCCATGTGGGAGACCTGCGCGGGCGCGGCCTCTTCCGCGGCATCGAACTCGTGGACGACAAAGATACAAAGGCACCGTTCGATCCCGCCAAAGGCGTCGCTGGAAAGGTCAAGAAGTCGGCCTTCGAGGCCGGGCTGATCTGCTACCCGATGTCGGGCACAATCGACGGCAAGACTGGCGATCACGTCCTCCTGGCCCCGCCGTTCATTATCGAGGACGGCCAGTTGGATGAGTTGGTCGACAAGCTGGCCGGCGCGATTTCGGCGGCGATCTGATGCTCCGCGAACAACAGCGCTATGCAACCTTGGTGGGATGCTCGGTCATAGCGCTTGTGTCCTTGTTGGGTCTCGCGTTCCACGGGTGGTTTCGGCTGCCACTAGCTCTGTTCGGTGGCCTAACGGCTTTGGGCATTTATGACGTCACGCAGCGCAAACATGCCATACTGCGCAACTATCCCATTCTGGGCCACATGCGCTTCCTGTTTGAAGGCATCCGCCCGGAGATCCGACAATACTTGATCGAAAACGACGCCGACGAGGAACCGTTCTCCCGCGAGCAACGCAGCCTCGTCTACCAGCGGGCCAAAGGGGTAGAGGACAAACGCCCTTTCGGCACACGCCGCCGGGTCTACGACGCGGGTTACGAATGGCTGACGCATTCCGCCCAGCCCAAGAAGATCGATGATTTCGACTTTCGCGTTCCGATCGGTGGCCCGGCCTGCAAGCAGCCCTACAACGCCTCGTTGTTCAACATCTCCGCGATGAGCTTCGGCGCGCTTTCGGGCAACGCCATCCTCGCGCTGAACAAGGGCGCCAAGATGGGCGGTTTTGCCCATGACACCGGCGAAGGCAGCATCAGTCGCTACCACCGCGAAGGCGGCGGCGACTTGATCTGGGAGATCGGCTCGGGCTATTTCGGCTGCCGCACGAAGGACGGCAGGTTCGATCCCGCGAGCTTTGCCGAGCAGGCCGCCGACCCGCAGGTCAAGATGATCGAGCTCAAGATGAGCCAGGGCGCCAAACCTGGCCATGGCGGCATGCTGCCCGGCGCAAAGATCACCCCGGAGATCGCCGAGGCGCGCGGCATCCCCATGGGAATCGATTGCGTCTCGCCCGCCTCGCACCCCGAGTTCTCGACCCCCATCGAGATGATGGAGTTCGTCGGCAAGCTGCGCGAGTTGTCGGACGGCAAGCCCGTCGGCTTCAAGCTGTGCATCGGTCACCGGCGCGAATTCATGTGCGTGGTCAAGGCCATGCTGGAGACGGGCATCGCTCCCGATTTCATCGTGGTGGACGGAAAGGAAGGTGGCACGGGCGCCGCGCCGGTGGAATTCGCCGACCACATGGGCATGCCGCTGGTCGAGGGGCTGACCTTTGCCCACAACACCCTGCGCGGTGCCGGGCTCCGCGACCAGGTCAAGATCGGCGCTTCGGGCAAGCTGGTTTCGTCCTTCGCCATCCTCAAAGCCATCGCGCTCGGCGCCGACTGGGCCAATTCGGCGCGCGGTTTCATGTTCGCCGTCGGCTGCATCCAGGCGCAGGCCTGCCACACCAACCATTGCCCGGTCGGCGTGGCCACGCAGGACCCGCATCGCTCGCGCGCGCTGGTGGTGCCGGACAAGGCCGAGCGCGTGGCGCGCTTCCACAAGAACACCATGCATGCCATCGGCGAGCTAACCAGCGCCGCAGGTCTCTTGCACCCGGGCGAGTTCCTACCCTTCCACCTGCTGCTGCGCGAAGGCGATCGCACCATGGTGACGGGCGACGAGATCTATCCCTACATGCCGGTCGGCTTCCTGCTGAACTCGGGTGACGAGGATCCGCAGGGATACCGCAAACGCTGGCGGCGCTCCTCTGCCGACAGCTTCCAGCCTTTCGATACAGAGACTAGGCGCGGCGCATGACCGATTTCGACTTTACGCCCATGACGGACGCGGCCTGGCCTGTCGAGGTCACTGACCTGCGCGACGGCTTTGCCGGGGCACTCAACGTCTACCGCGTCATGGCGCACCACCCGGCCCTGCTGCGCGCCTGGGCCCCTTTGCGCGAGCACATCGTCAACCAGACGACGCTCGGCCCGCAGCTGTCCGAGGTCGCCATCCTGCGCACCGGCCACCGGCTTGGATCGTCCTACGAATGGCAGCAGCACATTGACCGGGCCCGCCGTCGCGGTCTGAGCGATGCGCGCATTGCCTCCATCGCCGGACCGTGCGAAGACATGGCGCTGCAGGACGCGCTGATCGCCCGCGCGGTCGACGAACTGATGACGGACCACAGGCTGTCGCAGGCCAGCATCGACGGCATCGCCCGCGACTTGGGCAAGCTGGCGGTTCTCGACCTGATCGCCACCGTCGGCTTCTATTCCGTGCTCGGCTACGAGCTGAATTCCTTCGACGTCCCCCTCGACGACGACATCGCCGAGGTGCTGCGCCAGACCCCGTTGAACCCGGGCGGCCACTGACGGCGTCTGACCAAAAACACCTCATACATAGAAAGGTGACCCATGCTGAAATCCGTGACCGGACTGAAAGACCTTCTCAAGGACCCGGCGATCCTCAGGACCCAGGCGTATATTGCCGGCGAATGGGTGGACGCCGATGACGGCGCCACTTTCTCGGTGTCGAACCCCGCGCGCGGCGATACCATCGCCGAGGTTGCTGACGTGACCCGCATCGAGACCGCCCTAGCCATCGATGCCGCCTACATAGCGCAGAAGGACTGGTCCAAATGGACAGGCAAGGAACGCGCTGCCGTCCTGCGCAAGTGGTTCGATCTGATGGTCGAGAATGCCGACGATCTCGCCACGATCCTGACCGCAGAACAGGGCAAACCACACGCCGAGGCCCGTGGCGAAATCCTCTATGGGGCGAGTTTTGTCGAATGGTTCGCCGAAGAGGCCAAGCGCACCTATGGCGAAACCATCCCCGGTCACCAGCGCGACAAGCGCATCACCGTCATCAAGCAACCGATCGGAGTCGCCGCCTCAATCACGCCGTGGAACTTCCCCAACGCAATGATCACCCGCAAGGTAGGCCCGGCGCTGGCCGCGGGCTGCGCCTTCGTGGCCCGTCCAGCAGCAGAAACGCCCCTTTCGGCGCTGGCTTTGGGGGAACTAGCGGAGCGTGCGGGTATCCCTAAAGGCGTGCTGTCGATCATCCCCTCGTCCCGGTCCTCGGACATCGGCAAGGAATTCTGCGAGAACCCAAAAGTCCGAAAGCTGACTTTCACCGGCAGCACGGAAGTAGGGCGCATCCTGTTGAAACAGGCTGCCGATCAGGTCATGAAATGCTCGATGGAACTGGGCGGCAACGCTCCATTCATTGTCTTCGACGACGCCAATCTGGACGCCGCGGTCGAGGGCGCGCTGATCTCCAAGTATCGCAACAACGGCCAGACCTGCGTCTGCGCCAACCGCATCTACGTGCAGGCCGGCGTCTATGATGCCTTCGCCGCCAAGCTCAAGGACGCGGTAGAAGCGATGCCGGTAGGCGACGGCCTCTCTGACGGGGTACAGCTTGGCCCTCTGATCAACGAGGAAGCGGTTGCCAAGGTCGAAGAACATGTTGAGGACGCTATCGCCAAGGGCGGCACCGTCATCTCCGGCGGCAAGCGGCACGATCTAGGCGGCACATTCTTTCAGCCGACCATCGTCACGGGCGCAACACGTGAAATGGCCTTCGCGCAGGAGGAAACCTTCGGCCCGCTGGCACCATTATTCAATTTCGACACTGTCGAAGAGGTTATCGATCTGGCCAACGACACGATATTTGGCCTCGCCGCCTATTTCTATGCCCGCGACCTGAGCCGCGTCACGCAGGTTCAGGAGGCGCTGGAATATGGCATGGTGGGTGTGAACACTGGGTTGATCTCAACCGAGGTGGCGCCCTTTGGCGGGGTCAAGCAATCCGGACTGGGCCGGGAAGGCAGCCACCACGGCATGGATGAATTCATGGAGATGAAATACATCTGCACCTCCGTCTAAGGGCTGTAGCGTCGCAGTGTCATTTAGTGTCCGCAATTTGACAGAATAGGAAGCGGCGGCTTTTGAGGAGTTGCCGCTTCGCGAAACCGAGATGACATCTTTCCCCTCGTGCTATTTGTATCGCATTTATCCGGTGAATGCTGGGAGACGCATACGAACCAAGTAGTCTTCTGGGAGAGGTGGGAATTCGAAACACAAAGACGAGAAACTTCATTTCCAAGGAAACTGGATGGCACCAACAAAGCCGAAAACAGAGTTTTCAGTTTACAGCCTCTACGTAAGCCTTTGAGATAAGGCCGTGAACAAAGGTAGTACGTTTACAATATTATTACGTAGTTACAGAGCGAAGCGCCGGATTGCAAATCCGTGTACACCGGTTCGATTCCGGTACTCGCCTCCATTAAAATCAAGTACTTAACACCACTTTCACCCTCCAAAATCGCCATACACACTTGATACACACTTTTGAAAGTGTGCTGCTGTGCGTATTGGGGCTGAATCACTGTGTTGAACACAGTGATTTGGAACAGTGACGCAAACACAGTTCTTGCAACACATTGTTTGAAGACACGCGTGGGAAGTTTGAAGACACGCGTCGGAAGACTGTTGGGAAGCTTAAGTTCGAAGCGAGCATTCACGGCTCTTTGTGCGAACGGTCGAATTGCTTCAACCGGCGGGAATTCATTCGGCCATCGGCAGTGTCAGCCCCGGGCATCCAAGACAGCACGCTCAAATTTAACGCACTTGCAAACAGGTTGTGCAGGTCCTGATCTACAACCGTCACACTATTGAAATCACTTGATGAACGCCTCCGCTTGAACAATATTTACGTGGGGGAAACCTATGCCTAAATCGCCTCGATTGAACAGCGTTGGTGTGTTTCTTGTTGCGGCTTTGGGTCCGCTAATGTGGGCTGGAAATTTTGTCGTAGCGCGCGCCCTTCATGAAGCTATCGAACCATTCCAGTTGAACTATCTTCGTTGGGTCGTTGCCGGAATTGTCTTGTTGCCGTTCACTGTACGCAATTGGCCGCAAATCGCCGCCGCTTGGGCGAGCCATCCTCTACAGATGCTAGCACTCGGGTTCTTGTCTGTAACGCTGTTCAATTGGCTCGTTTACTCCGGGTTGCATCATAGCCCCGCCTCTACTGGTGGCGCGATCTTTGCCCTCTCTGCACTACTCATACTGTTCATCTCCCAAGTCTGGCACGGGCGGCGGCTGCAAGCATGTGAGATACTTGGCGCTGTAATTGCTTTCTCGGGTGCAACTCTAATGGTTTGGCAGGATGTTAAGTGGGCCATAGTCGATACAAGTATTTGGGGACCGTCGCTACTATTAGCTGGCTCATTTATTTGGGCAATTTACACAGTGTGCTTACGCCGATGGAT
>NZ_JFKC01000017.1 GCF_002115805.1 Marivita geojedonensis | reverse complement strand
CCCTAGAGCCTGAGTCAATTCAGATTTATCAGCTATATAGAGAAAAAGTGGTCCATGAGGATACTTTAATCAACTTCCGAACCTCTTGGTTTGTAACTCTTCAAGCCTTTTTATTCACCTCATTGGCGCTCACGCTTCCCAAAATGTCTAGCGATTTGGATTTTCCAATAGAGTACATTTTTATACTTTTCTCTCTCATTGGAATTGCGGCGTCGATCACTACAATTGTAAGTGTCGAAGCAGCGGACGCCGCGATAAACAAAGCTGCAGCGAAATGGTCGAAGCCCTATTATGACGATGAAGGTCGTGTACCTGAGTTGGGAGTTCGAGACGTGGTCGATCCTGCCGGACTATTGCCAGCAATAAAAGGTGGCGGCTCCAATGAAGGAATCGGTGTTCGAGGCAAGTCCTCGTCTGTTGTCTTGCCCGGCGCCATCGGGATGCTGTGGTTAATCATGTTTTGCTACTCTGCAATTAAACTAGTACATTCAGCGTAGATTGCTGAGTAGCCTCGCTTTCGAGCACTTCATAGTTTGGTGTTTTCTATCTCCTTACCAGTGTGCGTGACCTTGAAAACAAAGGGGTTGCGCCATCGGGCTGTCCGGCCTATACGGCGCGCTCATCCACCTCCACCGGGAATCAGGGTGACCCACGACAACGATGGGGCTCTCCGGTGATGTTGATAGAAAGGAATGGCGACATGAACGCCAAGGAACTGAACGACAAGACACCGGACCAGCTCCGTGATGAGCTTGTTGCGCTGAAGAAAGAGGCCTTCAACCTCCGCTTTCAGCAGGCCACCGGCCAGCTCGAGAATACTGCGCGCATCCGTCAGGTGCGCCGCAACGTGGCACGCATCAACACCGTGCTGAACCAGAAAGCCGCCGCAGCGGCCAGCGACGCGTAAGAGGGAGCCACAGAGATGCCCAAGCGTATTCTTCAAGGTGTCGTCACCTCGACCGCGAACACTCAGACCGTCACCGTTTCGGTCGAGCGTCGCTTCAAGCACCCGGTTCTTCAGAAGACGATCCGGAAGTCCAAGAAATATCGCGCCCATGACGAGGCCGAGAAATTCGCAGTAGGGGACGTTGTCCGCATTCAGGAATGCGCCCCCAAGTCGAAGACCAAACGTTGGGAGGTTATCGCTGAATAAGCGATAGCCTTTCGGCATTTACGAAACCCCCGGGCCTATGCCTCGCATGAGCGGTCCGGGACGTCGGGAGAAAATCTATGATCCAGATGCAGACCAATCTGGATGTTGCTGACAACAGCGGCGCACGCCGTGTTCAGTGCATCAAGGTTCTGGGTGGGTCCAAGCGGAAATACGCGTCGGTGGGTGACATCATCGTAGTGTCCGTGAAGGAAGCCATCCCGCGCGGTCGCGTGAAGAAAGGTGACGTCCGCAAGGCCGTCGTCGTGCGCACCGCCAAGGAAGTCCGTCGCGAAGACGGCACAGCCATCCGTTTTGACCGCAACGCTGCCGTCATCCTGAACAACGCAGGTGAGCCGGTCGGTACGCGTATCTTCGGACCGGTTGTGCGTGAGCTGCGCGCCAAGAACTTCATGAAAATCATCTCGCTTGCTCCGGAGGTGCTGTAATGGCTGCGAAACTCCGTAAAGGCGACAAGGTGGTTGTGCTTGCCGGCAAAGACAAAGGCAAGTCGGGCACCATTGCCTCCGTCGATCCGAAGGCCGGCAAGGCCGTGGTCGATGGCGTGAACATGGCGATCCGTCACCAGCGTCAGACCCAGACATCGCAGGGCGGTCGTATGCCCAAGGCGATGCCGATCGATCTGTCGAACCTGGCGATTGTCGACAAGAACGGCAAACCGACCCGCGTTGGCTTCAAGATGGAAGGCGACAAGAAGGTCCGTTACGCCAAGACAACAGGGGATGTGATCGATGCTTGATGCTGCAACCTACACCCCGCGCCTGAAGGCACAGTTCCAGAACACGATCAAAGCCGCTCTGAAAGAAGAGTTCGGCTACAAGAACGACATGATGATCCCGCGTCTGGACAAGATCGTTCTGAACATCGGCTGCGGCGCGGAAGCTGTCAAAGACAGCAAGAAAGCCAAATCCGCTGTTGAGGATCTGACCAAGATCGCCGGTCAGCAGGCCGTCACCACAAAGGCAAAGAAATCCATCGCGGGCTTCCGCGTTCGTGAAGAAATGCCGCTGGGTGCCAAGGTCACGCTGCGTGGCGACCGGATGTACGACTTCCTCGATCGTCTGATCACCATCGCGATGCCGCGGATCCGCGACTTCCGCGGTGTGAAGCCGTCTTTCGACGGCCGTGGCAACTTCGCCATGGGCATGAAAGAGCACATCGTGTTCCCCGAAATCGACTTCGACAAGGTCGATGAGGTTTGGGGCATGGATATCATCATCACGACGACCGCGAACACCGACGCGGAAGCCAAGGCGCTGTTGAAGCACTTCAACATGCCGTTCAACGCCTGAGGGGACTGATACCATGGCGAAGAAAGCAATGATTGAACGCGAAAAGAAGCGTCAGAAGCTGGTGGAAAAGTATGCCGCCAAGCGTGCTGAGCTGAAGGAAATCGCGAACGATGAAAGCAAGCCGATGGAAGAGCGCTTCAAGGCGCGCCTCAAGCTTGCAAAGCTGCCGCGGAACAGCGCGCCCTCGCGCCTGCACAACCGCTGCCAGCTCACCGGGCGTCCGCACGCCTACTATCGCAAACTCAAGGTCAGCCGGATCGCGCTTCGCGAGCTTGCCAGCAATGGCAAGGCCCCCGGCATGGTCAAGTCGAGCTGGTAAGGAGGGCTGAGATATGAACGATCCTATCGGCGATATGCTCACCCGTATCCGCAACGCCCAGATGCGCGGCAAGTCCACCACCATGACACCGGCGTCCAAGCTGCGTGCCCGCGTTCTCGCGGTGATGGCGGACGAAGGCTACATCCGCGGTTTCGAAGAAACCAAGGACGAGCGCGGCCATCCGGCATTCGAAATCAGCCTGAAGTACTTTGACGGCACCCCCGTGATCCGCGAACTCAAGCGCGTATCCAAGCCGGGCCGTCGTGTGTACCTGGGTGTGGATGACATCCCGCAGGTCCGTCAGGGTCTGGGTGTGTCCATCGTGTCCACGTCCAAAGGCGTCATGACTGATGCAAGCGCCCGCAGCCAGAACGTTGGCGGCGAAGTGCTCTGCACCGTCTTCTAAGGAGGTCTGGAAATGTCTCGTATTGGCAAACAGCCGGTTGAGCTTCCCTCGGGTGTGACTGCATCCCTGTCGGGGCAGACCATCGAAGTGAAAGGTCCGAAAGGCACCCAGAGTTTTACCGCGACCGATGATGTCACCATCACGGTGGAAGGCAATGTCATCAAGGTTGATCCGCGCGGTAAATCCAAGCGCGCCCGTCAGCAGTGGGGCATGTCCCGCACGATGGTTGCGAACATGGTGCATGGCGTAACGAACACCTTCAAGAAAGAGCTTGAAATCCAGGGTGTTGGTTACCGTGCTCAGCTTCAGGGCAGTGTCCTGAAACTGAACCTTGGCCTGTCGCATGACGTTGATTTTCAAATTCCGGACGGTGTGACCGTCACATGCCCCAAGCAGACAGAGATCGTGGTCGAAGGCCATGACGCTCAGCTGGTGGGCCAGGTGGCAGCGAACATTCGCGACTGGCGTCGGCCCGAGCCCTACAAGGGCAAAGGCATTCGCTACAAGGGCGAATACATCTTCCAGAAAGAAGGCAAGAAGAAGTAAGGACCGAAGGCAATGGCAAACAGTAAACGACAGCTGTTCCAGAAACGCCGCCTGCGCGTTCGGAACAAACTTCGCAAGGTCAACGCAGGGCGCGTGCGCCTGAGCGTGCACCGCTCGAACAAGAACATCAGCGTTCAGCTGATCGACGACGTTCGTGGCGTGACGCTCGCAGCGGCCTCGACCATGGAAAAAGATCTCGCCGGCGGCAAGAACAACGTCGAAGCCGCCCAGAAGGTCGGTGCGGCGATTGCCGAGCGTGCGAAGAAAGCCGGGATCGAAGAAGCATATTTCGACCGTGGCGGTTTCCTTTTCCACGGCCGCGTCAAGGCTCTGGCCGACGCAGCCCGCGAAGGTGGTCTGAAGATCTGATGGTGGCGGTGCGTGCATGCACGCACCCTGCCGCATGAATGTGCAGGGTGCGTGGTCTCACGCACCTTGCTTTGCGGAAGGGCCATCCCTTCCCGATGATCCGGGAGCACCGAAAGGCTCACCTGGATTGGACAACGGGCACTGCGCCCACAAAAGAAAAGGATGCCTAAATGGCAGAACGTGAAAACCGTCGGGGCAACCGCCGCGACCGCGAAGAGCAAGCCCCGGAATTCGCCGATCGCCTTGTGGCGATCAACCGGGTGTCCAAGACCGTCAAGGGTGGTAAGCGTTTCGGCTTCGCAGCCCTCGTCGTTGTGGGCGACCAGAAAGGCCGCGTCGGCTTTGGCAAAGGTAAGGCCAAGGAGGTCCCCGAGGCCATCCGCAAGGCAACCGAACAGGCCAAGCGCAAGATGATCCGCGTGCCGCTGCGCGAAGGCCGCACGCTGCACCACGACATCGAAGGTCGTCATGGCGCCGGTAAGGTGGTCATGCGCACCGCACCGACCGGTACCGGTATCATCGCCGGTGGTCCGATGCGTGCCGTGTTCGAAATGCTGGGTGTTCAGGACGTCGTCGCAAAGTCGATCGGCTCGCAGAACCCCTACAACATGATCCGCGCCACGCTGGACGGCCTGTCCAAAGAGGCAAGCCCGCGTTCCGTCGCACAGCGTCGCGGCAAAAAAGTGGCCGACATCCTGCCCAAGCGTGAAGACGCCCCGCAGGAAAGCGCCCACGTCGCTGAGGAGGCCTGATCACCATGGCTAAGACAATCGTTGTCAAACAGATCGGTTCGCCGATCCGTCGTCCGGAAATCCAGCGCAAGACGCTGATCGGTCTGGGCCTGAACAAGATGCACAAGACCCGCGAGCTTGAAGACACCCCCGCAGTGCGCGGTATGGTCAACAAGATCCCGCACCTGGTCGAGATCATCGAAGAGCGCGGCTGAGCCTCGTTTTTTCGAAGAATTCTGAAAACCCCGCCAGCATGCTGGCGGGGTTTTCTCTTTTTCGGCATAGTCTGGTAATCAGGTTAAGACGTCGGGTTCAGCTGACACGACGTCATAGGAGTTGTCATGCCGCTAAAGATAATTGGAACTGGGTTCGGTCGCACCGGTACGGATTCCATGCGACATGCACTGAATATTCTCGGTGTTGGACCAACGCACCACATGTTCGAGCTTGAAGAGGGTACCCCACTCCGACCGCTTTGGCTTGATTTGGCAAAAGGCGGCACCCCTGATTGGGAAAAGCTGTTCGAGGGGTATTCGGCCTGCGTGGATTGGCCGTCTGCCTACTATTGGCGCACCTTGATTGACGTTTATCCAGAGGCAAAAGTGATTCTGACGATGCGGTCTGCTGAAAGCTGGTGGGACAGTTTTGAGAAGACGCTCCTGCGCTACCTCCAAACGGGCGACGATCCCAATGGATTGGCGCATCTTTTGGTTGCCAATCAGGTGTTTCATGGACGTGCGAGCGATCGTGACCACGCAATCGCTGTGTACAACAAGAACGTAGAGGATGTGTTGGCGACTGTCTCTCCGGATCGGTTGTTGGTTCACAATCTGGGTGACGGATGGCAGCCGTTGTGTAAATGGCTGGACGTGCCGATACCGAACATTGATTATCCAAGCGGCAACACGACCAAGGACCTCCATGAGAAGATGGCGGCCAAGGGTGTAGACTTGTCGTGAAAGCAGCGCAGTGCCCTCTTGATCAGGCTGTCTAACACCTCTATACGCCCCCGGTGGACTTACGGGTCCCTGATTCATAACCAAGAAAAGCCGCGTTCGTCCCACATCGCTTCGGGGGCGTTTCCGGCAAAGGAGAAGCGATATGAAACTGCATGAACTGCGCGACAATCCCGGCGCAACCAAGCGCAAGAAGCGCGTTGGCCGTGGTCCGGGCTCCGGCCTCGGTAAGATGGGTGGCCGTGGTATCAAAGGTCAGAAATCCCGTTCGGGTGTGGCCATTGCCGGCTACGAAGGCGGCCAGATGCCGCTCTACCAGCGTCTTCCGAAGCGTGGCTTCAACAAGCCGAACCGGAAGTCGTTTGCCGTGGTCAACCTCGGTCTGATCCAGAAATTCGTCGACGCCGGCAAGCTCGATGCGAAAGGCACCATCGACGAGGACGCTCTGGTTGCGTCCGGTCTGGTCCGTCGCAAGCTGGACGGCATCCGCGTGCTCGCCAAGGGCGACATCACCGCGAAAGTGACTCTGAACGTCACCGGCGCTTCCAAATCGGCCATTGAGGCGGTTGAGAAGGCTGGCGGCTCACTGACGGTCACAACCGCGCAGGCCGCCGAATAAGAGGTTGTGAGCGGCTTCAACGCCGCTTACATAGCCCCCAGAGCTTTCCAAACGCCGCCTGAGCCGGACCGCTCATGGCGGCGTTCATCATAAAAGAGACCCGCATGGTATCAGCAGCAGAACAAATGGCCGCGAATACAAGCTGGGCTGCGCTCGGCAAAGCGACCGATTTGCGCAACCGGATTTTCTTCACGCTTGGCCTTCTGATCGTTTACCGCATCGGCACCTTCATTCCCGTTCCGGGGATCGACGGCATTGCCCTGCGCGAATTCATGGAGCAGGCGCAGCAGGGGATCGGCGGCATCCTGACGATGTTCACCGGCGGTGCTCTTGGCCGCATGGGGATCTTTGCCCTCGGCATCATGCCCTACATCTCGGCCTCGATCATCGTTCAGCTTCTGACGTCCATGGTGCCGTCCCTCGAACAGCTGAAGAAAGAGGGCGAGGCGGGCCGCAAGAAGATCGCGCAATACACCCGCTATGGCACGGTGTTCCTGGCGACGTTCCAGGCCTATGGCCTTGCCGTTAGTCTTGAGGCGGGCGATCTCGTCACCGATCCGGGCTGGTTCTTCCGCGCCTCCTGCGTGATCACCCTCGTGGGTGGCACAATGTTCCTGATGTGGCTCGGGGAACAGATCACCGCGCGCGGCGTCGGCAACGGTATCTCGCTCATCATCTTTGTCGGCATCATCGCCGAAGTCCCCGCCGCTCTGGCGCAGTTCTTTGCCTCGGGCCGTTCGGGTGCCATCAGCCCGGCTGTGATCGTGGGGGTGATCCTCATGGTCATCGCGGTGATCATGTTCGTCGTGTTCATGGAGCGGGCGCTCCGAAAGATCACGATTCAGTATCCCCGCCGCCAGATGGGCATGAAGATCGCAGAAGCGCAGAACAGCCACCTGCCGGTCAAGGTCAACCCGTCGGGCGTGATCCCGGCCATCTTCGCCAGCTCGCTGCTGCTGCTGCCGACGACGATCAGCACCTTCAGCGGTCAGCAGACCGGCCCGGTCATGTCGACGATCCTTGCCTATTTCGGGCCGGGTCAGCCGCTTTACCTGCTGTTCTTCGGGGCGATGATCGTGTTCTTCGCCTACTTCTACACCTTCAACGTTTCGTTCAAGGTCGATGACGTTGCCGACAACCTGAAGAACCAGAACGGCTTTGTCCCAGGGATCCGTCCGGGCAAGAAGACCGCCGAATACCTCGAATACGTGGTCAACCGCGTACTGGTTCTGGGCTCTGCCTACCTGACCGCGGTCTGCCTGTTGCCGGAAATTCTGCGTGGCCAGTTCGCCATTCCCTTCTACTTCGGCGGCACATCCGTGCTGATCGTGGTGTCGGTGACGATGGATACGATCCAGCAGGTCCAAAGCCATCTTCTGGCTCATCAATACGAAGGTCTTATTCAAAAGTCGCAGCTGCGCGGCAAGGGTAAGTCCAAATCCAAAAGACGGAGCCCGGCACGCCGATGAATATTATCCTCTTGGGCCCGCCGGGTGCGGGCAAAGGCACACAGGCGCGGTTCCTCTGTGACGAGCGCGACATGATCCAGCTCTCGACCGGCGATATGCTGCGCGAGGCCAAGGACAGCGGCACCGAGATGGGCAAGATCGTCGCCGACGTGATGGCCCGCGGCGAGCTTGTCACGGATGAGATCGTGATCGGCCTGATCCGGGAAAAGCTCAAAGGCGACAAGAAGGGCGGCTTCATCTTTGACGGCTTCCCGCGCACTCTGGCCCAGGCGGATGCTCTGGGCGAGTTGCTGGCCGAAGAGGGTGAGACCCTCGATGCCGTGATCGAAATGCAGGTCGACGACAATGCGCTTGTCGCCCGCATCACGGCGCGCTCCACCTGCGGGTCCTGTGGTGAGGTCTACAACGACAACACCAAACCGATCCCGGCAGACGGCAAATGCTCCAACTGCGGCGGCACCGAATTCAAGCGCCGCGCGGACGACAACGAGGAAAGCCTCAAGCAGCGTCTGATGGAGTATTACAAGAAAACCTCGCCACTGATCGGCTACTATTACGCCAAGGGTCAACTGTCCTCGGTGGACGGTCTGGGCGAAATGGCCGCCGTGAAAGCGGACATCGCCAAGGTGCTGGGATAACCTGAGCGGCGAGGGCGCTCGAACGCCCTTGCTCCTACGGGCCAGCCGCTTTTGTCGGGGATGATCCAAGCGTTCCCTGATACGCAGGAACAGGCATCGAGACGAGGGTTGACGCCGGAGTCAAACACTCCTATCTACCGCCATCTCTTAACCGAGAATCACCGTCGCAGCTCGGGTCGCGCCCGTCTGCGGATCACCTGATCAGCTCAAGGCCCCAAGGGTAAAACCGACGGGCCTTATGTTGTGAAAAAAGGGTCTGGCGCTACGGACCCGCAACGAAAAGGAAGTCATACGTGGCACGTATTGCTGGCGTGAACATTCCCACAGGGAAGCGTGTTCCGATCGCCCTCACCTACATCACCGGTATCGGCCATACCTCCGCAAAAGCCATTTGCGAAGCGGTCAATATCGACGCAACCCGCCGGGTTAACGAACTGAGCGATGCCGAAGTGCTCGCCATTCGTGAGCACATCGACGCGAACTACACCGTTGAAGGTGACCTGCGTCGCGAAGTGCAGATGAACATCAAGCGTCTGATGGACCTTGGCTGCTACCGTGGCCTGCGTCATCGCCGCAACCTCCCCGTCCGCGGCCAGCGGACCCACACCAACGCGCGCACCCGTAAGGGCCCCGCGAAGCCGATCGCCGGCAAGAAGAAGTAAGGGAGGTCTACCGATATGGCACGTGATACCCGTCGCGGAGGCAAGAAAAAGGTCTCCAAGAACATCGCAGCTGGCGTCGCACATGTGAACTCCAGCTTCAACAACACCAAGATCCTGATCTCCGACGTGCAGGGCAACGCGATCTCCTGGTCGTCCGCTGGCACCATGGGCTTCAAAGGCTCGCGGAAATCCACACCCTACGCAGCTCAGCTGGCTGCCGAAGATGCGGGCCGCAAGGCACAGGAACATGGCGTCAAGACGCTCGAAGTCGAAGTTCAGGGCCCCGGTTCGGGTCGTGAATCGGCGCTCCGCGCTCTGGCGGCCATCGGGTTCAACATCACGTCGATCCGTGACGTGACCCCGATCGCACACAACGGCTGCCGCCCGCCGAAGCGTCGTCGCGTCTGATCGACCACACTATTCTGGCATGGCCCCACCGTGAGGTGGGGGCATGCTTTCGTCATTTTAACCTCGGGCGTCACTGCCTTTCGGACATGGGGCAGAGACAAGTATGGAGGGACGCATGATCCACAAGAACTGGGCAGAATTGATCAAGCCGACGCAGCTTGAGGTCAAGCCGGGCGCCGATCCGTCGCGCGTGGCGACCGTGGTTGCCGAACCGCTGGAGCGGGGCTTTGGTCTGACCCTCGGCAACGCGCTGCGCCGCGTGCTTCTGTCGTCGCTGCAGGGCGCGGCAATTACCTCCGTGCAGATCGACAACGTGCTGCACGAGTTCTCCAGCGTTGCCGGTGTGCGCGAAGACGTCACCGATATCGTGCTGAACCTCAAGGGTGTGTCGCTCCGTATGGAAGTCGAAGGCCCCAAGCGCGTTTCCATCAACGCCAAGGGTCCGGGCGTTGTCACCGCCGGTGACATCTCGGAAACCAACGGCATCGAAGTGCTGAACCGTGACCACGTGATCTGCCACCTCGACGAAGGTGCGGACCTCTACATGGAACTGACGGTCAACACCGGCAAGGGCTACGTGTCCGCCGACAAGAACAAGCCGGAAGATGCACCCATCGGCCTGATGCCGATCGATGCGATCTATTCCCCGGTCAAGAAAGTCGCTTACGACGTGCAGCCCACCCGTGAGGGCCAGGTGCTGGACTATGACAAGCTGACAATGAAGGTCGAAACCGACGGCTCCGTCACGCCGGAAGACGCCGTGGCCTATGCCGCGCGCATCCTTCAGGATCAGCTGTCGATCTTCGTCAACTTCGACGAACCGGAATCCGCACGTCAGCAGGACGAGGACGACGGTCTCGAGTTCAACCCGCTTCTGCTCAAGAAGGTGGACGAACTGGAACTGTCCGTGCGCTCGGCAAACTGCCTGAAGAACGACAACATCGTCTATATCGGCGACCTGATCCAGAAAACCGAAGCCGAGATGCTCCGCACCCCGAACTTCGGCCGCAAGTCGCTGAACGAGATCAAGGAAGTGCTGTCCGGCATGGGTCTGCACCTTGGCATGGATGTCGAGGACTGGCCGCCAGACAACATCGAAGACCTGGCGAAAAAGCTGGAAGACAACTTTTAAGAAATTTGGGTGAGGGGCACCCCTCACCCAACCGGGCATCCGCCCCAAGGAGAGCCGCTGACACGCATCGGTGGCCGGACAAAGCAAAAACGCCCGTAGAGGGCAACTATTGGAGTAAGACACATGCGTCACGCACGAGGCTACCGCCGCCTGAACCGCACCCACGAGCACCGCAAGGCGCTCTTTGCCAACATGGCTGGCTCGCTCATCGAACATGAGCAGATCAAGACCACCCTGCCGAAAGCCAAGGAACTGCGCCCGATCGTTGAAAAGCTGATCACGCTGGGCAAGCGCGGTGACCTGCACGCCCGCCGTCAGGCAGCTGCACAGCTGAAGGAAGACAAGGACGTTGCCAAGCTGTTCGACGTTCTCGGCCCGCGCTACGCCGAGCGTCAGGGCGGCTATGTCCGCATCCTGAAGGCCGGCTTCCGCTATGGCGACATGGCACCGATGGCGATCATCGAATTCGTCGACCGTGACGTCGACGCAAAAGGCGCAGCCGACAAGGCCCGCCTGGAAGAGCTGGAAGCAGCTGACGAAGAATAAGATCGCGCCCGCAAGGGACGATCACAGCCCCGCCCATGTGGCGGGGCTTTTCTTTTGCAGCTCAGCCATCCCTTACCGGAACGACGGGGGTGTCACGATGATCGGCGCTCCCTCGTACTTAACGTCAAACGAGTACGCCGTGTACGGGGTCATGCCGACGTTCTGCGAACTCACGATCCCTTTCCGGGTGCCGGGTTCGTCACCCGTGGATGTTCGGATCACAGAGGCATTGCCTGCATCGCGGATCTTGATCTTCGGGAACCCGCCTTTGCGGACTTCGGAGTTGAAACTGTCCAGCGCGGCGGCCGGGTAGGGGATCGGTACAGGGCCTCCGGGGGGCGGTGGTACGAAACACACATCCGGAAAGGTCAGCGAGACATTCGCGCCCGACGGGACACCGCTGCGCCGGCACAGATTGGCGAAATCCGTGCCATCCTTGACTTCGATCACACCTGACTCGTCGGCCGTGGGTTCCACGTTTGGCGGGACTATTCCGCAGACAGAGTAGAACGCTGCCAGATTGACTTTGAACATTGCCGCAGCCTTGGGACTATTCCTGAACCAATGCCAAAAAGCGTGGCACAGGTTCTCGGACCTGTCAAAGCCGCACTGTCCGGCGGAGGGCCGGATCGCCGCCCACTGTGGATGGCCGGCGTAAGGGCAGGGCGCAGCACCGCACGGTGCGTTTCCGCGCTCTCAACCCATCCGCCCGATACCTCCCGCCCATCGGATCCGAGACCCGTTCCGTCTTTTGGCGGAACACCCCAGGCGACTACCCTCTCTCTACGGACGCTTTATGTGCGTTCAGACCATGAGAGACGCGTCTCAACAGGCCCTTCGGGGTACAGGTTCGGAGCCTCACAGGCTCTGCACGGGGGAGAGGATGTCCACCCAACTCAGGTGACGTCACCTCTTTTTGGAAATGGGGCGATGCCCCGACATATGAATGGAAAACACGGTTCGAGCGACCCAGCCCGTCCGAAGGACGGGCCGCGCCCGACCCTCCCCCCGGGAGGGCGCATTGGCGTGTCGTTTGCTCAGAACCACTGTCACGCGTGTGACGCTGCCTCGCATTGTTCAGAGGCTGCGTGCGCCCACCCAGGGTCGGGCGCTTACGGTTTTCTCAACGAACATTGCACCCGGCGCGGAATAGCACCGAAGGTGCCCGCGCCATCGCCAGACCGCCCCCCGGGCTGGCGATGGGCAACCGTATGCGCAACGCTCATATTTCGTTCGGATTTGGCCACTATAAAACGCGCCGTTCGACGCTAGGACGCCACCCCGCGGTCTGGCGATGGCGCTTCATCGGGTTGATGATTTTACGCATGGAAACAATTATTGATTACTGTGCGAGACCGCCTCATATCGATTTTTCTGGTGGAGATCGCTCTTCCGCAAGTGTCTCAACATGCGCCATCAAAGACGCGTAGTCTTCATCTGAGATTTCTACGTCCAGTTCCCCGTGTATTAGACTATTGCGTTTAGCAGCGAGCCTTCTCAGTTCGTCAGCGTCATCTGGCCAAAAAGTCCCATTCTCGGCCAAGACGGTGATAATCCTGCCCGGTGATTGCGGTTTGGAAAAAGCTTCTGGATTAATTCTGCGTGCTGCCGCTTCAAATCCGGCCCATAGCGACAAGAAGGCGGCTCTCTTGGAACCCGTGTCAAATGCCGCCTCTGCTTCATTGAGCAACGAACGAATTGATGGGTACGGAACTGATTTGAGCCCTGCTAGAGCACGATCCGAGTCAAGATACACCAATAAGAATTTCCACCCTGGTTGCTGTTCAATCTTATTTTTGAGCGCTTCAATGTGCTTTGATAGCTCGGGTCTGTGGCGTCGCTTAATCTCAACAATGATTTTCTGTCCGTCGCGCTCCAACAGTAAATCAGGGCGATATGATCCCAAAAAATCTGCGCCTGGAATGTTCTTCGGTTCCAATTCGGCCGTGTAACCGTCAAGCTCGTACTTTCGAGCAAGTTCACGAGCAGCCTCATATTCGCTGATAGATTGGCTCATTGCGCTTCTCCCAATGGGTCGTTGGAAAGCCGTATAAAGACAAATGGAGTGTTGTTCACCATCGCCTCGGCAACCAAATCTGGGTACTCTGCAAATTTTCCCCCTCGTGGGGTGTGAAGCGTTGGGCTACAACCCTCGAGATTTGCTCGTCATCTTGGACGATCTGCGGATGCATAGCGTCTTGAATTGGCTTTATTATGTTATCTATATCCCCGCCCGTTGCGTCGGTTGGGAAATCGTAAATCGTTAGGCTCACTTGTTCTTCGCTTGCCCAGCAATGTTCAGCGACAACAGTTCTCGAGGCTTCGCGAACCCGCTGTTTCCAGTCCTCGCGTGACTGTGCCGACGCTTGAAGTGAGACGGGCGTTCCAAGAACGGCGAAAGTGATTGGAAATGATATCTCTACGTCTTCGTCTTCATCAATCGGCATGCCGGCATTCCAAAAAATTCAAACATCCAACTCCTCAACGAACCGCGCGTTCTCCTGGATGTACTGGAACCGCAGCTCCGGCTTTTTGCCCATCAGACGTTCCACCAGATCGCCGGTTTCGCCCGGTTCGTCCTCGTCGATGGTCACACGGATCAGCTTGCGTGACGCCGGGTCCATCGTGGTCTCTTTCAAATCCTTCGCGTCCATCTCGCCCAGACCCTTGAAGCGCTGGACGTCGATCTTGCCTTTGCCGCCAAGACCCTTCTGCATCATCAGGTCTTTCTCGGCATCATCCGCCACATAGAGCCGTTTGGCCCCCTGTGTGAGCCGGTACAAAGGCGGGCAGGCCAGATACAGATGCCCGGCGTCGATCATCGGGCGCATCTGGGTGAAGAAGAACGTCATCAGGAGCGATGCGATATGCGCGCCATCGACGTCCGCATCGGTCATGATGATGACCTTGTCATAGCGCAGATCGTCGACATTGAACTTGGTGCCAAGACCCACACCCAAAGCCTGTGTCAGATCGCTGATCTCGGCATTGGTGCCCAGTTTGGAGGACGCCGCGCCCAGCACGTTCAGGATTTTGCCCCGCAGCGGCAAGAGCGCCTGCGTCTTGCGGTCCCGCGCCATCTTGGCCGATCCACCCGCCGAGTCTCCCTCGACGATGAACAGCTCTGTGCCTTCCCGCGATGTGGCCGAACAATCCACCAGCTTGCCCGGCAGCCGCAGTTTCTTGGTCGCTGACTTGCGCTGGGTCTCTTTCTCCTGCCGCCGCCGCAGCCGTTCTTCGGCGCGCAGCACGAGGAAGTCGAGGATCGCCCCTGCGGATTTCGTATCCGCCGCCAGCCAGTTGTCGAAGTGGTCGCGCACGGCGCCTTCGACCATGCGCTGCGCTTCGGTTGTCGCAAGACGGTCCTTGGTTTGCCCCACGAATTCCGGTTCGCGGATGAAGCACGACACCAGCGCACAGCCGCCGGTGATCAGGTCGTCGCGGGTGATCTGCGCGGCCTTCTTGTTGTTCGACAACTCCCCATAGGCGCGGATGCCCTTGAGAATCGCCGCCCAGAACCCGGCCTCGTGCGTGCCGCCTTCGGGGGTGGGGACGGTGTTACAGTAGGATTGGATGAACCCGTCGCGCGACGGCGTCCAGTTGATCGCCCACTCCACCTTACCCGGAGAGTTGAACTTCTCCCGGAACTCCACCGTTCCGGCAAAGGGCCGCTCGGCATAGGTCGAGGCGCTGCCCAGCGTCTCGGTCAGGTAATCGGCCAGACCTCCGGGGAAGTGGAAGGTGGCCTCGGTCGGGGTTTCGCCATCGTTGATCGCGGTTTTCCAGCGGATCTCCACACCCGAAAAGAGATAGGCCTTTGACCGCACCATCTTGAACAGCCGCGCGGGCTTGAACCGGTGGTGGCCGAAGATCTGTTCGTCCGCATGAAAGGTCACCGTTGTGCCGCGCCGGTTGGGCGCCGCACCGACCTTTTCCACCTTGGAAAGCGGAATACCGCGCGAAAAGCGCTGCTCGAAAAGCTCTTTGTTGCGGGCCACCTGAACCACCATCGAATCCGACAGCGCGTTCACAACCGACGCACCCACGCCGTGTAGACCACCCGAGGTCTCATAGGCCTTGCCCGAGAACTTGCCGCCCGCGTGCAGGGTACAGAGGATCACCTCGAGCGCGGATTTGTCCGGAAACTTGGGGTGCGGATCAATCGGGATGCCGCGCCCGTTGTCGCGGATGGTGACGGCATAATCCTCGTGCAGCTCCACCTCGATCCGGTTGGCATGTCCGGCCACCGCTTCGTCCATGGAGTTGTCCAGAACCTCGGCCACGAGGTGATGCAGCGCGCGTTCATCGGTGCCGCCGATATACATACCCGGACGTTTGCGAACGGGCTCCAGCCCTTCAAGGACCTCAATGGAGGACGCGTCGTAGTCGGTCGGTTCGTGCCCGGAGAGAAGGTCTTCGGCCATGGCAGCTGCTCTGTCTTTGTTGCTTTGCGCCAATATGGCAGAGCCGGGGGCAGGGGGAAAGCACTAGCTGTCCTCGTCACCCTTCATCAGCCTGTCCGCCTTGCGCCGCACCAGCACGCCGCGCAGATCGTGCATGGCCAGCAGGAGCGCGTCGGTCACGGCTTCAAGCTGCTCGTCGGTTGCCCTGGACTGTGCCCATTGCGTGGTCAGGTTCAGGTGATCGACGGCGCGCAGGATGTCGTCGACATCGCGCGCGGCCAGCGTCGCCTGCCGCTCGGCCATCCATTCACGGATGACGTCGATATCTTCATCGCTCAGGCTGCGATCACCATGGGGTTTGATTTCGCCGTTGCGAATATTGACGACCGCAATCTGGTCCATCTCGATTCTTCGCTGGCGGTTTTCGGTGTCTACGCGAAAGACCAGCGCGCCGTTCTCCCGAACGCGGAAATAATAGTCTGGGAGATCGGCCCCCATGGATCAGCTTAACCCGGCGCAGAACGCCTGAATGCGACGGCAGGCATCGGCCAGTACCTCGTCCGAGGTGGCATAGCTGACGCGGAAATAGGGGCTGAGTCCGAAAGCGGCACCGAACACGACCGCCACACCGTGTTCTTCAAGAAGCGCAGTTGCAAAGGCCTCGTCCGTGTCGATCAACGTGCCGCCCGCGCTGGTCTTGCCGATGCAGCCGGCGATGGACGGGTAGACGTAAAACGCGCCTTCCGGCACGGCGCAGGTGATGCCCTCGCAGGCGTTCAGCCCCGCAACCACCAGATCGCGGCGCTTGCGGAACGCCTCGTTGCGCTCGGCCAGAAACTCCTGCGGCCCGTTCAGCGCCTCGACCGTGGCCCATTGGCTGATCGAACAGGGGTTGGTGGTGGATTGCGACTGCAGCTTGCGCATTGCGGCGATCAGGTGTTCGGGGCCAGCCGCGTAGCCGATCCGCCAGCCTGTCATGGCATAGGATTTCGACACGCCGTTGACCGTCAGCGTCCGGTCATAAAGGCCGGGCTCGACCTGCGCGGGGGTGCAGAACTGGAACCCGTCATAGGCCAGGTGTTCATACATATCGTCGGTCATCACCCAGACATGAGGGTGCCGCATCAGCACATCCGTCAAAGCTTTCAACTGGTTGTGCCCATAACCCGCACCTGTGGGGTTGGAGGGCGAGTTGAAGATGAACCACTTGGTGTTGGGCGTGATCGCGGCCTCAAGCGCCTCGGGCGTCAGGCGGAACCCGTTGTCGATCGTGGTTTCCACGATCACCGGCTCACCACCGCCCAGCCGCACCATATCGGGATAGCTGACCCAATAGGGGGCGGGGATGATCACCTCGTCACCGGGGTTCAGCGTGGCCATCAGAGCGTTGTAAAGCACCTGCTTGCCGCCGGTGGACACCGCCACCTGCGACGGGGTGTAGTCCAGCCCGTTCTCGCGCTTGAACTTGGCGCAGATCGCCTGCTTGACCTCAGGAATTCCGTCAACAGCGGTGTATTTCGTTTTTCCCGCCTCAATCGCCGCAATTGCAGCGGCCTTGATGTTGTCGGGTGTGTCAAAGTCAGGCTCACCGGCTCCGAGGCCAATCACATCCTGTCCCGCCGCTTTCAGTTCCATCGCCTTTTGTGACACTGCAACGGTGGGGGACGGGCTGACGCGGGCAAGGGTGTCGGACAGAAACGGCATTGAAGGCCCCTGTTTGTGATTGGTTTCTGACTGTCTTAGGGTGCACGCAAAATTCGATCAAGCAATGATCGGGATAGGAGAACGGATGACCGAGAGCGACGAAAACTGGTATGCCCCTGAAATCGCGACCTTTGGCGACCGCATGACAGCGGCCAGAGAGGCGGCGGGGATGACGCAGGAGTCGTTGGCCAAACGGCTCGGTGTCAAGAAGAGCACGCTGCAGAAATGGGAAAATGACGTGGCCGAGCCACGTGCCAACCGGCTTTCCATGCTCGCCGGGCTGCTGAATGTTTCGATGATGTGGCTGATCAACGGCGAGGGCGAAGGTGTCGAAAACCCTGATGCCGAGCCGATGCCTTCCGATCTGACCGAAATCATTCTTGAAATCCGCGAACTGAAGTCTGACCTTCACCAGAAGGCCGAACAGCTGGCCCGGATGGAAAAAAGACTGCGCAATCTCATGGTGCCCCAGCAATGAGCGAAACCCGCGAAAACCGTCTCAAACGCCTGTCCATGCGCTCCATGCGGCGCGGGATCAAGGAGATGGATATCATTCTGTCGCGATATGCCGAGCTTCGTCTGGACACGTTCGACGACACGATGCTGGACCGCTACGATGCGCTTCTGTCGGAAAACGATCAGGATCTGTACCAGTGGGTGAGCGGACAGAAAACGCCGCCCGAGCCGCTGCAGGATCTGATTTCAGACATCTCTTCGGTCGCGTTTCAGCAGTGATCCGGCAAACCGGACCAGCTTAACCGATTATTCGGGATTTTGCCCGATGCTCCGTCGCAACAGATTAGGCGGAGACAATAATGAGCATTCATGCATCTGTTGAGCAGGGCCGGACCAATGGCGTGTTGGACGGCTATCTTGAGGCGCTCGCCCTGGTCGAGAGGCTGCACAGGCTGCTTCTCGACGTGATCAAGGACGAATTCGAACGTGTCGGCATCATCGAAATCAACGCGGTTCAGGCGCTGCTGCTGTTCAACATCGGCGATAACGAGGTCACTGCGGGAGAGCTGAAAACCCGCGGCTACTATCAGGGCAGCAATGTCAGCTACAACCTCAAGAAACTGGTGGACATGGGCTACTTGCACCATCAGCGGTGCGAGATCGACAGGCGCTCGGTACGCGTTCGGCTGACGGCGCGGGGGCGGGAGATCCGAGATCTGATTTCGGCTCTCTTTGCGCGGCATGCTGACGGTCTGATCGAAAAGAACGTGATCGACCATGATACGCTGGACGACATGGGCAGCACGCTGCGCCGGATGGAGCGGTACTGGACCGATCAGATTCGCTACATCTACTAGCCCGGCTGCGGACCGGTGACCGGGCGGGCACTCAGGATCATGTCGTTCAATTCGCGGAACAGCTTCCGCGTCATGGCCTCGCGGTATCCGGCATAGCCTTCAGAGGTTTCCACAAACGCGCCGAACCCGTAGCGGACTTCGCGGTGGAAGTAATCGAGCACATCATCCGACCCGCCCAGAACAGCCAGCCCGTTGACGGTGACATTGGCAAAAGGAAAGTTCTTGTAGGCGAGGCGTGGCGGAAACCCGTCATTGTTCTCGCCATCCCCGGACACGTCTATCACACTGCGGTCGCACTCGGGCCCGCGTGCCAAAAGGGTCGCGCCATATCCCAGCGCATATCCCATCGCGGTGGGAAAGCGCGTGTGACTGCGCGGGGCCGACATCAATCGGTCGATCAGCCCGTCGATCGCAGCGTCGTCGTGCAGGGCAACCCAGTTGCTCACCATCGCACTCTGACGACGTCCGCTCCATTCATAGATGGCCACCGACACATGGCCGTTGCCCTCCAGAATGGCTGCGCGGATCAGGGGATCGCCCAGAGCCGCAGCAAGACCGTCGCGTTGAAGGATGTATTCTTCGGCATCGACCGACGACGACACATCGAGGGCAAGCACAAGCGCGAGGCGGCAGTGATCCTGCGCAAGCGCCGGGCTGGTCAGACCCAGCCCCAGCGCCATTGCAATCCCTGCCCACCAGCGCCGCATCACATCACCAGTGTCCGGTGTTTTCCATGCTGGCCCATGGCTCCTGCGGGGGAAGGTCATCGCCTTCCTGCAGCAGTTCAATCGAGACATTGTCCGGCGACCGGACAAATGCCATGTGCCCATCGCGCGGCGGCCGGTTGATGGTCACACCGTTGTCCATCAGGTGCTGGCACATCTCGTAAATGTTGTCGACGCGGTAGGCCAGGTGTCCGAAGTGCCGACTGTCGGACGGCAACCCGTCGTCCCCATCCCAGTTGTATGTCAGTTCGACCGGGCACTCTTCCTGACCTTCGGGGGCCATGAAGACGAGCGTAAAGCGCCCCTTTTCGCTGTCCATTCGGCGGGTCTCCTTGAGACCCAGAAGGCTGTAGAACTTGATCGATTCATCAAGGTCCTTCACGCGGACCATGGTATGAAGGTAGCGAAGCGGCATAGCGTCCTCTTTGTTTGGTTCCCCAAGAGGCTAGGCCAATTCGCCGCGATGTCGAGAGGTATCCGCGCCCTAAAAGGTCGAGCGGATGCCAAGCTGAACGCCGAAATTCTCGGTCTCGTAAAGATCGATATTCGCCTCTGTCCGTTCCGCGTTGAAGGTGATCGTGGGCACGAAACCGTAGAAATCCATGTCCGGAAGGACTGCCGTGACCGTGGCCTTGATTGTGCGCTCATCCCGGCCATCGGTGGTGAGGCTCGACCGGTCATGTATTTTCTGTGAAACCGACAACCCGAATTCGAGCTGCGCCGGTCCCACCGGTTTGGCCAGACCGTAGCTCGCCGCGATCATGCGCTGCGAATAGTCGAGGTAGTCGGCGTCACTCCGGGATTCGGTGAACCCGGTGGACAGCGACACCCGGTTGCCGTTTGCCAGTGCCATCCCGTACCCGATCTGTCCGCTCCAGATCGTCGCGTCCTCGCGAGTGTCATGGCCTTTCTGACCTTCGCGGCTCAGGGACAGGTTCAACACACCCGTGTCACCAGCGGCCCGCCGATAGGTCGCACCGATCCGGTTGTAGCTCAGCAGGGGATCACCGCCATACCACGTGCGTCCGATCCGGGCGTTCCACCCGAGCTGCGCTTTGCCGCCGGGCAGAGCATAATCTTCCTGCACCCCGACAAACACGGAACTGGTAGCGAAATCGGCGCCGTCTGCGTCAGGCGCGATGTCCCTGGCTTCGTCTGACAGCACATAGGTTCTGTGCGACAGACCGAACAGAAGGTCGGTCCGACGCATGGCGGATTCGCGCAGACGATAGCGGGTGCTCAAACCGGTCGAGATTTCGACCCCCGAAAGGGCACGGGCTTCTCCCTCAAGCGAGAATTCGAACGGCAGGCCGAACAGCTCCGATGTTTCGTTGCGGCTGCCGTTGTTGATGTTCGAGCTGGGCGCCACCGAAAAGCGCAGCGCAGTGGCCCAGGGGTTCTGCCGTCGGACATACCGAAAATCCTCGGTCGCGCGGGCCTTGCGTGCGTCGGTCGAAGCCAGTTGTACCGCACGCCGCAACCAAAGCTGTGCTGCCGTGCGCCGGCCCGAGGACGACAGCGCCTGCGCCATGGCCAGCGCGGCGGCGTATTTCGCATCCTCGTCTTCGGCCAGTTTCCAAGCGCTGCGCGCGTGGCTCAGCGCGTCGTCGTAGCGGCCCAGGTCCCGGGCCGCGCGCGAGCGAATAAGATGCGCGTTGAGATCGGCATCGTCGCGCTGGATCAGTGCCCCTGAAAGGTCATAGGCCAGTCCTGCCTGACCCTGCAGAACCGCCTGTCCGGCCAGTTCGCGCATCTGCGCGGGGTTGAGAATGGCTTGGGCAGACGCCTGCGCCGCCGCAAAAGCGACGGCGCCGAGGGTCAGGGCAATTCGACGGGACCAGCGTGTCATCACTGTCGGTAGACGATGAATCCGCCGGTTTCCTGATAGGTGTTCCCGTCAAAGCGCGGGTCATCGCCTGTCATCACCAGTACGCCGACGACCTCATCGGCGTTTTCGCCGGACATGATCGCATAGAACGTGCCTTCACCGGTTTCGTTGGACGAACCGTCGTCAAAGTTGGCTACTTCGCGGATTTCGCCAGCAATCTCGCCGTTGGCATCGGCGTCGTCCGGCGAAATGACCGGCCGGATGCGCGGCAGCACCGGGTTGCCGTCTGCATCCGTCTCGTAAATGAGTGACGGGGCATCCGCATCATCGCCGCTGTCAAGGTTTCCAAACAGACCGCCGCTTGTCCCGCCGCCGCTTTCGTTGAGCGCTTCGAGATAGGCGATGGTGACGTCATTACCGTTGCTGTCATAGATGCGACGGTCGTTCACAAACAGCGCAACGCCGCGCTGACCATCGTTGAAGTCCTTGAAGTCGACATACATCTCGGCCTCGCCATCGACGAATTCGAATCCGCTGCGGCCTTCGAACACGCGGATGCCGGCATAGTCGCCCAGAAAACGCGCGTCGCCTTCGGATGGGAGGACCAGCCGCACGGCATTTCCGTCATCGTCAAAGCCATTGCGCTGATAGACAAACCCGCCGAACCCGTAATCCACGTAGGATCCGGACCGGACGATGGCGAATTCCGTCGCGCCGGACGTGCTCCGGCCGTAGATGGCGCGGTATGTGAACGTGCGCAGGGTGGTGCCCGTCACCGGGTCTTCGGTGGTCTCCGCGCCCTCGTAGACAGCAAAGGAACCAAGCTGCGCCACGCCGTTAACGGGGTCGCCGCGCGTGTAGACGTTGTTTCCATCGAACGCGATGTTGTCGACGAAGAATTCGTCCTGACCTTCGTCATTGCGGTATTCGATATTGGTCGCATACCCACCGCCTGTATCCGAATCGAGTGCTTCACGGCGGACGATCTGGGTATCGGGCGTCGGGGTCGTGGTGCCGGGCGGCAGTTCCGGCGTGCCTCGGTCGCTCGAGATCGGGGTTTCGTCATCGGTGCCGTCACCGGTTCCCCCGTCCGTGTCCGTGCCCTCGCCCGTGGTCGGCGCCTGCAGCACGTCGCCACCGCCGCTGTCACAGGCTGCGACGAACCCCATGCATAGGATAAGAAAGAGAATGCGCGTCATGGAAATACTGCCTCGATTTGCCCTGGTCTTATCTGCGACCTCTGGCGGGAAAGTCTTGCAGCGGGGTTTGAAAGTCAACGCAAAGCAGAATGTCAGGGGCGAAAAACCGGGCCAGTGCGGCGCAGATGCATAACACCATCCTTGGTGGTTCCTACAGGCATACCCCCGAGATATAGTCGGTGCCGACTCATCCTAGTGGGAAAGGATTCGCCATGCCCCTGTCGCCCGAACAAGAGGCCGAAATCACCGAACAGCGCAGCGCGCCGCAGCAGACGTTGCGTGCGGTCAGCGAGGGGATGGAGAGCCATCTTTACACCGCTTACCCGGTGCTGGACCACGGGTTCATCCGGGTGGTGGACTACATGGGCGACGATGCCGCGATCTGCCAGGCGGCGCGTGTGTCGTACGGCAAGGGCACCAAGTCGGTTCAGAATGACGAAGGGCTGATCCGCTACCTGATGCGGCACTGGCATTCGACCCCGTTCGAGATGTGCGAGATCAAGCTGCACGTCAAACTGCCGGTGTTCGTGGCACGCCAGTGGATCCGGCACCGCACCGCCAACGTGAACGAATACTCGGCCCGCTATTCGATCCTTGACAGGGAGTTTTATATTCCCGCGCCCGAACACCTTGCTGCGCAGTCGGTGGTGAACAACCAGGGGCGCGGCGAAGCGCTGGAAGGCGAGGAAGCGGACCGCGTGCTGCGCTATCTGCGTGACGACGCGATGCGCTGCTATGATCATTACGAAGAGATGATCAGCCAGGAAGGCCAGCAGGGACTGGCCCGCGAACTGGCCCGGATGAACCTGCCCGCGAACATCTACACGCAATGGTACTGGAAGGTCGATCTGCACAACCTGCTCCATTTCCTCCGACTCAGAGCAGATTCGCACGCGCAGTATGAAATAAGGGTTTATGCCGAAGAGATTTGCAAAGTCGTCGCCGACTGGGTCCCCTTCGCCTACCGCGCCTTCGAGGACTACCGCATGGGCGGCGCGACGCTCTCCTCTACCGCGCTGGACTGCGTGCGGCGGATGCTCAAGGGCGAGACCGTGACGCAGGAAAATTCCGGTATGTCCAAAGGGGAATGGCGGGAGTTTGAAGGGTTGTTGGGATAATTCATTCGGAAAGCGACACGCGCGAATAGCACCGAAGGTGCCGCGCGATCGCCAGACCGCCCGGACGGGCTGGCGATTTGGCAGCCGGATCTGCGTCGTTCAGCTTTCGTTAGGATTTGACACCTATAAAGCGCGTTAGTTCGAAGGTCGGCTCGCCATCCCGCGGTCTGGCGAGCGCGCTCTCGGGTTGGGCGGTTACCCCAAAATCCCCGGCCAGTTTGCCTCGCCCTTGGCGATGTTGCCGGGCACATCCTGAAGCCACAATTCGCGGGCGCGGAGGTTGGCGTTGAGGTAGAGGCGGTCCTCGTAGATCGTCCAGGCCTCGGGCGTTGTCGGCGCGAGGTAGCCGCGGGAGGCGGCGAAGGCGCAGTAGCCTCCGAAGGCGGGTTCATAGGCCGTGGGGTTGGCGGCGAAGGCGTCGGCGGAGGCCTGATCGGCAAAGCGCCAGGTCGCGCCCTTGTAATCGAGGGTCACGTCGCCACCCGCGACCGGGCCGTTCGTGGTGAAATAGCCAACCGGGTCTGAGCCGTCGATGGCAATGCCGCCTTCCTGGTAGATCTCGGGTTCGCGGGCCAGCGCCGGGCGGGCAAGACAGAGCGCGGGAGTGGCGAGGGCAAGGGCGGAAAATGTGCGGCGGTGCATCGGCGTTCATCCTTTTTCAACAACTCTGGGTCAGACTTGGTCAGCGACGCAACGGAAAGAAGGAGATTGATACATTGATCCGCGCCTCGTGAAGGGATGTCATCGCCCGCGCCCTCTTGGCATTGCGGCGTGTCCCGCTTATACGCCCGGTCTGATCCCGAACAGCCGGAGGCCCATGATGCAGGGCAGCGCCAATCTCAACATCATGATCAAAGCCGCCCGCAAGGCGGGTCGGTCGCTCAACAAGGATTTCCGCGAGGTCGAAAACCTGCAGACCTCGGCCGCGAGTGCAGACGAATTCTTTGCCCGCTCTGCGAAGGCGGCGGCGGATCTGCTGCGGGGGGAACTGACCGGTGCGCGCGGGACATATGGCTACGTCGATGCGACAGGCGAAACCGACGGCGAAGACCCGACACGCCGCTGGATCGTCGGCGCGCTGGAAGGCGGTTCGAACTTCCTGCACGGTATGCCGCATTTCGCGGTCACGATTGCGCTGGAGCACAAGGGCCAGATCGTCTCAGCGGTGGTGTTCGACCCCGCCAAGGACGAGATGTTCTATGCCGAAAAAGGGCAGGGCGCATGGCTCAACGACAACAAGCGCGTGCGTGTGTCGAGCCGGACCCGGCTTGTGGAAGCGGTGGTCGGGCATGCGGTGCCCTTCGGTGTGAAGCGGACGCTGCCTGCGACGCTCAAGGATCTGGCGCGGGTGATGCCGGAATGTTCGGGCCTGCGCGCCTCTGGGTCGACGGCGCTCGATCTGGCCTATATCGCTGCCGGTCGCATCGACGGCTTCTGGCAGCGCGAGGGATCGCTGATTGACCTCGCGGCGGGCCTGCTCATTGCTGCCGAGGCCGGAGCCCTGATCGAAGGCGTGCGCGAGGGGCAGGTTCCGCTCGAGCATGGCGCGGTGATCTGTGCCAACAACCAGGTCTTCGGCGCACTTGCCAAGGTCCTGCGCAGCGCTGACTGACAGGGGGCTATCCCCGGTCAAATCCCTGTGTATCATGTCCCGGAACGTATCTGGGGGATGACATGCGTCTGAGAGGCATTCGCGGCAGCCGCAACATTGAGGATCGCCGCCGAAGCGGTGGCGGCGGCAAGGCCGGTCTGGGGGGCGTTGGCCTGCTGGTTGTGCTGGCAATCGGTTATTTTGCGGGAATCGATGTCACGCCTCTGCTGCAGCAGACGACGCAGGCGTCCTCGACCCCGCGTGAACTGACCGCTGAGGAACAACGCGCGGCCGAGTTTTCGTCGCGGGTGCTGGCAACAACGGAACAGGTTTGGGGCGAAATTTTCCCGTCACAGGTCGGCCGCCCCTATGAGCCACCGGTGCTGGTGCTGTTTTCCAGCGTCACAGCCTCGCCCTGTGGCAATGCCAGCGGGGCAACAGGTCCGTTCTACTGTCCTGCGGACGAAAAGGCCTATCTGGATACGCAGTTCTTTGCGACCCTGTCCCGACAGCTTGGCGCGCGCGGCGATTTTGCCGCTGCCTATGTGATCGCCCATGAGGTGGCGCATCACGTTCAGAACGAGCTTGGGATTCTGGGGCAGGTCAACGAGCGCCGCCAGGTCGTGGGTGAAACGCAGGCCAATGCGCTGACGGTGCGGCTGGAATTGCAGGCCGATTGCCTCTCCGGTGTCTGGGCGCGGTCGGTGGACGGATTGCTTGAACCCGGCGATCTGGAAGAGGCGTTGAATGCGGCCCGGATGATCGGCGACGATCACCTTCAGGAACGCGCGGGCCGTGTGTCGCAGCCGCACACCTTTACCCATGGCACGTCCGAACAGCGGTCGCGCTGGTTTGCCACCGGCTATCAGAGCGGCGATATCCGCAGTTGCGACACGTTCGGGGCACAAAGGCTCTGAGATGATCGTCTACGCGGTTTCCGCCGGTCAGGGCATCCTTGCGATTTCCCCAATCCCGGGTGCGGACGGGGATTATGCCGGCGACGTGCAGCATCTGATCGAATGGAAGCCGGCCATCGTGATCTCACTTGTGAGCGAGATCGAGCTTGTCGCGGCCGGTGCGGCGGACCTTTGGCGGCATCTGGTGGATGCCGGATGCCGGTGGGAGCATCTGCCGATTCATGACTTTGGTGTGCCGGATGCCGAGTTCGAAGAGGCCTGGCCCGAGATCAGTGCAAATGCCCGTCGGGCGCTGATGGGCGGAGGCCGAATCCTTGTCCATTGCCGGGGCGGCTGTGGCCGGTCCGGCATGGTGGCGCTGCGACTGATGATCGAGTTGGGAGAAGCGCCTGAAGATGCGCTGGACCGGCTGCGCGCCGTGCGCGCCTGTGCCGTGGAAACCGCAGAGCAGATGGCCTGGGCCAAGGCTGCGAAACGCGAACCGGCGACATTCCTGCGCCATGAGGATTGAGAGGGGTAAGGTGAGAGGCTGGACAACGACCCAAGCATGGCTCGTTACGGCTGCTTCCTTCCGGACCTGACCGGGTTGGCGAGGTGCTCGCCCGCGCCAACCTCTCGCCCCGTCACATAGGCAAAGGTCCATCGGATTGCAAGCCGTCCGGCGGGGCAAAAGCGGTCGGGTGGATTGTTCTTTCCGGTGGGACGTGGCATCGCGAAAGGGCAGCAGCAGGGGGCAGAACGGAATGCGCACGGCAGAGCAGGTGACCTTTGGCGGATCGGCGCTTGATCGCGCGGCAGAGCTGCGTGGCGACGTTCCGGCGCTTGCGGCGGTTCTGCAGGACCCGGCGACCCGAACCATTGTGCTGTGGAAAGGCAAGCCGCTGCTGACCGGAGAGGGATCGGAGCGCAGTCTTGTGCGGCTCCCGCTGGATCACCCGATTCTGAAAGAAGCGCGCGAGTCCCCGATTCTTCTGGGCCGTGAAGACGGCGCGGCGCGGTTTGCGCATGACATTTCGGCCTGGGTGCCGGACGAGGACATCAGCGAGGTGGGGGCGTTCATCGATCGAAGCGAACAGCGCCATCCGACCTTGCCGGACGATCACGGTTTTGCCGAATTGCGCAGCGTGATGACGGCTCTGTCCCCGCGGGATGCAGAGCTTGCGGCAACGGCCAAGGCGATTCTCGGCTGGCATGAGACACATGGGTTCTGTGCCCGGTGCGGCGCGCAGAGCGATGTCACGCAGGCTGGGTGGCAGAGGGTATGTCAGGCCTGCGGGGCAAGCCATTTCCCCAGGACCGATCCGGTCGTGATCATGCTCATCACCCATGGCAACAAGGTGCTTCTGGGCCGGTCACCCGGATGGCCCGAGGGCATGTATTCCTGCCTCGCCGGGTTCGTCGAGCCGGGTGAGACCATTGAGGCTGCGGTTCGCAGGGAGGTCTGGGAAGAGGCGGGTGTCCGGGTGGGCGAGGTGCGTTATCTGTCCAGCCAGCCGTGGCCGTTTCCCGCGTCTTTGATGTTCGGCTGTCAGGGTATTGCCCTGTCGGATGACATCAATATCGATCCGGTCGAGATCGAAGACGCGCTTTGGGCCAGTCGGGAGGACGTGATGGATGCGCTGGCAGGTCTGAGACAGGGGCTCTTGCCGGCGCGAAAAGGTGCGATTGCACATTTTTTGCTGCGCAATTGGCTTGCCGATACGCTGGATTGACGCAAGTTTAGGTTTAACCGCGTAACCAGGGACAATCCGATGCAAGTGACCGCAACCGAAGATGTCGAGGCCCCGATGGAGCACGTCTTCGCTGAATTGACCGCTTTTGACGTTCTGGAACGCCGGGCGATGCGGCGGGGAATCGACGTGCGGCGCAGCTATCGCGGAGCGATGCCTCAGCCGGGCGAGGGCTGGGAGGCAAAATTTCGGTTTCGCGGCAAAGAGCGCACGGCGAATATCGCTCTGGAAGAACTTGATGCGCCACAGCTGCTTGCCTTTTCGGGCGCCTCGGGTGGTCTGGAAACCAATACCCGAATCGAACTGGTGCCGTTGTCGCCAAACCGGACGCGGGTGAATCTGGTGTTCAAGATGGCGCCAAAGACCCTGTCGGCGCGGCTTCTCGTGCAGTCCTTCAAGCTGGCGCGGTCGGGCATCAACAAGAAGGTTAAAAAGCGTATGGCCGATTATGCGCGTGATATCGAAAGCAAGGTGGCACGTTCCGCATGACAGTCCGCAACACCTTTCTGGCCCTGACCGTCGCGCTGCTTCCGGCGCCGGTCGTGGCGCACGAATTCTGGATCGCGCCCGAAGCCTATCAGGTGCCGCCGGGCGGACCGCTCGTGGCAACACTCCGGGTGGGCGAGAACTTTGGCGGGGCAGAGCAATCCTATCTGCCCCGCAATTTCGAACGCTTCGATACGCGCTGCGGCGATGAGGTGGCTGCGGTCCCCGGGCGTGCCGGCGACCGGCCTGCCTTGAACTTCGAGGCACCGCGCGACGGGCTGTGTGTGATCATTCACCAGACCCGTGACTATACGCTGACCTATCGCGAGTGGCAGAAATTCGTGAATTTCGTCGAGCACAAGGATTTCGAGGGTGTGCTGGCCGAACACGCGGCGCGGGGGTTGCCTGAGACCGGGTTCGTAGAGCTCTACAGTCGCTACGCCAAGAGCCTGATTGCGGTGGGTGACGGGGCCGGGGCAGACGCCGAGGTTGGACTGGAAACCGAGATCATCGCAGAGGCGAACCCCTATACGGACGATGTGAGCAGCGGGTTTCCGATCCGGGTTCTCTATAATGGCGAACCGCGCGCGGATGCGCAGGTTGAACTCTTTGACATGGCACCCGGAGGAGAGGTCGACGTGACCCTGCATCGAACGGATGCCGAGGGACGTGTGCGCCTGCCTGTGCAGCCGGGCCATGCCTATCTGGCCGATGCGGTGGTTCTGCGACCGCTTGAAGCGAAGGCCGAGAATGACCCGGTTTGGGAAAGCCTTTGGGCATCGCTGACTTTTGCCGTGCCGGAGTGACCGGCACAGGCTTTATGCGCCGTGCCAGTCGAAGAAGCCCGGACCCGCGCGGTCGAGAAGCGTGCGGGCGAGGGTTTTGCCCATCTCGGCACCGTTTGCGATTGGTCCGCTGATTTCGTCCGCATGTGCCTCTGACCCGTCCGGACGCAGCACCTCGCCGCGCAGGCGGAGCGTGTCGCCGTCAAGTTCGGCAAGACCGGCAATCGGCGTTTCACAGGAGCCGTCCAGCGCTTCAAGGAACGCGCGTTCGGCGGCGAGGCGTTGGCCTGTGGGCGTGTCGTGGATCGCAGCCAGCATCTGTGCGGCGCGCTCATCGTTCACCCGGCGTTCGATGCCGATTGCGCCCTGGGCTACGGCGGGCAGCATGTCGTCGGTTTCGATGGCGGTCTTGGGAACGTCGTCCATCTTGAGCCGGTTCAGACCTGCCATGGCGAGGAACGTGCAGGAGGCCACTCCGTCTTCGAGCTTTTTCAGGCGCGTCTGCAGGTTGCCCCGGAATTCGACCACGTTGAGGTCGGGCCGGCGGTTCATCAGCTGTGCCCGGCGACGCAGCGACGATGTGCCGACAATCGCGCCCGAGGGCAGGTCGGCGATGCGCGTGACATTATGTGAGATGAACGCATCGCGCACGTCTTCACGCGGCAGGTAGCAGTCGAGCATCAGACCCTCGGGCTGTGCCACGGGCATGTCCTTCATCGAATGCACGGCAATATCGATCCGGCCTTCGAGCATCGCTTCTTCGATTTCCTTGGTGAAGAGACCCTTGTTGCCGATCTCCTTGAGCGGGCGGTCCGCATCGATCAGCGTGCGGTCGTCACCGGTGGTCTTGATGACCACGATGTTGAACGCCTCGAACGGCAGATCGAAGGCCTTGGACAGGCGTTCGCGGGTTTCGTAGGCCTGAGCCAATGCCAGCGGGGAACCGCGGGTGCCGATGTTCAGGGGTTGGTCGGGTGTGGGCAGGTCTATCGTCATGAATCGATCTTTATGCGTGTAAACTTGTCCTGACAACCATGCTTGTCTTGACATATGGCTTTAGAGGGTTGATCCGAAGGCTAGTGACAAGGAAAGACCTGATGAGCCAGACAAAAACCATCCTCCGTGCCCTTGCGGGCGAAACTCTTCCGACCCCGCCGATCTGGATGATGCGTCAGGCCGGACGTTACCTGCCCGAATACCGCGCGACCCGCGCGCAGGCCGGGGATTTCCTGTCGCTCTGCTACAATTCCGAGCTGGCCGCCGAGGTCACCTTGCAGCCGATCCGCCGCTACGGCTTCGATGCGGCGATCCTGTTTGCCGACATTCTGCTCTTGCCGCAGGCGCTGGGCGCGGATCTTTGGTTTGTGACGGGCGAAGGCCCGCGCCTGTCGACGATCACCACGCAGGCCGAGTTCGACAAGCTGGGCAAGGGCGAGATGATCCACGACACGCTCAACCCGGTCTACGAGACCGTGCGCATCCTGCGCCGCGAATTGCCGGAAGAAACCACGCTGATCGGCTTTGCCGGAGCGCCGTGGACGGTGGCCACCTATATGATCGCAGGGCGCGGCACGCCCGATCAGGGGCCGGCGCATGCGCTCAAGGAAGAAAACCGCGCGCTGTTCGAGGCCATTCTTGAACGGCTGACCGAAAGCACAATCGACTACCTGTCGGCGCAGATCGACGCGGGTGCCGAGGTGGTCAAGATTTTCGACAGCTGGGCCGGATCGCTCAAGGGCGACGATTTCGAGCGCTACGCCAAGTACCCCGCCAAGGTCATCACCGAAGAGATCAAGCGCCGTCATCCGGGGATTCCCGTGATTGCCTTCCCGCGTCAGGCGGGCGACGGGTATATCGGGTTCCACGCAGCAACCGGCGCGGACTGCGTCGCCGTCGATGACAGCGTGACGCCGGAATGGGTGGCCGAGCATGTTCAGCCGGGTGGCTGTGTGCAGGGCAATCTGGCCTCGCGCCACATGGTGACAGGCGGGCAGGAGTTGGTCGATGAGACCCGCAAGGTTGTGGATGCGCTCAAGAACGGGCCGCATATCTTCAATCTTGGTCACGGGATCACGCCGGATGCAGACCCCGAGAACGTGAAACTTATGATCGACACGGTGCGCGGCGCCTGAACCCGCCAAAACCCGTGAACGCGTTTTGACACCTCCGATACCGGAGGTGTCAGCCCGTGCGGCTGCCGGGGCGTTTTGGGACGATGACCTTGCCCTTCTGACGCTCGCGCAGGAATACGAAAAGGCCCGCGCCGAGGATCATCGCGCAACCTGCCCAGATCGCGGGTGTGGGCCATTCGGCAAAGAACAGCCAACCCCAGAAGATCGCCAGTGGCAGGCCGATATATTCGAAGGGCGCGATGCTGGCCGACGGGGCCATGCGGTACGCCGCAGTGACGCAATAGGCGATGATGCCGTTGCAGATGCCCGTCAGGATGAAGAGCGGCCAGTCCTGATTGCCGGGCCAGACCCAGGCGCGCAGCAGGAAGTGCAGGCTGGGTGCATCGGGGCCGGGATCGGCCTTGCCGTCCCCGACGATCAGGAAGAACAGCGATGAGACCGCGAGAAACATCAGCTGGTTGTAGATGGTCAGTGCGGCGGCGGTGCTCTTGACCCCCAGTGCTCGGGTCATCACGGCCATCGCGGCATAAAGCGACGCGGCGATCATGGGCAGAGCAAAGAGCCACGGTGGCCCGTAGACAGAGCCGTCGCCCCACGGTTCCTGCATGACGATCACGCCGAGAAAGCCGAAGACGATCGCGCCGAGCCGCAGCGGGCCGACCTTTTCCCCGAGGAAGAGAAAGCTGAACAGCGTGATGAAAAGCGGGCCGACGAAGAATAGCGCGGTGGTCAGGCCAAGCGGCAGGACCGCCAGCGAGGCGAAGAAGGTCATGTTTGCAGCGACCAGTGTCAGCCCGCGCAGAACATGCAGGCCGGGGCGGCTGGTGCGCAGGAGCGACAGCCCGCCTTCAAGATGCAGCATCAGAGCGGAGAAGAAGATCCCGATGGCCGTGCGCGTGAACACGATCTGGTGCAGCGGGTAGCCACCGGACAGCGCCTTGATCAGCATGTCGTTGATCGAAATGGCAAAGACGCCGATGCAGATCAACGTGATGCCACGCGCAACGTTCGAGTCGGATTGGGAGGTCATGACCCAGCCATAGGCGCAGCGGGCAGAAACGTCAGGTCCAAAAACGACCTGCACACCTCTTGCGTTCTGATGCACGGCAATCGGGATTGCGTCTGGCGGGCGCTGTATTAGGTAAGTCCTCTGTCCGTTTGAAAAGGAGGGCCGCGTCATGCCGATGGTCCGGATCAGCAATGTCCGCAAAGCCTACAAAGATGGGTTCGAAGCCCTGAAAGGCGCATCGCTCGATATTCACGAAGGCGAGATTCTGGCGCTGCTTGGCCCCAACGGCGCGGGCAAGACGACGCTCATTTCGACGATCTGCGGGATCACGCAGCCGACCTCCGGCACGATCATCGTGGGCGGGCATGACGTTGTCACGGACTATCGCGGCGCGCGGTCGCTGGTGGGTCTGGTGCCGCAGGAGATCAATCTGGAGCCGTTCGAGCGGGTGATGAACACGGTTCGGTTTTCGCGCGGGCTGTTTGGTAAACCCAAGGATGATGCGCTGCTGGAGCGCATCCTGCGGGAACTCTCGCTCTGGGACAAACGCGACAACCGGATCATGGAATTGTCCGGTGGGATGAAGCGGCGGGTGCTGATTGCCAAGGCTCTCGCTCATGAGCCGCGTGTGCTGTTTCTGGATGAGCCGACAGCGGGTGTCGATGTCGAGTTGCGCCGCGACATGTGGGAGATCGTGGCCGGGCTGAAAGAGGCCGGTGTGACGATCATCCTGACCACTCATTACATCGAAGAGGCCGAGGCGATTGCCGACCGGATTGGGGTGATCAACAAGGGTGAAATTCTGCTGGTCGAGGAAAAGACCGCGCTGATGACGCGGTTGGGACAGAAGGAATTGCGGATCGAATTGCACGATCCGGTTGACGCGTTGCCCGAGGCTTTGGCTGATCGGGGTCTGCGGATCGAAGAGGACGGGCAGGTGTTGGTGTATTGCTACGACACCGCGCAGGACCGCACCGGGATCGCAACGCTGATCCGCGAAGTGAGCGAGGCGGGTCTGGTGCTGCGGGACCTGCAGACTCGGCAGAACTCGCTTGAGGATATTTTCGTCGGGCTGGTGTCCAAACAGGAGGATGCGGCATGAACTGGCAGGCCATCCGCGCGATCTATGTCTTCGAGATGTCGCGCTTTTTCCGAACGCTGTTGCAGAGCTTCGTGTCTCCGGTGATTTCGACCTCGCTGTATTTCGTGGTCTTTGGTGCCGCCATCGGCAGCCAGATCGATCAGGTCGAGGGTGTGTCCTACGGCGCGTTCATCGTGCCGGGGCTGATCATGCTGTCGGTGATGACGCAGGCGATTTCCAACGCGTCTTTCGGGATTTACTTCCCGAAATTCATCGGCACGATCTACGAACTGCTGTCCGCGCCGATCAACTTTCTGGAAATCGTTCTGGGCTATGTCGGTGCGGCGGCGACAAAGGCGCTGTTCATCGGGGTGGTGATCCTTGCTACCTCGGCGCTTTTCGTTGATCTGAGCATCCAGCACCCGCTTGCGATGCTGGCCTTCCTTGTGCTGACCTGTCTCAGCTTTGCGCTGTTCGGGTTCATCATCGGCATCTGGGCCGGTAATTTCGAACAGCTGCAGCTGATCCCGCTCTTGGTGGTCACACCTTTGGTGTTCCTTGGCGGGTCGTTCTATTCGATCTCGATGCTGCCACCGGTGTGGCAGACGATCTCGTTCTTCAACCCGGTGGTGTACCTTGTGTCGGGCTTCCGCTGGTCGTTCTTCGGACTGGCCGATGTGCCCATCGGTCTGAGCCTTCTGGCGATCGCGGGCTTTACGTTGCTCTGCCTTGCGATCATCTGGCTGATCTTCAAGACAGGCTGGCGCATCCGTCAGTGACACTGCCTGCGGGTCAAAGCCCGCAGGCTGTTTTTGCGTGTCACATGCTGACGACGATAACGCCCGCCACGACCAACGCACCTCCGGCAAGTTCGCGACTGCTGAGCGGTTGCCCCACGAAGTAGGTTGCGCAGAGGACAAGCAGCGTCTCGGTTGCCATGATGGCAATGTAGGCGAGACCCAGATCGACCTGACGCAAGAGGAGGATTTCAGCGGTAACGACGGCCGCCAACATGAGGGCGATTGCGCCGACGACGATCGTTGTCGTGTCCTGGGACGCGAGCTTCATCAGGATTGTTGCAACAGCATAGCCGACACCGGCAGTGATGACCAAAAAGGCCTTGTTCGAAAATAGATCGAAAACAAGCATGGGATTACCATTTGTTAAAAAGGGTGGTCGAAAAATTAATTAATGATTCAGGATAGCACGGTTTGGGGTCCTGTGTAGACAGGAAATCCGTCCCTCACGCCGATTTCAGCGATACGCTAGGGGTGCATGTCAGGCTGTACAATGACCGCCCTGCGCGGACCGCTGGCGTCAGACTGCGGCGGGTTGCCCCCGTCCGCCCATCACCAGATCCATGCTCATCCCGCCGATCCACATGCAGAAGAGGGCGAGCCACGCTGTGCCGGCAAAGATCGATCCGCCGGTGACGCCTGCGCCGATCGCACAGCCGCCCGCAAGCATCCCGCCAAAGCCCATCAGCGCTGCGCCGATCATCGCGTTGCGCATGGGGGTCGGACCTTCGAAGCCCTGGAACTTCAACTCGCCAGTGAACAGAGCCGCGAGGAAAGAGCCGATCACCACGCCGGGCACCAGACCGATGTCGAATTCCAGAACAGACGACCGGTCGAGGAAGAACATCAGCGTGTTGGCGGACGGCCCGGTGAAGGTGGCGCTTTCGATCTGGACAGGTTCGAACGCGACGAGGCTGAGCGCATAGGTGAAAGCCCACCCCATCGCGACGGCGAAACCAACGCCCGAGGCGAAGACCAGACGCTGCCAGCCGATCTGGTTGCGTCGTGACAGCTCAAGAGCCAGCAGCGCGGTGGCGAGGCCGAACACAAGGCCCGAACCCTCGGGAAGGTGCAGCGCAGTCAAAAGGTCCAAATTGCGCCCGCCGGATGTGATCCACATGGCGGCAAGACTGTCGCGGATCGGAGCGAGCCAGCCAGTGAGGCTCATCTGTGCGACCACGGCAAAGATCAGGCCCGACACGACAGATCGCAGGTTGCCGGTTGCGGCCAGAACCAGAAGCCGCCCGGAACAGCCGCGTGCGAGAACCATGCCAGCACCGAACATCAGCCCGCCGATGATGGCGCCGGACCAGCTTCCGGGGACGGCCATCATGCGCGCTTCTGTTGTGTCGATCAGGCCGAACATCTGCGCTGCCTGTACCCAGACCACGGCGGTCGAGAAGGTGAGCAGCCACACCGCGACCTTGTCCTGCATCATGCCACGGGCGAATTCGACGGTGGCCGCGCGCAGACAGAAACGCGAACGCTGGGCGGCAACCCCGAAGGTGATGCCGGTGATCAGTCCGAACAGGGCGGCGGTGGGTGCTTCGCCGATGCGGTCCACAAGGGTGACAAGGTCCATGGCGGTCTCCGGTCTTGGGTTGGCCATGCATGCGCGAGCGTGAATGTGTTCGCCTTGATTTGGATCAGATGGCGTATGCCGATTTGCCCCAAATCGCCGGGTTTCGCGCCCAATTCGGGTTTCGGATCTCCTGTTGCGCCCATTCAGGACGGATCAAGCGCTTGATGTGAATCGATGCACACCGGCTGTTCCCGGCCTGCTTGGCTCTCGCCAATGGCTGCGAGCAGGCGTAAAGGGAGATGATGAACCGCATTGTTCCCCTTGCAGATGCGCGTGACCTGCCGATTTATCGCCGGCCCATCACGCTGCTGTTCCTGATGGCGATTGCCATGCCCCTGTCGTTTTCGACATGGTCGGCGCTGCTCAACAACTTCGTCATCGAGGTGGCGCAGTTCGATGGGGCCGACATCGGGTGGCTGCACACGGTGCGGGAAATTCCGGGGTTTCTTGCCGTTGGGGTGATCGCGGTGATCATTTTCATCCGCGAACAGACGCTTGCGATGATCTCGCTTGCCATGCTGGGGATCGCGACCGCGCTGACGGCCTATTTCCCATCCATGGGCGGGTTGCTCTTTGTGACGCTGATCAGCTCGATCGGGTTTCACTACTATGAAACGGTGAACCAGTCGTTGCAGCTGCAATGGCTGCCGAAGGACCGCGCGCCGCAGATGCTGGGCTTGCTGGTGTCGGCGGCATCCGCAGCGACGCTTGTCGCCTACGGGGTGATCGTGGTCACCTGGCGCGCCTATGACCTGAGCTACAACTTCGTTTACATGGTGTCAGGCGCACTGACGCTGATCATCGTCGCCTATTGCGTTGTGATGATGCCGCAGTTTGAAGCACCCAACCCGCAGGTCAAGAAGTTCATCCTGCGCAAACGCTATTGGCTCTATTACGCGCTGCAATTCATGTCCGGTGCGCGGCGGCAGATTTTTGTCGTCTTTGCCGCGTTCATGATGGTGGAGCGGTTCGGGCTGGACGTGGACCAGATTACCAAGCTGATGCTGGTGACACTGGTGGCGAACATGGTGCTGGCACCGGTGCTGGGACGGATCGTGCACCGGTTCGGTGAGCGCAACGCGATGGCGGTGGAGTATGTGGGTCTGGTGATCGTCTTCGTTCTGTACGGCGGAATATACTGGTTCGGCTGGGGGGTGACGCTGGCCACGGTGCTGTATATCGCGAACAACATCTTTTTCGCCTTGGCGCTGGCGATCAAAACCTATTTCCAGAAGATCGCTGATCCGGGCGACATCGCGCCGACGGCGGCTGTGGCGTTCACCATCAACCATATCGCGGCGGTCTTCCTGCCCGCACTGCTGGGGTATCTCTGGCTGATCTCTCCGGGCGCGGTCTTTGCTCTGGCGGCGGGCATGGCGCTGGTCTCGCTCATGCTGGCGCTTTTGATCCCGCGCCATCCCGAGCCGGGCAACGAGACTGTCTTCTCTCGCTATGTGGCGGCGGCCCCTGCTGAGTGACGGTCAGCGACAGAGCGGCGAGATGTTGAAATAGGTGATCTGTTCTTCGACCATCTGCATCTCGACTTTCGAAGCACAGCCTTCCCCCGTTTTGGCCGTGCCTTCCAACGACGTTGATCCTCCGGACATGCTCACGCCCGAAAACGAAACCTCGGTGTAAGGGTCGACCCCGTCGAAGATGGCAGCGATCTTCTGGATGTTTTCCTCTGTTCTCAGGGATTGATGCAGGAACGCGTTTGCCTCGTCATGGTTGCCGGTGCTGCTGAGCATGATGAAGTCGCGAGCCGTGGAGCGCGCGCCGGAAGATGCGTACATAACGACAGAATACCCCACCGCACCCAGTAGGACCAATACGCCGACAATGATCGCGGCGATTTTCAGGAATTTTTTCATGGGAGCCCCAAGCAATAAACGAGTGTTGTGGCGTCGAGGATAAATTCGGCAAAGCCGATCTGTCCATTCTCATGTGGGTCAGGCCTTTCCTGCTGGTCAGCAGCGACAAAGGCGAGTAAGCCCCGGCTCAATACAAACGGGGGCATCCATGACCACCTTCACAGCATTCACCACACTGTCTGACAAAGAGTCGGCCGAGGCGCTGGGCGCTGCCTTGGAGGATCTGACGACCGAACCCTACGGCGTTGGCGTGTTCGAGATCGAGGACGGCAGCGGCATGTGGGAAGTGGGCGGCTATTTCCTCGAAGCTCCGGACGAGGTGGCCCTCGCGCTGCTGGCGGCGGCACATAAGGCCAAGCCGTTCGTGGTGTCGGAACTGCCGGATACGGATTGGGTCGCCAAGGTGCGGCGCGAACTGGTGCCGGTTCATGCCGGGCGCTTCTATGTCTATGGCAGCCACGACGCCGAGACCGTGCCGGAAGGGGTTGAACCGCTGCTGATCGAAGCGGCCATGGCCTTTGGCACCGGGCACCACGGAACGACGCAGGGCTGCCTGCGTGCTCTGGATCGACTGCTTGACGCGGGGGTGGTCTGTCACAACGTGGCGGATATCGGCTGTGGCACGGCAGTTCTGGCGATGGCTGCGGCGCGTGTCTGGCCCGAAACCGTGCTGGCGAGCGATATGGATCAGGTGGCGGTTGATGTCGCTGAGGCGAATGTCAGCGCGAATGGCCTGAGCGGACGCGTCACCTGTCTGGAGGCGATGGGGTTCGAACATCCGCAGCTGCATGCTGCCGCGCCCTTCGATCTGGTCTTTGCCAATATCCTCAAACAGCCGCTGATCGACCTTGCCCCGGACATGGCGAGCCACCTTGCGGACGGGGGATTCGCGATCCTGTCGGGCATCCTGAACGATCAAGGCGATGAAGTGGCAGAGGTTTATGCACGAAATGGCATCAATACCTGGCATCGCGAGGAGATTGGTGACTGGACGACGCTGACGCTCAAAAAAGGCGGATCATAAATCCGCCGCATTTGCCAATTCCCGCAGGTTTTTGCCGCATTTTCGTAAAATCTGCCTTGATTGCCCCATTCTTGCCACATTCCGCCCCTATCTCGGACACATCCGGTGGGGGCCGGAAAAAAGGCTGCTAACAATGACCAAACAGCAGGACATGTTCGACGAACGGTACCGCAAGGTTCTTCGCCGCCACCGCCAACTGTCCCGGGGCTATGTCACCAAGATGGACAAGAACGGGGTCGTTGCGCACATTCCGCTGAACCACATCCGCGAGTCCTTCAACTTCTCGGCGCTGCTCTTGCCGTTCGGGATCCTGTTCTTCCTCAAGGCGTGTATCGTCACCATTCTGGGTGAGGAAGCCTATGTGCAACAGGTCGATCTTCTGCGCGACGGTGGTTTTGTTGAGCAGGTCGGTGCGATCTTCATGCAGCTCGACCCGATCACGGCGCCGCTGGCCAAGCTGCTGGGGGCCATCATCGGCTGATCTCTCCGGCCGTCTCTCTTTTGCTCACACATGAAAAAAGCCGTGTCAGGAAACCTGACACGGCTTTTTTGCTGTCGATCCGGACGAAACTCAGAGCGAGTTGATGTCGCCCCGGGTCAGACCGATATCGTCAAGCTCGTGATCGCTGAGCTGGCTCAGTGCGATACGGGTCTGACGCGCATCGTTCCATGCGGTGAATGCGGCGATCAGAGATGCTGCGAAAGCGCCGAAGCCTTGTTGGCCTGCGGCATATGTCGGACGGGATGTGTCAAAAGCGGCCATTGCCATGTTCCTTGAGAAAGGGGGGAGAAGTTGTTTGTCTGACGCGCATCTAGTTGTGGAATTTCGCGGCTTCAATTGTCCTTTTTGCATAGTTTTTATGCGATTTGTGCATAGCTTGCGGGGCTTGGTAAGTGACTGGGAAAAGTTGGAAAAATACGACATTTTCGATGTCGTATTTCGCCTGTGGCATCCAGAGGCGACAGGGCGGCGTCCGTTTTCGACACCCGTTTTCGTGCCTCGGATTTGTTTTGAATGCTTGGCGTTTGTTCGCGTTTCGTGCTAGCCGTGATTTAAAAGCAACAAAGGCGCGAGCAGTATGCGTGTTTTGGGGATCGATCCGGGGCTGCGCTTCCTTGGATGGGGCGTTATCGAAGCCGAGGGGAGTCGCTTGCGCCATGTCGCGAACGGTGTCTGCCTGTCCGGGGACGGTGAATTGGCGATGCGCCTGCTCACTTTGCACACCGCGCTGACGGATGTGTTCCACCGCTACCAGCCGGAAACGGTGGCTATCGAAAAGACCTTTGTGAACAAGGACGCTGTCGGGACGCTTAAGCTGGGGCAGGCGCGGGGCGTCGCCTTGCTGGTGCCTGCGCAGTTCGGGCTTGAGATCGGAGAGTATTCACCGAACTCGGTGAAGAAGACGGTTGTCGGGGTTGGTCACGCGGATAAGCGGCAGGTGGAGCACATGGTGAAGATGCAGTTGCCGGGTGCTGAAATCGCCGGTTCCGACGCGGCGGATGCGCTGGCCATTGCGATCTGCCATGCGCATCACATGACGGGGCCGGGGATGAGGATGCGGGCATGATCGGGCGGATAGCGGGGCGGATCGAATACAAGGCCGATGATCATGTTCTGATCGACGTGCGCGGTGTGGGGTATGTTGTTTATTGCTCGGACCGGGTGCTGTCGCAGATCGGACGCCCCGGTGAGGCGGCCGCGCTTTATACCGACCTGCTGGTGCGCGAGGACATCCTGCAGCTTTTCGGGTTTCCGACGCTCGTGGAAAAGGAATGGCATCGGTTGCTGATGTCGGTTCAGGGCGTCGGCGCGAAGGCGTCGCTGTCCATTCTTGGAGCACTCGGGCCGGACGGGGTCAGCCGTGCAATTGCGCTGGGGGACTGGAACTCTGTCAAGGCGGCCAAGGGGATCGGTCCGAAGACGGCGCAGCGGGTGGTCAATGAATTGAAGGACAAGGCCCCTGCGGTGATGGCGATGGGCGGGTCTGCTTCGATGGCGGCTGTCGCCTCGGATGAGGATGCGGTGATCGAACCTGCGGCCGCAGCCCCGGTAGTGCCTGCGCCCGCTCCGAGTGCTTCTGCACAGGCCGAGGCGCTGTCAGCGCTCAGCAATCTGGGCTATGCGCCGGGCGAGGCGGCGAGCGCGGTGGCGCAGGCGGCAGGGGACGCCCCGGAGGCCGATACACCGGCTTTGATCCGCGCCGCGTTGAAACTGTTGGCGCCGAAGGGGTAGGGACATGGCCTCTGATCCGATCGTACGGCCCGACCCGCTGCCCGAAGACCGTGACCGCGCGTTGCGCCCGCAGATGCTCGACGATTTCATCGGGCAGGCGGAGGCGCGGGCGAATCTGCGGGTGTTCATCCAATCGGCGCGGCAGCGCGGCGAGGCGATGGACCACACGCTGTTCCACGGCCCGCCGGGATTGGGCAAGACGACGCTCGCGCAGATCATGGCGCGCGAGTTGGGGGTCGGGTTCCGCATGACCTCTGGGCCGGTTCTGGCCAAGGCCGGCGATCTGGCGGCGATCCTGACCAACCTCGAAGCGCGGGATGTTCTGTTCATCGACGAAATCCACCGTCTTAACCCGGCTGTGGAAGAAGTGCTCTATCCGGCGCTGGAGGATTACGAGCTGGACCTCGTGATCGGTGAAGGGCCGGCGGCGCGGACGGTGCGGATCGAATTGCAGCCCTTTACACTGGTCGGGGCGACGACGCGGTTGGGGCTGCTGACAACGCCCTTACGGGACCGCTTCGGCATTCCGACGCGGCTCAATTTCTATACCGAAGACGAGCTGAACACGATTGTGTCGCGCAACGCGGTGAAGCTTGGAGTCGAGGCCGCACCTGAGGGCGCGCGCGAGATTGCGCGGCGGTCGCGGGGGACGCCGCGGATTGCCGGGCGTCTTTTGCGGCGGGTGGTCGATTTCGCGGTGGTCGAAGGGAATGGCGTCGTCACGCGCGAACTGGCCGATGGCGCGCTGACCCGTTTGGGGGTCGACGGGCTGGGCCTCGATGCGGCGGATCGCCGGTATCTGCGGCTGATTGCCGAGAACTATGCCGGTGGGCCTGTCGGGATCGAAACGCTGTCGGCGGCGCTGTCGGAAAGCCGGGACGCGCTGGAAGAGGTGATCGAGCCCTATCTGTTGCAGCAGGGTCTGATCCAGCGCACGCCGCGCGGCCGGATGCTGGCTCAGAAGGGCTGGAGCCATCTGGGGTTGGCGGCACCGAAGGGACCGCAGCAGTCGGATTTGTTCGGACAGGCGTGACTTGCCCGGCGGAGCGCCCTGTGCCAGTGGTCGTGACTGCATATTTGGAAAAAGAAGAAGCAAGGGGGCGGTGCCCATGATGGACGCAGCCGAGGTCGAGCGGTTTTTCACCCGGTCCGATGGGAGCTATCTGTTTGCCCGCTGGGGACGTCCGATTGCGCCGATCGTGTTCGGTGTCGAGGACGCCACGCTGTCCGTTGTCAAAGGCGCGTTCGAAGCGGTCTGTGCCATGGCGGGCCATCACATGGCCGAGACGGATCCGGAGCTTGGCACCAATGTGATGGTGTTCTTCTTCCGTGAATGGGACGAATTGCTGGCGGTTCCCGATCTGGACCGGCTGATCGACGGTCTTGCCCCTCTTGTGGAGCGGCTTGCGGAGGCGGAGGCGAACCAGTACCGCGTGTTCCGGTTTGATGAGGCGGGCGCGATCAAGGCCTGTTTCATATTCCTGCGGATGGACGAGGTGATGTCGGCGCAACCCGCCGAGACACTGGCGCTGAGCCAGGTGGTGCAGTCGATGCTGCTCTGGTCCGATGTGGCGTTCACCGACCGGTCGCCTTTGGGAAAGTTGGAGGATGGACGGGTGGTGCTGCGGCCAGAGATCGGTGCGCTGATCCGCGCTGGGTACGATCCGGTGATGCCGGCGAAGGCGGATGATGCAAGCCACGCGCTGCGCCTTGCCGCACGGATGCAGGTGGCCCAGGGAGAGGTGAACTGATGGTGCATGAACTGCCGATCCGGGTGTATTACGAAGACACCGACATGGGCGGGATCGTCTACTACGCCAATTACCTGCGCTATATCGAACGGGCGCGGTCAGACTGGGTGCGGTCGCTGGGAGTCGACCAGAATGCGATGCGCGAAGAGGATGGCGTTGTCTTTGTCGTGCGCCGGGTTGAGGCCGACTACCTCAGGCCCGCGAAATTCGATGACGAGCTTCTTGTGCGCACCGTTGTCAAAGCCGTCACCGGCGTGCGGTTGATCATGTCGCAGGAGGTGGTTCGGGGCGATGACCTGCTGTTTCAGGCCGAAGTGACGGTGGTTTGCGTCGGAGAGGGCGGTGCGCCCGCACGGCTTCCGGCAAATATCCGCCGTCAGATTCACTAGACGGACCGTTTGCGGCTGTTCTGACGCCATTGTGTTGGCGTTTCCCCTGCAATTGCGGTATTGAGGCTGGTAATCAGAGCCCGGAGAATTGGGGCCAACCGGCTAAAGAGCAGGCAGATGGAAGCAGAAACACTTGCGCTGGCGCAGGAGATTGATTTCTCCATGTGGGGCCTTTTCGCGCGCGCCACACTGACGGTGAAGATTGTCATGATCATGCTCATGCTGGCGTCGTTCTGGGCGTGGGCGATCATTTTCGAAAAGCTGATCGCCTATCGCAAGGCGCGGGCCGAGGCGGCGGAGTTCGACCGGGCGTTCTGGTCGGGCGAGCCGTTGGACGAGCTGTTCGACGAGATCGGACCCGAGCCGCAGGGACGGGCAAAGCGCGTCTTTGCGGCCGGCATGACCGAATGGCGACGGTCTCACAGGGACGATGGCGGGCTGATTGCCGGGGCGCATGCCCGGATCGACCGGTCGATGGATGTGGCGATTCAGAAAGAAGCCGAGGATCTGCAGAAGAACCTCGCGGTTCTTGCAACCGTCGGGTCGGTGGCGCCGTTTGTGGGTCTGTTCGGCACCGTTTGGGGCATCATGCACGCCTTTGTCGAAATCGCGCAGCAGCAGAATACGTCGCTGGTGGTCGTTGCCCCCGGTATCGCCGAAGCGCTGCTGGCCACCGGTCTGGGCCTTCTGGCGGCGATTCCGGCGGTTGTTTTCTACAACAAGCTGTCGGCGGACAGTGACCGTATCCTGGCGGGCTACGAATCCTTTGCCGACGAGTTCTCCACGATCCTCAGCCGTCAGTTGGACAGCTGAGCCATGGGCGGAGGCGTGGTCAAATCCGGTGGTGGCGGCGGGCGCAGGCGGCGCAAGGGCCGCGCTGTGCCCATGTCGGAAATCAACGTCACGCCCTTTGTCGACGTGATGATGGTCCTCTTGATCATCTTCATGGTGGCGGCCCCTCTGCTGACGGTCGGCGTTCCGGTCGAATTGCCCAAAACCGCAGCTTCGACCTTGCCTTCGGAAACTGAAGAGCCGCTGACCATTACGATTTCAGCAGACGGCACGGTGTCGATCCAGAACACAGAAGTGGCGCGCGAAGATCTCGTGTCGCGGTTGCGGGCAATCGCCGCTGAACGCTCGGACGACCGGGTATTCCTGCGGGCCGATGGGGCGGTGACCTATGAGATCGTCGCGCAGATCATGGGCGCGCTGAACGCGGGTGGGTTCAGTTCCATCGGGTTGGTGACCGATACCGGGGGTCCCGTGCTTGACGGGTCGGATGGCTGAGGCGGGCGGTGCATACGGGCCATTATATCTCTGGTGGTGCCCATGGGATTCTGATCCTCTGGGCGCTGTTTGGCGGCATGTTCCGCAGCGATCCGCCCGAGGTTCAGGTGGCTGAGGTTTCGGTCATCTCCGAGGCGCAGTTCGCCGCGATGATGCAGCCGCAGGCGGCTCCGCAACTGGGTGCCGAGCCGGCGGCGCTGCCTCAGCCCCAGATCGAAGAACAACCGCCTGAACCACCGGTCCAGGACGCGCAGCCAACACCGCCGCCGGAACCGGCTGAACCCGAGGTGTCGGACCCCGATCCGGCGCCGCAGCCAGTGTTGCCGCAACCCGAACCCGAAGTGGTCGAGACGCTGCCGCAGCCCCCGGCCCCTGAACCGGTACCCGAGGTCGAGGCCCCCGAAGTGGCCCTGCGACCGATCCCGCGCCCCGCCCCGCGTGTGGCACCCGAGGCCGTGCCCGAGCCCGCACCGGATGCAGAGGTTGCGCCTGAGGTGCAGGAAACGGTCGAACGGTCCGAGACGCCGGATGTGACGGACGCGGAAGAGCAGCAGGCCACGGCGCCCGAGGCCGCGACCACCGAGATCGTGACGGAAGCGGAAGAACCGGCGCGTGCGCCCTCGGCATCTGTACGTCCGCAGGTGAGACCGAACCGACCCGCGCCAACACCCCCGCAGACGGAGACGGCAGAAGCGCCGTCGGAACCGGCGTCTGCGCCGGAGGCCAGTCCCCCGGCACAGGAAGACACAGCCGCAGCCGATGCGACAGCCTCGGCGATTGCAGGCGCGCTGGAAGAAGCTCTGTCCGGCGGAGCCACGGACGGCCCGAGCGGACCCCCGTTGACACAGGGTGAAACCGACGGGTTTCGCATTGCCGTTCAGGATTGCTGGGTGGTCGATGTGGGCTCACAGGCGGCCAACGTGACGGTCACAGTTGGGTTCGACATGGATCGATCCGGGCGTGTCGTGAGTTCAAGCCTGAGGATGCTGGCGGCAGAGGGCGGCAGCGGTTCTGCCGTGGAAACTGCGTTTCAGGCTGCGCGCCGCGCGATTTTGCGCTGTCAGGGCGACGGGTATAACCTGCCGCCAGAGAAATTTGATCAGTGGAAGACTGTCGAGATGACATTCAACCCCGAGAGTATGAGGATCCGATGAAACAGGTCGTCGCTATGCTGTTGACGGTTTTGGGAATGGCGGTCAGCGCGCCGATGGTGGCCATGGCGCAAAGCGGGCCTCTCAGGATCGAGATCACCGAGGGCGTGGTCGAACCGCTGCCCTATGCGGTGCCGGATTTCGTCGCCGAAAGCGCAGGTGCGCAGCAACTGGCCCAGCAGATCGCGCGGGTCGTTGCCGAGGATCTGACGGGAACCGGTCTGTTCCGCGAGGTGCCCCGTGAGGCACATATCAGCCAGATCACCAGTTTTGGCAGCCCGGTTCAGTTTGCGGACTGGAAGGCGATCAACGCGCAGGCGCTTGTGACCGGAGCCGTAAGTTCCGACGGCAATCGCGTGATCGTCAAATTCCGGGTCTGGGACGTGTTCGCCGGCACCGAGCTGGGGCAGGGTATGCAGTTTGCAGGAACGCCTGACGGCTGGCGGCGGATGGCGCACAAGGTGGCGGACCAAGTCTACAGCCGGATCACCGGTGAAAGCGGGTATTTCGACAGCCGGGTGGTCTTTGTTTCGGAAAGCGGACCGAAGGATCAGCGGGTCAAGCGCCTCGCCGTCATGGATTATGACGGGGCCAATGTGCAGTTCCTGACGGGCAGCAACGCGCTTGTGCTCGCACCGCGGTTTTCCGATGACGGTCAGAGGGTGCTGTATACCAGTTATGAAACAGGTATGCCGCGCGTGCATGTGCTTGAAGTCGGCACCGTGCAGAGCCGGATTCTGCAGGGACAGGACGGTGTGATGAGTTTCGCGCCGCGCTTTGCGCCGAACGGGCAAACCGTGGTCTATTCGCTGACCCAAGGGTCGAACACCGACATCTGGGCAATGGACATTGGCAGCGGCGGCGTGCGCCAGCTGACCAGCGCGCCGTCGATCGAAACCGCGCCGAGCTATTCGCCGGATGGCAGCCAGATCGTATTCGAAAGCGACCGGTCGGGCACGCAGCAACTCTATGTGATGTCCGCCAGCGGCGGTGAAGCACGGCGGATCAGCTTTGGTCAGGGGCGGTATTCAACCCCTGTCTGGTCGCCCCGGGGCGACATGATCGCCTTCACCAAGCAGAACGCGGGTCGGTTCCATATTGGGGTGATGCGGACCGACGGATCCGAAGAGCGTCTGCTGACGGCCTCCTTCCTTGACGAAGGACCGACCTGGGCACCGAACGGGCGCGTGATCATGTTCGCCCGTGAAACGCAGGGGGCGCAGGGGTCGTCCTCGCTTTATACCGTGGATATCTCGGGCCGGAATCTGAAGCGTGTTCGCACGCCGGAAGGGGCTTCGGACCCAAGCTGGGGGGCGCTTCAGTGATCTTTGTGCGTTCACAAGAAATGACTGCGGGGCGTTCCGGGTTTTCTGACGAAAATCCGGCGCTCGGCAGATGACTAGGCGCAGCCACATGGCTGTGGTACTTTCGGACCAATCATAAAAGAGCAGGACATCCTATGCGACTACCCGCGAAACTCACGATGCTGATGGCCGTTCTGGCCGTATCGGCATGCACCAATGCAAACCGGTTCGACAACGGAGCGGTCGATCTCAACGCAGCCACAGGCAGCGCAGGCGGTATTGTGCCCGGCAGCGCGAGCGACCCAAGCTCACCCGCGTATTTCCAGCAGACGGTCGGAGACCGGGTGCTGTTTGCCGTGGACCAGTCTTCGCTGAGCCCGGAAGCACGGGCCACTCTGGACGGTCAGGTTCAGTGGTTGCTGACCAATGCCGACTACAACGCCGTGATCGAGGGCCACGCCGACGAACAGGGCACCCGTGCCTACAACCTCGCGCTGGGCGCACGCCGGGCCAATGCCGTGATGGAATACCTCATCGCACAGGGCATCCCGGCGAGCCGACTGCGCTTTGTCAGTTATGGCAAGGAGCGTCCGATTGAAATCTGCTCGGAAGAGGCGTGCTATGCCAAGAACCGCCGGGCGGTGACGATCATCTCCGCCGGGCTGAGCAGCTGACGGAGACCTGAATGCGCCTGATGTCCCTTGCACTTGTGCTGGCGCTGTCCGCAGCGCCGGTGACGGCCCAGACAGAGCAGACTCTTGCCGATATCCGGCAGGACATGTCTGTGCTGTTTGTCGAATTGCAGAAACTCAAACGCGAGTTGAGCACGACAGGGGCCAGCACCGTCGCGTTGCCACCGGGCGCATTGGACCGGATCAATGCGATCGAGGCAGAATTGCAAAGGCTGACGGCCAAGACAGAAGAACTCGATTTCCGGGTGAGCCAGGTCGCCGAGGATGGCGCGCGGCGGCTGGGCGATCTGGAATTCCGGCTGTGCGAACTCGAAGCAGGCTGCGATATCGGCGCCTTGGGCAAAAGCCCGACCTTGGGTGGCGCGGCGTCCGCGCCCGCTCCGGCAACGCCGCAACCGGCGCCTGCGACCGGGGGCACGGAACTGGCGGTGGGTGAGGAAACAGACTTTCGGCGAGCCGGGGAGGCGCTCGCCCAGGGTGACTTTCAATCCGCCGCAGACCAGTTTGCGGCCTTCCGCCAGACCTACCCGGGCGGACCGCTAGAAGCCCAGGCGCTGGTGGCCGAGGGCCGGGCGCTCGAAGGGCTGGGCGACACGCGGGAAGCGGCGCGGCGATATCTTGAGGCATACGCAGGGTATCCTGACGATTCCGCCGGGCCAGAGGCGCTTTGGCGTCTGGGGGCGGCGCTGGGGGATCTCGGCAATGTGGCCGAAGCCTGCGTGACCCTGAGTGAGGTTGCGGGGCGCTATCCGGGCAGTGGCGATGCCATTGCTCAGGCCGACGCCGCCAAAGCCCGCTTCAACTGCCAGTGACCGAGGCACCGCTCGGGCAGCGGTTCGCCGACGCGATGGGCCAGTTGCTTGGCCCGGAATTTCCGTCTGACATCGGTCTTGCCGTCTCGGGGGGCGGTGACAGCATGGCGATGCTGTGCCTCGCCCACAATTGGACCCGGGACTATGGTGTGCGCCTTTGGGTGGTGACGGTGGATCACGGATTGCGGTCCGAGAGTGCCGCCGAGGCCAGTATGGTGGCCGAGGAATGTGCGGCGCTGGGTTGGCCCCACGCGATACTGCGCTGGCGCTGGGATGGCACCGGCAACGTGCAGGACGCAGCGCGGCAGGCGCGTCTGTCGCTTGTCGACCGGTGGCGCGGATCTCTGAGACACGTTCTGTTTGCGCATACCCAGGACGATCAGGCGGAAACCGTGCTGATGCGCCTGGCGCGTGGTTCGGGTGTCGATGGTCTGTCGGGAATGCGCCCCCGGCGACCGGTGGTTCCACATGCGCCGCGTATTCCGGACCTGACCGAAGAGCAGGTGTCGGGCCGGTGCCCTCCGCGCGGCGCGGCTATTCCGGGGTTTGACGTTGTGCGCCCATGTCTCGACATGCGGCGCGAGGAATTGCGGCACTATATCCGGGTGCTGCAAGGGCGCTGGGTCGACGATCCGACAAACGAGGATCGCGGATATCACCGGGTTCGCGTTCGCCATTTGTTAAATCTTCTGCGCGAAGAAGGCATCACGACTTCGGGTCTTGCTGACACGGCACGGCGTATGGCGCGCGCGCGTGACGGGTTGCAGGCCCGGCTTGCGGAAGCCGTTGCGCGGGTTGGGCGGGATGCACCCTTGGGACAGGTGCGGATCGACCGGGACGGTTTTGCGGCGCTTGAGGCGGAAACGCAGTTGCGGATGCTTTCGGCGGCGCTCTGCTATGTCTCATCCGCGCCCTACAAGCCGCGCGCAGCAGCGAGCGAGGCGCTGTTGGAGCAGGTGCTCTCAGGGCGTGGCGGCACGCTGCATGGCGCTGAGATCGTCGTGGACACGGCGCATCTGCGGGTATTCCGCGAATATGCTGCGGTGAAAGACAGCGTGGCAGCGCTGGATGCGCTCTGGGATGGGCAATGGGCCATAACAGAGCGTGACACAGAGTGGCCGACGGGCAGCGAAATGCGCGCGCTCGGTGACGACGGATGGCAGAGCTTTGCCGATCGCTCGGCGTTCAGCGTTCCGTACCGGGCTGCCCGCGCGCTGCCGTCCGTATGGTCGGGGGACAGTCTTCTGGCCTGTCCCGCGCTTGGATTTGGCCCGGATTTCGGGTTGCAGCGATACGTGCTGGGCCGGCCCGACACCGGTTTTGAGGCATTTTGTCTTTCGCATTGAACACGGGCCGCGCATGTCTATGTTATAGGCCAAGAGACGCGGGCCTTTCCGCCCCTGTCAGATTCAGGAGAATTTTCCTTGGGCAACGCACGAAATATCGCCTTTTGGGTCGTTCTGTTCCTTCTGATCCTTGCGCTTTTCAACATCTTCTCGGGCGGTGGAAACACCCTGCAGAGCCGCGAAATCAGCTATTCCGATTTCGTCGCATCGGTTGAGAACGACACGGTCAGTTCCGTTACACTGGACGGCGAACAGGTCAGGTTCCGCAGCACTGACGGTCAGGACTATGTCGCGATCAAACCGGAAGACGCCACAGTCACCGATCTGCTGATCGCAAATGACGTTCCGATCCGGGCAGAGCAGCAGCAGCAATCGGGCTTCCAGTCCTTCCTGCTGAGCCTGCTGCCCTTCCTTCTGCTGATCGGCGTCTGGATCTACTTCATGAACCGGATGCAGGGCGGTGGTCGCGGTGGTGCCATGGGGTTTGGCAAGTCAAAGGCAAAGCTTTTGACGGAAAAGCATGGCCGCGTGACTTTCGACGACGTCGCGGGCATCGACGAAGCCAAGGAAGAGCTTGAAGAGATTGTCGAATTCCTGCGCAATCCGCAGCGGTTCTCGCGGCTGGGCGGCAAGATTCCGAAAGGCGCGCTTCTTGTCGGTCCTCCGGGTACCGGTAAGACGCTTCTGGCGCGGGCCATTGCCGGCGAGGCAGGCGTGCCCTTCTTCACCATCTCGGGTTCGGATTTCGTGGAAATGTTCGTCGGCGTCGGTGCAAGCCGTGTCCGGGACATGTTCGAACAGGCCAAGAAGAACGCGCCGTGCATCGTGTTCATCGACGAAATCGACGCCGTGGGTCGCGCCCGTGGGGCCGGATATGGCGGTGGCAACGATGAACGCGAACAGACGCTGAACCAGCTTCTGGTCGAGATGGACGGTTTTGAAGCCAACGAGGGTGTGATCATCGTGGCGGCCACAAACCGTCGGGATGTGCTTGACCCCGCGCTTCTGCGCCCGGGCCGCTTTGACCGTCAGGTGACGGTGCCGAACCCCGACATCAAGGGCCGCGAGAAAATCCTGGGCGTCCATGCCCGCAAGACACCGCTTGGTCCGGACGTGGACCTGCGCATCATCGCGCGCGGAACGCCGGGTTTCTCGGGGGCAGATCTGGCGAACCTCGTGAACGAAGCCGCGTTGATGGCGGCGCGAGTTGGACGTCGCTTTGTCACGATGGAAGACTTCGAGAACGCGAAGGACAAGGTGATGATGGGGGCGGAGCGCCGCTCCATGGTTCTCACGACCGAGCAGAAGGAAAAGACCGCCTATCACGAAGCCGGTCACGCCATTGTCGGGCTCGAACTGCCGCAATGTGATCCGGTCTACAAAGCCACGATCATTCCGCGTGGCGGCGCGCTGGGGATGGTGGTCTCTCTGCCCGAGATAGACCGTCTGAACTGGCACAAGTCCGAATGCGAGGAAAAGCTGGCCATGACCATGGCGGGCAAGGCGGCCGAGATCATCAAGTACGGACCCGAGAATGTCTCGAATGGCCCGGCCGGCGACATCCAGCAGGCGTCTGCGCTGGCGCGTGCGATGGTGCTGCAGTGGGGCATGTCGGACAAGGTCGGCAATATCGATTACCGTGAAGCCGCCGAAGGCTACAGCGGCAATACCGCTGGTTTCTCGGTTTCGGCGCACACCAAAGAACTGATCGAAGAAGAGGTGAAGCGTTTCATTCAGGAAGCCTACGAGCGTGCCTACAAAATCCTCACTGACAAGAACGAGGAATGGGAACGTCTGGCGCAGGGCCTGCTTGAATACGAAACCCTGACCGGCGACGAGATCAAGCGTGTGATCCGGGGCGAGCCGCCGCATTCCGGCGATGATGACGCCTCGGGCGAGGTGTCGGACAAACCGAGCATCACGGCGATCCCGAAAACGAAGGCGAAATCCAAACCGCGCTCCGAGGATGGCGGGTTCGAGCCGGAACCGACCGCCTGATCCGGTCAATAAATAATGAATAACGGCGCGGACATGGTTCGCGCCGTTTTTCTTTGGGTTGGTCAGGGAGCGAGGCCGTACCGATGTGACCTACCTCCGCGGATCGATCGCGGGTGAGGTGGTATTGGAGTTCAGCCGCGTGTGCGCAGCATGCTCTAGGATGCTGATCCGGGGACGGTGGCCGCAGCGGTCCATTTGCGGTTCAGGTCTTTGACCCGTGCAACGAGATCCGCGTCAGCGACATGGCTCAGCAGCGTGGAAAGCTCATCATCTTCACACAGAAATGCGGAAGCCATCAGATCCAACCGCTCCTGGTGTGCCGCAGGCAGATCCCAGAAACTGTCAGCTTTATGTGCCATCAGGCAACTGCGTACATCCAGGTCATGTTGGACACACATCCAGTCACCATCGGACATGCCCGGAAAATCCGCGCGGGTCGCGTCGATAGGGCAGGGTGTTCCGTCCTCATGTCGGGCGAGTTCGGCGCAGTCTTCGCGAAAATGCACGGCATCGAATCGCAAGGTCACCGACAGGCCCGGACGGTGTCCGGCCTCCGGCCGCTGGCGTGGAAAAGTGTGGAGTTCCATAGGGTCTCTCCTAATGCGTCGCTGTCGGTGTAGCGCAGGAATGAGACGAGTCTGGGGCGCCCGCGTGGGCAAAAATGGACGTTGCAATCTGTCCGGTTTCGGGTTGCCCTGGCCCGATGCACAGGGTTTTGTGCGTGCGAGATCACGAAGGAAACGCATATGCCCGCGCTTAAACCTACCGAGTTTTCCGCAACAATCCGCTGGATCGGGCGGGTCCCTGTAGAGGGTGAGTCGATCGTGTCGTCCCCGGCGGACGAGCTTGAACTGAGCTTTGACGGACCGGTTGGGGAACGCCATTCCGGACGCACCCGTCCGTCCTGCAGCCGCCTTGTGTCGCAATACCCGCGCGGGACCGAGATTGCCAACGTGCGTCAGTTGTCCATCGTTTCTGCGGAAGAACTTGCCCGGATTGCCGATGCGATGGGTCTGGATGGGATCAACCCGGTCTGGCTGGGCGCGACATTGGTGATCGAGGGTATCCCCGACTTTACGCTGGTTCCGCCATCGTCACGCCTGCAGGGACCGGACGGCGTGACGCTGGTCATCGACATGGAAAATCGCCCATGCCATCTGCCGGCGCGCGAGATCGAGAACGTGCTTCCCGGCAAAGGCAAAGCGTTCAAGACGGCGGCGAAGAACCGACGGGGTGTCACAGCCTGGGTGGAGCGCCCGGGGCGTCTTGGCGTAGGGGACACGCTTCGTCTTCATGTGCCGGATCAGCCAGTCTGGCCGCACCTCGACGAGGCGCGCGGTTAGGCGAATCCGGGAAAGGTTTCCGATTGGCGACGATCCGAAGTCGATCCCGCCGCAGTTTTGCTTGGAAGTGTCGGTTTCACCGCGCCACCGCTCTGGTGTGCAACTGTATGCGTGGGGCAAATGACGTTCCGAACAGGGGAGCCTTTTCATGTCGTATAAGTCGGATATCGAGATCGCCCGCGAGGCGCAGAAGCGCCCCATCATGGAGATCGGTGAGAAAATCGGAATCGGGTCGGACGACCTGCTGCCCTATGGCCATGACAAGGCCAAGGTCAGCCAGTCCTTCATCAACTCGGTGCAGGATCGCCCGAACGGCAAGCTGATCCTCGTGACCGCGATCAACCCGACCCCGGCGGGCGAGGGCAAGACCACCACGACCGTGGGTCTGGGCGATGGCCTGAACCATATCGGCAAGAAGGCGATGATCTGCATCCGCGAAGCCTCGCTTGGACCGAACTTCGGTATGAAGGGCGGCGCGGCTGGCGGTGGCTATGCGCAGGTGGTGCCGATGGAGGACATGAACCTCCATTTCACCGGCGATTTTCACGCCATCACCAGCGCGCACAGCCTCCTGTCTGCCATGATCGACAACCACATCTACTGGGGCAACGAGCAGGAGATCGACATCCGTCGCGTCGTCTGGCGGCGCGTTGTCGACATGAACGACCGCGCGCTGCGACAGATCACCTGTTCGCTCGGCGGCGTCGCCAACGGTTTCCCGCGCGAAGCGGGTTTTGACATCACCGTGGCCTCCGAAGTCATGGCGATCCTCTGCCTCGCGAAAGATCTCAAGGATCTGGAAAAGCGCCTGGGCGACATGATCGTGGCTTACCGCCGCGACCGCAGCCCGGTCTATTGCCGCGACATCAAAGCTGAGGGCGCGATGACCGTTCTGCTCAAGGACGCGATGCAGCCGAACCTCGTGCAGACGCTCGAGAACAACCCGGCCTTTGTGCATGGCGGACCGTTCGCGAACATCGCGCATGGCTGCAACTCGGTGATCGCAACGACTACCGCGCTCAAGCTGGCAGATTACGTTGTGACCGAAGCTGGGTTTGGGGCCGATCTGGGTGCCGAGAAGTTCATGAACATCAAGTGCCGCAAGGCCGGGATCGCGCCCTCGGTCGTGGTCTGCGTCGCCACCGTGCGTGCGATGAAGATGAATGGCGGTGTGGCCAAGGCCGATCTGGGTGCCGAGAATGTCGATGCGGTCAAGAAGGGCTGCCCGAACCTTGGCCGCCACATCGAGAACCTCAAGTCGTTCGGCGTGCCGGTTGTCGTGGCGATCAACCACTTCGTCACCGATACCGATGCCGAGATCGAGGCGATCAAGACCTATGTGAAGGAACACGGCGCCGAAGCGGTCCTGTCGCGTCACTGGGAACTGGGGTCGAAAGGCTCCGCCGATCTGGCGCGCAAGGTGGCCGAAGTGGCTGATGCGGGTCAGGCGAATTTCGCACCGATCTACCCGGACGAGATGTCTCTGTCCGAGAAAATCCAGACCATCGCGAAGCGCATCTACCGTGCGGATGAGGCGCTGATGGATCAGAAGATCCGCGATCAGCTCAAGCTTTGGGAAGAGCAGGGCTATGGCAACCTGCCGGTCTGCATGGCGAAAACGCAGTATTCCTTCACCACCGATCCGAACCGCCGCGGTGCGCCGACGGGCCATTCGGTGCCGGTGCGCGAAGTGCGCCTGTCGGCAGGGGCCGGGTTCATCGTGGTGGTCTGCGGCGAGATCATGACGATGCCGGGCTTGCCGCGTGTGCCGTCAGCGGAAAACATCCGCCTGAACGACGCGGGCCAGATTGAAGGGCTGTTTTGAACTGATGGCAGGTGGGCGCTCGGGCTATCGCCCATCGCCCCACCCGCCATCCCGCAATATGCACCTGACAGACCCTTGCTCGGGGATGTGATCGGGTGCATTTGCGTATTTGAGAAAAGAAGAAGGACGGATCATGACCGCTCAGATCATCGACGGAAAAGCCTTTGCAGCAAATTTGCGCGGGCAGATCGCGGACCACGTGGCACGGCTCAAGGCCGATCACGGCATCACGCCCGGGCTTGCGGTGGTGCTGGTGGGCGAAGATCCGGCGAGCGAGGTCTATGTCGCGGCCAAGCACAGGCAGACCGTTGAGGTCGGCATGGCGTCGTTCGAGCACAAGCTGCCTGCGGATGTGTCTGAGGCGGATCTCTTTGCGCTGATCGACCAGTTGAATGCCGATCCGAATGTGCATGGCATCCTGTGCCAGTTCCCGGTTCCGGATCATCTGAACGAACGCTCGGTCGTCGCACGGATTGATCCGTCCAAGGATGTGGACGGGTTGAGCGTCGTCAATGCGGGGCTGTTGGCGAGCGGGGAAAAGGGTCTGGTGTCCTGCACGCCGCTGGGCTGCCTGATGCTGCTGCGCGATCAGGTTGGCGCGATGTCGGGCATGGAGGCGGTTGTCATTGGTCGGTCAAACCTGTTCGGCAAGCCGATGGCGCAATTGCTTTTGCAGGAGAACTGCACGGTTACGATTGCGCATTCGCGGACCAAGGAATTGGCGGGCGTCTGCAGGCGTGCGGACATTCTTGTTGCGGCAGTGGGCCGGGCCGAGATGGTCAAGGCCGACTGGGTCAAGCCGGGCGCAACCGTGATCGACGTGGGTATCACCCGGATCCCGCATCCCGAGAAACCGGGGAAGACCAAGCTTTTGGGCGATGTGGATTTTGCAGAGGTGTCCGAGGTGGCAGGGGCGATCACGCCCGTGCCGGGTGGTGTGGGGCCGATGACCATCGCCTGCCTGCTTGCCAACACCCTGACCGCCTGTTGCCGGGCGCATGGCTTGGCCGAGCCGGAAGGTTTGACAGCGTAACGATAGGCCGAGCGGTTGCCCGGCCTTACTTTTTCTGCGCCTTGGGCAGCGCGCAGAGCATTTCGAACAGCAGGTTCGATGCGATCAGCGCTGTGGTGCCGGTGGTGTCGAACGGTGGGGAGACTTCAACGAGGTCGGCCCCCACAAGGTTCAGCCCCGCGCAGCCGCGCACGATTTCCAACGCCTGCCATGTGCTGAGACCGCCCATTTCAACCGTGCCGGTGCCGGGGGCGAAGGCCGGGTCGAGGCTGTCGATGTCGTAGCTCAGATAGACCGGCGCATCCCCGATCTTGGCGCGGATCTCGGTCATTAGCGGGGCGAGGGACTTGTACCAGCACTGTTCCGCCGGGATCACGGTCCAACCTTTGTCTCTGGCCCAGTCCCAATCCTCGGGGGAGTAGCCTGATCCGCGCAGGCCGATCTGCCAGACCTTGTCGTTCTGCAGGCAGCCTTCTTCCCACGCGCGGCGGAACGGGGTGCCGTGGGCTTCTTTCTCGCCGAACATTTCGTCGCTGGTGTCGGCATGGGCGTCGACATGGATCAACGCGACAGGCCCGTGTTTTTCCTTGATCGCGCGCAGGATCGGCCATGTCAGCGTATGGTCGCCGCCGAGGGTCAGGGGGATCGTGCCGTGCTTCAGGATCTCACGGTAATGGTCAGTGATGATGCCGATGGTTTTCTTCAGATCGAAGGTGTTGATCGGCACATCGCCAATATCGGCGACCTGCATACATTCGAACGGCGCCGCGCCGGTGGCCATGTTGTAGGGACGCATCATACGACTTTCTTCCCGGATCTGGCGCGGGCCAAGCCGGGTGCCGGGGCGGTTTGAGGCGCCGTGATCCATCGGGATGCCGACGAAACAGGCGTCGAGCCCTTCGGCGGTGGGCTGCGCGGGAAGGCGCATCATCGTGTTGGGGCCGGAAAACCGGGGCGAGTCGTTGCCGCCCAAAGGCTGATTGAATGTCGGCATGTTGCGGTTCCTTCAGAGATCGACAGGCATCATGGTGCCCATCAGGCTGGCGATATGGCGTTCTTTGCCATCGGTTTCGGCATAGACGTCAGAGGCGACGACGATCAGACGACGACCCGGTTTGATCACGCGACCACGTGCGATCAGACGGTCGCCTGTGGCCGGGGCCAGCAGGTTGATCTTGATCTCGGCGGTCACGACTTCCTGGTCGTCGGGAATCAGCGTCAGGGCGGCATAACCTGCAGCGCTGTCACCGATGGAGAAGGTCAGCCCGGCATGGCCGAAGCCCTGCTGCTGGCGCGATCCGGGCAGGATCGGCGCGGCGATGGTTGCGGTGCCGTTGCCGGTTTCGACAAGTTTGGCGCCCAAGGTGGCCATCATGGACTGGCTGTCGAAGCTGGCTTGAATGCGGGGGTTCGTGGTCATGCCAAACAGTGAGCATGCCGCGCGGGTCAAGACAAGGGGGCGAGGCCCGGCATCGGGATTTTGCAGGGCTTTGTCCCGGTCAGAATGGCCTGTGCGCCGGGGCTCATCAGGCGGGTGAGGGCAGGGTCATTACAGTGCAACCCGCCGGTGAAGGCCCCGTAAGCGGGCAGGATCAGGCGGGTGTCGTCGAACAGGAAACAGGGACGTGTCAGCGCACGACCGCGCAGGGACAGCGTTGCCTTGGGGTGATAATGGCCGGTGACCTCGCCGGGCGTCGGTGTCGTCTCCGCGATATGGCGGAAGTGCAGAGCGCCGATGGACAGGCTGTACCGATGCGTGCCGCCGAGTTGCACGGGGCCGGGATCGTGATTGCCTTCGATCCAGGTCCAATCGAGACCGGCTTGCAGGGTGGTCAGCGTGAGCAGATCGGCTTCGGGCAGGGCCGTTTGCAGGGTCGGCGCATCGAAGCTGTCGCCAAGGCAGATCACGCGCCGGGCCTTGGTCGCGTCGAGATCTGTGGCGAGGCGCGTCAGGGTTTCGGTGGTCTCATAGGGAGGCAGTTGCGCCCCGCCAAACCGCGCGGCGCGGGCGGATTTGCCCAGATGCAGGTCGGACACGACAAGCAGCCTTTGCGCAGGCCAAAATAGCGCACCCGTGGGAAGGGCGTGCAGGATTTCAGAGCGGAATGAAAACTCAAGCGCGTTCATGATTTGTTCATCGCCTGACTTTAACCTGATGGCAAGGGCCAATGGCCCCTGTCACAGCATGGCGGGCACGACCTGATCGGGCGGGCGGTGGCCGTCAGCGAATGTTTTGACGTTGATGATGACTTTCTCACCCATCTCAAGTCGGCCTTCCTGCGTGGCCGATCCCATATGGGGGAGCATGACAACATTCGGCATGTTGCGCAGTTCGGGGTTACCGCGATGGCCGTGTTCATAGACGTCGAGGCCTGCGCCGGCCAACTCGCCCGCCTTCAGCATGCGGGTCAGGGCGTTTTCGTCGATCACTTCCCCGCGCGAGGTGTTCACGATCACCGCGCTGGGTTTGAGAAGTTTCAACCGGCGGGCGTTGAGCAGGTGGAAGGTCGATGGCGTGTGCGGGCAGTTGACGGACAGGATGTCCATGCGCGCGACCATCTGGTCGAGGCTTTCCCAATAGGTCGCCTCTAGCGCATCCTCGATCTCGGAGCGCAGCCGGCGGCGATTGTGGTAGTGGATCTGCATGCCAAACGCCTTGGCGCGGCGCGCGACAGCCTGGCCGATCCGGCCCATGCCAAGGATGCCCAGACGGCGACCACCCAAGCGGCCACCCAGGAACGCGGTCGGGGCCCAGCCGTCCCAGTCTCCGGTCTGCATAACGCTGAGACCTTCGGGAATGCGGCGGGTGACACTCAGCATCAGCGCCATGACCATATCGGCGGTGTCTTCGGTCACCACGCCGGGGGTGTTCGACACAAGGATGCCCCTGCTGCGTGCGGTGTCTACATCGATATGATCCACGCCCGCGCCGTAGTTGGCGATCAGACGCAGGCGCTCCCCGGCCTGGCCGATCAGTCCGGCATCGATCCGGTCTGTGAGTGTCGGGACCAGGACATCGGCTTCCTTCACCGCATCGGTCAGTTCGGCCTGTGTCATCGGTGTGTCGCTGTCCCTCAGACGGACGTCGAACAGTTCCTTGAGGCGCGTTTCGACGGCGTCCGGCAAGCGTCGCGTCACGACAACACTCAGACGTTTTGATGACATGCGTTCGCTCCCACTACTTTCCCGGCGTGTCAGGTTTTGGCAGAGTGTCGCAAAGGCGCGGCAGGCACAAGAACCTGCCGTCAAAAACCAAAAAACCGAGCAAATTGAGGCGCATCACATGAGCTGGCTTTCCGTCCGCGCGTTGTCTGGGAAAGTGTTCTCCGTTGTTTTGATTGCCGGGGCGATTTTCACACAACCGGGTTTCGCGTCAGAGCGCGGCTCTGTGACGAATCTGCCCCTGCCGCGTTTCGTGTCGATGAAGGCGAGCGAAGGGAATGTTCGGCGGGGACCGTCGCTTTCTCACCGGATCGACTGGGTCTACAAGCGCCGCAACATGCCGTTGCAGATCACTGCAGAACACGGTCACTGGCGGCGCGTGCAGGACCGCGACGGTGCCGGAGGGTGGGTGCATTATGCGCTTCTGTCCGGTGTCCGGACGGCGATCGTCGAGGTCGATATGCTGAACCTCTACGCGCGGCCCGATTCATCGACTCAGGTGAATGCACAGCTGTCGCTGGGGGTCGTGGCTGAGGTGCGCCAGTGCCAGCAGGACTGGTGTGAACTGTCCGCCGGCGGCTACAAGGGCTGGGCGCGCAAGGGCGCGTATTGGGGCGTCAAGCGCGACGAGGTTTTCGAGTAGACCCGAAAGCCTTGTTCAGGCGGCTTCGTGCAGCAGGATGGCTGTCTCGGACGCCGACAGATTGCGCCGCGCGTAACTTCCGTAGCTTTGCGGATTGTATTCCACGTTGGGCAACATCTGGCCCAGACGGTCGCGATCCTGCGGGTCGAGCGTCGACAGAGCCGCGTTGGCAGGGTGGAAGCTTTCCGATTCAACGCCGTTGGCGAACAGGATTTCGTGCTGAGGGAGCAGCATGTGAACATAGGTGATCTCGCGGACATTGAGATCGACCGACACGCGTTCGTGGTCCACGAGATCGCGTGCAGCCACCAGAACCTCGGGCGTGTTGAACAGATCCATGGCGACCCGACCCTTGATCAGCATCCGGTGTTCCGGTGAGACCAACAGGTCTTCGTCCGGCTCGTCCAACCCGAACACGCCGGCACGGATCCGGATCGGGCGCAGCTTGGGCATCGCGAACAGACGCGCGCCGCTCATCCGGCGCTGGCCCATCCACTGGATCGGCTGGGCGCCGTTGTCCTTGGTCTGGACATAGTCCCCTTCGCGCAGCTCGTGAATGAGTTTGACCCCATCTGGGGTCAGGATGCGCGTTTCGGGCGTAAAGCAGATCACTGCTCCCTGATGTTCGGCATCGGTCTGGGTGACGACCGTCGCCAACGTGGCGTGGACCACCCAGAGATCATGGTCGCGCGGCGGAACCCCATCGAGGAACATCAGAAGCGGTTGTTTCTGTGGGCCGGTTTCGATCAGGGTCACGGTATAGGTTGTGCCCCCATCGGTGACGACAAAGCTCTTGTCAGCGATCGGGTGATCGACGGCAAGCGCCGCAGGATCAGGGATGTCCTCCATCGCCGCGCCAACCAGCCTCCGAACCATCCGGGCCGCGCGTCTGCGTCGGTCTGCCTCGCCCTCTGCCTCGTCCAGTCGCACCAGATCGTTCGGGCCATCCACCCGAACCGCGTCACCTGTCCAACTCCACGCGACACCCACTCTCAGAAAATCGACCGGAGCCGATTGGAGTGTGTCGATGGTTGTCTGCGACCAAGAGATGACGAACGTGCCTTTGTACGCCGTTCCCATGTTACCGCCTGCCCGATCATTTTTATTTTTCTTGAACGTATCCAAGCGCGAACGCGATTGCAGGCGAATTTTCGCCTGAGCGAATCAGGGTGGGTACTTTCCGGCCAAGCGTGATTCTTTGGCAACGGGTCTTGGGAGCCTCTGCTACTCGGCGGGGTTGAAACCGACGATCAACTGCCGCAATCCGAATGACGCCCCGGCAAATATCGCGATGAATGTGACCGGTGCGCTGAAGGCCAGCATCGAAAACGCGCTGATCCCCTGACCCACGGTGCATCCCAGAGCGATGACCGCCCCCACACCCATGAGCGCCGCGCCAAAGATCTGACGGCGCAGTTCGCGCGGGTCTTCGCAGGCTTCCCAGCGGAAATGGCCCTTGATGAGCGAGCCGATAAAGGCGCCGGCCCAGACACCGGCGACTGATCCGACGGCAAAGCTGACCGGTTGGGCAGAGCCGATCATCCACCACAGGATCGATTCCCCAAGCGGGGCCGCAAAGCTGTGCGAGACAACGGGCACGGCTTCGAAGCCGTTATTGGCGACCCAGCTCGTTCCTGCCCAGCCGCTGATGATCGCGATGCCGACAACCACGGCCCAAATCGCGGATTTCGGGTTGTCGCGGAACGCCCGCGAGGCAATCGAAGCGACGAGAATGGCCAAACCAAGGGCCAAGCCGACCGCTGTTGCCGGGATGCCGGTCCAGTGCTGGGTGGCATGCGCAATGCCGGGTGGAATGTCACCGGGAAGAACCGGACTTTGCGGGAAAAGGGCATCGCGCAACGGTGCGAGCGGTCCGCTTAGCACCACATAGGTTGAGACGCCCATGACCAGAACGATGACGAAACTGCGCAAGTCGCCCCCGCCGAGCCGGGCGACCGCGCCGTAACCACAGTTTCCGGCAAGCGCCATGCCGTAGCCGAACATCAATCCCCCAATGACCGATGCCCAGGGCAGCCATCTGATTGAAAGGTAATAGGTGCTGCTGGCTTCGACAAAGCCGGTGGCCATCAGCCCGAAGCTGCCAAGAATAGCGGTGCCGATGGCGATGCCCCACATCCGGATTCGTGTGTCGGATCCGCCATAAAGGTAGTCCTCGATTGCCCCCAATGTGCAAAACCGGCCCAGACGGGCGGCAAGGCCCAGCAGCAGGCCGCCGAACAAACCGACGATTGCAACAAGAATGTGCTCCGGAACGCTCTCCAGCATGATGCTGTCCTCCCAAGACAGGCTCCCGCAGCAAGTATGCGGTCAGGGCGATGTGAGAGCAAGGAGAGAGTAGGGCGCGATCAGTCGTCTTTGCAGAAGAGATCGTAGACGCATTCCAGCATCTTGCGCGGTCTGTTGTCCGCCAGACGGTAATAGATCGTCTTGCCGTCGCGGCGTGGGATCACCAGCCCTTCGAGGCGCAGCCGGGACAGTTGCTGCGAGACGGCTGCCTGCCGAGCCGCAAGCAATTCTTCCAGTTCGGTCACCGATTTCTCGCCGGTAACCAAATGACAGAGGATCATCAGGCGACCTTCATGGCTGATCGCTTTGAGAAAGTTCGATGCGGTGGTCGCCTTGTCCACGATGCGGTCAAGTTCGTCTTCGTTCAGATCTGGACTAAGCTGGGGAAGTGCCATGCCGTGCCTCTAATTCCGGACCGTTTCGATCTCTGCTGTCGGCGAAAACTCTGTGTGGTCCTCAAGCAGCTTCGACAGAAGCGGCCAAAAAAAGTCTTCACCCGGATACCCTTCGATCCGTGCCTGTTCCGTACCGTCTTTTATCAGAACAAAAGTCGGCGTGAAAACAACGCGACGCGCATATGTCATACCCTCTGGCGGGCCTTCACGCAAATCTGCACGAATAAGTGGCGCAAACCGGCCCTCGGCCGTCTTTGGGTAGGCAGGTGCGATTTCGGCATCCCAGCGTTCGCAATAGACGCATCCGTGCTGTTCAACCATCACGAGATATGGCTCGGCCGCACCGACAGAACCCCAGGACGGGCTGACAAGAAAAGCGGCGGCGATTGCCAGGGCGTTCAGGACTCGCATCATTCACCAATTGACGACATCACAACAAAACACTTAATCTGAATATGTGAATAATTCAAGGAATCTCCGCATATGTTCGACATTTCGTTCGCGGGCGCGGCACTTGCGGGGATACTGAGCTTTTTTACCCCCTGCATCTTGCCCATGGTTCCGTTCTACCTGTGCTATATGGCCGGGATTTCAATGAACGAGTTGAAGGGCGAGGAAGACGTCCCCAAGGGTATTGCCTGGAACCTCGTTCTGTCTGCCTGTCTCTTCGCACTGGGCGTCACAACGATCTTCGTGCTTCTGGGCATGGGGGCCACGGCAGTGGGACAGGCCTTTGCCGATTATCGCGAACCCCTTCGCTATGTCGCGGCAGCGGTTCTGACGGCGTTCGGGCTGCATTTCCTTGGGATCGTACGTATCCCGATTCTCTACCGCGAAGCGCGGGTCGAGGCGAAAACGGAACCGACCACGCTTGTAGGGGCCTACGTGATGGGCCTTGCCTTCGGCTTTGGCTGGACACCCTGCGTCGGTCCGGCACTTGCGTCAATTCTCATGATTGCCGGTGGCATGGGCGATATCGTGCAGGGCGGGCTGCTGCTCTTTGTGTATGGCGTCGGGATGACGGCGCCCTTTGTGATCGCGGCGCTGTTTTCCGGACCGTTTCTGCGATGGACGGCCCGCAACCGGGCATTCTTGGGCTATGCCGAAAAGGTCATGGGCGCGATGCTGATCCTGTTTGCGCTGTTGATCGCAACCGATACTGTGAACCTGATTGCAGATGCGATGCTGCGCTGGTTCCCGAACTGGTCATCGCTTGGATGATCGCCAACCTTTCAGGAGGAGGAAGGAAGATGAGACACGTTTTGGGTGGTGCACTGGCGCTTCTGATGGCGTTTCCGGTGGCGGCGGCAGAGCTGGGCGATGACGGCCTGCACAAGCAGCCATGGATGCGCGACACGTTCAAAGACCTGCGCGAGGACCTTGGCGAGGCAAATGCCGAAGGCAAGCGTCTGGTTCTGTTCTTTGAACAGCGCGGGTGCATCTACTGCTCGAAGATGCACGAAGAGGTGTTCTCGGATCCGGGAATCAGTGACTACATCGCAGAGAACTACTTTGTGGTGCAGCTGAACCTGCACGGAGACATCGAAGTCACCGATTTCGATGGGGAAACTCTGTCCGAAAAGGACATGGCGCGGAAGTGGCGCGTGCTGTTCACTCCGAACATCGTGTTCCTTCCGGAAGAGGTGCCCGAGGGGCAAAATGCGATCGAAGCATCGGTTGCCGTGATGCCGGGGGCTTTCGCCAAGGGCACCACGATCGACATGTTCACCTGGGTCAATGAGAAGCGGTATCTTCTTGATAACGATGAAGATTTTCAGCGCTATCACGCCCGCAGAATCCAGGAACGGAACGACGGCAAAACGGACTGACACAAAAAAATTCATACTCAATTATTCACTTTTGTGAATTTGATGTTGCATGAATCAAGGTCAGTGGCCTACGGTATACAAAGCCATATGTCAGCCTGGGCCTACACCCGGGCGGTAAGGGAGGGACAATGAAGCTAACAGGTATTTCCGCAGCAGTCGTGATTTGCGCGACCGCAGCAATCGCCAACCCGATCACTCCGGGTGAGGTGCAATTCGACGAATACGGCGCGATCGCTGCATCGCTGTCCGGCACGGACGGCGACGCTGCCAATGGTGCCAAGATCATGACCAACCGCGGCAAGGGCAACTGCGTTGCGTGCCACGCCGTGACTGCGCTGAACGATGCGCCGTTCCATGGCGAAGTGGGTCCGAGCCTCGATGGCATCGCGGATTATCGCAGCGCCGAAGAACTGCGCGGCATCGTGGCCAACGCCAAGATGACCTTTGAAGGCAGCGTCATGCCCGCCTTCTACAAGACCAGTGGATTCATCCGCCCCGGTGATGGCTACACCGGCAAGGGTGCAAAAGAAGAAGACCTGTCGCCCATTCTGACGGCGCAGGAAATCGAAGATGTGGTGGCGTTCCTGCTGACGCTTAAGGGCAGCTGATCTGCTGTCACTGGATTAGGAGATAAGACATGGATTTCACGAGACGCGAAACCTTGGCACTGGGTGGGGCAGCGGCGCTGACCTTCGTCCTGCCGTTCCGCGCCAACGCAGCGGTTGACGATGCAATCGCAGAATTCACCGGCGGTGCCGCAATCGGCGGCGCAGGTGTGGAACTGACCGCGCCCGAGATTGCCGAGAACGGCAACACGGTTCCGATTTCGGTCTCGGCTCCGGGTGCATCCGCAATCATGGTTCTGGCCGCAGGCAACCCGACACCGGGCGTCGCGACGTTCAACTTTGGCCCGCTGGCCGCGTCCCAATCCGCAAGCACGCGCATGCGTCTTGCCGGCACGCAGGACGTGGTCGCCATTGCCAAACTGGCAGATGGCAGCTTTGCACGCAGCGCGAAGACCGTGAAGGTCACCATCGGCGGCTGCGGCGGCTAACGGTCAACATTCAGATTTCAGGAGAGAAAACATGGCATCCGGTGTAAAACCCCGCGTCAAGGTTCCCAAGTCCGCCTCTGCTGGTGAAGCGATCACCATCAAGACGCTGATCAGCCACCCGATGGAATCGGGCCAGCGTAAGGACGGCGACGGCAACCCGATCCCGCGCTCGATCATCAATCGCTTCACCTGCGAGTTCAACGGCCAGAGCGTCATCGACGTGAAAATGGAACCGGCGATTTCGACCAACCCGTATTTCGAATTCGAGGCCACAGTGCCCGAAGCCGGTGAATTCGCGTTCACCTGGTATGACGATGACGGGTCTGTCTACAACGACAACAAAGCCATCACGGTCTGAGCAGAAGCTCCTCCCTGTCCCGATATCACGGGGCAGGGGTAATTTTGGGAGGGAACAGAATGAAATATAAGTCACTGACAGCGTTGGCCGCGCTGGCGATTTCGGCTCCGATGGTTTTCGCCGGTGGCGCGGATGATGATGCGCTTGTCATCGACGGTCAGGAGATGATCTCCAAGACAGCAGCGCCTGCGCACATGGCAGAAACCGGGATCGACACGATCATCTCGGGTTGGCACTTCCGCGAGGATGACACTCAGGCGATGCAGCTCGACACGTTCGACAACCCCGGCATGATCGCCGTGGATCAGGCAATGGACGCCTGGAACACTGTCGAAGGCACTGCTGAGAAGTCCTGCGCGTCTTGCCACGAAGGCCCCGAAAGCATGAAGGGCGTTCGCGCGGTGTATCCGAAGTGGAATGCCGAAGCCGGTGAAATGCGCACCCTGGCGATGCAGATCAACAATTGCCGCACCGAACAGATGGGCGCAGAGCCTTACAAGTACGACAAAGCCGAAATGACCGCGATGGAAGCGCTCATCACGGTTCAGTCGCGCGGTATGCCGGTGAACGTGGCAATCGACGGCCCCGCCGCCGAGTACTACGAAAAAGGCAAGGAAATTTACTACACCCGTTACGGCCAGCTCGAACTGTCCTGTGCGAGCTGCCATGAGCAGAACTACGGCAACTACATCCGTGCCGACCACCTGTCTCAGGGCCAGATCAACGGGTTCCCGACTTACCGTCTCAAGAACGCTGGGCTCGTTCAGGTGCACAACCGCTTCCGCGGCTGTATCCGCGACACCCGTGCCGAGACATTCGCCGTCGGTTCGCCTGAATTCGTCGCGCTCGAAGTCTACGTCGCCTCTCGCGGCAACGGCCTGAGCGTCGAAGGACCGTCGGTCCGTCAATAACCTGAGGGCCCGCGTCATTGATGGCGCGGGCTTTCTTCCACCCAACCTATTCACACATGCGAATGTGTGTTCGGAAATCCAAGAAGGCCCTCCCATGATATCACGTCGCGATTTCCTTCAGGTGTCGATGGCCGCGTCCGCTTTGGTGGGCGCGTCCGGCTTTGGCAACTGGTCCCGGCTGGCGGCACAGCAGGCACTGACGCAAGACCAGCTCTTGCAGTTCGACACCTTTGGTAATGTCTCGCTGATCCACGTCACGGACATCCACGCTCAGCTCAAGCCGATCTATTTCCGCGAACCGTCGGTGAACATCGGGGTAGGCGACAACCGGGGTGCGGTACCGCACGTGACCGGGGCCGATTTCCGCAAGCTTTACGGCATCGATGACGGCAGCCCATCGCATTACGCGCTCAGCTCTGGCGACTTCTCCTCCCTGGCCAAGGCTTACGGGCGCGTAGGGGGACTGGATCGCGTGGCCACAGTGGTCAACGCGATCCGGGCCGACCGTCCCGACGCTCTGCTGCTGGATGGTGGTGATACATGGCACGGGTCCTACACTTGCTACCACACCGAGGGGCAGGACATGGTCAACGTGATGAACCAGCTGCGCCCTGACGCGATGACCTTCCACTGGGAATTCACCCTTGGATCGGATCGTGTGGCAGAGATTGTCGAAGGTCTTCCCTTTGCCGCGCTGGGACAGAACATCTTTGACGCCGAATGGGACGAACCGGCCGAGCTGTTCCCGCCCTACCAGTTCTTCGAACGCGGTGGCGTCAAAATCGCAGTCATCGGTCAGGCCTTCCCGTACATGCCGATTGCGAACCCCGGCTGGATGTTCCCGGAATACTCCTTCGGTATCCGCGACGAGAACATGCAGGCCATGGTCGACGAAGTACGCGCCCAGGGTGCCGAATGTGTCGTCTGCCTCAGCCACAACGGCTTTGACGTGGACAAGAGCATGGCGGGCAAGGTCACCGGGATCGACGTGATCCTGTCGGGCCACACACATGATGCGCTGCCGGAACCGGTTTTGGTGGGCGAAACGATCATCGTGGCCTCCGGCTCCAACGGCAAGTTCGTCAGCCGTGTCGATCTGGATATTCAGAACGGTCGCATGATGGGCTTCCGTCACAAGCTGATCCCGATTTTCTCGGATGTGATCGAACCCGATGCGGAAATGACCGCGCTCATCGACGAACAGCGCGCGCCATTCAAGGCCGAGCTGGAAGAGGTGATCGGGCAGACCGACAGCCTGCTGTACCGCCGTGGCAACTTCAACGGCACATGGGACGACCTGATCTGCGACGCCCTGATGAGCGAACGCGAGGCCGATATCGCCATGTCGCCGGGCGTGCGTTGGGGTCCGAGCCTCATTCCGGGCGACGACATCACCCGCGAAGACATCTGGAACGTCACGTCCATGACCTATGGCAAGGCGTACCGGACCGAGATGACCGGCGAGTTCATCAAGGTGATCCTCGAAGACGTGGCCGACAACATCTTCAACCCCGATCCCTACTACCAGCAGGGTGGCGACATGGTGCGCATCGGTGGCATGGGCTACCGCATCGATGTGTCCAAGCCGCAGGGCGAACGGATCACCGACATGACCCTGCTCAAGACAGGCGAAGCCATTGATCCAGCGAAGAATTATGTCGTCGCTGGCTGGGCGTCCGTCAATGAGGGCACTGAAGGTCCGCAAATCTGGGACGTGGTCGAAGCACATATCAAGAAGCTCGGCACCGTCACCGTTCAACCCAATGACAGCGTCACGGTCGTGGGCGCGTAACTTCAACCGGAGTGTGAGATATGTCTGATATGCTCAAACCCTCCCGCCGCGCGTTCCTGCGGGGCTCTGCTGCGGCTGCGGCGGGGCTGACCGCTGCGGGCGCTGCGCGGGCAAATGGTCCCGATCCGCTGATCACCGAAGTGCAGGAATGGGCCACCGTGTTCGGCGACGGCGTGGACGCCACGCCATACGGCCTGCCGATCCAGTATGAAAGCGATGTGGTGCGCCGCAACGTGGAATGGCTGACCGCTGATACGACAAGCTCGATCAACTTTACCCCGATTCACGCGCTGGACGGCACGATCACGCCGCAGGGCTGTGCGTTTGAACGCCACCATTCGGGCGCGATCGAACTGCGCAAGGAAGACTACCGCCTGATGATCAACGGTCTGGTCGATACACCGCTGGTGTTCAGCTATGCCGATCTGGAACGCTTCCCGCGCGAGAACCACGTCTATTTCTGTGAATGTGCCGCGAACACCGGCATGGAATGGGCAGGCGCTCAGCTGAACGGCGCGCAGTTCACCCACGGTATGATCCACAACATGGAATATACCGGCGTGTCCCTGCGTACCCTTCTGAACGAAGCAGGTCTCGAAGCCGCCGGCGATCTGGCCGACAAGTGGGTCTATGTCGAAGGTGCGGATGCGTCCTCAAACGGTCGCTCGATCCCGATGGACAAGGCTTTGGACGATGTTCTGGTCGCGTTCAAGGCGAACGGTGAGGCGCTGCGCAAAGAGCACGGCTACCCTGTCCGCCTTGTCGTTCCCGGCTGGGAAGGCAACATGTGGGTCAAGTGGCTCCGCCGCATTGAGGTCACGGCAAACGCGGTCGAAAGCCGCGAGGAAACGTCGAAATACACTGACACTCTGGCCGACGGCACCAGCCGCAAGTGGACATGGGTGATGGACGCGAAATCCGTCATCACCTCGCCCAGCCCGCAGTCGCCCATCACGCATGGCGCAGGACCGCTGGTTATCACGGGCCTTGCATGGTCCGGCCACGGCGCGATCACCCGCGTGGACGTGTCCAAGGACGGTGGCAAGACATGGGAAACCGCGCGTCTGGCGAAGCCGGGCGAGAAAATGGCACTGACCCGCTTCTATCTCGACACCGAATGGAACGGCGAAGAAATGCTGCTGCAATCCCGCGCCATTGACGAAACCGGATATGTTCAGCCGACCAAGGCACAGCTGCGCGAAGTGCGCGGTGAGAACTCCATCTACCACAACAACTGCATTCAGACCTGGCACGTGATGCCAAACGGGGAGGCCGAAAATGTCGAAGTCTCTTAAACTATTCGGCGGCGCTGGCCTCGGCACGTTGGCTGTGCTGACGATGGCGGTGAACTTTGCCGACCGCAACATTGCCGATTTTCCTGAGAACCCCGCCGTCATGACGACCATCGAACCGGTTGTCGTGTCCAGCGCTCTGGTCGGTGCGGCGAATGCCTCGACCGGCGCAGGCGAAGGCAAACTCGGTCTTGGCCGCCCGGCTCTGCCCGAAGAAATCGCCGCATGGGATGTGGATGTCAGCCCGGATGGCACCGGTCTTCCGGTCGGATCGGGTTCCGTTGCAGACGGCGAGATGATTTTCTCGGAGAACTGCGCGGTCTGCCACGGCGAGTTTGCCGAAGGTGTGGACAACTGGCCCGAACTGGCAGGCGGCGAAGGCACGCTGGCAGATGAAGACCCGGTCAAGACCGTGGGCAGCTACTGGCCCTATCTGTCGACTGCGTGGGATTATGTCCACCGGTCCATGCCCTATGGCAACGCTCAGACGCTCAGCAATGACGATGTCTATGCCATCGTGGCTTACATCCTGTATTCGAACTTCCTCGTCGATGACGATTTCGTTCTGAGCAACGAGAACTTCCTCGAAGTCGAGATGCCGAATGCCAATGGCTTCATCATCGATGACCGCGCCGAGACAGAATATTCGATCTGGCGCAGCGAGCCTTGCATGGAAAACTGCAAGGACAGCGTGGAGATCACCATGCGCGCAACCGTGCTGGATGTGACGCCCGAGGAAGAAGGCGCGGCAGCCGCAACCGAAGCGGCACCCGTCGTGCAGGAAGCAGCTGCAGAGCCTGTTGCCGAAGCGGCCGAAGCTGCGCCTGTCGAGGTTGCTGCCGAAGCGGACGCTGGCGCGGACCCGGAACTGGTCGCCGCTGGTGAAAAGGTCTTTGGCAAGTGCAAGGCCTGTCACCAGGTTGGAGACGGCGCGAAGAACCGCTCCGGTCCGGTCCTGAACGGTGTTGTCGGCGCGGACATCGCGGCGGTTGACGGGTTCAAGTATTCCAAGACCCTGTCTGAAATGGACGGGACATGGACTCCGGAAACGCTCGCAGCCTTCCTTGCGGACCCGCGCGGGTACGCCAAGGGCACCAAGATGAGCTTTGCGGGCCTGAAGAGCGAAGAAGATATCGCGGCCGTGACTGCGTATCTGTCGACCTTCAAGTAAAATTGCCAGCGCGGCGGGGACTGCCCCGCCGCGGCTTTTGTGCGAGTATGATTTGAGGCCTTGCCCGTGTTCGGGCTCACTGGGACGAGTGATCATGGCAAACACTGCGGGTATCTTCGTATCGGTTCTTGGCGGTGCTGCGCTTGTGCTTGGCGCTGCATACGGGTGGACCGCACGCGATTACCGGTCGCAGGAGCTTGCCGCGCTGACGGATCGCCTGTCACAGCTCGAATCCAGCAATGCCGCCTTGGTCGATCAGATTGCGCAAGGCGCGGAATTAAAAGAAAAAATATCGGAACTTGAGGCATCGCTTGCAACCGCGCTGGAAGCGGTGGAAGCCGCGAAGACTGCGGCTGCTGCCCCGGAGCCGCCTGTTGCAGCACCTGAACCAGACACCATTGTGGCCGATGCAACCGGCCTCGAATTCGGTGATCCGTCTCGCGGCGAAGAGGTTTTTGCGCAATGTCGGTCCTGCCACCAGATCGGGCAGGGCGCGACGGACCGGATCGGACCGCATCTTAACGGAATTTTCGGACGGCGCGCCGGCGCGCATGACGGCTTCCGCTATTCCGACGATATGGCGATGATGGGATCAGACGGTCTGACCTGGGAGCTTGAAACCCTCAACGCCTATCTCGAAAACCCCAAGGCGCTGGTGTCGCGGACGCGGATGAATTTCGCCGGTCTGAAAGACCCCCAGGACCGGTCGGACATCCTGGCCTACCTGCGCCAGTTCTCGGCCAGCCCGCAGAACATTCCCGAAGCCGCGCCCACCGCGCAGGCGCGCGAGGTCGAGCTGTCTCCTGAGGTGCTGGCCATCGTGGGCGACACGGACTACGGCGAATACCTCGCCAGCGAGTGCAAGACCTGCCACCAGCAGGACGGATCTGATCAGGGGATTCCCTCGATCATTCAGTGGCCGACCGAAGATTTCGTGGTCGCCATGCACGCTTACAAAAGACAGATCAGACCACATCCGGTGATGCAGATGATGGCATCCCGGTTGTCGGACGAAGAGATCGCCGCGCTCGCGGCGTATTTTGCCCAGCTCGAGTAAGGCTCTCGAGAAGCCTCCGAGTAAGGGTTGTTTTGTGAACGGGAGGAGAAACATGAAACTGAACAGACGTGTCTTTGTCGGCACCGGGATGGCGGCCGCATCGACGTTGAGCGCGCCCATGGTGCATGCGGCCTCGCACGGCAAACCCAAGGTGGTGGTTGTCGGCGGCGGTGCCGGGGGCGCGACCGCCGCCCGTTACATCGCCAAGGACAGCGCGGGCGAGATCGACGTGACCCTGATCGAACCGACGCGCACCTATTACACCTGCTTCTTTTCGAACCTCTATATCGGCGGGTTCCGGGATCTGAACAGCATCGCGCATTCCTACGGCAAACTGGCCTCGGAATACGGAATCAACGTGGTGCATGACTGGGCCACAGGGGTGGACCGCGATGCCAAGACCGTGTCTCTGGCCGGTGGTGGATCGGTTCCCTATGACCGGCTGATTCTCAGCCCCGGTATCGACTTCGTCGAAGGCTCGGTGCCCGGTTGGGACCTCTCGGCGCAGAACGCGATGCCCCACGCCTACAAGGCTGGCAGCCAGACCGAGTTGCTCAAGGCACAGATCATGGCGATGCCCGAAGGCGGCACCTATGTGATGGTCGCACCACCCAATCCGTACCGTTGTCCGCCGGGACCGTATGAACGGATCTCGATGGTGGCGCATGTCCTGAAAGAGACCAATCCGACGGCCAAGATCATCATTGCCGATCCGAAGGAAAAGTTCTCGAAACAGGCGCTGTTCGAAGAAGGCTGGCAGAAGCATTACACCGGCATGGTCGAACGCATCGGTCCGGATTTCGGTGGCGGCAACGTGACGGTCGATCCAGCCGCCATGACCGTCAACATCGACGGCGAAGTGGTGAAGGCTGACGTGGTCAACGTGATCCCGGCGCAGAAGGCGGGTCTGATCTGCGACGCTGCCGGTCTGACCGAGGGCAACTGGGCGCCTGTCGATGGGCACAGCATGGTGTCGCGTCTGGATGAAAACATCCACATTCTGGGCGACGCCACCAATCAGGGCGACATGCCGAAATCCGGCTATTCCGCGAATTCGCAGGCCAAGGTCGCAGCGATGGCGGTGCGCGGTGCGCTCACCGGCAGCCGCGTGTTCCTGGCGAAGTTCTCGAACACCTGCTGGTCGCTCATTGCAACCGATGATGGCGTGAAAGTCGGCGCGGCTTACGAGCCGAACGACGAAAAGATCGCCAGCGTGTCGAGCTTTGTCAGCCAGACGGGCGAGGACGCAGCGCTGCGCAAGGCGACTTACGAGGAAAGCATCGGCTGGTATGAGGGGATCACAACCGACATGTTCGGGTGATCTTCTGATTCAGGTATTTGGGGAAGGCCGGGCTTCATGTCCCGGCCTTTCGCTTTTTGGGGTGTCTCGGATCGCGGCGCGATCCGATCCGTTTGGGGGGCCAGCCCCCCAAACCCCCCGGAGTTTGATTGGCAAGATGAAGATCAGACGGGTTGCAGCCCCTTCATCGCGCCCACGAATTCCGGGATTTTGGCTTTGAACTTGAAAAAGCCGGCTGTGGCATGGTGCCAGGCGCGGCGATCATAGGCGCGCAGCGGCCGGATCACCGGCAGCGCGCGGATGTCGTTCAGTAGCGTTGCGACGGGCCCGACGGGGGCGTAGGAGGTGACGATCTGGTCAGCTCCGGCGGCGCGGGCCCAGTCTTCAATCTCCTGTGCCGTGGACATGCCCGAGGTGATCGGGCCAAGCGACGCCGACCAACGGCTTGCGCAGTCGGCCATGATCGCGGTTTTGAACGCTTTGACCCGAGGTGCAACGTGCAGCGGGCTGATCTGGCCTGTGGCATCCAGCGTGGCGGTGGCCAGCGGCTTCAGGCCCAGATCGAACAGCCATCCGGGGCAGAGGTCGTCTTCGTGCAGCACAAGCACCGAAGGTTTTGACGGGTCGAGAGTGTCGCCCACAGGGGCATCCATGCGTGGCGGATGTGGCGGCCCTTGCAGCGGCTCGGGATTCGAGGCGAGCTGATAGAGCGGCGAGAACCGCCCTTCGGTGTATTTCGAGATGTTCGAGGCACGGGCGACATAATTCTTGCCCTGCGTCTGCAACCCGGCCACCCATCGCCAGCTCAGCGTGTTGGAGGCCGGGTCTCCGTCGTAGAGATGACGAAGGAAGAAATCCGCGCCGAGTTCCCAGGGCAGGCGCAGGGTGAAGATCCAGATCGATGCAAACCACATGCGCGCGTGATTGTGCAGATAGCCGGTTTCGACCAATTCGTGCGCCCAGTGATTGAAGCAGTCAATCCCGGTCTCGCCTTTGCACGCCGCTTCCCATTCGCTGCGCAGTCCGGACTGTGTCTGGACCTGATCCCATGCCCGCAGAAGGCCCTGCTGATAGCCACCCCAGACCGCAGGCCGCATTTCCAGCCAGCCTTTCCAATAGGTGCGCCAGAACACTTCCTGCACGAATTTCTCGGCGCTGCTCAGGGAGTAGCGACCCAGCACCGCCTCCAGGACCTCGGCCTCGGTGATGAGGCGGTGACGCAGATAGGGCGACAGGGTCGAGACAGCGTCGTGATGTCCCAGTCCACGATCATAATTGCGCTGCGCCGTGTAGTCACGGCCGGCTTTGGGCACGAAGGCCGACAGCTTTTCAAGAGCAGCCGTTCGGGTTGGGGGAAAGAGATCTGACATGCGGGGCGAGGTAAATCCGTTGGTCGCAGGGTCAAGTCGCGGGGGTGATCCGCTGCCCCTTGCAGCCCCCAGAACCCGACACTAGTCTCAGGGCAACTCGCAACCAAGCCCGGCATCCGGCGGGCGCATCATCATGGCAGGCACAGATGAAAGATCCCTTTGAGACATATATGAATACCCTCGTTCCCATGGTGGTCGAGCAGACAAGCCGTGGCGAACGGGCTTATGACATTTTCTCGCGGCTGCTGAAGGAACGGATCATTTTCCTGAGCGGACCGGTGCATGACGGCATGTCTTCGCTGATCGTGGCGCAGCTTCTGCACCTCGAGGCCGAGAACCCCTCCAAGGAAATCAGCATGTATATCAACAGCCCCGGTGGTGTGGTGACCAGCGGTCTGTCGATCTACGACACCATGCAGTACATCAAGCCCAAGGTCAGCACGCTGGTCATCGGACAGGCGGCCTCCATGGGGTCGCTTCTGCTGACGGCAGGTGAGCCGGGGATGCGCTTCTCGCTGCCCAACAGCCGGGTCATGGTGCACCAGCCCTCGGGCGGCTATCAGGGGCAGGCGACGGATATCATGATCCACGCGCAGGAAACCCAGAAGCTCAAGACGCGCCTCAACGAGATCTATGTGAAGCATACCGGCCAGACGCTGAAAAAGGTCGAAGCGGCGCTGGAGCGCGACAACTTCATGTCGCCGGAAGAGGCGAAGGACTGGGGTCTCATCGATGAAATCGTGGAGAGCCGCGCCAAAGGAACAGACGGAGAGTAAATCGTGATCGGGCCACGCCGTCACAGATGTGTTTTTGGCGTTGTGGCCCATCCTGTGCTGTCCTAAGGTTCTGGGAAGAAAACATGACGCACGTTTAGGGCGATATTTCTTCGGATGACTCTCCTAAAAATGTGTCAGGAAAGGTAAAGACATGGCGACGAATTCTGGCGGCGACAGCAAAAATACCCTCTACTGTAGCTTCTGTGGCAAAAGCCAACATGAAGTCCGAAAGCTGATCGCCGGGCCGACCGTCTTCATCTGCGACGAATGCGTCGAGCTTTGCATGGATATCATCCGTGAAGAGACCAAGGGCGGTGGCCTGAAGTCGACCGATGGCGTCCCGACCCCGCGCGAGATCTGCGATGTGCTTGATGACTACGTGATCGGTCAGTCGCTGGCCAAGCGGGTTCTGTCCGTTGCCGTGCACAACCACTACAAACGCCTGAATCATTCCCAGAAGTCCTCGGATATCGAACTGGCGAAGTCGAACATTCTGCTGATCGGCCCGACCGGGTGCGGCAAGACACTTCTTGCGCAGACACTGGCGCGGATACTGGATGTGCCGTTCACCATGGCCGATGCCACCACCCTGACCGAGGCGGGTTATGTCGGCGAGGACGTCGAGAACATCATTCTCAAGCTGCTTCAGGCGTCGGAATACAACGTCGAACGTGCGCAGCGCGGCATCGTCTATATCGACGAGGTCGACAAGATCACCCGGAAGTCCGAAAATCCGTCGATCACCCGTGACGTATCGGGCGAAGGTGTGCAGCAGGCGCTGCTGAAGCTGATGGAAGGCACCGTGGCCTCTGTGCCGCCGCAGGGTGGGCGCAAACATCCGCAGCAGGAGTTCCTGCAAGTGGATACCACGAACATCCTGTTCATCTGCGGCGGTGCCTTTGCCGGCCTCGACCGGATCATCAAGCAGCGCGGCAAAGGCTCGGCCATGGGCTTTGGAGCCGATGTGCGCGATGAAAGCGACGCGGGCGTGGGCGAGACCTTCAAAGAGCTGGAGCCGGAAGATCTGCTGAAATTCGGTCTGATCCCCGAATTCGTCGGCCGTCTGCCAGTGATCGCCACGCTCGAAGATCTCGATGAGGACGCGCTGGTGATCATCCTGACACAGCCGAAGAACGCTCTGGTCAAGCAGTATCAGCGCCTGTTCGAGCTGGAGGACACGACCCTGACCTTCACCGACGACGCACTGAGCGCTATTGCGAAGCGGGCGATTGAACGCAAAACGGGCGCGCGGGGTCTGCGCTCCATCCTCGAAGACATTCTCCTTGACACGATGTTCGAACTTCCGGGCATGGACGAGGTGGTCGAAGTGGTCGTCAACGAAGAGGCGGTCACCTCCGAGGCCAAACCTCTGATGATCTACGCAGATCAGAAAAAGGAACCCGCCGAAGCCGGTTAAGGGCATCGCGGCAGACATGGAGAAAGGTGGGCTTTTTGCCCGCCTTTCTTTTTGGGAACACACATATGACCATCACACGCATCCGCTCGGGCGGGGAATTCGAAGCCAAGATCGGCTATTGCCGGGCAGTCGTCGCCGGGGGCTTTGTTCATGTCGCAGGAACAGTCGGCCAGGGCGATACCGTGGCCGAACAATGTGAAAGCGCGCTCGCGACCATTTCGGCAGCGCTAGAGAAAGCGGGCGCAAGCATGGCCGATGTTGTCCGTGTCACCTACTACCTGCCGGACCGCCACGAGTTCGAACCGTGCCATGCAATCCTGGCCCGGACCTTCGGCGACAACCCGCCAGCTGCGACAATGATCGAATGTGGGCTGATCGACCCGAAATACCGGATCGAAATTGAAGTGACGGCGCTGGCACCGACTGCGTCATAGCTGCGCTGGACCTCACCCCGCAAAGCGCCCTATAACGGCGCCAAACCAACCCCCGAGGAGTCGTTCCATGGGCATTCTCAATACCCTTCTTCGCGCTGTCACCTGGTGGAACGGGCAGACGCTTGGCACACAGTTCTATACGTGGCGTAAGGGCGAAAAGGTGGGTGAGGACACCCAGGGCAACATCTTCTACCAGACGCGGGACGGGAAGAAGCGCTGGGTCATCTACAATGGCGAGGCTGAGGCAAGCCGCGTTGATGCGGACTGGCATGGCTGGCTGCACCACACCTTCAAGGAGCCGCCGACCGAGCGGCCTTTGCCCAAGAAAGACTGGGTTAAGCCGCATCAGGAAAACCTGACGGGTACGGCGCTGGCCTATGCACCCGCTGGCTCGCTCCGCCGCCCCGAACCTCAGGAACGCCGCGACTACGAGGCGTGGAGCCCGGAATAAGCCCGCCCGGTTTTGGCAGGCTGAATCAGAGGCGAACCGCTGATGGCACGTCTGATTGTTTTCGTCACTTCGCTTATGCTGGCCAGTGTCGGCATGGCGCAGCTGGCCACATCGACCGGCACGGGCGTCACCGTTCGTGCTCTGGACAAGCTCACCGGCAAGGTCGCGGACCTTCAGATCGCCTCGCGGCAATCTTCAACATATGGCCGCATCACCGTAACGGTGAATGAGTGCCGCTATCCCGAGGGGAATCCCGCCGGTGAAGCCTATGCGTCGCTTGTCATCACCGAAGTCGGGAAAGAGGCTCCTGTGTTTCAGGGATGGATGATCGCATCATCTCCGGCGCTGAACCCCATGGATCACCAGCGCTACGACGTCTGGGTGTTGCGCTGCACGACGTCCTGACCCGACGCAGCCAGAGGCTCGCCGTTGAAATCGGCTGACAGCGTAAGCGCGCGGGCCAGTTGCGTGCGGTAATCGGTCCGCGTGATCTCGACCGCGCCCAGCGAGGCGAGGTGATTGGTCAGAAACTGCGTGTCGAACAACACAAAACCGGTTCTGCGCAGAAGATCGACAAGCCAAGCGAGCGCGATCTTGGACGCGTCGCGTTCGCGTGAAAACATGCTTTCCCCGCAGAACGCCGCACCAACCGTTACGCCGTAGACGCCCCCCACCAGACGGTCACCCATCCACACCTCAAGCGAATGGGCGTCGCCCCTTCTGTGCAGCTCTTCATAGAGCACGCGGATATCGTGGTTGATCCATGTTTCGCTGCGATCCGCACAGGCGTCGATCACCTCGGCAAACGCCGTGTTGCGCGTCACGCGGTATGCGTCCCGCCGAAGGGTTTTCGCCAGGCTGCGCGAGATGTGGAACCGATCCAGGGGAAACACGCCGCGTCTGCGCGGATCGACCCAGAACAAGTCCGGGTCGTCCCGATGCTCGGCCATGGGAAATACGCCCGCCCGATAGGCTTCGAGTAGAAGGTCAGGCGTGACGGTCATGGGTCATGGCCGGGTGCCTCGGCGGGTTGCGGCGCAGGCCTTATCCTTGCGGGTTCGCATAGGTGCGCTCAAGCCAGTGTTCGAGCCAGTGGATGTTGTAATCGCCGCTGCGCACGTCCGGATCCTGCATCAGATCGCGGAACAGGGGCACGGTGCTGTCCACGCCATCGACGATCAACTCTCCCAGCGCGCGCGACATGCGGGCGAGCGCTTCATCCCGGTCGCGGCCATGCACGATCAGCTTTCCGATCAGGCTGTCGTAATAGGGCGGAATCCGGTAGCCGTCGTAAAGCGCGCTGTCCATCCGCACACCAAGACCGCCGGGGACGTGATACTGCGTGATGCGGCCCGGCGACGGTGCAAAGTTCGGAAGTTTCTCTGCGTTGATCCGTGCCTCGATGGCATGGCCGTTGATCGTCAGGTCGTCCTGTTCGAACGACAGGGGAAGGCCGGCAGCCACGCGGATCTGCTCGCGGACAAGGTCTACGCCAAAGATCGCTTCAGTGACCGGATGTTCGACCTGCAGGCGGGTGTTCATCTCGATGAAATAAAACTCGCCGTTTTCGTACAGGAACTCGATCGTTCCCGCGCCTGCATAGTTGATCTTCGATACGGCATCGGCGCAGATCCGCCCGATTTCGGCACGCTCTTCCGGTGTGATGCGGGGGCCGGGGGCCTCTTCCAGCACCTTCTGGTGGCGACGCTGCAAAGAGCAGTCACGCTCTCCAAGGTGAACGGCTTTGCCTTTGCCATCGCCAAACACCTGCACCTCGATATGGCGCGGCGTGGTCAGGTATTTCTCGATATAGACTTCGTCATTGCCGAACGCCGCCTTAGCCTCGGAGCGCGCGGTCTGAAAGGCACGTTCCATCTCGGCTGCGGATTTCGCAACCTTCATGCCGCGCCCGCCACCGCCAGCGGTCGCCTTGACGATCACCGGATAGCCGATGTCTTCGCCGATGGCCTTTGCGGTCGCCAGATCAGGCACGCCACCATCGGAGCCGGGCACGCAAGGCACGCCGAGCGCTTTCACCGTGTCCTTCGCGGTGATCTTGTCACCCATGATCCTGATGTGTTCAGCGGTCGGGCCGATGAAGGTCAGGCCGTGGTCTTCAACGATCTGAACGAAGCGCGCGTTCTCGGACAGAAAACCGTAGCCCGGGTGAATTGCCTGTACCCCGGTGACTTCGCAGGCGGAGATGATTGCGGGAATCGACAGGTAGCTGTCCGCCGAAGACGGCGGTCCGATGCAGATGGCCTCGTCTGCCATGCGCACATGCATCGCGTCCGAATCGGCGGTCGAATGAACTGCGACACTTGCCACTCCCATCTCGCGGCAGGCGCGGACGACACGGAGGGCAATCTCGCCCCGGTTGGCAATCAGGATTTTGTCAAACATGCCAGCGCCCCGGTTATTCGAGGATCACGAGAGGTGCCCCGTATTCGACGGGGGCTCCGTCCTCGACAAGAATGCGTTTCACGGTTCCGCTGCGCGGGGCAGGGATGTGGTTCATGGTCTTCATCGCCTCGACGATGAGAAGCGTGTCGCCTTCGTTGATCTGCTGTCCAACGGAAATGAATGCGGGCGCGCCAGGCTCGGCCTGCATATAGACCGTGCCGACCATCGGCGATGTCACGGCACCGGGATGCGCTGCAGGGTCTTCCGGTGGGGTGGCGGATGCTGTCGCAGCGGCGGGCGCAGCTTGCTGCGGCGCAACGGGCGCAGCGACAGGTGCAGACGCGACGACCGGCGCGGCTTGGGTCACACGGCTGACCCGGACGTTCAGACTGTCATCTTCCCCGTATTCCCGCTTGACCTGAAGCTCGGTCAGATCGTTTTCACGAAGCAATTTCGCCAGAGCCTCGATAAAAGCCACGTCTGCTTCATGGTTGGTCTTGGTCATGCTGTTCCTCGCCCGGTTCTTTGTCTTGGCCCATGGAACGGCCCCGCTGGGTAAGGGGCCGAGGGCTCGCTTTACCTACGGGCACCACCCGCATTGCACGTCTTTCCTTGCACCGATTAAATGGCAGGAGCAAGGGGAAGCGCATCATGAATATCGCATTCTGGCTCAAGAGAACAGCACTGGCGCACGGAGAACGCCCCGCGCTTTTCGACGGGACCATCCAGGTAGGAACCTATGCAGAGTGTCATGACCGCGCACAGCGGGTGGCGCATTGGCTGATGGGGCAGGGCATTTCACGCGGGGACCGTGTGGCTTTGGTCCTGCCCAACTGCCCCGATTACCTGATCCATCTTTTCGGTATCTGGTATGCCGGAGGAATTGCCGTTCCGGTCAATGCGAAGCTGCACGCGAAAGAGGTGGCCTGGATTCTCGAAAACGCGGGCGCGCGCCTGTGTCTGTCTCAGGGGAAGCTGGCGGAAGCGCTTTGCGATATCGATGTGCCTTGTGCGGTGATCGAGCAGGACACCGCTGGGCTGCCAGCGGCTGAGGTTGCCCCAGCGGTCTGCGAGGCATCCGATACCGCCTGGCTGTTCTATACCTCCGGAACCACCGGACGGCCCAAGGGGGTGCAGATCACCCACCGCAACCTGATCTCGATGAGCCTTTGTTATCAGGGTGATGTCGATGCAGTGCGCGCGGATCACTGTGCCATCTATGCCGCGCCGATGAGCCATGGAGCGGGGCTCTACAGCCTGATGCATGTTCTGCATGGGGCGCGACACGTGTTTCCGCCGTCGCGTGGCTTCGATCCATCCGAGGTGCTGGACTTGGCCCGGGTGCATGGACAGGCCCACATGTTTGCTGCGCCGACCATGGTGAAGCGCCTGACGGATTTTGCCATTGCCACCGGGCAGGACGGGGCCGGGCTGGAAACCGTCGTCTATGCCGGCGGCCCGATGTACGAGGCCGACATTCTGCGCGCGGTGACGCATTTCGGCCCTGTCTTCGCGCAGATTTACGGGCAGGGGGAATGCCCGATGGGGATCACCGCGCTGACCAAGTCAGAGGTTGCGGATCGGCAGTCGGAAGGGTGGCGTGCGCGGTTGAACTCGGTTGGCCGTGCGCAGTCTGCGGTCGATCTGCGCATCCGGCGGCAGGACGGCAGTAGCGCCGCGCCCGGCGAGATTGGCGAGATCGAGGTGCAGGGCGACACGGTCATGGCCGGTTACTGGAATGCTCCGGACGCCAGGGCCAAGACCCTTCGGGACGGCTGGCTGCGGACCGGGGACATGGGCGCGTTGGATGACAGGGGTTACCTGACTCTGATGGACCGCTCGAAAGACGTCATCATTTCCGGCGGGTCGAACATCTATCCGCGCGAGGTAGAGGACGTTCTTCTGCAGCATCCCGCCGTGTCCGAAGTGTCCGTGGTGGGGCAGCCGCATCCCGAATGGGGCGAGGAAGTTGTCGCCTTCGTGGTGTTTCGGGACGGCGCGCAGTGCGATGCAGAGGCATTGGGGGCGCACTGCCTTGAACATATTGCGCGCTTCAAACGGCCTAAGCAGTATCACTTCGTCGGCGACCTGCCCAAGAACAACTATGGCAAGGTGCTCAAGACGGATCTGCGGGCACGCCTTGCTGTGCGTTAACCACTGTCTGAACCTGTTCGCTGATCAGTGCCTTGATCTGAAGCTGAACCGCTGAGGGCGGTGCCGCCGGTGCCACGACCTGATCATTCGTGGTTCTGTGGTCCGGGCTGGCCTGTGCCACAGGTGGAACCGTTATGAAAACCGGCTGAATGCGCGCTGTCGCGTCTGGTTTTCGGATCACGTGCGATGCCGCGCTGGGCATGGTTGACTGGATCAATGACATTTTCTGCTCCGAAGATCTGGAGCCCCCACATGGTGCATCATAGCTCAGACCGCGTTCGATTTCTGCTGAAGACTGGGGAACTGGTTAATACCGGCGCAACGAATAAGGGCGGCCCGTAGACCGCCCTTTTTTTGGAAAACCCGAACAATCAGCGCTTATTCATCCGGTTTTCGATGAGGTCATCGACGACGGATGGGTCAGCGAGTGTTGAGGTGTCGCCGAGGGCGCCGTAGTCGTTTTCGGCGATCTTGCGCAGGATGCGGCGCATGATCTTGCCGGAGCGGGTTTTCGGCAGGCCGGGGGCCCACTGGATGAGGTCGGGAGAGGCGATCGGGCCGATTTCGGTGCGGACCCAGGTGCGCAGCTCTTTCATCAGCTCGTCGCTCGGCTCCACGCCGTTCATCAGGGTGACGTAGCAA
>NZ_JFKC01000016.1 GCF_002115805.1 Marivita geojedonensis | reverse complement strand
GCCTAGGAAGCTTTTGGACATTATTTCTGAGATTGATGCTTCATCAACTTCTCGACAACATAGTGATCCCAAAAATGCACTAGAGCATTGGATTGGAAAAAAGCATTTTGACGACATGAGAGGCTTGCAAATACATGACCGAGTTGAGTCAATTGGTTCAGAATATGCTAGGCGATTGGATGCGATTTCTCACTTTGAGGTCAACGGAAGCAATGACATCAAAGATAATGAATGAACTCTCTAGGATTCTATAATTAAATTGAAGAATTTTGGACATAGACTTTGGCATCCGCGCGAAACAGCGGGCGCAGCCCGCCGCGCATCGCCGACGCGCCCCCACGCGGCGGCGATTTGGTTGGGCCAGTGCTCCGCTTTGATCTTATTCGGATGTGGCCGGGATAAATCGAGGGATTCGACGGTCGGATCGCCACCGCGCGCGTCGGCGATACGCGGCAAGTCGATAGTGTGTTGAGTGGCGGCGATTTGGTTGGAGACATGGTGCGTGCGAGCACGCACCCTACCGGCTTCGGATACATCAAGGGACTCGACGGGCGGATCGTCCCCGCGCGCGTCGGCAATGCACGGCGTGTCGATGTTGTGCGGAGTGACGGCGATTTGGTGGGGGGCGGGATACATCCGGGGAGTCGACGGTCGGATCGTCCCCGCGCGCGTCGTCCTGCTGGACGCATGGCTTTGGGATGGCACATGGCGGGTGAGCGCTGTGACTTTCGCAAAATGGAGCCCTTCCGCATCCGCAAAGTTTTGCCACGAAAGGCGCTGAAAACGGGATCTGCCGCACAGAATGGGCGCTCAAGGGTCAAATTCTCGCCCGCAACAGTGGTTAGGCAGGGGGAGATTTTACATCTTTCAGGAGCCTTTCCATGAGTATGATTTTCGAAAACCCGATGGCCATTGCCGCGTTTCTGTGTGCGGTTGCCGCGATCCACATCGTCGTGATGCGTACGGTGCGGAAGAAAGACAAGTAAAGCGTTCTCCGGGGCGACAGCCCCAACCGGTTTGTATCAGTGCCCGCGCCGCCCCCCATGTGCGGCGCCGGTGCCGTATGCCACAGGCGGGGTCCGGTGGCATGGCGCCATGTCCTGCGCAATTGACCCCATCCCGGACCTCTGCCATTGAGAAGGCTGCGACACAGCCAAGGGGCCCGGCGTCGGGCTGCGGGACATGAAGGTTATCATCTGCGGAGCAGGTCAGGTCGGCTGGCAGATCGCGCGGCACCTCTCGGGGGAGCGTAATGACGTCACCGTTGTGGACAACAACCCCGAACTGGTGCGCCGGGCGACCGATGCGCTCGATGTGCAGGGGATCGCGGGGTTCGCGTCCTATCCGGATGTGCTGGACCAGGCGGGCGCGCGCGACGCGGACATGATCATTGCCGCCACCTATTCGGACGAGGTCAACATGGTGACCTGTCAGGTGGCGCATTCGGTGTTCTCGATCCCGCGCAAGATCGCGCGGCTGCGCTCGAAATCCTATCTGACGGCAATCTATTCCGATCTCTACCGCCGCGATCACATGCCCATCGACGTGGTGATCAGCCCCGAGATGGAGGTGGCGGAGGCGGCATTGCAGCGGCTGAACGCGCCGGCGGCGTTTGACACGGAAAAGTTTCTCGATGGCGAGGCAGCGCTGATGGGTCTGACCATCGACGACGACTGCCCGATCGTGAACACGCCGCTGAAGCAGTTGACGGACCTGTTCTCGACCCTGCGGAGCATCGTGGTGGGCATCCGCCGTGAGGGTACGCTCTTTGCACCGGAATCGGGAGACCAGCTGTTCGCGGGCGATTCCTGCTATGTGATGGCCCATAACGAGGACGTGCGCCGGACGCTGGAGATTTTCGGCAAGACCCATCGCAAGCAGGAGCGGGTGGTGATTGTCGGCGGCGGCAATGTGGGTCTGATGGTCGCCAGAGAGCTTGAGCAGCGCGCCGACCGGGTGCGCGTCAAGGTGATCGAGCGCAACCGCAAGATCGCGGAACGCGCGGCTGAGGCGCTGGAGCGGACGATTGTCCTCAATGGCGACGGGTTGGACGTGTCGCTTTTGTCAGAGGCCAATATCGAGCGCGCGGATGCGGTACTCTGTGTGACCGATGACGACAAGACCAACATGCTGGCGGCGGTGCGGGCCAAGTCCGAAGGCTGCCGCATGGCGATTGCCCTGATCAACGATCCGACGCTGGAGCCGCTGATGGAGCCGCTGGGGATCGACGCCTATATCAACCCGCGCTCGGTCACGGTCAGCTCGATCCTGCGCCACTTCCGGCATGGGCGTGTGCGCGCGGTCTATTCCATTGGCGATGCCGAGGCCGAGGTGATCGAGGCGGAGGTGCTGTCAACCTCGCCGATGGCGGGCCAGAAGCTGCGCGACATCGATTTCCCGGAAGGCGTGATCGTCGGCGCGGTGCGCAAGGCGGGCAAGGTCAAGCGTCCGACCGGAGCGATGGTGATCGAGGAGGGGGATCAGGTGGTTCTCTTCACGCTGGCCAAGGACGTGCCGGAGGTCGAACGCCTGCTTCAGGTGTCGATCGACTTCTTCTGATCCGATGGCGCTGCTCTATCGCCTGCCGCTGTTGTTGCTGCTGACGGGTCTGGCGTCGGCATCGATGATCGTTCCGGCGGCGGTGGCGCTCTGGGCCGAGGCCTTCCACGATGCGCGGTCGTTCTTCTATTCGGGGCTGGTTGGGCTGATCTTCTGTACGCTCATCGGGCTTGCGCTGGCCAACCGGCCGCACAACCGCAATGCGATCCGGCAGTTGATGGCGCTTCTGGGCAGCTTTGTGATCGTGCCCGCGGTTCTTGCGGTGCCGTTCTATGAGGCGGTCCAGACGACGAGCTTCCTCAATGCCTATCTCGAAATGGTGTCGAGCCTGTCGACAACCGGCCTGCCGCTTTTTGCGCCGGAACGGTTGTCGATGGCCGAGCATCTGTGGCGCGCGCAGGTGGGCTGGATGGGCGGGTTGCTCATGTGGGTCGCGGCTGCGGCGATTCTTGCCCCGCTGAACCTTGGCGGGTTCGAAGTGACCTCTCTGGGAGAGCCGGGACAGGATGTCGTGGCGGGCGCGGCGCGCCGTGATACGTCGAACCCGGCAAGCCGGCTGGCGCGCAGCGCGGCGGTGCTGGCGCCGACCTATGCGTTGCTGACGCTGGCGCTCTGGGTGCTTCTGCTGGTGGTCGGCGACACACCGTTTGTTGCTTTGACCCATGCGATGAGCGTGATGGCCACCTCGGGGATTTCGCCGGTGGGTGGACCCGCCGGGGGCGGAAGCGGTATCGCCGGTGAGGCGATCATGGCCGTATTCCTGCTGTTTGCCCTGTCGCGGATGACATTTTCGCAGGACAGCAGTTCGGCCCAGAGATCCGGACTGTTTTACGATCCGGAGTTCCGATTGGGGCTGGCCATCGTTTTGCTCGTGCCGCTTCTGCTGCTTCTGCGCCATTTCGTGGCGGCTCTGGATATCGGCGACCAGAACAACTTTACCGCCGCCGCGCGCGCTTTCTGGGGGTCGGCTTTTACGGTTCTGTCTTTTCTGACAACACATGGTTTTTCCAGTGTCGACTGGGTGGACGCGCAGGCCTGGTCGGGGCTGGATACGCCCGGCTTGATCCTTATGGGGTTGGCACTGATCGGTGGCGGCGTGGCGACGACAGCGGGCGGGGTCAAACTGCTTCGGGTTTTTGCGCTGATCGTCAACGGGATGCGCGAGGTGGATCGGCTGGTGCATCCGTCTTCGGTGGGGCGTTCGGGGCTCGTGTCACGGCGCACGCGGCGCGAAGGGGCGTTCATTGCCTGGGTGTTCTTCATGATCTTCGCGATCACTCTGGCGGCGACAACGGTGGCGCTGGCGGCGTTCAACATCCCGTTCGAGCAGTCACTTGTGCTTGCCGTGGCCAGCCTGTCCAATTGCGGGCCGCTGATCAGCGTCGTCGAGGCGGGCCGCTTGACGCTGCTGGAACTGGGGCCCGGACCGAAGGTGATCCTGTCACTGGCGATGATGATGGGGCGATTGGAAATGCTGGCGCTTGTGGTTATTTTGACGCCGGATCTCTGGCGCGACTGAGCCTTTCCAGGCTGGATACGGAAATTCCTTGTTTTTCCTCTGGAATTTACGTGAACCCCGCGACATAGTGAGGCCAAATCACCTGCATCGGCGCGACAAGAGCAAGAACAAAGGCAATTTTTATGGCATCTGATAAGCAGAACCTTCAGGACGCGTTTCTCAATCACGTCCGCAAAACCAAGGTGCCCGTGACCGTATTTCTGATTAATGGTGTCAAATTGCAGGGCGTGATCACCTGGTTTGACAATTTCTGTGTGCTTCTGCGTCGCGATGGACAGTCCCAGCTTGTCTACAAGCATGCCATCTCGACGATCATGCCAGCCCAGCCGATCAATCTTTACGACGGCGAAGGCGAAGCTTGAAAGAACACAAGGCGCATGTGACCCGGGCCTGGGTCCTGCATCCCGACATCACCAGTGACCGCACCCGGCGTGCGGCACAACCGGCCTTGGCCGAAGCTGTGGCATTGGCGGCAGCCCTCCCGGGGCTAGACGTGATTGGCAGCGACGTTGTCCGACTTCCCAAACCGCAACCCGGCGCGCTGTTCGGAAGCGGCAAGATCGACGAGCTTGCGGCGGTCTTCAAAGAGCAGGAAATCGAACTGGTCCTGGTCGATGGCCCGGTGACCCCGGTGCAGCAGCGCAATCTCGAGAAAGCGTGGGGGGTCAAACTTCTTGATCGGACCGGGCTGATCCTCGAAATCTTCAGTGACCGAGCGGCAACCCGGGAAGGGGTTTTACAGGTCGAGATGGCGGCGCTCAGCTATCAGCGGACGCGTCTTGTGCGGGCGTGGACGCACCTTGAACGGCAGCGCGGTGGATTGGGATTCGTCGGCGGTCCCGGTGAGACGCAGATCGAGGCCGACCGCCGCGCCATTGACGACCAGCTTGTGCGTCTGCGCCGGCAGTTGGACAAAGTCGTCAAGACCCGTGGCCTGCATCGCGCGGCCCGCGCCAAGGTGCCGTATCCGATTGTTGCACTGGTGGGGTACACCAACGCTGGCAAGTCCACGCTGTTCAACCGGCTGACCGGGGCCGAAGTCATGGCCAAGGACATGCTTTTTGCGACGCTCGACCCAACCATGCGGGCGGTCCGGCTGCCCGATGGCCCTGAGGTGATCCTTTCGGATACGGTGGGTTTCATCAGTGATCTGCCCACCGAACTGGTGGCCGCGTTCCGCGCCACGCTGGAAGAGGTTCTGGCTGCGGATCTGATTCTGCATGTCCGCGACATCAGCCATGCGGAGACCGAGGAACAGGCAAAGGATGTGCACGACATCCTGTCATCACTGGGCGTAACCGACACCACGCCGATGATCGAGGTCTGGAACAAAATCGACGCGATGGACGCTGAGGACCGGAGCGCCGCGCAGGCACGGGCTGACCGTGATCCCGCGGTCTTTGCCACGTCCGCACTGACCGGCGAAGGTTTGGAGCCGCTTCTGTCCGCAGTCAACGCGGCGCTTGAAGGGGAGCGGCGGGAAGACAGCGTGCATCTGGAGTTCGGCGAGGGTCGGAAACGGGCGTGGCTGTTCGACAAGGGTCTTGTCGAGGAAGAGACCCAGGACGAGACCGGGTACACGCTGCGTGTGCGCTGGTCAGCAAAGGACGCGCGGCAGTTCGAAACGCTCTGACATCAGTTGGCGCTGAGACAGGTTTATTCCCGCACCAGACGCGTGACACCCACCGAGGCCGCGCGGGCCAGATCGGCGTCCAGCGACATCGGAATATATTCTCCGCGCCGCCACAGGATGCCAAGGTTGTCATAATGGCGCGACAGGAAGTGACCGGACTGGCCGGTGGAAAGAATGAAAACCGAACTGTCAGGATCGGCAAAATCATACACCCCGCGATAGGCTGCACCGTGGACGTTCAGGAACGGGTTCGGTCCTTCCCCTGAACTGCGCCCGCGCATCAGCGTGTGGTCGCCACCAGAGGTGCTTTGCCGGATGTTTACGAAGTAGCGCAGGATCGGGACATCGCCCAGTACCGGATGGTCATGGGTGGCCTGATGGGCGTCGCCCCAGCGCAGGGATTCCAGCGCCGTTCCGTAGGTCTCGGAAATCCAGATCAGCGCGTCGTCGAGAGCAAGACGGGCAATGTCCGTGCAGGTTTCCTCGGCGGCAGAGCGCAGGATATCGCACCACGCGCTGGCGCCGGCGACATCCCGGTAGACGCGTTCGATGAACAGAGGTTCGACGCGGGTGAATTCGGATGCAAGGGGGCCAAGATCGTCGCGGATCAGGCGTTCCTGCAAGGCCCGCAGCCAGGCGGTGTAGATCAGCGGCTCGGGAAGATGCTCGTTCATCTCGCCGTTCCAGTTTGCGAGCAGCTCAAGCGCGCGCTGGCGCAGTCGTTCCGGTGTGCCATCAGGCGCGGCCTCGCCGGTGAACCACAGGTCTGCGCCAATCAGCGGCAGAAGCGCGCGAGCGGTGATCGAAACGGTGTCGAGTTGCGCTTCGATAAAGCTGTCGCGGGTGTGGACCTCGCGGCCCTGCATCAGCCCCTGCCATCGCATGACCCGCTGGCTGTCGCCCCAGTCGAAGCTGACATGCAGCGGGAAGGGGCGGTCGACGATCTTGTTGTTGGTGTTGCCGACGATGCCACCGGTCGGGTTTAGGAAAACCGGGTTCGAATCGTCGGGGAACACGCCCTGCCAGCGGTTCTCGGCCCGCCATCCGAGGCTGGGCAGCCGGCCCTGGCTTTGGTGCGCGGCGTCGCGTCGGGGCATGGCGCCCACGAGTTTCATTGCGATGCTGTTGGCGTCGATGACGGTGACATTCTGGGACGGCGCGATGTAGGCTTTCGATGCCTCAAGGGCCTCGTTCACCGATTGGGCATACATCAGTCCGATGGCCGCCGACATCGAAGTGTCCCGCGCGCTGAGTGCGGTCCAGCTGAGCGCCGTGACATGGCCGGGTGGGGTGATCGTTCCGAGATCGAACTGGGTTGTCGGCAGCACCGGTCCATTGTCCGTCCAGCGCAGAGTGAGCGTGACCGGCTCGGAATCCTTGATCTCGATGATCGAGCGCCGGGTGGCGAAGTCCTTGAATCCGTTCGGCGTCCGGTACTGCTCGCGATTGTCCGGGTTGATTTCTTCGATGAACACGTCCTGATCATCGAGATAGGACGAGGTCACGCCCCATGCGATGGATTCGGAGCGCCCCGCCATGACTGCCGGAATGCCGGGGATGGTCGCACCGATGACACCGCCGGACGACAGTTGCAGTCGTGCGAGGTACCAGGTTGCCGGGGCCGTGAACTCGAGGTGCGGATCATTGGCCATCAGCGTCGATCCGGTGGCCGAGCGCGAGGCATCTGCGGCCCAGGCATTCGACGCGCCGGCCAGGCCACGGTCGGCCACTGGCCAGAAGGGCGGTTCAGGACGCGCTTCGGCGAAACGCGTCGTGTCCGGTATGGCGGGCACCAGTGACGCGTATTCGGGCAGCGCGGCCACGCCCTGACCGGGGATGTCGGGAAGAAGGTCGGCCAGTCGGTTTTCGTCGGGCAACAGCAGCGATGTGCGCGCTCTGAGCACCTCTTCCTTCAGGTGGCTGGACAGTTGCAGCGCCATCAGTTTCACGAGCGCGATCGAATCCGCAGGCTGCCAAGGGGCAAGCGGCGCGTTGAACACGAAAAACTCGGGCGCGCCGCGGCCAAGGCTGTCGCGGTTGATTTCGGTGATCCGGGCGTTGACACCGGCGGCGTAGGCTTCGAGCGCGTCGAGCGTGCGCGCATCCTGTGACGAGACCGACTGCACCGCGCGGGGGTAGAGGTCGAGGCGACGGAGCAGTTTGTCGGTTTCCACTGTGCGCGGGCCAAACAGCTCTGAAAGACGCCCCTGCGCGGTTCGGCGCATCAGCGTCATTTGCCAGAGCCGGTCCTGAGCATGGGCATAGCCGAGGGCAAAGAACGCATCCCGGTCGGACGAGGGGAAGATATGCGGGACACCGGAATTGTCCCGAACGATCTCTACATCCCCCGTCAGGCCGGGAACGGCGATTGTCTTGTCGTAGTCCGGCAGTGAGCGCGAGGCGAGGTAATAGACCGTCACAACGGTGATGACCGACAGACCGAGCAGGGCAGTCGTCAGCCAGACCAATGCTCTGAAAATCAGCGCCACGTCGCCTTTACCTTTCAACACGAAACGCCCCGAAGCGGAGCCCAGAAAGCCCCTACCGAACACGCAGCCCCTTGCCAAGGGGGCGGTGCAGCGTCAGGTAAAGGCGGCAGAGATTTACCGTGAGAGAACTGAGAGGGAGCACGCGGCATGGCAAAGGTGGCATTCTTGGGTTTGGGCGTCATGGGCTATCCGATGGCGGGCCATTTGGTGAAGGCCGGTCACGAGGTGACCGTTTACAACCGCACAGCGGCCAAGGCCGAAGCATGGGCCGCCGAATATGGCGGGTCCCACGCAGCGACCCCGCGGGAGGCGGCTGCGGGGTGTGAGTTCGTGATGTCCTGCGTGGGCAATGACGATGATCTGCGCAGCGTGTGCGTCGGAGAGGACGGCGCCTTTGCGGGTATGGGCGACGGCAGTATTTTCGTGGATCACACCACGGTGTCCGCGAAAGTCACGCGGGAGCTTTATGATGCCGCATCCGACAGGGGGATCGCCTTTGTAGATGCGCCGATTTCCGGCGGTCAGGCCGGGGCGGAAAATGGCGTGCTGTCCGTGATGTGTGGCGGAGACCAGCCGGCCTATGACAAGGCGGAGCCGATCATCGATGCCTATGCCCGAATCTGCCGCCGCATCGGGGAGAGCGGTGCGGGTCAGATGACGAAGATGTGCAACCAGATCGCAATTGCGGGTCTGGTGCAGGGTCTGAGCGAAGCCTTGCATTTTGCCGAAAAGGCAGGGCTGGATGGCCGTGCTGTCGTCGAGGTGATCAGCCAGGGAGCGGCCGGGTCGTGGCAGATGTCGAACCGCTATGAGACCATGATCGACGACAAGTTCGATCACGGCTTCGCCGTCGACTGGATGCGCAAGGATCTGGGCATCTGCCTGGATACGGCTGATGAGGTTGGCGCATCGCTGCCGGTGACGGCGCTGGTCGATCAGTTCTACAAGGATGTGCAGAAGCTTGGTGGTGGGCGCTGGGACACATCCAGCCTGATCAAACGCCTGCGCGCGATGGGGTGATCCGAAGGGACGGATGCGTCGACGCATCCGTCCGTTTCCGTTGACGGAAACGATGGTGCTGCAGTCGGATTTCCGGCACAGGCGCCCTTCCGCTCATTTGCGATCACGGCAATATTTCAATCTCTTGTGCGCCCGTATGCGGTTGCTACATCAGCGCTGACGGCAGCGAGCCGTTGTTTGCGGCAATGTCCGCAGTGGAGTGTTCAAGAACATGAAGAACGTGGTTGCAACCTTTGGGACGGTCCTGCTTCTGACAGCAGGTGTGGCCCACGCCAATGTCACCGTTGAAGACGCTGACGGCAATGGCAGCTACTCGATGGAAGAACTGGCCGTGGCCTATCCGGACATGACCGACGATCTGTTCGCCGAGATCGACACCGATGACGATGGCGCGGTCAGCATGGAAGAGCTGACAGCCGCTCAGGAGGCCGCCCTGATCGCCTCGTAACCGATCAGCTTCCCCTTGTGTGCAGGGCCTCGGATTTCCGGGGCCCTTTCAGTTTGCGGGGTTATTCGGTGTCGGTGCCGCGCAGCGCAAGGATCGCGATGATTCCCAGAACGCACAACCCGACAACCGCGACATTCACCGGACCCGTGTTGGCCACGATCACCCCGATCAGCGCCCAGATAACCGTGATCCCGTATTCCGGTGCGCGGTGCAGCCGGTATTGGGCGACCAGAGCGATCACCAGCCCGATGGACAGCGCCACGATGGCGGACCATTTGCCACTGAGCACGCCATATCCGCCCAGCAGAAGGCCAACGGACACCGAGGATGCCGCTGTCAGCCAGCCCGCATAGATCGCCACCGGGGTCTGCTGGAACCAGCGGTCGGTGTCGCCGACCCGGAACAGGCTGAGAAAGGCACTTGCGAGCATCGCCCAGATCAGCACCGTTGCTGCAACCGGTGAGACGTTCGCCACCGGCAGCCAGGTTGCGCCGATGGCGAGGCTGAGAACCAGTGGAGGACGCATGGCCGTCCAGTCCGGGTCATCGCTGCGACGGAGCAGCCCGAAACCCGCACCCACGATGAGCCAAAGGTAGATCAGCCCCCAGATAGAGAACGCGTAGCCGGCAGGCTGCACCGGCGGGTTGTCCTGCGGAACCGGGAACTGGTCAGGCTCGAACCCGTTGAAGCCCTGAGTGAACCACGGTGACGCCGCGAAGACGAGCGCGGCGATGAGAACCAGACCTGCCCAGAGCCGTGCCATGCCTATGCCATTCCTCCGTCAGCGGTGATGCGGGTCTTGCCGCCGAGCCATGGATGCAGCGCCTCGGGCAGGGTGACGGACCCATCGGCCTGCTGACCGTTCTCCAGTACGGCGATCAGGCAGCGCCCGACGGCAAGGCCTGATCCGTTCAGCGTGTGCAGGAACTCGGGCTTGCCGCCGCCTGCGGGCTTGAACCGCGCGTTCATGCGGCGGGCCTGGAAATCGCCGCAGACCGAGACCGAGCTGATCTCGCGATAGGTGTTCTGACCGGGCAGCCAGACCTCGATGTCATGGGTGCGGCGTGCGCCAAAGCCCATGTCACCGGTGCAGAGCACCACGGTGCGGTAGGGCAGGCCGAGCTTTTCAAGAATACTCTGTGCGCAGCCGGTCATGCGGTCCAGCTCTTCTCGGCTTTTGTCCGGGTGGGTGATCGATACCATTTCGACCTTTTCGAACTGGTGCTGACGCAGCATCCCGGCCGTGTCACGCCCGGCGCTGCCCGCTTCGGAGCGGAAGCACTGGGTATGCGCGACATAGCGGCGGGGCAGGTAGTCTTCATCGACCGTTACACCGTTGACGATATTGGTCAGCGTCACTTCGGCAGTCGGCACCAGCCACCAGCCATTGGTCGTCTGGTAGCTGTCCTCACCGAATTTCGGCAGCTGGCCCGTGCCGTACATCATTTCGTCACGGACAAGGACCGGGGTCCACGTCTCGGTGAGGCCATTCTCGGTGATGTGCGTGTCCAGCATGAATTGCGCCAGGGCCCGGTGTACCCGCGCCACGGCACCCGACATCACGACGAAGCGCGACCCCGACAGCTTGGCAGCGGTTTCGAAATCCATTCCGGGAAGAACGCCGGCGATCTCGAAATGTTCCTTCGGCTGGAAATCGAATTCGCGCGGCGTACCCCAGCGGCGGATTTCCACGTTGTCGGCTTCATCGGCGCCATCGGGTACATCGTCGAAGGGCAGGTTGGGCAGGCCCACCAGCATCTCGGTCAGCTGTTCATCCAGTTCCTTGGCGCGGGTCTGCATCTCTGCAACGGCGGCTTTCTTGGCGGCCACCTCTTCGCGCAGGCGCTCGAATGCGGCTTCGTCGCCCGATGCCTTTGCCTTGCCGATCTCCTTGGCGGCCTTGTTCTGATCGGCCTGCGCGGTCTCGGCCTCGAGAATGGCGGCACGGCGGGCCTCGTCGATGCGCAGCACCTCGGACGAGACCGGCTCCAACCCACGGCGCGACAGTGCCGCGTCAAAAGCGGCAGGGTTCTCGCGGATGGCTCGGATGTCATGCATGGGTCTGGTCCTTCTGACTCGCAATTGTAATGCGCGGCCTTATGCACCGGAATGCCGAGGTTTGGTAGGGGGTCAGCGCTGCATGAGCCGCGACACCGGGACCGCCAATGCGCCGCTCTGGCCCATGGCGCTTATGACAGCTGTTACGGCCCACCTGTCTCCGTCCCTGGAAAGCACGGGGCCGCCGGAGTTTCCCGGGCGAACGGGGCAATCCAAGCGCAGGAGCGCCGCAGTGATCCGACCGTCACAGTCGAAGGCCGCGCCCAGCATATGCGGGCGGCGGGTCGAATAGCCCAAGATGCCATACGGGCCGACTGTGTCCGTCGCCGCAAGCGGCAGCGGCGTTATCCGGGAGGGGCGCTCGAGTGTCAGGATCGCCACGTCGAAGCGCACGTCCAGCAACCCTTCGGCATAGGCGCGGGGATGGACCCAGATGGACGCGCCCGCGACGCTGTCGGCGGCGGTGCCCCGCAGCCAGCCTGCGACAAAGGTAAAGTCCTCGGCATGCGGACCCAGCCCGTCGGTGCCCGAAACGCAATGCGCGGCGGTCAGAACCTTGTCGGGCGCAATCAGCGTGCCCGTACACATCTCACGTTTGCGGTATCCGGCAGCGTTGACCCGCCCGACAGCCTGCCACGCCGCATGGTCGCTTGCGGGCAGAACCGGCAGGTCCTGAGCGGAAACAGCCGTTGCCCAGAGCAGTAGGAAGCAAGTCACAAGTGTACGCATCGGATAAGATGTAGGGCGAAACGCCGTTCGTCGCAAAAGTATCGGCGCGAAAAATCTTCAACGATTTTTGCAAAAGCGGTCGACCGCTTTTGGCGCGCTGAGCGGACGCAAGGGCCGACAGTCATCCCGCCTTGCAAAGCCTGACTTGGCAACATAGGTTCCGCGCAAATTTGCGACCAGACAAAGCGGGGGTGTGCCCCGCAATCTTCAAGGAGCACGCCCATGGAAGGCAACGCAATTGCCCAGTTCGTCCCGCTTATTCTGATCTTCGCGATCATGTATTTCCTGCTGATCCGTCCGCAGCAGAAAAAGATGAAAGAACATCAGAAAATGGTCGAAGGCCTGCGCCGTGGCGACGTTGTCATCACTCAGGGTGGCCTGATCGGCAAAGTTGTGAAGGTCAAGGAAAACAACGAGTTGGACGTCGAGATTTCCGACGGTGTCAAGGTGCGCGTGGTACAGAACACCATCGCTCAGGTTGTCTCCAAGACCGAACCCGCCAACACCTGATCCCGTTCTCCTGCCGCATCGGACCGTTCACTCATGCTTCAGATCGACCTCTGGAAGCGCCTTCTGATCTGGACCACCGTGGCGGTGGGACTGGTGCTGGCGCTGCCCAACCTGTTTTACCCGCGCGTCGAGCAGCACAATGACGCGGTCGCCGCGATCGAGCTGTCGGGCGAGTCACCCGAGCTTCTGGAGCAAGTGTCCGGCTGGCCGTCCTTTCTGCCGTCCGGCCTGGTGAATCTCGGCCTCGACCTGCGGGGCGGGGCGCATCTTCTGGCGGAAGTGCAGGTGCAGGACGTCTATGCGGCGCGGCTCGAAGCGCTCTGGCCCGAGGTGCGTGATGTGCTGCGCCCCGAGCGCGACACGGTGGGTACGATCCGTCTGCAACCCTCTGCCGAAGGCGAATTGCGCGTCCGTATTTCGCAGCCTGAAGGCATGGAGCGTGCGCTGGAACTGGTGCGCGGACTGGCTCAGCCGGTGGTGTCGCTGACCGGTGCAATGAGCAACGATCTGGACGTGGTGGCGGATGGGTCCGACATCGTCGTGACCCTGTCGGAGGCGGAACAGATCGCCACCGATGAGCGCACCATGCAGCAGAGCCTTGAAATCATCCGTCGCCGGATTGACGAGGTCGGCACACGCGAGCCGACGATCCAGCGTCAGGGCAGCGACCGTATTCTGATCCAGGTGCCGGGCATCGGGTCGGCGGCAGAGCTGAAGGAAATCATCGGCACCACCGCACAGCTGACCTTCCAGCCGGTGATCGGCCGCAGCGATGATGCGAACACATCTCCGGGTGTGGGCAACGAAGTGCTGCCGTCGCTGGATGAAAACGGCATCTTCTATGTGCTCGAACAGGCCCCGGTCGTGACCGGCGAAGAGCTTGTCGATGCGCAGCCCTCGTTCGATCAGAACGGGCGCCCGGCGGTGAACTTCCGGTTCAACCCAACAGGCGCGCGCAAGTTCGGGGATTATACCGCCGCGAATATCGGCAATCCTTTCGCCATCGTGCTGGACGAAGAGGTGATCAGCGCGCCCGTGATCCAAAGCCACATTCCCGGTGGATCGGGTATCATTACGGGCAATTTCACTGTCGAGGAAAGCACGCAACTCGCGGTACTTCTGCGGGCAGGGGCCTTGCCCGCCGGTCTTGAGTTTCTCGAGGAGCGCACGATCGGTCCAGAGCTTGGTCAGGACAGTATCGATGCAGGGCGCATCGCCACGCTGGTTGCCTTCGTCGGGGTGCTGGCCTTCATGGCGCTGAGCTATGGCCTGTTCGGGGTGTTTGCGAATATCGCACTGGTCATCAATATCGGGCTGATTTTCGGCCTGCTGAGCCTGATCGGCGCGACGCTCACACTCCCGGGGATCGCCGGGATCGTGTTGACGGTCGGTATGGCTGTGGATGCCAACGTGCTGATCTTCGAGCGGATCCGCGAAGAGTTGAAAACCGCCAAAGGCCCGGCGCGTGCCATTGAACTTGGCTACGAAAAGGCACTGTCGGCCATTCTGGACGCCAACATCACCACGTTCATCACGGCTGTGATCCTGTTCGTGATGGGCTCCGGTCCGGTGCGCGGCTTCGCCATCACGCTTGGCCTTGGGATTCTCACCTCGGTCTTCACTGCCATTTTTGTCACCCGGCTTCTGATCGTGATCTGGTTCGAACGCCGTCGCCCCAAGACGATTGAGGTCTGATATGCGCCTGCGACTGGTCAAAGAGAACACGAATTTCGATTTCTTCAACCGCTGGAAGCTGTGGTTCGGCATTTCCGCCTTTCTTATGGTGCTGTCCTTCGGATCGTTCCTGCTGCAGGGGCTGAACTACGGCATCGACTTCCGTGGCGGCACCACGATCCGCACCGAAAGCCCGCTGCCGGTCGATGTGGGTGTTTATCGTGACGCGATAAGCGCGCTCGATCTTGGCGACATCACAATCTCAGAGGTCTTCGACCCAAGCTTCGGCCCCGAGCAGAACGTCGCCATGGTGCGTATTCAGGCGCAGGATGGCGAAGAGGCGGTCAGCACGGATGTCATCGCAGCTGTCGAGGCGGCGCTCGTCGAAGTTCGGCCCGATATCAAGTTCGTGTCGGTCGAGTCGGTGGGCCCGAAAGTGTCGGGAGAATTGATCCAGACAGCAGCGATTGCTGTGGTTCTCGCGATCGGAGCGGTTCTGATCTACATCTGGCTTCGCTTTGAATGGCAGTTCGCTTTGGGCGCGGTGCTGGCGCTGGTGCACGACGTGATCCTGACCATCGGGATTTTCTCGGAGCTTCAGATCAAGTTCGACCTCGCCATCATCGCCGCGTTGCTGACCATCGTCGGGTATTCGCTCAACGATACGGTGGTCGTGTTCGACCGGGTGCGTGAGAACCTGATCAAATACAAGAAAAAGGACCTCAAGGAGGTTCTGAACATCTCGATCAACGAGACCCTCAGCCGGACCTTCATGACCTCGGCCACCACGCTTGTGGCGCTGATCGCGCTGTTCGTGCTGGGCGGCGACGTGATCCGGGGCTTCGTCTTTGCGATGATCTGGGGCGTAATTGTTGGTACCTATTCGTCGATCTTCGTGGCGTCCGCGATTCTGCTGTGGCTGGGCGTCAAGCGTGACTGGACCAAGCCGACGGATACAACGGGCAACCAATTCGCCAACGTCGATGCCTGAGATCTTCCTGGCCGCGCTGGAGACAGCGGGGCTGGGCTGGTTGGTTCTCACCACCATCGTGGCCGGGGTGGTCTACGGGTTTTCCGGGTTTGGAGCGGCTTTGATCTTCATGCCGGTGGCGGTGATCTTTCTGCCCCCGGCGGTGGCAATCGCGGTGTTCTCCGTCTCGGCGCTGTCGTCTTTCGTCACGGTGTATCCACGCGCGGTCCCGCTGGTCGATCGGAAAGCGGTTACCATTCTGATCCTGAGCGCAGCCTGCGCCGCCTCGTTTGGGCTTTGGGTGCTCCGGGTCGTTGATGTGACAGCGATCCGCTGGGTGGTGGTGTCGATCTGCGCCGTGACGCTGATCGCCTTGATGGCGGGATGGCGCTATGCGGTGACGCCGACGCTGGGCACACGCATCGCCATCGGCTGCGCCACCGGGTTTGTCGGCGGCGTCAGCGGGCTGTTGGGGCCGATTATGGTTCTCTTTCAACTCGCCGGGCGGGATGCCATCGCCACCACGCGCGCAACAACTGTGGTGTTCCTGACCACGACCAGCCTTCTGCTGCTGCCGCTGATGTATCTGCAGGGCTTGCTGACCCCAACCGCCGTGATGCTGGGTATTGTGCTGCTTGTCCCTTACGGTGCCGGATCATTGCTGGGGCAGGCACTGTTCACACCTCGGTGGGAACGGTTCTATCGCGCCGCGGCTTATGCCATTATCGCGGCGGCGACCCTGATGGGGCTGCCACTCTGGGACACGCTCTGAAGCAAGGAGACGACATGCGTCTGAACGAAGTGGTCTACACCGATGCCGAACCGATCGAGGGCTACGGGCCGGGGTTTTTCCGCATCGGCGGCAAGAAGCACGCGGCCCCCGTTCTGACTGGGGCAAACGGGACCATCGCCTGGGGAGGGTACGAGGATGCCGACACGCTTCTTGCGCTTGCGGGGGTAGTGGATGTCCTGTTTGTGGGCACCGGCGATGACATCGCACATTTGCCAGCCGGCTTGCGCGGCCGTTTGGAAGAGGCGGGGATCGGGGTTGAGGTTATGAACTCTCCCGCCGCCTGCCGCACGTATAACGTGTTGCTCTCCGAAGGCCGCCGCGTTGCGCTGGCCTTGATGCCGGTTACTGCGGGCGCCTGATGCGTCGATGCATCAGGGCTTTCCGTTGACGGAAAGCACGCCCGGTCCTCAAAACGGAAAAGCGACACTTTCGCGCTTTTGCCCGCGCCGGGCTTGGTCTAAGCCGAACCCATGGTTCTGACTGTACGCGATCTGGCCGTCACCCGAGGCGGCCTTGCCATTCTCGAAGGGGTCTCCTTTGATCTGAAGGCGGGGGAAGCGCTGGTTCTGCGTGGCCCAAACGGTATTGGCAAAACAACCCTCTTGCGCAGTGTCGCCGGGCTGCAACCGCCCGAAGGTGGCACCGTCACAGGGGCGGAAGACCAGATCGCCTATGCCGCGCATTCCGATGGCCTCAAGGCGATGCTGAGCGTCACCGAGAACCTGAAATTCTGGGCTTCGGTGTTTGGCCTGTCCGATATTGAATCCGCACTCGTTGCTTTCGACCTGACCGAGTTGCGCAACCGCATGGCCGGTACGCTGTCCGCCGGGCAGAAGCGCCGCCTCGGGCTGGCGCGCCTGATGGTCACCGGTCGCCCGATCTGGGTGCTGGACGAACCGACCGTTTCGCTGGATGCCGCATCGGTCGCGCTTTTTGCCGAGGCGGTGCGCGCACATCTGCAACAGGGCGGAAGCGCCTTGATGGCCACCCATATCGATCTTGGCCTTGATGAGGCCCGCGTGCTCGACCTGACGCCGTTCAAGGCGGCCCCGCGTACACGCCAGATGGACGAGGCCTTTCTGTGAGGGCGCTGCTGCTGCGGGACTTGATGCTGGCGATCCGGGCCGGCGGAGGCTTTGGCCTCGGGCTCGCGTTCTTCCTCATCGTTACCGTACTGGTGCCTTTTGGCGTCGGTCCGCAGACCGAACTGCTGTCTCGGATCGCGCCGGGCATCCTCTGGATAGGCGCGCTGCTGGCCTGCCTTCTTTCGCTTGACCGTATTCTCGCGCTCGACTGGGAGGATGGTTCACTCGACCTGCTGGCGACCGCACCCTTGCCGATGGAGGGGATCGTCACGATCAAGGCGCTGGCGCACTGGATTACCACCGGCCTGCCACTGGTGCTGGCGGCGCCGGTTCTGGGCGTGCTGCTCAGCCTGCCGATCCCGGCCTATCAATGGGTGGTGATCAGCCTTGCGGTGGGCACCCCGGCGCTCAGCGTGATTGGGACCTTCGGCGCGGCGCTGACCGTGGGGTTGAAGCGGGGCGGGCTCTTGATGTCGCTGCTGGTTCTGCCGCTTTACGTGCCGACGCTGATCTTCGGGGCCGAAGTGGCCCGGCGTGGGGCCGAGGGGCTGACGGTCCAGACGCCGCTGCTGCTTCTGGCCGGGATCAGCTTTGGCGTGATCGCGCTATTGCCGTTTGCCAGCGCGGCTGTCCTGCGTATCAATCTGCGATAACGCGTCCCATGCGGTTTTTTGAATTGAAGGCGGCTGAAAAACCGCCTACCTGAAAGCCATGTCTTTGTGGGAATACGCAAATCCGGTCAAATTCATCCGCACCACCGACAAGGTGTTGCCGTGGGTATGGACCTTGGCCGGACTCTGTCTGGTCACCGGCCTGGTCTGGGGCTTCTTCTTTACGCCCAATGACTTCCGTCAGGGATCGACCGTCAAGATCATCTATATCCACGTGCCGTCGGCCCTGATGGCGATCAATGCGTGGCTGATGATGCTGGTGGCCTCTCTGATCTGGATTGTCCGCCGGCACCACGTGTCCGCGCTGGCGGCGCGCGCCGCTGCCCCGGTCGGGGCCGTGATGACGGTGATCGCACTGGCGACGGGCGCGTTCTGGGGCCAACCGATGTGGGGCACATGGTGGGCCTGGGATCCGCGCCTGACCTCATTCCTGATCCTGTTCCTGTTTTATCTGGGCTACATGGCCCTGTGGGAAGCGATCGAGAATGACGACACGGCCGCCGACCTCACGTCGATCCTGTGTCTGGTTGGGTCGGTCTTTGCGATCCTCAGCCGCTACGCGGTAAATTTCTGGAATCAGGGTCTGCATCAGGGCGCGACGCTCAGCCTCGACAAGGAAGAGAATATCTCGGACGTGTTCTGGTTCCCGCTTCTGGTGTGCATGGCGGGCTTCGTGCTGCTGTTCATCGCGTTGGTCTTCCTGCGCACCCAGACCGAAATCCGGGCGCGGCGCACGCGGGCGCTTCTGTCACGGGAAGGGCAGGCATGATCCCTGATCTTGGCAAATACGCCTTTGCGGTCCTCAGCTCCTACGGCGTGACCATCGTTCTGTTGGTCGTAATCGTGCTGGCCAGTCTGCGCCGCGCCCGCAAGGTCCGCGTGGCTTTGGACGAGATCGAAAACCGGCGGGGCGATTGATGGCAAAGATCTCGCCGCTGATGATCCTGCCGCCGGTGATTTTCGGGGCGTTTGCCGTTCTGGCCTATGTCGGAATGTTCCGCGAAGACCCGCAGGGCCTGCCGTCAACCCGCGTTGGGCAGCCCGCTCCTCCGATCACCGAGGTTCCGCTGACAGGCTATGCCGCGTTCGAGCCTGAGATGCTCACCTCTGGTGAAGTGACCCTCGTGAATTTCTGGGCCAGCTGGTGCCCGCCGTGCCGGGTGGAGCATCCCAAACTGCTGGAGATGCAGGCCGAGGGTATGAAGATTATCGGCGTGAACATCCGCGATCAGGAAGCGAATGCCAGCCGGTATCTGGAAGAAGACGGAAACCCGTTTGTTGCGGTGCCGTTCGATCCGGCAGGACGGACGTCGATTGATTGGGGTGTGACGGCGCCGCCTGAGACATTCATCGTGGATGGAGAAGGCACCGTTCTGTTCCGGTTTGCTGGCCCACTTGTGGGGTCGGATTACGAACAGCGGTTTGTGCCAGCGCTGGAAAAAGCGCTGGCCGAGTAATCACCCGTCAGGGAATCAGATTGGTCGCGGTATCCGGGATACCGGCGAAAACGCTTGCGCCTGCAATCAACAGCAGGGCTGCGGTCTGAATGATCGTCAGCAGCTTCATTGTGTGATTCGTCGAATTTGTGCCTGTCCGGACAGTAATTGGGATCGCAGGGGCAAATGTGTAGGGGCCAAGCTGTCACATGCGACAACTTGATCCAATTTTTGAATATCTTTTTCATTTTCTGGCCGGATTTTGCCGATGATACCCGTTTTTGCCGCAGTTTCCGGCTGCCGCATCGTTGTCCAACTGCAACACCGGGGCTTTGTCATGGGCAAAACGAAAACAGGCGGGCCGAAGCCCGCCTGATCTGTCGTCTGTCTGTAACGCCTGCCTGATGCAGGCCCCAGACCTTATTCCGCCGCCACCGCGTCGCGGCTGGCGAGGTCGCGCAGCACGTAGTGCAGAACGCCACCATGTTCGATGTATTCGATCTCGATCGCGGTATCGATCCGGCACTTGAGCGTGATCGTCTTCTCGGTTCCGTCCGCATAGGTGATGGTGCAGGGCACCTCGGCCAGCGGCGTGATGGTGTCGAGACCGTGGATCGACACGGTTTCATCACCCTTGAGACCCAGCGACTTGCGGGTGTCTCCACCGGTGAACTCGAACGGGATCACACCCATGCCAACGAGGTTGGAGCGGTGGATACGTTCAAAGCTTTCCGCGATCACGGCCTTGACGCCCAGCAGCGCGGTGCCTTTGGCCGCCCAGTCACGGCTGGAGCCCGCGCCGTACTGTTCGCCGCCGAAGACCACGAGCGGAGTGCCCGCTTCCTGATAGGCCATCGCCGCGTCGAAGATCGAGGTCTGCTGACCATCCGGCCCCTTGGTGTAGCCACCTTCGACGCCGTCGAGCATCTCGTTCTTGATGCGAATGTTGGCGAATGTGCCGCGCATCATGATCTCGTGGTTGCCGCGACGCGAACCATAGGAGTTGAATTCGCGTACCGGAACCTGACGTTCGATCAGGTACTGGCCTGCCGGGGTGGTGTCCTTGAAAGACCCCGCCGGGCTGATGTGGTCGGTTGTGATCATGTCGCCCAGCAGGGCCAGAACCTTGGCGCCTTCGATGTTCTCGATCTTCTTGGTCGCCATGGTGATGCCCTGGAAATAGGGCGGGTTCTGCACGTAGGTCGATGTCGGCGGCCAGTCATAGGTCTTGGCGCTGGTGGTTTCCACGCCCTGCCATTTCTCGTCGCCCTTGAACACGTCAGCATATTTCGACTGGAACGCTTCACGGGTCACGGTCTGTTCGACCAGTTCCGCGACTTCCTTGGAGGTCGGCCAGATGTCCTTGAGGTAGACGTCATTGCCGTCCTTGTCCTTGCCGAGCGGTTCCTTGGCGATATCCACGTTCATGTCACCGACCAGCGCATAGGCCACCACCAGCGGCGGGGAGGCGAGGTAGTTGGCGCGCACGTCCGGGGAAATCCGGCCTTCGAAGTTACGATTGCCCGACAACACGGAGGTGGCGATCAGGTCGTTGTCATTGATGCACTTGCTGATCTCTTCGGCCAGTGGGCCGGAGTTGCCGATACAGGTGGTGCAGCCATAGCCGACAAGGTTGAAGCCGATGGCGTCGAGGTCTTCCTGAAGGTTTGCCGCTTCAAGATACGCGGACACGACCTGCGAACCGGGGGCAAGCGATGTCTTGACCCAGGGCTTGCGGGTCAGGCCTTTTTCGCGCGCCTTGCGGGCGACGAGGCCGGCGCCGATCATCACATAGGGGTTCGACGTGTTGGTGCACGAGGTGATCGAAGCGATCACAACCGAGCCATCATGCAGTTGGTAATGGCCGTCCTCGGTGGCGACATAGCCGCGCTTGTGATGGCCTTCGTCACCCGGAATCTCGGTCGGTTCCGGCGCACCGCCTTCACCTTCCCAGCGGATTTCCTCTTTCGGGCTGGCGTCCTTGCCCGAGCGGATACCTTTGACGTAGTCGCCGAAGGCTTTGCCGGCTTTGTCGAGGGCGATGTAGTCCTGCGGGCGCTTCGGACCGGAAATGGCCGGAACGATGGTGCCCATGTCGAGATGCAGCGTGTCGGTGTAGATCGGCGCATAATCCGCGCCACGCCAGAAACCGTTTTCCTTGGCATAGGCTTCGACCAGTGCAATGCGATCCATGTCGCGGCCAGTGGTCTTGAGGTAGCGCAGGGTTTCGTCGTCGATCGGGAAGAAGCCGCAGGTCGCGCCGTATTCCGGTGCCATGTTGGCGATTGTTGCCCGGTCTGCCAGCGGCAGATGGTCGAGGCCTTTGCCGTAGAATTCAACGAACTTGCCGACCACGCCTTTCTCGCGCAGCATTTCCACGACCTTCAGCACAAGGTCGGTCCCGGTGGTGCCTTCGACCATCTCGCCGGTGAGCTCGAAGCCGATGACTTCGGGGATGAGCATGGAGATCGGCTGACCCAGCATCGCGGCCTCGGCTTCGATCCCACCAACACCCCAGCCCAGAACGGCGGCGCCGTTGACCATGGTGGTGTGGCTGTCGGTGCCGACCAGCGTATCGGGGTAGGCCACCTGCGCGCCGGTCTGGTCCGCATCGGTCCAGACGGTCTGTGCGAGGTATTCGAGGTTCACCTGGTGGCAGATGCCGGTGCCCGGCGGAACCACGCGGAAGTTGTTGAACGCGTTCTGGCCCCACTTGAGGAAGGTATAGCGCTCCATGTTGCGCTCGTACTCGCGGTCCACGTTCATCTGGAACGCGCGCGGGTTGCCGAATTCGTCGATCATGACCGAGTGGTCGATGACCAGATCAACGGGGTTCAGCGGGTTGATCTTTTCCGGGTCGCCACCCAGCGCCACGATTCCGTCACGCATTGCGGCAAGGTCCACAACGGCGGGAACGCCGGTGAAGTCCTGCATCAGCACGCGCGCCGGACGGTATGCGATCTCGCGCGGGTTCTGGCCGCCGTTTTCGCCCCATGTGCCGAACGCCTTGATGTCGTCGACGCTGACGGTCTTGCCGTCCTCAAAGCGCAGCATGTTTTCAAGCACCACCTTCAGACAGGCGGGCAGGTTCGAAAATGTCCCAAGCCCGGCCGCCTCGGCTGCGGGGATCGAGTAATAGGCGATGGACTGGCCGTTGACCGTAAGGGTCTTACGAGTCTTGGCTGTATCCTGACCAACGATAATGGGCATGACGTGGCTCCTCAGATGGGGGAAATCGGGTCTTTGAGCTGCTCTTTGCCCGATGCCACGGAGTCGATCAAGGGGGGTGCGACACTTTTGGTATACTATTGCACACAATTCTCTGACGATGCCCGCCTCGCGGTCTATCGCAAAACCTTGATTGGTTATTTCAGTCGGGTATGGCTAAGTGTTTCGGGCAGAGAAACCGGGACAGGATAGCGCAGGAATGAACAGGCTTTGGGCATGTGTGGCAGCACTGGTGCTGGGCGTAAACGCAACCGTCGCAATAGCGGACGACACGCCCGTTGTGGTCGAGCTGTTCACCTCGCAGGGCTGTTCCTCCTGTCCTCCGGCAGATGAAATGCTGGCGCGGCTTGGTGAGCGTGACAACATCATCGCGCTCGGTCTGCATGTCGATTACTGGGATTACATCGGCTGGAAGGACAAGTTCGCCCATGCCGCCTTCACCAAACGGCAGAAGGGCTACGCGCGATCCTTCGGCAACCGCGCGATCTATACGCCGCAGATGGTGGTCAATGGGGTCAAGGATGTGGTCGGGAACCGTCCGATGGATGTCACCGATCTGGTGCAGGCGCATGTGGAAAAAGGGCTCGCTGTTCCGCTGACGCTCCGCCGCTCGGGCGACAGTCTCAGCATCTCTGCACCGGCAGCGTCAGGCTTGGCGGAGGCAGACGTGTTCCTTGTGCGCTACACTCCAGCCGAGACCGTGAGCATCCCGCGCGGCGAGAACGCGGGCAAAAAGCTCACCTACACCCATGTCGTGACCGAGTGGTCCGACGTCGGCGACTGGAATGGCAAGGCACCGCTTGCGGCGTCGGTTCCGGTCACGGGCAGCGCGCCGATTGTCGTTCTGGTTCAGAAAAAGGGTTACGGCCCCATTTTCGCCGCCGCGCGCTTGCGCTGACGCTTCGGCTTCCACCGGCGGTGAATCCAGAACCACTGGTCGGGATTCTCGTGAATGCGCGCTTCCAGCCGGGCTGTGACCTCGCGCATCATCTGGACCGGTTCCCCATGCGGGACGGGCGCTTCGAACACCGCATCAAAGCTGATGCCATCATCCTTGCGAATGCCGAAGAACGGCACCAGCAGCGCCCCGGTCTTGAGTGCGATATCGGCGGCTGAGGTGAGGGTCGGGGCCGGCTGACCCATGAAGTCGATGGGAACACCCGCGCTGTCATAGACATCGAACAAGAGCACGCCCATGCCGCCTTCGCGGATGTGTTTAATCAATCCCATCGTGCCGCGCCGACCCTGTTCGAACACAGGATCCGACAGGGCGTGCATGTTGGCGGCGTAATGCGCGTTGAAATAGGGGTTGGACATCGGCCGGTAGAGCCCGCCGATGCGATAGCCCCGTGCCACCAACGCCGCACGCGGCGCTTCGAAATTGCCGAAATGCCCGGTGACAAACAGAACGGGGCGACCTTCGGCGCGGGCCTTTTCGACCTCAGCCAGACCGTCGCCGGTGATGTCCGCCGTGGCCATCCGGCGCATCAGACCTTTGACATCGTAATTATCGATCATCGTCCGCCCGGCGTTGTCGGCCACCAGATCGGCCAGGTGGCGACGCTCCTGAACGGACATATCCGGCCAGACATGGGCCAGATTGTTCATCGCGCGGTCACGGTAACCCGCCAGAGGGGCCACCACATGCCGGATCAGACGACCCATCAGCCAGAGCCGTGCCCGCAAAGGAAGGCGCAGCGCACACCAGATCGCAGCCCGTAGGACACGGTCCGTCGCCCAGTCCTGCCAACCACCGGGGGTGTGTTTGCGCTTCTTGGATTTGGCCAAAAGGAAACCTGTTCAGATGACGGCGGGAAGCGCCTTCGAAGGCGCTTGATACGCGATTTCGAAATCGCGTGTCAAAGCCCGTTGCAACGGGCTTGCACCCGCCATCACCCGCACCCTTGTTTTTCCCGCTCGAAACACTTCAGAAAGGATCGCATTGCATCACCGTCTGTGACCGCCAAGACCAAGAGGGAGCGCACATGATTATCACAAAAGACACCGTCGCCATCGTTTCAGGGGGCGCATCGGGGCTCGGGGCCGCCGCCGCAACCGCTCTGGCCGAGGCAGGGGCCAAGCTCGTCCTCCTCGATATGAACGAAACCGCAGGCGCCGCACAGGCCAAAGCGCTTGGCGGGATTTTCGTCAAAACGGATGTCAGCGACCCGGCCAGCGTCGCCGCCGCGATGGAAACCGTGAAGACCACCTACGGGACTGCCCATATCGCGGTGAACTGTGCCGGAATCGCACCCGCCGCCAAGACGGTCTCAAAAGGGGCCGCGCATGACCCGAAGCCTTTTATCGCCACGATCAAGGTCAACCTGATCGGCACCTTCAATGTCGCCTCGCAAGCGGCGGCGCTGATGGCAGCGAATGACCCGCTCGATGCGGACGGTTCGCGCGGGGTGATCGTCAACACCGCCTCTGTCGCGGCTTATGAAGGGCAGGTGGGTCAGGTGGCTTATGCCGCCTCCAAGGGTGGCGTGGTTGGCATGACGCTGCCCATGGCCCGCGATCTGGCGCAATTGGGCATCCGCGTCTGCGCCATTGCCCCCGGCCTCTTCAAGACACCGATGCTCGAAGGTCTCCCTCAAGAGGTACAGGACAGCCTTGGCGCGCAGGTGCCATTCCCGTCACGCCTCGGCAACCCGTCGGAATACGCGCAACTGGTGCGCCATATCGTCGAGAATCAGATGCTCAACGGCGAAGTGATCCGATTGGATGGTGCCATTCGCATGGCCCCGCGCTAGGTCTCTTGGGGACCAAGCCCGGAGACCTTCATGACCTTCGATGCCCTGATCGTCAGCCACGGCCAGCCCTCGGACCCCGATGTGGGCGAGGCGGAAATCGCTGCCCTTGCGGCGGCCGTGGCGGCGCACCTGCCCGAGGCGCGCGTCGAGGGCGTGACGTTGGCTGCCGAAGGCCGGATCGAGGCGCTGTCGGCAGACCGTCCCGGTGCGCTGATCTATCCGATGTTCATGGCCGATGGTTGGTTCACGCAGGTGCAGCTGCCGAAACGGCTGGCCGAAGGAGTAGGGCCGCAGCTTGTCAGCTTTGGTCTGGATTGCACCTTGCCGATGCTCGCCGCCAACTGGCTGCGGCAGGTCTGTACGGATCACGGGTTCGAACCGTACGGAACCGACCTCGTCATTGCCGGCCACGGCTCGGGCAAATCCCGCCGCGTGTCCGAGGCCACCCGCGCTTTCGCCGACCGCGTGGCCGAGGACTTCGGGCCCAAATCCGTCCGCTGCGGGTTTGTCGAGGAAGACCCCTCACTCACTGACGCACTGTCCGGACTTGGAGTAAACGCCATCTGCCTGCCGTTCTTTGCGGCCAAGCGGGGCCATGTGCTCGATGATCTGCCTGAGGCGGTCGCGGCGTCTGGGTTCCAAGGCATCGTTCTTGATCCCATCGGCCTGCACCCGGATGTGCCCGAAATGATCGCAGATGCTCTGCACTGGCGGGCGACGACGCCGGATGTGACCAGCTGCATATGAAGTGCTCAAGTCAAACGAAGCTCGATTTCTTTAGTAAACCATTGATTGCCCGCTTCTTTCAGGCAAACATGGTCAAGTAGTGCGTAACCGTAGCGCGCGCACGTTTTTGGCGCAGTGACCTCCGTAGAATATTTTTTACGTAAAGGACTGCTCGTATGTCGCTAGACGCTTTTTTGAACGATCCACTCAGCTATGCGGAACGCTATGTTATTGCGTTCAATGAGCAGACCGAGTTGTTCAAAGGTAAAACTTCCATCGAACTCGATGATAAGGGTAAGGTCAAAACGGACGCCACCGGACGCATGCTTACTCGCGTTGAAAAGGTCGGGTTGACGCCAAATATCGCTGTCGGAAACCACACGACGCTCAGTGCACGGCGTCACCAGCTTTATTTCGGCATTACGCCTCGGGGCAATGTGCGAGATTTCAACATGTCCAAAACGCAAACGGCTGATACTGGCGATACGCGCTGTTACTACCTGCCGTATAAACAAAACGCCGCTGTCTCGATGAAGCTGGGAAGTGACTGTGACTACTTTTTCACCTCATCCCTGAGTGGATGCTCGGTACAGGTTTTTGGAAACCATGATCATCCGACTGTCACACACGCAAATGCCGGTGATCAGTTCGTTGATTTGTTCGGACGGGAAATCGAACGGTTGGAAGCTGCAGGGTACGACGCAGACACCGCCGGTCAGATGGCGAACCGAAGCGTGAATGCGCGGGTCGATACAATCATCGCTGCAATGCTGCCGAATCCGGGATCTCGACGTCCGCGTCTGTTGAAAAAATCGGACTATCTGAAGGTTGCGGAATCCCGCACTCAGAAGCGCAGGGCCAAAGCATTGTATCTTCGGGACCAAACCGATGCAGGTGAAGATGGGTATCGCCTGACGGATTATGCCTTGGATCTCGCACGTGGTCGTCCGACCCTTGGTGCGGCTGTGTTTGGTTTGCGCAATCACAACGGGGCAGCAGGATGGACGATTTACTATCAAGCCTCGGTCGGCGTGCTGCCTGAGTTTTCCAAGAAAAAGGGACTGATCTTCAAAAAGACCGTAACCCGCGTCGGACAACGTGACGAGGCGGTTGTTGGTGGAGTCCGAAAGCTTTTTCCGTAATTTCAGCGGAAATGGTAGGCCCGGCAGGACTTGAACCCGCAACCAAAGCGTTATGAGCGCTCTGCTCTAACCAATTGAGCTACAGGCCCGCCATGTGTGTTTCAGTACCAGACAACCGGGGCGCGTCAAGAGGCGCGGCACAGGGATGATGGACTCGTGTTCCTGCCTGCGTTAAGGCACGCGCGACCTTCGGAGGGTGCAGCATGACAGACGGCAAGAACAGCATCACCTACGCGGATGCGGGTGTGGATATCGACGCGGGAAATGCGCTGGTGGAGCGGATCAAACCGGCTGCCAAGCGTACGGCGCGGCCCGGTGTGATGTCGGGGCTGGGCGGCTTTGGCGCGCTGTTCGATCTCAAGGGAGCAGGCTTTACCGATCCGGTGCTGGTGGCGGCGACCGATGGCGTGGGCACCAAACTACGGATTGCGATTGATACGGGCTATGTGGATGGCGTGGGCATCGATCTTGTGGCGATGTGTGTGAACGATCTGGTCTGTCAGGGCGCAGAGCCACTGTTTTTCCTCGATTATTTTGCGACAGGCAAGCTCGATACCGAGACGGCGGCGCGGGTGATCGAAGGCATCGCGGAAGGCTGCGCGCGGTCTGGCTGCGCCTTGATCGGCGGTGAAACGGCAGAGATGCCGGGCATGTACCCGGCGGGCGATTTTGACCTTGCAGGCTTTGCCGTGGGCGCGATGGAGCGGGGAACGGACCTGCCAGCGGGCGTGGCCGAAGGTGACGTGCTGCTGGGCCTTGCCTCGGATGGCGTACATTCCAACGGCTACAGTCTCGTGCGGAAGCTGGTCGAGGTGTCCGGCCTTGGCTGGGACGCGGATTGTCCTTGGGCCGAGGGATCACTGGGAGCGGCACTTCTGACGCCGACACGGCTTTACGTGACACAGGCGTTGGCGGCCGTGAAATCGGGCGGCGTTCATGCGCTGGCGCATATCACCGGCGGCGGCCTGACCGAGAACCTGCCGCGCGTGCTGCCCGAAGGCATGGGCGCAGAGATTGACCTTGCGGCGTGGGATCTTCCTCCGGTGTTCAAATGGTTGGCGGCCACCGGCGGAATGGCTGAGGCGGAGCTGCTCAAGACCTTCAACTGCGGTATCGGCATGATCGTTGTCGTGGCGGCAGACCGCGCCGACGCGCTGAGAGCGGTTCTGGAAGAGGCGGGTGAGACCGTGTCGCGGATCGGCTCCGTCACCGGCACACCGGGAGTGGCCTACAAGGGCAGCCTGCTTTGACGAAACGCGTGGCGATCCTGATTTCAGGCGGCGGCTCCAACATGGTGTCGCTGGTCGAAGACATGACCGGCGATCACCCCGCGCGGCCTGTGCTGGTGTTGTCCAATCGCGCCGATGCGGGTGGTCTGGACAAGGCCAAAGCACGCGGCATCCCTACGGCGGTCGTGGATCATCGGCCCTTTGGATCGGACCGCCCGGCCTTTGAGGACGCGCTGACACATGTTCTCGAACAGGCGCATCCGGACATCATCTGCCTCGCCGGGTTCATGCGTGTGCTGACCGAAGGGTTCGTGACCCGTTGGCAGGGCAGGATGCTGAACATCCATCCGTCTCTCCTGCCGAAATACAAAGGCCTGCACACCCATCAGCGCGCCATTGATGCCGGTGACACCGAGGCGGGCTGTTCCGTACACGAGGTCACGGCGGAACTGGACGGTGGCCGGGTTCTCGGGCAGGCGCGGGTTCCGATTGTGCCGGGTGATACCGCAGATGATCTGGCCGCGCGCGTTCTGGTACAGGAGCATGTGCTCTACCCGCTTGTGCTGCGCCGGTTTGCCGAAGGCCAGCGCGACAGGATTGATCTGCCCTGACGGCACAGACCCCGCCGCTATGCAAAGCGCGGCTTTTGGGCTATACGCAGGGTGGGGTGACACAAACACAAGAATAACGAACGACCCGAAATATGCACATTGTGACGACGACCACCGAGCTAGCCGCGTTCTGCGAACGTGCTGCACTGACACCCTATGTGACGGTCGACACGGAGTTCCTGCGGGAACGGACCTATTATTCCAAGCTTTGCCTGATCCAACTGGCGTATCGCGGGGACGGGGAAACGGATGCGGTTCTGGTGGATCCTCTGGCCGGAGATCTGTCGCTTGAGCCCTTGCTCGATCTGTTCCGCAACCAGAGCGTGGTGAAGGTCTTTCACGCGGCGCGCCAGGACCTCGAAATCTTCTATATCGACCATGGCGTCATTCCGCAGCCGCTGTTCGACAGCCAGGTGGCGGCCATGGTGGCAGGGTTCGGCGAACAGGTTGGCTACGAAACACTGGTCCGCAAGATCGCCAAGCAATCCCTCGACAAGTCCTCGCGCTTCACCGACTGGTCGCGGAGACCGCTGTCGGACAATCAGAAAGCCTATGCGCTGGCGGATGTGACCCATCTTCGCGTGATCTATGAGTTCCTGCGCAAGCGGTTGGCCGAGACCGGGCGCGCGGCGTGGGTTGAAGAGGAAATCGCAACGCTGCTTGCGCCCGAGACTTATGTGACACGGCCCGAGGATGCCTGGATGCGGGTCAAGACCCGCTCGAACGCGCCGCGTTTCCTTGCCATCGTCAAGGAGTTGGCGAAGTTTCGTGAGTCCTATGCGCAGGAGCGCAACGTGCCGCGAAGCCGGGTGTTCAAGGATGATGCGCTGGTGGAGCTGGCATCTACCAAACCCAAAGACATGGCGGATCTGGGCCGGTCGCGGCTGCTTCTGCGTGAGGCGCGCAAGGGAGAGATTGCCAACGGCATCCTGCAGGCTGTCCACAGGGCACAGAGCATGCCGAAAGAGCAGCTTCCGTCGCCGGATGCCGCGCGTCCGTCCCCGCAGGTGAATCCTGCGCTGGCCGATCTGTTGCGGGTTCTGCTCAAGGCGAAAACCGAAGCGTCGGGGGTGGCGTCCAAGCTGATCGCGTCCTCGGCGGAACTGGACGCTCTCGCGGCCGGTAAGCGGGATGTGCCTGCGCTGCACGGCTGGCGGCGCGAGGTCTTTGGCGAAGATGCATTGCGTCTTTGCGACGGGCGCGTCGGCCTTGCAGCGAAGGGCAAGCAGGTTCAGATCATCGAGCTTTGAGGGTCAGCGCCGGACGCTGCGGGCATTGTTCGCTCCGCGGACGGTGATGGTCCGGATGCCGCGCAGATCCTGATCGGTGATCCAGCGCCCGACAGTCACCTGTCTTGCCTGCGGATTGGTGCTGCGCGGACCGGGTTGCTGGAGCGCCTTGAGATCGAACACCAGAACACCATCGGTGCTGGCCGCCTCATCGCCGATCAAGCGGACATCGAACGGGCCGACACGGTCTGCCTGTCCGGTGGCCCGGATGATCGCCCCGCCGGGGCGGCGTTCCACCAGAAGCTCGGTGATTTCCGCAATCGGTTGCCCGGCGAATGCTTCGGGTTGGTTGTTGCGGAAAAACGAAATCCGTCGGCGCGGAATGAGCGGATTGACCTCTGCATTGGCGACATCCATCGCGGCCGGATCGGGCTGGCTGCGTCCGAACCAGTTGAGCGGATTGAAGCGCGACTCGTTTATCGCGGCGCAGCCTGTCAGCGCGATGGTTGCGAGGATCAGAAGCTTGCGCATGGTCGGTCCCTTCGGCTCTGGTTCTTTTGACGTAACCGATTGCTTCGCCGTTGAAAAGCGTCAAGCCCGGGCTGGACCTTTGCGCCGTCCCTGCCTAGGTGTGCGGGGAACAGTTCAGCAGCCCCGGAGACCGCCATGGCGAGCGCCGCTTTTGAAGAGATTGTCGAGGATTTCGAGTTTCTGGACGACTGGGAAGACCGCTATCGGATGGTGATCGAACTGGGCAAGGCGATGGAGCCATTGCCTGATGCGCTTAAGGTCCCGGCCACCAAGGTCGAGGGCTGTGCCAGCCAGGTCTGGCTGCACCCGCAGATCGAGGGTGGCGTTGTGCAGTTCGAAGGCGAGTCGGATGCGATGATCGTCAACGGGCTGATCGCGGTGCTGCGCAAGCTGTATAACGGGTTGCCGCCCGCCGAAGTCGCGGCCATCGACGCGCGGGCGGAACTGGGGCGGCTGGGGTTGAACGATCATTTGTCAGCACAGCGCTCAAATGGTCTGCGGGCAATGATCGAGCGTTTGCAAGGCTTTGCGCGGGCATCTTCAAGTTGATTTGAGCTCCTTTGGCGCACGGGTTAAAGCTTTGCGACCCTGCGGGTCGCAAAGCCGGTTGGGGGCGCTGCCCCCAAACCCCCGAGGTATTTGAAGCCCAAAGAAGCCGGAATGGCGGTGCGGATCCCGTCAGGAATTGCCGTTTCCTGTAAAGCGTGCGGCGTCTGCGGCGGCCCGGCGGATCGCATTCGATTTGTGCACGGTTTCCTGATACTCGGCTTCCGGATCGCTGTCGTAGACAACGCCGCCACCGGCCTGGATGTAGAGTTTCTTGTCTTTCACCAGCGCGGTGCGCAGCGCGATGCACATGTCCATGTCGCCGCCGGCGCTGAAATAGCCGACACCACCGCCATAGATGCCGCGTTTCTCTGGTTCCAGTTCGTCGATGATTTCCATCGCGCGCACCTTCGGGGCGCCGGATACGGTGCCTGCGGGCAGGCCGGCGAGCAGGGCCGAGAGCGCGTCGTGGTCATCGCTGAGTTCGCCCACCACGTTGGATACGATGTGCATCACATGGCTGTAGCGTTCGATAATGAATTTCTCGGTCGGGCGCACGGTGCCGATCTTGGCCACCCGGCCCACATCATTGCGGCCGAGATCGAGCAGCATCAGGTGTTCGGCACATTCCTTGGCGTCGGCCAGCAGATCGGCTTCGAGCGCGTCGTCCTCGGCCGGGGTTGCGCCCCGGGGGCGGGTGCCGGCGATCGGGCGGATGGTGACTTCGCTGCCGAAGACCCGAACGAGGATTTCCGGGCTGGCACCGATCACCTGAAAGCCCCCGAAATTGAAGTAGAACATGAAGGGCGACGGGTTGGTGCGGCGCAGCGAGCGGTAGAGCGCAAAGGGTGGAAGCGGGAAGTCCTGCGTCCAGCGCTGTGCCGGCACCACCTGAAAGATGTCGCCCGCGCGGATGTATTCCTTGGCCTTTTCGACAGCCTGTTTGTAGCCCTCGTGGGTGAAGTTCGACACCGGGGCGGGGATGTCGGCGGCGTCGCCCATTTCGCGCGCCTGTTGCGGCAGGGCACGTTCGAGGTCGCGCACCGCATCCATCACCCGTTCGGCCGCCTGCGCATAGGCGGCGCGGGCGGTCAGTCCGTCATTGACCCAGGCGGGGGACACCACTGTCACTTCGCCTTTGACGCCGTCGAGCACGGCCACCACGGAGGGACGCATCATCACCGCGTCTGGCAGGCCAAGCGGGTCCGGGTTGATGTTGGGCAGGTGTTCGACCAGCCGGATCATGTCGTAGCCGAGATATCCGAAGAGCCCGGCTGCGGCCTGCGGCAGGTCGTCGGGCAGGTTGATCTTAGACTCCGCGATCAGCGCGCGGAGTGTCGTCAGAGGATCGCCTTCCAGTTCCTCGAACGACTCCGGGTCATAGCGTGCGGCGCGGTTGATCCTGCTTCGCGTGCCGTGGCACTGCCAGATCACATCGGGTTTCATGCCGATGATTGAATAGCGCCCACGGACTTCGCCACCGGTCACGCTTTCGAGGACAAAGGCATCCTTCGCGGCCCCTGTGAGTTTCAGCATCAGCGACACCGGTGTGTCGAGATCTGCGGCAAGGCGGGCGTAGACAACCTGGTTCTGACCCGCCTCGTAGGCGCGGGCAAAGCTGTCGAAATCGGGGGTCAGAGTGGCCATGGGTCTTACTGGATCGCAGCATGAACGGCATTGATTGCCGGTTGATTGACTTGGACGCCGGCACGGCGCTGAACGTCACCTGCAAAGGCGCGGAAAAGATCTTCGGCGATGCTGTTTGACGCCTGATTGCGCAGCGCCTGCGCCAGCAGTTCGATGTCGGCATCGCTGCGGTCCACCGGATTGACTTCATCGAGGCGGATCAGGATGACTTCGCCAACCCCGGTGATGGCGCGGGTGTCGGCCGGTGCCATTTCGAAAACCGCGCTCAGCAAGCCTGGATCCAGATCAGCGATCTGCGCGTTGCGCCCAAGATCCGTTTCCGATTGCGGGGCGAGGCCAAGATCTTCGAAAGTGCTGCCATTGGCAAGCGCGGCTGTAAGCTCCTCGGCCTGGACCATCAATTGCGCAGTCTGCTCGCGCGTGTCCCATCCCTGACGGACCTGATCAATCACGTCTTCGATCGGCTGCGGGGCCGGCGGTTGGATGCGGTTCAGGCGCATTGCGAAGATGCCCCCATCGCCAAGTTGCAGAACCGCCGGAAAATCGCCTTCGGACAGGGCCGATGCGGCCTCGCGGAAGGCATCATAGGCCGCGATCTCTCCATCCGAACCGGGGAACCAGTCGATCTGGCCGAGTTCCGCCTCGGTGGTGTCTGCGATCTCTTCGAGCGTGGCACCTGCGGCGAGTTCATCGTCGATGGACTGCGCCAATGTATCGATCACGCGGCGGGCGCGATCGAGCGCGAGTTCTCCCCGCAGGTCCGGGCGGGCATCCTCGAACGAGGTGGACTGCGCGTCGAGAACCGCATTCACGCGGTAGAGGGCCGGGCCAAGCGACGACGGCAGAGGGCCGACGACAGCGCCCGTCTCGGCGGCAAAAACGCCGTCGGCCGCATCGCCAAGAGCCTCGCGGGTCACATCGCCCATGTCGATATCCGACATGGAGAGCCCGCGATCCTCGACCAGATCCTCAAACGAGAAGTCCTCGTTCAGACGGGCCAGCGCGTCTGTGGCGGCGTCTTCATTGCTGAAAACCAGCCGTTCGACCAAACGGCGTTCGGGCAGGTTGAATTCATCGATCCGTTCATCATAGGCCGCGCGCAGAGCGTCTTCGTCCACCTCGACCGTGTCAACGATCATCTCGGGCGCGATCCATGCATAGGTGATGTCGCGCAGCTCGGGTAGGGTGTAGTTGTCCAGGTTGTCCTCGTAATACGCCTCGAGGTCAGCCTCGGACGGCTCCGGCAGGCCGGTCTGCAGCGCCGACCCGGTCAGACGCGCCCAGGTGAAATCGCGGGTTTCGCCGGCGTAGGCGAGCAGCGTGTCGATATAGGTGTCTGGCAGGGTATTGCCTGCGATCAGCGCGCTTTGCAGGACGGTGCGCGCCGTGTCGTCACGCAACTGTTCCTCGAATTCCGTTTCCGAGAGTCCCTGATTGCGCAGGGCAAAGCTGTAGGCCTCGCGGTTGAAGCTGCCATCCGGCCCCTGGAATGACGGCACCTGCAGAAGTTGCTCTGCCACGACATCGTCACCAACCGACAACCCGATCTGAGAAGCTTCATTGTCGAGACCACGGGCGGTGATGAGCTGCGCCAGCACCTGTCGGTCGAGACCCAGCATCTGCGCCTCTGACATTGGCACCGCGCGGCCCGCCTGAGCCGAGAACGCATTGATTTCGGTCCGGAGCGCGCGCAGGTAGGCGTCGGTCGACACTTCCTTTTCGCCCACGGTGGCCACACTCCGCGCAGAGCCACTGAGGCTGGTTGCGCCAAACCCCGCGAGGCCGACGATGAGAAGCCCCATCAGGATCCAGATGAAGGTCTTCGACAGCTTGCCTTTGCCCATGGCCATGCGGGTGTGCCCCCTGCTTGCGAGTGATTTCGTGCGACGTGTCTACGCGGCGGGGCCGGGGGTCGCAAGGGGCCAGTCGAGGCTGGCGAGACGGGTGAAAAGCGCCTCGATCCCGGCGCGGTCGACATTGGCGAAAGCGACGCGGAACTGGCGGGCGCCGGAGGGGTCGGTGGCCGGCATGAACATGGTTCCTGGCAGGGCGAGAACACCGATTTCCTGAACCAGTTTCGGCGCGAGCGTGGCGCTCGAGTCTGCGAACGGGTGTTGAAGATAGGCAAAATACGCACCGCACCCCATCAGCCGCCAGCCTTTGGCTTCGATCAGCGGCATATGATCGTGGATCGCAGCGCGCCTGTCGAGGATCTCTTCGCGTTCCCCGGCGAGCCAGTCGCCCAGGTTCTGCAACCCCCAAAGCGCGGCGCGCTGGCCCAATTGCGACGGGCAGATGGCAACGGTGTCGAGGAACTTCTCGATCTCGGCAAGCAGGTTCGGATGCCCAATAACCGCGCCGACACGGTGGCCCGTCAGACGGTAGGCCTTGGAGAAGGAGTAGAGCTGGATCAGCGTGTCGTCCCAGTTGGGATCGGCCAGAAGCGGATGCGGCGGGTTCGGGCGGCTGTCGAAGTCACGATAGGTCTCGTCCACGATCAGTTTGATGCCTGTGTCGCGGGCAAGTTCAAAGAAATCCGCCAGCGTCTCGTCGGGATATTCGACGCCGCCGGGATTGTTCGGAGTGACAAGCGCAATGGCGCGGGTTTTGGGTGTGATGAGCGAACGGGCCGCGGCGGCGTCTGGGATCAGATCGGCACCGGTGGGCAGGGGAACTGCCACGACCCCCGACATGTCGAGCCACATTTTATGGTTGAAATACCAGGGGGTTGGCAGGATAACTTCATCCCCTTCCGTGCACAGTGCGGCAATTGTGGCGGCAAATGCCTGATTGCACCCGGAGGTTATTGCTACCTGATCCGGTGTTAAGGTGCCTTGGTAATGCTCTGACCATTGGGACGCCAGTTCCTGTCTCAGTGCCGGCAGGCCGAGGACAGGGCCATAGAGATGGGTTTCCGGCAGCTCCAGCGCTTCGGCCATGGCGGCGCGCAAGGGCGCCGGCGGCGGGTCGACCGGCGCGGCCTGGCTCACATTGATGAGGGGCTGGTTGTCCGGGAAGCTGACACCTTCGAGCCAGCGGCGGGCCTCCATCACCGGAGGGGCAAATGTGGTCTGGGTGCGTGAGGTCATGCGGGTCTTTCCACAGTGTGCGCCTGCGGCGCGCTTTTTCGTCATGGTTTGGGGGCGCTGCCCCCGTCCGCCAGTGGCGGACTCCCCCGAGGTACTTGGAGCCCAAAGAAGCCGGGTCAGTCCTTTCCGCGATAGGGTTCCACGTATTGCAGCGCCATGTCCCAGGGGAAGAAGATCCAGGTGTCCTGGCTCACCTCGGTGATGAAGGTGTTCACCTGCGGACGGCCCATCGGTTTGGCGTAGACGGTGGCGATATGCGCTTTGGGCATGTGCTTGCGCACCACTTCAAGGGTTTTGCCCGTATCCACCAGATCATCGATGATCAGAACGCCGGTGCCGTCCCCGACAACATCCATGTCGGGCGATTTGATCACCTTGGGTTCGGACTGGGTCTGATGGTTGTAGCTTTTGACGCTGATCGTATCGACCATGCGGATGTCGAGTTCGCGGGCGACGATCATTGCCGGAGCCATGCCGCCACGGGTGATGGCGACAACTGCACGCCAGCCGCCCTCGTCCGGGCCTTCGCCCTGAAGCCGCCACGCCAGAGCGCGGGCATCGCGGTGCAGTTGGTCCCAGCTGACGTGGAATCCTTTTTCGTGGGGCAGACGGTCGGTCATGGCGGGTCTCCTTCGGACGGGTCAGAACATCGCGATACGCAGGCCGAACAGGGCAATCAGCCCGCCGAACATCCGGTCGATCGCTGTTTTCAGGCGGGTGTAGAGCGTTCGCGCGTGGGGCAGGGAAAAGAACCGGGCAACAAGAATGTACCACAGCGTTTCATTTGTGAAGATGATCGCCAGCAGCAGCGCACGGATGGCCAGCGGTGTTTCCGACGGAACAAGACCGACAAACACGGCGCCGAAAAACACCGCCGTCTTGGGGTTTGCGGCGAATGTCACGAAGCCGAACCAGACTGCGGATCCTGCGCTGCGTGGATGCAGGTCTGCGGCTTCCGGCAGAGGTTCTCGGGCATGGCGCCACATCTGGATCGCGATGAAGATCAGGAAGGCGCCGCCGATCACTTTCAGCGCTGTGAAGAGCTGCGGCATGAGTTCGAAAACCAGCGCCAATCCCGCCATGGCTGCCGCTGCCCAGAGCGCGGCGCCAAGACCGAAGCTGAAGGCAAGAGCTGTGGCGGTTCCAAACCCTTCGGACACGGCGGTTCGGGCGGCGACAACGAAAGACGGTCCGGGACTCATCGCGGCGGCGAGGTGGATCAGGGCGATGCTAAGGATGGCTGCTGCGCTCACGGGTCAGCGTCCGAAGAGAAGGCGCAGCCCGAGTGCGCCGAGGATTACCGCCGCAGTCCGGTCGATGATCGGTTTCAATCGCAGATAGCCGTTGCGGGCAGGGGCGCTGGACAGGCATGCGGCAAACACTGTGTAGACGACAAGTTCCACAACGAAGTGATTTGCAACGATCAGCGCCTTTGCCCCGGGGCTCAGGTCCGGCGGAAAGATCACGACAAGAACCGCCCCGGCAAAGAGCACGGATTTCGGATTTGCGAGGTTGACCAGCACGCCGCCCAGAAATGCGCGCGCACCGGGGTGGGCGCTGTCGGACACCGGCGCGCGGGCGCTGCGCCAGAGCTGGACCGCAATCCAGAAGAGGTACAGCCCGCCGGCTGTCTTGAGCGCCAGATAGGCCCAGGGCACAAGCGCGAAAACGGCGTTGAGACCCAACAGTGCTGCACCTGTCCAAAGCGCGGCCATGAGGCCCAGCCCTGCGCCGGTGGCAACGCCCGCTGCGAACCCGCCCGCCACCGACTGGCGCAGCGCATAAAGCAGCGCCGGGCCGGGCGCTGCCATTGCGGCCAGCAGCGTCAGGTTGAACGCGATGAGCTGTGCCGTCGTCATCCGGCGTTATTCCTTGCTCATGTCCGGGGCATCGACGGCCTTCATGCCGACCACATGGTAACCTGCATCGACATGATGCGTTTCGCCGGTCACGCCGGAGCCGAGATCCGACAGCAGGTAGAGCGCGGATTTGCCCACATCGTCGATGGTCACATTGCGGCGCAGCGGAGAATTGTATTCGTTCCACTTCATGATGTAGCGGAAGTCACCGATCCCCGAGGCCGCAAGTGTCTTGATCGGACCGGCAGAGATCGCATTGACGCGGATGCCGTCTTTGCCGAGGTCCTCTGCGAGGTAACGCACCGACGATTCCAGTGCCGCCTTGGCGACACCCATCACGTTGTAATGGGGCATGATCCGCTCTGCGCCGTAATAGGTCATCGTCAGGGCCGATCCGCCATTGTTCATCATCTTTTCGGCTCGTTGCATCACGGAGGTAAAGGAATAGACCGAGATGTCCATGGTCATGAGAAAATTGTCACGGCTCGTATCGACATACCGGCCCCGCAATTCGTTCTTGTCGGAGAAGCCGATGGCGTGGACGACGAAATCCAGGCTGTCCCAACGCTGCTTCAATCCGTCGAAGAGAGAATCAATGGAGGCCTCGTCACTGACGTCGCAGGGCAGGACAATGTCCGAACCAAGCTGCGCGGCCAGCGGATCGACGCGTTTTTTCAATGCATCGCCCTGATAGGAAAATGCCAGCTCTGCTCCGGCCTCACTCAGGGCCCGGGCAATGCCCCATGCAATGGATTTGTCATTGGCGAGGCCCATGATAAGCCCGCGCTTTCCGGCCATAATTTCGCTTTGCATGGTACCGAGCCCCTTCTTGATCGCTGTCCACTTCGTTTAGGCGATGGACGCAGGCCCGGCAAGGCTGGCAATCATCGGCGAATGACTTCGTTCGAATAATGACACGACGTTACGGTGGACATTCCCTATAATAATTGGCACGGCGGGTGCTTCGCAGGAGACTTCAATGAGCGATCGCACTGGAATTTTCGCGGGCGACAATCCATTCGAGATTGCCCGGACATGGCTGAAAGACGCGGAAGGGGCCGAGATCAACGACCCGAACGCCATCGCACTGTCGACAGTGGACAGCGATGGCATGCCCAATGTGCGCATGGTGCTGCTGAAAGAGATCGAGGATGACGCCTTTGTCTTTTACACCAACTATGACAGCCAGAAGGGCCAGGAAATCCAGTCGGCAGGCAAAGCGGCCTTCGTGATGCACTGGAAGTCGCTCCGCCGTCAGATCCGCGTGCGCGGGACGGTCACCCGCGAGGACGGTGAGAAAGCCGATGCCTACTACGAATCCCGGTCGCTCAAGAGCCGACTGGGCGCGTGGGCGTCGAAGCAGTCGAAACCGCTCGGCTCGCGTACCGAACTGATGGCAGAAGTCGCCAAACTGACGGCAAAGCTGGGAACGCATCCGCCAAGACCGCCATTCTGGGGCGGATTCCGGATCCATCCGACCGAGATCGAGTTCTGGGCGGATGGGGCCTTTAGGTTACATGATCGCTTCAAGTGGTCACGGGATGGTAGCAAAAAAGTATGGAATATCAACAGATTGAATCCCTGACACTCACGTTACGTGAATTGTGGGGTGCAATTTCGTCTTGTTTTTCATATGCTTTGACCTTGCAAACGCCGTTTTGGACGCCAAAGTCAGAGGCGGGAATTTGATGTTGGAAGATAACGTGGAACAGTCGCAGAAACCTGATGCGCTCGTCTCAGGGCATGTGAAGTGGTTTGATCCGTCAAAGGGGTTCGGCTTTCTGGTAGCCGATGCCGGCGGACCGGACATCCTGCTTCATGCCAATGTGCTACGGAACTACGGGCAGGGCTCGGTCGCGGACGGCGCACGGATCAAGGTTGTGGTTCAAAGCACCAGTCGGGGGCTGCAGGCCGTCGAGGTTCTGGAGATCACGCCGCCGGATCTTTCGGACGTGCCGCCGCTGGAAGATTTCAGTGGTGTGTCGCAGGATGAGATCGCCGCAGCGCCCCTGGAACCTGCACGGGTCAAATGGTTCGACAAAGCTAAAGGGTTCGGCTTTGCCAATGTGTTTGGCCGTCCGGAAGACGTGTTTATCCATGTCGAGGTCTTGCGCCGCTCAGGTCTTTCCGATTTGTTTCCCGGAGAAGCGCTGGCGCTCCGCTCGATCGAGAGCACCCGCGGGCGCATGGCGGTCGAGGTGCATGCATGGGAAAGTGGGTTGTCCTAAGCTTTTTGTGGGCAGCGGTCGCTTCGGCGGCAGCTGCAGACGAGGCTTGCAGGGACGACGCCGTGTTTCTCAGGGGCGATTGGGGCAGCGCGCGTTTCTCGGTTGAGATTGCCGACACGCCGGAGCTCCGCAGCCGCGGCCTGATGTTCGTCGAAGACATGCCGACAATGGCGGGTATGCTGTTTGTCTATGAACGCGAGCAGCCCGTGTCCTTCTGGATGAAGAATACGCTGATTCCCCTCGACATGATTTTTGCGGACGGGGAAGGCGTGGTGCAGCATGTGCATGAAAACGCGATTCCGGGGGACCTGACAGGAATCCCCGGTGGCTCGGATATTCAGTTCGTTCTGGAAATCAACGGCGGCATGGCCGACCGCCTTGGCATCGATGCCGGATCCGAGATGCGCCATCCGTCGATCCCGCAGGATGTCGCCAGTTGGGCCTGTGTGAATTAGGTCTGTCTGACAAAAAGCGCTTTTCAATCCGGACCGCGACCGCTAAACGACGCCTCAGTCGGGGCGTAGCGCAGCCTGGTAGCGCGACGGTTTTGGGTACCGTAGGTCGCAAGTTCGAATCTTGCCGTCCCGACCATTTCTCAAGAAATCTGCCGGACCGGGAATTCACTGTTCTCCCAGTTGTTTGGGTGAATGGCCCGCACAGACATTGCGCGTGTGATCTGTGCCACAGAGTGCAGCGTTCATCGGATTCGCACCGGCCGATCACGTGGCGCGGTGAAGAGCGAATTGGGGCTTTACGTGTGGCCTGAAAACCTGTGGATAACTTTCTGTCAGCGTTAAGCTTTTCAAAGCTGCACTTATCCACAGACCTATACACGGGTCATCCACACTTGAATCACCACCACTTGTGTCAGCGATGCCGGTCAACCCAAAATCTATGACAAAATCGGCAAAAAACGTGTTGACGACTCCGCGATAAATCCGCCAGTTTGTGCGGGTCGGTTGGGGCAACCACAACATGTAGTGTTACGACTGACAACAGGGACGGGAACACCGGAAGTCATGCTTTGAGGCGCAATTCCTGCGCGCGCTGCCGCGCGCGGGACCGGAAAACTCGTGCCAGTCGCGGCCCTGACAGGGGGCCATTGGGGTAGACACAAAAAACGAGACCGGTGCGATGAAAATCGAAAGAAAATTTACCAAAGCTGGGCAGGACGCATATGCGGGGATCGAGTTCGTCTCGACCACCTCTGAAATTCGGAACCCGGATGGGACCGTTGTATTCAAACTTGATAACGTCGAGGTTCCGGCAAGCTGGAGCCAGGTGGCAAGCGATGTCATCGCTCAGAAATACTTCCGGAAAGCAGGCGTTCCGGTCGAGCTGAAGAAGGTCAAGGAAAAGGACGTGCCCAGCTTCCTGTGGCGCGGCGCACCGGTCAGCGACGACACACCACGCACCGGCGAAACATCCTCCAAGCAGGTCTTCGATCGCCTTGCGGGCGCCTGGACCTATTGGGGCTGGAAAGGTGGCTACTTCACAACCGAAGAAGACGCGCAGGCCTATTACGACGAGATGCGCTTCATGCTGGCCACGCAGAAGGCCGCGCCGAACAGCCCTCAGTGGTTCAACACCGGTCTGCACTGGGCCTACGGCATCGACGGTCCGAGCCAGGGTCACTTCTATGTCGACTACAAGACAGGTGAACTGACCAAGTCCTCCTCAGCTTACGAGCACCCGCAGCCCCACGCGTGCTTCATCCAGTCCGTAGCGGACGATCTGGTGGGTGATGGCGGCATCATGGACCTTTGGGTCCGCGAAGCGCGCCTGTTCAAATATGGCTCGGGCACCGGCACCAACTTCAGCTCGCTGCGCGCAGCAGACGAGCCGCTTTCAGGTGGTGGCAAGTCGTCGGGCCTCATGGGCTTCCTCAAGATCGGTGACCGCGCCGCTGGCGCGATCAAGTCGGGCGGCACCACACGTCGCGCCGCGAAGATGGTGATCTGCGATGCCGACCACCCGGACATCGAGGAATTCATCAACTGGAAGGTCAAGGAAGAGCAGAAGGTCGCCAGCATCGTGGCCGGCTCCAAGATGCACGAGAAGATGCTCAACGGCATCTTCAAGGCAATCGGAAGCTGGGACGGTCTTGAGGACGACGCCTACGATCCCAAGAAAAACAATGCCTTGAAGGATGCAATTCGCGCAGCCAAAGGCGTGATGATCCCCGAGACCTACATCAAGCGCGTGCTGGATTACGCACGGCAGGGCTACGCATCGATTGAATTCCCGACCTATGACACCGATTGGGACTCCGAGGCCTACGCATCCGTGTCGGGCCAGAACTCGAACAACTCCATCCGCGTCACCAATGCCTTCCTCAAGGCGGTCAAGGATGACGCCGATTGGGAACTGATCCGTCGCACCGATGGCAGCGTCGCCAAGACGATCAAGGCGCGCGACCTGTGGGAAGACGTGGGCCATGCGGCCTGGGCCTGTGCCGATCCGGGCATCCAGTTCCACGACACCGTCAACGAATGGCACACATGCCCGGCAGACGGCGAAATCCGCGGCTCCAACCCGTGTTCGGAATACATGTTCCTCGACGACACCGCGTGCAACCTCGCGTCGATGAACCTGCTGACCTTCCTGAAGGACGGTGAGTTCCAGTCCGAAGACTACATGCACGCCGTGCGCCTCTGGACGCTGACACTCGAAATCTCGGTGATGATGGCGCAGTTCCCGTCCCGCGAAATCGCGCAGCGGTCCTATGACTTCCGTACGCTGGGTCTGGGCTATGCCAATATCGGCGGCCTGCTGATGAACCTCGGCTACAGCTATGACTCGGATGAAGGCCGGGCACTCTGCGGTGCGCTGACGGCGATCATGACCGGCGTGTCCTACGCCACATCCGCCGAAATCGCTGGCGAGTTGGGCCCGTTCCCGGGCTACAAGAAGAATGCCGACCACATGCTGCGAGTCATCCGCAACCACCGCAACGCGGCCTATGGCGCAACCGAAGGCTATGATGGTCTGTCGGTCAAGCCGGTCGCTCTGGATCATGCCAACTGCCCGGACAGCCGTCTGGTCGATCTGGCGATGGCAAGCTGGGACGAGGCGCTGCGCCTTGGCGAAAAGCACGGCTACCGCAACGCGCAAGCCACAGTGATCGCGCCCACCGGCACAATCGGTCTGGTCATGGATTGCGACACCACAGGTATCGAGCCGGACTTCGCCCTCGTGAAGTTCAAAAAGCTCGCCGGTGGCGGTTACTTCAAGATCATCAACCAGTCGGTTCCGGCGGCTCTCGAAAAGTTGGGCTACGGCTCTGCGCAGATCGAAGAGATCGTGTCCTACGCGGTGGGCCACGGCACCATCGGCAATGCGCCGGGCATCAACCACACCTCTCTTGCCGGTCACGGCTTTGGTCCCGCACAGCTGGAAAAGGTGGACAAGGCGCTGGCCTCGGCCTTCGACATCCGCTTCGTATTCAACCAGTGGACGCTGGGTGAGGAGTTCTGCCGCGAAGTGCTGGGCATCCCGGCCGACAAGCTGAACGACCCGACCTTCGATCTGCTGCGCCACCTTGGTTACACCAAGTCGGAAATCGACGCCGCCAACGACCATGTCTGCGGAACGATGACACTGGAAGGTGCGCCGCACCTGAAGGAAGAACACCTGCCGGTCTTCGACTGCGCCAACCCCTGCGGCAAGAAGGGTAAGCGCTTCCTGTCGGTGGACAGCCACATCACCATGATGGCGGCGGCACAGAGCTTCATCTCGGGCGCGATCTCCAAGACGATCAACATGCCGAATGACGCCACCATCGAGGACTGCCAGAAAGCCTATGAGCTGAGCTGGTCGCTGGGCACCAAAGCCAACGCGCTCTACCGCGATGGATCGAAGCTGTCCCAGCCGCTGGCGGCGGCGCTGGTCGAGGACGATGCGGACGCGGCGGAAACGCTCGAATCCGGATCGATCCCGGAAAAGGCGCAGGTTCTGGCCGAAAAGATCGTCGAGAAGGTGGTCATCAAGGAAATCCAGAAGTCGCACCGTGAAAAAATGCCGGAGCGCCGCAAGGGCTACACCCAGAAAGCGGTTGTTGGCGGTCACAAGGTCTACCTGCGCACCGGCGAATACGAAGACGGGTCCCTAGGCGAGATCTTCATCGACATGCACAAGGAAGGGGCGGGCTTCCGCGCCATGATGAACAACTTCGCCATCGCGGTGTCGGTTGGTCTTCAGTACGGTGTGCCGCTGGAAGAGTTCGTCGATGCCTTCACCTTCACCAAGTTCGAACCGGCGGGCATGGTGCAGGGCAATGACAGCATCAAGAACGCGACCTCGATCCTCGACTACATCTTCCGCGAACTGGCCGTGTCCTATCTCGACCGCACCGATCTGGCACATGTGAAGCCAGAAGGCGCCACCTTCGACGATCTGGGCCGGGGCGAAGAAGAGGGCGTGTCCAACGTCAAGGAACTCTCTGATACGGCGGCATCGAAATCGCTTGAAGTGCTCAAGCAGATTTCCTCGACCGGATACCTGCGCAAGCGACTTCCGCAGGAACTGATCGTGCTGCAGGGCGGACAGGCCGGAGCCGTGGCCTTTGGCGGCGGCGACCCGGTGACCGCGCTCAACACGCTTGTGCCGGAAACCGCCGGGTTGGCGGTTGCGACCCAGACCACCAGCACGTCGACAACCGCAATGACGGCGGTGACACGGGCCAAAATGCAGGGCTACGAAGGCGAAGCCTGCGGCGATTGCGGCAACTACACGCTGGTGCGCAACGGCACCTGCATGAAGTGCAACACCTGCGGTGCAACATCGGGCTGCAGCTGAGCCGTAACCAGTCACGAGGCGGGTGCGCCCGCCTCTGACGCGCGTCAGGCCGCAGGCAAGATTATTCCGAGCGGTGTACAAATTGGGAGCTTGACGAGCGAAACTCAAAGGGGGCCTCTGCGGCCCCCTTTTTTTGTTCCTGTGCCTCGGCGGCGGTAGCCGGTAGTCGGTCACGGAACCAACGGCACCAGGATCGCTCAATCGAAATCTTGCAAAGATTTCCAATCCCTTACAATTCGATCGTGATCTCGCCATCCGGCTCGGCCGCGCGCGACTGGCACAGGATGATCGTGTCCTGCCGCTGGGCTTTGGACAGCACGAAATCGCGGTGTTCCACGGCACCGCTCAGCACCCGCGCCTTGCACACCCCGCAGATCCCGTCCGAACATTTCACGTCCACCGCGACACCATTGGCGTTCAAAACATCCGTTGCCGTCTGATCGGCCGGCACATGGAAGCTCCGCCCATCGCTGAGTTTGAGCGTAAACGGGTGGTTCTCATACTCTGGAAGTTCCGGCACGGCGAAGTATTCCAGATGTCGTGCCTCGTCCGGAAATCCTTTCCGTTCAGAGGTTTCCATGACGGCGTTCATGTAAAGATCAGGCCCGCAGGTGTAGATGTGCTGACCGTCCGCATAGTTCGGGATCAGCGCATCCAGATCGGCGCGCGTGCCTTCGTCGCTGACATGGACATGCACTTTGTCGGCCCAGGGTACGTTGGTCAGATCGTCCAAATACCCCGCCTCGGCGCGGGTTTTCAGCGAATAATGCAGCGCGAACGGACGCCCCAGCGCGTGCAACCGGTGCGCCATGGCGATCATCGGCGTGACACCAATGCCACCGCCCATGAGCCACGTGAACGTCGCATCCTCGACCAACGGGAAATGGTTGATGGGCTTCGACACAAACACCCGCCGCCCTTCTGCAAAGATGCGATGTAAGAGCGCCGATCCTCCGCGCCCCTGATCCTCGCGTAGAACACCAATCTGGTAGACGGATCGATCCGCCGGATCGCCGGACATGGAGTATTGCCGCAGAAACTCCGGAGCGACCACCAGATCGAGATGCGCGCCCGCGCTCCATTCCGGCAAATCCTGCCCGTCGACATGGCGAAACTCGTATTTCGTCACCGTTGGCGACATCTTCTCAACCTTGCTCACCACCACCGGGACCACCGGGCTTTCCGTGGCGTCCTTGGGTCGGTGCAGATGCGTTGTGTCGCCCTTGGCCAGCCGCGCTTTATGCTCGTCCGCGCTGACCATCTTCGTATAGGCCTCGATCCCGGCTTCGCGGTCCATCGGGTCCGGATAGGGGTAGGGATGCGGGGCCAGTGGCGCCGGGTAGACGGCCAGCGTCTGGTCCTCGTATTTCAGGTCGAGGTCTTTCTGCAGGTCGCGCGTATTGACCGGGTGTTTTGTGGGCGTGTAGCTGCCGTTGTCCTGCAACTCCAGATCCCACCACCATTTTTTCACCGGGTTCAGTCCCCCACGCCCGGCCGCATCATCCAGCTTGGCCAGTAGCGGTGCGGTTTGTGGCAGGTTCATCGCTGCCCAGCGGAACGGCTTTTCGCCAAACAGCCCTTCGAGGTTCCACGGACAGGTCTTCATGCAGCGCCCGCACATTGCACCGCCTTCGCTGGTGATCCGGTAGGTGGCGCATTTCTGGCTGTCGGATTTCCAGATTTCGTAGCCGTTGAACATCAGCTTCGGCCCGGCGGTGATTGCGCCAGAGGGGCATTCGCGCGCGCATTTGTTGCAGCTTTCGCAAAAGGTTTGCAGGCCGAAGTCGATGGGTTTGTCATGCGACAGCGGCATATCCGTTGTGACGACGCCGGATTTGAGGCGCGGTCCCAGGAACGGGTTGAGGATCACCTCACCAATGCGGCTGACCTCGCCCAGACCGGACAGCAGGAGAAGCGGCGGTTGCAGAACTTCGCCGTCTAGCACCGTATGCGCCTTGGCTGAATAGCCCAGATTGCGGATCTGCTTGGCAAGAACCCCGCCCAACAGCGAGAACCGCAGATAGGCGCGCATGGATTGCGCGACGCTGATCCAGTCGTCGCCCGAGGCGCCGTCCATGGTTTCGTAGCCCTGGTCGATGATGATGCTGATCGCCTGATCATGCGGCGGGTCGATCGGCTCCCCCCGCGCGTCGTGGCTGTACCACGTCCAGTCCGGGCAGCGGCTGATACCCAATGCATCGACGCCCAGCCAATAGGCCGTGGCTTTGATCGCGTCGGCATTACTTTGCAGATTTGCAGGGCGCGGGCCGTTTTCGGGTGGTCCGTCTTGCAATAATACAAAGGCTCCAAGCATCCGCCTTTGCGCCGAAGAGGGTGCCGCCTTGCGGGCGTAGTAGCCACCCTTCGCACAATCCTGCACTTTTTTTCCCATATCGCCAAACTGCGCACGGGCGAACATGTCGGTACGCCTTGGCACGCGGGGCACGTTGGCTTCGTCGATATAGGTGGTGGGTGTATCGACCCGTTTGAGCGTCTCGAACGGGTGCGGGCCGTCGACATAGCGGCGCCTCTCAAATGGGTTCGTATTGAGGCCGGAGCGGGCCGAGGCGGTGCCGAGTTTCCACGCGAGGCCATGGGTCAGGGATTTCGGTTGCGCGTCGGCCAGCGGCGCGTCATGGGCCAGTTCGAAATTCGTGGTGACAACGGCTACGCCGAACCGGTCACCCAGCCACGGATTGACCAACTGTCCCGATGACCCGTACGCCAGCCCGGCTGCCACCGTACAGATGTTCAGGTCCACGTCGGTGCTTGTCGCCGTGTGCGCTTTGGCGTCCCAGCCGAGCAGTCGGATGTAATTCGCAATCACAACGGCGGTTTCGGTTGTGCGCAGGCAGGCGCGGTGGGCTTGCGCATCTGTGATCCATTCGGTCCCGGTTTCACCGGGCTTTGGGTCACGGGGGATTTCATACAGAAACACCAGCGCGGTGTGGTGCCTGTCGATGGTGCTGGGCGGTGCTTCCATCGATTCCTTCAGATCGGCCATGATCATGTCGATGCCGGACGCCAGCGTTTTGGTCTGCCGGGTCTTCAGGTCATTGGCCAGTCGGTCGATATCCGGGTTGAGGCGCGGTTCCGGGAGTCGTGCCTCTGGCAGAAAAGGGCCGATGCCGACCATCGTGGCGTCCGAGAAATATCCGAACGCTTTCAGGTGGTTAGCGCGCTCTGTTGCATCGTCCGGGCAGATTGAGCGGGCTTTGTTAACAAACCCGTCGCGGATTGCGTCCATCATCGCTTGGTATTCGCCCATCGCGTTGACGATGGAGGTCGGGTTTTCGGGTCGGTGAAAGCTGAGACCGGGATGGCGCGGGATCGTGGCGGGGTCCGGCATTGGCCCGCGGGATGCACGCTCAAGCGGGAACGGGCCAAGGTGCACCGGCCGATTTCTATCGGAAAAGAACCGCAAACCCATGATGTCCTCCCATGCGCGTTCTGCCGCGCAGTTATGTGGAGTGCATCATTCCCGGCTCAGGACTGCAAGGCATGAAAATCCTTCAGTGTTTTTCCGACCTCGTCGACAAAGAGACCGGGCAAAGGTGTGAGGTCCGTCACCCGGTCCATCCGGAAGGTGGCGAAGGATTCATCGGTTTCATCCCAGACCACGCAGGTCCAGATGCGGCCCCAGTAATCCAGATGCAACGGGCGCACCGTGTGGGTCTGGTCGTCACCATCGAGCCGCAGACGTAGTTTCTGGCGGGCGCGGATCGCCTTGCGAAATGCCGGCATGTGGCGAAAGCCCTGCGCGGCTTCGGCAAAGGGGTAGGTGGCAAATCCGAACTTGCCGACAGGGGTTCCCGCGTCTTCGGGCAGCACCGCATCGATCTTGTCGGCCAGTGCGCGGGCGGCTCCCGCCAGATCTTCGGTCTCGGACGCGCCGACCGCCGCCAGTCCGACATGCAGCGCCTCCAGTTCGGATTGGGTCAGGTTAAGCGGCGGCAGGGTGATCATCGCCTGTGCGGTATAGCCTGACCCGCGCGCGCCCTCGACCGGCACACCGGATGCGGCCAGTGTGTCCATGTCCCGGTAGATCGTGCGCACGGAGACGCCCAGGTCCTGTGCCATCGCCTCGGCCGTGTGCAGGCGACCGTCCTTCAGACGCTGCATCAGGGCATAGAGTCGGTCGCTGCGTTTCATGTGATTCTCCGTGCTGCGCTGCGTGAATACTGACAAAAACCTGTCAACTGACAAGCTCTTGACAAAAACGGCCCGAATTGGCGTGTTTTCGTGCTTTCGCAGCGCCGCGCGAGCCATTACATAACCGCAGTGGAATTCAACGCAGGCACCTGCCTGCCGGTAAGGAGAGACTTCATGGGTATCGGAAATATCGGTCTGCCGGGCCTTCTGCTCATCGCCGTCGTGGTGCTGGTGCTGTTTGGCCGTGGCAAGATCTCGTCGCTGATGGGCGAAGTTGGCAAAGGCATCACCGCGTTCAAGAAGGGCGTGGACGAGGGCAAGCAGGAGCTTGAGGATCAGAAAGCTGAAGCTGCCAAGGACGTGACGCCCGAGGACGAGAAAGACAAGGACAAGGTCTAAACGATTATGTTCGATCTTGGCTTTGCCGAGCTGTTGGTGATCGGGGTTGTGGCGTTGATCGTCGTCGGCCCCAAGGATTTGCCGGTGCTCTTCCGGAAGGTGGGCAACTTCATGGGCAAAGCCCGTGGCATGGCGCGCGACTTCAGCCGCGCGATGAATGAGGCTGCTGATGAATCCGGGATCAAGGACGTCCAGAAAACGTTCAAAGCAGCCACCAATCCGGTTGGCAGCGCCATGGATGGCGTCAAGGATGCGGCAAAGTCGATGACCAGTATCGACCCCGAGAGCAACACGGGAAAGCTGTCGGCCGAGCGTGAGGCCGCCAAGAAAAAGATCGAAGCCAGTGCCGCCCGCGCCGCTGCCGACCGCAAGAAACGCGAGGCCGACGAGGCACTGAAAAAGGCCGAGGAGATGGAAGCGGCGCTGAAAGCCGACTCCAGCCCGGAGAAGGACGCCTGACATGAGTGCCCGCGACGACGAGATCGAGGACAGCAGCGCGCCGTTGATCGAGCATCTGGCCGAGCTGCGCACCCGACTGATCCGGTCGGTGATTGCGCTGTTCATCGGCATCTGTGTGCTCTTCGTTCCAATCCAGGGCGATTTCCTGGCCGAGCATGTTCTGCGTTTCCTGTTGGTTCCGATCGAGGAGACGCTGCGCGCTCTGGGGGACCCGGCACCGACGCTTCAATACACGAGCCCGCAGGAATACCTGTTTGTGCTGTTCCGCATCGGTCTGGTGTTCGGCTTTGCTCTGGCCTTCCCGGTGATCGCGCATCAGATGTGGCGGTTCATCGCGCCCGGGCTTTATAAATCCGAAAAATCGGCCTTCCTGCCGTTTATTATTGCCTCGCCGGTGATGTTCATGGCGGGCGCGGCCTTTGCGCATTTTGTGGTGACGCCGCTTGCGATGGCGTTCTTTCTTGGTTTCACCGATGCGCCGTCGCTCTTTGCCAATTTGCTGTCCGACTCTGTTGACGTGGACCCGACCGCAGTCGTGCCCGCGACCAATGAAGGCTTGAAGATCACCTTTTTCGGTAAGGTGAACGAGAGCCTTCAGACCTCGCTCGTGTTCATCATGGCCTTTGGTCTGTGCTTCCAGTTGCCGGTTCTGCTGACGCTGATGGGTAAGGCGGGGCTGGTTTCGGCCGATGGTCTGGGCAGCGTGCGAAAATACGCGATGGTCGGAATTCTGGTTCTTGCGGCATTGGTAACTCCGCCGGATGTGGTGACGCAGTTGATCCTGTTTACGGTCGTCTACGGGCTGTACGAAGTGTCGATCCTGCTCGTCCGTCGCGTTGAGAAGAAGCGCGAGAAAGAGCTGAAGGCGCAAGGCCTCTGGTTCGAGGACGATCCGGCCGAGGGCATGGATGACGACCCGCTGATGCGTGAATTCGACGAGGACGCAAAGAAGTGACCGACCCGATGGAGCGGATCGCCGCTGCGCTGGAGCGCCTTGCTCCGGCGCCGCAGCCAGCCCCGGATTATGACGTGGTGGATGCCTTTGTCTGGCACGTTGACCCCGATCACCTGCAACCTGTGCCCAAAGTCAGCCGCGTTCCTGTGGACCTGCTGGTGGGGGTGGACCGCAGCCGCGATACGCTCTTGGCCAATACGCGGCAGTTTGCAAAGGGTCTGCCCGCGAACAACGCGCTTCTTTGGGGCGCGCGTGGTATGGGCAAGTCGAGCCTTGTGAAGGCAGTTCATGCTGCCGTGCTGGCTGAAGGTTTGCCAGTGAAGCTGGTCGAGTTGCAGCGCGAGGATCTGCCGAGCGTTGCGCGGCTCTTGAACCTGCTCAGGGTTGCCGATCACCGCTTCCTGCTGTTCTGCGATGACCTGAGCTTCAGCCATGACGATCAGCATTACAAATCCCTGAAGGCCGTTCTGGATGGCGGGGTTGAGGGGCGTCCGGACAATGTGGTGTTCTACGCCACGTCGAACCGTCGTCACCTGATGCCGCGAGACATGATCGAGAACGAACGGTCCTCGGCGATCAATCCGTCCGAAGCGGTGGAGGAGAAGGTGTCTCTGTCGGACCGGTTCGGTCTGTGGCTGGGCTTCCATCCCTGCAATCAGGACGACTATTTGGCGATGATCCGCGGTTATTGCGATGCCTATGGAGTCGAGATCGACGACGCCACCCTGCGGGCCGAGGCGATTGAATGGCAGGCCACACGCGGCGCACGGTCGGGCCGGGTCGCGTGGCAGTATTTCACCGATTTGGCGGGCCGGCGCGGCGTCGCAATCTAGGACCTGTGCGGTGCTAAATTCGCCGCTGCGCTCGGCGGCTCACGCTCCAGAATTTTATGGGTGGGACCAAGAATCTTCGTACGAAGATTCTGAATCGCGGATGTTAAGATTCCGGGAATTGGAACTCGCGCCGATTTGACAATACCTGTCTTCTCAGCAGTCCAAAATTACTTGGATCAAAGAGCCGGGCCCATTCAGGCACGGCTCTTTTCGCAAATCCTCAAGCCCGGCGGCGGCGGCCTCCGGTACGGCCCTCACGTCCACGGCCTTCCTGACCGGCTTTCGGCGGCTGACGGTTGAACGCGATCCAGGCGCCACCGCCTTCGTCATTGTTGGTAAGGAAGTTGGCGGCGCGGATTGCTTCCATCTCTTTGCCAGGTCGCGGCTTGGTCGAACCGAGGCCGAAGATTGTGCAGAAGGTTTCGTCGTCCATGTCTTCGGGGAGCATGATGCCCGCAGCGGCCACTTCAGCGCGCTTTTCGGCGATCTTGGTCGGACCAACGGGCAGGGCGACCGGGTTCATGATGGCTGAGGTCATGCCCGCACCCATGGCCATCGGCAGGAAGGCGTTGTTGATGCCGTGACGGTTCGGCAGGCCGAAGCTGATGTTCGATGCACCGCAAGTGGTGTTCACGCCAAGCTCTTCGCGCAGACGACGGACAAGGGTGAACACCTGCAGGCCAGCGGTACCCATGGCGCCAATAGGCATGACCAGCGGATCGACAACAATGTCATGCGCCGGGATGCCGAAATCGGCAGCACGTTCGACGATCTTTTTCGCCACGGCAAAGCGCACATCGGGGTCTTCACTGATCCCGGTGTCGTCGTTCGAGATCGCCACAACCGGCACGTTGTATTTCTTGACCAGCGGCAGCACCAGTTCCAGACGTTCTTCCTCACCCGTGACCGAGTTCAGGAGAGGACGGCCTTCGGCAGCAGCAAGACCGTTTTCCAGCGCGCCGGGCACAGAGGAGTCGATGCAGAGCGGGCAATCGGTGACGGCCTGGACGCGTTCGACCAGTTCTTTCATCAGCGTCGGCTCGACAAAGTTGTTGTCGGCATAGCGCGGGTCTTCGGCCATCTTATTCGAGAACACGGCGCCGGAGTTGATGTCGAGGATGTTTGCGCCAGCGGCGACCTGCGCCAATGCGTCGGCTTCGACCCGGCTGAAATCGCCGCGTTCGAGTTCTTCGTTCAGGATCTTACGGCCCGTGGGGTTGATCCGCTCACCGATCACGCAGAACGGCTGGTCGAACCCGATGATGGCGGTTTTGGTCTTCGACTCGACAATCGTGCGGGTCATGCGGCTACTCCTTCAATGCGGGCCAGAACCTCTGGCAGCGCGGGGTCTGTGAAATCTTCTATGGTCATCTGCGCACCCACGGCACGCAATTGTTCGTCGCTGAGCGCCGAGCGGACACCGATGCTGTAGGCACCGGAAGCGGCAGCGGCGCGCATGCCCGAGGGGCTGTCTTCGAACGCGATGCAGGTCTCGGGCGTCTCGCCCAGCAAATCCATCGCGGTCAGGTAGGGCAGCGGGTGCGGCTTGCCGTGGGCACATTCCTCGCCGATCACGATCACTTCGAACCGCTCGCGCAACCCGATGGCACCCAGCATCGCTTCGGCGTTCAGACGCATGGCGTTGGTCACAACGGCCAGCTGCCAGCCTTGCGCCTGCGCGTGGTCGAGAAAGCTCTCGAGTCCCGGTGTGGCCGGATACGGCTTCGGCAGACGATCCCGGAACTGCGCTTCTTTCCATTCGCTCAACCCCTGCGGATCGGGTTCATCCGGCAGGTAATCGGCAAACACATCCACGTTCAGCCGGCCATGCACCTGCTCCATGTAGAAGCCGTCCGGAACGGGCAGGCCGCGCGCGGTCCACAGTTCGGTGAAGACGGCCTCGTGGATGGGGTCCGAATGCAGCATGGTGCCGTCCAGATCAAAAAGCAGGGCTGGCATGTCGCAGGCGTCAGGAGGCTGCGGCCGGAGCCGTCGAAGCGCCACCGTTGTCTATCGCCCAGGTGGCGTTTGTCTTGATCCCGCCCAGCGGGAAGAAGTGAACCTGTTCGATGTTGAAATCGGGGTTCTTGGCTTTGTGCGCGGCGAGTTTTGTCAGCACCTCGGTCGGCTCGTAGGGCAGGAGCAGCTTGGACACGTCCATCGCGCGCTTCTGCAGAACCTTGAGCGACGGGCCGACACCGCAGGCAATGGCGAACTTGATCAGGGTCTGCAGCTTCGCCGGACCGGCGATACCGATATGGACGGGCAGGGTGATGCCCTCGGCGGACAGGTGATCAACCCATTTGATGATCGGATCGGCGTCGAACGCAAACTGCGTTGCCAGCGCCATCCTGGCATCGGTCCGTTCCGAGAACGCCTGTTTCCAGCGCAGCGCATCTTCGACGTTCTTCATACCCCCGTTGGGGTCAATGTCTTTGTTGCCTTCCGGGTGACCGGCGACGTGCAGTCTCTTGAAGCCAGCCTTGTCGAACAGACCGGTTTCCATCAGCTGCATCGAGCAATGGAAATCGCCATGGGGCTGGGCCACGCCGCCAGCCAGCAGCAGCGCCTGATCGACACCTGCTTCGCCCTGATAGCGCGCGATCCAATCGGCCAGCGTGGCCTCGTCCTTGATGATGCGTGCAGGGAAATGCGGCATCACCGGATAGCCTTCTGTCGCCAGGCGCTTTGCGGTGGCCACCATGTCCTCGATCGGCGTGCCTTCGATATGTGCGATGTAGACGCGTGTCCCGGGGGCCAGAAGCGTGCGGAAATCCTCAACCTTTTCGGCAGTGCGCGGCATCACCTCGATGGAATAGCCTTTCAGGAAGGCTTCCATTTCCGGTGTGCTGCCGGTTTCGACGGTCTCGCGCTTGCGAAAATTCAACAGTGCCATGATGGCCTCCCTCAGGGTCATGGGGGCTTATGCCCAACCTTCGTTGTCGATCAGCGCCTTGAGGCGCTCCTTGTCGTATTCCGCATCAATGCGGGCCGCTTCGGCAGCGCAGACCTCCTGCGCATCTCCGTCGATGACATAGGGCTCTGCCTTGCGCCACTCTGCAAGATAGCTGTCGGTGTCGGCAGCGCCAACTTTCATTGCCGCACGGTCGATGGCCTGCTCGAAACGCTCGGGCAACTGGGCTTTCGCACCCCGCCGCCCCTTGCCCACGATCACCTGCGCCGGGATATCCCGCCAGTAGACAATTGTGACATCCGCCATGCCATGATTCCCTTGACCAACTTTCGTCTTCGTAATTGAGGCCGAAACCGACATAAGGGCGAATTTCGACTTGTCCGCTTCCGTCTGCGACCCGGCGTCACAATAGGGCAGGCGCGGACGAAAGGCGATGCGCAGCAGGGGTCAAAATTCTCAGGCTTTCGATGAGGCGGCTTCATAACGCATGACACCCTCATACGAAACTTGCGGTAACGCTAAAGGCGTCATAGGGTTGGGGTAACTTACATATTCGGAAGGCGCGAAGTTATGGCGCCAAAGCGTCCCAAAGGTGCGGGCGCATTCCCGAAACCGGTAGAGAGCCCCGCGCCGTCACGGCCCGATCCATCAGAGCTTTATGCCGCGCTGGATCTGGGAACAAACAGTTGTCGGATGTTGATTGCCCAGCCCAAGGGCAATCAATTCCACGTTGTCGACAGCTTCTCGAAATCCGTCCAGCTTGGGGCGGGCCTCGAGAAATCCGGTCGGTTGAGCCGCGCGTCCATGAACCGGACGATTTCGGCGTTGCGCGTCTGTCAGCAGAAAATCCGTCGCCACGATGTGCGCCGTATGCGGCTTGTTGCGACCGAGGCATGCCGCCGCGCACATAACGCGCGCGATTTCATCCGTCAGGTGAAACGGGAAACCGGTCTGACTCTTGAGATCATCCAACCAGAGGAAGAAGCACGGCTGGCCGTCATTTCCTGCGCGCCCCTGGTGAGCACCAAGACCGAGCAACTGCTGGTCGTGGACATCGGCGGTGGCTCGACCGAACTGGTCTGGATCGACCTGAGTCAGGTTCCCGCCTTTGAGCGCCCGCGCGCCATCATGCGGCTGCATGCCGGGTTCCACACCAAGGACAGCCCGTTTCCCGCTGCACGCGTCGTCGACTGGATCAGCGTACCCTTGGGTGTCGCAACCCTCCGCGATCAGTTCTCGGACGTGGAAAGCGATTCTGCGCGCTATGCGCTGATGAGTTGGTATTTCGAGGAAAACCTCGCGGAATTCGCGCCCTATAAGGATGAACAGGCGCGAGAAGGGTTCCAAATCGTGGGCACCAGCGGCACCGTGACAACCGTTGCCGCCAGCCATCTTGGCCTGAAACGCTACGACCGGACCAAGGTGGACGGGCTGCGCATGACCTCGGACCAGATCGAAAAGGTGATTTCCGGATATCTCCGTCTTGGGCCGGAAGGCCGCCGTTCAGACCCACGCATCGGGCAGGACCGGCAGGCGCTGATCATGTCTGGCGCAGCGATTCTGCAGGCGCTTTTGCGGTGCTGGCCGACCGACAGGCTTTCTGTGGCAGACCGTGGTCTGCGTGAGGGGCTCCTCTATGCCCAGATGTCGGCTGACGGCGTGCTCGAAGACGGGCCGTTCTAGCCCAGAACGCTGATCACCCGGCGCAGCGCCAGTTCATAGCCTTCTACGCCGAATCCGGCGAGCACACCATCGGCACGTGCCGAGACATAGGAATGGTGCCGGAACGCCTCGCGCTTGTGCACGTTCGAGATGTGGACTTCGAAGACAAACCCCTCGAAAGCCTGCAGCGCGTCGAAAATCGCCACCGAGGTATGTGTGAATGCACCGGGGTTGATGATGATCGCCTTCGCGGCATCGCGGGCCTCGTGGATCCAGTCGATGATCTGACCTTCGTGGTTGGACTGCATCGACCGCAGCGTGATCCCGACCGGGTTCGCCAACGCCTCGCAGCGTGCCGTCACGTCGTCAAGCGTGTCCGCGCCATAGATCGCCGGTTCCCGCTTGCCCAGCAGGTTCAGGTTTGGGCCGTTGATGAGAAAGACGGTCTTTGACATGGGACGCTCCGAAAATACTGCGAAACAAGTGCCAGCTTGGGGGCGGATGTGCAAGCTGGATGACCGGGCGCTCACCCGAATGCTCGGTTGCAACAGTCTTGATATCGGCCCGGGTCGTGAAGCATGATCGCACCCGTGTATTTTTTGGATTGGTTATTCTTATGGCAGAATTGAAAATTGATGTTCCCTTGGTTCCGCAGGTACAGGGGTTCAGTTGCTGGTACGCAAGCGCGTGTATGCTGGCCTATTACTTTGAAGCAGGGCCAAGGTTTGGTTTGCCGCACATGTATGCCGCAAATCGGGTCATCGAATTCGAAGCAGACCTGGCCGAGTTCGCGCGCAACGAGGGGCTTGAGAAACTCGAGTCCGCCAATCACGAATTCACGCCCACAACCCTGATCAAGAACCTCAGCTATTGGGGACCGATCTTCGCCGGCAGCAACTGGAAAGGTTACGGACACGCTGTCGTCATCACCGGATGCAGCTCGGAAGGCGAAGGCGGCGGCACCGTCTACTATAACGATCCCGAGCCAGTAGGCGTAGGAGCCAAGAACGAAACGGTTTCGCTTGAGAACTTCAACTACTACCGCATCCGGGGCTGCTTGCTGGTGCGCAAGAAATGATGGGAGCGGATCCTTGCCCGATCAACTCGTGAAGAGGCCGGGACAGGCATAATCCAAGACAGGTGACAATCGACGGTAAGTTCGACTCAGCGAAAAATGGATTGGATACGTGAACAATCACGCAGCGGCCAAAGAGCGCTTTTCGGATTTTTGGCTCCGGCGGTAGGGATCGAACCTACGACCAATTGATTAACAGTCAACTGCTCTACCGCTGAGCTACGCCGGAACACGAGGCGGGGTTTAGCAACAGTGATCAGGCGCGTCCAGAGGGTTTGAAGAAAAAAATCGCATGTTTCTTACGTCAATTGAAATGCTGCATCGGCGGTGAGGTCACCAACCGGCGTGACGCGGTTTTTTCCATATAGATCAATCATATGCGCAAGCACATTGCGCGTTGCGGCGGGTAGAAGAGCCGCTGGCGTGTCGATGTAGACGCGCGCCGCAAGCTCTGCGGCTGTGGCGGCGCCTGAATCCAGTGCCCCAAGCAAGGCTGCTTCGCGGGACATGCGGTGCGACAGCAACCAGTCGATGCGCTCCTGTGGATACATGATCGGCGCACCATGTCCGGACTGCAGAACGCGCCAGGGCGTCTCGCGCAGTTTTCGGCACGAGGCCATGAAATCCGTCAGATCGCCGTCGGGGGGCGAAACCAGCGAACTCGCCCATCCCATGATCAGATCACCGCAGAACAGCGTGTCATCCAGAGCGAAACTCAGGTGGTTTCCAAAATGTCCGGGCGTGTGCAGGGCCTGAAACCGCCAGTCCATCCCTGTGAGGGTCTCTCCGTCGGCAAGGCAGATATCCGGTTGGAACTGCGCATCCACGCCTTCGCCACCGCCGACCAGCCCGGTATCCGCAAGCTGCTGCATGACAGCGCTCCGTCCCCCCGTGGCGTCAGAGAACCCATAGACCGGCGCGCCAGTCTCCCTCGCGAGCGTGCGGGCGAGGGGTGAATGGTCCAGATGCGCATGGGTGACGAGGATCGCTGTCACCCGTGCAGACCCGACAGCAGCAAGAATCGCGGCCAGATGCGCGGGCGAGTCGGGGCCGGGATCGATAACCGCAATCTCGGTCTGACCCACGAGATAGGTGTTTGTTCCCCGATAGGTCATGGGCGATGGATTCGGCGCAAGCAACCGCCGCACTCCGGACGACAGTTCTTCTGCGACGCCAACATCAGGCCGGAAATCGGGTTGTGGATCGATCATGACCAGACAGCATCAGCCCCGCAGGTGAAATGCAATCCCCGATATGGCGGGACGTTTTGTTTTCGGGGATGCTGGAGTAGCGTGACGGCATGACTTTCAATTGGCTCAAACGCTATATGCCACGAGGGCTGTACGGACGTGCAGCGCTGATCCTCATTCTGCCCGTTGTGACACTGCAGCTTGTGGTGTCCGTGGTGTTCATTCAACGCCATTTCGAGGGTGTCACAGAACAGATGAGCCGCGAGATCGCGCGCGAGATCAACACGGCACTGGATCCGGACTGGGTGATTGACCCCACGATCGCGGCGGCTCTCAATCTCGATTTCCCGTCAGTGGCTGACAACCCGATGCCAGACACCGATCTGCGCCGCTGGTATGATTTTTCCGGCATCGTGGTGATCCGCACCTTGAACGAGCATGTGCTTGGCGTGGAACGTATCCATCTGGTCGACGACCGAACCGTTTTTGTGTGGGTCCAGAGGGGCGACGCCCCGTTGAGACTCGTTGAATTCAACCGCGAACGGGCCTCGGCCTCGAACCCGCATCAGCTTCTGGTCAATATGGTCGTGTTCGGCGCCCTGATGACGCTGATCGCCTACCTGTACCTGCGCAACCAATTGCGCCCGATCACCCGACTTGCGGGCGCGGCAGAAGCGTTTGGGCGAGGGCGGCATGTGGACTATTCGCCGTCCGGCGCCATTGAGGTGCGTGCGGCAGGACATGCATTTCTGGACATGCGTGCCCGGATCGAACGGCAGATCGAACAGCGCACCATGATGCTGTCCGGGATCAGTCACGATCTGCGCACGCCGCTGACCCGGCTCCGGCTCGGTGTGTCGATGCTGGACGATGCCGAACGCGAACCGCTGGAGCGTGATATTGACGACATGCAAAAGTTGATCGACGCGTTTCTCGACTTCGCGCGTGGCAACGCGGACAGCAGCAAACCGGAGCCAACCGAGATTCCGGACTTCGTGCAGATGGTGGTCGATGACTGCATCCGGTCTGGCACATCTGTTTCTCTGGTTTCCTCGGTGGGGCAGGGCCAGGTCATGCTGCGGAGAACCGCTGTGCGACGGGCCATCGAAAACCTGATCGGCAATGCCGAACGATACGGCAACCGGTGCGAGGTTTCGGTGTTGCTGACCGACAAAACGCTGCGCATCCGGATCGAGGATGACGGCCCCGGCATTTCCTCCGACCAGCGGGATGCGGCCCTGAAACCCTTCGTTCGGCTTGATCCCGCGCGCAATCAGGACAAGGGGTCGGGTGTCGGTCTCGGCCTTGCGATCGCGGCGGATATCGCGCGGGCTCATGGGGGCGTGCTCCGTCTCGGAGAAAGCGAGACACTCGGCGGGTTGCGGGCAGATATCGTGATTGCACGCTAAAACGCGCAGAGCTCCCTACGACTTTCGTCGTATGTCTGGGTATGGCACAAAAGTTCGAAAAATGTTGAAAAATTCATCTTTTCTATAGGATACATGACGTGTTCGGTGGCAGCCGGCACATGGTAAATTGTTTTGGGATGCATCCGGAATGCCGACATATACATATGTTCACGATGTAATGCTGCGGGATTGCGAACCCTCGGGGATCGTCTTTCTGCCGCGATACTTCGATATGGTGCATACCGTCATTGAAAACTGGCTGGATGAGGCGCTTGACTGGCCCATGAGCCAGATCCAGGGCAGTGATGGTTTGTCCGTTCCTTTCGTGAACATCAGCGCAGATTTCCCGGCCCCAAGCCGTTTGGGGGACCGCCTGACATGGCGGCTGGCGGTGCGTGAGATGCGCCGCAGCAGCATGTGGCTGGAACTTACGGGCACGACGGGTGCGGAAACGCGGGTCGAAGTCACCGGCACGCTGGTCTTGTCCGAGGCCGTGGCCCTTCGGACACGGCGCTGGCCGGATGCAATCACCGAACGGGTCAAGGATTACCTCGTCGCGCCTGACGGCAAGGCCAGGAAGATAGCCGAATAGTCCTTAACCCACAGCTTCCTGCGCCGCACCGTGCAGGAACTCAACAAGCTTGGCGCGGTCCAGAGGCTTGAGCAGCAACTCGATATTCAGCCGCTTGGTCTCCTGACGCAGTTGAACCGACCGTTCTGCCGACACGATCGCGCAGGGCAGGCGGCCCAGACGGCGGGTCAGTTCTTCGTAGAGCTCGGTACCGGTTGCCCCCTCGCCAAGCTGGTAATCAAGAAGCAGAGCGTCAGGTGTAATCTGGAGATCTTCCATCAGATCCAAAGCGCTTTCTGCATCTTCGCTCTCGATCACGCTGACTCCCCAGCTTTCGATCAGGATCGACATTGCACGGCGCAGTTGCGGGTCGTTCTCGACCAGCAGAACGATCAATCCGCTGTTGGTCAGTCCGATGGCAGAAGAATTGCGCGATTTCGACGGCATATGGGGTTCGGCCCGCCGGGCTATCGGCACATTGATCATGAAACACGATCCGCGCCCCGGTTCCGACCAGAGACCAACAGGGTGCCCAAGCCGTGCGCAGGCACGTTCCACGATGGCAAGCCCAAGGCCAAGCCCGTCATTGTTGCTCGCCTTTGTATCCAGACGTCGGAACTCTTCGAAGATCGAGTTCTGGTCTTCCTCGGCAATACCCGGCCCCGTATCCCAGACTTCGATACGGGCGCTTTCTCCGTTGCGGCGTGCCCCGACAACCACGCGCCCCGCATCCGTATAGCGGATGGCGTTGGTCAGAAGGTTCTGCACGATGCGCCGGAGATAGGCCGGATCGGATTCCACCACATGCGAACTGTCCAGTATCCGCAGCGTCAGCCCTTTCTGTGCCGCCAGAATTTCCATCTCATCGCGCAGGGGGTCAAAGATTTCCCGCAGCGCCACGGGTCTGATGTCGAAGCTCAGACCATCCGACTCGAGCTTTGAGATGTTGAGCAGGGCGTCGATGATCTGCTCCGCCGCACCCAGCGCCGTTTCCGCCTTCGACAGCACCGCCTGTTCGTTCGGTGTGGTGATCTTGTCCGACAGGGACGCCATGAACAGCTTGGCCGCGGACAGAGGCTGCAGAAGGTCGTGACTTGCCGCCGCGACAAAACGCGACTTGGATGCGTTGGCCCGTTCAGCGGCGCTCAGCGCGTCTTCCAGTTCCAGCGTCCGCTCCATCACGCGCTGTTCAAGGATTTCGTTCAACTCGTACAGCTTCTGCGCGGCCTCACGCTCTGCCGTCACATCGGTGCAAGAGATCACGAACCCCCGGTCCGGCATCGCGCGGCCGAAAATGTGAAGGATCACATTGTCGCCCCGCTGCACTTCAAAGGAAACCGGTTGGCGCAACCCGTCCGACACCGCCCACCGCCGGAACGACGCCCGATCGATGCCGCGGGTGAACTGAAACGCATCATCCAGATCGTCGAGCAAGCCAATGAACGACGCGCCGATGCGCAACCGTCGCGCCGGGATCGACAGCAGGCTGCCCAGCTTCTGGTTCCATCCCACCAGCCGTGCGTTTTCGTCGAAAATGCAAACGCCCTGGTTCAAATGGTCCAGTGTCGCCCGGATCATGCGGGCCTGCTTGTCGCGCAGCTTGGCCTGTTCCTGCCGTTCGATCCGCATGATGTCGGTGATGTCGGTCTGCAGAACAACAGTGCCGCCATTGGCTGTTCGGTGTTCCGAAACCTGAAGCCAGCGATCCTGGGTCAGCTGCACATTGAACATGACGCGCCGGTCTTTGTGGCGCTTGCGGCGCATCTTGGCCCAGGTGTTCCGGTCTTCATGGTCTGGCAGGTAAAGATAGGCAGACCGGCTGACCCGATCCACATAGCTGTCAAACGCCAGCCCCGGCTTCAGCTCATGCGCCGTGTCCCTGAAATCGCGGCAGAAGCGCGAATTGCACATGACGAGGTAATCGTCGGGATCGAAGAGCGCAAATCCCTCCGAGATGGTTTCGATGGCATCCGCAAGGTTGCGCCGCGCTGCTTCGGTTTCCTCGTTCGCGCGGGCCAGTTGGGCATTCGCGTCGTGAAGCAGGTCCAGCGTCCGTTCCAACTCCAGCGTCCGCTCCCGAACCCTTTTTTCCAGAAGCGCCGCGCGCTCGAACTGGGCATAGGCCGCACCGGACTGCGAGGTGCCATACTCGACCCTCCGCATCAGGCTGTCTGCGATCTTCAGAAGCTTCTCGTTCTGCCGCTCAAGGCTGTCGGTCGGATTGATCAAAGACATGTCAGGTTTCTTCGCCAGCATTGAGAGCGGGATAGATCGCGACACCCGTCAGGGTCTGATTGACGTGCAGGCCGCCGATCTGCTCACCATAGGTCGAAAATCCGATCACGTTATGGTCCTGCAACACGTCCGATACCGCCCGGGATTTCTGAAGCCGACCGGCCTCGATCCGCCGCAGAATGCAGTCGCAGCCAAGGATGAATTCGGGTTTGCTCTGTTTCGCCAGCTCGCCAAGACCCCGGTCGAGATGCGCGACGATGTCGTCATGTGTGGCCAGCGTCAGAACCATGCCTTCGTTGATGGCGGAAAAGAACACCAGATCATGGTTTTCTTTCACCTGCTGGATGGCGCGCACATGATGCACGTCGCCCAGACGCACGACCACCGGATGTTCGGCAAAGGTGAACTGGTCCAGCTGGCTGGGGTCGAGGCCAAGCAGGCGCGCGTATTCCAGCGCGGCGGGTTCTGCGTTGATCTCGTGAACGATCCGCTGATCCGGTGAGGCTGATGTGACCACCATGCGCTGCTCGGTCGGGATAAGGTGATCCAGGCTGAAGACCCTTACGGGCCGGTCGCAGCGGGCCAGCACCACAACTGCAGCGTTCTTCATGATCTTGCCGTTGCGGGCCAGCCACGTCTGACCGAAACGCGTTCCATCCCCCGAGGACCCGCCGAACAGAGGCGTCGGCCCCAGACCGGCAGACAGAAAAGCGGTCAATTGCTCTTCCCGAAGGCTGAGCCCGTCAACCATGAGAAACGCGAACTCCGACGGCCAGTCTGGTCTTTTCTGAGCAAGAGTCAGACGCGCCTCGATCAGTGTACCGGCGACGCTCTGTTCGTCGATATCGTCCAGCCCCTCGATGGCATAGGTCAGGATCTTGAAATGACCGCTGCGGAAGGCGACAGCGATGATCTGCTGCTCTTCGTATCCGGACCGCCCGATTTCGCCCGCCGTGGTACAGGCAAGCACATCCGCGTCGCCGAAACGGCGCGAGGTCTGCGCGACCAGTCCATCGAAATCCGCCTCCGGCGACACGAACAGGCAGACAAGCTCGAATGGTCCCGGTCCAAGCTGGTCAACAATCTGGTCGGCGGAGTCGGGGTCACAACAACGCACTTGTGCAATTGCAATGACCTCCGTGGCGGTCGCGGCATGGTCCGTCTCAGGAAAAACCGTGCTTCCTTCCACTTTCTGGTTCCCCAGTGTCGGCTGGCGGAAATGATAGGAGCATCACGCGTCGCTTGGCAAGACTCGGTTGAAGCGGGCTTCCTGTGCAATCAGCACGGCCTGCGTCCGACTGTGTACGCCCAGCTTGCGCATGATCGCGGTGACATGCGCCTTGACCGTGGTTTCGGCAATCGACAGGTCATAGGCGATCTGTTTGTTCAGTTTGCCTTCGCAGATCAGGTTCAGAATGCGCGCCTGCTGGTTTGTCAGGGATGCAAGCCGCGCCAGCGCTTCTTCCGGCGCGTCTCGGGTACTGTCCTGTCCCTGCGGGTCGATATACCCGTCCGGAACGAAGGACTGCCCCTCGCGAACCGCATCGAACGCCTTTCGGAACACCGCGCGCTGGGAATGTTTGGGCACAAACCCATTCGCCCCGGCCTTGAGCGCATGGGCGATCATGCGGTTGTCCGCCATGGACGACACGATCAGAATGGTCGATTTCGGAGACGCCGTCCGCAGCCGCACAAGCCCGTCGAGACCGTTCACATCCGGGAGGTTCAGATCCAGCAGGATCATATCGAATTCACGCCCGCCATTGACCTTGTCGAGTGAGGCTTCAAGCGTGCCGGCGGTCTCGATCTCTTCGAAATCCGCGATCGAGCGCAACGTCAGCATCAGGGCATCGCAAAACAGGGGATGGTCGTCCACCACCAATGCGGTCAGCGCTGATGTCGGTATGTCTCGCATGGGTCTGCTCACTTCTTTCGTCTTTGCGGCAGACGCGGCGGTGTTCTGCCTGTCTTTCCAGACTAGGCGGTTCCGGCCGCGCCGTCACTTGGCGAAAGGTCTCATACGCCGGGGCAATTCTACTTCTCGGGAAGAAGTCCCCGCGGGTTCAGACGCAGAACAAGAAGCAGGATCACTCCCATGGTCAACAGGCGCATATGCTGCACGCTGTCCAGCAGGTGCTCCTTCAGCGCCGAGCCATCGGCCATGCCTGCGGTGATTGCCGTCATCACGATCTGGCCCATCGGTTCGACCTGCACCCAGAGGAACCAGATCAGGAACCCGCCAAGCACCGCGCCAAGGTTGTTGCCCGACCCACCGACAATCACCATCACCCAGATCAGGAAGGTATAGCGAAGCGGTTGATAGCTTCCCGGTGTCAACTGACCATCGAGCGTGGTCATCATCGCGCCCGCAATGCCACAGATGGCCGAGCCGAGGATGAAGACCTGCAGATGTCGTGCGGTGACATCCTTGCCCATGGCACGCGCCGCGGTTTCATTGTCGCGGATCGCGCGCATCATCCGGCCCCACGGGCTTTTCAGAGCAAGCTGTGCCAGCACCAGAAGAACGATCAGAACGATGGCAAAAAGCACACCGTATTCCAGCTTCACGTACAGCGTCGATGCCGTCGTCGCATCGAGCCCGAAACCGCTGGCACGCTCGACAAAAGCGGGGTCGTTCTGCAGATCCACCTCGTAGGGAACCGGACGGGGCAGGCCGATCACGTTTTTAACGCCGCGCGCCATCCAGTCCTCGTTCTTGAGGATCGCAATGATGATTTCCGCAATGCCCAGCGTTGCGATGGCAAGATAATCCGACCGAAGGCCCAGAGCCGTCTTTCCGATGATCCAGGCCGCGCCGGCTGCCAGCAACCCGCCCACGGGCCACGCCAACAGGACCGGCAGACCCAGCCCGCCAAGATAGCCAGCAAGCGCGGGATCCACGGCTTCGACCGCCTCCACAGCAGGATCGAGCACCATCCGGTAGATCGCCAATCCAACCAGCAGAACCGCTGCCGTCGCCCATCCCCGCAGGCGGCCTGCGGCACGGGTCCATGTCAGCACGGCAGCCGCAACCGTCGCCGCGCCAAGCACCAGTCCAAGCAGGATACCCCCGCCACCGGCAGCCCAGGCGGCGCTCACCGGCGGCATGGAAACCAGCACAACCGCCAGTCCACCAAGCGCAACGAACCCCATGACGCCCACGTTGAACAATCCGGCAAGGCCCCATTGCAGGTTGACCCCCAGCGCCATGATCGCGCTGATCAGGCCCATGTTCAGAATGAGAAGCGCCGAGTTCCAGCTTTGCAGGAAACCGGTGCCCAGAATGAGACAGGCCACAGCCGCAAAAAGCAAAACGGTCTTCATAGCGCCTTCCCCCGGAAAAGGCCGGTTGGCCGGAACAGCAGAACGATCACAAGGATCACGAAGCTGACCGCGAACTTGTATTCCGTGCTCAGGATCTGCATCAGACCGTCAGGCTCCAGCCCCGCGGGCATCATATACCCCAGCACCTTCTTCCAGGCATAGGTGACACCGACCTCGGAAAACGCGATCACGAAACCGCCCGCGATGGCACCCAACGGATTGCCCAGACCGCCGACGATGGCGGCCGCAAAGATCGGCAGCAGCAGTTGGAAATAGGTGAACGCCTTGAACGACTTGTCGAGGCCATACAGAACCCCGGCCACGGTCGCCAAAGACGCCACGATCAGCCAGGTCACCAGCACCACGCGCTCCGGGTTGATGCCCGACAGCAGCGCGAGATCCTCGTTGTCGGAAAACGCCCGCATCGACTTGCCGGTGCGCGTCTTGTTCAGGAACCAGAACAGCGCGGCCACCACAGCAATCGCCGTGACCACGGTGATCACCTGCGTCGTGCGCAGCGCCAGACCTTCCTCCAGCCCCGTCATGTCGCGGAACGTGCGCGCCGAGATCACGAAACGCTCGCCATCGGCAAAGCGGTAATCATCCGGCCCGATGATGATGCGCGTCAGGCCATTGTAGATGAACATCACCCCCATCGACACGATCACGAGGATCACCGGCTTGGCTTTCTGCGCCCGGTAGAATTTGTAGACGTATTTGTCCGTCAGCAGCACCAGCGCCGTCGCCCCTGCGATACCAAACGGAATGGCCAGCAGTGCGGTGGGGAAGGGGCCAAGCGTCACCCCGACACTCTGCAATCCCCACGTCACGAGCACAGCAAACATGGTGCCAATGGCCATCGTGTCGCCATGGGCAAAGTTGGAAAACCGCAGGATACCGTAGATGAGCGTGACCCCCAGCGCGCCAAGCGCAAGCTGGCTGCCATAGGCAATCGCCGGGATCAGCACGAAATTGGCGAGCGCCACAAAACCATTCAGCAGGTCCATGTCGGGAACCCTCCGCTCAGGATGGGGCGCATCCCCATCTTCTTCTTTTCAAAAATATGCAAATTCCACATCTCCACCGGCGCTCCCGTCATCCGCCAAGGAAGGACCGGCGCACATCCGGGTCCGCAAGAAGATCTTTTCCGGTGCCGGAATACCCGTTCGACCCCTGCACAAGCACATAGCCCTTGTCCGCGATCTCCAGCGCCTGCCGGGCGTTCTGCTCCACCATGAGGATCGAAATGCCCGTCCGCGCCACTTCGATGATCCGGTCAAAGAGTTCGTCCATGACGATAGGCGACACACCCGCTGTCGGTTCGTCCAGCATGAGCACCTTGGGCTGAGTCATCAGCGCGCGACCTACGGCCACCTGCTGACGCTGACCACCGGACAGCTCACCTGCAGGCTGGTTTCGCTTTTCCCGCAGGATCGGGAACAGCTCGTAAACCTGCTCCATTGTACTGCGGAAATCGTCCTCGCGGATGAACGCACCCATCTCGAGATTTTCCTCGACCGTCATCGACGTGAAGATGTTCGATGTCTGTGGGACAAAGCCCATTCCGTTGCGCACCCGCGCCTGCGGCGTCAGCGCGGTGATGTCCTGACCGTCCAGAAGCACGCGGCCCTGCCGAAGGTCGAGCATCCCGAAAACGGCTTTCATGGCAGTGGATTTGCCGGCGCCATTGGGTCCGACAATCACCGCGATCTCACCGCGTTCAACGGCAATGGTGCAGTCATGCAGGATATCCGGTCCCGCCTTGCCATAACCGCCGGTCATGTTCTCGCCAATCAGGAACGGCCCGTCTTTGCCCGGCATGGGATGTTCCTGCGTGCCCGACGCCGTCAGGGTGCCCTGACCATGCGGATTGGTGATCGACGCGTCCTTATTCCCGCGGGCGTCCTGATACGGGTTGTCGCTCATCCGACCGCTTCCTTGTTCTTCAGCCCGGTGCCCAGATAGGCCTCGATCACGCGTTCATCGGCCTTGATCTCGTCGATCGTGCCTTTCGAGAGTACCTTGCCCTCGGCCATCACGATCACCGGATCACAGAGCCGCCCGATGAAATCCATGTCATGTTCGATCATGCAGAACGTGTAGCCACGTTCCTTGTTGAGCCGGATGATCGCGTCACCGATAGTATTGAGCAGGGTGCGATTCACCCCTGCGCCCACCTCGTCCAGAAAGACGATGCGCGCATCGACCATCATGGTGCGGCCCAGCTCCAGCAGCTTCTTCTGACCCCCCGACACCTGACCCGCCTTGTGGTCAGCCAGATGTTCGATGGTCAGGAATTCCAGCACCTCGTCCGCCTTGGCCCGCAGCGCTCGCTCCTCGTCCGCGATGCGCTTGCGCCCGAACCATGTGTTCCAGAGTGTCTCGCCGGTCTGTTCTCCGGGCACCATCATCAGGTTCTCGCGGCAGGACATGGATGCGAATTCATGCGCAATCTGGAAAGTCCGCAGCAGACCTTTGTGAAACAGAACATGCGGCGGCAGTCCGGTGATGTCCTCGCCCGCCATCAAGACCTGTCCAGAGGTCGGTGGAAGAACGCCCGCTACAACATTGAAAAGTGTGGTTTTTCCGGCGCCATTGGGGCCTACGAGCCCGGTGATGGAGCCAGTCTCGATTTCGAGTGTGGCACCATCAACCGCACGGAACCCGCCGAAATGGCGGTGTAGGTTTTTCACCTCGATCATCGTCTATCCCTGTGGCGGTTGGTTTTGTTCCGCCTTTTATAGTGAAACGGCGCGGGATGACTCCCGCGCCGCCTGTTGGTCAAATGCTTGACGATCAGCGGTAGCCGACAACCTTGAGCGCGCCACCCTCCACGGTGAACTCCGCGTAGGAGCCGGACGCTTCACCCGGCTCGACCAGCTCGACGCCTGTTGCGCCCTGATAGTCGACGTCACCGCCGCCCGCGATGATCTCGAGCGCCTTGCCCAGTTCACCCGGCAGGATCGGCTCGCCCGGAGCGTTGGCGACGTGGAAGACGTGCGAGGCGTAGTCACCCGGCTCTTTCGAACCGGCGGCTGCCATGGCCAGCAGCATCAGCGCCGCCGCGTCATAGGATTCACCGGCGTAGACGGAAGTGCCGTCGATGCCCGCTGCTGTTGCCATTTCGGCGAACATGGCCGCACCGGCGTTGTCGGAGCCGGGGGCGGTGCCGATCATGCCTTCGATGTCGCTACCGAAGCGCTCGGCCAGCGAGTCACCGATCATACCGTCACCCATGGCAAACATGTCGAACGCACCTGTGTCCAGCGCGCCCTGAATGATGCCTGCACCACCCTGATCGACATAGCCCAGAACGACCAGCGCATCGCCACCTGCAGACGCCAGCGCGCCGACTTCGGCAGAGTAATCCGCCTTGCCGTCTTCATGCGGCGCCGACAGGGTCACAGAACCGCCTGCGGCTTCGTAAGCCGCCTGAAACGCGTCGGCAAAGCCTTTGCCGTAGTCGTTGTTGGTATAGGTCACAGCCGCGCTGTTGATCCCTTTTTCAACGAGGATGTTGGCCAGAACTTCACCCTGACGCGCATCGGACGGCGCGGTACGGAAGAACAGGCCGTTGTCTTCAGCCGCCGACAGGGCAGGGGACGTGGCAGACGGGGAAATCATCACCATGCCGTTCGGCACCGCGACGTTCGCCAGAACCGCGCCGGTCACGCCCGAGCAGTCCGCGCCCATGATGCCCATTACGCCGTCGCTGGTGATCAGACGCTCTGCAGCCGCAGTCGCTGCGGCGCTGTCAACGCAGGTCGAGTCTGCGCGGACCGGGGTCACGGTGGCACCGCCCAGAAGCTGCCCGCTTTCAGACACTTCTGCCATCGCAATCTCGGCACCTGCTGCCATCGCCGGAGTCAGGGATTCAATCGGGCCGGTAAAGCCCAGAATGATGCCCATCTTGATCTCGTTCGAATGGCTGCCGGCAAATGCCGCGCCCGCAAGCAGCGCACCCGCCGCCGTGGCTGTGAGAAACTTTTTCATGTATACACTCCCATGTTGGAACATCGTTATGTTCTGGCGCAGACGATATTCAGATGGCGGGGAAAAGAAAAGACCCGTCGCAATGCGGCCCGCGCCAGCACATTGCGGAAAATCAATGCCTTACGGGAAAGCCTTGAGCGGCTGAGAAACTTTTTGCGTTGGCAGGGCACCGCTCACATCTGCGTTGGCGCGCTTGCCGTAACGGCAGCTGCACCCATATCCGAAGAACAACCGGGCTCCACAGCAACAGTCTCAAAGCAAAGGTGTGACCATGCCAATCCTGCGTTCGCTCTCTCTGTCTCTGATCCTCGCCGCAGCGCCTCTGGGCGCGATGGCACAGGTTGCATCCGAGACCCTGCAGACCAGCGCCGGGCCGGTTCAGGTCTCGGCCGTGGTCACCGGTCTTGATACGCCTTGGGCGTTCGGTTTTTTACCAGATGGTAAAATCGTTCTCACCGAACGCGACGGGTCCGTGCTGCTTGTCACGCCGGGCGCGGCCGCCGTGACGCTGCGCAACCCGCCGGAGGTCTATCTGGACGGTCAGGGCGGTTTGCTCGACGTGCTCGTGCCGCGGGATTTCGCGCAAAGCCGCACGCTGTTCTTCACTCATGCGAAACAGCAGGGGCGCGGAAGCGGAACGGCGGTCACCAAAGCCGTCCTGAGTGAGGACGGAACAGCGCTGAGCAGGCACGAAACGATTTTCGAAATCGCGCCCGGATCAAGCGGCGGGCGCCACTTCGGATCGCGCCTGGTCGAAGCGCCTGATGGCACGCTTTTCCTGACCGTCGGAGACCGGGGAGACCGCCCCTCGGCGCAGGACCGCAGCTTGCACAATGGTTCGGTTCTGCGGATCACCAAGGATGGTGAAGTACCTGCGGACAACCCTTTTGTGAACACAGCAGGCGTCCAGTCCGAAATCTGGTCCTACGGGCATCGCAACCCTCAGGGCGCGGCGATCGATGCCTCGGGTCAGCTGTGGGTCAACGAACACGGCGCGCGCGGTGGTGACGAAGTGAACCGCATCCGCAAGGGCGCGAATTACGGCTGGCCGGTCATTGCGTATGGCCGCCACTATTCCGGCATGTCGATCGGCGAGGGAACCGAAAAGCCCGGAATGGAACAGCCTGAAACCTATTGGGATCCGTCCATCGCACCTTCGGGAATGGCCTTTTATGATGGCAGCCAGATGTCCGACTGGGCCGGTGACATGTTCGTTGGGTCACTCAAATTCGACTACATCTCCCGGCTGGAAGGGTCGCCGCTGCGCGAGGTCGAACAGATCAGTGGAGACAGCACCCTGCGTGTCCGGGACGTACGGCAGGGACCGGACGGCGCGCTGTGGTTTCTGAGCGTCGGAAATGGCGCGCTCTACCGCCTGGCAGGCATTGGGTCATAAACGACCCGTCCGGATAACCCGAATAGCTGATGCTGGTCAGGCGGTGTGACCGTAATACCAGCGTATTCCTTCGTTGTGGCCAAGCTGCCGAAGCTCGGTGATGACAACGGTCTCGATGCCACCGACCACGTTGTCTTCCTGCGGTGAACCCACGGTTTTCATGGCTTGCCGGTATCCGTCGCGGTCGCCGAAGAACTGATACGCGTGGCCAAGCTCGTGAATGAGCGCGATGGCTGGAGACAGTGTTCCGTATTCCCGGATCTGCCGGGACTTGCGCCAGAAAAGCCCATAGCGCTCCTTCTTGTTGCGGACCCAGGCGGCGTTTGGTCGTTCACGAGGGCTGTCGAACACGTCAAGCGACATGTCCGGGTTCCATTCGACGATACCGCCATCGATACCGTCATCCGCTTTGGGGTGGCGGTATTTCGGCTCAATGTCGGAGCCGATCTTGATCATGACCCGTTCCGGCAGGTCACTGAGTTCTTCCAGTATGGACCGCGCCATATCAGAGCCACGCAGATACGCGACCGCATCGCGGAAATGCGTCCGCGCCTCTCCCGCACTCATACCCTGTCCCGATACTGCAAACGCCATCGTGTGCCCTCCCCGAGCTGCCAGCCATGCGATTGTCGCCAGCTGGGTGATGTCTCGGGCATGGTAGCGCAATTCAGGGCAAATCCGAAAATTTATCCGAACAGGGATGGATTCTTGAAGAACGGTCCGTAAATGTTCAATCTAAAACAACAATTCCGGTGTGCTTCTGTTTGTGTTCGGGCTCGACGTGGATCGTCACGCGGCTGTCGGGAACGGCTTTGCCGATTGCCGCCTCGATCCGGTCGCAGATTTCATGCGCGTCGAACACGGTCATGTCGCCGGGAACCACCAGATGAAATTCGACAAAGGTCGCCTGACCGGCGTGCCGGGTGCGCAGGTCATGCGCCTCGACGGCACCCTCGGCCGCGTCCGAGATCGCATCCCGGATCCGCGACAGCGAGTCTTCGGACACCGCTTCATCCATCAGTCCGCTCAACGAAGCCTTCACGACGCGGGACCCGGACCACAGGATATTCACTGCCACCAACGCCGCCATGATCGGATCGAAGAGCCACCATCCGCTGACCATGGCAAGCAGCACGCCACCCGCCACACCGACCGACGTGACCACATCGGTCCACAGATGTTTGCCATCGGCCACAAGGGCAGGGGACCGCAACTTGCGCCCCTGACGGATAAGGATATAGGCCCAGAACGCGTTTATGGCCGTTGCCCCTGCGTTGATCAGCACCCCCTCGAGCGGCGCATCAAGCGCGCGGGGGTTCAGAAAACCCTCATAGGCTTCCCGCAGGATGAACAGCGCTGCAATGATGATCATGACGCCTTCGAGAACGGCGCTGAAGAACTCGGCCTTGTGATGACCGAAGGGATGATTTGAATCCGCAGGCCGTTGCGCAACCTGGATGGCCACCAGAGCCGCCAACGCGGTTGTCAGGTTGACGGTGCTCTCAAGCGCATCCGACAGAAGCGCCACAGAGCCCGTGAGCCACCACGCCAGAACCTTGAGCCCAAGGACCACACCGCCAATCAGTAGGCTTCCAACAGCAAGTTTGATCGCGGCGGACATGACGTTCCCCTTGAATTGCGCCCGCTTTACAAGGGCAGGGCGGATCGCTCAACCCACTGATTTTGCAGTTGATAATGACTTGCAATCCCGGTGCCGGAACACCTGCCCACAAGATCGCGGTGTCAGCGATTGCTTAGATGGATGGGCGGAGTCACACTCACATGGTGAACCTTCGAAGGAACATCCCATGAAACCTTTTGTTTTCAGCTGCATGGCAGCGATTTCTCTGGTCCTTGCGCAGGGGGCGGCAGCCCAGGACGGCGTGTTCCGTGACTATGATGAACTGCGCAGCACTCTGGACCAGTACATGACATCGCGTGACATCAAATCCGTGATGCTGAGGTTCGGCGGCGCAGACGAGATGACGATTCAGCAACTGGACGATCTGCAGGGTCGCGTTCGGCAGATCTTCCCGCAGGACTTCACCGAGGTCGCGCTGGTGCGCCGCAACGAGATGGAAAACGGCTGGGCACAGGAGTTGATCTCATACCGGAGCGGGATCAGCTACATCTTTGCGTATCTGGTACTGCATCAGTTGGACGATGCGATCGTCAGCGTGAATTTTCAGTTCAACACCGACTTCAACGACTTGAACGCCCAGTTCTGAACGGGGTTACACCGAAAGGCGCGACGCGTGCGCTCCGCGTTCGCGGTAGGGCGTGGTTTCGTAATGCGCCCTGTAGCATTTCGAGAAATGCGACGGTGAGGCAAAGCCGCAGGCCAGCGCCACATTGATCACGCTCATATCCGTCTGCATGAGCAGGTTGCGCGCCTTCTGAAGGCGCAGTTCCATGTAATACCGCTTCGGACTGCGGTTGAGATAACGGCGGAACAGGCGCTCCAGCTGCCTCGTGGACATGCCAACCTGTTGCGCCAACACCGAGGGGCTGATCGGCTCTTCGATATTCTGCTCCATCATCTGGATGACTTTGGACAGTTTCGGATGACGCACGCCGATGCGGGTTGGCACGGAGAGCCGCTGCGTGTCCTGATCGGTGCGGATCGAGTTGTAGATCAGCTGATCCGCGACAGCGCCCGCCAGTTCCTCGCCGTGATCGTCCGCGATGATCTTGAGCATGAGATCCACTGATGCGGTGCCGCCGGCGGTGGTGATCCGACTGCCATCAACCACGAAGATCGACTTCGTCAGTGTCACTTCCGGGAACTCTTCGGAAAAGCTGTCCTGGTTTTCCCAGTGGATCGTTGCCCGCTTGCCGTCCAGCAATCCTGCTGTCGCAAGCGTGTAGGCAGCGGTGCACAACCCGCCGATCGACAGGCCACGCCGGGCTTCGCGGCGCAGCCAGTTGATCACGCGCTTGGTTGTCGCTTTCTGCACGTCGATCCCGCCGCACACGATCACGACATCATCGCGGTTCAGCTCGATAAGGTCGGAATCAAGCTGGAATGACACACCTGCCGAACAGGTTATCGCCTCTCCACCTTCTCCGATGATCGTCCAGTCATAGAGCTTGCGGTTGGCCATCCGGTTCGCAATGCGCAGCGATTCAACCGCTGCCGCAAAACACAGCATGGTGAATTCCGGCAGCAGAACAAACACAAACCGGCGGGGTCTGTTTGGCACGTGATCGAGTTCAACGGTCTGGCGTGTCGGTAGCATATTCAAGTGACCTTCGGCTGTGCTCTTCGGCACGTTGCAGGTCACAAGGTCAGAAGTGACGCCCGGGGTCAAGGCATCGGGGGCGATTCCTTACTGGTCAGACCGGAGCGGTTTCTGTATAGCGGGCCCGCTAACGCTAACTTACTTGGATTGACCGGAGTAGAGACGATGACCGAGTGGCAAAAATCAGGCTGGCGCGCGAAACCGCGGGTGCAGATGCCTGAGTATACGGATCAGGCAAAGCTGGAGGCTGTCGAGGCCCAGCTGTCGAAGTATCCGCCGCTGGTCTTTGCGGGCGAAGCGCGAAAGTTGAAAAAAGCGCTGGGTGCGGCATCGCGCGGCGAGGCGTTCCTGCTTCAGGGCGGCGATTGCGCCGAAGCCTTCGATCAGTTCAGCGCGAACTCCATTCGCGACACCTTCAAGGTGATGTTACAGATGGCGATGGTCCTGACCTTCGGCGCCAAGGTGCCCGTGGTCAAGGTGGGCCGGATGGCCGGTCAGTTCGCCAAGCCGCGGTCCGCGCCGACCGAAGTTGTGGATGGTGTGGAGCTGCCCAGCTACCGCGGCGACATCATCAACGAACTGGCCTTCACACCCGAAGCACGGATTCCCGATCCGGCGAAGATGCTGCAGGCCTATACGCAGGCGGCCGCAACGCTGAACCTGCTGCGCGCGTTCTCGACCGGTGGTTATGCCGATGTGCATCAGGTGCACCAGTGGACGCTTGGCTTCACCGACCGCGAGGAATCGGAAAAGTACCGCGACATGGCGAACCGGATCAGCGACACGCTGGATTTCATGAAGGCCGCCGGTCTTGATTCCGACCGCGAACCGTCGCTGCAGACGGTGGATTTCTACACCAGCCATGAATCGCTGCTGCTCGAGTATGAAGAAGCGCTGACGCGTCAGGATTCGACCTCCGGCAAGTGGTTGGCCGGCTCCGGTCACATGATCTGGATCGGCGACCGCACCCGTCAGCCGGATGGCGCGCATGTGGAATTCGCACGCGGCGTTCTGAACCCGGTGGGGCTCAAGTGCGGGCCGACCACAACAGCCGAAGATCTCAAGGTCCTGATGGCAAAACTGAACCCCGAGAACGAAGCGGGCAAGCTGACGCTGATCGCGCGGTTCGGTGCGGGCAAGGTGGCCGAGCATCTGCCGCGTTTGATCAAGACCGTGGCCGAAGAAGGGGCCAACGTAACTTGGGTCTGTGATCCGATGCACGGCAACACGATCAAGTCGTCCACCGGGTACAAGACCCGTCCGTTCGATGCGGTTCTGCGCGAGGTCAAGGAATTCTTCGCGGTTCACAATGCCGAGGGCACCGTTCCCGGTGGTGTGCATTTCGAGATGACCGGTCAAGATGTGACCGAATGCACCGGAGGTGTCCGGGCGGTGAGCGAGGAAGATCTGAGCGACCGCTACCACACAGCCTGCGATCCGCGTCTCAACGCATCGCAATCTCTGGAACTGGCCTTCCTCGTGGCTGAGGAACTGACCTCGCGGCGCGAGGCACAGTCGGCAGCAAAAGCGGGCTGATCCCCGCAAAAACGATTTGAAAAGGCGCGCCGGATCGGTGCGCCCCTTCCTGTTTCCAGGTCACCCACTCTTCAAGGTCGCCCATTGTCGACCACGAGGCGCAACCTGGGGCGTGGTGTTTCACACCTCAATCGTTTCGGCCTCTCGCTGGCAACAATCGCCACGTCATCAAACCGGACCGGTGCCGCGGGTCCGGCACCGGACACGACAAGGCAGCCCAGCAGGTGCATCACCCGTGCCTCTTCGTTGCACAGCGGATAGAGAGTCATGCGCGCGGTGATCGATCTTTGGGAGGCGCAAAGCTCGATCTCAAGGCTTTGACCCGTCTCAAAACAGTCGCGCAGTCCGGCATCGAACCGCGACCGGGCCGAGGGTGTGAGGATCATTGACAGCAGAACCCCCGCCACGTCCTCACCGAACACCTGCGCCACGGCACCCCCGGCGACACGCAGCCGCGCGTGGCACGCGCCGATACGATCTGCCAGGAATGCGTATTCCAAGGCATCCTGAATGGCGGCCGGATCAATCTGTGACCTGCGCGGGAGGTGTCCGCCGCACGCCAGCCCGGTCCAATAGCTCTCGATAGTCCGTAACGCCTGCGTTCCATGCAGCCGCAGACGCATGTCGGTCAGTGGATTGCCGATCATCCTTCATGTCCCACCCGTTATTCCCGCGCGAACGCTAGCACGGGCGGGCCGCAATTTGGCCCAGAGTCTTAACAAATGGTTCGTACACGATCACTATTTTTCAATATGTTAGGCAATTACATAGGGTCCACAGGGGTGTTTTCTATAGGGTCCATTTGACAGCGAGTCACCCGTGCCTCACCTTCGTCACTCCCATGACCCGCCTTGCTTCGATCACGAACAACCACCTAGCCCTCACCTGTGGCGTTTGCGGACACACGAGTCTCATCCCTGTGACTTTGCTCATTGAACGTCTTGGAAGAGAGGCCAGTGTACACCACGCGGTAAGCAAGTGTCGCTGTAGCCAGTGCAAAGCCCTTGGGGAGGCTGAGTTCAGGATCGTGTACGTGGGTGGCTCTGGTGACGCGCTGCTTGGTGGGGAACAGGGAAACAAACATCCGAAGCCCACTGGTAGGATGTCTATTGAGATGAAAGAGTGACTAGCGAAATGGGAGGTAGGGCATGGCTAGTTGTTCGGTATGCGGAAAGGAACTTGGTCTATTCGGTGGAAACCGAGGGATGTGCCAAGAGTGCTTTCTTGAAAGTGTCGGCACCAGTTCGCCTGATCAAGTCAAGCAGAGGAAACTTGAACATGCACAGCTTAACGCAGCAATCGAAGCCATAATGCTAACCACGGAGGCTTATCCGCAGGGCATTAGTATCACCAAACGTATCGAAGTTGTAACCGCTGAATGTGCTTTTGGTATGCACATATTCAAGGATCTGTTTGCCAGTGTTCGTGACATCGTAGGTGGGAGATCTGAGGCTGTACAAAATACCCTAAGAGACGCCCGCCGCACTACTTTGTATGAACTCAAAAAGGAGGCTTATGAGGTTGGTGCCAATGCGGTTGTTGGCGTTGATCTGGACTACGTGGAATTGAGTGCCGTGGGGACCATGGTAATACTGGTTGCTTCGGGAACCGCTGTGACGATTGAAGAGGCTTGATCATCCCGATGGAAGAAACCTAAGCCAGACGGAACCGTTGAATTAACATGACTTATCACACGGAGCGTGCGACGGTGCCGAGTGGGCAAGTTTCTTGCGTTACTCCCGTTTCGCAGGTGTGGTTACCTCTTCACCTGAGGCCTGCCCACACAATTCCCATCAGAATGGCCGTAGGCTTGCCTCAGAGGCCGAATTAGGGGCGTTCAAGGGTCAATACGACAAGGACACCTAAGGCGCCTAGAATAGTCCTATGAGGCTTGGAGAGCGTAACTGAGCGGCCTTTGGGGTTGTGGAACTGTGTAAGGGGAAATGTAGCTATGGATCCCCTTTCGCATCGTAACAGTGGATGACAAGGCTCCTTTTGGTTCACCTGAGAACGTTTCACAGGCATGACGTCTGCACCACATGAGACGATCCCGGCCCCGGCGATCACGGAATAACGTATAGGTTGTGTTGCAATTATGCACTAGCCCTTGACGTGTGGCGGTGGCCATCCCATCTGTTCCACATGGAGACACACGAGCATCCCTGCGCACTCACGACTGTGCCATCTGACCCGTCCCTTGAGTATCTGGGGTGTCAGATCAATGGTCACGATGAAGCTGGTCGAAAGCACGAAGGCAGGGCTGAGGATCAGTACAGGTCTGCTGGGTTGCTTCTGTTGCAGGCTAAGGAGCAGATCAAAGGGAAGATGACGTTTCCTGAGTTTCTCGAACGCTATTGCACCATCAAGAAGTCCAGAGCCTACGAGTTGATCGCTATCGCTGAGGGCAAGGCCACGTCCAAGGGGATTAACGACAAAAAGCGGGAAGCCAACAAAAGGCACCGTGAGAAGCAGGCTGCGAGTGGATCCACTGAAGACCCACGTTGTCCATACGATATGGACGGTGGACGCCAAAAGCTGCTCTGGCAGATCAATGGTATCCTCAAAGATCAAGACGAGCCGACACTGGAGCATGTGCTGGCCTACGTCGAGACACTGGACGATGTGCTGGAGGAAGCTGCGTAGGATGCCTCGTAGAGCAGCCAGAAAGCGCCGAATAGGGGGGCTTGGGGTTCTTCAAGGGGTAAACCGCCCGAGAGACCTCAACGCCCCTTAAAACGCCATTTTTTCCCAGTGAATTTCGAAAGGAAGTCGCATGAACCAGCATGCCGATATCAAGATACCTATGTCTCACCGATACCATCCCACGAGGGAACCCCGGAACGAGATAGCTACCATCCTATGTGATCTGTTTCTTGAGGAGTTTTCGTTCCCAAGGAGTGGCAAAAGAGGCAAGTCCTACACCATCGCTGTCGCATCCCTCTTGTATGCCTGTCAGACCTCTCACGGGCGTGTAGGAGTTGCCCGGAAAGCTGCTGCTTGGTCTCAGTATCCCTTGGTAGGAAAGGATATCGGTCCCAGGGTCATTGATGCCTTTGCCCAGCGCGGGTTCATCACACTTGTGCCCGACACAGGTACCGTTGGCTTCTATCAGGATGACATGGATCAGTGGAAAGCGAACCCCACGCTATCGGTCTATGACGTCAACACAGCAGCCTTCCCCAAGGACTTGGCTGATGCACGGTTCATGGAAGCCACATGTGAGTTGGTGCAGGTGAATGTTATCGAAAGCCGTCAACAGCGTGCCTACAGGGAGGCACATGGGTATCGAAAGAAGCGACTTACGAAGAAGGTGGCAAGGGAACGATTTGGTGATGATTTCCGGGCTGCGCAGGTTCGAGTGGAACAACAAAACCAGTATTGGTCAGATCACCCACTCGTGTTTCCCAATGGGGATGCCGCCTGCTGTGCTACCCGGATATTCCATGACGAAAGCTTAATCTCGGGGGGACGCTTGTATGGCATGTGGACCAACATGAGTGGCCCGGAGCGGAGGCAGGCAACAATCGATGGGGAACCTGTTGTTGAGATCGACATCAGGGGATCACAGCCAACCCTTTTGAACTCCCTTCTGGGGTACAAACTCAATGGGCTTTCCCCAAGTGGCACATGGTTTGATGTCTACACCCAGATCACAGGCCTAACATTCTACTACGAGGATATGGATAAAGCCCGTGAAGTGGCCAAAGGGGTCTGCATGGATCTTATTGGCTCAGGCAACCCACAGAAACGTTCTCCATCGCGAGACCTCAAGAAGAACACAGGGGTTACCCAAGAGGACTTTGAGCACTTTCGTGACGCCATGCTTAAGGCCATCCCGGGATTAAACGACATGGAGCCTAGGTTTGATGATAGGGGGGATGTTTCGGGGTACATCAATGGAGCTGGGTACCTACCGTTCCATGAGTCTGAAATGATCCTACAAACACTTGAGGCTCTCAGGGATCAAAACGTTCCCGCATACCCTGTGCATGATAGCCTAATCGTTAAAGAGTCTGATGTTGTTGTAGCTGCGCAAACCTTGAGGGGAACGATTTGTAACTACTGTGAGCAACAGTCGGGCCTCAGGGTCATGGTTCCTATCACGGTAAAGGATACAGGGGGTCTTAGGATTGATCTTCTACATGAGGATGATCGTAAGGGGTATTATCCATAATGAGACAATACATTTGGAGGCCCCTGGGTCCATATAGCGAACGATTTGAGAACATCTTGCCTCTGCAATCATGTAACCTGACAACCAATGGCTGACTTCGATACTTTCATCCAATCACTGAGACAGGAGCCTAACTACGGCAAAGCCTTCGAGGTTTTCGTGAAGTGGTTCCTGAAGAAAGACCCCGAGTGGTCAACTCAGGTGGACGAGGTTTGGTTGTGGGACGAATGGCCTGACAAATGGGGTCCAGACTGTGGCATAGACCTCGTGTTCAGGCACCGCAACGGCGACATCTGGGCTGTCCAAGCCAAGTGCTACGATCCGGCTAGTTCGATCTCTAAGAAGAGCATGGACAGCTTCCTCAGTGAGAGTGGTAGGTCGGTTATAGACAAGCGGCTCTTGATTGCATCCACAGATCGCATCAGCCCAAACGCCAAAAGAGTCTGCAATTCAGAAGACCAAGACAAATCCGTGACGCTACATCTGCTCAAGGACTTGCAAGCTGCAGCCGTTGATTACCCTCAGACCTATGCCGATCTTCCCAAAGCAGGGCCAAAACCAAAGCCAAAACCACGGGATCACCAGCTAGAAGCCATCGATGCGGTCGCAAAGGGGTTTAACACAAACGACCGTGGTCAGATGATCATGGCGTGTGGCACGGGTAAGACGTTTACAACCCTGTGGGTGAAGGAAAGGCTCAACGCAAAATCCACTCTGGTTCTTGTTCCCTCGTTGAACCTGCTGTCTCAAACCATGAGAGAATGGACTTGGGCATCCAAAGAAGACATCGAAGTTCTGAACGTTTGCTCTGACAAGTCAGTTGGTCGTCAATCGGAGGACATGCGTACGTCAGACGCCCCGTTCCCCGTAACATCTGATGTATCTGAGATTGCGGCATTCCTATCCAGACCAGACCCCAAGGTGGTCTTCTGCACCTATCAATCATCTGACCTCATCGCACAAGCGCAAGGAGATACAAGCGTTCCCTCGTTCGATCTAACTATCGCGGATGAAGCCCATAGGTGTGCAGGAAAGGCCGATGCTGGTTTTGCCTCGGTATTGGACGGCGAGAAGATCAGGTCCAACAAACGGCTGTTCACAACTGCAACGCCTCGTATCTTTGGAAAGTCTGTTCGGGATGCCGCAAAGGCCCGTGATGTCGAAATCCTGAGTATGGATGATCCAGAGGTATTCGGACCTGAGTTACACAGGCTGACCTTTGGTGAGGCGATAGAACGTGATCTGCTGACAAACTACCAAGTTGTGGTCGTAGGTGTTGATGAACCGATGGTGGCCGAGTGGATCGACCAAGGAGAACTGCTCCAGTTCAGACCTGACATACACACAGATGCTAGATCGCTGGCGGCAAAGATTGCGCTGATCAAAGCTATCCGTGACTATGACCTCCAGAGGGTGATTTCCTTCCACAGTCGAGTGAATGCGGCCAAGCAGTTCTCGCAAGAGGTCTCGGACATTATTGAGTTAGTGCCAGAAGTGGATCGACCCAGTGGTTCCATGTGGTCAGACTATGTCTCTGGGGCGATGCCAACCGGGGAACGCACAAGGAAGATCGGTAAGCTAAAGACCCTCGAAGACGATCAGCGGGGCATCCTTACCAACGCCCGATGCTTGTCTGAAGGGGTTGATGTACCTGCATTGGATGGGGTTGCCTTTATCGACCCAAGAGGCAGTCAGGTGGACATTATTCAAGCCGTCGGACGTGCCATCCGAAGGAGCGAAGGCAAGAAGGTTGGGACGATTGTCCTTCCAGTGTTCATCGAGTCCGGGGACAACGCAGAAGACCAGATCGAGCAAAGTGTATTCAAGCCGGTTTGGGACGTTCTGAAGGCATTGAGATCACACGATGAGGTTCTTGCGGACGAACTCGACAACTACCGGACTGAGATGGGTCGCAAAGGGGCGGAAAAGGTCGAGATCAAGCCTGAGAAGATCGTGTTTGACCTGCCTAAGTCCGTGAATGCGTCTTTCTCAGAGGCAATCAAGGTTCAACTGGTGGAGGAGACTACTGCGTCTTGGGAGTTCTGGTTTGGCCTCTTAAGCGGTTACTCGCGAACACAAGGACACTGCAATATTCCAGCGAGATATGTCGACGCCAGTGGCAACAGGTTAGGGCAGTTTGTTAACATTCAGAGGACGAGAAGAGAGGCGTTGCTTCCAGAACGGATCGAGAAGCTGGAAGCGCTAGATGGATGGACATGGGCTCCATTCGAAGACCAGTGGCAAATGGGTTTTGCAAACTTGTGTCAGCACGTAACGCAATTCGGAACAGCAAATGTTGAAAAAGCCTTTGTTTCTCGAGACGGTTTCAAGCTTGGTCAGTGGGTTCACACAAACCGTCAAAATGAGAGGAAAGGGCGTCTCACTGCAGAGAAGAAACGAAAACTGGAAAAATTGCCCGGCTGGGTGTGGAACACCAGAAGATCCAAGTGGCAGGAGTCTTTTGAGTTGACCCGTGAGTATGTTGCCCAGGGAAACTCGGTTTACGGAATCAAAGGTTCACATCCATTCAAAGGTTTGGATGTCAACAAATGGATACAAAAGCAGAGAGCCAACCGAAATAAACTAGACGATCAGCAAATCCAGCTTCTGGAAAGCCTTAATGGCTGGGCGTGGAACAGTCGTGATGCCGCTTGGGAGCGAGGCTATGCAGAGTTGTTGGCCTACATCAATGAAGTCGGGAATGGTTCGCCAAAACAAAAATACATTTCTGCAACTGGATTCAGGTTAGGCAGTTGGGTCAACAACCAAAGGAGCAAAAAGAACTCGCTAACCAACGATAGGAAGAATCGCTTGGAAGCTTTGGTCGGTTGGCGATGGTGATCGCTGGGCGAATAACTTTGGTTTCACCAAGAGGACCACAAACTCCGCCCATCAAAACCGTTCTTGGGCTTTCTGGAGGGTCCCATGTCTTTGTCTGAGGTAGGCAATCAAATCCAACAAGGTTGAAATCACCCTATAGATGTGTTGCGCTTAGATCAGATCGCCTTTGCCAAGGAGCCATTAAACATGGAGTCCATTAAGCCTATGAAGTTGCAATTGGTCACTGCTACAGCCTTCGTCTCGGCCGTTGTGTTCAACGGGTACTCTGCTTCTGCTCAGGAGATGTCTGCCAGAGCCCTACTTGGTTGTTTAGAGGTTCAATCGGACGATGAACGTTTAGGG
>NZ_JFKC01000015.1 GCF_002115805.1 Marivita geojedonensis | reverse complement strand
GAAAGCCACCGGTAGCCTCTGTACCAAAGGATGCAATCAGTTCGGCTTCTAGCTTCAATGCTTGTTCTTCAGACAGATCATCCGCCAGTTTAGTTGTTACAACCTCATATCCGGAATCCAGGATTTCCTTTATCCGACGTCCCTTGGCTGTGTCGTCTACGTTGATGGTGTGTTCCCACGCACGATTTCCGGTACCTTTGCCTATGTAAAAGGGAAGAACTGGATTTGAGCGCGGATCCTTGAGTGCGTAAACGTAATATGGAGCAGCCCTACGGTCCTTCCTCATTCCCCAGTCCTCACAGCTGTCCCAGAGGCCACCAGCATCACCATACTACCCGCAGCACTCAATTCCACATAGTCCAGATCAACGCCAACAACCGCATTGGCTCCAACCTCGTGCGCTTCCTTCTTGAGTTCGTACAAAACGGTGCGACGCGCATCTCTCATTGTCTTTTGAACCGCCTCGGACCTGCCACCTACGATGTCACGAACTCCAGCGAACAGGTCTTTGAATATGTTCATCCCAAATGCACACTCGGCTGTGATAACCTCAATACGTTGTGCGATTGGAAGATTTGGTGCGGTTTCTGTTGTGAGGACTATGGCTTCGATTTCGGCTTCACGTACGCTAATTCCCGGGTCCTGATCGCGTTCCCATTCGTCCTTGCATGCTTGGCAAGCAACTTTCCCGTCCTCTTCCCATGACGGCTCACGTGGCCATATTGTTCTGCCACAGTAGCTGCACTTGGTCATTTTTGGTCCTCTCAAGCTTGCATGTATTGGCAAAGCCCAGCGCCCTTGGCTCAACAGCAATCGCAAGCGTCAATTGGGCGCCACGCGGCTTCCACGCCTATATCCGAGGTAATGATTTGGTTGTATCAATAGTCATCGGGCATTTGAACGGTCGGGTTAGTTTCCTTCGCTATCTGCTTCCAATCCTCTCTTGTAAGCTGTTGTTCGATTGCTATGTCCGCAGGCAGCCATCCATCAGGCACCTTTTGAACCTCGCCACCGTTGTCGTAGTAGTAATAGTAGAACTGTCTTTGTAGGTCCTCGTACATACGCTTGAGGAGGCTTTCCTTTGCCAACTGACCACTAAGGTAGTGCTTCCTTGTGACTCCAACGGATGCTTGATTGTTAGCTACAGCAATGTCCTGTTCCGTGTACCCAATGAGGTTCATATGCTCTGAGAATGTTCGTCTCAGGTCGTGTATGTTCCAGTCCTCACGGAATTTCACCTGTCCCTTGAACTTCTCTAATGCAGTCCTCAGGCTAGCATCCGTGAAAGGGAACACCTTTGTATCATCTGGTTTCCTTGGTCCGATTAGGTCGCCAATAATCCCAACAATAGGGACAAAGTGAGCCTTCCTGTTTTTGGGGTCTAGGACATGGATCTTGTCGTCGTAGATATTGCCCCAAGTTAAGCCCAGAGCCTCGTTACGGCGTAAACCTGTCAGCATGTAGAACATCAGCAGGGAAGTAACCTTTGGCCTGTAGGTGAAGTGCCACTGCATAACCTCGTGGATTTCTCGGCCACTCAAGAAACGGGTCTTGCTCTCAACCGACACACGCAGGTCTTTGTCGCTGATAACGTCACATGGGTTTGGTCTTACGCTGTTGAAGGTGAGCACAGAGGACAGATTGCGAAATACCTTGTTTACATAGGCAGGTTTCTTCTGGTCCAGTAACTCAAGGTACTTTGCTTGCACCATCCCGCGTGTCAGTTGTTTGGTTGGTAGGTCTTTCCAGTCTTTGAGGCAGTTGTTGAACGTCTTGCGATAGTCAGCGAGTGTACTGGGAGCCAGCTTGTGCTTCTTGACTGCGAAGAACTCCTCATGTGCAGCGCCCAGTGTCTCGGGTAGGGCCTCTTCCTCATCTTGGCGAAAGCGTATGTCCATCCCGCTCTTGGCTTCTGACAGCAGCTTACGGGCTTCCTGACGTGCATCATCTAGGCTGACATGGTCCACGTTGCCGAGGTGCGTCCTAACGCCCTTGCCTGAGCCTTTCACACGGGTTTCCACGAAGTACGAGAACTTGCCCTTGGCCGACCCTTCGATACCAAAGCCGATCAGGTCAGTGTCTCGGATGAATTGTCTCTTGCCCGTCGCTTCCAGACCTGCGATTACACGCATCGTGATTTTGATTTGCATCGAATCCCCTGCGTTCTCTGGTAGGCGAATGGTAGGCAGGCATAGGGTACGGTAGGGGGTAGGCAGGCGCAAGATCGCTGAAAAAACCCTTTGTTTTCAAGGGGCCCAAGTGGCGGAATGGTAGACGCAGGGGATTCAAAATCCCCCGCCTTCACGGGCGTGTGAGTTCGAGTCTCACCTTGGGCACCACTTTACACGGTAAATTGCGGTGGATACGTCTGGGTGCGCTGCGTGCGCAGCGCGACAGGATTTTTGAAACTGCCCTCGTCCTTCTGTTCTGATGTCGCTACGTTCACTGGAATATGCGACAGAGGTGAGACGCAGACAGCGATGAGTGTTGGACGCAAGCTTTGTGCGTGCGATGGGGTATTGGCGTGACGGCAAAGGGTAGGGCATCACCGATGGGACGGTCTTCCTATGCCAAGCGTGCCACGCTGCATCCTATTCGATGGATGGAACAGTATGCCATCGATATTGCCCTCCATCCGGAAACCACACCGCATTTCCACGATTATCTGACCGTTCGCTGGGCTGCGCGCGTGCGGCCCGGGCTCAGGGTCAGTACGTTGCGAAGAGCCTTCGAAAAGCTTGTCAAACGCCACGAACCGCTGCGCCAGAGGTTTGTGGAAACCGATGACGGCTGGAAGGCCGAGATTCTCGATACGCATCCCGTCGGGCTGATCGTGGAAACACATGGCGCGCTGTCAGATCATGAACAGGTGTCGATCGTCACCGAACGGGTTCGGGAACCTCTCGATGCGCTGTCGGACGCGTTGTTCGAAATGCGGCTTCTGCGATTTGGCGACAGCTGTGATGTGGTCTTCATGCGGGCCAATCATGCGATCATCGACGGCTACAGCGCTGCCATGCTGGTTGAGGAACTGTTGAAGTATATTCTCAGTCTGCCGGTGACCGCGCCGGTCCTCAGCTATGGCGAATTCGTTGGACACCAGGTCCGAAAGGAACTGGAAAACGCAGAAGAAAAGGCCGCGTTCTGGCGTCGGATGCTGCTTCCGCCACCAACAGACCTGAATATCGGGAGAAAGGCGCGGGGTCTTGCTCCGATGAGCCCCGCAACTGTGCGTAAACCCCGTTCTCTTGACCGTGTTCTTGAGCCGGATGACACAGCGCGTATCGAGGAGCTCTCGAAACGCACAGGGGCGACCCCATTCGCAATTCTCCAGGCCGCGTTTTCAGAAACGCTGTGCACGTTGGGAGACGCGGACTCGGTCATGATCAATGGCATATATGGCCGAAATGATCCGGCTCTATCGACCTATGTTGGACCTGGGATCGAAATTGCGCCGCTGCGATACGACCGGGATGAGAGTGGATTGGAGACCTGCATCGCCCAGGTTGTGGAAAAACTGTCATCCGCCGCAAAGCATCTTCCAACGCGGGAATTGCATCCGGACGGGCAGATCATCAGGGCTTTTGAAGACGCGGGCGTCAAACATGATCGTTTTTGGGTACTTGCCCCGTTGCCGGTGGGCCGGATGCGCGCGTCGCCCTTTCGGAAGCTGTTCGAAAAAGTCCTGTCCGGTCCGCTCGAACTGGGGGCGGTTTCGATCGAACAGTTGGAAATTCCGAGCCTGGCGCCCACCGATGTGGAGATCGAATTCACGATCACCCCTGCGCCCGATGGTCCACGTGCAACCATCCACGCAGATGCGGCCGCGTATGGTGAGGACGAGTTGGGCATGATTGCTGATGGTGTCCGCGAGCAGTTGGCAAGAGCCGCCCCGCTCTAGCACTTCATATCGAGCAGGACGCCAAGGGACGGCAGGGGTGAAAGAAACCGATCAGACCTTTCCTTCTGCCCTTGGCAGGGTCGCCTTATGATGCAGCACTTTTTGCGGGACCGATCCGGTCTCGACTGCCCTGTGTGTCCAAGACCGTGTCTGGCGACAGGTTGAACGCCCTTATGGCATTCGAAGTCGCACCCGGACCACACGCGGCAAAGTGCGGCGAAGGTTTTTGCCCCTGCGGGCTTTTCCTTTCCTGTCCGCGTGATAGCTCAGGCGCATGGTTCTGACGGTTCAAGACGTGACGAAATCCTTTCCCGGTGCGGAGGGCGATGTCCCCGTGCTGCGGGGGGTGTCACTGTCGCTGGAGCGCGGGGAGACTTTGGCGCTGACCGGGGAGTCCGGGTCCGGCAAGAGCACGCTGCTGCACCTCATCGGTGGGCTGGACCGTGTCGACAGCGGCTCGATCACCGTCGGCGGGCGCGAGATCACCACGATGAACGACACTGACCGCGCAGCGTTGCGGCGGTCTGATGTCGGCGTGATCTTTCAACAGTTCAACCTGATCCCGTCACTGACCGTCGAGGCGAATATCGCGTTTCAGGCCCGTCTGGCAGGTGCGTTCGATGCGGATCAGGCGGCGAGACTGTCACAGGCACTGGGTCTGACCGAGCACCTGACGAAATACCCCGAAGCGCTCTCTGGCGGCCAGCAACAGCGGGTCGCCATTGCGCGCACGCTCACCGCGCGACCCAAGCTCGTGCTGGCGGATGAACCGACCGGAAACCTCGATGAGGCGACCGCGTCCGAGGTGCTGGGACAGATGCTGCGCCTCGTGCGTGAAACCGGCGCGGCGCTTTTGATGGTGACACACTCAAACAGCGTCGCCCGTCGCATGGAGCGCCATGTTCACCTGAGCCAGGGGCACGTGGTGTGATCTGGACGACCCTGACTGCGCTGCTGTCTCATTGGCGCAGCAACCTGTTGCAGTTTTTTGCAATGGTTGCTGGTCTGGCTCTGGCAACTGCGCTTTGGTCCGGCGTGCAGGCCATCAACGCCGAGGCGCGCGCCAGCTACGATGCCGCTGCGGCCACCTTGGGTGAAGGCCAGTTCGACCAGCTTTTGCCCCGCACTGGCGACCGGATTGACCAAGCCACCTATATCGCCCTGCGCCGCGCCGGGTGGCAGGTTTCGCCGGTCCTGGAAGGGCGGTTGCGTATAGAGGACGGCCGTGTGAGGTTGGTGGGCCTCGACCCGCTGACCGCACCCGGCACCATCGCCCCGGTGGGGATGCAGGAGGGGGCCGATCTTGACGATTTCCTGACCCGCGGCGTTCTTTTCGCCGCGCCGGATGTGGCTGAGGCTCTGACCGCTGTCTTTACGCAGCGCGTCATCACTGACCCGACAGTTGCGCCCGGAGTGGCGCTGATGGATATCGGGGTGGCGCAGACGCTGCTCGACGCGGAGGCCGAACTCAGCCGCCTGATTGTCGCGCCCACGCAGCCCATGGGACTGCCGGACCTTGCCGAAGTAGCACCAAACCTTGTCCGACAACCGGCACAGGATGCAGGCGCAGGTCGGCTCACGGACAGTTTTCACCTCAACCTGACGGCTTTTGGTCTGCTCAGCTTCGCGGTTGGGATCTTCATCGTTCACGGCACCATCAGCCTTGCCTTTGAGCAGCGGCGCAGCATGGTGCGCACAATCCGCGCTTTAGGAGTGCCGCTTAAGATTCTGATCGGGTTGATGATTTCCGAGCTGATCCTTTTCGCTTTGGTCGCTGGTGGGATCGGCGTTGCCCTGGGCTATGTCATCGCGGCCGTACTACTGCCGAACGTCGCCGCTACGCTCCAAGGACTGTACGGAGCCTCTGTTGCCGGCACTCTGCAACTGCGCCCCGAATGGTGGCTGTCGGGCCTCGCCATCGCCGTCCTTGGTACCGGTTTTGCCGCCTCTGGCGCGCTGTGGAAGATCGCGCAGATGCCGCTTCTGGCCAGCGCGCGTCCCCGGGCTTGGGCAGTGGCCTCGGGCGAAACCGCGCGACGGTTGGGAACCGTGGCGGTGCTGCTTTTTGCAGCCGGGATCGGCCTTGCGATCTGGGGGCAGGGGCTGACACTGGCCTTCGCGCTTTTGGCTTGTCTCTTGATCGGCGCGGCGCTGATCCTTCCGCTTCTTTTGCGCGGCGCTGTGACACTGGCCGACCGGCAGGCACGGTCTGCAATGTGGCAATGGTTTTGGGCCGATACCCGTCAACAGGTTCCGGGGATGAGCCTTGCGCTGATGGCGCTTCTGCTGGCGACAGCGGCAAATGTCGGGGTCTCTACAATGGTGTCCAGCTTTCGCGTGACCTTTGTCGATTTTCTGGACCAGCGGCTTGCCCCCGAACTGTTCATCCGCCTCGAAGACCCGGAGCAAAGCGCGGATGTCGAGGCGATCCTGCTGTCCGAGGCTCGGGAGGTTCTGCCACTCCTGTCGGTCGAGACCGACATTGCGACCGTGCCGACAGAACTGTTCGGCGTGCGCGTCGGGCCGACCTACCGTGAGAACTGGCTGTTCCTCGATGATGATGGCGACGTCTGGGACCGTGTCGAAACAGGGCGCGCGGTCGTGGTCAGCGAACAACTCGCCCGACGCGCCGGGCTATGGACCGGCGATGCGGTGACGGTGGCGCAAGGTCTGACTTTGCCCATCGCGGCCATCGTTGCAGATTACGGCAACCCGCTGGGGCAGGCGATCATTTCGGAGCCGCTCTTTCGTGGCCTGTATCCTGACACCGTACCCACATCCTTCGGCATTCGCACAGACGATCCAATGGAATTACGCGCCACCCTGACCGAGACATACGGGCTCCCCGAAACCGCCATCATCGACCAGTCTCGGATCAAGGCGTTTTCGCTCGGTGTGTTCGAACGCACCTTCACAGTGACCGGCGCGCTGAACGTCCTGACGCTTGCGGTCGCCGCTTTTGCCATCCTGATGAGTCTGTTGACCCTCGCATCGATCCGCGTGCCGCAACTGGCTCCGGCGTGGGCGCTCGGTTTGACGCGGCGCAGATTGGGGCAATTGGAACTGCTTCGCGCCGTGGTGCTGGCACTGGTGACTACCGTGTTGTCGATTCCGCTTGGGCTGGGGTTGGCCTGGGTGCTGCTCTCTTATGTGAACGTAGAGGCCTTTGGCTGGAAACTGCCGCTCTACCTCTTCCCCGGTCACTACGCGCTGCTCACACTCTTCGCACTGCTCGCCGCTGCTTTGGCGGCGCTTTGGCCCGCGTTGAGATTGGCCCGAACCCCGCCTTCGGATTTGCTCAAGGTGTTTGCCAATGATCGTTAGGATGTTGGTCATATTGCTCTGGCTCCCGCTGCAAGCGGCGGCCCAAGGCTTTGCCGGTCTCGGCTCCGATGCAGACGGCTTTGCCGTGCCGACACCGGACCCGGTGTTCGACTTCCCGCAGGACCACGGCGCACATCCCGACTACCGTATCGAATGGTGGTATCTGACCGCCAACCTCACCGGCCCGGATGGCACCGCTTACGGCGTGCAATGGACGCTCTTCCGCTCCGCGCTGGCCCCCGAGACCCGCGAGGGCTGGTCCGATCCTCAGGTCTGGTTCGCCCATGCCGCTGTCACCACTCCCGAAGAGCATTTCGTCACCGAACGCGTGGCGCGTGGCGGGGTCGGGCAGGCGGGTGTGTCCGTGCAACCGTTTGAGGCATGGATCGACGATTGGCAGATGGCCGGGCCGTCCTTTGACGCGCTGACCCTCACCGCGCGGGGAGGTGACTTTGCCTATGACCTGACCCTTCAGGCCACCGGTCCTCTGGTCTTTCACGGCGAAAACGGGTTCTCGGTAAAATCCGCTCAGGGTCAAGCAAGCTATTACTACTCGCAACCCTTCTACGAGGTCGCGGGCACCCTGACCCTGCCGCAAGGCGAGATTCCTGTGACGGGTTCGGCGTGGTTGGACCGGGAATGGTCCTCTCAGCCTTTGGCAGAAACCCAATCCGGCTGGGATTGGTTCTCGCTGTCCTTCGACACCGGCGACAAGCTCATGGGCTTTCTGCTCCGCGAAGATGACGGCGCGTCCTTCTCCTCGGCCACCTGGATTGCTGCGGACGGCACCACCACGGCCTATCCGAATGGCGCGTTCACCGCCCAGCCGCGCGACTGGTCCGAGGTCGCGGGCCGGGAGGTGCCAACGGAATGGGCGGTACAACTCCCCGACAAAGGCATCGACGTGACCGTGACCGCGCTCAATCCAAATGCGTGGATGGCGGTGTCGATCCCGTACTGGGAGGGGCCAGTGACCGTCGAAGGCTCGCACACCGGGCATGGCTATCTGGAGATGACGGGCTATGAGTGACCCCAACGACCTTGCCGCTTTCCTCGACCTCGGATGGCAACGCCTGACGCGCGGTGTGGCTGACAGACGTGCTGCGGCCCGACATCCGGTCTTTGCCACCGTCTCGCCCGATGGCCTGCCCGAGGCGCGGACTGTGGTCCTGCGGGCCGCCAGCCGAAGCACCGGTTCGGTCGAAGTGCATACCGATGGCGGGTCGGACAAGATCACGTCCCTTCGCGCCAATCCGCACGCGCAGCTGATGATCTGGGACGAAAAAGCAAAGCTTCAGATTCGGTTGTCCACAACCGTAACGGTGCATCAGGGGCCGGAGGTGGCGGATAAATGGCAGACCGTTCCCGATGGGTCGCGCATGGCCTATGGCGCATCGCCAAAGCCCGGAACCCCAATTCCAAATGCCCACGCCTACGAAAAGCTGGCAAGCCGCGACTGGTTCACCGTTCTGTCCTGCAGGATTGATAAAATCGAGTTGATGCAACTGGTTGAACCGCACAGACGGGCCGTATTTCAGGCATCCGATGCGTGGCAGGGAGAATGGCGCGTTCCCTGACGCTACGTCTGTCAAACGGTGTCAAATTTTTCCGGACATATTGTGAAGTTTTTGTCTTGATCTGCAGCAATTCTTGACTAAGGTGCCCGCTACCGACGAAAGTCGCAGCAGTTTTACAGCCGATTGCGCCCGAAAGAGGCAGCAATCGAAAGAAATGGGACGGTAGGGGAGAGCCGTCCCATTTTTTTGTCCGCACACTTATCCACAGTTACCTGTCAGGATTGTTCGCCCGCCAAAGTGTCCATGCGTCGGGTGTGTCGAGATCGGTAAGCGCGTTTTCGTGGGGCAACGGAACGCGGATGAGCCGTGTGCGATTTTCCCGAAGAATGGACCGTGCACCTGCGTCGCCGCTCAGGGTCTTGAACTGCGCGATGAGGTCCGTAGGAAAAATGACAGGGTGCCCCGGAGTTCCGTCGGCCCCTGTCGCCTGCACAAGAAACTCGCCGCTGGCATCCGTGAAAGCCTGAATGACATGCCGCAGATCGTCCTCAGTCAGATCGGGCATGTCAGCGGGCAGGATCATCACGCCCTCGGCGTCCGACGACACGGCCTCCGCCGCCCGTCGAAGGGATGCGGACATTCCGTCATCGGCATCGGGCACCATGATCTGAGTGACCGGCAACCCCTCCAGAACTGCACAGCGTGGAGAGGTCGGGTCGGGCAGGGTGACGATCACATCATCGCTCACCGCCAGCGCGCGCTGAGCGAACCCGCGCAGCAGGGGCTGTCCGTCCACTGGTTCAAGCAACTTGTCTCGGTCACCCATCCGGCGACTGGCCCCGGCGGCGGGAATCACGAGCGTTATCTGGGTCATACTCCCAGTCTAACCGCGCATCTGTGCCCCGTCAGCGTCGTAAAGCGGGGTGGTGATGAGCGTGGCATCGCACATTTCGCCCAGGATTTCGATCTGCGCCCTTTGGCCCTCTGTGGCGTGGCTGCGCGGAATGAGGCCAAGCGCAATGGACTTGCCGGCATGGTGGGAATAGCCGCCAGAGGTGCAGAAGCCCTGTACCGTGCCGTCGATCCAGATCGGCTCATAGGCATTCATATCGGCGTCGTTCACAGTCACCTCAAACGCGCAGAGCACCCGGTCGGGCGGGTTGGCGCGCTCGGTCTCGGCGGCGGCCCGACCGATGAAATCGGCGTTTTTCGACCACGCGATGAAGCGGTCCATACCGGTTTCGCCGGGGGTGTAGTCGGGCGAAAACTCCGACAGCCAGGACCCGAAGAACTTGTCCAGCCGCAGCGACATCATCGCCCGCATACCGAAGGGCTTCATCCCGTGGTCCTGTCCGGCGGTCCAAAGCGTGTTCCACAACTGCCGCTGCGCTACCGGTTCGCAATAGATCTCGTAGCCCAGACCAGCAGTATAGCTGACCCGCTGCACAAGGCAGGGTGTCATTCCGATTGTCATCGCGCGCACATCCATGAACTTCAGATCCGTTGCATCGCGTGTGACAGCCTCCAGCACCGTGCGGGCATTCGGCCCGGCGATCTGGAACCCGGTCAGCGCGTCGGAGACATTGCGCACCGTGACCCCTTCTGCCGCGTTCTGCTCGAACCAGCGCATGTGGTAGGCCTGCGCGCCATAGCTGGCGGTCAGTTGAAAATGCGTGTCCGACAGGCACGAGATGGTGAAATCCCCGATCAACCGCCCCTTGTGCGACAGCATCGGCGTCAGCGACAACCGCCCCGGTTTCGGCACCCGACCCGCCATCACGCGGTCGAGCCAGTCGCGCGCGTTCGGCCCTGTCACTTCGTACTTGCCGAAGTTCTGAACCTCATTGATTCCAACAGCTTCGCGAACGGCCTTCACCTCGCGCGCCGTGGCCTCCCACGCATTTGAACGGCGGAAAGACGGGGTTTCGTACCGCGCCTCGTCGCCTTCGGCGAAGTAGTTGACCACCTCAAGCCCGAACTGCGCGCCCCAGACAGCGCCCATGTTGTCAAAGATGTCATACATCATCGTCGTGCGATTGGGACGGGCGGCGGGCAACTCCTCGTTCGGGTAGCTGACGGAAAAGCGTTTTTGATAATTCTCGATCACCTTTGGCAGCGTGTAGCCGGGGCTGATCCAATCCCCGAACCGCGCCACATCCATCGCCGACACATCGCGCTCACATTCGCCTTCGATCATCCACTGCGCCAGCATCAGACCGACCCCGCCGCCCTGGCTGAACCCGGCCATGACACCGCAGGCCGACCAGTAGTTGCGCAGGCCCGGGACCGGTCCGACCAGCGGGTTCCCGTCGGGGGCAAAGGTGAACGGCCCGTGGATCACGGTTTTTACGCCCGCGCGTTCCAGCACCGGGAAACGTTTGTACGCGAATGCGATGCTGTCCTCGATCTTGTCGAAATCATCCGGCAGCAGCTCATGTCCGAAGGTCCAAGGCGTGCCATCGACAGCCCAAGGGCGGCAGGGCTGTTCGTAGAACCCGATGCACAACCCGCGCCCTTCCTGCCGCAGATAGGACTCGCCCGCCGGGTCCATGACATGCGGGTGTTCGCTGTCGCGTTCGTAAATCTCGGCGATCTCGTCCGTGACGATGTACTGATGCTCCATGGGATGCAGCGGTAGGTAGACCCCCGCCATCGCGCCCACTTCGCGCGCCCAGAGACCGCCCGCATTGACCACATGTTCGGCAATGATCGTGCCTTTGTCGGTCACCACATTCCACGTCCCATCCGGGCGTTGCGTGGTCTCCTGCACCATCACATGGGTTTCAATCGTTGCCCCACCCATCCGCGCCGCTTTGGCATAGGCATGGGTTGTGCCCGAAGGATCAAGGTGCCCGTCCAGCGGATCGTAGAGAGCACCCAGAATACCATCCAGATTGGTGATCGGCGCGATCCTGGCGATCTCCTCGGGACCGACGATCTGTGTATCCAGCCCCATGTAACGGTGCTTGGCCCGCTCGGCGAGCAGCATGTCGAACCGGTCCCGGTTGTCGGCCAGCGTGATGCCGCCCACATGGTGCAACCCGCAGGACATGCCGGTGATCTCTTCCAGTTCCTTGTAAAGCCGGATCGTGTAACCCTGAAGCGCGGCCATGTTGGTGTCGCCGTTGAGCGTGTGAAACCCACCCGCCGCGTGCCATGTGCTGCCCGAGGTCAGTTCGGAACGCTCTACCAGCATCACGTCCGACCAGCCCAGTTTGGTCAGGTGATAGAGCACAGACACGCCCACAACCCCGCCGCCAATCACCACCACACGCGCCTGCGTCTTCATCCGAACTCTCCCTGATCTGTCACTCCGACCATGTGGCGGGCTTTCTCGTTGCGTCCTGCCGGAAAACGACACGCAGTGTCGGCTTGTGGCAACCGCTTGCGACGCCTCCACGAAAGGGTGGGCCGACAATGGATGGAGTCGCTTACGATGAAAACCCACGCCCAAGCTGTCGTCATCGGAGGCGGCGTTATCGGCTGCTCGATTTTATACCATCTGGTAAAATTAGGCTGGACCGATGTCGTGTTGCTCGAACGCGATGAATTGACCAGCGGCTCCACCTGGCACGCGGCGGCGAATATTCACGGATTGCATGACAGCACGAATATCAGCCGGATTCAGCACTACACGATGACGCTGTATAACCAGCTGGAAGCTGAAACCGGCCAGAGTTGCGGAGTGTTCCAGCCCGGTTCGCTCTACCTTGCACAGACCGAAGCCCGCGAACACCAACTGCGCCTGCAGGCGGCAAAAGCGAAGCTCTACGGCATGAAATTTCACGAGGTCAGCCGCGCGGAAGCCGAGGCCCTGCATCCACTCGTCAATTTCGACGGCATCCGCTGCATCATGTACGAACCCGATGGTGGGAATGTGGACCCGTCCGGTGTGACGGCCGCCTATGCGGCGGGCGCGCGTCAGAAAGGGGCCGAGATTCATCGGTTCACACCTGTAACGGCGACCGAGCAGCAATCTGACGGTTCATGGATCGTGCGCACGCCAAAAGGCGATATCCACACTCAATGGGTGGTCAATGCCGCCGGTCTCTGGGGCCGCGAAGTCGCCGCGCTGGCAGGGATCAAACTTCCGCTGCTGCCCACGGAACACCAGTATTTCGTGACCGAAACCATCGCCGAGATCGAAGCGATGGACCGCCGTCTGCCCTCGGTCGCTGACCGGGACGGCGAATACTATCTCCGCCAGGAGGGCAAGGGTCTGCTGGTGGGGGCCTATGAAAAGGACGTCCGGTTCTGGGCCGAAGACGGAACCCCGCAAGGGTTCGGACATGAACTGTTTGCCGACGATCTGGAACGGATCGAAGACAACATGATGCGCGCCATTGACCGCGTGCCTGCCGTTGGGGAGGCCGGGATCAAACGGGTGATCAACGGACCGATGATCTGGTCCCCGGACAGCAACGTGTTGTTGGGTCCGGTACCCGAGAAACAGGGCTATTTCTGCTGCAACGGGATTATCCCGGGTTTCTCCCAATCCGGCGGTATGGGCCTGATGGTTGCGCAATGGATCATCGAAGGCGAAATGCAGTACGACATGTTCGCCTGGGACGTGGCACGGTTCGGCGATTGGGCCGACGCGAAATTCACCAAGGCACGCGTGGGCGACCAGTACGCGCATCGTTTCAAGATCCATTTCCCGAACGAGGAACGCGCGGCGGGCCGCCCGGTGCGGACCCGGCCTGTCTATGAGATGCAAAAAGAAATGGGTGCGGTGTTCGGCCTGAACTACGGCTGGGAGCACCCGCTCTACTTCTCGAAAGACGTACCCGACAGCGCTGGCTTCACCCGTCAGCCCTGGTGGGATGTGGTGGGGCAGGAGGCCCGCACCCTTAGGGACAAAGCCGGGATCATCGACATCTCAAACTTTGCCAAGTACCGCGTGAGCGGGCCCGGGGCAGAAGACTGGCTGAACGCTGTTTTCGCCAACCGCATTCCCCGAGAGGTGGGACGGTCCTGTCTGACGCCGCTCATTGGCAAGCGCGGGGGCATCGCGGGGGATGCGACGGTCACACGACTGGCAGAGGACGAGTTCTGGATTATCAGCTCCGGTATGGCCGAGCGATACCAGAAACGCTTTTACGACGCGGTACCGCTGCCCGAGGGCACTGTCTTCGAAAGCCTGACCAACACATGGTGCGGCTTCAATGTGGCGGGGCCGAAATCACGTGAACTGATACAGCGTCTGACCAACACCTCGCTCGACTCTCCGGAGTGGCCCTTCATGCGCTCAAAACGCATCGAGATCGCCGGGGTGGAGGTGACGGCCCTGCGCGTGTCCTTCACCGGCGATCTGGGCTGGGAACTGCATTGCCGGGCCGAAGATCAGATGGCGCTCTATACCGCGCTGCTTGAAACAGGCGCGCAGCTTGGCGCTGTTCCCGTGGGCAGTCGCGCGCTGATGAGCCTCCGCATGGAAAAGGGCTACGGGTCATGGGGCCGCGAATACAGCCCCGAATACTGGCCACAGGAATGCGGCCTTGAGCGTCTCTGCCGGACCGACAAATCCTACCTGAACCGTGACGCGGCCGAGGCCAATATGGCAAAACATGCGCGCGAGACGCTGGTTCTGCTGGCGCTTGATGCCAAGGATACCGACGCTTCGAACGCCGATGCCACCGGTGGCGAACCGATTTTCAAGGATGGAGTCGGCATCGGACGTGTCAGTTCGGGAGCCTATGGCTACCATGTCGGTCAATCCTTGGCACTGGCCTATGTCAAAAACGCCGCGGCGGGTGATGAGGTCGAGGTGATGGTCCTTGGCCGTACGCATCGTGCAACGATCCTCGAACATCCCCCGTTCGATCCGGCGGGCACTCGGCTCCGCGCCTGATCCTCTCTGGTGTGGGAGGGGCGGTCGAGGTCGTGCGGTTCCGTTGACGGAACCGCCAAAACGCGTTGGCGCGTTTTGATTGCCCGTGATTATTCCGCCGCCAAGGGTCGGATCTTGAGAGCCGTGATGCGGTTGTTTTCGCGTGCGACGACTTCGAAGCGGAATCCATGGAAGCTGAAGCACTGGCCGATGGTCGGAATCATCTGCGCCTCGTGGATCACCAGCCCGGCCACGGTGTTGGCCTCGTCATCGGGCAGCGACCAGTCGAGAGCCCGATTGAGGTCGCGGATCGTCATGGCGCCATCAATCCAGTAGTTACCGTCTTCACCGCGTTTTACCGGGTGATCGGCGTCGGGATCGAACTCGTCGGTGATCTCACCGACAATCTCTTCCAGAATGTCCTCAAGTGTGATCAGGCCCTGAAGCGCGCCGTATTCGTCGACCACCAGAGCAAAATGCGTGCGGCGGCGCAGGAACTGGCGCATCTGGTCATCGAGCGACGTGCTGTCCGGGATGAAGTAGGGCTTCATCGCCACATCAGCGAAGCGGAACTGGCTCATGGATTCGGCAGGTTTGTCGCTTTCCTGCATGAATTGGTACATCGCGCGGAACAGGTCCTTGGCGTGAACGACACCGATGATGTTCTCGGGATCGCCGCGGAACACGGGCAAACGGGTGTGGTTCGATTCGAGACACTGGCGCAGGATGTCCTGCGGGTCATTGTCTGCATCGATCATCTCGATCCCGGAGCGGTGGAGCATGATCTCTTCAACGGTCCGTTCGCTCAGGTCGAGTGCGCCGAGGATGCGGTCGCGGTCCTCTTTCTCGACCACGCCTTCGGAATGGCCCAGTTGCAGGGCGCCGGCAATTTCCTCGCGCACGGCCAGAATATGGCTGTCGGGGTCGGTCTTGACGCCGAACAGGCTCAGCACACCGCGCACCAGCATCCGAACCGCGCCGACGATGGGAGAGAACACGGTGATCACCAGCGCGATCACTGGTGACACACGGCTTGCCGCCGTTTCGGCATTGGTGATGGCGTAGGTTTTGGGCAGCACCTCTGCAAAGACGAGCACGAGCACGGTCATCACAAGCGTCGCAAGCGCCACGCCGGATTCACCGAATGCACGGGTGAACAGGGCGGTGGCGAGCGATGTGGCCAGGATGTTGACGAGGTTGTTGCCCAGGAGGACCGAGCCGATCAGCCGTTCATTGTCTTCCGTGATGCGCAGCGCGCGGGAGGCTCCGGAATTGCCCTTGTCCGACATTGACCGCAGTTTGCCGCGCGATGCAGCGGTCAGCGCGGTTTCGGACCCGCTGAAGAAGGCAGAGAGCACAAGAAGGCCAAGGATAGCGGCGGCGGTGATCCAGAATGCGGCATCTGCCGCCGAAGATGCGGGTTCCATCGGGTCCAACAGGTCAAAAATCTTTGAGTGGTTATGGGGGCAGGCGGCTGTGCGTTCAAGGGGCGGGTTCAGTCCTTGGCGAGCGGGTGGTGATCGAGCACCAGCTCTTTCAACCGTTCCTCCAGAACATGGGTGTAGATCTCGGTGGTCGAGACGTCGGCATGGCCCAGAAATGTCTGGATGGCGCGCAGGTCGGCCCCGTTGGCCAGCAGATGCGTGGCGAAGGCGTGCCGCAGCGTGTGTGGCGTGACTTTGGACGGGGATACGCCGCCTTCAACCGCAAGATCCTTGATCAGGACGTAGAACGCGTGGCGGGTCAGGTGCCCGGACTTGCCTCGGGACGGGAACAGGAAAGCAGATGTTGGTTTGCCTTCGGTGCGGGCCGCGTCTTCCATCGCCTCGCGGGTCTTCAGCCAGTCGCGCAGCGCGGCGCGGGCCGGCGGAGACAGCGGCACCATCCGTTCCTTGCCCCCTTTGCCGCGGATCAGCAGCATGCGCGGGTCGCCTTTGGCCGAGGACAGCGGCAGCGAGACGAGTTCGCTGACCCGCATGCCGGTGGCGTAGAGCAGTTGCATCAGGCAGATGTTGCGCGTGCGATCCGCAGGGGTCCGGCCATGGACTGAGGCGGCGTCGAGAAGGCGGTCCACCTCTTCGGTTGAGAGGGTCTTGGGAAGTCGCTTGTCGCGGCCCGGGCCGCTGATCTGAACTGCCGGGTTGTCGGCGCGGAACCCTTCTTCGAAGCAGAAGCGATAGAGTTGCTTGATCGCGGAAAGACGCCGCGCGCGGGTCGATTTCGCGAGTCCCTGGGCGTCGCAATGGATGAGATAGTCCTCGACATCGGATCGCTGTGCGTCAGTCAATGACAGGGCGCGGCCCGACAGCCACTCGATGAAATCCGCAAGGTCGCGGGCATAGGCGAGTTGCGTGTTTGTGGCCGCACCGCGTTCGGCAGCCTGGGCATCGAGAAAGGCTGCGATCCAGTGGCGATCGGTCATCGCCGCGCGCCTTCCATGTCGAGAATGGCCAGTTGAAGTGCAGACCGGCGGGCGACATCCTCAAGACCGAACGCGCGGAGCGCGCGCAGAGCTTCGGTAACGTCGGCATCGTTCCCGCTGGCACCGGATTCAAACCGCTGGATGCTTCTGAGCAGCGCTTCACCGAGCCGGTTCTCCGAGGGCAGAGCCGACAGATCCTCAGGGGCTTGAGGCCGTCCGGACCACGCGTCCAGCAGAGCCGCGGCATGTGGCAGGTTTGGCGGGGGCGACATGTCGATGGTGCCTGTCGCGACAGCGGCGAGAAACCTGTGATTGGCATCCGCACTTTCGGTGATCCCCCGTGCCACCGTTTCGTAGTCGGCAGACAGCAGGCCCGCCAAAGCCGCGATATCTTTGGCGCGGGCGCTCAGTGGCAGGCCCTGAAGCCGGGATGCGAACAGGTTTGAAAAGGGCAGAAGCAGTCCCGCGGTGCGCATCTGCGGCCAGACGGTTTCGAGCGCAGAGGACACCGCGCCGGGATCGCCCGTCGTCAAGGCAGTTTCAAAGCGCTGGAGAGCTTCAACGCGGTCCCAGATGCCGCCGGAAGCGGCCCGCATCTGTGATGTGTAGACGCCGAGCAACTGGTTGTCGTCGATGGCTCCGGCGCGGGCCAGACGTTCCGCTGCCTGCAGCTGGGCGCGCCAGCCGGCGTCGCCGCTCAGTTCGACCGTGGCAAAGGGCAGGGGCAGCGGTGCTGTGGGCAGTGCCTCTCCGATCGCTTCGAAAAGGCGGAATTGCAGAGGTGTCGGCCGGACCGGCGGGCGCAGAGGCGAAGAGGCCTCTCCGTATTCGGGATCGAGGAACCGCAGGAGTAATTCGCTGTCCAGATCAGACAGTTGCCCGAGCGCATCTGCCGTCTGATAGATGGTCATGGCTCGGGAATAATCGCCGTCGCGGGTGGCGCACCAAATACGGGTTTCCAGATCAGGGGCCAGAGCGGGAGTGGTGTCGAGCATCCCGCACAGCGCGGCATCCGATCCCGTCAGCAATGCAAGGTCAAAAGCCTGATCAAAGAGCGTCGGGGTCAGGATGCCCACCCGTTCGACCATGGCCTCGGCAGGTGCAACCAGCCCGTGATCCTGAAGGCTGGCGATACGCGCGGCCAGAAATGCCTCACCGGAATCGGTGGATGGTGCTGCGGCTTCGGCCAGCAGCAATGTGTGCAGCAGGGAATCAAGCGCCGGAATTGTCGGTTTGCGCGTCCCGAGCTGCTCAATCAACGCTATGAGTTCGGCCTCTTCGCTGCCCTGCCAGAGCGATGGCGGCAGGCCGGTGATTGAACTTGGCAACAATCCGACACCGCCGACGCCGGGATCATCAAGCGGCATGACCTCGACATTGGGGACATTCGCGCTTTGGGCCACGGGCGTATCGGGCTGCGTCAGCACCGGTGGCGCATTGCGCTGAATACTCAGCCAGTCAATAGCGGACAGCGGGGCCTCCTGCGCGGCCGATGGCGGCGCTAACATCAGAGGAACAAAAAGAAACGGGTTAATCTGCATCCAGCGTCACGGGTTGCCTGACTTCAGTTTGGGGTGGTGAAAAATCAGCGCCGAAATACGGCCCGACATAGGCATACGCCACCAGCGCCAATCCGCCGATGATGATTAGATAGATCAGCCATTTCACGATGCGCCCCATGGACACCCTCACCCTGCCTCATTGATTTTTCCCAACTTATAACTGGCCTTTTGCGCAAGATCACGTCATTCAGCGTCCGTTGGTAAAAAATTGGCGGCACTTGGCCGAGTTACAAGGGTTGCACCCGGGGCGATGCAGGCGAGACTGAAAAAAACGGTGGTTCTGGTTGGCATGATGGGCGCCGGAAAGACCGCCGTGGGCAAGGCGCTTGCTGCCGCACTTCACGCACCGTTTCTTGATTCGGACGCGGAGATCGAAAAAGCCGCCAACATGACCATCCCCGAAATCTTTGCCCGCGACGGGGAGCCTTTTTTCCGTCTGAAAGAGCGTCAGGTGATTTCGCGGCTCCTTGAGAACGAGCGTGGCGTGTTATCGACCGGCGGTGGGGCATATATGGCGCCTGAAAACCGCGAGATCATTTCGAAAAAGGGTGTGGCGGTTTGGCTGAACGCCGATCTGGATTTGCTGTGGTCGCGCGTGCGTCACAAGGATACGCGGCCTTTGCTTCGGGTGCCCGACCCACTGGGCGCGCTGACCAAGCTCTATAATGAGCGGGTGCCTGTTTATGCAACAGCCGACCTGACTGTGGTGTCTCAGCCCGGTCTGTCGATTGACGCCATGGCGTCGCGGGTGATCGAAGCCTTGCGCACCCGCCCGGATGTTCTGGAGGTTCTGGAATGACTGAAACGGTTCACGTGCCGCTTGACGGGCGCGCATACGATGTGCGGATCGGCTCTGATCTGCTTGCGCGTGCCGGGGCCGAGATCGCGCCGCTGCTCAGGCGACCGCGCGTGGCGATCGTGACCGATGCCCATGTCGCCGGGTTGCATCTCGCCGCGTTGGAAGCGGCTTTGGCGGCCGAGGGGGTTGCCTCGGTCAGCCTGACGCTGCCGGCTGGCGAAGCGACCAAAGGCTGGCCCCAGTTCGAACGCACCGTGGAGTGGCTTCTGGAGCAGAAGATCGAGCGGCGCGACGTTGTCATCGCTCTTGGCGGTGGGGTGATCGGTGATCTGGTCGGTTTCGCTGCCGCAGTGCTGCGCCGGGGGGTGCGGTTCGTACAGATTCCGACCTCGCTTCTGGCGCAGGTCGACAGTTCGGTGGGCGGCAAGACCGGCATCAATGCACCGCAGGGCAAGAACCTGATCGGTGCTTTCCACCAGCCTTCGCTTGTGCTTGCGGATATCTCGGTTCTCAATTCTCTGCCTGACCGTGACTTTCTGGCCGGGTATGGCGAAGTGGTAAAGTACGGGCTGCTGGGGGACGCGGCGTTCTTTGACTGGCAGGAGCAGAACGCAGCGCAGATCAGGGCGCGTGATCCTGAAGCCCTGGCATATGCCGTAAAACGGTCGGTCGAGATGAAGGCCGAGATCGTAGTGCGGGATGAAACCGAACAGGGCGACCGCGCGCTTCTCAACCTTGGTCACACGTTCTGCCATGCGTTCGAGGCGGCGACCGGTTACTCGGACCGTCTGCTGCACGGCGAAGGTGTCGCAATCGGCTGCGCTTTGGCGTTTGAGCTGTCCGCGCGGCTGGGCCTGTGTGCGCAGGAAGAACCAAGCCGCGTCCGTCAGGTTCTGAGTGAGATGGGAATGAAGGTCACACTTGCCGATATCGACGGTGATCTGCCGGACGCGCAGGCGTTGCTCGACTTGATGGGACAGGACAAAAAAGTGATCGACGGCCAGCTGCGCTTTATCCTCGCGCGCGCGATCGGGCAGGCATTCGTCACGTCGGATGTGCCGTCGGCCACTGTGTTGGAGCTGTTGCAGGACGCCCTGTCCGAAAGATGAAAAAGGCGCCTGTCCGGCGCCTTTTCAGATCAGAACGGGATTTCGTCGTCGATGTCGCGCGCAGGCGCACGGGCCGGACCGCTGCCGCCCCCACTGGAGCCGCCGTAGTCGCCACCGTAATCTCCACCGTAATCGCCGCCGCTGCTGCCACCACCGTAGCCGCCACCGCCGCCGCCTTCTCCGCGACCGTCGAGCAGGGTGAGTTCGCCGCGATACGGGCGCAGGACGATTTCGGTCGTGTATCGATCCTGACCGGACTGGTCCTGCCATTTGCGGGTTTCCAGTTGGCCTTCGATGTAAACCTTTGAACCTTTGCGCAGGTACTGTTCGGCAATGCGGGCGAGCGGTTCTGAAAAGATCGCGACGCTGTGCCATTCGGTGCGTTCCCGGCGTTCGCCGGTGTTGCGGTCTTTCCAGTTCTCGGACGTGGCGATGCGCAGGTTGCAGACTTTGCCGCCGTTCTGAAACGTGCGCACTTCCGGATCGCGGCCGAGATTGCCGACGATGATGACCTTGTTGACTGAACCGGCCATGTTTCCCCCTCTGATATTCGAATCTGTGACGCAGCGCGCCGTTTGCACGACCCTACACCAGCGGAGCAACCGGTTTCCATCGGCTAATGGCTTAGGGAGGCTTAAGTATACCATCAGGTTGTGGTTAAGAATTCATGACCAACCAAGGCTGGTGTGAAAGGCAAAATGGGATTATACACCTGCCCAATCTCAACGTGGGGCGTGAGCAGCTATGCGAACAACAAGGCAGAGATTGATTGCGTTGGTATGTGGTGTTGCGGTGATGAGTGCCGGTGCAGTCAGTGCCGAGGTGCTTTCGACCAAGAGTCGCGTCGCGCTCTTTTCCAGTAAAACCAAGGTTCTGGATTCCCGAGCAGCGCAGCAGTACAACAGCTCTGTACGGCTTCAGCCTCCAAAGGTGGTGACCCCGACAAAATGGGGTGACAGCGGGGCGGAAGGCCCTGTTCCGAAATACCGGGGCCGGTATTCCGGCATTTATGCAGGGATGGCCCGAGACGCTGCTCGGCGTCATGGTGTGCCGGAAGACCTCTTCCTGCGGTTGGTTCAGCAGGAATCGAACTTCAATCCCAATGCGCGATCCAACAAGGGTGCGATTGGTCTGGCGCAGTTGATGCCGGGCACCGCACAGTATCTGCGGGTCGATCCGAACGATCCGGCGGAAAACCTCGATGGCGGTGCGCGTTACCTCAAGGAACAGTACCGCAAGTTCGGGCAGTGGCCTCTTGCGCTTGCCGCATACAATGCCGGTCCCGGCGCAGTTGAAAAACACAACGGCATTCCACCCTATCGTGAAACCCGGAACTACGTGAAGAAGATCTGGGGCCGGTAACGCGCGGCACGTTTCAACGTCTATTTCCAAACCGGCAACAGACCGGTTCCAATCGCTGCATACAGGGGTAATGCCCCGAAAAATTTACGAAATTTCTTAACTTCGCTCCAAATCGTGACCAAAACGGTCAAACTGCTGCCCCATTCCTCGGGCTATAAAAGCATCAGACAGACGGAATAGTGACTTCGAGGCAACCCCCGGCTGCGATGCTGGGCCTAGCCAGGGTGAGTGAGGCTCGGAACATGGATGGTGACATGATTAAGTTTGTTAAGACATTCCGCCGCGACGAAGACGGCGCGGTAACAGTTGAATGGGTTGTGTTGACCGCAGCCGTGGTCGGGCTGGCGTTCCTGTCATATTCGGTGATCGAGGACAGCAACGACGCTGTTCTGACGGCGAGTGGCGAAGCGGTCTTGACGGCACAGGACTACCTCAACAACTGATTGCGTCCCATCGGCATCGGCCAATGGCGCAGATCAGACATCGTTTGACGCATGGATTGAAGAGCCTTTGCGCATATGCAAAGGCTCTTTCTTGTTCTTACTCTGCCGCGATCTGAATGACCGGTTCCATTTCCGCCAGCTGCGCGTCGGACAGGTGGCATTTGACCTGGTGACCGTCGCCAAGCTGCCGAACCGGCGGCACTTCCTTTTCGCACAGCCCACCGGCGACCTGTGATTTCCAGCGACACCGCGTCTGGAACGGGCAGCCGGGCGGCGGATTCATCGCCGAGGGAATATCGCCTTCGAGCACGATGTGCTTTTTCTCGACACGCGTATCGGCGATGGGAACGGCGGAAAGCAGTGCCTCGGTATAGGGGTGGTAGGGCGGTGCAAAGACCTGTTCGGTCGTGCCAAGTTCCACCACATGCCCTAGATACATAACCATAACCCGATCAGACAGATAGCGGACGATGCTCAGGTCATGGCTGATGAAAAGAAGCGTCGTTTTCTGTTCGCGCTGAATTTCCATCAGAAGGTCGGTGACTGCCGCCTGAACGGACACGTCCAGTGCCGAGACCGGTTCATCTGCCACGACGATACGGGCGTTCCCGGCAAAGGCGCGTGCAATGCCGACACGCTGTTTCTGGCCGCCTGAGAGTTGTCGGGGCATCCGTTCCGCAAAGGCACGGGGCAGTTTGACAAGATCCAGCAGTTCCAGCATCCGCTGACGCCGTTCCGCTTCGCTGTTGCCGACGCCGAACACCTCGAGGGCGCGGATGATCTGACGACCGACTGTCATGGAGGGATTGAGCGTGTCGAACGGGTTCTGGAAAACCATCTGAACATCCGCAATCGTCTGGGTGTCGCGCTGTTCAATCGGCGTTCGCTCGATATTTCGGTTGTCGAGCAGGATCTGTCCCTCGGTCGCCGTTTCGAGCCCCATCAGCACCTTGGCGAAGGTCGACTTACCGCAGCCCGATTCCCCCACGATGGCGAGCGTTTCGGATTCGCGGGCCTCGAAGCTCAGTGTCTCGTTGGCCTTCACGACCTTGGTGTCCCCGCGCTTGCCGAACAGGGCGTTTGCGGCGACCTCGTAATACTTCTTGAGATTGTCCATTTTCAGAACAACCTGTCCCGGCTCGGACTTCTGGGTTGTATCGCCAACCTCCATCGGGGCGTTCCAGTCGATCTCCTGAAACTTGAGGCAGCGAGTGGCATGTCGGTCATTGCCGGGCACGTCCATCATCCTGATGTCCTGCGCGTCGCATCGACCGGCCTCGAAATAATCGCAGCGCGGCCCGAAATTGCAGCCGGGCGGACGTTCGTGGGGCAGGGGGAAATTCCCCGGAATGGCCCGGAGCGGGCGCGCATTCTTGTCTGCTCCGGGAAGCGGGATCGACCGGAACAGAGCCTGCGTGTACGGGTGCTGCATCTCGTCGAACACGTCCTTGATCGAGCCCCGTTCCACCGCTTCGCCGGAATACATCACACAAAGCCGGTCGCAGGTCTCGAGCACAAGACCAAGGTTGTGGCTGATGAAGAGCATCGAGGTGCCGTATTTTTTGCCCAGCTCTTTCACCAGTTCGACAACCGCTGCTTCGACGGTCACGTCGAGCGCCGTGGTGGGCTCGTCGAGGATCAGAAGCGACGGCTCGGCCATCAGGGCCATCGCGATCACGATGCGCTGCTGCTGTCCGCCGGAAAGCTGGTGCGGATAGCTGTCAAGGATGCGCGCCGGGTCCGGCAGTTTCACGTCCGTGACGACCTGAAGCGCGCGGTCATAGGCTTCTTTCTCGGACGATCCGCGATGGATCATCGGCACTTCCATCAACTGTTTGCCGATTTTCATGGCCGGGTTCAGCGAGGCCATCGGTTCCTGATAGATCATCGCGATTTCGGAACCCCGGATGTGACGCAGCTCTTCCTGGCTCATCTGGTTCAGGTCGCGGCCCTTGAATTTGATCGAGCCGCCGACGATGCGTCCGTTCTTGCCAAGGTCCTGCATAACGCCAAGCGCCACAGTGGACTTTCCGCAGCCGGACTCTCCTACAAGGCCCACCGCTTCGCCCGGCATCACCTTGACCGAGAAGTCCATCACGGCAGGGATTTCCCGGAGGCGCGTGAAGAAGGAAATTGAGAGCGCGTCAATCTCTAGGATCGGGCCGTCATACGTGTCTTTCATCTGTCTCTCCCGGTTGGGATGGCAGGGCAGCGTCCCTGCTTCTTTGATTAATGTCTGGTTGGCGGACCGGAGTGTTCCGGTCCGCTCTGTCATCAGTCGCGCAGCGATTCCTCGCGCAGCCCATCCGCCAGCAGGTTCAGACCCAGCACCATGCTGAGCAGCGAGATCGCGGGCACAAGGGCCGGGTGCAGATAGATCTGCAGCAGGCGACGACCGTCATTGATGGTGGTGCCCCAATCCGGGCTTTCCGGCGACAGGCCGAGGCCAAAGAAGCCCAGTGTCCCGAGGAGGATCGTGGTGTAGCCGATGCGCAGACAGAAATCGACGATCAGGGGACCGCGGGCGTTGGGCAGGATCTCCCACAGCATGATGTACCATGGGCCTTCACCCCGTGTCTGAGCTGCTGCCACGTAGTCCCGTGTCTTGATGTCCATTGCGAGCCCTCGGACGATGCGGAACACGGTGGGCGAATTGACGAAGACCACCGACACGAACACAACGAGGATACCCGAGGGCACATCGAACAGATCGAGGAAGCCCGGCAGGACCGAGACCTTGGTTCCGATCTCGGAGATCAGCGACAGATACAGCCACCCCATGATGCCGAGGACGCAGATCAGAAGCGGCGCGCGCAGCTTCGGCTGTGTCTTGTATCGGGAATTGAGCAGCACGCCGACGAAGATGATCGGAAAGACAAATAGGACCGTTGCCATGTAGCTCGGGATGCCGGTCTCCACGATTTCGGGTGTCACCAGCAGGTAGAACAGCAGGATCACCGGGAAGGCGAGGATCAGGTTGGCGAGGAAGCTCAGGAGCGTATCCAGTCGCCCGCCGTAGTAGCCCGCCGGCAGACCAAGTGTGATGCCGACCATGAAGGCAAAGAGCGTTGCCAGAGGTGCAATCTGCACAACGATCCACGCGCCCTTGATCATGCGGCTGAACACGTCGCGGGCCAGGTTGTCACCGCCGAACAGGTAATAGGCGTATTGTCCTTCGTCCGGGTTGGTCAGAGGTGTGCCGGGAAGTTTGTTCTTCATCCCCGAGACCTGTGCCAGCGGATCGTGTGTCACGATCATGTCGAAGGCTCCGAAGATGCCGGTGAACACCCAGAACATGACAAGCGCGAAACCGATCATGCCAATGGTGGAGTCGAACAGTTTGCCGTAAAGGCCAAGCCGCCTTTTGTAGACGATCGACAGGGTGAACAGGACGACCAGCGAAATCCAGACAGGCATGAACTGCAGGAAAACGCGGGTGATGATGTCAAACCAGCTGAGAGGTTCCATAGTCTTTTCCTCCCGCTCAGGTAACGCTGATGCGTGGGTTGAGATACACGTAGCCGATGTCAGAGATCAGCTGCGTCACCAGTACGACGAAGACCGACACGACCGAGACACCAAGCAGAAGCTCGATGTCGTTGTTGCTTGCGGCCTGAACCAGCGTCCATCCGAAACCCTTGTAGTTGAACAGGGTCTCGACAATCACGACCCCGTTCAGAAGCCAGGGGAACTGCAGCATGATCACCGTGAACGGGGCGATCAGAGCGTTCCGAAGCGCGTGTTTGACGACGATGTTGGGAAAGCTGACCCCCTTGAGCCGCGCGGTGCGGATGTATTGAGCGGTCATGACTTCGGCCATCGACGCGCGGGTCATCCGGGCAATGTAGCCCATCCCGTAGAGCGAGATCGTCAGAACCGGAAGGAAGAAGTTTTCGAAATTCGCGCTCTCCATCGCCGAGGTTGCGGTGCCCTTGAACCATTTCAGGCCGACAGTTGAGGACGCGAACACCGCGATCAGGATGACCCCGGACACGTATTCCGGTGTCGCCGTGGTGGTGATTGCGACCGTGGACAGGGTTCGGTCAGTCTTGGACCCTTCCTTCATTCCCGAAAGCACGCCAAGTATGAGCGCCGATGGCACCATCAGAACCATTACCCAGAACATCAGTTTTCCGGTCAGGCTGAGTCGTGTGCCGATGATGCTGCCGACCTCGTCCTTGAAGACTGTCGAGAACCCCCAGTAGCCTTGCAGCACACCGCAGAAGTCCGGGGACTCCTCGGGTGTTTTGCCCGGCAGAATACAGCGGCCCTGTATTGTTCCGTCGGTGTTTTCGTGCCTGTAGGATGGGAGAACCCCCAACCATTCCCCGTATTTCACGACCATCGGTTGCAGATAACCGTTGCGTTCGAGGTAACTCGATACTTCTTCGTCGCTCATCCGGAAGTTGCCCTGCGTCTTCGCGAGCTTTTCCAGATTCGGATAGAGGTTGGTTAAGGTAAAGACGAGGAATGTCAGGCATAGACCCGTAAGGATCATGACTCCCACTCGTCTGAGTATGAAAAGTCCCATGGTTCACCCTGTTGGCGGGCTGTCGGAAGCCCACGTCTGGTTTTTATTTTCTTTTCTGGTTGTCCGGGCGGACAAAAAAGAACCGCGCCCGAGGGCGCGGTTCGGTGTTCGGATCAGGCTTTGAGGCCGAACTTGTATAGCTGCGGCAGGTCCGCAATGTGCTTTTCGACACCCACCAGATTATCCCGGTGGTGGCGCATCGCCGTCCGCCAGTAGGGCTGGATCGTGACACCTTCATCGATCATGATGGCCTGCAGCTTTGCCATGACAGCGCGGCGCGCATCGACATCGGCCAGAGAGTTGGCTTCGGCCAGAAGCGCGTCGAATTCGTCGTTCGCAAAACCCGCTTCGTTCCATGCCACGCCCGACTTGTAGGCCAGACCCAGAACCTGCGTACCCAGCGGGCGGTGGTTCCAGTTGGTCGACGAGAAGGGATACTTGGTCCAGTCGTTCCAGAAGGTCGAACCCGGAAGTACGGTGTGGCGTGCCTTGATGCCCGCATCGTTGAGCTGGGCAACAACAGCCGCCGTGGTGTTGCGGCGCCAGTCGTCGTCGATGGACTGCACTTCGTGTTCGAAGTCACCCATGCCTGCTTCGTCCATAAGCGCCTTGGCCTTGGCCGGATCATAGGGGATGCGCGTGACGCTCGGGTCATGTTCGGGGTGCATCGGTCCAACGTGACAGTTGTCTGCGGGGACGCCATAGCCCGCCATGCCCAGTTCGAGACAGACATTGTTGTCAACGGCCATAGCGAGCGCCTGACGCACGCGCTTGTCGCCATAGATCTTGTTGCCGTTTTCGTCTTCGGCCAACTGGTTCGGACGGATCACAATGGTGAAGCCGGACGGGATTTCCGAGCGTGTCAGACCAATCGCATCGAACACGTCAACGAATTCGCCAACCGACTCCCAGTTCATGTCGATTTCTTCGGCTTCGTAGGCTGCGAGGAATGCAGCCGGATCGGTGCCGTAGTCGATGAACTCGATCCGGTCGATATAGCCGCCCTTACCGGCTTCATAACCCCACCAGTCGAAGCCTTCGTTGCGGACCAGCACGCCCTTGACGCCAACCTCGTGGCTTTCGGGAAGCATGAAGCCGGTGCCGATCGGGTTTTCCAGCATGGTGTTCGCGTCAAAGCTCGAATGAACGATCGCGGCCGGGTAGTCGGCCATGCCCGGAATGATGGTGATATCAGGCGAAGACGTCTTGAGCAGAACGGTATGGCTGTCGACTACTGTGATCGCGCCTTCGGCAGCTTTGCCGGTGTCCGGATCGACCAGCGACGCCATGCGCGCGGCCATCGAGTTGCCTTCCAGCTCGGTGTCGCACCATCCGGTGATGTTGCGGGCCACGTCTTCCGCCGTGAAGTCGTCGCCATTGTTCCACGTAACGCCCTGACGCACTTTGAGAGTGTATTCCGTTGCGTCGTCGTTCGCCTCCCAGCTTTCCAGCAGCATCGGGGCAAAAGAGCCATCGTTGTTGTATTCGACGAGGTATTCGAGCCAGCCAGCGGTGAAGGTCGCGATCTGGGTCCAGTCATAGGTCCGCGGATCCTTGAGCGCGCGGACTTCCATCTGGTAGCGGATCGTTCCGCCCTGCTGTGCATGTGCTGCCGCCTGCGCCGGTTGCGACAGGCCACCGAGCGCATAGGCGGCGGATGCTGTCAGGCCAAGCGCAGTTGTCCGCGTCAGGAATTCGCGGCGGTCCATGTGACCGTCCTTGAATTCGCGTGCGTACATCACGGCTGACGGATGCAGCCGATTGGACTGAGTGGTGTGCGTCATCTGTTTCTCCCTGTGACACGTTTTGTTTTTTGGCGACGTGTTTTTTTCTACTCACGGAGACAGATCCGACACGCGCAACATTGTATGGACGTCATTGCGCCCGATGATGGGGCTATCGTCAATCATCAGATTAGACCTTTTACGGTCAGATTGCGACACATACCTTGTCTTTAAGCGACATGTGTTAAGCAGCGCGCCCATCACGTCGATTGCGTGCGTCAAAGTTCCCTTGCGTCAACCTGTTGCCAGTTGCGCATTCGTGCCCGAAACCAGGTGCGCTGGCGCTTGGCGAATTGGCGGGTCAGGATGGTTGCCCGGTTACGCGCTTCATCAATCGTCAGGGTTCCATCGATCACGGCCATCAACTCGGCCGCGCCGATGGCCTTGGCCGATGGCTGCTCTGGCGTCCAGGTGGGGCGGTTGGCGAGTGCTTCGTCCATTGCACCCGATGCGAGCATCTTGTCGAACCGTGCTTCGATCCGGGGTGTCAGCCAGTCTTTTTCGGCATTCACGAGCAGGGCTGTTGTATCAGAAAGCCGGAGGCGGGGTGGCGCGGTGTCGTCCTGCCATTTGGCAAGTCCCCTGCCGGTATTCGTCAGAACCTCCCATGCGCGCTGGACGCGCATCGGGTTTGCGGTGTCGATCCTTGCGCGGGTTTCGGCATCCAGCTCATCGATCAGTGGCACGTGGCCATGCTGTTGGATCCGGCGCATTGCGGTTTGCCGGATAGCGTCGGGTGTCTCTGGGATTTCGGCCAGCCCCTCGGTCAATGCAGTGAAGTAAAGTCCTGTTCCGCCAACGATAATCGGGCGGAGTTCGTTTTCCAGATGGGTCTCCAGATCACGCAGCCAGTCACCGACGGAATAGGGCGTGTCGCCAGAAACGTGCCCGTAAAGCGCATGTGGCGCGCGTGTTTCATCCTCTTCGGAGGGACGCGCCGTCAGGACGCGCCAGTCGGAAAAGACCTGGATCGCATCCGCATTTACGATGACGCCGCCCTGCGCCTCGGAAAGCCGCAGAGCTAGTTCGGATTTTCCACTGGCAGTCGGTCCAGCAATCAACACGGGCTTTGCTGGATCGACGCTGTCGATGATCTGTGAAAGTCGGTATGTCCCGCCCGATGCGCCCATGATCTTTGCCTTTGTTCTTGCGGGGTGGCGTTCTGGCGCGACTTCGCCTTGCTCCTGTGCCGGTTTTCCGACACTTTGCGCGCAATTTTACACCCTCGTACGAACGGAGCGCAACATGGCGGACAGCGAGACCCCGAATCCGAAGTATAAACGTGTGATGCTCAAGATATCCGGTGAAGCCCTTATGGGGGACCAGGGCTTTGGTCTGCATCCCCCGACGGTCGAACGGATCGCCCGCGAAGTGAAGTCGGTCCACGATCTGGGTGTCGAGATCTGCATGGTCATCGGCGGCGGGAACGTATTCCGCGGGTTGCAGGGGTCAGCCCAGGGCATGGAGCGCACGACAGCGGATTACATGGGGATGCTTGCCACCGTTATGAACGCGCTGGCGATGCAGTCCGCACTCGAACAGCTGGGTGTTTTCACCCGGGTGATCAGCGCGATTCCGATGGATCAGGTGTGCGAGCCCTACATCCGGCGTCGTGCCGTGCGGCATCTCGAAAAGAAGCGTGTCTGCATCTTCGCGGCCGGAACCGGCAACCCATATTTCACCACGGACACGGCCGCGACCCTCAGGGCCAATGAAATGTCCTGTGAGGCGATCTTCAAGGGGACCAAGGTGGACGGCGTCTACGACAAGGACCCGGTCAAACATGATGACGCCAAGCGGTATGACAAGGTGACCTATGACGAGGTGCTGCAAAAGCATCTTGGCGTGATGGATGCGTCTGCCATTGCGCTGGCGCGGGACAACAACCTGCCGATCATCGTCTTCTCGCTCGATGAACCGGGCGGGTTCCGGGGAATTCTGGCCGGTCAAGGCACGTACACGATCGTTCACGGCGGCAATCCCAAGTCCAAGCCGGGTGAGGCGGCTTGACCAATCCGTCACAGGTTGGGCGTTGCGACCGGTGATCGGTCGCAAGACGCTATACTTTCGGGCACACGTCGCTTAGAACGCAAAACCAAAGCAGAAAAACCGCTCTTGAGGGCAAAATGGCAGACGACTTCATTCTTGATACTGACGACCTTGCGCGACGCATGGATGGCGCTATGGCCAATCTGCGGACCGAATTCGCATCTCTGCGGACCGGTCGGGCCAGTGCGTCGATGCTGGAGCCTGTCATGGTCGACGCCTATGGCAGCATGACGCCGATCAATCAGGTGGGTACGGTCAACGTGCCAGAGCCTCGCATGGTAACGATCAACGTTTGGGACAAGGGTCTGGTCGGCAAGGTTGAAAAGGCGATCCGCGAAAGCGGCCTTGGGATCAATCCTCAGTTGAACGGCACGATCATCATGTTGCCGATTCCCGAACTGAACGAAGAACGGCGCCGGGAGCTGGGCAAGGTCGCCGGTCAATACGCCGAACATGCGCGTGTTTCGGTTCGGAACATCCGTCGCGACGGGATGGATCAGATCAAGAAGGCCAAGGCAGACGGCCTGTCCGAGGACGATCAGAAGTTCTGGGAAAACGAAGTTCAGGAACTGACCGACGACTACATCAAGAAAATCGACAGTGCTTTGGAAACAAAGCAGGAAGAGATCATGCAGGTCTGAGGACCGCTGGGGAAGGACTCGGATCAATGGCGAAGCCCGGCACGACAGCGAAGGACGATGGCCCGCGTCACGTGGCCATTATCATGGACGGCAACGGTCGCTGGGCCACGCAGCGGGGGCGGCCACGTCTGTTCGGTCATCAGGCCGGCGCGCGGCGCGTCCGCGAGATTGTCGAAGCCTGTCCGGATCTCGGGGTTGATTACCTGACGGTTTTTGCCTTTTCCACGGAGAACTGGAAACGCACCCAGTCCGAGGTTGCCGGGCTGATGAACCTGTTCCGTCGCTACATCACGCGTGAGGCAAAAGCCCTGAAGGCGAATGATGTCTGCGTCCGTTTCATCGGTGACCGCGTGCGCCTCGACAAGAAGCTGGTCGCCATGATGGACGAGTTGGAAGCGCTTACTGCAAACTGCCAGACGGTCAACCTGACCATAGCCATCAACTACGGTGGCCGCGATGAGGTGGCGCGGGCGACCAAGCGCCTTGCGCGCGACGTGGCGGCAGGGAAGCTTGATCCTGAAGCGGTAGATGAAGAAACGCTGCCAAAGTATTTGGATACCTGTGTTTTGCCTGATCCGGATCTTGTGATCCGAACCAGCGGCGAAGCAAGGATTTCAAACTTTCTTCTGTGGCAGTCTGCATATTCGGAATACGAATTCATCGACACGCTCTGGCCGGACTTCTCGGCGGACGAATTCCGCTCGGTCGTGGGTGGGTTCGGAACCCGCGAGCGCAGGTTCGGAGCCGTGGTGGCATGACCTCAGGCAAGTGGGACGACCTTGCCCCGCGGCTGATGTCAGCCGTGGCAATGGTGGGTGTCGGCGCGCTTGGCGTCTGGCTGGGCGGTTTGTGGTTTCACGGGCTGATCGCGATTGTCGTGGGTCTCATGGTCTGGGAACTGGTGACCATGCTGGACACGGATCGCAGCAAATCTCCCATCGTTCTTGCGGTGATCGCGGCGGTTGTTTCGATGGTGTCCATCGAGTTGCCCGCCTCGTTTGCTCTGCCGCTGCTGTTGGCGCCATCGATGATCGGTCTCGGGCGGATGGAGCAGGGCGGCGTGACCTACGCGGTCTTCACCGCGTTCATTCTGCTTGCCGGATACGGATTGATGGCCCTGCGCGACGATTTCGGTCTGACCTGGATGGTCTGGCTCTTGCTGGTCGTCGTTGTCACCGACATTGCCGGATATTTTGCAGGGCGTCTGATCGGCGGGCCCAAACTCTGGCCGCGCGTCAGCCCCAAGAAGACTTGGTCGGGCACTGTGGCGGGGTGGATCGGATCGGCTGTGGTCGCGATGCTTTTTGCTGGCGCGACCCGCGCCGGGATCGGCCTGATCGGCGTCAGCATCGCGGTCAGCATGGCCAGCCAGATCGGGGATATCGCCGAAAGCGCGATCAAGCGTCGGGCAGGGGTCAAAGACAGTTCGCACCTGATTCCCGGTCACGGCGGGTTGCTCGACCGGTTTGATGGTATGCTCGGCGCGGCGCTGTTCATCGTAATCGCCGGGCAATTGATCGGATTTCCACCGGGGACCCAATGAGGCGGATCACCATTTTCGGGGCCACGGGCTCTATCGGGCAGAACACGCTGGATCTGATTGGTCGGGATCCGGACGCCTACAAGGTCGTTGCCCTCACCGGTGGTCAGAACATCGCGCAGCTTGCAGGTGATGCGATCCGTTTCGGTGCAGAAGTGGCTGTAACTGCTGATCCGGATCGGTTGGATGATCTGCGCGCAGCCTTGTCAGGGTCGAATGTCGAAGCTGCCGCAGGACCAGGCGCTCTGCTCGATGCGGCGTCGCGCCCGGCCGATTGGGTCATGTCCTCAATCGTTGGCTCGGCCGGTTTGGCCCCGGGGTTGCGGGCGCTGGAGCAGGGCGCGACCCTTGCCCTTGCCAACAAGGAGAGCATGGTCTGTGCCGGAGCTCTGATGCTTTCGACTGCACAGGCGCATGGCGGCAGTATTCTGCCGGTCGACAGCGAACACTCGGCGGTTTTCCAGGCTCTGATCGGTGAAGACCTGAGTGCCGTTGAACGCGTGATCATCACAGCTTCGGGCGGTGCATTCCGCGATTGGCCGATCGAGGATCTGGCCAAAGCCACGCCGGAACAGGCCGCTCAGCACCCGAACTGGGACATGGGTCAGCGCATCACCATCGACAGCGCATCAATGTTTAATAAGGCGCTGGAACTTATAGAAACAAAAGAGTTTTTCCAGATCGATCCGGCGCGTATCGAAGCCGTTGTCCACCCTGAATCCATGATTCATGCGCTGGTGGGATTCCGTGATGGTGCGTTGATGGCCCATGTCGGACCACCTGACATGCGTCACGCGATCGGCTTTGCCCTGCATTATCCTGAACGCAAAGACCTGCCGGTGGATCGCCTTGATCTTGTAAGCTTGGGTCAACTGACCTTCCGCCGGGCGGATGAGGAGCGGTGGCCGGCGCTCAGACTGGCGCGCGAGGTCATGGCAGCAGGCGGATTGTCCGGCGCGGTGTTCAATGCTGCGAAAGAACGCGCCCTCGACGGGTTCATTGCGAAACGCATCGGATTCCAGCAGATTGCCCAGGTTGTCGAGGAGGTCTTATCCCGAATTTCGGCGCAACCGGGTCACATTGATGCCGCCATCACCCTTGATAACGTGATGCAGGCAGACCATCTCGCTCGTACACGGGCAGATGAAATCATGAAAAAATTAGAGGGTTGAGCTTTGGATATTGCAGCGCTTTTGCCCCAGTTTGGTAGTGTCATCTGGACTCTCTTCGCTTTCGTGATTGCTTTGTCGATCATCGTCGCGATCCACGAATACGGACATTATATTGTCGGACGCTGGTCCGGGATCGATGCCGACGTGTTCTCGCTCGGCTTTGGGCCGGTGCTGTTTTCGCGCGTCGATAAACGCGGTACGAAGTGGCAATTCGCGCTGCTTCCGTTCGGCGGATATGTGAAATTCAAAGGCGACGGCAACGCGTCTGGCGGCAAGGACGAGGACGTGATGTCCCGCCTGTCGGAAGCGGAGCAGCGCCGCACCATGAACGGCGCGCCGCTTTGGGCGCGTGCGGCCACTGTCGCGGCGGGTCCGGCGTTCAACTTTGCGCTGTCTATCTTGATCTTCACCGGCGTTTTCATGTTCCAGGGCGAAGTCACCGAACCGGTAAAGGTCGGCGAATTGCGTGCTGTACCCTCTCAGAACGAACTGCAAGTGGGTGATGAACTGGTCGCAATCGAGGGGGTTGCCCTGCCGCCGTTCAGTGAGTCAGACAGTTTTCAGAGCTTTCTTGAGGGACTGCCGCAGCAGGAGCACCTGGCTTACACGGTTAAACGCAACGGCAATGAGCTGGTTGTAGAAGGCCCCTATGTCTATCCCCCCGTCGCGACACAGATTATTCCGCGCTCTGCGGCTGATGATGCCGGGTTTCGGTCCGGGGACATCATCACCTCTGTGGATGGCCAAACCATCTACGCGTTCGACCAATTGCGTGAAGCCGTTGAAGGTTCGGGCGGAAATACTCTTCGCCTGGATGTCTGGCGGGAAGGCGAGATCCGTACCCTTGAGCTGACACCCCGTCGTACCGATGAACCTCAGCCGGATGGCACGTTCAAAACGGCGTATCGGATCGGTCTGGTGGGCGGCATGTTCTTTGAACCGGCAACCGAGTTCGTCGGACCGGTCAGTGCAATTGTTTCCGGTGTCGAACAGACTGGCCGTATCATCGACGGGTCTCTGTCGGGGCTCTGGTACATGATCACCGGCGCCATCAGCACCTGCAACCTGTCCGGTCCGATTGGAATCGCGGAAACGTCCGGGTCTATGGCTTCTCAGGGCACCGCGAGCTTCATCTGGTTTATCGCCGTTCTGAGCACGGCTGTGGGACTGCTGAACCTGTTTCCGATTCCCGTGCTCGATGGTGGTCACCTGGTTTTCCACGCCTACGAGGCCGTCACCGGCCGCCCGCCAAGCGACAAAGCGCTGCGCGTTCTCATGGCGATCGGTCTGACGCTGCTGCTGTCATTGATGCTGTTTGCGCTGTCAAACGATCTGTTCTGTCCGTGATTGGACGAGGCGGATAAGGCGATTCCGCAGAATCGCCTTATTTGCCGCCTGATTGCTGCCACAATTCGACATCACTTTGGCCATTGAAACAGGCAGTCGAGGTGCGTCATGCAAACGATTCAAGACGGTTACAGAACGTTCAGCCTTCTGGTCTCCATCAACTGGGACCGGCTTCTGTACGTGTTCGCCATCGTGGCCTCCCTGTTTCTGGGCGCCTATCTCGGCACGCTCATGATTGAGGCGATGACACACCCGCTTGGCTATTGACCGAGACGGCCTCTGCGCTTTTGACAAGCTAGGGCAATCTCGGTACTCACATCCTTAAAAGGGATGTCTGAGTAGGTTGCCAACAATGACACATAAAACAGGCGGGCAGGTGACGCGACGAGCAGCGCGAAACACCTCCATTCGTCCACTGATATTTGCTGCTTCCATGGCGCTGACGGTTGGTGTTGCTGCCGCACCCGACGTCGCGTTCGCGCAGGACTTCCGGTTCAACGCGATTTCGGTCGAAGGCAATCAGCGCATCGAAGCCGGAACGATTGCCAGCTACCTCGGAGTGGCGCGCGGAGAAACCGTGTCGGCTGCGCAGCTCAATGACGGGTACCAGCGAATTCTTGCCTCCGGTCTTTTCGAGTCCGTCGAGATTGAGCCGCGGGGAAACACGTTGGTGGTGCGCGTGGTGGAATTCCCGACCGTCAACCGCATCACATTCGAAGGCAACGCCCGGATTGATGACGAAACGCTTGGCACGATCGTGCAGTCGCAGTCGCGCCGTGTGTTCAGCCCCTCCACAGCCGAAGCCGACGCTGCCCGCATCACAGAGGCTTATTCGCAGCAGGGGCGCATCGCCGCCCGCGTTCAGCCCAAAGTGATCCGCCGCTCTGACAACCGCGTCGATCTGGTTTTCGAAGTGTTTGAAGGCGGTGTTTCGGAAATCGAACGTATCGGTTTTGCCGGCAACCAGGTGTTCAGTGACCGGCGTCTGCGCCGCGTATTGGAAACCAAGCAGGCGGGTATTTTCCGTGCGCTGATCCAGTCCGACACGTTCATCGAGGACCGGATTGAATTCGACCGTCAGGTCCTGCGTGATTTCTACCAGTCGCGCGGCTACGTCGATTTTCGGACAACCGGCGTGAATGCTGAACTCAGCGATGAACGCGATGCCTATTTCATCACGTTCAATGTTGAGGAAGGGCAGCAGTTCACCTTTGGCGAAGTCACCGCAACCTCGGATCTGGCAGAAGTCGACACGGATGTGTTCCAGAACGCCATCCGCCTTCGGTCAGGCAAGGTGTATTCACCGACTGCCGTTGAAACCGAAATTGCACGCCTTGAACGTCTGGCAATCCGCGAGGGTCTCAATTTCGTGCGCGTTGAACCGCGCGTGACCCGCAATGATCGCGACCTGACTCTGGATGTGGAATTCCTGCTGACCCGTGGTGAGCGTGTCTTTGTTGAACGCATCGACATCGAAGGGAACACCACGACACTGGACCGCGTTGTGCGCCGTCAGTTCCGTGTTGTGGAAGGCGACCCGTTCAACCCGCGCGAAATCCGCGAGAGCGCGGAACGCGTGCGCGCGCTTGGCTTTTTCGGAGATGCTCAGGTGGAGGCCCGCGAAGGCTCGACCCCGCAGCAGGTCGTGATCGACGTGGACGTCGAGGAACGTCCGACCGGGTCGCTGAGCTTTGGCGGTTCCTACTCAACAAGCAGCGGCTTCGGCGCCGCAATCACGTTCAGTGAGCGGAACTTCCTTGGCCGGGGTCAGCAACTGGCGCTGGGTGTAACGACGGGGGTCGACTCTTCGAACTACAGCTTCAGCTTTACGGAACCGGCATTCCTTGGCCGTGATGTGGCGTTCAATTTGAACGTCAACTACCTCGAAACGGACAACGCCTCGGCCGAATATGACACCGCTATTGGTAACTTCTCGACCGGTTTCACGTTCCCTGTGTCCGAAAACGGACGTCTCAGCCTGCGCTACGGCGCGCGCTATTCCGAGATCACCAACCTCAACCCCGAGGTCGGTTCGATCATCACCGCCGAAGCGGAACGGGGTGAGGTGTGGGACAGCTTCGTAGGTTACCGCTACAGCTATGACACCCGGCGTACTGGGCTGAACCCAAATGCGGGTGTTCTGCTGGAGTTCGGCCAGGACTTTGCGGGACTTGGGGGCGACAGCACCTATGTGGAGTCGACGTTGCGCGCGGTCGCACAGACCAAGATCTACAACGACGAAATCACATTGCGGGCAACCTTGCAGGCCGGAGCGCTCAGCTACTCTGAAGGCGCGTCGCGCGTGACCGACCGTTTCACGCTTGGCACGAATCTGATGCGCGGCTTCGAAGGCGGAGGCATCGGCCCGCGCGAAGTGGGGCCGGGTGACGTCAACGATCCTCTGGGCGGCAACTACTTTGCCGTGGCGCGGTTCGAAGCGGAATTCCCGCTGCCTCTGCCCGAAGAATACGGTGTCTCCGGTGGTATCTTCTATGACGTCGGCAGCCTTTGGGGGCTGGAAGAAACCAATGCGAATGTTCTCTACGAGGACTTCACCGCCCGGCACGTGGTTGGCGTGTCGCTGTTCTGGGATACGCCAATCGGCCCGCTGCGCTTCAACTTCTCCGAAGCGATCAGCAAGGAAGACTTCGACGAAGACCAGAGTTTCGACCTGACGATCTCAACGCAGTTCTAAATGCAACGCATCTTTCGCAATCTGACAGGGGCGCTCTTCGGAGCGCTTCTGTGTTCTGTCTCCCCCGTTTTCGCGCAACAGGACGGAGGGTTGTCCAACCTTGGCGTTGTCCAGAGCCTCATCCTGACGATCGCACCCGAGGCGCTTTATGCGCAAAGCGAGTTCGGCAAGCGTATCGCGCGCGAGATCGAGGCCGAGAGCGCGGAAATCGCAGCCGAGAACAGACGCATCGAAGCGGAACTGACCGCTGAGGAGCGCGAGTTGACAGAGTTGCGCGATACCCTGCCAACGGAGGAATTCCGTGCCCGTGCCGACGCGTTCGATGAAAAAGTGCAGAACCTGCGTCGGGAACAGGACGAAAAAGCTCGAGCCGTCGGTCAGCGTAACGAGGACGCGCGGCGCGCTCTTCTCACGGCGGTGCAGCCGGTCTTGCTGCAACTGATGGTCGAAGCCGGTGCCGTCGCCGTTCTGGACCGGCGCGCAGTGCTGATGAGTGTGGACAGCGTCGATATCACCGAACAGGCCATTCTTCGGGCGAATTCGGAATTCGGCGAGGGCGAAGCTATCCTGCCGCTGCGCCCCTGAAACCTTGCTCCCCGGCATCGGGATTGGTACTCAAAGCGCCATAAGAACATAAAAGGACGCCCAATGAGCGACACGCTTCTTCGTGCAGACATTCAGCTGATCCAGCGTATCCTGCCGCACCGCTATCCGTTTCTGCTTGTGGACCGCGTGGAAGAAATCGACGGCACGCAATCCGCGCTTGGCATCAAGAATGTCACGATGAACGAACCGCATTTCCAAGGCCATTTCCCGGGCACGCCGATTATGCCGGGCGTCACGATCATCGAAGCCATGGCGCAGACTGCGGCTGTGATGGTGGGCACCGCGCTTGATCTCGCTGACAAGGAAATGCTGATCTACTTCATGGCCATCGACAAATGCAAATTCCGCCGCAAGGTGATCCCCGGTGACCAGCTTCAGATGCGTCTGACCACCCTGCGCGGCAAACCGGGCGGGAAGGTCTGGAAGTTCGGCGGCGTGGCGACGGTGGACGGTGAGATGGCGGCAGAGTGCGAATTCTCGGCCATGATGGACTTGCCCGCGTGACAGCCCGCATCCACCCCAGCGCCGTCATCGAAGAGGGCGCGCAGATCGGTGATGGCTGCGTCATCGGTCCGTTCTGCCATATCGGCCCCGAGGTCGTTCTGGCCGACAACGTGACGCTGAAAAGCCATGTGGTCGTAACAGGGCAGACTTCGATTGGCGAAGGCACCGAGATCTTTTCCTTCGCCGTGATCGGCGAGATTCCGCAGGACCTGAAGTTCGGCGGCGAAAAGACAAGCCTGATCATCGGTGCCCGCAACCGCATACGTGAACATGTCACGATGAACACCGGCACCAACGGCGGTGGCGGTGTTACCCGTGTAGGCGACGACAACCTCTTCATGGCGGGGTGCCATGTGGCGCATGACGTGCAGGTCGGCAACCGCGTGATCGTTGTGAACAGCGCGGCGCTTGCCGGGCATTGTATCCTTGAGGACGACGTGATTGTCGGTGGCTTGTCGGGCGTACACCAGTTCGTCCGCATCGGTCGTGGCGCGATCATCGGTGCGGTCACGATGGTGACGAATGACGTGATCCCGTATGGCCTTGTGCAGGCCGAACGCGGGCGTCTGGACGGGCTGAACCTTGTGGGCCTCAAGCGCAAGGGCGTCAGCCGTGCCGATATCACGGCGCTGCGTGCGGCCTTCCAGATGCTGGCGCAGGGCGAGGGCGCGTTCCAGGAACGGGCCAAGCGTCTGGGCGAAGAGACCGACAGCGAATACGTAAACCAGATCGTCGATTTCATCCTGGGAGAGACTGACCGGTCCTTCCTGACGCCGGGCTGAGCGATGACGCTGGCGCTGATCTGCGGGCAGGGACGTTTGCCGCGCATCGTGGCGGACGCGCAGGACCAGCGCCCCTTGGTTTGTGTGCTGAATGGCTTTGAGCCCGAGGGTCTGAAGGCGGATCTGACTTTTCATCTTGAAACACTGGGCAGCTTGCTCGACACGCTCAAGTCGCGCGGTGTCACGCAGGTCTGCCTGTGCGGTGCGATCCGCCGGCCCCCGATCGACCCGACGCGGCTCGATGCGAAAACAGCGCCCTTGGTGCCGCGACTGCAAAAGGCGCTGACTTCCGGCGACGATGGCGCGTTGCGGATCGTTATGGAACTCTTCGAAGAAGCAGGGATGCGCATCGCGGCGGTCCACGACCTTGTTCCCGAGTTACTGCCAGCGCCGGGCGTTCTCAGCTACAAGACCTACACCGCACAGACCACCGTCGAAGCCCGCATCGGTGAGCGCACGGTTGCTGCCATGGGCGCACGTGACGCCGGGCAGGCCTGTGTGGTCAGGGGTGATTCTGTCGTATCTCGGGAAGACGCTGCCGGCACCGATGCGATGCTGACGCGCCTTGCGCGGGACAGGGCCAACGCATCCGGTGATTTTCTGACCAATCCGATCAGCACAGCCAACGACATGTTCGGCGGGTTGCTTGGTGACGCAAGCGACTGGCTGTCGGGGGGATCCACTTCAACCGAGGGAGGCATCCTGTTCAAAGCACCCAAGCCAGGACAGGACCGCCGTGCTGATCTCCCGGTGATCGGAGCCAGTACGCCCGATGCAGTCGCTGCAGCCGGTCTGTCCGGCATCGTTATCGAAGCGGGTGGGGTGATGATCCTCGACCGGGCCAGAACGGTGGCGCGCTGCGATGCCCTTGGGCTGTTCCTCTGGGTGCGGGAAAAGGGCGGCTGATGCGGGTCTTCGTCATTGCCGGAGAGGCTTCGGGCGACAAGTTGGGCGCGGCGCTTATGGCGGGGCTGCGCAAACACGCGGGTGACGTGACCTTCGAAGGCATCGGCGGCGACCGGATGATCGACGAGGGACTGCAAAGCCTGTTTCCGATGGATGAGATCTCGATCATGGGGATCACCGAAATCCTGTCGCAATACCGCCATCTCAAAGCACGCATCCGGCAGACCGCTGAGGCCGTGCTGGCCGCCAGACCCGATGTTCTGGTCACCATCGACCTGCCGGAATTCAGCCTGCGGGTGGCCAGACTGGTCAAGGCGCAGAGCGACATCCGGACCGTGCACTACGTGGCGCCGACGGTTTGGGCGTGGCGTCCCGGGCGCGCCAAGAAGATGGCCGCGCATATCGACCAGGTGCTGGCGCTGCTGCCGTTCGAACCGCCCTACATGGAGGCAGCAGGGATGCGCTGCGATTTCGTCGGTCATCCCGTGGTGACTGATCCCGTTGCCTCGACTGACGATATCAAAACCTTCCGCGCGGGCCAGGGCCTCGGCGAGGCGCCACTGATCCTGATCCTTCCCGGATCGCGCCGCAGCGAGGTGTCGCGTCTGCTTCCGGTGTTCGGGGAGGTTGTCGGCAAGCTGCACACTCAGCGCCCCGATCTGCGCTTTGTGCTTCCTGCCGCTCCGAACGTCGCAAGCATTGTGGCCGAGGCGGTGACGACTTGGCCAATCAAACCGATCATCCTGAACCCTTCAGTGGACGGCATGGCCGCCAAACACGCGGCCTTCGCGGCGGCCGATGTGGCGTTGGCGGCGTCGGGCACGGTGTCTTTGGAGCTTGCAGCGACAAACACCCCGATGGTGATCGCCTATGACATGAACTGGCTGTCCCGACAGATCATCGGGCGGATGCTGCGCGTGGATACGGTGACCCTTGTCAATCTGGTGTCGGATACCCGGGCGATCCCCGAATTCATTGGTGCGAACTGTCAGCCCGGTCCGATTTCAGACGCCGTGCTTGCGACCTTGGACAATCCGGAGGCTCAGCGTTCGGCAATGAAGCTGACAATGGAACGGTTGGGGAAGGGCGGGGTACCACCCGGAGAACGGGCCGCATTGGCCGTATTGGACGGGCTCAAAAAATAAGGCCGGGCTGTGCCGCCCGGCCTTTGGTTTGTCCACCTGTTCGGCAGATTACTGGTTCTGCTCCTCCAGCGCAGAGATTTCGTCATATGCGGCTGTGAAGCCAGAGAGCGACATCGCAACGGTCACACGCTGATCCGGAGCCAGTGCAGGAACGATGGTTACGTTGGCGACGTTGCCGCGCCGGAACGCGCTGACGTCCTCGGTCGTGAAGCCGACACGGGCATAGCACCCCACCGTCGTGCAGAACGAGAAGTCATAGCGCTTGGCCTGCCCGGAATCGACGCGGACATTGAGTTTCTCGGTCAGCAGCGTTTCAAGAGGCACAACAAACGTGCCACCGGCCGCAACCTGTCCGCCATTGTTGAGACGGAAGATGCTGACCTCGGCCACGCTGCCGCCGTTGCTGTCCTTGAGCAACTGGTACATCTGGCAGGGCTCGGGGCCTTCGGGGACGCGTAGGCACTGTACCGCCCAGTCACCATGGGTGGATTTCACGTAGGTGTTGTCGTCAGCCGGCCCTTCGATGACAGGTTCGCCTGTGTCCAGAACGGAAAGGTCCGCACCGGTCGCGGGGGCTTCGGTGGTCTGGGTCTCTTCCGTGGCAGCGTTTTCCTGTGCGACGGCAAATCCCGCAAATGTCAGGCTTGCAAGTGTGGTCAGAAGAAACAGCGATTTGGTCATAAAGTCCTCTCCGAAGCATCGGGTCACATTTGCTGTTGCGTTATCACGGGGCGCACAGACTGTCAGGCCAAAACGCAAAAAAACGAACCCTGCTACGGCGGATTCTTGCGCCCATTCCTTCAGGACATGTCAATTGCGTGTGCTCAGGCATCGAATGAACTTCATCTCTGAACGCGTTGAAATGAAAAGGGAAGCTGCGTTTCCACAGCTTCCCTTTTTTGCTCCCTGTCGGACCGGCCGACTATTATTGAGAGGACGCTACGAAATGAAATCCACAGCGTCAACAGGCAAATTAAATACATCAATGCACAAAAAAGGTCGCGCCTCGCGACGCGACCAGTCCAACAGGGAGGAACGCCGGGCGCGAAGAGGATCAAAACCGCCCGGACGAAAAACATACTGGCAGCAAAAGGTTAAGTTTGTATGTTCGGAAGCTGAATGCACTGGCAGGGGAATGCGCATGGAAAACGGTGTCTTTGTTGGCGGCGGCGGTGAAGGGTACAGCGTCAAGCAATGGTTGCGTCTGGATTATGCCAACAGGCACGGGTTGATTGCCGGTGCAACGGGGACCGGGAAAACCGTCACGCTGCAAATCCTTGCGGAAGGATTCTCGGCGCAGGGCGTCCCGGTGTTCATGGCGGACGTCAAAGGCGATCTGTCCGGGCTGGCAAAGCCGGGCAGCGCAGAGTTCAAGCTGCATCAGCCGTTCATGGACCGCGCGCAGACCATCGGCTTTGACGATTACAGCTACACCGGGTTTCCCGTCACGTTCTGGGATCTGTTCGGCGCGCAGGGGCATCCGATCCGCACCACCGTCGCCGAAATGGGGCCTTTGCTGATCTCGCGCCTGCTCGAACTGAGCGAGGCACAGGAAGGGATCCTCAATATTGCGTTCCGCGTCGCAGACGAAGAGGGGCTGCCTCTGCTCGACCTGAAAGACCTGCAGTCGATGCTGGTCTGGCTGGGCGAGAATCGGCAGGACGTGTCGCTGCGTTACGGGAATATCTCGGTTCAGTCGGTCGGTGCGATCCAGCGTCGTCTATTGGTCCTCGAAAATCAGGGTGGTGCGGACTTCTTTGGGGAACCGGCGCTGGAACTGCGTGATCTGATGCGCACCGATCCCAACGGGCAGGGCCAGATCAACATTCTAGCGGCAGACACGCTGATGGGTGCGCCGCGGCTCTACGCGACTTTCCTCCTTTGGCTGCTGTCGGAATTGTTCGAGGAACTGCCCGAGGTCGGTGACCCCGAGAAACCGAAACTGGTCTTCTTCTTTGACGAGGCGCATCTGCTGTTCGAGGACGCGCCAAAGGCGCTTGTCGACAAAGTGGAACAGGTCGCTCGCCTGATCCGGTCCAAGGGGGTGGGCGTGTATTTCATCACCCAGAACCCGGATGATATTCCGGAAGACATTCTTGGCCAACTCGGCAACCGTGTTCAGCACGCGCTGCGCGCGTTCACCGCGCGGGATCGCAAGGCGCTGCGTATGGCGGCAGAGACCTATCGTGAGAACCCCGATTTCGACACCGAGGAAGCCATTCGTGAGGTCGGCGTGGGCGAGGCGGTGACCTCCATGCTTGAGCGCAAGGGCATCCCCGGCATGGTGCAGCGCACCCTGATCCGCCCGCCGTCTTCACAGCTTGGCCCGATTTCCCCGGCGGAACGGGGGGGCGTCATGGGTGCCAGCGACCTGGGAACAAAGTACGAGCAAAAGCTCGATCGCAACTCGGCCTTCGAGATCCTTGCACAGCGCACAAAGGAAGCGGCCGAGGCGGCGGAGAAAGCCGAACAGCACGAGGCCGACCTCGACGCGGCGCTCCGCGAGTATACGGCTGGTCGACGGTATACCGGCACCCGGGTCGGACGGTCGACATCCCAACCCACCCGCAGGGCACGCAAGGAAGAAAGCTTTGGCGAAGCGATTGCGGAGGTTGTGGTCAAAGAGCTCAAGGGAACGACCGGACGGCGTATTGTTCGGGGCATCCTTGGAGGGCTTTTCAAGGGGCGCTGAGCACTGGTTCTTTCCGGTGCCGCAGGCTAAGTGACGGGCATACGCCAACACGAAAGGCTGCCCATGCCCTCCGACGCCCAATCGTCCGCTGAAATCGCAGCAGATGAACGCCGCTCCGGCCTGCGTACGATCCGCAAGGTCGGCCCCTATCTGTGGCCGGATGACAAACCCTGGGTGAAACAGCGCGTTGTCATCGCGCTTCTCTGCCTTGTTCTGGCCAAGGTGGTGAACGTGCTGGCACCGCTGCTGTTTGGCAAGGCCGTGGATTCCCTGAGCGGAGAAGTGTCGGACCTGATGCTGGGCGGTATCGGTTTGACTCTCGCCTACGGGATGGCCCGGTTGATGAACGTGGGCTTCCAGCAATTGCGCGATGGCGTATTTGCCCGTGTTGGACAGCGCGCGCTGCGGACTCTGGCGCTGGAAACCTTTACGCACATCCATCGCCTTTCCATGCGCTATCACATCACGCGCAAGACCGGCGGGCTGAGCCGGATCATCGAGCGCGGTGTGAAGGGCGTGGATTTCCTTCTGCGCTTCATGTTGTTCAGCGTCGGACCTTTGATCCTCGAACTTCTGCTGGTGATGGGGTTTCTCTGGGCGCTGCTGGATGCCCGGTACATGGCTGTCGTGATGGTCACCATCGTCATTTACGTCTGGTTTACCTTCAAGGTCACCGAATGGCGGGTTCGACTGCGGCGTGAAATGAACGAGCAGGACACGGATGCGAACCAGAAGGCCATCGACAGCCTTCTGAACTTCGAAACCGTCAAGTATTTCGGCGCCGAGTCCCGAGAGGCGGCGCGCTATGACCGGTCGATGGAGGCTTACGAGGGCGCTGCGATCAAAACGGCGACCTCGCTGGCATTTCTGAATTTCGGTCAGAGCCTGATCATCACGCTGGGTCTTGTGATCGTCATGGTCATGGCGGCGTTGGGTGTGCAGAATGGCACTCTGACGGTCGGCGATTTCGTCATGGTCAATGCCTACATGATCCAGATCACCATGCCGCTGAATTTCCTTGGAACTGTCTATCGCGAAATCCGGCAGGCGCTTGTCGATATGGGCGAGATGTTCGACCTGCTCGATCAGCCGCAGGAGGTGTCCGACAAACCGGGCGCGCCTGAACTCGATGTGTCGCAGGGAGCTGTCGAATTTGACGCGGTGAAATTCGGCTATGATCCCGCGCGCCCGATCCTCAAAGGTGTGTCGCTGCATGTCCGGTCCGGAGAAAACGTTGCCCTTGTGGGGCCGTCAGGATCCGGGAAATCCACCATCGGACGGTTGCTGTTCCGCTTTTACGATGTGAACGACGGCGCGGTGCGGATCGATGGGCAGGACGTGCGAGACGTTACGCAGGACAGTCTGCATGACGCGATAGGCGTGGTGCCGCAGGATACGGTGCTGTTCAACGAAACGATCCGCTACAACATCGCTTATGGTCGTGCCGGTGCCAGCGAAGAAGAGATCGTCGCGGCCGCGCGGTCGGCGCAGATCCACGATTTCATCCTGTCGCTCCCCGAAGGTTACGACACGATGGTGGGCGAGCGGGGGCTGAAGCTCTCCGGCGGAGAAAAACAGCGTGTCGGCATCGCGCGGACGCTGCTCAAGAACCCGCCGATCCTGATCCTGGACGAGGCGACCTCGGCGCTCGATTCCGAAACCGAATCTTCCATCCAGGGCGCCTTGAAGCGGGCAGGCGAGGGGCGCACCGTAATCACCATTGCCCACAGGCTGTCGACGATTGCCGATGCGGACCGGATCGTCGTTCTGGAAAACGGGCTTGTGGTCGAAGAGGGCACCCATGACAGCCTGCTTGCCAGCCATGGGCGCTATGCCGCGCTGTGGAACCGGCAGATGCAGGAAGACGAAGAGGCAGCCTGACGGCGCTTTACGGCAGCGCAATCACTACGCTGCCGCATGTGTCTTGAGGGCTCTTACTCTGCGGCCTGTACCGGCGGCTCGCCATCATTGGTGCGATTTCTCAGAACCTTTTTCAGGTCTTCCAAACGTGGCGCGCCGGTCTGTCCATCTTCGTATTCGGTGCCGGGGCGATCATCGTCTTCCCAGAGAATGGTCGGAGCCTTGACCTTGCGTGCCGCGCGCTGAAGCGCCCAATCCCGTCCGGCCTGGCTTGTCCGTCCACCGCCAAGCCGCGCCAGAAGTCGGAAGAACCACAGTGCGTAGGTCGTGAACCAGACCCGCGCGGCCAGCATGGACGGTGTGAAGACCAGCGTCAGGACGGTCGCAATGCCCAGTCCGAAGACAACCGCAGTTGCCAGTTGCTTCCACCACAGGGCCGTCGGGCTGTCGATCGAGTAACCGCCTGCAAAGAAATCGAGGCTGAGGCCGAACATCATCGGAGCAAGCCCGGCCATGGTCGTGATCGTCGTCAGGAGAACCGGGCGGATCCGGTCTTCGGCGGTCCGCACAATGGCCTCGATCCGGGGCATGTAGCGCGCATATTCCTGATAGGTGTCGATCAGAACAATGTTGTTGTTCACCACGATCCCCGCGAGAGCCACAATCCCCGTACCCGTCATGATGATCGAGAATGTTTGATCCATGACGAGCATCCCGATCAGGACGCCCGTGGTGGACAGTACCACGGCCAGCAGCACCAGAACCGCGTTATAGAAGCTGTTGAACTGCGCGAGCAGGATGATGAACATCAGCCCAAGCGCTGCCCCGAACGCCTTGCCAAGGAATGCCTGGCTTTCCGCCTGCTCTTCTTGGTCGCCGGTCCACTCCCAGTCGATACCGGGCAAGGGATTGGTTTCGAGCCACTTGGTCAGTTCCGCAATCCGTTCGTTGGCATTCACCGGCACAATCCGCGCGCCATCGTCGAGCGCGGTTGTCACAGTTTCAACACTTGTGGTGTCGGTCCCGAACAGCGCATAGCGTTTGCCGTTTGCAGCCTCGATCTGGCCGTCCTCGCGTTCGCGGAGCGTTGCTATGGTCGTGGTGCTATCGCCGTCCCCGACCACTTTGAACAATCCCGGCAGAACATCGGCCTTCACATCGAAGTATCTCTTCTGATCGACGCGATTGATCTCGGCCAGCTTGGCCACCGGTTTGCGTGTAATGAAGTTCGACAGCGGCACAAGCCCGTCATTGGTACGCACCCGCAAGGTGTCGAGTGTGGACAGGAAACGGTCTTCTTCCGGAAGGCGGACGCGGATTTCGATCTCTTCATCCGAGCTGTCCACGCGCATCGTGTCGAGCAGGATGCCCCGCGTCACCAACTGCACCATGGCGCCGACGACAGCCACGTTGGCCCCGTAACGGCCGGCCTTTTCCACATCCACGTCGATCTGCCAGTCGATCCCGGGCAGGGGCAGGGTGTCCTCGATCAGGGTCAGGCCGGGTGTCGCCTCGAACTGTGCCCGCGCGATGGCGGTGGCGCCAAGCAGATTGTCCCAATCATCGGCCTTGAGCCGCAGATGCACGGGTTTCCCGCTGGCCGGTCCCCGGTTCTGAGACAGGATTTCGATCTCTACGCCGGGAATGGTCTGAAGTTGTTCGGTCAGCTCGTCAAGGATGATATCCCCATCCAGCTCGGGGCGATCGGCGCGGTCCTCCCACGGGATCGTTTCCAGCTGAACCTGACCGATCGTGTCCTTCGGCACAGCCGCGCCGCTGGCATCGGTGTTCAGCCCACCTTCACCGGCAAAGGAGAACGCGTTCTTCACACCGGGGTGGGCCAGAACGATATCCTCGGCGCGCATCACGAGTGCGTCTTTTTCCTCGAGGCTCAGGTTGCCGCGCGCCCGGACATAGACAATCGCCTGTTCTGGTTCGGATTCGACGAAAAACTCCACGCCGTTATTGTTTTGGCCGAAATACGTGAAAACGCTGAACACGAACGCCAAGACACCCGCTCCGGCAATAATCGGCATGATCGGGTTGCCTGCGATGAACTTGATGAACAGACCGAAAGGTGTCCGGCGACGCCGACCATCGACACGAATTCGCTTCCATGTGATCGACGCGGCATCCAGCACGATGGACGCCAGAACCGACCCGATCAGGAACAGCACGATTCCTGGCAGATGCGCTGCCGGTCCGTCAGCGATGGGCGGGAAGAGGAAGCCCGGATCCAGCAGCATCAACGCGCCCACAAAAAGCATACCCAGAACCACGGGAACCATTGCGGCGCGCAGCAGCCAGGATGTGTTCGCCTTGAGTGAGGCCGAGGCCCTGTCGAGCATCCTTGAGAAACGTCCTGTCACACCGCCCATCACCGGAAGATAGACCAACGCAACGACCAGAGAGGCCGACAGCACGAAGATCAGCGTGACCGGCAGCATCCCCATGAATTCGCCCGGAACTCCGGGCCAGAACAGCATGGGCAGAAAGGCGCAGAGCGTGGTTGCGGTCGAGCTGACCACCGGCCAGAACATCCGCTTCGCCGCCTCGACATAGGCGTGCATCGGGCCGGTGCCTTCCTTGATGCGCTTGTCCGCGTATTCGACAACCACGATGGCCCCGTCCACCAGCATCCCCACGGCAAGGATCAACCCGAACATCACGATGTTCGAGATGCTGACCCCCATCACCGACAGGAAGACGAAACAGAGAAGGAATGACGTTGGAATTGCGAAACCCACCAGCAGCGCGGCCCGAAGGCCAAGAGCAGCCAGAACCACGATCATCACCAGCGCAATTGCCGTCAGGACCGAGCCTTCGAGCTGCTTGACCATGCTGTCCACGATCCGGGACTGGTCGTTGGAGGTCCCGACCGTTACGGCGGCCTGAAGCTCGGAAGGCCAGTTGGCCTCGGCTGCGGCAACCTCGGCCTTCACGGCGTCAGCGGTGTCGATCAGGTTGAAACCCTTGCGCTTGACCACCTGGAGCGCCAGCGTCTTTTCGCCGTTGAACCGCGCCGTTCCCTGGCGGTCCTCAAAGGTCAGGTTGATTGTCGCCAGATCGCCCAACGTCACCACGCGATCGCCGTTCACCTTCACCGGCAGGTCATAGACATCGCGCTGATCGTCAAAGCTCGATGGAATCTTGACCGCAAAACTGCCCTGGTCGCTGCGCACTTCACCGGCTGCGATCAGCTGGTTGTTGTTCTGAACAACGTTGATCAGCTCACTGGCGGTGACGTTGTAGCTTTCAAGCTTCAGCGGATCGATCACCACTTCCAGCATTTCGTCCCGGTTGCCCGCGATGCCGGCCTCAAGCACGGAATCCAGCGATTCAAGCCGATCCTGTAGATCCTTCGCGACCCGCGCCATGGTGCGTTCGGGCACCGGGCCGGTCAGGTTGACAATGATGATCGGGAACTCTGAAAAATTGATCTCGGTGATCGAATACTGTTCAGCACCTGCCGGGAACTTGGACTGCGCCTTGTTCATGGCATCGCGGACATCGGCCATGACCTGTGTCTTGTCCCAACCGAACTCGAACTCAAGCGCGACACCGGCATATCCTTCAGCCGCAGTACCGGACATGGTCTTCAACCCGTCCAGATCAGCCAGCTCGGTCTCCATCGGTTTGACAAGCAGGGTTTCGCTGTCAGCTGCGGAAATGCCGGGGAATACGGTCGAAACGAACAGGGCCGGAATTTCGATATCCGGTTCACCTTCCTTGGGCAGACCCACATAGGCCACTGTCCCGATGGTCAGGGACAGTGCGATGAAGGCCAGCACCATGCGGGCGCGTTCGGCGGCCCAGTCGACGATCCCGGTCATTGAATGACCTCTTCAAAGCTGGGGGCGACAATCACGCCGTCGGTCACGAATTCCTGCCCAACGGTGATCACATCGACCTGATCTGGCAGGCCCGTCACGTAAATGCCTTCCGCAGTGTCCCGCAGAACGGTAACAGGCAAGAATTTCGCTGCGCTGTTTTCGTCAACAATCCGGACCCCAAGCGCGCCTTCATCGTTTAATGTCAGCGACGATCCCGCGAGAAGGTGCGCCTGAACACCCTGCGACTGGATCAGGATTTCGGCGGTTTGTCCGTCGCGGATGCTCAGTTCGGGGTTCGGAACCGTCAGCTCGACACGGAAGGTCCGGGTGGTCGGGTCGGCAGAGCGCGACAGGAAGGTGACCCGTGCCTGCACATCCGGCCCTTGGTTGAACCGTGCGCCTGCCATGGCACCCACCTCGACCCGGCCGATTTCGGTTTCCGGCACGAAACCGACCACCTTGATCGGATCAAGCTGGATCACCGTGGCGCACAGCGCACCGGGCTGGAGCAGGCTGCCAAGTTCTGCCGTGTCCGTTTCAAGCACACCTGCGAAGGGGGCGGTGATCTGAAGACGGTCGATTTCCGTCTGCGCCCGCGCGACGGCGGCCTGTGCGCTTTCGATGCTGGCCTGAAGGCTGTCCAGTCCGGCCTTTGCCGCTTTGACACCGGCTTCGGCGCTCACAATCGCGGCCTGGGCACTTTGAACGGCGGCTTCTGTGTTGGCGACGCGGGTCTGGCTGGCAAAACCGTCCTCGCTCAGCCGGACGGCTGCGGTTGCATTGATCCTTGCTTCCTCGAGCCGGGCCTGGGCCTCGCTCAGACGGGCCTCGGCTTCGGGAACACGCGCTTCGACTTCGGGCCGGCGTGCGATCGCTTCGGCCAATCGCGCCTGCGCCTCTGCGAGGCTTGCGTCACGCGTGCCGGGATCGATGGAGCAGAGCTGTTCGCCCTCCTGCACGAAGGCGCCCTTCCTCAGAGGAGGCGAAACGATCTTGCCGCTGGTTTCCGCAACCACGGACACCTGCCGGGCGGCTTCGGTTTCGCCGCGCAGACGGACCTGCGTGCCAATCTCCTGAGCAACCGAGCGTTTTGCCATAACGCGAATGACGCCGTCACTTACGGAGTCTTCAGCGATTTCAGACACTTCATCGGTCTCAGCTGGTGCGGTCTCAACCGCTTCGGCGGCTGTTACGCGGGGGCTCAGATCATCGATCAGCGCGAACAGGCGGTCACGCTCGATCACAAGTCCAAACAACAGGGCCGCAACCAGGATCGCGGTTATCACGGGTACTATGCGCATCAGACGAACCTTGTGCCTGCACTTCTGTTATTTGATCGGTTGCTGCCATTCCGAAAATCCAAGCCGTAGTACATCTCGCCAGCAGACAATCGAAATACGGTAAACTGATCAGTTTAGATTAAAGTTGACCCCGGATTTTTTCAAGATGAACTGCACGGTTCATTTTCTGGAAATCCGAATTTTCTCTGCGCCTTGTGCGGAAAATGGACGAAAGCCTGACAAATCCTTCGGATCATGCGGGATTCAAGGCTGTGAAACGCGCGGCTTGGCACCTGACCCCGGGCGCGGTATGAGGGGCGAAATTCTTGGGCGGGCAAGACAATCCGCAAGGTCAAAGGGGGCCAACAGGTGAGCGAAACTGACAGCTTTATCGAGGAAGTGACCGAAGAAGTCCGCCGCGACAGGCTTTTTGCCCTCATGCGCCGCTACGGCTGGATCGCGGTTCTTGCGGTTCTGCTTCTCGTCGGTGGCACCGCGTACCGCGAGTACACGCGCGCCGCCGAACAGGCAAAGGCGCAGGCGTTTGGCGATGCGATCCTCGCGGCACTTGAAAGCGATGAGGCGTCCGATCGTGTGGCGGCACTCGATCAGATCGAGGCACCCACTGAGGAAGGTGCAGCGGTCCTGGATATGCTCATTGCTGCGGAAGACGCGCTGGCCGGAAACGGGGCTGCGGCCGCCGAACGGCTCAATGCCACAGCCACCGACGGAGACCTGCCCGAGATCTACCGCCAGATTGCGAGCTTCAAGGCGCTGACCCGCCCGGAATCGACGCTCAGTGCCGATGAACGCCGCGTTGCGTTCGAGGCGATGGCGGCCCCCGGTGCGCCGCTTCGGCTTCTGGCAGAAGAACAGTTGGCGCTTCTCGACATCGAAGCAGGCGACACGGATGCGGCTTTGACGCGTCTCAACGCCATTCTTGGCGACTCGGAACTGACTGCAGGCTTGCGCCGACGCGCGTCTCAGTTGATTGTGGCTCTGGGGGGCGAGATCGAGGCGTCCTGATCGCCATGGCCTGCGGGCCAAGGCGCGAGAAAAAGACGAGGGCAGGGCAGTGCACGTAAAATTTCTGATGGCCAGCGCGATCGCAGCAGGTGTCCTTGCGGGATGTACGGATCGTGAAATCATCCTTCCTGGGGAACGTCTGGGCGTTCGCGAGGTGCTTCAGGACAATGCCACCGCAGGGGCCGAAACCCTTGGCAACATAACGGCATCCGCCAATGTGCCCGCAGCCACCAATAATGCATCCTGGCCGCAAAGCCATGTCAGCCCGTCGTCCCGGACGACCAATGCGGCGTTGGGGTCCAGCCTGACGCAGATCTGGTCCACATCGATCGGGCAGGGCGACAAACGCCGGGCGCGGATCATCACCGATCCGGTCGTCGCCGATGGGCGTGTGTTCACCATCGACAGCGCGGGACGCGTTTCGGCCACATCGACAGGGGGTGAGGCGCTCTGGTCCTACAGCCTCGCACCGCTTCGGGATGACCCGTCGCAGGCACTGGCCGGTGGTCTGGCCTATGACAATGGACGTGTTTACGTGACCTCGGGCTTCGGAACGCTGAGCGCCCTCGATGCGTCTTCGGGTCAGGAAATCTGGACACAGAAGCTTCAGGCGACCGCAACAGGCGCGCCAACCGTTTTCGGCGGCCTTGTCTATGTTGTCGCCGGCGACAGCACCGCCTGGGCCATCGAGGCGGATGACGGCCGTGTGCGCTGGCAATCGGACGGGTTGGGTGATGTTGGCAACGTCGCAGGCGCCGCGCCGCCGGCGGTGAGCAACACCCACGTTGTGTTCTCCTTCGGAAGCGGAGCCGTTCAGGGTGCGTTCCGTCAGGGCGGTCTGCGGCTTTGGAGCGCCGACATCGTCGGTGCGCGCAAGGGTTTCGCCATCGCCCTCGTCGATGACATCACCGGGTATCCGGTGATCGACGGAAATACCGTTTTCGCGGGCAACCATTCAGGACGTGTCGTCGCGCTGAACGTGAATTCCGGCGAACGCCAGTGGACAGCGCAGCACGGTGCGCTGGATCCGGTCTGGCCTGCAGGAAACTCGGTGTATTTCGTTTCTGATCTGAACAAACTGGTGCGTCTCAACGCGCAGGACGGAACTCAGATCTGGGCGGTTGATCTGCCGGGCTACGAGCCCGTGCGCCGCCCGCAGCGCCGCCGCGACTCGGCGTTTACCAACCATGGGCCGATCATGGCGGGTGGTCGTCTGATCGTGGCCTCCTCCGACGGTCTGATCCGATCTTTCGATCCGGCGTCAGGCGACCTGATCGGAGAGACGGAAATCCGCGGCGGAGCCACGACCCGTCCAGTGGTGGCGAATGGCACACTTTACGTGGTCTCGAAAAACGGTGTGCTGCACGCATACCGGTGACCCCTTTCGCGGGCGCGGGAAACAGGGTATGCGGGCGGCTTGAACTGAACCCGAGCCAATGCCGGAGCCCTGCGCGCCCATGTCTTTCACCCTTGCAATCGTCGGACGTCCCAATGTGGGCAAGTCGACCCTGTTCAACCGTCTGGTCGGCAAAAGGCTTGCACTGGTCGATGACCAGCCGGGTGTGACCCGCGACCTCCGTGAAGGGGCGGCCAAGCTGGGCGACCTGCGATTTACGGTTATCGATACCGCCGGTTTGGAAGAGGCGACTGACGAAAGCCTGCCGGGCCGGATGCGGAAGCTGACGGAACGCGCCGTGGACATGGCCGATGTGTGCCTGTTCCTCATAGACGCCCGCACGGGTGTCACTCCGACGGACGAAGTGTTCGCCGACATCCTGCGCAAGCGGGCAGAGCATGTGATTCTCGGAGCGAACAAGGCCGAAGGACAGGCGGCCGATGCCGGTGTGCTCGAAGCCTATGGTCTCGGTTTGGGAGAGCCCCTGCGCCTGTCCGCTGAGCACGGCGAGGGTATGCCGGAACTCTATGCAATGCTGCAGCCTCTGGCCGACGCGTTTGAAAAGCGGGCCGAGGCCGACGCGCCCGAAACCGAGGTTGATGTCAAAGAGGATGAGTCCGACGAAGGCCCGCGTCCGATCACGGCCGCCAAACCTTTGCAGATTGCCGTGGTGGGGCGCCCCAACGCAGGCAAGTCCACGCTGATCAACCGCATCCTTGGGGAAGATCGGCTTCTGACCGGCCCCGAAGCGGGTATCACCCGCGACGCCATTTCGGTACAGACCGAATGGGACGGTACACCGATGCGGATTTTCGACACCGCCGGCATGCGCAAAAAGGCCAAGGTTCAGGAAAAACTCGAAAAGCTTTCTGTGTCGGATGGGCTGCGCGCCGTCAAGTTTGCCGAGGTGGTTGTCGTTCTTCTGGACGCGGCCATCCCGTTCGAATCTCAGGACCTGCGCATCGCCGATCTTGCAGAGCGCGAAGGCCGTGCTGTGGTCGTGGCTGTGAACAAATGGGACGCAGAAGACCACAAGCAGGAAAAGCTGCGCGAGTTGAAAGAGGCGTTCGAACGGCTGTTGCCGCAATTGCGTGGTGCGCCGCTTGTTACGGTCTCGGCCAAGACGGGGCGCGGGTTGGATCGTCTTCATGCGGCCATTCTCAAGGCGCATGACGTCTGGAACCGCCGGGTCACGACGGCCCAGCTCAATCGCTGGCTGTCGGGGATGCTGGAGCAACACCCGCCGCCCGCACCACAGGGCAAACGCATCAAGCTGCGCTACATGACGCAGGCCAAGACCAGACCGCCGGGTTTTGTCGTCATGTGTTCCCACCCGGACAAGCTGCCCGACAGCTACAAGCGGTATCTCGTCAATGGTCTGCGCGAGGATTTCGACATGCCGGGGACGCCGATTCGCCTGACGTTGCGCGGGCAGGGCGACAAGAATCCTTACAAAGGGCGCCGCGAAAAGAACGCGGGTGCCTTGAAGAAGCATCTGGGCAAGAATCGAGGCTGATCGGCTTTTGCCGGAAAATCCGTGACAAACGCAGAGCCAGTTTGCTTTAGTCCAAGGTCCAAGCGGAGGGCGGATCATGTGTTGGAGCGAAACGGCATCCGTCGGGATGGTCGCAGTCGGTGGCGCGGCCACCGCGATCACCTTCCTACGCGGAGAACCCAAGGCGATCTGGCTCGCCATGGGGTACTTCACCGTTATGGAAGGACTTCAGGCGATTGGCTACGGTTCAGTGGACCAGTGCGGGACGCCTGAGAATCGGATCATCACGCAACTGTCCTATCTGCACATCGCGTTCCAGCCCCTGTTCATCAACGCCTTCGCCATGGCAATCGCCCCTGCGCCGGTGTCATCGCACGTGCAACGATGGGTCTATGGCCTGAGCGCGGTGGCCTCGGCGCTTCTTCTGTTCAGGCTTGTTCCGGTGTCGGCAATCGGCGCTTGCCAGCCCGGCGACATCCTTTGCGGGGCTGCATGGTGTCTCGTGTCCGGAGAGTGGCATATCGGCTGGGACGTTCCTTTGAACGACTTCTGGCGTGCTCTTGGTCTGCCGGTGCAGTTCCCGGCCTATATGGCCGCAGTGTTTGTTCTGCCTCTCGTCTACGGCGCTTGGCGATTCGTGGTGTTTCATGCTCTGGCAGGGCCCATCCTCGCGTCGACATTGACCGCAGACCCCAACGAGATGCCGGCCATATGGTGCCTCTTTTCCATTGGGTTGTTGCTGATCGGGATGAGCCCGTTCATCCGGGTGAAACTGTTTAATGCACACCACTCCGTCGCCGCCTGAGGGAGCCCATCTGCGCCAATGAAAAACGGCGCACCCGAAGGCGCGCCGCTTGTTTTTTACCAGTTGGTAAAAATCAGTTTGCGCTTGCCAGCTCTTTCGGCAGGCGGAAGGTCCAGAGCGTACCACCCTGGTTCAGGTAGTTGACCTTCTTGGCCACTTCACCACCCCAGAGCGGAACCGCGCCACCCCAGCCGGAGATGACCGAGACATACTGCTCGCCATTCTGTTCCCAGCTGATCGGCTGACCGACGATGCCGGAGCCGGTCTGGAACGACCACAGCTCTTCACCGGTTTCGTCATCCAGCGCGATGAACTTGCCTTCCGGCGTGCCGAAGAACACCAGGCCACCGGCCGTGGTCATCACACCACCCCAGAGCGGCGCGTCGTTCTTGTATTCCCAGACCCAATCGCCGGTATCCGGGTCAATCGCCTTGAGCGAGCCGATATGGTCTTCGTAGTTCGGCTTGATGGTAAAGCCGGAGCCCAGATAGGCCGCGCCCTTCTTGTAGGTGATCGGCTCGTTCCAGATGTCCATGCCCCATTCGTTGGACGGCACGTAGAAGTTGCCGGTCCGCTTGGAGAAGGACATCGGCATCCAGTTCTTGCCACCCAGGAAGGACGGGGAGGCGAAGACCACTTCACCTTTCTTGCCATCGGCAGCCGCCGCCGGATCACCCGGACGGTTGTCTTCGATGAAGATCGGGCGACCGTTCTCGTCGATGCCCTCGGCCCAGCTGATGTCCTTCACAAACGGCGTGCCGCTGATGAAGCCACCGTCTTCGGCGTTCAGAACGTAGAAGAAGCCGTTGCGGTCTGCCGTGGCCAGACGCTGCGAGCCGTCGCGGGCGTCGAACGCCACAACTTCGTTCACACCGTCATAGTCCCAGCCTTCGCGCGGCGTGGTCTGGTAGTGCCACTTGATGTTGCCGGTCGCCGGGTCGATGCCGATACGGCTGGCGGCATAAAGGTTGTCACCCTTGCCGGAATTGTCCTGACCCGCATCACGCAGCCAGCTGTTCCAGGGGGCAGGGTTGCCCGCGCCGAAGATCAGCGTGTCGGTGCGTTCGTCATACGACCCACCCAACCATGTGGCGCCGCCACCGGTCTTCCACATGTCGCCTGGCCATGTCGCGTTCAGCGTGCCGGTCATGGTGCTTTCTTCGCCGTTGAGCATGCCCATATGGCCTTCGATCACCGGACGGTTCCAGACCAGCTCACCGGTGTCGACATTGCGCGCCTGAACCGCGCCGACGATGCCGAACTCACCGCCCGAGTTGCCGGTGATCACGAGATCGCCCACAACCAGCGGAGCCGCCGTGTAGGAGTACCCCGCCTTGTAGTCGTCGATCTTGTCGCGCCACACCACGTCGCCGGTCTTGGCGTCCAGCGCGACGATCCGCGCGTCCAGCGTGCCGAAGATCACCTTGTCACCGGCCAGAGCCGCGCCCCGGTTGATCACGTCACAGCAGGGCAGGATGCCCTCGGGCAGACGCGCGTCGTACTGCCAGATTTCTTCCCCGGTGTTCGCGTCAATCGCGTAGAGGCGCGAATAGGAACCGGTGATGTACATGATGCCATCATACACCAGCGGCTGGGTCTCCTGACCGCGCTGCTTTTCGCCGCCAAGGCTGAACGCCCATGCCGGAACGAGGTTCTTGACGTTGTCCTTGTTCAGCGTCTCCAGCGGCGAGTAGCGCTGCAGATGCCGCCCCATGCCGTTGGTGACGACCTGATTGGTCATCGTCTGGTCATTGGCCAGCATGTCTTCTGTCACACCCTGAGCAAGCGCGCCCGTTGCGGCGAGAATGCTGGCGGTGACGGCGGCAACAAATCTGTTCATCCGTATTCCTCCCATGAACTTCAGTTGCAGGTATCCAGATGCACGGGGGCGCATGTGGATGGCTGACCGGCAGTATAGGGATAACGAATTCGTGTTGTACGCGACTTGGGTCGTAAGACCTTTGGGATGTTGACAGCATATCCCCAAACCCTCGCAGGATCAGAGAATCAACAGTTGGAAGGGACTCGGTATGGGCAGTTACGCAGGCGGATTGGCTTTGGGGGGAGCATTGTTTGGAGCCACTTTGCACGCCGCAGAATTGCGCGATGGGCACCACCGGGCGTTTCTTCTGGATTCGCAGGGCGTGCGTGTGGAAATTGCGGAGATCGAGGTGAAGAGCGGCAAATATGCCATTGAAATGAAATCAGAAAAATTCACGGATCACTTCCTGTCCATGCGTCCCTTCAAATGCCTCGAAGGTCCGGAAAAGACGTGGTGCCATGTGCCCTATCCGTACATGATCCGCCGGGACGTCTCTAAAGACCTCACCGATCTGGAGTATGATCTGCTCTTTCTCTGGAAAGGCGCGACGGAATACGGGATCGATATGTGGAACGGAGTCTACTACCGGCTTGGGGTCTCAGACGATGGTCGTATACGAGGTACACTGCACGAGATGGACATGAACATCCTTTCGGTTCCGCCAGATGATGGAAACATGCGTCCTATTCGGGAGGTCGATCTTGAGCCGGGAGATGCGGACAGCCACTGGCTGCCCGAACTCGTCATAGAATGATCACTTCGAGATCGCCGAATTGTCCTGCGTCGTGATCGACACCAGATAGGACAGGATGAAATCCTGCACGGTCCGGTCCTCGATGCCGACATGGCGCATTTTGGTGCCGGGCATGAAGCCGTCATTGTCCTCCATCCACGCGCGCAGAGCGGCGGTGGTCCACACAATACCCGACGCTTCCAAGGCAATCGAGTAATCGTAGTCTTCATACGTCCCTGCTCCGCGTCCCACGATGTTCTCCAGAGGCGGGCCGTAAGAGGCGTCTGTCGGCTCGACCGCATGGCAGCGGCGGCATTCGGCCTCGAACAGGGTTTTCCCGGCGTCGATCTTGACCTGTTCAAAGGTCGTATCGCTGGCAAAGGCGGGCAGGGCGCAGAAACTGGCCGCAGCTATCAGGGCAAAGCGTGTCATAGGGTGGTCTCCTTCACAAAGTCACCGGCACCGTAAAAACCCGCCAAATCGCCCAATATGATCCACATCAATGTTTTTGAGCCGTGGTCACATCCTTTGGTCGTATTTCCGCAAGAAAAGCCGCTGTTACTGTGTGTCCAGCCATTTTGGGAGGACACAATGAGCTTTTTCTCCACCGTTCGTGCGGCCTCTGCTGCCCTGCTGGTCTGTGCCAGTGCCGCAATCGCCGAGACCCCCGTTCTGCGCGCCGCCGTGCTTGAATTCGGTACCGTGAACTGGGAACTCGACAGCCTGAAACACAATGGATTCGACACCGCGAATGGATTCCAGCTCGAGGTCCAGGGCGTTGCGGGGGGCTCTGCCGCGCAGGTCGCGTTCCAAGGCGGCGAGGCGGATGTGATTGTGTCCGACTGGCTCTGGGTTGCGCGCCAGCGCGCCGACGGCAAAGACTACATCTTCATCCCCTATTCCAAGGCGGTCGGTGCCGTTCTGGTCCCGGGCGACAGCACTGCCACGTCACTTGCGGATCTGAAAGGCGGCAAGATCGGCATCGCGGGTGGTCCGCTCGACAAAAGCTGGCTGATCCTGCGCGCCTATGCCGAGAAAGTGCACGGGATGGACCTCGCGGCCGAAACCGAACAGGTCTTCGGCGCGCCGCCCCTGATTTTCAAAACCGCACTTCAGGGCGAGTTGGACGGCGCCATCAATTTCTGGCATTTCCTCGCCAAGATGGAAGCGGGTGGCATGAAGCCGATTATCACCGTGGATGCCGCCGCGCGTGAACTTGGCCTTGATCCCGAAACACCGCTTCTGGGGTATGTCATGCACGGCGACATGCTGCGCGATCACCCCGAACTGGTCGAAGGTCTGGCTGCTGCAAGCCGCGCCACAAAAGAGCTTCTGGCAGAGTCAGACGCCGAATGGGACCGGCTGCGTCCCCGGATGAACGCCAAGACCGACGCGCAGTTCGATGCGCTCAAGGCCGGCTTCCGCGCCGGGATTCCCGCCGATGCGCCCGTGGATGAAGACGCCGCGGCGCGCATGCTGGCCCTAATGGCCGAGCTTGGCGGGGAAAAGCTGATTGGCAGCGCAACCACCCTTCCTGAAGGCGTCTTTGTTCAACCCGGAAGCTGATCTTGTCAGCGGTCCCGAACCTGAAGCTCGTGAGCAATCGCGACACAGACACGCCGGCGGGCCTCGTTCCGCCGGCTCTGAGCGTCACGCTGCAGGGCATGGCCTTTGGCGACAAGCCGGTGCTGGGACCAATCGACATCGCACTCGCTCCGCGCGAAACCATCGCAATCACTGGTCCGTCCGGCGTCGGAAAGACCACCCTGATGCGGACCATCGCGGGGCTGGAGAGTCGGTATCAAGGCCATGTCCGTCGTCCAGACAAACTGGCGATGGTGTTTCAGGAACCGACCCTTATGCGCTGGCGGACCGTGGCCGACAATCTGCGCATTCCGCTGGGCCTTTCCTCGAACGAGATCGACAGCGCGCTGGAACAGGTGGGGCTTGCCGGGCGGGGCGCGGCGTATCCGGATCAGCTTTCGCTCGGCCAGCAGCGTCGCCTGTCACTCGCCCGCGCCTTTGCCGGTAAACCCGATGTGCTGCTGATGGACGAACCGTTTGTCAGCCTGGATGCTGACCTCAGCGACGAGATGATGACCCTCTTCGAACAACTGCGGGCAAGCCATCCGGTCGCGACGTTGCTGGTCACCCATTCGATCCCCGAGGCCGAACGTCTTGCGACACGCATCCTCGAACTGTCCGGGCAACCTGCGCAGCTCAAACCGCGCCCAGCCTAGAACAGCGGCGCGTATTTCCAGTTGTCCGCATCCGGCGTGACCTCGTCGAGGTCATAGCCCGCGCCCTGCAAGCGCTGCGCGATTTCCAACCCGTCCGACGCTGCTTCATCGACATAGCGCCGTCCCATAACCTCGTCCCTGGCGATCCCATGCCCGCGCATCAGATTGATCCCGTGGTTGAATTTGCCCACCGGATCGCCCAACTCCGCCGCCTGCCGGTCCCAGGCCGCGCTGGCTTCGGGGTCGTACTCACCTCCAAGTCCATTGTTGTCGAGCTGGCTCATCCAGGTCATCGCACCGGTGTAGCCAGCCTCGGCACAATTGCGGAACAGCGTGCGGGCGGCTGCGTGATCCCCCGACTTGGTCAACATGTACCCGGTGGCACAGAGCACCATCCCGGTCTCGCCGTCTTCGGCCCGGTCGAGCACGGATTGCCACGTCATCTCGTCGGGGTTCAACACGCCACCGGGATCATCGTCGTCCGGCTCGGCCCAAAGGCCGGAGGAACAAAGCGCCACTGCGCAACTCAGCGGGATCAAAATCTGTCTCATGCCGCAATCCTAGCGCAAAGCGGGCCATGAATCACCCGACCTATGGTCGTAGATCAGCCCTTTCGCGTCATCATCCCGCGCGCCGGGTCATAGCCCCAAACCGCCAACGCCATGAACGCCGCCGTTGCCAGCGCGGTCCAGACAAACGCCATACCGTTCCATTCGACATAAAGCGCAAAGCGGATCAATTCGACCGCATGGGTAAACGGGTTCGCCGCGCAGATGTCGTGTAAAATCTCCGAGCTTTCGGCCATCTTCCACAGCGGATAAAGCGCCGAGGACAGGAAGAACATCGGGAAGATCACGAAATTCATCACCCCTGCGAAATTCTCCAACTGCTTGATGAAACTCGACAAAGCCAGTCCCAGCGCCCCCAGCATCAACCCGCCCAGCGCCAGCGCGGGCAACACGGCGAGATACCCCAGCGGCGGCAGCGTGATATCGAACAACCACGCCACCAACAGGAAGGCATAGACCTGAAGAATGGAAATGATCGTGCTGCCCAACAGCTTGCTGAACAAGAGCCATGTCCGCGACAGCGGGGCCGTCAGCAACAGACGCATCGACCCCATCTCACGGTCATAGACAAGGCTCAAGGAGGACTGCATCCCGTTGAAGAGCAGGATCATCCCGCAAAGCCCGGGCACGATATAGGTCTCATAGGTGATATAGGTCTGGTAGGGCGGGCTGATCGACAGGCCAAGCGCCGCCCGGAACCCGGCCGCAAACACCAACAGCCAGACCAGAGGCCGCACCAGCGCCGCGATGAACCGCTCGCGCTGATGCACAAAACGCAGCGCCTCGCGCAGCACAATCGCCCGCATCGCAATCAGCGCATGCCTCATGCCGGCGCCCCCGTCATCTTTGCAAAATACTCGGGCAGGGAAGCCGATCCGCGCAGCGCGCCACAGCGCCCATCCGCCAAAACCTGTCCTCGATGCAGCAGGACCACCTGATCGCTGTCCAGAACCTCATCGGTCAGATGGGTGGCCCAGAGCACCGTCACCCCGGTGTCGGAACACAGATCGTGGATATGCCGGGTCAGTGCCGCGCGCGTTGGCGCATCAAGACCCACTGTCGGCTCATCCAGAAGCAGTACCTTCGGATCATGCAGCAGCGCCCGCGCGATCTCGGTCCGCCGCCGGTGCCCGCCATTCAATCCGCGCGCCTTTTCACCCGCCCGCTCCGCCATGTCCAACCGCGCGAGCGCGGCATCGATCCGGGTGTCGGCAGCACGTCCCGACAGACCATGCAGCGCTGCGAAATAGCTCAGGTTCTGCCGCACCGTCAGATCGAGATCGAGCGTGGTCTGCTGAAAAACCACCCCCAGATCCGCCATCGCTGCCAACGGCGCGGCTTTCAGATCGTGTCCGGCAATCGAAATCGCGCCGGGCTGCGTCACGAAAAGCCGTGTCAGCAAAGAAAACAGCGTCGACTTGCCCGCGCCGTTCGGGCCCAGCAGCGCCGCGAACTGCCCGTGCCCGACTGAGAATGACACTCCGTCCAACGCGGTCTTGGTCCCGTAGGAAAACGACAGATCAGAAACCTGCAAACTCATCCGCGCCTATCGTTCCGTCTTCTCTGGTTCTCAAATACTTCGGGGGAGCGCCCCCGATTTTGCGTCGACGCAAAATCACGATGCGTCGACGCATCGGACGCGCTGCAGACCAAGCCTCGCGTCATTCGATGGTGATGTCCAGCCGCTGGGTTTCGCCGGTCGATCCGGGGATGCGCAGGAAGTACTGACCTGGCTTGATCGCCACGAACCCGATCTCCATCGTGCCGGCATCATCGAATTCGATGGAGTTGAGACCAAGCGGCCGGATCTCCAGATCATTGACCACAATCTCGTCTATCCAGATTGCCCGAAAGAACTCGGAGCCTTCCAGCGCCAGCTCGGCCGACCCGTCCCCTTCGATCTCGAACTCGTAATAGGTGCCCGAGGTCAACACCCAGGGCGCCTCGGACAACGGCATCCCCGAACTCAGAGTCACCGGCGGCAGGTCTGCCTTGTTGGCCGAGGACAGAATACCCGCGCGGCCCCACTGGTCGCGCGGTGCGCCGTCCGCAAGGGCCAGAGCAGGGATCAGGGCGGCAATGCCGATTGTGGCCAAAATCGATTTCATATCAGTCTCCTGCACGGAAAAATTAAAATTGCGCCCCAAGCTTACTCAGTCGGTCGGAATGCAGCCCCCCAGGGGAACCGACCCACCTTGATGCTTTTCAGAGCCTTGCGGCTTTCCACGTCGACCACAGTCACATCGCCGGAGACACCGTTGGTGGTAAACAGCTGGCTGCGATCCCGGTTGAACTCCAGATGCCAGACCCGGCGGCCGACGAGGATATACTCCTCGACCTCGTAGGTTTCGGCATTGACCACCGCGACATGGTTGGACGGCCCCAGCGCCACGAAGGCATGGGTGTCATCCTTGGTGAACTCAAACCCCACAGGCTGCACCCGGTCGGGGTGGATATTGTCGATCTCGAAGTCGATCTTGGCTTTCTCGGTCTGCGTCGCCACGTCGAACACGGAAATCGTACCACCGATCTCGGCGCTGACCCAAAGCTCGGTCCCGTTCTTGACGAATTCCGCATGACGGGGGCGGGAATCCACAAGCGTATTGGCAAAGAGCGTCTGGGTCTCGGTGTCGATCCAGTGCGCCATGTTTGTGGTTTCGGACGTGGTGATGGCGATCTTGCCGTCTGGGCTGACTGCCATCCCTTCGGGTTCGATCCCCACATCGATCTGTGCCACGACGGTGCGGGTCTCGGTATCGACCACGGTTGTGATCGCGTCGTCTTCGTTGGCGATGTATAAGTGTCGGTTGTCCGGGTGCAGCACAAATTGTTCCGGGTCTTCACCCGACGGCAGGTCATAGAGGATCTCGCCGGTCACCGGATCCATCACCTGCACCGCATCGCTGTCCGAGGCGCAGATATAAACAACCGAGTAATCCTTGGAGAAGGTGATCCCACGCGGGCGTTCGCCGGTTTCGATCGTGCGGACCACCTCCATGGTTTCGATGTCGATCACGCTGACCGTGTCGTCCTTTTCGTTCGTCACCCAGATTTCATCGGCGAGCGCGGCCGAGCACAGAAGTGTGGCGCAGGTGGTGAGGATCGGCAGTTTCATCGGTGTCGGTCCTTTTGGTTGAGGTCGGATCGGGGGCCAGCCCCCGAACCCCCGGAGTTTACCGGGCAAGATGAAGAGAGATGTCAGTTCGCAAAGGCGGTGCAGCCGCTTTCCGGTTGGTCGAGCCCCAGCGTGTCCAGTTCGCTGCGCTGGTGCAGAAAGCCTTCGAGCGGAGCCTGAGCCACCAGCGCGCGTTCATGCACCAAAGGGATCGGTTGGCGCAGCTGTCCGTTCCAGGTGCGAAAGGTCATGGGGCGGCCCTTGAAGCCCGCCAGTTCAAACGCGTCCGAAAGCATGTAGTTGCGCAACGTGGCCGCATCTGCGGCGCCGGTGCGGGTGACGGCCTCGCCAATCGAACGCATCGCCGCCCAGACGGCGTAGTCCCGGTCGAGCATGGGGCGACCGGCCAGTTCTTCGAAGCGCGATTGCAGCTGTGCAGCGCCCCATTGTTCGACCACGCGGTGCCAGGCCACCGGGCGCAACCCTTCGGACCCGGCCACGGGACGCGGGCGCCAGGTGTTATAGGAGATGTAGCGCGCGAAATCGTCGGCCGCGTCAGCCACCAGCAGCACGTCGTAGTCCCCCAGTTCCTGTGTGAAGAGGGGAACTTCCTGCGCCGCGTTGCGCCGCATGTCGGCGTCAAACGCCCATGTCTTGCGCGCGCCGAACCGCAGACCGAACTTGCGCGCAGAGGCCTCCAACGTGTCGGCCCAGGCCACATCTTCAGCGCGGTCACCCGCAATCATCGCGATCTCGTCCCAGCGGCGGGTGACGAAAAACTGCATCAAGGCATCCGCTTTCATCGCGTAAGACGGGAGGGTGTGCAGCACATTTGTCCGGCACGCACTGTCCCGCAGCGCCACATCCGCGGCACCCGCGTTGAAGAGAAGGGCGTCTGCCGCCTCCGGCAGATCGGCGGCAAGGGTCACCTCATCCGCCGGGGCGTCGAGCACCACAAGGTCGGTCTCGGCCAGCGCCGCGCGCAGGGCTGCAGCGAAATCTCCGTCCGGGGCGATTTCGGTTACCGAGAGGCTGTAGGTCTGCCCGAGGAACCGTCCGGTGGTGATATTGTCCTCCAGCCCAAGCTCGGCCCCGCGCAGGCCCAGATCCTCAGGGATCGGGTCCAGATTGGACAGGGTGGGCGGCGCCGGAACGAGCTGTTTCAGATAGTGGATATGAACCGCAACCTCCGCCCGCGCGGCAGACGCGAGGCTGATGGCCATGGCACAGAGAACGCCACACGCACGGCGCGAAGTGATCATGAAACGGTCCTCCCAAACGGACGGTATTCCGGGGGTCGAGGCCGGAAAATACGACCATTGTCCCGTGTCCGAGGCAGCGGAATCGGCCCTGCGCGCCACGAAAGTCCAATACCCGGGAGAAGGGCGCGCCGATAGAAATCCGGCAAGACACAGGATCGTGCCCGAGGAGGACCCCATGACTGCGACCGCTCTGAAATCCGCGCTTGCCGCCATCACACTGACCGCAGCCGCAAGCCTGGCCCACGCACATGGCGACGTTGCCCCGCAGGCGGTCGATACAACCGGACTGCCGGCCAATGGCGACGATTGGCTGACCGAAAACCCCTATCGTGCAGAAGCGGCCGGGGAAGAGGTCTGGGCGCTGGCGGTCAGCATCGGCGCCTCGGGCTATAACCAGAACTGCGCACGCTGTCACGGTCTCGAGGTGATCTCGGGTGGTCTTGCCCCCGACCTGCGTTTCCTCGAGGCCGAGGAATATGGGGATGAGTGGTATGTTGAGCGCTTCCGCGAAGGCTACACCCAGAATGGCATCACCAAGATGCCCGCCTTCGGCGAATTGCTTGGCCAGGACGCAGCCTGGGCGATCCGCACCTATATCGAAACGCGTCCCGATGATGCTTCGATGGAAGAGGTTTCGGACGAACTCAAGGCGCTCCGTGACGAGATCGTGGGCTACGCGTCCGACGCCAGTGCCGCAGATGCCGACGCCTTGAAGTCGCGTCTGACAGAGATTGCGATGGGCATCGAAACGCTCTCGGGTGCGCCCGTTGCCGACAGCGCGGCCTCGCGTGCGGCAAACCTGATTGACGGGACTGCCGACGCTTATGCCCGCGCGGCCGAAGCGCTGACCATCGGGTTGTCTGCAGCACACTGAGCCTATGATGACCGCGTTCCGCGCAACTCTGCTTGCGACGATGCTGGCCTCGACAGGACCTGTCTGGGCCAGCGATCCCTGCGCCGATTACGTCCCGCAGGCCAAGCCACAGAACGCCAGCCGTGACATTGTCGGGCAGGATATCGACCAGATCATCGAACGCGGCTTCATGACGTTCGCGGTCTATGAGGACTATCCGCCCTACAGTTGGGAGGAGGCCGGACAACCGCGTGGCGTCGATATCGACATCGCGCGCATCGTGGCCGAGGATATCGGCGTCGAGCCGCGCTTCAAATTCGTCGCGGCGGGCGAAAACCTCGATGCCGATCTGCGCAACAACATCTGGCAGGGCCCGGTGATAGGTGGCGCGGTGTCGAACGTCATGCTCCGTGTGCCATATGACAGCGCCTTCAACTGCCGGGTGGAACAGGTGGTGTTCACCGGTCAGTACATGACCGAAAGCGTGGCCATTGCCTATTCCGAGGCCGAGTATCCAGACGGTGGTCCGGTCCCGGCCTATTTCCGGTTCGATACGGTGGCGGTCGAAAACGACTCGATCGCCGATTTTTACCTGACCAGCTTTGCCGGCGGGCAACTTGCTCAGGGTGTGCGCCGCTATCCGACCATGCAGGCTGCGATGGCGGCGCTGAACGCGGGTGAGGTCATGGCGGCGATGGGGCCGCTGGCGCAGCTCGAATTTGGGGCAGGTGAGGGGGTTGCCATCCACCAGCCGCCATTGCCGGGGTTTGCCAAATCGAAATGGACACTCGGCACGGGCAGTCATTTCGCCTATCGTGGCCTGAGTTACATGGTCGACGATGCGATTTTCGCCGCCCTTTCCGATGGGCGGATCGCTGCAATTTTCGAAAGCTACGGGCTGACCCATCAGCCGCCGGAAAGATAGTTTTCGCCAACATGTTAAGCCATTGGTCTTATATGCCACCGGGGATTGAGCCCCTAGGCTGACCACCAAAGAAGGATCACACCGATGCATATGACCGATTCCCGCACGATTGCAGCCAGCCCCGAAGAGGTCTGGGCGGCGATCCTCGATCCTGAAGTCCTGAAACAATGCGTGCCGGGTTGCACCGAGATGAGCGGCTCTGCCGACGACGGCTTCGAAGCGACCGTTGTGCAAAAGGTCGGCCCGGTGAAGGCGACGTTCAAAGGCACGGTCACGCTCTCGGACATGGTGCCGGGCCAGTCTCTGACCCTGTCAGGCGAAGGCAAGGGCGGTGCGGCGGGTTTTGCCAAAGGCGGCGCCGATGTGAAGCTCACAGCCGTCGAGGGCGGAACCGAGCTGCATTACGATGTCGAGGCGAAGGTCGGCGGCAAGCTGGCCCAGTTGGGCAGCCGCATCATCGATGGGTTCGCCAAAAAGATGGCGGATCAGTTTTTCACCAATTTCCAGAACGCCGTTGAAGGCCCGCAGGACGCGGATGGCGACGCTGACACCGCCGTCGAAGGCGGGGAAAAGAAAAAGGGCTGGTTCAAGAAACTCGTTTCTTGATCGGACGCCGCTTCTGAAACACAGTTGAATTCGAATACCCATGGGAGGAGTTAGATGACAAAGGTAACGATGACGGTAAACGGCAAGACCGTTTCCGGAGAGGTGAAGGGCAACACGCTCTTGACCGAATTCCTGCGCGAGGATCTGCGCCTGACAGGAACCCATGTGGGTTGTGACACGTCGCAGTGTGGCGCGTGCGTTGTGCATGTGAACGGCGAGGCCGTGAAATCCTGCACCATGTTCGCGGCCGAAGCAGACGGCGCCGAGGTCAAGACGATTGAAGGCATGGCGAATGCGGACGGCTCGCTCAGCGTGATCCAGCAGGCGTTCCAGGACTACCACGGCCTTCAGTGCGGTTTCTGCACACCGGGCATGGTGATGTCGGCGGCTGCGCTTCTCAAGGACAATCCCAAGCCCACTGAGGCGGAAGTCCGGGATTACCTCGAAGGCAACATCTGCCGTTGCACCGGCTACCACAACATCGTGCGCGCCATCATGGCGGCATCCGGTCAGGACGTGCCCGCAGTCGCGGCGGAATAATCCACAATTGTAGGGTGTGTGCCCGCACACGCCGCTCCTAGGGAGGAACATCACTATGCCGAAGGATCATGGCATCGGTGCAAGCCAGAAACGGCGCGAAGACGTCCGCTTTCTGACAGGCGCCGGAAACTATACCGACGACATCAACGTACATGGCCAAGCCTATGTGCATTTCCTGCGCTCTGACCTGGCGCATGGCAAGATCAACAACATAGATACCAGCGCCGCCGAAGGTATGCCGGGTGTTGTCCGCATCTTCACCGGCAAGGATTTTGAAGGTGTTGGCGGTCTGCCCTGCGGCTGGCAGGTGACCGACAAACACGGTGAACCGATGAAGGAACCGGCCCACCCGGTTCTGGCTCAGGGCAAGGTGCGCCACGTTGGCGATCCCATCGCTGCCGTTGTGGCCGACAGCCTCGAACAGGCGCGCACCGCGGCCGAGGCGATCGTGCTCGACATTGACGAGCTTCCGGCCGTTGTCGACATGGCCAAGGCGCTCGAAGCCGGGTCTACAAAGGTGCATGACGATCTGGCGGATAACCTCTGCTACGACTGGCAGTTCGGCACTGACACCGAAACCACAGATGCGGCGTTCAAGAATGCAGCGCATGTGACGACGCTGGAACTGGTGAACAACCGCCTCGTTGCCAACCCGATGGAGCCGCGCGTCGCGGTGGGGGACTACTCCCGCGCCAATGACGAGCATACGCTCTACACCACTTCCCAGAACCCGCACGTAATCCGTCTGCTGATGGGCGCCTTCGTTCTCGGCATCCCCGAGCACAAGCTGCGCGTTGTGGCACCGGATGTGGGCGGCGGTTTCGGCACCAAGATCTTCCACTACGCTGAAGAGGCATTCTGCACCTTTGCCGCCAAGGCGTGCAACCGCCCGGTCAAGTGGACTTCGACCCGCTCCGAGGCGTTCATGTCCGACGCGCATGGCCGCGACCACGTGACCAAGATCGAACTGGCGCTCGACAAGGACAACAACTTCATCGGCGTCCGCACCGATACGCTGGCGAACATGGGCGCGTATCTGTCCACCTTCTCGTCCTCGGTGCCGACATGGCTCCACGGCACGCTGATGGCGGGCAACTACAAGACCCCGGCGGTTCAGGTGAACGTCAAAGCGGTCTTCACCAACACCGTACCGGTTGATGCCTATCGTGGCGCAGGACGCCCCGAAGCGACGTTCCAGCTCGAGCGTGTGATCGACAAAGCCGCCCGCGAACTGGGTGTCGATCCAATGCAGCTCCGCCGCCAGAACTTCATCACTTCCTTCCCCTATGAGACCCCCGTGGCCGTTGCCTACGACACCGGCGATTACCACGCGACCATGGACAAGATGGAAGAGCTGATGGACATCCCGGGCTTCGCCGCACGCCGCGCCGAGTCCGAGAAGAACGGCAAGCTGCGTGGCCTTGGCATCAACTGCTTCATCGAAGCCTGCGGTATCGCCCCGTCGAACCTCGTCGGCCAGCTCGGCGCCCGCGCCGGTCTCTATGACGCCGCCACCGTCCGCGTGAACGCGACCGGCTCCATCTCGGTGATGGTCGGCGCACACAGCCACGGGCAGGGGCACGAAACCGTGTTCCCGCAGGTCGTGGCGGAAATGCTCGGCATCGACGAAAGCATGGTCGATATCGTCCATGGCGACACCTCCAAGATCCCGTTTGGGATGGGCACCTACGGCTCGCGTTCGCTGGCGGTCTGCGGATCGGCCATGGTTCGGGCCACCGAGAAGATTATCAACAAAGCCAAGAAGATCGCTGGCCACCTTCTCGAAGCCTCCGACAGCGATATCGAACTCAAGGACGGTCAGTTCACCGTCGCAGGTACCGACAAGTCGGTCGCCTGGGGTGACGTCACGCTGGCAGCCTACGTGCCGCACAACTACCCGCTCGAAGACATCGAGCCGGGCCTTGAGGAAACCGCGTTCTACGATCCGGCCAACTTCACCTACCCGGCAGGCGCCTATGCCTGCGAGGTCGAGGTGGACCCGGACACCGGCAAGGTCACCATCGAGAAGTTCGTTTCGGCGGATGACTTCGGCAATGTCGTGAACCCGATGATCGTCGAAGGCCAGGTCCATGGCGGTATCGCCCAGGGCATCGGTCAGGCGCTTCTGGAAAACTGCGCCTATGACGAAAACGGCCAGCTGCTGAGCGCATCCTACATGGATTATGCAATGCCGCGCGCGGATGACATTCCGCATATGGCCAGCTACGTCGTCGACCACTCCTGCCAGACACCGTGCACCCACAACCCGCTCGGGGTGAAGGGCTGCGGCGAGGCCGGGGCGATCGGGTCCCCGCCCACAGTGGTGAACGCGGTCATTGACGCGCTGCACTCTGGCGGCCACACCCATGTCAACCACATCGATATGCCCGTGTCGCCCTCGCGCGTCTGGGCAGCGATCAACGGCCAGTAAGGAGGGCTGAGCACATGTATAGCTTTGACATTCAACGGCCCACCTCCATCGCGGATGCGGTGGCAGCACTGAGCACAGACGAAGCCCTGCCTCTGGGCGGTGGTCAGACCCTGATCCCGACGCTCAAGCAGCGCCTCTCGGCTCCGTCCGTGCTGGTCAGCCTTGGCGCAATTGCCGAGATTAAGGGCGTCTGCACCGGCGATGACGGCGCGCTCTGCATCGGTGGCGGCACGACCCACGCCACCGTTGCGAAAGAAGCCGCGTCGTCCTATCCGGCGCTTGCCGCGCTTGCGGGCAATATCGGTGACCCGGCGGTCCGCAACCGCGGCACCATCGGTGGCAGCCTCGCCAACAACGACCCCTCCGCCTGCTACCCAGCAGCGGCTCTGGCGTCGGGCGCGACCATCGTCACCAACACCCGCTCCATCGCGGCTGATGATTACTTCCAGGGGATGTTCGCAACAGCCCTGAACGAAGGCGAAATCATCACCGAGGTGCGCTTCCCGGTGCCGGAAAAGGCCGCCTATATGAAGTTCGAACAGCCCGCCTCGCGCTTTGCGCTGGTTGGCGTGTTCGTCGCCAAATACGCGGACGGTGTGCGTGTGGCGGTGACCGGGGCATCCGAGGACGGCGTCTTCCGTTGGACCGAGGCTGAAGCGGCGCTTTCGTCGAACTTCTCGGCGGATGCGGTTCCTGCGGCGCCTTCGGGCGACGGCATGATCTCGGACCTGCACGGCTCGGGCGCGTACCGTGCGCATCTGATCGCCGTGATGACCAAACGGGCTGTTGCTGCAGCTGGCTGATCCGAGTGCGATCACTGAAATCAGAAAGCCCCGGTTTCCGAACCGGGGCTTTTTCTTTGGCGGGGACGATGCGGTAACGCATCGTCATTTTGCGTCAGCGCAAAATCGGGGGTCGTCCGTTGAGGCGCCATTGGATCAAGCCCAATGGACGACGCCCCCGAGGTGTTTTTGAAACAGAGAAGATCAGAGGGTTTGGATGTTGCCGTCCGCATCGACCAAAGTGATGCGGTGCAGGCCCGCCGCGACTTTAAGGTGTCGCAGCCTGTCGCGATCCATGAACACCGCAGCGGTTGAAAGCGCATCGGCCATCGTCGCCGAGGGTGCCTCGATGCTGACAGTGGACCAGAGCGGGATTTCCCCACGCGGGCCGAGGATGTGGGAGCGGTCACCCAATGTCAGGGCTGCCGGGCTTGATGTGGCGATGGCCATATCTCGCAACTCGCGTGTTCCGAGATGTCCATGGGTCGGGTCATCCAGGCCCAGCGTGAACGGGCCGCCCATCGCGGCCTGTTCGCCGATATTCACAAGCGCGGTTTCTGCGCCGTGCTTGCGCAGAAGAAGGCGCATCACGTCCGTCGCAAAGCCCTGCGCGATGCCGTTGAAAGTCAGCGCCTGACCGCTCTGAACTTCGATCATCCGGTCCGAATAGCGTACCCGGTGCCAGCCAAGGGCTTTGCGGGCCGGTTCGGGGTCGCGGCCTTTGGCGTAGGCTTCCCACAGGGGCTGGATCGTCGGATCGAACAGCCCGCCGCTCAGGTGATGCGCTTCGTCTGCCCGCGCCATCAGCGTCCGCATGAGCACATTGGGGTCGCGCAGGCGGCCCATGATGTTCAGGCGGCTCAGATGCGAGGTCGGGCGGAACAGGCTGAACGCCTCTTCGAAATTCACCAGCAGGCGCGGCACATCCGCAAGCGCCTTTTGGGTCATCTCGCGCGGCCCGTGCAGCGTCACCGACACCTCCGCCCCGAGCGCCTGACCCGACCACGTGTCGGCCCGGGCAAGGGCAGGGGCACAGGCAAAGGCGGCGGCAAGGGTCAGGAAGCGGCGTCGTTTCATTCGGCAGGCACCGTGTTGGGATGGCCCAGATTGCGCGGCGCGCGGCGTCCGGCACGCCCTTTGAGGATCAGCGGCACGCACTGCTCTGCGTCATCATGGATGGTGACGCAATCAAGGCATTGGAAACATTCGGAATACTGGATCTTGCCGCTTGGTGCGATGGCCTCATAGTTGCATTTCACGCGGCAGAGCTGACATGGGGAGCCGCATTCCTCTCGCCGCGGGATCCATCGGCGCAGGCGCAGCACACCCCCGATGGCCATAAGAGCGCCCAGAGGGCAGAGGTAGCGGCAGAAGCCTTTGAAGACGACCATGCCCAGCACCAGCCACAGCGCGGCATACGCGACATAGTACCATTCGCGGACAAAGAAGGTGGTGATCGCGGTCTTGAACGGCTCTATCTCGGCCGCCTTGTCCATGTGGGACGGCGCAAACACCGTCACCGCGACCAGTCCCGCCAGCGCAACGTATTTCACCGATTTGAGCCGTGCATCCCATCTGGCGCTGGGTTCGATTTTCGGCAGGCGCAGCAGTCGTCCGAGGTGATGTGCAAATTCCTGCATCGCGCCAAACGGGCAGAGCCAGCCGCAGAACAGACCACGTCCCCACAGCACAAACCCGAGGATCGCGGCGCCCCAGATCAGCAGCGAGAAGGGATCGTAAAGCAGGAACGCAAACGACCCGCCGGCCATTGCGGTCTGCAGCGCCGCAAGCGGTGTCACGATGGAGAGCTGCCCCTGTCCCCACCAGCCGATGAACCCAAGCACGCCAGCGAGGATGCCCAGCCGCACCGGGGTAAACGCTGCCAGACCCGCCAGCCAGCTCTGCGCGCCCAGAAGAACCGCCAGGAGACCGGCGAGCATCACGCTCAGAACGATCAGGTCGGTCTCCCGGTTCAGGATCGCCTCTTTCCATGGAGGCAGCTTCTCCACCACCGCCGGACGGGCGTAGAACCTGTCATCCGTCACATGGGTCGCGGTCAGTTGCACCGACCCGATCTCTGGCTGAAACATCCCATGTTCGCGCACCGCATCGACGCTCATCGTCCACTCGCGTGTCGGGTCAAACCCCAACCGCCGGTCGGTGCGCAGGATCATCGCCACACCGTCATGCAGCGCGTCCGGCACCGCGTCGCTCAGCTCGACAAACAGATCCGCATCCCGCAACGCCACCGGGAACCCGTCCTGCTCTGCGCCGATCCAGTCGGGGGCGGTGTTGCGCACGAAATCCTCGCTGACCAACCCGTGCCGCGCGGTTTCCACCACGAGGATCGGCTCGTCGAAGGTCGAGATTGACATGAAGTGGTCAAGCTCCTCCAACGTGCCCTCATCCAGCAGCACTCGGGCGATCGACTTTGGCCCCACATCGGCGATCCAGAGGTCGAGATAGGGCGCGTCTGGCTCGTCCAGCGCCTCGGCATCGTCATCCTCCCAGACCGTGCCAGCAAACAGCGCCTGCACCTCGGCATTGGTGGCCACCCGCCGCGTGATCAGCCCCTGCGTCACCAGATCGTCCCAGCTCAGCACCTCGACATACTCGGGGTCGGGGAACGCAGGCGGCCCCGAGGCGATCCCCTGCATCTTCTCGCGCGCCACCTGCAGCGCCGCCGCAAGCACGCTCTCGTGCGCGATCCGCACCGAGGCCGTCGCCTTTGTCACACCGTCCAGATAGATCAACCCGCCGCCACCCGTCGCCCCACCATAGGGCGTGCCCACCACCAGGGAATCGCTGATCGAATGACCGCGATACTGCTCGAAGAACGCGTGAAACGGCGCTTCCCCCAGACCCGACACAAAGATCGGCTCGTTATGATCCAGAAGCTGCACATCCAGAAACCGCCCGTCCAGATCCAGCACCACCAGCACATTGATCGGCGCGCCGGAAAAGCCGGGCAGGGCGGCCATCGGCTCGGTCTGGAACACGTAGCCCGCATGTGCGCCACCCGAATTGAGAAGCTCGTACACCCCGTTTTCGGAGATCAGCGCGCCTAGGCTCATTGGTGCGAAAATCCGCGCGCCTATCTCGTCTTCGGACAAGACCTCTCCGACCGCGCACACCGCGCTCACACACCACAAAACAGCGGCGAGGATGAAACGAAGGCCTCCCATGACCGCGACCATAAAAGCGCCGCCCGCGCCGCCCTATTGGACCTTCGTCCAAGAGCCACGAACCCCCGCGATCCCCTATGCTTCTCCCATGCGCGCACCACCCCATGTCACCCTGATCTCGCTCGCCCTGCTGATCGCCGCCTGGATGCTGGGCGCGGGGGCGATGAACGACGCCGACATCCTGCCCACCCCGCTCGCCGTCTGGCACGAGATCGCGGATGAAAGCGCATCAGGCGCCCTCTGGTACCACATGGCCAACACCCTGCGCCGCGTGGCTCTGGCCTTCGCGCTCGCCATGGCCGTCGGCATCACGCTCGGCATCCTGATGGGCCGGTCCGAGCGGCTCAACATGTGGCTCGACCCGTGGGTCACCGTCTTTCTGAACCTGCCCGCGCTGGTGATCATCGTGCTCTGCTACCTCTGGATCGGCCTGAACGAGACCGCCGCCATCATCGCCGTCGCCCTCAACAAGACCGCCATGGTCACCGTCACGATCCGGGAAGGCGTCCGCACGCTCGACCGCGGCATTGCCGACATGGCGCAGGTCTACCGCCTGACGCCCATGACCCGCCTGCGCCACATCATCTGGCCGCAACTGGGGCCGTTCGTCGCCACCAGCACCCGCAACGGGCTGGCCGTGATCTGGAAGATCGTGCTGGTGGTCGAGTTTCTGGGCCGCTCGAACGGCGTCGGCTTCCAGATCCATCTGTATTTTCAGCTCTTCGACACCGCGACCGTCATGGCCTACGCGCTGGCCTTCACCGGCGTGATGCTGAGCATCGAGTACGGTCTGGTCCAGCAATGGGAGAGGCGATCAAGCGCGTGGCGGCGGGCGTGAACCTTAGGGCCGTGTTCGCGCACGTCTTCAGTCAGCGCATCATACGCCCCCAACAAACACCTTAGCCGTCACTCAAGCAAAAAGAGCTCCACCATTCGGCAGAGCTCTCTACGGCACGTTTCAACGACACCGCAATCAGGGCAAAGAGACCTCCCGCACATAGACGGGAACGTCCATGACCGCGATGATTTCTTCGGTTCCGTCCAGCACCGGCATCAGTTCAGGGATCGAATTCGACAGCCGGATGTCTCCGCTCGCCGGTTTGCCCAAAGCCGTGCTGACGACCAGATCGACCATCTGATTGTACCGGTAGATGCGCGAGAAGTCCGGATTGGCTGCGGAATAGGGAAACAGCTCTCCCGGGCTCCAGCTGCGCTTGCCGGACGTGTAGCTCAGATCGACCTCGATCATCCCGCCGTCGGGGGATGTGATGCGCCACGCGTCCGATACGGAGCGTCCACCGTTGGCCGGACCGCTTAGCGTCTGCGTCCGCTCGATGTCAGCCGCTGTCGCAACGCCGTAAGGATTGCGCTCCGGGGCGCTGGACAGGATGCGCAGGACATACATGCGCACGGCGTCCTCCTTCTTGCCCAGCCCGACCAGCACCACTGCGCGGCGGCTTGCCGGATCAAGCGGCGCACCCTCGGGGTCAAGCTCGAGAATACCGTCGATCAGCGCGAAAAGAAGGTTGGACCCCTTCATCGGACCACCCGGAAACGGGACCGACGTCCACCCCTTGGGCATCAGCGCCTGAACCCCCTCAGAGTTCGCCTTGAGACCCATCAGAACCCGGCTGTCGATATTCGACCCGACCGGCGTCTCCGCCCGTGCCGGGATCGTCATTACCATGACAGAGGCACATACCAGAACAAACCGTATCAAGGATTTCGCAAGCATTGGCTTCCCCCCTTATTGCGTTCACTCCTCCACGCTTGAGCCTATGCGCTTGGTGCGGCGGGACGTTGATGCAAATCAAGTTGGGGAGTGGGGCGGGTTTCAAGGTCGGTCTGGGGAAACGCGTGCGGCCTCCTTAGTGTATGATTTTGCATCACAAATCGTGCACATCCAAAATCTTGAACAGAGTTCGAAAGTGGAATGCCCAACCCAAGAGGTCACCCCCAGCCCGGAACGGGCCAGCGCCCGTCCGCCCCCCGGGCGGGCGCTTCTGCACCGACATCGCGCCGATGAACCGTCATCTTAAGCCAACCGAAGCGCCTCGCTCCACCGTCAAAGCGCCCACCCCGGACGGACGCTGGCCCGTTCCTTCGTGATGCTGAGCATCGAGTACGGTTTGGTCCAGCAATGGGAGCGGCGGTCGAGTGCGTGGCGGCGGGCGTGACATTGCGGTGCGTGAAATCGCGCAGCCTACATCCGAGCTACGCCGTAGGGTGCGTGCTCGCACGCACCACTCAGTTCGCAACCAAGCAATCCCGCCGAAAACTCGAAAACACCCAATCCTCCGGCCTATTGACCAGACCATGTTTAACCGGATTGAACCAACAATACTCCAGGTGCGCAGCAAAATCCGCCTCATCCCGAATGTGATGCTCCCAATATCGGCGTTGCCACACCCCGCGCTCCTGCCGTTTGACATGGCTTCCGCGCACCTGTCCCAGCGGAACCTCGCGTGAAAACCGCGACTTGATCAGCCGCCACCGCGTTGGATAGTCGGTATCGTCGTCGGGTAACCGCCATATACAATGCATGTGATCGGGCAGGACGACCCATGCATCTATCCCGAAAGGTCTTTCGGTTTTCGTGACGCGAACAGCGTGGCGCAGGAGGTCGATTTCGCGAACAAGCAGATCGCTGCGTCGATCTCCCAGAGCAACGGTAAAAAAGATCGGAACGCCGGATAGTTCGGGACGACGGTAATTGGACATGCTCGAACCATCGGTGCGCAAGGTTAATAAGGCATGAAAACGGTGCGTGAAATCACGCACCCTACAGCCCGAAGGGTGTGTGCTTGCACGCACCAACCAATCCGTCACGTGAGCGCCACCTCTTCACCATCCCCCATGACCTTCCCCCAAACCCATGCTACACCGCCCTCCAAACCATCACGAAGGGCGCAGACATGGCCAAGACCCCAGACGGCAAGAACACCTCCGGGCGCGGACAGCGGGACCTCAAGGTCAAGGTGAAATCCGCGCGGGGTCGCAAGCTCAGCTCGACGCGCTGGCTGCAGCGGCAGTTGAACGATCCGTACGTCAAGCGCGCGCAGGCCGAGGGCTACCGGGGCCGCGCCGCCTACAAGATTCTCGAGCTGGACGAAAAGTACCGCTTCCTCGTTCCCGGCGCGCGCGTCGTCGATCTGGGCTGCGCCCCCGGCGGCTGGTGTCAGGTCGCCGTCAAACGGGTGAACGCTTTGGGCGAGAAACAGGGCAAGAAGATCGGCACCGTGCTGGGCATCGACCTGCAGGAGGTCGAACCGATTGCGGGGGCCGAGATCCACCAGCTTGATTTCCTCGAAGACGACGCGGACGAGAAGGTCAAGGAATGGCTGGGGGGCAAGGCTGACGTGGTCATGTCCGACATGGCCGCGGCCAGTTCCGGCCACAAGCAGACCGACCACCTGCGCATCATTCACCTCTGCGAAACCGCCGCGTATTTCGCCTTCGACGTGCTCGAGGAAGGCGGGACGTTCGTTGCCAAGGTTCTGGCAGGCGGGGCAGAGGGAGAGCTTCAGAAACTACTGAAGCAGCGCTTTACCAAGGTCATGAACGTGAAGCCGCCGGCCTCGCGCTCTGACAGTTCGGAAAAATTCGTCGTCGCCACCGGCTTCCGCGGCTGATCGTCCGGCGCGATGGTACGAAGCGACCGGTTCGCGCGCTCACGCAGTTGCAGCGCCACGTCGGGCCGCTGAACCTAAGGCTGTCCATAGGCGCGCCCGGAACCTGTCTGCAACCGTTCCTGACGGTGCAGTTCAAACAGTTTTTCCCGACGCAGATCGGCATGACCTGCTTTGTGCAGGTCAGGATAATGTCGCATAAAGCCTCCCCAGGCGGTCTGACACGGAAAGCGTTAATGCCTTGTGAATGTGGTCTTTTCAGGCCCGATTTGGGGCTGTTTCGCCACGAAAGGCCCGTGGGGCGGCACCAAACCGTTTCCGGAACGCCCGGGTGAGCGCGGTTGGGTCTTCATAGCCGCACCGCACCGCGATCTCGGCAATGCTCGTCGTCGATCCCTCCACCAGTGACCGCGCCGCGCTCAGCCGGATATGCCGGTACAGCTGGCCCGGCGTCATCCCCAACACGGCCTGACAGCGTCGGGTGAGAGTGCGCGGGCTGGTGTTCAGGCGGGAGGACAGATCGTCAATGCCCAGAGGCGTTTCGATATTTTCCCGCATGATGCGTGTTGCGCGCGTCAAAAGCGGGTCGCGCACCGAGGGCAGGGCGTTGCTCCGCACCGGCGGCGTGAACAGCGCGTCCACATCCAGCGCAATCGCCGGACTGACATCCCGCGCGATCAGGTGGCGGCTCAGGGCAAGCGTCGCACTGGCCCCCGCACAGGTGAGCACATCGCCATCCTCGAACCAAAGCGCCTGTTCCACGTCAACATCGAGAAACCGCTCGGAAAACGCGTCGAGCAGATCCCAGTGCACCGTTGCCCGTCGCCCCGCCAGCAGTCCCGCCGACGCCATCAGCCACGCCCCCGCATCCAGCCCGAACATCGCGCCACAGCGCCGTGCCGCCTGTTGCAATGCGCGACGGGTGGCGGGGGTGTCGTTGGCAAGATGTCCATAACTTGCAATGACATAAAGGCGATCCGCGCGAGACATGTCACTGATTTTACCATTTGGTAAAACCGCCATTCCAGAGCTTGAGCGCACCGGTGCGCCGTCAAGGCTGTAGAAGGACCATGAATAAACCGGTGTTTCGGCAAAGCTGTTGGCCGCGCGTAACGGTTCGAGCGCGTTGGACAGGCACAGGTTGGAAAACCGGTCGATCAACAGAAACCCGATTTTCAACCGCGCCGCAGAGGAATCTGGCGGGTTTTGCATGAAGCTGACCGTATCCGCATGGTTGAGCGAAAATCCAGTGCCAAACTCTGATGAAACGCGAGGGAGGATCACCATGCCGCTGTCCATGACCCAAGAGGTCTTCATCACCTGCGCCGTAACCGGATCGGGCGGCACGCAAGACCGCAGCCCGCATGTGCCGCGCTCTCCGAAAGAGATCGCCGAAAGCGCCATCGCGGCGGCCAAGGCGGGGGCGGCGATTGTGCATTGTCATGTCCGCGACCCGGAAACCGGAGCCCCGTCTCGCAAGCTGGAATACTACCGCGAGGTGACGGACCGCATTCGGGATGCCGAGGTTGATGTGGTGTTGAACCTGACGGCGGGCATGGGTGGCGACATCACCTTTGGCTCAACCGAAAGCCCGCTGCCGGTGAATCCGAACGGGACCGACATGGTCGGGGCCGAAGAGCGGGTGGCGCATGTGGCGGAGTGTCTGCCGGAGATCTGCACGCTCGACTGCGGTACGATGAATTTTGCCGAAGCCGATTACGTGATGACGAATACGCCGGGCATGTTGCGGGCGATGGGGAAGATGATGACCGATCTCGGGGTGAAGGCCGAGATCGAAGCGTTCGACACCGGGCACCTGTGGTTCGCCAAGGAACTGGTCAAGGAAGGCATCCTTGAAGACCCCGCGCTCGTGCAGCTTTGCATGGGGGTTCCGTGGGGGGCGCCGAACGATCTCAACACCTTCATGGCGATGGTGAACAACGTACCGGACAATTGGACCTTCAGCGCGTTCTCATTGGGGCGGAACCAGATGGCTTATGCGGCGGCGGCGGTTCTTGCCGGCGGTCATGTGCGGGTTGGTCTGGAGGACAACCTGTGGCTCGACAAGGGCGTGCTTGCCACCAATGCCCAACTGGTTGAACGGGCCGTGGGTATCGTTGAAGGCATGGGGGCCAAGGTGATGGGACCACAGGCCGTGCGCGACATGTTGGGCCTGACCAAGCGCGCGCCGAGATGAAGGCGATAGGCACATTGGTGATCGCGCTGTGTGCTGCGGTTGGGCCGGTCATGGCCGAAATCCCGCCATGGGCGGGGTATTGGGCTTTTGACCTGACATGGTGCGAAAACGCCGCGCGCGTCGGGTCGGTTACACCGGCTCCGATCTACCTCGCCGATACGGAAATGCTCGGTTACGAGAATTCCTGTGACATCATTTTCGCAGAGCCTGTCGGACCTGACCGCGCTTGGGTGCTCAATATGTCCTGCACAGGCGAAGGCAGCAGCTATGAGATGGAGCAATTGATCCTGTTGTCTCCGGATAACAAACGGCTGTCGATCTGGGATGGTGTCGAGATCGTCCCCCTGCAGCGTTGCCCCTAGGGAGAGTATTATGTCGGTTATCTTATGTTACGGCGACAGCAACACCCACGGCACGACCCCGCTTGAGAAGCTGGGCGCGTTTGCGCGGCACGCGACGGGGGATCGCTGGCCGGATGTGATGGCCAAGGCTCTTGGGCCGGGCCATCAGGTAATCTCGGAAGGGCTGCCGGGCCGGACAACCGTGCATGACGATATGGTGGAAGGCGGTATGCGCAATGGTTTGACCGTGCTGCCCGCGATCCTGCAAAGCCATGCACCGATTGACCTGATGGTCCTGATGCTCGGGACCAATGACCTGAAGAACCGGTTTTCGGTGACAGCGTTCGAGGTCTCGCGGTCGCTGGAACGTCTGATCCTTGCCACGCGGGCCGAAGGGGTGGTGAAGGACATTCTTCTGGTGTCGCCGGTCCCCGTTCTGGAAGCGGGCGTGTTGAAGGATGTTTTCGCGGGGGCTGAGGCACGGCAGCAGGGTCTGAGCGGGTTCATCGCGGCGGCGGCGGACCGGCAGGGCGTTGGCTTTTTTGACGCCGGATCGGTGGTCAGCGTGTCGCCCGTCGATGGAGTCCATTGGGACGTGGCGGCGCATCATGCGATGGGGGCCGCGATGGCTCAAGCCGTGGTGGCGCGGCTGTGAGGCATGTCGTGATCACCGGCGGCGCGTCCGGTCTCGGGCGCGCGATGGCCGAACGGTTCACGGCCGAGGGCGACCGGGTTGCGATCTGCGATGCTGACCCGCACGCAGTGGCGGGGTTTGCCGAGGCATATCCTGGCGCAATCGCCTGCATGGCAGACGTGACGGACGAGGCGGAGATGCAGGCGTTCTTCGACCGGATCGACGCGGCATGGGATCACGTCGATGTCGTCTGCGCCAATGCCGGGGTCGGTGGGCCTGCGGGGCGGATCGAAGACCTGAGCCTCGCGGACTGGAACCGCTGTGTAGAGGTCAACCTGTCGGGCACCTTCCTCACTTGTCGCTGGGCCGCGCGGCGGATGCGGGCGGCCGGGCAGGGGTTGATCGTCCTGACCTCTTCGACCGCCGGTCAGTTTGGCTATCCGCTGCGCTCGCCTTACGCCACGGCGAAATGGGGCATTGTCGGCCTGACGAAGACGCTGGCGATGGAGCTTGGACCCGCGGGCGTGCGGGTGAACGCGATCTGCCCCGGTGCTGTCGAAGGCGACCGGATGGACCGGGTGGTGGCGATGGAGGCCGCGGCCTCGGGCAAGACCCATGACGAGGTGCGCGCGCTTTACGTGAAAGGCGTGTCGCTGCGGTCCTGGGTAACGGCTGAGGATGTGGCGGACACGGTGGCGTGGCTCGCCTCGCCGCAGGCGAAACGGATTTCCGGCCAGATCCTGGCCATCGACGGACATACGGAGACTTTGACACCATGACCAAGGTAGCGGCCATCATCGGCGGTGGCGTGATTGGCGGCGGCTGGGCCGCGCGGTTTGCACTGATGGGATGGGAGGTGCGTGTCTTCGACCCCGATCCCGAAGCGGAACGGAAGATCGGCGAGGTCATGGGTAATGCGGGCCGCGTGCTGCCGATGCTCTATGAAGCGCCCATGCCCAAGCGCGGGCAGATCACGCTGGTCGGGTCAGTGGTCGAGGCGGTGACGGGTGCGGACTGGATACAGGAAAGCGTGCCGGAGCGGCTCGACATCAAGCATCGGGTGATTGCGGAAATTCAGGGGGCCTGCCCTGAAGGCGCGGTGCTCGCGTCATCGACATCCGGGTTCAAGCCGTCGGAATTGCAGGATGGCGCGGCGCGTCCCGGTCAGATCGTCGTCGCGCATCCGTTCAACCCGGTCTACCTGCTTCCCTTGGCCGAACTCGTGCCAAGTGCGGTGACCTCCCCTGAAACCGTGGCGCGGGCGAAAGAGATCCTGACCGCCATCGGCATGTACCCCTTGCACGTCCGGGCCGAGATCGACGCCCATATCGCCGACCGGTTCCTTGAGGCGGTCTGGCGCGAGGCGCTTTGGCTGGTCAAAGACGGCATCGCCACAACCGAGGAAATCGACAATGCGATCCGCTACGGGTTCGGGCTGCGGTGGGCGCAAATGGGCCTGTTCGAGACCTATCGCGTGGCGGGCGGCGAGGCCGGGATGCGGCACTTCATGGCGCAGTTCGGGCCGTGCCTGCAATGGCCCTGGACCAAGCTGACCGATGTGCCGGAGTTCACGGATGAGCTGGTGGACCTGATTGCAGGTCAGTCGGACAAGCAATCCGGGCATATGGGCATTCGCGATCTCGAACGGCTGCGCGACAACAACCTTGTCGCCATCCTGCGCGGTTTGAAGCAGCAGGGGGCGGCTGCGGGCAAGCTGATCCTCGATCACGACGCGATGCTGCGCGGGCCACTTGGGGATGACGTGCCGCTGGTCACGGTGCGCCGGGTGGTGCCCGTCGACTGGACCGACATGAACGGACATATGAATGAGGGGCGGTACGGACAGCTTTTCAGCGATGCCTCCGAGGAATTGATGACCCATGTCGGCGCGGATCGCGCCTATGTGGAGGCGGGCAACAGCTATTTCACGGCTGAAACGACTGTTAAATATCTGAACGAAACCCATGCGGGTGAGGACATCTATGTGACCACGCGGGTGACGCGGGGCGAGGGCAAGAAGCTGCGGCTTTGGCACGAGATGTGCCGGGCGTCGGACGATGCGGTGCTGGCGACATGCGTCCAGTTCCTGCTGCACGTGTCTTTGGAAACGCGCCGCTCCTGTCCGCCTTTGCCGCAGGTTCTTGAGGCGGTCGAGGCACTTGCCGCACATCACGCGGAGGCGGGCGCATGAATTTCGGGCTGTCAGACGAACAGGAGATGATCGTCTCCACCGTGCGCGAGTTCGTGGAGCGCGAGATCTATCCGCATGAAGCGGAAGTCGAGCGGACAGGTGAAGTGCCGCATGACGTGGCACAGGAGATCAAGCGCAAGGTGATCGACCTTGGGTTCTACGCCTGCAACTTCCCGGAAGAGGTGGGTGGTGCGGGTCTCAGCCATCTCGACTTCGCACTGGTCGAGCGCGAGTTGGGGCGCGGGTCGATGGCGCTGACGCATTTCTTCGGGCGACCGCAGAACATCCTGATGGCCTGCGAAGGAGATCAGAAAGACCGCTACCTGCTCCCGGCGGTCCGGGGGGAACGGATGGACGCGCTCGCCATGACCGAACCCGAGGCCGGATCGGATGTGCGCGGCATGTCCTGCACTGCGCGGCGCGATGGCGGCGATTGGGTGGTGAATGGGACCAAGCATTTCATCTCGGGCGCCGACCACGCGGATTTCTTCATCGTCTTCGTGGCGACAGGCGTTGATGAGACCCCGAAGGGACCGAAGAAGCGGATCACCTGTTTCCTTGTCGACCGTGGGCATCCGGGGTTCACCGTACGGGAAGGGTACAGGTCTGTCAGCCATCGGGGCTACAAGAACTGCATCCTCGAATTCGACGATTGCCGGTTGAGCGATGCGCAGGTGCTGGGCGCGGTCGATGGCGGGTTCGAGGTGATGAACACCTGGCTTTATGCCACGCGGATCACCGTTGCGACGATGAGCGTGGGCCGGGCGCGACGGGTGTTCGACCATGCGCTGTCCTACGCCGCCGAGCGCAAGCAGTTCGGTCAGCAGATCGGCAAGTTTCAGGGCGTCAGCTTTCAGATCGCCGACATGATCACCGAGATCGATGCGGCGGACTGGTTGACCCTGTCGGCGGCGTGGCGGCTCGATCAGGGTTTGCCTGCGAACAGGGAGATCGCAAGCGCCAAGCTCTACGCAAGCGAGATGCTGGCACGGGTGACGGATGCGACGCTGCAGATCCACGGTGGGATGGGGCTCATGGATGACTATCCGATCGAACGCTTCTGGCGCGATGCACGGGTCGAACGGATCTGGGACGGAACATCCGAGATCCAGCGCCACATCATCAGCCGCGATCTGCTGCGGCCTTTGGGGGCATGACGCCATGCTTCTTTGGGCTCAAAATACCTCGGGGTCTGGGGTGGAACCCCAGGCGTTTCCGTTGACGGAAACGCCACGAGGCGTCGACGCATCGTGATGCGCGGGCTTGATCGTCTGTTCCGGCCCGCATCGGTCGCCGTGATCGGCGGCGGTGCGTGGTGCAGGTCGGTGATGGGTTCGCTCGACCGCATCGGTTTTGACGGACCGGTCTGGCATGTGCACCCCACTGCAGAAGGCGCAATCCGCACCATTGGCGATATCCCGGCAGCGCCAGACGCCTGCTTCATCGGTGTGAACCGTGCGGCCAGCATTGACTGTTTGCGGGACCTGTCGGCCATAGGTGCCGGAGGTGCAGTCTGCTTCGCCAGCGGATTTGCCGAAACAGGCGATGGGGCTGCGCTGAACGCCGCGTTGCTGAATGCGGCCGGGGAGATGGCCATCGTCGGGCCGAATTGCTATGGCTTCGTCAATGCGCTCGACCGCGTGGCGCTCTGGCCGGATGTGCACGGCCTTGTCCCCGTAGACCGCGGTGTTGCGATCCTGACGCAAAGCTCCAACATTGCGCTGAATCTCTCGATGCAGCGGCGTGGTTTGCCCATCGCCTTTCTGGGGACGGCGGGCAATCAGGCTCAGACAGGTTTGGCCGAGATGGCCGCGCATCTGATCGAGGATCCGCGCATCACGGCGCTGGGTCTGCATATCGAAGGCGTCGGGGACGTGACGGCCCTTCAGGCGCTCGCGCAGGCTGCGCACAGGCTGGGCAAGCCCATCATTGCACTGAAATCAGGGCGGTCCGAGGCCGCACAGGTGGCCGCGCTGTCGCATACCGCATCATTGGCCGGGTCCGATGCAGGGGCAGAGGCGCTGTTTGCCCGCTTGGGCATCGTGCGGGTGCCGAGCATCGAGGCGATGCTTGAGGCACTCAAACATGCACATCTGTTCGGAGCGGTGCATCCGGGACCAATTGCGTCGCTGTCCTGTTCCGGAGGAGAAGCCAGCCTGATGGCCGACGGCGGCACCGCGCGAGGGCTGGGTTTTGCTCCGCTGACGCCTGAGCAGGACTCCAGGCTGGAAGCGGTGCTTGGCCCGCTCGTGACCCGCGCCAATCCACTTGATTACCATACATTCATCTGGGACGACGCGGACAGGATGGGGCAGGTCTATGCGATCATGGCCGACGGACCAGCCGAACTGACGGTGATCGTCGTAGACTATCCCAGACCGGATCGATGCAGGACGACTGCATGGGACTGTGTCGAAGCGGCAGCGCGTCATGCCCGGGCACAGACGGGACGGCGAATTGCGCTGTTGGCGTCTCTGCCGGACTGTATGCCTGAAGACATGTCCTTGAAGCTGATGGCGGCCGGTCTCCTCCCGATCCACGGGCTGGAAGCCGGGCTGGATGCACTGGCAGCGCTCTATAACTCCCGCTCTGCGCCCGATCCGGAGCGCAGTCTGGTTTTGCCGGGCGCGCATGGTGAAACGGTGATGCGCGATGAGGCTGCTGCAAAGGCGCTGCTTCGGAAGGCCGGGCTGGACATTCCGTTCGGAGCAGAGGCTGACGGGGTCGATGAGGCCTGCCGTGCAGCGGACGGGCATTATCCGGTGGTGCTGAAAGCACGGGGTCTGGCGCACAAGTCCGACTCGGGTGGCGTTGTGCTGGGACTGTCAGATGAGGCAGCCCTCCGCAGCGCTGCGCAACAGATGTCGGAAGAGCGCTTCTATATAGAAGAGATGATCACCGGCAGCGTGGCAGAGCTTCTGGTCGGTGTGATTGCCGATCCGGCACATGGTTATGTTCTGACCCTGGGGGCAGGGGGTGTCCTGACCGAGCTTTGGCAGGACACGCAGTCCCTCCTTCTCCCGGTAACGGAGGCTGAAGTCGGTCAGGCGCTCGATGCGCTTCGGATTGCGCCGCTGCTCCGCGGGTATCGTGGGTCTGCCGGTGCGGATCGCGACAGCGTCATCCAGTCCGTGATGTCCCTTCAGAACTATGTCATTGCGCAGGAGGGACGGGTGGCCGAAATTGAAATCAACCCACTGATCGTGACACCGAACCGCGCGGTTGTGGCGGATGCGCTGATACGAGAGGAGACATGATGGACAGCCCCTTAAACGTGACACGGGACGGTCATGTCCTCGAAGTGGTGCTCAACCGGCCCAAAGCGAATGCCATCGACCTTCAGACAAGCCGCGCCATGGGCGAGGTGTTCAGATCGTTTCGTGACGACCCGGAACTGCGTGTGGCGATCATAACCGGAGGAGGCGACAAGTTCTTCTGCCCGGGCTGGGATCTCAAGGCGGCGGCCGACGGTGACGCTGTGGATGGCGATTACGGTGTTGGCGGGTTCGGTGGGCTTCAGGAGCTGCGCGACCTGAACAAACCGGTCATCGCAGCGGTCAATGGAATCTGCTGCGGTGGTGGGTTGGAACTCGCCCTGAGCGCGGACATCATTCTGGCGGCTGATCACGCAAGCTTTGCCTTGCCGGAAATCCGCTCGGGGACCGTTGCCGATGCGGCCAGTGTGAAACTGCCCAAGCGGATCCCCTATCACATCGCGATGGAGATGTTGCTGACCGGACGGTGGCTGGATGTCGAGGAAGCCGCGCGCTGGGGCTTCGTGAACCATATCCATCCTGCGGACACCCTCATGACCGAGGCGCGCAGCATGGCCGCACTTCTCGCGTCCGGGCCTCCCCTTGTTTATGCGGCGATCAAGGAGATCGTGCGCGAAGCCGAGGATACCGGGTTTCAGGATATGATGAACCGTATCACCAAACGACAGCTGGCAACGGTTGATGTTCTTTACGCGTCAGAAGATCAGCAGGAAGGTGCGCGGGCCTTTGCTGAAAAACGCGATCCTGTGTGGAAGGGACGCTGACTCGGCCTGAGTCTGGAGGGTGACGCAGAGGCAGGTGGGGGTAAGCTTGTGGATAAGCGCAGATTCTTCGCCTGAAGTCCGAGAACAGGTTGGTTTTTGATTGGGCTTTCAAGAGTTAAGTGGAAATAAAAACAATTAAAACAATTACTTAGTCGAAAATTGAAGTTTTTTGCCGATTTCCCGAATTTTCCGCTTGCGGACCAGCGGCCCCGACTC
>NZ_JFKC01000014.1 GCF_002115805.1 Marivita geojedonensis | reverse complement strand
GGATGACAGAATTCTACAACCCCCGAGCTTCGCGCTGCGGGGTTTTTTGTTGTCTGGCGATTTCTTGTGAATTGTGTCCACGCAGCGGTGCTTCACTGGACTCCCTGTCTGAAATGACCGATGTCTTGGACAGCGCAACTCTACCTCACTGGAGCGGATGATATGGCAGACGGAACCTTCGCAGTCCTGTTGTTTGTGCTTGGCCTGACCGACATGAGCATGAACCATTGCGGGACGGAGGCGGGCTGTCTGGGGAAATCCGAGGTCACGCCGCGGTTTTCGATCTCTGCGGGCGAGGTTCTGGAGCGTCGCGCCGATCCTGCGGGTGAGGTATATCTTCGCTATGATCTTGGCCATAAGCGCGGGCCGTTTGGCAATGCCGCCGGTTTGTCGGTTGGTCAAAACGGAGAAACATGGATGGGATTTGGCTCCACCTACACAATCTCCTTCGGCCGCAGCGGCGCATATGCCGAGCTGCATTCCATGCCCGGCCTTTATTTCGACAATGGCGGGTTCGATCTGGGTGGGCCGATTGAGTTCCGGTCGGGTATCGAACTGGGCTACGAGACCTCCAAAGGATGGCGCATGGCGCTGAGCTACGATCACCGGTCGAATGCCGGAATCTATGATGAAAATCCCGGGATCGAAACGGTACAGTTCCGGGTGTCCATACCTCTCAATTGATTGTCACCCGTGGTGGGTGACGGCTTCGACGCAGAGCACCGTTGGCAGGTGTGCAGCGATTTCGGACCAGCTCTCACCTTCATCCAGTGACGCGAAAACCGACCCGGAATTGGTGCCGAAAAAGACAGCTGGCGTATCGTGCCGATCCACTGACATGGCTTGACGCAAGACTGTGAAAAAGCAGTTTTCTGTTGGTAAACCAGACTGTTGCGGGATCCAGTTCATCCCGCCATCGGACGATTTCCAGACAGCAGCGGAGCCATCGATCGGATAGCGCCCCCGCGTGTCTCCGTTCAGCGGAAAGGTCCAGACCATGTCTGGATCATGTGGATGAACGGCGATGGGAAACCCGAAGATGGATGGCAGACCCTCAGTGATGTTCTGCCAACTTCGCGCCCCGTCTGAGCTTCGGTACACACCATGGTGGTTCTGTTGATACAGGCGGACACCGTCGCCGGCCTGCACAAGCTGCATGTTGTGAACGCAACCACCGATCTCGGTGTCGCTGCCTGCGGCGGGATGCTGTGACGGTGTGGCCGGAGTGCTATTGTCCCGGCGCACCCGGCGCTCCCAGCTTTGCCCGCCGTTTTCGGTCGCAAAGACGCCCGCCGCCGAAATTCCGATCCACAGACGTTCCGGGTCGTCCGGATGCGGCACAATCGTGTGAAGGGTCAGTCCAACCGCGCCTGGCTGCCACTGATCGCGTTCCGGAAACTCTGCGAGACCGGTGAACCGTGTCCAACTGCGTCCGTTATCATTGCTTTGATACAGGTTCGCGGGTTTGGACCCGGCATAGAGCCGGTCGTGTGCAAAACACAGCGACCAGATCGCATCGATTTCGCCGTCGAAGGGTCCGTCCCCGGGATCTGTCAGACCGAAGATCGCGGCTTCTTCGGGATTGTTGCGCGCCCACGCGTCCGCCTCTCCATTGGCCAGCTTTGTCAGATGCCAAGACGCGCCGCTGTCATCCAATGCCCAGACACCGGCACCGTGCCACCCGCTGCCACCTCCGGCCCAGATGCGTCCGGAGTCTCCATCACCTGCGGCATGGTTGATGGGCCACAGATCGCAAAGCGGCCCTTGTTGTGTCCAGGACTGGCGGTCCGGGTCGCTCTTCAGCAGGAACAACCCTTTGGTTGTTCCAACAAGCAGCGTTGTCGATGCGGGCATGGGATATCCCTCCGATGGGTGTTCGGAGAATAGCACATGTTACCGCAAACGCGCTTCGGTTTTGGCGTCGAAGAGGAACATGTGATCGGGATCGACCACGAGATCGACCATGTCTCCGTCGGACGACCGGTGATCGCCACGTTCTTCGACGATGATCTTTTCTCCATCCGGGCCGATCAGATGCGCATAGGACACACCGCCAAGGCTCTCGGTCAGGTCAACGCGGTGCGAGCTGCCCGGCCTGAGCTCGAGGTGTTCGGGCCGCAGACCGATGAGAACCTCCTGTCCCTCCTGAGCCGAGGCTGTCTTGGACACGCTGTGAACAAGACCGTCCGATACGACCTCGCCACCTTGAACACGGCCTCTGATGAAATTCATGGAGGGAGATCCGATGAACCCTGCAACAAATCGATTGTCGGGATCGCGGTAAAGCTCCATCGGTGCGCCGACCTGTTCGATCCGTCCCGCGCGGAGCACCACGATCTTGTCGGCCAGCGTCATCGCCTCGACCTGATCGTGGGTCACGTAAATCATCGTTGCGCCGATTTCCTTGTGCAGGCGGGCGATTTCTACCCGCATCTCGACCCGCAGTTCCGCATCGAGGTTGGAGAGAGGTTCGTCGAACAGGAACACCTCCGGTCCACGCACAATGGCGCGCCCGATGGCCACACGTTGGCGTTGACCGCCTGACAGCGCCTTTGGTTTACGCTTCAGATAGTCGTCAAGTTTCAGGATACGGCTGGCCTCGGCGACTTTTTCCTTGATGTCCTTCGCCGCATGACCGGTCATCTTCAGGCCAAATCCCATGTTTTCCTCGACCGTCATGTGCGGGTAGAGCGCATAGGTCTGGAACACCATCGACACGCCGCGATCCGAAGGATCGAGCCGCGTCACGTCGCGTCCGCCGATCCGGATCGTACCTTCGGTGGTTTCCTCCAGCCCGGCGACCATCCGCAGAAGGGTGGACTTGCCGCAGCCGGACGGGCCGACGAACACGCAGAACTCCCCGTCCTGCACATCAAGATCGACCCCATGGATGACCTGCGTTTGGCCATAGCGCTTTATGACGGATTCAAGTGTCACTCCGGACATGGATCGTCTCTCCGTTGTTTAAGGTGGGGGCGGGGGCTGCCGAGCGCGGGAAAAGCCAGCTTTCCGCATCGCGTGCAATTGCAGCGGCCGCCAGTTTGAGGCGCGGGCCCAGACCGCGCAGAGTATCGAGATCGGTGCGTCGGGTCGTTCCGGTGACCGACAACGCCCCAAGCGGGCGTGCCTGAGAGTTGAGAATCGGCACGGCGACGCAGACGATCCCCGTCTCGTGTTCCTCGCGGTCAAAGCTCAACCCGTCGGCGCGGATCTCAGCCAGTTCCGCGCGGAGACTTTCGGGGGAGCCGTGGGTCGTCGCGGTAAAGCGGTGCCAGCTTTGCTGGGCGAGAGCGGTCTGCAATTCGGCGTCGGGCAGAAACGCCAGCATCGCCTTGCCGACACCCGTGCAGTATGCGGGCCCAACCTTTCCGGCCTGGCTGAACATTTCCACCGGATCGCGTGCGTTGCGCTTGTCGACATAAAGCACCTGCGCATGATCAAGCTGCGCAAGGTGCACGGTTTCCCCGGTCTCGGCGCTCAATGCATCGACATGAGGCCGCGCAACCGGGGCAAGGGATGACTGCGCCCATGCGGCATGGGCCAAACGGACCAGCCTTAAGCCCGGTGCGTAGGTCTGCCGCTCCGGATCGTATTGCAGCATGCCCTGATTGGTCAGCGTCTGCACAAACCGGTATAAGGTCGCCTTGGGCAGGTCCGAGTCTGCGAGGAGTTCGCCGAACCGGACAGGGCGCCCGTAAGACGCGATCTGATCCAGCACGGCAAGAGCCTTGCCCACGGTTCCGTCGTTTCGTTCGGCCGGTGCCATCTTCGCGAATTTCCTCCCTTAACCTCCGGTCGCGTCCGGTCGGCTGTTGACAAGCATAGGCGAGTCGCTGTTATGATTTCAATATGCAAAACAAGGTTTCAAATAATGAAACCAATCTTGCACCAGATTTGGGAGCATAAGGGAGGACACCATGCGTTCCACATTGAAAGCGTCGGCACTGGCGCTGACGGCTGCACTTGCAGCCTCGACGGCATTTGCAGGAAGTCATTCGCTGAGCGGCGATCTGAAGATTTTCCTCGACACTTCGAACCCGGCACCGCGCGCAACGATGGAAGCGATGATTGGCCGCTTCCAGGAGATGCATCCGGACCTGAACATCGAAACCACGGTGATCGACCGTGAAGCCTACAAGACCCAAATCCGTAACTTCCTGACCGCCGATGCGCCGGATGTGGCGACATGGTACGCGGCCAACCGTATGCGCCCCTATGTCGAGGCAGGTCTGTTCGAAGACGTTTCCGACCTCTGGGCCGAGCCCGAAATTGCCGACAACCTCGCCTCGACTAAAGGCGCGATGACCATCGACGGCAAGCAGTGGGGCGTGCCCTATACTTACTACCAGTGGGGCATCTACTACCGCAAAGACCTCTACGATCAGTACGGTCTGAGCGAGCCGACCAATTTCGACGAGATGAAATCCAACTGCCAGACGCTGCTCGACAATGGTGTGAAGTGCTACACCATCGGCACCAAGTTCCTCTGGACCGCTGGCGGCTGGTTCGACTATCTGAACCTGCGCACACATGGCTATGATTTCCATATGGAAATGGCCGCTGGTGATGTGGCGTGGACCGATGACCGCGTGCGCGAAACCTTCGCCAACTGGCGCGAGCTGATCGACATGGGCGCCTATGTCGACAACCACCAGAACTATTCCTGGCAGGAAGCGCTGCCCTTTATGGTGAACGGCGATGCGGCCGCATACCTTATGGGCAACTTCGCCGTGGCACCGCTGCGCGAAGCAGGTCTGACCGACGATCAGCTCGACTTCTACCAGTTCCCAGCGATCACCGAAGGTGTGGCCATGGCAGAAGACGCGCCGACCGACACGTTCCACATCCCGGCCAATGCCAACAACAAGGAAGCGGCACGGGAATTCCTGCGCTTCGTGGTGTCGGCGGATGAACAGACCGTCATCAACAACGGTCAGAACCTCGGCCAGCTTCCGGTGAACGCGTCCGCGTCGATCGACGACGACAAATTCCTCGAGCAGGGCTTTGCGATGCTGTCCTCCAACAGCCCGGGCGGCGTGGCGCAGTTCTTTGATCGTGACTACCCGGCGGAAATGGCAGCCGAAGCGATGCAGGGCTTCCAGGAATTCATGGTGTTCCCGGACAACCTCGATGACATCCTGAACCGTCTCGAGAAGGTGCGCGAGCGCGTCTACAAGTAATATGATCTCGTCTGGGCCGGGACAGTCCCGGCCCATGACGGCCCATCCGCAAGCCGCGCGCGGCTTCCGCATGGCCCGTGTGGAGGAGACCCGACCATGACCGTCACAGCCCTTCCCGACACTGAAACGCCGAAGCGCGGCTGGTACAAGCGCAACGAGATCGCGGTGACGCCGTGGCTCTTCCTGGCGCCTGCCATCCTGTTTTTCGCGGTCTATGTCATCATTCCGATCTTCCAGAGCTTTTCGATTTCGCTCTACGACTGGGATGGTCTGGGCGTGGCGCGGTTCATCGGCATGGAGAACTATGCCGAACTGATGGATGACAGCGCGTTCGAGGTTTCGCTCTGGAACAACCTGAAATGGCTGATCTTCTACCTGTTGGCGATCCCGGCGGGGCTTTTCATCGCGCTGTTCCTGAACCAGACGGTCACGGGGATTCGCATTTACAAGTCTTTGTTTTTCTTCCCTTTTGTTCTGTCGCAGGTCGTTGTCGGGCTTGTCTTCGCGTGGTTCTACCTGCCCAACGAAGGTCTGCTGTCGAACATGCTGAGATTGGTCGGCCTCGGCCCGGTCAATGTGCTGGGTGATCCAACATGGGCGACCTATGGCATCATTGCCGCCGGTCTCTGGCCGCAGACGGCCTATTGCATGATCCTGTATCTGACCGGCCTCAACGCCGTGGATCCAGAGCAGGTCGAGGCAGCGAGGCTCGATGGCGCGAAGGGCTGGAAGATGCTCTGGTACGTCATCATCCCGCAGCTCAAACCGGCAACCTTTATCGCCTTCGTTGTGACGATCATCGGCGCGTTGCGGTCCTTTGACCTGATTTCGATCATGACCAATGGCGGCCCGTTCGGGCAGACCCGGGTTCTTTCGTTCTACATGTTCGAAAAGGCGCTGTCGGAATACGGCTTCCGCATGGGCTATGGCGCAGCAATCGCGGTGGTGCTCTTCCTTATCATGCTGGTCTTCATCGCGTATTTCCTCTGGTCGATGTACCGCGAAGAGCGGGGAGGACGGTGAACATGTGGAAACTGACGGGAGCCTCCGGCGGGAGTTTATCGGGCAAGATGAAGAACATGCCGTCGTTTAATGAAGGGGGGGTGCTCTGATGTTTCCGCGTCCCATTCAACAGGCCAGCGCACCCGCGCAGACCGCCTACAAGACTCTGTTGCCAATATCTCTGATCCTTTGGCTCTTGCCGCTGATCGCCGTGGCTGTTTTTTCGATCAAGCCCGCGTCCGATTTCACGCAAGGCAATTACTGGGGCATGCCGGGGTCGTTCGAGCTGTTCAACAATTATGGGCAGGTCTTTTTCAATTCTGACATGCCGCGGTACATGCTGAACTCGGTCTTGATCACCGTCCCCACCGTGATCGGAGCGGTCGCACTGTCGGCCATGGCGGGGTTTGCGCTGGGGATCTACAAATTCCGGTCGAACATCTGGGTGTTCTTCATGTTCGTCGCGGGCAATTTCGTGCCGTTCCAGATCCTGATGGTGCCAGTGCGCGACCTGACGCTCGACATGGGACTCTACAACACCAAGACGGGCCTCGTGCTGTTTCACATCGCGTTCCAGACCGGGTTCTGCACGCTCTTCATGCGCAACTTCATCCGCGCGCTGCCGTTCCCGCTGATCGAGGCGGCGCGGGTCGAAGGCGTTGCCGAATGGCGGATCTTCTGGTTTGTGGTGCTGCCTTTGATGAAACCCGCGCTGGCGGCGCTGGCGGTGCTGATCTTCACCTTCATCTGGAACGATTATTTCTGGGCCATCGTCCTGACCCAGGGGCCGGATGCACAGCCCGTCACCGCTGGCATCACCAGCTTCAACGCACAATACCGCGCTGCTTATCATCTGATGAGCGCGGGCAGTATCGTCGCGGCTCTGCCGCCGGTGCTGATGTTCTTCCTCATGCAGAAACACTTTATCGCAGGCCTGACACTGGGCGCGGTGAAATAAGGACCACAGACCATGACACGCATCGCCTTTATCGGCGCAGGCTCGACGATTTTCATGAAGAATATCGTGGGTGACGTTCTCCACTTTCCGGCGCTGGAGGGGGCCACCTTTGCGCTGATGGATATCAATGAGCAGCGTTTGGAGGAATCCGCGCTGGTGGCGCGTAAGCTGATTGCGGCGTCCGGGCGGTCTGCGCAGGTGGAGACCACGACGGACCAGCGCCGCGCATTGGCCGGGGCGGATTTCGTCGTCACCGCGTTTCAGATCGGCGGCTACGAGCCATCGACCGTGATCGATTTCGACATCCCCAAGCAGTATGGGTTGCGTCAGACCATCGGTGACACATTGGGTGTCGGCGGCATCATGCGCGGCCTGCGCACCGTTCCGCACCTCTGGCGCGTCGCCGCCGACATGGCAGAGCTGTGCCCCGATGCGACGCTACTGCAATACGTGAATCCGATGGCGATCAACACCTGGGCGATTGCCGAAAGCTATCCGGGTGTGAAGCAGGTGGGCTTGTGCCATTCGGTGCAGAACACGGTTGAAGAACTGGCGCATGATCTCGATCTGCCGAAAGGCGAGATCCGCTACCGGGTCGCTGGTGTGAACCACGTGGCCTTCTTTCTTGACCTGACGCACAAGGGCAAATCGCTCTATCCGGCGCTGCGGGAAGGTTATCGCGTGGGCAGCCTGCCCAAACCGCCGCTGTTGATGCCGCGCTGCGCCAACAAGGTTCGCTACGAGGTGATGGAACATCTGGGCTATTTCTGCACCGAAAGCTCTGAACATCTGGCCGAATATGTCCCGTGGTTCATCAAGTCGGGCCGCGAGGATTTGATCGACGCCTTCAGCGTGCCACTGGACGAATACCCCAAGCGTTGCATCGAACAGATGGCGGACTGGGCTGATCAGGCGAAAGCCTACCGCACGGCGGATCAGATCGACTTCAGGAAAAGCCACGAATTCGCGGCCGAGATCATGAACGCGATGGTCACCAACCAGCCCTACACGATCTATGGCAACCTGTCGAACCGGGGTCAGGCGCCGCAACTGCCAAGCGGGGCTGCGGTCGAGGTGCCCTGCATGGTGGATGCAAACGGAATCCAGCCCACGGTGATCGATGACATCCCGCCGCAACTGGTCGCGCTGATGCGCACTCAGATCAATGTGCAGGAGCTTGTGGTCCGCGCGCTGGTGGACGAAGACATCGAACATGTCTACCACGCCGCCATGATGGATCCGCACACCGCCGCCGAACTGGACCTCCGCCAGATCCGCAGCCTTGTGACCGATCTCTTGGCTGCGCATGGCGACATGCTCCCCGAATTTGCACGACTGAAGAAAGCCGCCTGAATGACCACCTACGCGACATTCCACGATCTCAAGGATGCGTCCGTTTTCATCACGGGCGGCGGCTCCGGCATTGGGGCGGCCTTGACAGACGGGTTTCTGGGGCAGGGCGCGAAGGTGGCCTTTGTCGGGCGTTCAGACGCGTCCGGTTTCGTGGCCGAGATGGCGGCCAAGCACGGTGCAGCACCGCTCTTCATCCCATGCAACATCACCGACACCGCCGCCTTGCAATCTGCCATCGGACAGGCGGCTGAGGCGCATGGCCCGATCACCGTGCTGGTGAACAACGCCGCCAACGACAAACGCCACAGCGCGCTCGATGTCGATCAGGAGTTCTGGGACTGGTCCACCTCGATCAACCTCGACGCCTATTTCTTTGCCTGTCAGGCTGTGATCCCCGGCATGAAAGCGGCGGGTGGCGGCGCAATCGTCAACTTCAGCTCCATCAGCTACATGATGGGAAACGCAGGCTACATCGCCTACACCACATCGAACGCAGGCATCACGGGCATGACGCGCAGCCTTGCGCGGGAATTCGGGCCAGACAACATCCGTCTGAACGCCCTGGCGCCCGGCTGGGTGCTGACCGACAAGCAGAAAGAGCTCTGGGCCGACCCCGCATCTCTTGCCGCGCATCTCGACAAGCAATGCCTCAAGGAACACCTCGTCGAACAGGACGTGGTCGATGCCACGCTGTTCCTCGCCTCCAACACCAGCCGCATGATGACGGGCCAGACGCTGGCCGTGGACGGCGGTGTCGTGACGGTGGCAGCATGACGGATTGGCTCGCAGTTGACTGGGGGACATCTCACCTGCGCGTCTGGGCGATGACCCAGAGTGGTACAGTGCAGACCCGTCGCGGCAATGATGCCGGGATGGGGACGCTCTCGCGCGACGGGTTCGAGCCTGCGCTGCTCGATCTGGCCGGGGACCTGCTCGGCACCGGCAAAACGCCTGTGATCGTTTGCGGCATGGCCGGATCGCGCCAGGGCTGGGCCGAGGCAAAATATGTGGCCGCCCCCTGCACCCCGCCCGGGATCGACCGGGCGACCCATGTACCAACAAGAGAGCCGCGCCTGTCAGTTCACATCCTGCCCGGCGTCAAGCAGACCAATCCCGCCGACGTGATGCGCGGCGAGGAAACCCAGATCGCCGGATTCCTCGCGCTCAATCCGAAATTCGACGGTGTGATCTGCCTTCCGGGCACCCATACCAAATGGGTGCATATCAGCGCGGGCGAGATTGTCAGCTTCCGCACCTTCATGACCGGAGAGATGTTTGCGCTCCTGTCGCAGCAGTCTGTCCTGCGCCACACGGCGTCCGGCGACGGCTGGGACGCCACGGCCTTTGCCGATGCCATCTCCACGGCCATGTCGAACACATCCGATCTTGCCGCGCGGCTTTTTTCCATACGGGCCGAGGGCTTGCTGAACAATCTTCATGCAGATCAGGCGCGCACGCGCCTGTCCGGTCTGCTGATCGGTGCCGAACTCGCCGCCGCGCGGCCCTATTGGCTGGGCCAGCATGTGGCGCTTATTGGCGATGATAAACTGTGCAAGGCCTACGCTGATGCTTTGGGCGCTCAGGGCCTGCCGGTCGAACGCACCGATGCCGAACGCATGACACTGGAAGGGCTCAAAGCGGCCTACGCGGCGCTCAGGGAGACCACGCAATGACCCGCAAGATCATCGCCATCCTGCGCGGGATCGCCCCGGATGAGGCCGTACCGATCACCGAAGCACTGATCGACGCAGGCATCACCTCCATCGAAGTGCCGCTCAATTCGCCGGATCCGTTCTCGTCGATCAAGCAGATGGTCGACGCGTTCGGCCAGACCGCTCTGATCGGTGCGGGCACTGTCCTGAACCCGGACGATGTGCAGCGCCTGCATCAGATCGGCGCGGGGATGGTCGTGTCGCCCGACTGCAACCCGCGTGTGATCGTGGCGACAAAACAGGCGGGCATGAAAAGCTATCCCGGCGTGATGACGCCCACCGAATGCTTCACCGCGCTGCGCAATGGGGCGGATGGGTTGAAGCTCTTTCCCGCCTCTCTGATCGGGCCGGAGGGATTGAAGGCGATCAAGGCCGTCCTGCCGCCTGGCACCGAAACGTTTGCCGTGGGCGGTGCAGGCCCGTCGAACTTTGCCGACTGGCGCGCGGCGGGTGTGAATGGGTTCGGTATCGGCTCCGCGCTCTACAAACCCGGCGCATCTGTTGCCGAGATAAAAACCCGCGCGGCAGAGATTGTCGCGGCCTATGACGCGGTGATGTCCTGATGGCCAATATCTTCAGCAATACTGTCTGCACCCTTGGTGAAGGCCCGCTCTGGCACCCGGAGGAGCAGGTGCTGTACTGGTTCGACATCATCGGCAAGACGCTTTACCGCAGCGACGGGACCGATGAACAAAGCTGGGACTTCGATGAACATGTCTCTGCCGCCGGCTGGATCGACACCGGCGTTCTGCTCATCGCCAGCGAAACGTCGCTGTCGGTCTTCGAGACCGAGACCGGCGAAAGCACCTTCCTTCACCCGCTGGAGGCCGACAATCCGATCACCCGGTCCAACGATGGCCGCGCCGACCCGTGGGGCGGGTTTTGGATCGGGACCATGGGCAAGAACGCCGAACCGGGGGCGGGGGCGATCTACCGCTACCATGACGGCACGCTGACCAAGCTGTTCGACAGGATCACCATCTCCAATGCGATCTGCTTTGCGCCGGATCGCAGCCATGCCTTTTACACAGACACGCGCAAGCGCAAGATACTGAAGGTGGCTCTGGACGAAGACGGCTACCCGGATGGCAAGCCGACACTGTTCACCGATCTGACCGCTGCTGAGCTGAACCCCGATGGCGCGGTCGTCGATGCCGAGGGCAACCTTTGGGTCGCGCAGTGGGGCGCCGCGCGGGTGGCCTGCTACGGCCCCGATGGCGCGTTGATCCGCGCCATTGCCGTGCCCGGCGTGCAGGCCAGTTGTCCGGCCTTTGGCGGTCCGGATCTGACCACGCTCTACGTCACCACCGCCGCTGACGGGCTCGACCCCGCTGGTGAAAATGACGGCAAGACTTTTGCCATACCCTCCGGCACCACAGGCCAGAAAGAACACCAAGTCATCCTATGAAACGCACGCTCGGCACCTGCTATTACCCCGAACATTGGCCGCGCGCGATCTGGGAGGAAGACGCCGCCCGCATGGCCGCCCTTGGCCTCACCTGGGTCCGCATCGGCGAATTCGCATGGTCCCGGATCGAACCGGCACAAGGCGATTTCCGGTGGGACTGGCTGGACCAAGCGATCGACGTCTTGGGCGCAGCGGGCCTCAAGGTCGTTCTGGGCACGCCAACCGCCACACCGCCACGCTGGGTCTGTGACAAGCATCCCGACATGTTCGCGGTTGATGCGCAGGGCAACCCGCGCGGGTTCGGCTCGCGCCGTCACTACTGCTTCAGCCACGAGGGCTATCTTGACGAATGCCGCCGCATCGTCACCGAGGTCGCCAAGCGCTACGGCAGCAACCCGCATGTCGCGGCGTGGCAGACGGACAATGAATACGGCTGCCACGACACGATCCTGTCCTACTCCAACGCCGCCCGTCAGGCGTTCCGGGGCTGGCTGCGCGCACGCTATCCGGGGCAGGGCAATGATGGCGACATTGACGCCCTGAACGCCGCGTGGGGCAATGTGTTCTGGTCGATGGAGTATGACGATTTCGACCAGATTGACCTGCCCAACCTGACCGTGACCGAGCCGAACCCCGCGCATGTGCAGGCGTTCCGACGGTTCTCTTCCGATCAGGTGGTGCGCTTCAATCGTGTGCAGGTGGAGATCATCCGAAAGTACTCGGATGCGCCGATTTCGCACAATTACATGGGTCGGATCACCGATTTCGATCATTTCGCGGTTGGCGAAGACCTCGAAATCGCCACATGGGACAGCTACCCGCTGGGCTTCCTCGAAGACCGTGTGGGCGCGTCGCCAGAGAACCAGCGCCACTATGCCCGTCAGGGCGATCCGGACTTTCAGGCGTTTCACCACGATCTTTACCGCGCGGTAGGCAAAGGCCGCTGGTGGGTCATGGAGCAGCAACCCGGCCCGGTGAACTGGGCACCCTACAACCCGGCACCGTTGCCGGGCATGGTCCGCCTCTGGACGTGGGAGGCGTTTGCCCACGGGGCCGAAGCGGTGTGTTACTTCCGCTGGCGTCAGGCCCCCTTTGCGCAGGAACAGTTGCATGCGGGCCTCTTGCGCCCCGACAGCGTGATCGCGCCGGGCTATATAGAGGCGGAGCAGGTGGCACACGAACTGACCGACGCCCCGGATGTGTCGATCACGCAAGCGCTCGTCGCGCTGATCTTCGACTACGACGCGGCATGGGCGTGGGAGGTGCAGCCGCAGGGGCAGGGGTTGGATTATTTCGGTCTGGTCTTCGACCTCTACCGTGCGTTCCGGCGGGCGGGTGTGACCATCGACATCCTGCCGCCGACGCAGCGCGACTTCACCGGATACCGTGTGGTGGCCGCACCCGGCATGATGACCATGCCCGATGACCTGAAGTCTGCACTTTCAGAATGTGATGCCGAGGTCCTGATCGGACCACGATCGGCCGCCCGAGATGGTGACTTCACCATCCCCGTGCCGCTCCCACCCGCATGGCCGGGGCTGGATGTGACCGTGTCGCGGCTCGAAACCCTGCGCCCGGACATGCCGATCCTGGTGGCCGAGGGCGGGGCGGTGAAGAACTGGTTCGAGCATCTGGAAGGCGGGGCCGAGACGGTCTTTGCGACAGAACACGGGATGTCTGTCGCGATGCGCTCCGGCAGCACGACCTATTGCGGGGGCTGGGGGGACGACGTGTTTTTTGACCGTTTGGTAAAATATCTCTGCGACCGGGCCGAAGTAGACACCATCACCCTGCCGATGGGGGTCCGCCTGCGCGACACGGGCGCAGAACGGTTTTGGTTCAACCACAACCCGCACGACGTTGAGATTGCAGGAAAAGTCCTTGGTCCGGCTGGCGTGATACGGGCGCTGAAGGCTTAATCCATCAGCTCCATCAGATGCGCCGCCGAACCAGTCAGGGCGGCGTAGTCGTCCTCGACAAGATGCACCGGGAACTGTTCCATGAATTCCGAGAACCGGCCCTTGTCGTGGAACGCCTCACGGAAGCCCAGGCGCTCCAGATGTGGGGCGAAGTGGCGCGCCACGCCACCGATCAGGTAAATGCCGCCGAAGGGCAGGTGCACCAGTGCCAGATTGCCTGCCGCGCGCCCCATCATCCGGACGAACATGCGCGCTGCCTCTTCCGCGATCTTGCTGGAGCCGTCATTGACCGCCTGCATGATCCCGCTTGCATCCAGAGGCGCATCGACTCCGGCTTCGGAGCACAGCCATTCATAAACCCGCTCGAACCCGCGTCCGGACAGAATGTCCTCAAGACCCGGCGTTCCATGCTTTTTCGCGATCCAGTCGAGCAGGCGCAACTCGTCCGCGTTCTGCGCGGGCAGGGAAACGTGGCCTGCCTCGGACGGGGGGACAAGCGTGCGGTCCCCGAGGCGGTACACCGCCGCCGCGTTCATGCCGGTGCCGATCCCGATAACAAGCCGTGCCGCCTTCGGGCCTGTTTTCTGTCCGGGAAGGATGGTTTGCAGAACCTCCGGCTTGAGAAGATCAAGCGCGTGCCCCTGTGCCTGAAGGTCGTTCAGAACGGCAACGGTCTTGGCACCGGTGGCGTCGGCAACCGAGTCGCGGTCCACGGTCCAGCTCAGGTTGGTCAGTTCCCCAACCCCGTCGCGCACCGGACCCGCCATCGCAACGCAGGCGCAATCCGGAACCACCGTCTGATCCGCAAGATACGCGCGGAGGACCGACAGAAGATCGGGATGTTCAGCGTTGCGGAAACGCTTGATGGTGTCGGTTCTGACTGCGCCGCCATCGGTCAGGGCAACACGGGTGTTGGTGCCGCCGAGATCGGCGACCAATGCTGTGACGGGTGTGGTCTCGGTCATGTCAGGTCCTGATCAACGCGGAAGTCAGCGCGTGATAAGAGGATTTTGGCGTCCGGTCCAGTGTGTCGAAATCCACATGGACAAGGCCAAAGCGTTTTTCGTACCCGAGCGACCATTCGTAATTGTCCATCAGGGACCAGATGAAATAGCCCTTCACCGGCGCGCCATCGGCCAAGGCGCGCTGTACCGCTGCGACATGCTGGTTGAGGTAGTCGATGCGGTGTGGGTCATCGACCACGCCGTTTTCGATCACATCCGGTGCCGCCATCCCGTTTTCGGTCACATAAAGCGGCAGGTCGCCAGTATATTCGCGTGCGGTGCGGGTCAGGAAATTGTAGAGGCCATCCGGATAGATCTCCCAATCCATGAAGGTCTTGGGCAACGGGCCTTCAACCTCGTGGTGGCTGGGCCATGCCCCGTCGTCCGGCGCGATGATCTTGCGGGTGTAGTAGTTGATCCCGCACCAGTCGAGCGGGGCCTGGATGATGCCGAAATCCTCCTGCCAGCCCTTGGGCATATGAGGCTCCAACCCTTCCATCACATTTGCGGGGTATTCCCCCTTGAACACACCCGACATGAAGAAGTGGTTGTAGTAGCCGTCATACAAAGCCGCCGCCTGCTGCGCTTCTGCGCTGTCGTCGGCAGGTGTGGCCCATTCCATGTTGAACACACCGCCAAGGTTTCCCATGCCCAACCCGCGCATCACCTGAATGGCCGTGCCATGCGCCTTCAACACATGGTGCATCGCGTGGGCCGTCGCGCGGATGTCGCGCAAACCCGGTGCGTGGTGGCCAAGGAAATGCGACAGCCAGCCCACGCACCACGGCTCGTTGATCGGTGCGACCGAGAACATGCGGTCGCCGATCCGGCCCATGATGACCTCGGCGAAATCGCCGAACCACTTGGGCAGATCCGGATTGCGCCAGCCGCCCAGATCCGCAAGCGCCACAGGCAGTTCCCAGTGATAGAGCGTGGCACAGGGTTTCAGGCCGCGTTCGAGCATCGCGTCCGTCAACCGGTCGTAGAAATCCAGACCTTCGGGATTGGGCGCACCGCGCCCGTCCGGCATGACCCGCGCCCAGCTTGTCGAAAAGCGATAGGCGTCGAGGCCTGCGGCCTTGACCAGATCAAGGTCCTCTTCGAACCGGTGGTAATGGTCACAGGCAAGGTCGCCGTTTTCGGCACGCACCACGTTTCCGGGGGTGGCCGCGAAGGTGTCCCAGTGGGTTTTGCCCGCGCCGCCGAAGGCGTGACCTTCGATCTGATAGCTGGACGTTGCGGTGCCAAAGAGAAAATCGTCAGGAAAGTCCTGCCGTGTGAAGCTCAACATCGAAGATGTCCCTTAGGTTGAGGCGGGTCCCGTTGACCGGCCTATGATGAGTTCCGCCTCAAGAAGGCGCGATTTCGGAGCATGTTTGGGTGACGCGATCAGAGACAGCAGCATTTCGGCGGCCTCACCGCCGGCATAGCGGACAGACGACCGTAAGGCGGTGAAGATCGGAACGTCATCGCCGTTCTCGAGATAGCTGAGCGCGTCGTCATGGGTGATGATCGACACGTCCCGCGCCAGCACCAGACCGGCTTCGTGAACGGCCCGCCGCACGCCAATGGCGGTGATGATCGACGAACAGACAAACGCGGTGGGGGGCAGGTCGCGGGCCAGCATCTCTTTCGCGGCGCGGTATCCGTAGACCTCGGTCATCTCTTCGCTTCGCATCAGGGCAGGGTCAGGCGACATACCATGATTGCGCAGCGCGTTTTCGTATCCCTTGCGCCGCCGGAAGGCGAAATCCATGTGCTCAAGACCGTTGAGCAGGGCGATGCGGCGGTGGCCCAGCTCGATCAGGAACTGGGTGCCGCGCTCGAACGCGCCGCGATTGTTCACGTCGATCCATGAATAGGGCAGGTTCACATCGGTCGAGCGTCCGTGAACCACGAACGGCAGCCCGATCCGAAGCAGCAGGGCGATACGCTCGTCGTTGATCACCGGGCCGTGCACGATGATCCCGTCAACCGTGCCACGCGCCTTGATGTCCTGATAGGCGCGCACCTCTTCCTGATCGGGTACCAGCGTAAGCATCATGTCATAGCCCGCGCGGGCATAGGCTTCGCCGGCGCCCGCGATGAAATCGCCAAAGACCGGATTCACCATTTCGTGCTGGTTCGAGACCGGGATCACATGGCCGATGGCCAGCGCGCGGCCCGTTGCCAGTCCTTTCGCGCGTGTGTTTGGGCGATAATTCAGGTCCTGCGCCGCCTTGAGAACGCGGTTGCGGGTGTTTTCATTGACTTCGGGATACCCGTTCAATGCGCGACTCACCGTGGTCTGCGACAGGTTGAGATATTCCGAAAGTTGTTTGAGATTCACGGTATACGTCCAAAGCGCTTTGAATTTTCGCTGCAAGTTAGACACAATTTCCACGACATGCAAAGCCCCTTTGCGCGCGTAAAAATTCTGCAAGGCAGCAAAAATATTGAGTTTTTCTGCATCTGCACTGGATTGACAGACGCTAACAAATGGGAGACTTTCAAACATCCAAAGCGCTTTGGAGTGATTCCGAGGCGGGGGATAAGTTAGGCGCTAACATGCGCAACTTGGGAGGTACCTTATGAAAAAGACACTCACATCGAGTGTGGCCATCGCCGCGCTGTGCTCCAGCGCCGCTTTCGCCGAAGATCTCACCGTGTTCGGCCCATGGCTTGGCCCGGACCAGGCCAATGTCGAGCAGGTGCTGGCGGATTTCGCGGCGAAGTCCGGCCATAACGTCAGCTACGTCGGCTCCGACAGCTTCGAACAGCAGATCGTCGTGGACGCCGAGGCTGGCTCTGCGCCGAACATCGCTGTGTTCCCGCAGCCGGGTCTGGCGGCGGACATGGCATCGCGTGGCTTCCTGACCCCGCTCAAAGATGGCACTGCAGACTGGGTTCGCGAGAACTACGCCGCCGGTCAGTCCTGGGTTGACCTTGGCACATACGCCGGTCCGGATGGTAGCGACAACCTCTACGGTTTCTTCTACAAGGTCGATGTGAAGTCGCTGGTCTGGTACTCGCCGGAGAACTTCGAGGATGCGGGTTACGAAATCCCGACCACGATGGAAGAACTGAAGGCGCTGACCGATCAGATCGTCGCGGATGGCGAGACACCGTGGTGCATCGGTCTGGGGTCCGGTGGCGCAACCGGCTGGCCCGCCACCGACTGGGTCGAAGACATGATGCTGCGCACGCAGACACCAGAGGTCTATGACCAGTGGGTGTCCAACGACATCCCGTTCACCGACGAGCGCGTTGTTGCCGCGATCGAGGAATTCGGCGCGTTTGCCCGCAACGACGACTACGTGGCCGGTGGGGCCGGTGCCGTGGCATCGACCGACTTCCGCGACAGCCCGAAAGGTCTCTTTGCAGCGCCGCCGCAGTGCTACATGCACCGTCAGGCGTCGTTCATCCCGGCCTTCTTCCCGGAAGGCACCGAAGTGGGCGCCGATGCGGACTTTTTCTACTTCCCGGCCTATGAGGGCAAGGATCTTGGTTCTCCGGTTCTGGGTGCAGGCACGCTCTGGGCCATCACCAACGAAAACCAGGCCGCACATGATCTGATCGCGTATCTTCAGACGACCGATGCGCACGAGATCTGGATGGGCAATGGCGGCTTCCTGACCCCGCTCAAGGGCGTTGACAGCTCCAAGTTCATCGACGCGCCGACCGCAAAGATGAACGACATCCTTCTGGGCGCCACCACGTTCCGCTTTGACGGGTCCGACCTGATGCCGGGTGGCGTCGGTGCCGGGTCGTTCTGGACCGGAATGGTCGATTATGCTGGTGGCAAAGATGCTGCCGCTGTGGCCGGTGAAATCCAGTCCAGCTGGGACGCGCTGAAGTAAGCGCACTCCATGACATGAAGGGCTGCGCGGGCAATCGCGCAGTCCCAACGCGGAAAGCTGCGAAGTCAAGACCCCGTTAATGGGCCTCCCAGTGGCACACACTGGATCATCACTCATCTTTGGGAGGGACAGATGAATCCCGCAATTCAAGGTCTGTTGACCATTGCCATCGGCGTTGGCGGCTGTCTGAGTTACTTCTATTTTTCCAACCAGTTTCTCGACAAGGTTCTGTTTCCTGCCAAAGGGCCCAACGCAGGCCGCAACATCAACCGCGCCAATCTTGTGCGCCCGTGGCTGTTCCTGCTGCCTGCGATCCTCGCTCTGGGCCTGTACCTTGCCTATCCGGTGTTCGAGACGATCCGCCTGTCGCTGACCGAGCGCCAGACACTGTCCGACGGTACAACCGTCTACAATTTCGTCGGTCTCGCCAATTATGCGCAGATGTCCGAGGACCCAAAGTTCTGGGAAGCGCTGGTCAACAACATGTTCTGGCTGATCGTTGTGCCCGCCGCCTCAACCGCATTCGGTCTGCTGGCCGCACAACTGACCGACCGGATTTCCTGGGGAAATCTCGCGAAGTCGCTGATCTTCATGCCGATGGCGATCTCTTTTGTCGGCGCGGCGGTGATCTGGAAACTGGTCTATGACGCGCGTCCGCCGGGCACGGAACAGATTGGTGTGCTCAACGCGATCTATGTCTGGCTGACGGGCAATGACCCGCAGCAATGGCTGACCACACCGTTCTGGAACAGCTTTCTGCTGATGATCGTTCTGATCTGGATCCAGACGGGCTTTGCGATGGTCATCCTGTCGGCGGCCCTGCGTGGTATCCCGGAGGAGACCATCGAAGCCGCCATCGTTGACGGGGCCAACCCGTTCCAGATTTTCTTCAAGATCAAGATGCCACAGATCGCGGGCACAATCGTCGTTGTCTGGACGACCATCACGCTTGTCGTGCTCAAGGTCTTCGACATCGTGTTCGCTATGACCAACGGCCAATGGGGCACGCAGGTTCTGGCCAATTACATGTTCAACCAGTTGTTCGTGGCCCGGGATTGGGGCGTGGGGTCTGCCAGTGCGATGATCATCATGCTGCTGGTGACGCCGATCCTGTACTGGAACGTGCGCAATGCGCGCAAAGAAATGCGCTGAGGAGGGACGGAGCATGGACAATATCGCAGGCACCAAATCCTCTCTGACCTGGGTGGTGCATATCTCGGTAGCACTTCTTGTGGCGCTCTGGCTGTTCCCGACGGTGGGTCTTTTCGTGTCGTCCTTCCGGACAGCCGACCAGATCGCAACGTCCGGCTGGTGGAACGCGCTGTTCCCGACGGAACAGAGCCTTGTTCTGCGCGCGGCCGCACCGGATGCACAGATGCAGGAGGGCGGGCTTTACGTCATCGAAGGCAATCTCTTCGAGGGCGAAGGCCTGTCCGACGACATCGATATGTCGGCATGGGGCACATCCTCGCGCGATGTTGCCGCCTATGCACCGGGCGACACGGCGGATCTGGGCGATGGTGAAACGATCACGGTGCAGGCCAATGGCGACTACCGCATCGAAAGCCCGGCCGAAATGTCGGGAAGCCGTGGCCAGCGCGTTTTCGTAACTGCCGAACTGCCACCGGATTTCACCCTTGCCAACTACCGGCAGGTGCTTCTGTCGGGGGACGCAACCGACAGCATGGCCAAGGCCTTCTTCAACACGCTGACGGTCACGATCCCGGCGACGATCATTCCCATCGTGGTCGCGGCCTTTGCCGCCTACGCGCTGGCCTGGATGGACTTTCCGGGCCGCGCCCTGCTGATCGCGATTGTTGTCGGTCTGCTGGTGGTGCCGTTGCAACTGGCGCTGATCCCGCTTCTCAAGCTTCACCTGGGGATCGGCATAGGAAAGGGGTATCTCGGGACCTGGATGGCCCATACGGGGTTTGGCCTTCCTCTGGCGATCTATCTCTTACGCAACTACATGGTCGGCCTGCCTCGGGACATCATCGAGAATGCCCGCGTGGATGGCGCGACCGAGTTCCAGATCTTCACCAAGATCATCCTGCCGCTGTCCTTCCCGGCGCTTGCCAGCTTTGCGATCTTCCAGTTCCTCTGGACATGGAATGACCTGCTGGTGGCCAAGGTGTTCCTGATCGACGCGACAGGACAGACAACGGTGATGACCAACCAGATCGTGGAGCTTCTGGGCACGCGCGGCGGCAATTGGGAAATCCTCGCCACCGCAGCCTTCGTGTCCATCGCAGTACCGCTTCTGGTGTTCTTCGCGATGCAGAAATACCTCGTGCGCGGCCTTCTGGCCGGCTCGGTCAAGTAACGCGTCCCGCCGTCAGGCGGGGCCAACTCCCACACGCATCCGTGGATGCGGATGCAAGGAAAACAGGACAATGAACGTGGCAAACACTCTGGCCGCAGAAAACACAGCCGTGGACAATGACTGGTGGCGCGGTGCGGTGATCTATCAGATCTACCCGCGCAGCTTTCAGGACAGCAATGGCGACGGGATCGGCGATCTTCTGGGGATCGCGCACCGGCTGCCCTATGTGGCGTCGCTTGGCGTGGACGCCATCTGGATCAGCCCGTTCTTCACCTCTCCGATGAAGGATTTCGGTTACGACGTCAGCGACTATTGCGACGTCGATCCGATGTTCGGATCACTCGCGGACTTTGACGTGCTGGTTCAGACAGCGCACCGTCTGGGCATCCGGGTGATGATCGACCTCGTGCTGTCGCACACCTCGGACCAGCACCCGTGGTTCCAGCTCAGCCGGTCGAGCCGCGACAACGAGAAAGCCGACTGGTACGTCTGGTCCGACCCGAAGGACGACGGCACGCCGCCGAACAACTGGCTGTCGATCTTTGGCGGGTCTGCGTGGCAATGGGATGCGCGGCGCGAGCAGTATTACATGCACAACTTCCTGACCTCGCAGCCGGACCTGAACTTCCACAACCCGGATGTGCAGCAGGCGCTTCTGGACGTGACCCGGTTCTGGCTGGATCGGGGTGTGGACGGGTTCCGTCTCGACACGATCAACTTCTATTTCCACGACAAGGAACTGCGCAGCAACCCGGCGCTGCCCAAGGAACGGCGCAACTCGACCATCGCGCCGTCGGTGAACCCGTATAACCATCAGGAACACCTCTATTCCAAGAACCAGCCCGAAAACCTGGCGTTTCTCGAACGCTTCCGCGCGCTTCTGGACGAATACGAAGGCACGACCTCCGTGGGCGAAGTGGGCGACGCGCAGCGCGGGCTTGAGATCATGGGCGAATACACCAAGGGCGAGAACCGCATCCATATGTGCTACGCGTTCGAATTCCTGTCCGGCGTGGAACCCACCGCCGACCGCTTTGTAGATGTGCTGGGCCATGTGGACGAGGTCGCCTCGGACGGGTGGGCGTGCTGGGCGTTCTCGAACCATGACGTTGTGCGCCACGCAAGCCGCTGGAACCTGTCGCCGGCCGCACAACGCCTGTTTGCGACGCTGCTGATGTGCCTGCGCGGATCGGTCTGTCTCTATCAGGGCGAAGAACTCGGCCTGCCTGAGGCCGAAGTCGGCTTCGAGGATCTGCAGGATCCCTACGGCATCGAATTCTGGCCGGAATTCAAAGGCCGGGATGGGTGCCGGACGCCGATGGTCTGGCAGGCGTCGAACCAGAATGGCGATTTCACCACGGGTCAGCCGTGGCTCCCGGTCAGCCATGATCATCTGCATCGCACGGTACAGCAACAGGAGGACGACCCGGCCGCGATCCTGCATCATTACCGCCGCGCCATCGCGTTCCGCCATGCGCAGCCCGCGCTGGCCAAAGGCGACCATGACGGGGTCAAGAGCACGGACACAATTGTGCATTTCACGCGCAGTTACGAAGGCGCGACGATTTTCTGTGCCTTCAATCTGAGCGATCAACCCGCAACGATGGACATGCCATCGGGCAACTGGGCGCAGATCGGTCTGGAACTGGGGAGTGCCGGACCGCAAGCCGACGGCAAACTGCATCTTGGCCCGTGGCAGCCTTGCCTCGCGCTGAAAATGACATCCTGACGATCAGGATAAGGGAGGGACAGACATGGCCAATTTGAAATTGACGAATGTCGAAAAAACCTACGCGGGCGCAGTCAACGTGCTCAACAATATCAATCTCGACATCGAAAAGGGCGAACTGATCGTCTTTGTCGGCCCATCCGGCTGTGGCAAGTCCACGCTGCTGCGGATGATCGCCGGTCTGGAAAAGATCACCGGTGGCACGCTGGAAATCGACGGGCAGGTGGTCAACGACATGCCGCCGGCGATGCGCGGGATTGCCATGGTGTTCCAGTCCTACGCGCTCTATCCGCACATGACCGTGCGCGAGAACATGAGCTTTGCGCTCAAGATCGCCAAGAAACCGCAGTCCGAGATCGACGCGGCAGTGGAACGTGCCGCCAAGATGCTGCAACTCGACCCCTATCTCGACCGTCTGCCCAAGGCGCTGTCCGGTGGTCAGCGTCAGCGGGTTGCGATTGGCCGGTCGATTGTCCGCGATCCCAAAGTCTATCTGTTCGATGAACCGCTCTCGAACCTCGATGCGGCGCTGCGCGTCGCCACCCGGATCGAGATCGCGCAGCTCAAGGAACAGATGCCCGAAAGCACGATGATCTACGTGACACACGATCAGGTCGAAGCGATGACACTTGCCTCCCGCATTGTCGTTCTGGCCAACAAGGGGATCGCGCAGGTCGGGGCGCCGCTGGAGCTGTATGAACGGCCTAACAGCGAATTCGTGGCGCAGTTCATCGGCTCCCCGTCGATGAACCTGCTTCCGGGTGAAATCGTGGGCACCGGCCAGCAGACCACCGTCAAGATGGACGGCGGCGGGGTGGCGGTGTCGGATTACCCGACCACCGATGCCGATATGGGTCTTAAGGTGAATGTCGGCGTCCGTCCCGAGGATTTCGTCGGCACATCCGGCGATCACATCTTCGAAGGCCGCGTGGAGATCACCGAAGCCCTTGGCGAGGTGACGCTGCTCTATTTCGAAAAGCAGGGCGACGGTCACGCGGTCATCGGGAAACTGCCCGGCATCCATGCGGAACTGCGCGGCAAGACCGTCAAGCTCGGCGCGTCACCGGACAAGGTCCACATCTTTCACAACGGAACATCGTTGTTGTACCGGTAACAAATGCGATCCGGACATCGCGGCGGCCCCGGGCAACCCCGGGGCCGTTTGCATTTCCTGTGGGCAGTTTTGTAAGTTCCGGCTTTGTTCTCATTTTTCGATTGGAGAAACCGATGCCGTCAACTATGTGTTAACCGACCGCATCGGGGGACTGTATGGCCGAGCTGAAAAACATCGAGGTGCGCGGCGCACGCGAGCACAATCTCAAGAACATCGACGTGGATATCCCGCGCGATCAGCTTGTGGTGATCACCGGCCTGTCCGGCTCCGGCAAATCCTCTCTGGCGTTCGACACGATCTATGCCGAAGGCCAGCGCCGCTATGTGGAATCCCTGTCGGCCTATGCGCGGCAGTTTCTCGACATGATGGAAAAGCCGGATGTTGATCACATCTCGGGCCTGTCCCCAGCCATCTCCATTGAACAGAAAACCACGTCGAAGAACCCGCGCTCGACCGTTGGTACGGTGACCGAGATCTACGACTACATGCGTCTGCTGTTCGCGCGGGTAGGCACGCCCTACAGCCCCGCCACCGGTCTGCCCATCGAGGCGCAGCAGGTGCAGGACATGGTGGACCGCGTCATGGCCATGGAGGAAGGCACACGCGCCTACCTGCTTGCGCCCATCGTCCGCGACCGCAAAGGCGAATACCGCAAGGAGTTTCTTGAACTGCGCAAGCAGGGCTTCCAACGGGTCAAGGTGGACGGCCAGTTCTACGAATTGGACGAGCCGCCCACGCTCGACAAGAAGTTCCGCCATGACATCGACGTGGTGGTGGACCGTCTTGTGGTGAAAGAGGGACTCGAAACCCGACTGGCCGACAGTTTCCGCACGGCACTTGATCTGGCGGACGGCATTGCCATTCTCGAAACCGCGCCGTCCGAAGGTGAACCGGAACGTCATACCTTCTCGGAAAACTTCGCCTGCCCGGTGAGCGGGTTTACCATTCCCGAGATCGAACCGCGCCTGTTCTCGTTCAACGCGCCGTTCGGGGCCTGTCCGGATTGTGACGGGCTTGGGGTGGAACTGTTCTTTGATGAACGGTTGGTGGTGCCGGATGCGACGCTCAAGATCGCTGATGGTGCGCTGGCGCCGTGGCGCAAAGGGAAATCCCCGTATTTCCTTCAGACCATCGAGGCGCTCGCAAAGCATTATGAATTCAACAAGAATTCCCGCTGGAAAGACCTCGATCCGCATGTGCAGCAGGTCTTCCTGTACGGATCCGGCGATGAGGAAATCCCGTTCCGCTACGATGAAGGCGGGCGCGTCTACCAGGTCACCCGTACCTTCGAGGGCGTGATTCCGAATATGGAACGCCGCTACCGCGAGACCGACAGCAACTGGATCCGCGAAGAGTTCGAGCGCTATCAGAACAATCGCTCCTGTGGCACATGCGGCGGCTATCGTCTGCGGGAAGAAGCGCTGGCGGTGAAAATCGCGGGGCTTCATGTTGGTCAGGTCGTCGAGATGTCGATCAAGGAGGCGTTCGCCTGGTGCAAGACGGTGCCCGAGCACCTCACTAACCAGAAGAACGAAATCGCCCGCGCGATCCTCAAGGAAATCCGCGAACGCTTGGGCTTTCTGAACAATGTGGGTCTCGAATACCTGACGCTGAGCCGCAATGCGGGCACGCTGTCCGGTGGTGAGAGCCAGCGCATCAGGCTGGCCAGCCAGATCGGCTCGGGCCTGACCGGCGTGCTCTACGTGCTTGACGAACCCTCGATCGGCCTGCATCAGCGCGACAATGACCGCCTGCTGGGCACGCTGAAATCCCTTCGGGATCAAGGCAATACCGTGATCGTGGTCGAACATGACGAAGAAGCGATCCGCGAAGCCGATTACGTTTTCGACATCGGTCCGGGCGCAGGTGTGCATGGCGGTCGCGTGGTCGCAAAGGGGACACCTGCGCAGGTGGCGGACGATCCCGCCTCGCTGACCGGGCAATATCTCAGCGGCACACGCGAGATTTCCGTTCCAGCTGAGCGGCGCAGCGGCAAAAAGGGCAAGTCGATCAAGGTGGTCAATGCGACCGGCAACAACCTGCAGAATGTGACCGCAGAATTCCCGTTGGGCAAGTTTGTCTGCGTCACCGGGGTATCGGGTGGCGGCAAGTCCACGCTGACCATTGAAACCCTCTTCAAGACGGCCTCCATGCGTTTGAACGGCGCACGCCAGACGCCCGCGCCCTGCGAGACGATCAAAGGGTTGGAACATCTGGACAAGGTGATCGACATCGATCAGCGCCCGATTGGCCGCACACCGCGATCCAACCCGGCGACCTATACCGGTGCCTTCACCCCGATCCGCGACTGGTTTGCCGGTCTGCCGGAAGCCAAGGCGCGGGGGTATAAGCCCGGTCGGTTCAGTTTCAACGTCAAGGGCGGCCGCTGTGAGGCGTGTCAGGGCGACGGCGTCATCAAGATCGAGATGCACTTCCTGCCCGATGTCTATGTCACCTGCGAGACCTGCAAAGGCGCGCGTTACAACCGCGAGACACTGGAAATAAAGTTCAAAGGCAAGAGTATAGCGGATGTTCTTGACATGACGGTTGAAGATGCGCAGGAGTTCTTCAAAGCCGTGCCCGGCATCCGCGAAAAGATGGACGCGCTTGTGCGCGTGGGGCTGGGTTACATCAAGGTGGGCCAGCAAGCGACGACGCTGTCGGGCGGCGAAGCGCAGCGCGTGAAGCTGTCAAAAGAGCTGGCGAAACGGTCCACCGGTCGGACGCTTTATATCCTTGATGAACCAACAACAGGCTTACATTTCGAGGATGTACGTAAACTTCTTGAAGTGTTGCATGAGCTTGTGGATCAGGGCAATTCGGTCATCGTGATCGAGCACAACCTTGACGTGATCAAGACGGCCGACTGGCTGATCGATATCGGCCCCGAAGGTGGCGATGGCGGCGGCCAGATCGTGGCAACCGGCACTCCGGAAGAGGTGGCGGACGTGCCCGCGTCCCATACCGGGCGTTATCTCAAACCGATGCTGAAGCCGAAGAACACGCTGGCGGCTGAGTGAACGATCAGGCGGCGCGGGCCTGCAGGGCCTGCGCCTCGTAGCTCTTGAGGATCGGACGCGCCGCTTCCCAACCAGAGCCATCGATATCGGCCAATTCCGGGAAGAGGGTGATGATTTCCTCGCACGACTCCTCGGAAAAGGTGTGCCGCATCATCGGGCCGGGCAGGTAGCTTTCCGACATAAGCCCATGGGAGGATAAAATCTGGTGTTCGTCGAACAGCAGATGCACATAGGTCACGTCCGTATCACGCTCCTCGCGCAGCACCGTCTTGCCGTTCACAAGGTCCTTGGCCTTGACCAGAATCTCGGATTCCCCGAACAGCAGTTCCGCCCAGATATCACAGACCAGAACCCGGTGCTGTGGTGATAGCCACACGTCAGAGGTCGCGCCGTAACTCCCTGCCTTGATGCGGATCGGGGCGAACCTGTCTTTCGCTTCGATAGCGCGTGATCCGGCCCAGCGAACCGGTTGCGGCCCGCGGTCCAGTGTCATCACCAGATCCCCGGGGCGCAGGGTCTCCACAGGAACGGCACCACTGGGGGTGTCAATCAGTGTGCCCGCGACAAAACAGGGAAGCTGGTTGACCTGAACGATCCCCGTGTCGTCATTCCCGAGCCCATCGTTCATCGTGTAGGTGAAGTAGGCGGTCTCGATATCGCCGTCCGAAAACACGGTGAGCGTGCCATCGGCATTGAGTGTCACGGTCTGACCGGAGGTCAGCGTGACGGTATCCCCGGCAACCACTGCAACGCCGTTGATATGGGTGATCGTCATCGTCCCGCCGGTGGCAATGTCGTTTGCCAGCACGTCGATCGTCTTTGAGCTGTTCAGCCCGACATTCAGAGAGTCGTCCTGTGCAATGATGGTCGACTGCACGGACCCGCCTGCGATCAGGAAATTCGTGTCGTAGTTGGGATCCGACACGTCCGCGACGCCCATCTTGATGGTGTTGGGGACCCCCGGATTGACCGGCGCAACGAAGGTCAGGGTAACGGTGAACCCGTCCATCTCTGTGTTGAACTGGTCGGCGGTGTTGTCGTTGTAGAGGTTCGGCGCGGTGGCGCTGTTGATGTTGCCGATCGACGCTTCGCCATTGCCGATGGACACCGTGGCCTGTACGCCATTGACCCAGACCCCGACCGTGTCGAGGAATTCGGAATTCACGAATTCGGGGTATTCGTCAGACGCGATGACAAAATCGACGGTGATGAAATCGCCGTCGGGAGTGAAATCGACCTCAAGGAAAGACGCGTCAAAGGTGCGGCGTCCGGCCAGCGCGTCGAAATCGGCATCGCCGTTGACGCCGCTGCTGTTCGTTCCGGTGGACGCGCTGGTGTTGGTGTCAAGGGTGCCGGAATTGTTGGTGAAGTCCTCCGCATCGCCGGTGGACAGGATGACGCCCGTATCTCCGGGAACAACGCCTGGGGAAATGGTGTTGCCGTTGGTGTAGATGCCCGACGACAGCGGATCGCCGCTGTAGGTTGCACTGTTGACGGTTACGCCGCTGCCGAAGATGGCATTCGCCATTTCCAGCGCCGTGGCGGTGGTATCAATCGGGAGTTCCTGAGCAATGGGCATCGAAGCGCCGCCTGACCGTTAACCAATTCTGACATTGGTTTTGCCCGGGCAAGGCGGCGGTTATTTGTAGCAATTGAGTTAACTTTGAGGTTCTTTGTCCCGGATTGTCGCCGGAGAGGCCTCAATTGTGGCGGGGCAGGGCCTAGCTGCGTCCGCGTTTCTCGAACCGGGGAAGCATGGCAGAGAAGTCCCGCCCTGTGCCGTCCTCGTCCTCAACGAACTGCCGGTAGAGCTCTGTGGCGGCCTGGCCCAATGGCGTATCGGCGTCGCTCGCCTCGGCGGCCTGCTGGCTCAATCGAAGGTCCTTGAGCATCAGATCGGCGGCAAAACCCGGTTTGTAGCCATTGTCCGCAGGGCTTTGCGGGCCAATGCCGGGGGCAGGGCAATAGGCGTTCATCGACCAGCTGTAGCCCGATGAGGTGCTGACCACATCGAACATCGCTTGCCGGTCGAGGCCGAGCTTGTCCGCCAGCGCAAAGGCTTCACAGGTTGCGATCATCGTCACGCCAAGGATCATGTTGTTGCAGATTTTCGCGGCCTGACCGTTTCCGGATGCGCCACAATGGACAGATTTCTGCCCCATTATCTCGAAAAGCGGCAGGGCTTTCCGATAGGCTTCCTCGGATCCGCCAACCATGAACGTCAGTGTGCCCGCCGCCGCGCCGCCGATTCCGCCCGAGACCGGCGCATCCAGCGGCAGAAGCCCTGCGGCTTCGGCATCGGTCGCCACGCGGCGTGCGCTGTCCACATCGACGGTCGAGCAGTCCAGTAGAACCGCCCCTTTGCGCATCACCGGGATCACCTGTGCGGCGACGGATTTCAGGATGTCCCCGTTTGGCAGCATGGTGACGACCACATCGGCGTCGCTGGCTGCGTCGACTGCGCTTCTGGCATTCGAGACGCCGTTGACCGTGACCGTTGCCATGTCAAAGCCGGTCACGTGATGGCCCGCCTTGGCAAGGTTCTCCGCCATCGGCGCGCCCATGTTGCCCAGTCCGATAAATCCGATTTTCATCCCGTGAGTCCTCTTCTCGAATGACAGTTTTTCGCCGGTGACCGGGCGCAGCATCGCGGCCATATCCGCAGTCGGCACCCCGTCGGGATCATGCGTCCATTTTGGCGATTTGTCTTTGTCGATGATCGCCGCGCGGATGCCTTCGATGAAATCGCCACGCTCCATCGCGCGCGATGTGAAGCGGTATTCCAGATCGAGCGCCTTGCGGATGTTCAGCGTTCCCGTGCGCAGCCGATGCAGGATCTCGACTGTGCAGGCCATCGAAAGGGGGGCATTGCGCGTCAGCTTGCCAAGGGCGGCTTCGGCAAATGTGCCGCCGTCGGACTTCAGCGCATTGAGGATATCGCGCAGTGCTTCTCCGGCGAACAGGCGGTCGATCTCGCCTTGTTCTGCCGCAAGCGGCGCATCCGGCGCGGACAGAGCCGCCGTGGTCAGTGCAGCTACATTGCCGTCGGTACACAGAGCGGCCTTGACCCCCTCCCATCGGTCTTCCGGCAGATAGAGGTTCGCAAACCCGGCATGGATGGCATCACCCGGTCCCATGCGATCTGCGGTCAGGCCAAGGTATTCTCCCAAACGTCCCGGCGCACGCGCCAGCAGGAACGATCCGCCGACATCCGGGATCAACCCGATGCCGCATTCCGGCATCGCAATCCGGCTGCTGTCCCCGACAACCCGGTGTGACCCGTGACAGCCGACGCCCACGCCGCCGCCCATGGTGAACCCCTGCAGGAAACTGACAACCGGTTTCGGGTATTCGGCGATCAGCGCATTCATACGGTATTCGTCGCGCCAGAATTGCTGTCCATAGGCGAAATCACCCGCCTTGCCTGTGGCGTACATCTGCGCAATGTCGCCGCCTGCGCAGAATGCCTTTTCCCCCTCGGCATCGATGAGCACCAGCTTGACCGTCGGATCGTCACGCCATGTCCAGAGCGCCTCTTCGAGGGACAGGCACATGTCGTATGTCAGCGCATTGAGTGCCTTCGGACGGTTGAGCGTGATGCGGCCTGCGTGGCCGTCTTTGCGGATATGGATATCGGTCATGGGTCGGTGCCTGTGATTTAGGGGGCAGGGGGCTCTGCCCCCTCGGCCCTGCGGGCCTCACCCCCGAGGTATTTGGAAAACAGAGAAGCCAGGACGGGTGTCACCTGGCCAGCATCTGCCGCGCCACGATCAGGCGCATGATCTCGTTGGTGCCTTCGAGGATCTGGTGAACCCGCAGGTCGCGGACCAGTTTTTCAATCCCGTAATCGGCGAGGTAGCCATAGCCGCCATGCAGTTGCAGGCATTGATCGACGACCCTGCTGCCGGTTTCGGTGACGAATTTCTTGGCCATGGCGCAGAACTTCGTGGCATCCGGCGCGCCGGTGTCGAGCTTCCATGCCGCCTGACGCAGGAAGGTGCGTGCGGCCTGCAATTCGATCTCCATATCGGCCAGACGGAACTGAAGCGCCTGGAACTGGTCGATGGATTTGCCGAAGGCCTTGCGTTCGGCCATGTAGGCCAGCGTGTTGTCGAGACCCGTCTGGGCGGCGCCCAGCGAGCAGGCCGCGATGTTGAGCCGCCCGCCATCCAGACCGGCCATCGCGTATTTGAACCCCCGGCCTTCCTCGCCGAGAAGGTTTTCGGTCGGAATTTTGCAATCGTCGAACTGCACCTGACGGGTCGGTTGCGACCGCCAGCCCATCTTGTCCTCAAGCCCGCCAAAGCTCAGGCCCGGCGTGCCGTCCTCGATCAGAACGGTGGAGACGCCCTTTGGCCCGTCTTCCCCGGTGCGGACCATGGCAACATAGAGATCCGAATAACCGCCGCCCGAGATGAACGCCTTCGTGCCGTTGAGCGTATAGCCTTCATTTGTCCGTTCAGCGCGGGTTTTCAGCGCGGCCGCGTCCGACCCGCTGCCCGGTTCCGTCAGGCAGTAGCTGAGCACGGTTTCCATGGTCATCGCCTTGGGCAGCACCCGCGCCTTCATGTCGTCGCTGGCGAAAGTGTCGATCATCTTGGCGCACATGTTGTGGATCGACAGGAAGGCCGCCACCGACGGGCAGGCCATCGACAATGCTTCGAATACCAGTGTTGCGTCCAGACGGGTCAATCCGGATCCGCCGCTGTCTTCGGACACATAAAGCCCCGCGAAGCCCAGCTCGCCCAACTGAGGCCACAGCTCTTTCGGAATGGTGCCCTGGGCCTCCCAGTCGCGGGCAAAAGGCGCAATATGCTCCTGCCCGAAGGCATGGGCCATGTCGAAAATCGCGGACTGTTCTTCCGTCAGGGCAAAATCCATTGCGCCGTTCCTCCCCTTGGATGCGTGAATTGAACGAGTGTTTAATTGCTAACTGTTTCAGGACTTTTGCAAGAGGTCAAAGACCGTCGTGAAACGCATCGATCAAATGGCTGACCACCGCCTGCATCTGGGCGTCCGTATCCTTACCAGCCGCTTTGGCCGCGTCCACGACCTCGCGCTGGCGGACGGTGGCATTGCCGGACAGCACGATATCGCGGGTGTTTTCCAACTCGCGCAGGCAGCGCAGGATGCCGGCATCCTGTTCAACCAGTTCGACCAGTTCCTCGGTCAGTTCGGCCATCGGCACAATCTCACCCCGCCCGAAATCGATCAGGCCATCGGTCACGCCATAGCGTTGCGCCCGCCAGCGGTTTTCGCCGATCAAGAACGGGTCGTACCGGCGCCAGCGCTGGTTGCGGATCCGCAGCCGCCACAGCATCCGCATCAGGCACTGGTTGATCGCGGCGAGGGTCAGAGCATCCTCAAGCCGCGGCTGCACATCCATGATGCGTGTCTCAAGGGTCGGGAACGCGTGCGACGGGCGCAGATCCCACCAGATCTTCGAGCTGTCCTCGATCACGCCCAGATCGACCAGAACCTGAACCGAGCGTTCATATTCCGACCAGTTGTCGAAGGTCGGCGGCAGCCCCGTACGGGGCAGGTTGTCGAACACTGAAATCCGGTATGACGCCAGTCCGGTATCTTCGCCCTGCCAGAATGGCGAAGAGGTGCTGAGCGCCAGAAGGTGCGGCAGGAAATAGGCCATCTGTCCCATCAGATCCGCCCGCAGCGCGTCATCTCCGAGGCCGACATGCACATGCATCCCGCAGATCAGCATCCGGCGCACCACGCCGCCCAGCGCATCCTGAAGATCGTTGTACCGGTCCTTGTCGGTGTGGTGCTGGCTTTTCCAGTCGCCGAACGGATGGCAGGACGCGGCGATCGGGGCAAGGTTGTAGGCCTTCGCACAGCGCGCAACGGTACTGCGCAGGCGCTTCAGGTCATCGCGCGCCTCGTCGATGTCGGCGCAGACCTTGGTGCCGATTTCTATCTGGCATTGCAGAAACTCCGGGCTGACCTGTTTTTCGAGCTCTGCCGCGCAGGCATCCATCAGGCCTTCGGGCGCTTCAGCCAGTGCAAGGCTGTCCAGATCGACAAGAAGATATTCCTCTTCGATGCCAATGGTGAATTCAGGTTCCTGCATCGCGCCCTCCCGTCTCCCTTCAGGCAAAATGACCCGACTGTTCGCAAAAAGCAAAACCTGTTCCTGCGGCATCTCGCATCGGGGGAGACAGAAAAGAGTCCATTTTTTCTGCAGAGCGGGTAGGGTTGTCGCATTACAGACAGCTTGGACTTTATTTCATGCCGACCATTTCCGACTTTGCCCTGATGTCGAGCGGGGCCTATGACCCAGTACCGACCGTACCGCGCTGGACCGCCGCCACACCGTTATACGAGCCGAATTCAGGCCTCCGATCCGTGATCTATACCGATGGCAATGTGTTCATCGTGGCCTTCCGCGGCACCGACAACCCGTCAGACCTTGTTGAAGACGCACAACTGACGTTCGGCATGAACACCGCCATGTATCCCATCGGAGAGGCCGTCGCTGCAGGCGCTGGCAATCACGGACAGGTCTACGTGACCGGCCATTCGCTGGGCGGTGCAGTGGCGCAGGTCGTGGGGTCGCGGATGGGGTTGCCCTTTGTCACGTTCAACGCGCCGGGTGTGGCGCTTGTCGCGTCTCGCAACATCTGGCAGGCAAATTACCTCGCCGTTCAGGCCCGCGCCGCCGGGGCGGTGGCCAGCGCCATCACGAACCCGAGGCAGGCCATGCGCGACATGCAGTCGGCCTTTTCCATTGCCAATGGCAAGAATTACCGGCTCAGCACCGATATCGTCAGCGCCACCGGGGTGCATTACGGTGACGTCATCACCCTGCCAGCGGGCACGGCCAACCCGCTGACCGCACACGGAATTGCGACGATGATCTCGGTTCTTGGCAGCGTGTCATCCGGAAACCTGACCTTTCCGGGTTAGGCCAGAGCGCCGTCAGACGTTCTGCGCGTCGACGCGGGCAAGCATTGTCTCGATACTGGCATACGGGACACCCAAGGCATGCAAAGCGTGTTCCTCGTCCTCGAGGACAATCGCGACCACGCCGCTTTCCGGGGTCCAGCCGTTCTTGCCCAGATTGGCCGCCTGAAGGCCGATGGGGGTCGTTGCGTAGTAGACCATGAAGGTTTCGATGCCATGACCGGACATCGTTTCCAGCTTGGTTGCCTGCAACTCCATGAATTTTGCGTAATCGCGGTCGATATCCGTCAGGCGCGTCAGATCCACCAGATGCCTGAGGCCGGGGCCGGCCAGAGGATGTTTGGCGAACTCTGCCAGAGCCTCAGCGGTTTCGCTGACCAGCATGGCGCCGGTGTAGCGCACGTAGACGAGGTTGTGGTCCGGGATGATCTGGGCTGTGACAGGCACGGGCTAAACACATAAGGGGCGGATTGCTCCGCCCCTTATCTCGTAAATTGCAATGAAAATCAATCCATTGCCTTGAAGTTGAACTCGCCGCCTTCCTTGATCCCCGATGGCCAGCGCGATGTGACCGTCTTGGTGCGGGTGTAGAACTTGAAGGCGTCGGGCCCGTGCTGGTTCAGATCGCCGAAGACCGATTTCTTCCATCCGCCAAACGTGTGATAGGCCAGCGGCACCGGGATCGGAACGTTGATGCCCACCATGCCAATGTTGATCCGGTTGGCGAAATCACGCGCCGCATCGCCATCGCGGGTAAAGATCGCGGTGCCGTTGCCGTATTCGTGGTCCATCGCCAGTTTGATGGCTTCCTCGTACGAGCCTGCGCGCACGGTCGACAGAACCGGGCCGAAGATCTCTTTCTTGTAGATGTCCATGTCCGGTGTGACGCGGTCGAAAAGATGCGGACCGACGAAGAACCCGTCTTCATAGCCCTGAAGGCTGAAGTCGCGGCCATCGACCACCAGTTCTGCACCCTGATCGACGCCCGACTGGATCAGGCCAAGGATGTTCTGCTTGGCGGCTGCGGTCACGACGGGGCCGTAATCCACGTCATCGCCGGCTGTATAGGGTCCGACCTTCAGCTTTTCGATGCGGGGCACCAGCTTTTCGATCAGGCGGTCGGCAGTTTCATCACCCACCGGAACGGCCACTGAAATCGCCATGCAGCGTTCGCCCGCAGCACCGTAGCCCGCACCGATCAGCGCGTCGGCGGCCTGATCCATGTCGGCATCCGGCATGATGATCATGTGGTTCTTGGCACCACCGAAACACTGCACGCGCTTGCCGTTGGCGCAGCCGGTTCCGTAGATGTATTCCGCGATCGGGGTCGAGCCAACAAAGCCGATGCTCTGGATCACCGGATGATGCAGCAGCGCGTCCACGGCTTCCTTGTCGCCGTTGACAACCTGCAGGACACCTCTGGGCAGACCGGCTTCTTCCATCAGCTCCGCCAGCATCAGCGGCACCGACGGGTCGCGCTCGGACGGCTTGAGGATGAACGCGTTGCCGCAGGCCAGGGCCGGGGCAAACATCCACATCGGGATCATCGCCGGGAAGTTGAACGGGGTGATGCCCGCTGTCACGCCCAGCGGTTGCTTCATCGAATACATGTCGATGCCGGGACCCGCGCTGTCGGTGTATTCACCCTTGAGCAGTTCCGGCGCGCCGATGCAGTACTCGACCACTTCCAGACCACGCTGCACGTCGCCCTTGGCGTCCGGCAGGGTCTTGCCGTGCTCGCGGCTCAGCGCCTCGGCCAGCTTGTCCATGTCGCGGTTCAGCAGGCCGACAAAAGCCATCATCACACGTGCGCGGCGCTGCGGGTTGGTGGCGGCCCATGCGGGCTGGGCCTTGGCTGCAATCTCGACCGCCTTGGCGATCTCGTCGGTCGAAGCCAGCGGCACCTTCGCCTGCACTTCGCCGGTTGCGGGGTTGTAGACGTCCGCGAAACGTCCCGACGTGCCTTTGACGTGCTCGCCGCCAATGTAATGGGTCAACTCTTGCATGGAATCCTCCTCGTCTGGTTGGCGGCATCTTAGTCTTGCAAAAATGCTGATCAAAGAGGCAATATCCCAAATGGGTTTTGCAAAAATGCAAAGGTTTGGACGTGCAAAGCTGGGATGACCTGCGTATTTTCCTGTCTGTCGCGCGCCACGACACGCTGTCCGGCGCGGGCAGGGCGCTGCGCATGGATCCGGCCACCGTCGGACGACGGGTGGCCCGGCTGGAAGAGTCGCTGGGACAGGCGTTGTTCGTCAAAGGGCCTCAGGGATACACCCTGACCGAGGCAGGCACCCGCCTGATCGACCACGCCGAACGCGCCGAACAGGCGATGCAGGGTGCGCAATCCGTCCTCACCGGCGAGGCGGGAACCCTGACCGGACAGATCCGTATTGGCGCGCCGGATGGCTGCGCGAATTTCGTGCTGCCGCGGGTGTTTGCCGATCTCTCCAAGGCGAATCCCGATCTCGATCTGCAGATCGTGGCCTTGCCGCGCGTTGTGAACCTGTCGCGGCGCGAGGCGGACATGGCGATCACCGTCAGCCCACCCACTGCATCGCGCCTGTCCTATCAGCGCATCACCGATTACAAACTCCACCTCGCGGCCAGCAAAACCTACCTGTCCACGCGACCTCCGCTCACGTCTGTCGCAGATCTGCGGGATCACCGGATCGTCGGCTACATCCCGGACATGATTTTCGACAAGGAACTGGATTATCTCAGCGACCTGGGTCTGGACCGCGTGGCACTGGCGTCGAACTCCGCGTCGGTTCAGGTTCACCTGCTGCGACATCATGGCGGCATCGGCATTGCACATGACTTCGCGCTGCCCTTTGCGCCGGGTGTGACGCGGGTTCTGACAGACGCCTTGTCCTTCACCCGCAGCTTTTACCTTGTCCGCCATGCCGAGGACCGACGCCTTGATCGGATCACGCGGTTTGCCGCGGCACTGGTGCAGGGCGTCCGCGCAGAGGTCGCGCGATTGGAGTCGCTACTTTCAAACACTTGACAGAACCGGGGACAGTGGGGACGCTGAAAGGGAACAGGGACCGGAGGAGAGACCATGCAAGTTCACCACATTCTGAAAAGCAAGGCGACGGACGCCGTTGTGACCGTGAAATCCGGGACCACGATCTCTGAAGCCGCCAAGATCCTTGCGGAAAAGCGCATCGGGACAGTGGTTGTGTCGAATGACGGTGAATCCGCCCTGGGAATTCTTTCCGAACGCGACATCGTGCGCGAACTGGCCAATCGCGGCGCAACCTGCCTGTCGGACACGGTGGACAGCTATATGACATCGCAGCTTGTCACCTGTGGCCGCAATGACGACGCGGATGAAATTCTTGGCAAGATGACTGAAGGCCGGTTCCGCCACATGCCGGTGGTCGAGGACGGCAAGATGGTCGGTCTGGTGACACTGGGCGACGTGGTCAAGGCGCGGCTCAACGAACTGGCAATGGAGCGCAACGCGCTGGAAGGCATGATCATGGGGCATTGAGCCCCGTGATGACTTCGACTTGAACTCCGGCCCTCTTTGGTGCCAGACAGGCGCAACCTGACGATACTCCGGAGACTGCCCATGCGCATCGGTCTTTACCCCGGGACATTTGACCCGATCACCATGGGCCATATCGACATCATCCGCCGCGCCTCTGCGTTGGTGGATCGGCTTGTCATCGGCGTGGCCATCAATCGCGACAAGGGGCCTCTGTTTTCGCTGGAAGAGCGGGTGGCGATGATCGAAGCGGAATGTGTTTCGCTGTCCGAGCAGACCGGCATCGAGATTGTCGTGCATCCGTTCGAGAACCTGCTGATCGACTGTGCGCATGATGTGGGTGCAACGCTCATCGTGCGCGGTCTGCGCGCGGTGGCGGATTTCGAATACGAATTCCAGATGGTTGGCATGAACCGCGCGTTGGACGACAGCGTCGAGACCGTGTTCCTCATGGCAGAGGCGCGGCATCAGGCGATTGCCTCGAAACTGGTGAAAGAGATTGCCAGACTGGGTGGTGATGTTTCGAAATTCGTGACCGCTCCGGTCCAGCGAGAGCTTCTGGCACGGTTCAACCGCCAGAAATGACAAAAGCCGCGCATGTCAGCGCGGCTTGCCAAACTTCGTGAAGTGATCGCTCAGTTGCCGTAGATGGCCTTGCTTGCGATCTTTTCCGCATCACCCGGATAGATGTCCAGGTCCAGTGCCACATCGAGCGGCATCGTGCGGATTTCCCAGACAGTGCGATTGTACGCGGCCCGCTTTTGAAGACGGTCCCGCATGGAAGACATGAGATGGGCCATGATACGTCCTTTCCTTGCTCTATGGTCCTGTGCAAGCGGCTTGTTTGCGCTACCAGCTACAGGATTGAAGATAGACATGCTGCACCGCAGAACAACTGACAGAGTGGAAAGGCCGCCTTGCAGGAAATGCAGGGCTCGTTAATGAAAAAGGCCGGGCAAATCCGCCCGGCCTTTTCATTTTACCAGTTGGTAAAAACTGGATCAGATCAGCTTGCCCATCGCAACGGCCGTGTCCGCCATGCGGTTGGAGAAGCCCCATTCATTGTCGTACCAGCTCAGGATCCGGACCATGTTGCCGTCCATCACCTTGGTCTGGTCGGTGTGGAAAATCGACGAGTGCGGATCGTGGTTGAAATCCGACGACACAAGCTTCTTGTCGGTGTATCCAAGGATGCCCTTCAGCTTGCCATTGGCCGCGGTGCGGATCGCATCGTTGATCTCGTCCACAGAGGTGTCGCGCGACGCGGTGAATGTGAGGTCCACGACCGATACGTTCGGCGTCGGGACACGGATGGCCACGCCGTCGAGCTTTCCATTGAGTTCCGGCAGCACCAGACCCACGGCCTTGGCGGCGCCGGTGGAGGTCGGGATCATGCTCAGTGCGGCTGCGCGCGCGCGGTAGAGATCCTTGTGCATCGTGTCCAGCGTCGGCTGGTCGCCGGTGTAGGAGTGGATCGTGGTCATGAAGCCACGCTCGATCCCGATGGCTTCGTTCAGTGCATAGGCAACAGGTGCAAGGCAGTTCGTCGTGCACGACGCGTTCGACACGACGATGTCGTCCGCTGTCAGGCTGTCATGGTTGACGCCGTAAACGATGGTCTTGTCGGCGTCTTTGCCGGGGGCCGAGATCAGCACGCGGCTGGACCCGTTGTCGAGATGCGCCTGGCACGCTTCTTTGCTGGTGAAAATGCCGGTGCATTCCAGAACAACGTCCACATCCGACCATGGCAGGTCGGCCGGGTTGCGGATCGCGGTCACCTTGATCGGGCCACGGCCCACGTCGATCGTGTCTTCCGAGGTCGTCACCTCGACCGGGAAACGGCCATGTACGCTGTCATATTGCAGCAGATGGGCATTGGTCTCGACCGGCCCCAGATCGTTGATTGCCACCACCTCGATATCGGTGCGGCCGGACTCGATGATGGCGCGGAGGACGTTGCGGCCGATGCGGCCAAATCCGTTGATGGCAACTTTGGTGCTCATGTGAGACTCCTTGTTCGTTCCGACAGGGGATGCCGACCAGTTGTGTTAACGCTAACAATCAGAACGAGGCTAGCCTGTCAAGCGATCCAAGTCATCGATGCGGACGGATTGGCCTTACAAAGCGGATCAGCGCCAGAAGGCGATCCATTCCAGCAGATCGAGCCCTTTTCCGGCAAGAAACAGGAAGCCATCCCCGCCGGTCAGGAACCCGTCCACCGCGAGTCCGCCAAGGATAAGCAATCCCAAGCCGATGGCGATTGAATTGGTCATCGCGGTTCTGGTCCCCTGTCTTGTGCCGGCACAATGCCAGAGCAGCCCGGCCTTGTCACGCCGCCACCTCCGGTGGGCGCAGTGGTGTGGACATCAGGTCTTCGATGAAAAGCCCGACAAAGGCGCCGCGCCCGGTGACACCGGCCTTGCGGTAGATGGCGTTGAGATGAGCCTTCACCGTGCCTTCGGCGGACCCGCGCAATTCGGCGATTTCCGCGATCCCGAACCCCTTGAGCGTGAAATGCGCCACGTCCCGTTCAGACGGAGTCAGGGACCAGCCGTCAAACCGCGCCTCGACGATGTCGTGGAAGGCTCCTGCGGCAAGACCAAGCTGTTCTTCCAGATGCGCCTTGCGGCGCAGCAAATCCATGAGGAAACGCGTTTCGAACACGACACCCGCAATCAGTGCCAGAACGGCGAGCAGCTCGATGACGAAATGGCTGGTTGCGAAGGCAAGCAGGCCCAGGCTCAGACCATCCGCCGCCACGTCCCACAGAAAGAACGCCGCGCAGAGGGACTGCGCGACGATCAGAACAAGAAGTGAAACAGGTTGTGCAGAGCTTTGCAGTCTCACGGGTCTGTCCTTGCTCCGTCCGGCAGGGTCTTGATCCCGGTGACCATCGCGCGCGGCAGGTTGACCCCGGTGCGGCGACTTTCCCAGATCACGGCCAGCACGTGCAGCACGATGGAAATTTCGGCCCACGTTACCAACGCTTCATGCGTTTCTTCAACCCACTCGACCCCCCAATAGGCATTGGTGGTCATCATCCAGCCGGTCAGACCGATCAGCAGGATCGTGCCCAGAAGGTTGAAGATCATCAACGCGCCAAGCGGCGTATGACCGAGGTGCAGGCGCTTGCGTCCTGTCGCAATGTCGGACAATTGGCCAATGACCGATGCCGGGGTGGGCCAGAAACTGCTGAAGCGGGCAAAACGCGGGCCGATCAGCCCCCAAACGAGCCGCGCGGCGATCAGGCCGACGATGGCAAAGCCCAGCCATTCGTGCAGTTTGCTGTCGTCATCGACAAAAAGGGCATTCGCGGCAAACCCGACCACCAGCGTCCAGTGAAAGATCCGGACAAACGGATCCCAGATTTTATGCTGTGTCATCTCAACCTCCGATGGGCTGGGCCCGCGCGCCTGACGCGGGCCCGGTCGGCTCAGTCATCGACCTTGGTCCGTACGACGTTCAGAGCGGCATCCAGATAGATTTCGAGCCGCTGACCATCCTTGAGCACGTAAGCCTCGATCATCCCGTCTTCCATTTCGATCTTGCGCACCTCGTAGCCTTCGGCGGTCAGTTTGGTGCGGATCTCGGTCATGCGTTCGGTGGTCAGCCCGTAATCGTCACTGGAAGCAAAGGCTGTGGCGGGCAGGGCAAGCGCGAGGGCAAGAGCAAGAATGCGTGTCATGGGTCAGTCTCCTTGGGTTGAAGCCACCGCAACAGGCGGGGCCGATGGCACCAATCTGCCCGTGCACGCTGTTACAGTGTATTGGTCCGGGGTCTGATCCCTGCGCTTTGCAACTTTGGTTTAGAGCGGTTTCTTGCCGTTGCCGTGGAAGCAGAAGGCGTAAAGGTGATAAAATATAATTTTAAAATTTAAATACTTATCAATATATTGCGGGACATTTCTCAAGCAATTTTCGGCGTCTCCCCCAATCAGTGACCAAAAAACCGGGAACACTCATGTTTCGGTTTCGCGTTCCAATTCTCCCTGTTCCGCTGCCCATGCGCCAGCCGCTTCGACGGCCACCGGAGAGGCCGTTGGCAATACGCCCAGATAGCTGTCGGTGTCCTCGACCGGAGAAGCGGCGCGTTTCGTCATGCGGTATGCAGAGTAAAGCGCAATCGCGACAAAGGTTGCTCCTAGGACGGCCCAGAACGCAGCTGGTCCCATCTGCTCCATGGCCCAGCCCGCGCCGAGCGGTCCCAATATCGCTCCGATTCCAAAGGTAAGGACAAGGCCGCCCGAGGCTGCTGGCATATCCTCCGGGTCCAGAGCATCATTTGTATAGGCGAGGATCAGGGCATAGAGCGGGGTGGTCACACCACCCGTCAGGAAGGCTGCTCCCATCAACAGCCAGAGGTCGCCCCCTTTGAGCCAACCGGCCGCACAGAAGGCTGCCCCCAGCAAAGCGCAGCCGAAGATGAGTTTGCGGCGGTCCATGCGGTCGGAGAGCCAACCAATCGGATATTGCAGCAGCAGCGCGCCACCAAACAGCATTGCGATGAACAGAGAGATCTGTGCTGCCGTCAGGCCGATCTGCGTGCCGTAGACGGCCCCCATACCGGATTGCGTTGCATAGATCGTTCCCAGCAGGAAAATTCCAACTGTGCCCAAAGGCGACCCTCGAAACAGTTTTGTCAACGGCATGGGGCGCGTCACCTCAGCGACCGGTGTCGGGGTCACCGAAAGCAGGATCGGTCCAAACGAGACCGACACGAGGATCGACGCTCCGATAAACAGAACCGACGTTGCCGCGTCGCCCAGCGTGAGCAAGCCCTGTGCTCCGATGATTCCCAATGTCTGCGCGATCATGTAGGCGGACAACACCTTGCCCCGCGTCTCGTTCGTCGCCGCAGCATTGAGCCAGCTTTCGGCCGTCACGTAGATGCCGGACATGCAGAACCCGACCAATATCCGCAGCAGAGTCCATGCAATCGGATCGGTGAACAGCGGAAAAGCGATCAACCCGGCTGACATGAAGCTGCCCAGTGCTGCAAAGACGCGGACGTGTCCGACCCTGCGGATCAGGTCCGGAGTCATACGCGCACCGGAAAGGAAGCCCAGGAAATATCCCGAAGCCACGATCGCCAGTTCGGAGGCCGAAAACCCTTCGATGCCTCCACGGAGACCGATCAGAGTGAAATGCATGCCATTGCCCAGCATGATGAACACGATGCCGATCAGAAGGGCCCAAATTCCGCCGAGGACGTGACGCATGATGCGGTTCCCGATAAGAGTTTTCAGGTGAAGGCTGATGCGTCCAGCATAAGTGGTTTGCAGGCGCAGCATGGTGCTGCAGCGCCGCAATAGGTCCCTGTGGCGACGTCTTGCTGCTCGATGGCGCAGGTGCCTGGCGGTGTTCAGGTCCGAAAACGACATTCGGTCGCCTTCGGCAATGCAAATGCGCAGGATCTGGTTTTGGGAAGGGATACCAAGACCAGGTTCCTTTCATGCACGACCGCCGAATTCCCGAATGGCTGCGCCACGCCCCCGCGCCGAGCGTGCGCGGCTTTGCCATTCTGGCGGGCACGGAAGCCATTGCGCGGGGCATTCTCGTGTCGGTCTTTCCGCTGGTGATGTACCGGGCGCTTGGGGACGCAGGTGTGGTGTCCGAAGTGTATTTCGCCGTTGGCATCGCATCACTGCTGGTCGGATTGCTGGTGCCGTACCTCATCCGCTTCATTCCCCGGCGCTGGGTGTATGTGTCGGGGGCCATGATGTTCGCACTTGGCGCAGGGATCGCCCCGACGGGCCATCCGGCCGCCGCCATTGCCGGGCTGGCGCTGACCGCCATGGCAACGGTCACGACCTTTGTGTGTTTCAATGCCTATGTGCTTGACTACATTGCCAAGATCGAACTTGGCCGGTTCGAGACCTCACGCCTGTTCTACAGCGCTTTCGGGTGGACGGTCGGCCCTGTGCTTGGGGTGCTGCTCTATTCCTGGTGGACGCCGGCCCCGTTCCTGATCGCCTGGGGTGCCGCGCTGTCGATGGCGGTGATCTTCCTTGTCATGCGTCTTGGCAACGGTCGGCTGATCACGCGAAGCCACCGTCCGCCTGCCAACCCCTTTGGATACTTCCCAAGATTCTTTGCACAGCCGCGCCTGATCGCAGGCTGGGTGTTCGCGGTGATCAGGTCCTGTGGATGGTGGGTCTATGTGGTGTATCTGCCGATCTATGCGGTGGAGAACGGATTGGGCGAACAGCTCGGCGGCATCGCCCTGTCGATCTCGAACGCGGCGCTGTTCCTGACGCCGTTCATGCTCCGCTTCATGCAGACCAGATCCGTTCGGGCGGCGGTGCGCACTGGCTTTCTGATGTCCGGTCTGCTGTTTGCCATTGCGGGCCTGTCCCATGCTGTGCCGGTCTTTGCGGTACTCTGCCTGATGGCGGGGTCCTTTTTCCTGATCCTTCTGGACGTGTCAGCCGGTCTGCCGTTTCTACTGGCGGTCAAACCCTCGGAGCGCACCGAGATGTCGGCGATCTATTCCAGCTTCCGCGATGTATCGGGCATACTGACGCCGGGCGCAGCATGGCTGGTGCTGCTGGCGGCACCGCTTTCGGGGATCTTTGTCGCCGCAGGACTGGCTCTTGTCGGCACATGGGGGCTGGCGGGAACATTGCACCCGAGGCTGGGCCGCGCACGCATTGCGGCGGGATCCGCACCCGGCGGATCGGACGATGCCGGGGCGCCGGGGCTGGCGACGTCGGAACTTGCCGGAGAGTAGACGACGCGGACGACGCCCACGCCAAAAATGAATAACCCCGCCCAGGTCTGGGCGGGGTCAATCCCGTGAAGCAAACTGTTCGCCTGTTGATCAGGCGTCACGAGGATCAGTGCAGCAGGCGGCCCATCGCTCCGGCCACATCAGCCATACGCGCAGAGAAGCCCCATTCGTTGTCGTACCATGCCAGCACGCGGACCATGCGCTTGCCGACGACCTTGGTCTGGTCCGGCGCAAAGATCGACGACTGCGTGGTGTGGTTGAAATCGATGGAAACCTTCGGCTCCGGATCGTAACCCAGCACGGTTCCCATGTGGGTTGCGGCGGCTTCGCGGACCACTTCGTTCACGTCATCAACCGTCACGTCCTTGCCCGCGTAGAAGGTCAGATCGACTGCGGACACGTTCGGCGTCGGAACGCGCACGGCAGACCCGTCCAGCTTGCCCTTGAGGTTCGGCAGAACCTCACCCAAAGCCTTGGCGGCACCAGTGGAGGTCGGGATCATCGCCATCGCGGCAGCCCGCGCGCGGTACAGATCCTTGTGCCGACGGTCCAGCGTCGGCTGGTCCCCGGTGTAGGAGTGGATCGTCGTCATGATACCGCTTTCGATGCCGAAGGCCTCGTCCAGCACCTTGGCCAGCGGCGCAAGGCAGTTGGTGGTGCAGGACCCGTTCGAAATCATCGTGTCGCCTTCGACAAGCGAGCGGTGATTCACGCCGTAAACGATGGTTTTCTGAACGTTCTTCGCAGGCGCGGAGATCAGCACAGATTTCGCGCCGCGCTCCATGTGAATTCCCGCCTTGGCGCCATCGTTGAACTTGCCGGTGCATTCCAGAACCACGTCGCAGCCCGACCAGTCGAGCTCTTGCGGATCATATGTCGAGAAGACCTCCATCGGGCCACGGCCCAGATCCATCGTGTTGCCTTTGACCGACACCTCGCCGCCGAAGCGACCGTGTACGCTGTCATAGCGCAGGAGATGTGCGTTGGTCTCGATCGGGCCGGTGGCGTTGATCTTGACCACCTGGACGTCATTGCGCGAGCTTTCCGCAATATGGGCCAGGGTGCAGCGGCCGATCCGACCGAAACCGTTGATTCCGAGAGTGACGGTCATGTGCGTGTCTCCTGCAGGTGCAATTGAGGGTCGTATACGGATGTATGCTGCAATCGCAAAGTAAAAAAGACACGTTTTCACAGTATGTTAGCGCAAAAGGTGTGGGTCAGGTACATGATGGCGCTAACGCCGAGGGATGGTTTGCGGTAACACCGATGGGATGTTGCGGAATCGGAAATAATGCCCGAAGCGCCCGATTTCCCCGTTTCGCTGGAATGGGGTCTGCTTCGAGGTCTGTTTCCGGCAGGCGCGGGGTGGTCTGTGCTGGCGGCGCGGGGTCTCGGACGCTATGTCTTGTGCAACGCAGATAACGGAGCACCGGTATGAGTGGATTGTTGGCCCTTCTCGATGACGTTGCGGGCATCGCCAAAGTCGCGGCGGCCTCGGTCGATGATATCGGCGCAGCGGCGGCCAAGGCCGGGTCCAAGACAGCCGGCGTTCTGATCGACGACGCGGCGGTTACACCGAAATACCTGCACGGCTTCGAACCCGCCCGCGAATTGCCGATCATCTGGCGTATCGCGCGTGGGTCGCTGATCAACAAGCTGGTGTTCCTTCTGCCTGCGGCGCTGCTGCTGTCGACATTCGCGCCGTGGATGATCCCGCCTTTGCTGATCCTCGGCGGCTCTTACCTGTGTTTCGAAGGCGCGGAAAAGATCGTGCATGTGCTGATGCCGCATGACGACCATTCCGGTGGCCCGGATGGCAGCCACGACATCGAAGACCCGCTGCACCTTGAGGAAGAAAAGGTCAAAGGCGCGATCAAAACGGATTTCATCCTCTCGGCCGAGATCATGACCATTGCGCTGTCGGTGATCGAGGAAGGCAACATCTGGATGCAGGGCGCGACTTTGGCGCTGGTCGGCATCATGGTGACCCTCGGGGTCTATGGCGCGGTGGCCGTGATCGTGAAAATGGACGATGTGGGTCTGTGGCTCAGCCAGGTCGGGCGCTTGGGCATGACCCGTGCACTGGGCCGGGGCATCGTCAAGTTCATGCCATGGCTGCTCAAGACGCTGACGGTGGTCGGCACCGCAGCAATGCTCTGGGTCGGCGGGTCGATCATCGTGCACTCGGTGGCGCAGATGGGCTGGCACATGCCGGAGGAGACAATCCATCATATCGCTGTGGCCTACGGGGCCGGGCAGCCGTTTCTGGAATGGGCGATCACGGCGGGGATCGATTTTGTGCTGGGCTTCATCTGGGGGCTGATCCTGATCCCGATCGGGGTCAAGATCGTCGGGCCGATCTGGACGGCGGTGATGCCGAAAGGCGCTTGAGGCGCGTTAAGCCTGTCTTAACCAAGAGCGCGTCATTCTCGGGGCATGACGATTCCAGACTACCTTGATCCCGACACTTGGCTGCGCAATGTGTTTTCTGCCAAGGCGGTGGGGCGGGGTGGTGTGATCCACCGATCCGCCCGCGATGTGGAGCGGATTGTGGGCCGCGATGCCTTTCTGCGCGAGGTGCAGCGGCGCGGATTCACTTTGGTTGAGAATGGTGATCAGCTGGTGGTGTTCTGCAACCGTGATCCCGTGCGGCTGATCGTTCAGCGCGACCCGCCAAGCCTGTCGCAGCGGGCTTGGCCGATGGGGCGAGACGCCCATATTCGCTGATGGTCAGAGGGCAAACAACGCGTCAACGCGTTGTCTCGCTGCGTCGACGCAGCGACTGCTGGAACCCAAAAGCGCGTCGATCACCCAAAACGGCTCAAGCCGTTCTTATGCTGCGTCGGAGCAGCATGGTCCTCGCAATCTCAAATCCGCCGCCTGAAACGCGTCAACGCGTTTCGTCCTTGCGTCGACGCAAGGAGGTCCGGGCGACAGCGGATTGGGGAGGCGACGCATCGATGCATCGCGGGTGGGCGGCCCCGACACGCGAGGCCGCCCTTGTTGTGTTTACGCGCGCGGATCGGGCTGCCAGCGGCCTTCCACAAGATCGCGCACCTTCTGCGCCACGGCCTCTGCGGTGATGCCGAACTTCTCGTACAGCGTTTCCGCCGGGGCAGACGCACCAAACCCGTGCATCCCGACAAAACCCGACTTCTCGCGCTTGCCGCGCTCACCGAACAGCCAGCGATCCCAGCCAAAGCGCACGCCCGCTTCGACCGCAACGCGCACCGGGCCACCTGGCAGCACGCGCTTGCGATAGGCTTCGTCCTGCTCCTCGAACAGCTCCCAGCACGGCATCGACACCACGCGCGTGCCGATCCCTTCGGCCTGCAGGATGTCACGCGCCGCCATGGCAATTTCGACTTCCGAACCGGTGGCCATCAGGATTGCCTGACGCTTGCCCTCGGCATCGGCCAGAACGTAGGCGCCCTGCGCCGTCAGGTTCTTGGTCTTGTGCTCGGTGCGCACGGTGGCGAGGTTCTGACGGGTCAGCGACAGCACCGACGGCGTCTTGGTCTGTGTCAGCGCGATTTCCCACGCCTCTGCGGTCTCGACCGTGTCGGCCGGACGGAACACCAGAGTGTTCGGCGTCGCGCGGCTGATCGCCAGATGTTCGACCGGCTGGTGGGTCGGACCGTCTTCACCCAGACCGATGGAGTCGTGGGTCATCACATAGACCGTTGGGATGCGCATCAGCGCCGACAGGCGCATTGCAGGGCGGGCATAGTCGGTGAAGCACATGAATGTCCCGCCATAGGGCCGGATGCCCCCGTGCAGTGCCATACCGTTCATTGCCGACGCCATGCCGTGCTCGCGGATGCCCCAATAGACATAGCGGCCCTTGCGGTTGTCGACATCGAACACACCCAGATCGCCGGTCTTGGTGTTGTTCGATCCGGTCAGGTCCGCCGAGCCGCCAATGGTTTCGGGAACGATCGGATTGACCACTTCCAGAACCATTTCAGAGCTCTTGCGCGTCGCCACTTTCGGCGCGGTCTCGCTGATCTGCTTTTTCAGCGCCTTGATGGTCGAGGACAGCTTCTTCGGCGCGTCCCCGGCCATGGTGCGGGCGAATTCGGCCTGACGCGAGGCCGACATTCCGGCCAGACGCGTTTCCCATTCGGCGCGCTCGCTGGCGCCCCGGCTGCCAATGGCTTCCCAGGCGGTCTTGATGTCGGCGGGCACCTCGAACGGACCGGTGGTCCAGCCCCAGACCGCCTTTGCGGCGGCGTTCTGGTCTGCATTGGTCAGTGCGCCGTGGCCTTTGGAGGTGTCCTGCGCCGCGTGACCCAGTGCGATATGCGTCTTGCACGCGATCATCGACGGACGCTTGTCCTTCTTCGCGGCGGCAATGGCGGCGTCGATTTCTGCCGGGTTGTGACCGTCGATCTCCTGCACATGCCAGCCGGCCGCGGTAAAGCGTGCGACCTGATCGGTGCGGTCCGAGAGTTCAACCGTGCCGTCGATAGTGATGTTGTTGTTGTCCCAGAAGACGATCAGCCGCGACAGTTCCTGACGCCCGGCGATGCCGATGGCTTCGTGGCTGACACCTTCCATCAGGCAGCCGTCACCGGCGATCACATAGGTGTGGTGATCGACCAGCTTCTTGCCGAACCGCGCGCGCAGCGCTTCCTCGGCCATGGCGAACCCGACCGAATTGGCGATCCCCTGACCGAGCGGGCCGGTCGTGGTCTCGATGCCCTTGGCGAGGAAGTTCTCGGGGTGCCCGGCGGTTTTTGCGCCCCACTGGCGGAAGTTCTTGACCTGATCGAGAGTGATCTCGGGGTCGCCGCACAGGTAGAGCAGCGAATAGAGGAGCATCGAGCCGTGACCCGCCGACAGGATGAACCGGTCGCGGTCATGCCAGTCAGGGCGGCTGGCGTCGAACTTCAGGTGCTTTTCAAACAGCACGGTCGCCACGTCCGCCATGCCGATGGGCATGCCCGAGTGACCGGAGTTCGCCGCAGCCACGGCATCCAGCGTCAGCGCGCGGATTGCAGCGGCTTTGTTCCAATGGTCGGGGTTCTGGGCTTTGAGGGTCTCGATATCCACGGGCCGTACGTCCTTATCATGGAAGGGATGGGGGTTTCCCTGCGCTCTTATCAGCGTCACGGCAGAGTTCAAGCCGCACATCCCTGCATCAGGTGCATAAGGGGGCGCATTTTTGAGCGCGGATTGTTAAACTTTCACATTAAGAGGACGGAGCGATTCGTTTCGAGAGCAAGGAAAAATCTGTCTGGTCCCCGGTCTCCGGTGCTGGACAAACAACAAGCGGGGATCAGGCAGATGACCCAGATCGATGAACTTCAACACAGGATCACAGCGGCGCTCGACCGTGTGGCCCAGGGCGTGGCCCGGATCGAGGAGCGGGCGGCACAGGCCGCACCGGCCCCCGTCACACCCGAGATCGACCCGGAAGAGGTCGCCCGGCTGCGCGAGGCGCTTGAGGACGAAAAGCTTGCCAATGCGCAGCTGGAAGAGCGTGTCCGCAAGCTGCATGAATCCCACCGCGAAGAGCTTGAGGCGGCCCGCGCGGCTGCGGCTCAGGCATCTGAAGCACCGGTTGCCGCTGCCCCCAGCGTGGACGTAGCCGCGCTTGATCTCGACATGCAGCGCCTGCGCCAGTCGAACGAGATGCTGCGCGCCACCAATGACGAGCTGCGCAAGGCGCTGGCCGAAAACGTCGGAGAGCCGCACCTGATCAATAAAGCCATGCTGGCCGAGCTTGAGGGGCTGCGCGCCGCCCGCGCGGTCGAGGCTGCGGAAACCCGTGCGATCATCGCATCGCTTGACCCGCTTCTGGCCGCCGCGGCCCAATCCGAGGAGGTGAACTGATGCCCGAAGTCGAAATCACCATCGGAGGCCGCAGCTTTGACGTGGCCTGTCAGGAAGGCGAGGAACAGTACCTCTATTCCGCTGCCAAGATGCTGGACACCGAAGCGCAGGTTCTGGCGCAGCAGGTTGGCCGGATTCCCGAAGCGCGGATGCTGCTGATGGCAGGTCTGATGCTGGCGGACAAAACGGCGGGTCTGGAAGACAAGCTGCGTGAGACCGAAGACCGCGCGGCGGGATACCTGTCAGAGCTGCGCGCACTCAAGGATGCACCGCCGCCGGAACCCGAACGGATCGAGGTGCCGGTGGTGCCGACCGATGTGACCGAGTCCCTTCAGGAAATCGCCGCCCGTGCCGAGGCGCTGGCCCGCGATGTCGAAGAGAAGGCCGGCTAGGCGCGTCGCGCCGCAGTCGCTCGGGTCTGACACCCCAAAACAGGAAAGCCCCGGCAGAAGCCGGGGCTTTTTGCTTGTCGAGCAAGCGGTAAGGATCAGGCGTTGGCCTGGCGGATCTTGTCGGCGGCGTCCTTGTCGTAGGTGACGCCGTTTTCGTCGAAAAGCTGGTCCAGCTCGCCCGACAGGGTCATCTCGGTGATGATGTCACAGCCGCCGACGAATTCGCCTTTGACGTAAAGCTGCGGAATGGTCGGCCAGTCGGAATACTCTTTGATCCCCTGACGGATGTTCTCGTCTTCAAGAACGTTCACGTCCTTGTAGTCGATCCCCATGTAATTCAGCACCCCCGCCACGCGGCTGGAGAAGCCGCATTGCGGCATCGATTTGGTGCCTTTCATGTAAAGCACCACGTCGTTTGATTTCACGGTTTCGTCGATCTGCTGTTTCGCGTCAGTCATTGTCTTGCTCCATCTCTTCGCGGCGTTTCCGGTCCTTGCGGATATAGGGCATTGTTGCGCCGACAGTTATTAGGGTGACAAGGCCAATGGCGGCAAACATCGGCCAGGTGTTGGTCAGAAAACCCATCATGCGCGCCTCTGCGGGCGGGCAGGGGTGATACGGCGCTCCGGCGATCTCTGTGTGACATCCGCAGAGCGTTCGATCCACAGGATATTCCGAAGCCGCGCAGGCATCAGTCGGGGGCCTTTGTGGTCAGGGCCAGAGCGTGCAATTCGCCCTGAGACCCGTCCATCTTGCCCTTCAGGGCGGCATAGACGGCGCGCTGCTGCTGGACGCGGTTCTTGCCCTTGAAGCTCTCGTCGATGACCTCGGCTGCATAGTGGTTTCCGTCGCCCGCAAGATCGGTGATCGTGATCTTCGCGTTGGGGAATTCGGCGCGGATCAGGTCTTCGATTTCCTGCGCTTGCATGGCCATGGCGCTGCTCTCCGGTTGTGGACTTTGAAAAAGATGTATGCCGCAGGTCGTCGTTCCGCAAGGCGCTCCGTACTCAGGCGTCAAGACGGACCCAGACGGGCACGTGGTCAGACGGTTTTTCACGTCCGCGCACGGCGCTTTCGATCCAGCAATCCGCCATCAGATCGGCACAGGCTGGCGTCAGCAGAAAGTGGTCGATGCGGATGCCGTTGTTCCGCTCCCATGCGCCGGCCTGATAGTCCCAGAACGAATAATGCCCGCCGCCCAGCGTCCGGGCGCGAAACGCCTCGGTGAACCCCAGGTTGACGATGCGCCGGAACGCGGCCCGCGATTGCGGCAGAAACAACGCGTCCTTGACCCATTGATCCGGCTTGGCGGCATCCTCGGCCTGCGGGATGATATTGTAGTCACCCGCCATAAGGGCAGGCATCTCATCGGCCAGAAGGTCGCGTGCCCGCGCTTCAAGCCGGTCCATCCAGGCGAGTTTGTAATCGTATTTCGGCCCCGGCGCCGGATTGCCGTTCGGAAGATAGAGCCCGCACACCCGTACAGCCTGTGTGTCGCCGATCACGGTAGCCTCGATCCAGCGCGCCTGTTCGTCGCTGTCGTCTCCGGGCAGGCCCCGAGTGACATCCTCCAGCGGGAGTTTGGACAGGATCGCCACGCCGTTGAAGCTTTTCTGTCCGTGCGTTTCAACGGTGTAGCCCAGATCCTCGATCGCCTCGCGCGGGAAGGCCTCGTCAACCGACTTGATCTCCTGAAGCAGCGCAACATCCGGTTCGCTTTCCTTCAGCCAGTCCGTCAGAGCGGGCAGGCGGGCCTTGATGCCGTTGATGTTGAACGTGGCGATTTTCATGTCGGTCCTCCCAGGTTGTCCCTCTATCCCAAGAAGACCCCGCGCGCACAAGCCGCGATCCGGTCGAATCGTCGATTGAACGAAGGGATTGAACGCCGGGGATTCGCCTGCCGATCTGGATTCAGATCGTGATGGTTTCGACGATTGTTTCCGATTTGTAAAAGTTATCCCCAGATTTTTTCATTCTGTTGATAACCCGAGGACAGTTGTTCAGAGAACAACCTATGCATGTATCTTAATGTGGATAACTCGCGTTCGTACATCTTAAGCGATAATTTTTCTTCTTAAATACAATTTCTACGTGCCAGCCTCGAAGTCATTCAACCAGCCAGAGGAGGCACTCATGACCGCCGTTCGTAAATTCCAGATTACCGAAAACCACGTTGAAAATCAGCGCCATATCGCAAGTGACTGCGATATTCATGGGGGTGGTTCCTCCGCGCTCTTCACGTCGGGTTCGGCGCCCGTGGCGTCAGCGGATATGCTTCTTGGCGATGCCGTCGAAATGTTCACATCCGGTTCGTCGCCTGTGACCGCCGTGGCGACGCTGACGGGTGACGCAACCGGCCTTTTCACCTCCGGTTCGGCTCCGGTCAGCACCAGCGCCACAACCGGCGATGCGGTTGAACTGTTCACCTCGGGGTCCGCGCCGACCACATCTGACGCCCGTACCGGCGATGCCGTCGAAGCATTCACCTCGGGGTCCGCACCGACCACGTCGGACGCCCGTACCGGCGATGCGGTCGAAGCGTTCACGTCCGGCTCCGGCCCTGTGATGGCTGAGTCCACCGCTGATGGCGAAGGCTGCGCGCTGTTCACCTCCGGTTCGTAACCGGCTCCCAATCTGACCCGGGGCGGGGTGGCCCGTCCCTTGACCCTCAAGGAGGCACGGATCATGACCAACGTCATTCACCTTGTTCCCCCGTCCCGGATCAACTCGCAGGAAGCGCGCCTCGGCGCGCTTCTGAGCTGCTTTGCCGAACACCGCCGTTTTGGTGACGACGTGTTCTGGCTCAAGGAAAACGCGGAAATCCTGAACATCCTGGAATGTACCGGAACACATCCCGGGGAGGCGGCGCTCGAAACCTATGCAGGATTTTACCAAACGGTCGAAAACCGCCTGCGTTTCTTTCCGCAGTATTACCGTTTCTTCCTGTCCATCGTGCTCGATCTGGAAGACCTCGGTTTACGCGGCGATACGGGCGAGCGACTCGTCCGCTGGGCCTCGGATCAGCACCTGCCACAGGCCGAACTGTCCGATCTCCAGCGGTTGGAAGCTGTCCGCCTCATGGCCCGGCGCGGCGTCACGGCTTCAGGCGACGTTCCTGCACTTGAAGCCCGCGCGCGCGCCTTCATGGCCCGATCCGACACCTTTACGCTGCCGAACAAGAAAGCGGCCTATGAGCTGACCCATCTTGTCTTTTACCTCAGCGAATATGGCCGCCGCGACCCGCAGCTGGATCCGCAGGCAAGCCGCAGTCTGCATTTCGCGGGTCTGCTGGCCTATATCGAACAGAACGCGGACCTGCTGTCGGAAATCTGCATTGCCATGCAGTTCGCGCGGGAAACGCCGCCGACGCTCTGGACCGATTGGCTCAAACGCGAAACCGCGCTGTTTACCGTGACCGACGGAGATACCGTTGCGCTCAATGACGATTACCATGAATTCCTCGTCTGCAACTGGCATCAGGCAACCATCGGGGATCAGGCATTCGTCAAAGGGTTCGTGCAGGGCCGGATGCGTTTTGACCACAGCACCAGCCGCGCCACGCCCATGCGGGAAATGTCCGAGGCGATGTTCAACCTTGCCGATGCGCGCAGCGGGGACTGGGGGGCCATGCGGATGCACATGCAGGACGCGCTCTCGCCCGAAGCAATGGATGTGCTGGCGCAGGCCGAAACCTCGTCACAGCATTTCGCAGAATTCTTTCACGGGTTCGCCCGCGCCGAGCGGCCAACCAAACTGTCCTGAGAACAGGGCTGCGCGGAGCCGGTGATCACATCGAGAAACTGGTGCCACACCCGCAGGAGGACGTGGCATTCGGGTTCTGGATCACGAAGCGCGCGCCAATCAGTTCTTCCGAAAAGTCGATGACCGCGTTCGATAGGAAGGGCAGCGATACCGAATCCACCACGACCCGCTCACCATGACCTTCCAGCACAAGGTCATCGTCCGCAGGTTCGTCCAGCTTTATATCGTACTGGAACCCCGAACACCCCCCGCCTTCGACCGTCACGCGCAGGGCTTTGCCCTCGGCACTGGCGCCGATTTCCGACAACCGTTCGAATGCGCGGTCCGTCACTTTCGGTGGTAGCTGCATGTCACCCTCGGGTTCGCTTTGAATTGTGCACTGATCTGAATATAAGGGCGCCCGGGACAGGGAACAAGAACAGGCGGTGCTGCGATGACGGCGCAATATGCATGCGATCCGGGCAGGTCGCGGGGCAGGCTCTACCCGGAAGAGGAAAGCGAATTCCGTTCGTGCTTCCAGCGCGACCGGGACAGGATCATCCATGCTTCAGCGTTTCGGCGGCTGAAACACAAGACACAGGTCTTCATCGAACATGAAGGCGATTACTTCCGTACCCGGCTGACCCATTCCATCGAGGTCGGGCAGGTGGCACGGACCATCGCCAAGACACTGGACCTCGATCTTGAACTGACCGAGGCCGTGGCATTGGCGCATGATCTGGGGCACACGCCCTTTGGTCACACCGGAGAGGACGCGCTGGATGCGCTGATGCAGCCCTATGGCGGGTTCGATCACAACGCTCAGGCGATCCGCATCGTGACCGCGTTAGAGAGGCATTATGCCGATTTCGATGGGTTGAACCTCACCTGGGAAACCCTTGAAGGCATTGCAAAACACAATGGCCCGGTGGGGGAGCCGATCCCCCACGCGCTGGCCGCCTACAATGCCCGGCACGATCTGGAACTGCACACCCATGCCAGCGCCGAAGCTCAGGTTGCAGCACTTGCCGATGACATCGCCTACAACCACCACGACCTGCATGACGGCTTGCGGGCCGAGCTGTTTTCAACCGATGAACTGGCTGAACTTCCCATCGTAAGTGATTGTTTTTCCAAAGTGGATCGCCTTTATCCAGGCCTGAATTATTACCGCCGCAGACACGAAGCCCTGCGCCGTTTCTTCGGTGTGCTGGTCAGCGATGTGATCAACGTCACCCGAGCCAACCTGAAAGACCTCGACCCGCACTCGCCCGAGGACATCCGCGCGGCGGGGCGCATGATGGTCCAGTTCACCCCCTCTCTCTGGTCCGATCTCAAAGTGATCAGGGATTTTCTGTTCCACCGCATGTACCGCGCGCCGGGGGTGGTCGAGATGCGGGCGCAGGTGACCAAGGTCATCAACGAGCTTTTCCCGATGTTCATGTCCGACCCGTCGCTTTTGCCCAAGCAATGGCGCAAGGACGTTGCGGAAATTCAGTCCGACACGGAACTCGCACGCATCGTTTCGGACTACATTGCCGGGATGACCGATCGGTTCGCCCTGCAGGAGCATGCGCGCCTGACGGGTACCGACGTGATTTCGGCAAGGTCATAAGAGGAAATTATCGTGGCAACACCCGCAGACGCCGGCATGAACCCGGTCACCGCTTTTGCATTGGTCGGCGCTTTGGGCGTTGGGGCGCAATGGCTTGCGTGGCGGCTCAATCTTCCGGCAATTGTTCTGATGCTGCTGGCCGGGCTTCTGGTTGGGCCGGTGTTCGGGGTTCTCGACCCGTCGGTGGCCATGGGCGATCTGCTCCAACCGATTGTGGCCATCGCCGTAGCCATCATTCTTTTCGAAGGTGGGCTGACACTCAATTTCAAGTCGCTTGCGGATGCTGCGGTCGGGGTGAAGCGGCTGGTCATCATCGGTGGCCCCATCGGCTGGCTGCTGTCGGCATCGGTGCTGCACTACGTTGGCGGGCTGAGCTGGGCTGCGGCGTCTGTGTTCGGGGGAATCATGATCGTCACCGGCCCGACGGTGATTGCGCCCCTGCTGCGACAGGCTCGGCTCAAACGCCGTCCTGCGGCGCTCCTGCAATGGGAAGCCATTGTCAACGATCCCGTTGGCGCGCTGGCCGCCGTGCTGGCCTTCGAGGTGGTTCTCGTCTGGCAGACCGCGGCCACGGTTGAAGAGGTCGTCTGGACCCTTGCCATAGGCGTTGTGGTGGCGACCCTTGTCGGCATCGCGGCCGGGTGGGGCATCGCGAAATCATTCTCAAGCGGCTGGGTGCCGGAATACATGAAGGTTCCGGTTCTCTTCGTGAGCGTATTGGTGGCCTTCGCGGCCACGGATTCGCTTCTGCATGAAAGCGGATTGCTGGCCGTGACCATCATGGGCGTCTGGATCGCGAATTCCCATCTGCCCAGCCACGCCGAAATGCACCGCTTCAAGGAACACGCGACCATCCTTCTGGTGTCCGGCGTTTTCATCCTGCTGGCCGCGAACATGAGCCGCGAGACCCTGCTGAGCATGAACTGGCAGACGCTGGCCACCGTTGTGGCGGTGATCCTGATTGCCCGTCCCGTCACCGTTCTGATTTCGCTTGCTTTCTCGAACGTGCCCTGGGCAGAGCGGCTGCTGGTGGCCTTCACCGGGCCGCGCGGCGTGGTGCTTGTCGCGGTGGCCGGGCTGTTCGGGGAACGCCTCGTGCAGGCCGGTATCGAGGATGCCGCCCGGATCTCGACCCTGGCCTTCGCGTTGGTGGCCGGCACCGTGCTGCTGCATGGCTTCTCACTGAAGCCACTCGCGCAGTTGCTGGGCCTCACCGCCTCGACCACTCCGGGCGTGCTGCTGGTTGGCGGTAACCGCTGGACGGTCGAGTTCGGCAAGCTGCTGAAGAAACTCGACCTTCCGGTTATGATCTCGGATCCGAACCGCAGCCATCTGCGCGAGGCACGCGAGGCGGGTCTGAGTATCTACACCGGCGATATCCTGTCCGAAGGGGCTGAACACCGGTTGGACCTGATGGCCTATGAGACGGTGATCGCCGCCACGGACAACGACGCCTACAACACTCTGGTCGCCACTGACCTCGCGCCGGAATTCGGTCGGGAAAACGTCTACCAGCTGAACCGCGAAACCTCGGAATCGGCACGCTATGCCCTGCCGCCGAAACTGGGCGGGCGGGCGCTTGGCGCGGGCGAAACCTATTGGCAGGTGCAGCGCCGCATGTGGGACGGGTGGGAGTTCCGCTCCACCACGCTGTCCGAGGAATTCACCCTTGAGGATTGGTACAACACCCATCCCGAAGGCATCCCGATCGCGGATATCGGTCCGCGCGGCACACTGCGTATTCTCGGGCCCAAGACCACCCCTAAAGACGCCCGTGGAACGCGTCTGATCGCAATGCTGCCGATGAAAGAACACCGCGCAAAGGCGGAAGGCCAAGCCTAACATTTGACGCCGCGCGCCAAGGTGGTAGAGGACGTCCCGAACAAAGGACGTGTGACATGAACCTCTTTTCCGATATCCGGGCGCTTGTGATCGACAGCCTGAACGCGATGGTCGCCGAAGGCGCGCTTCCAGACGGCCTCGACTTTGCCAACGTGACGGTCGAACCGCCGCGCGATCCGCTGCACGGTGACATGGCAACCAACGCCGCGATGGTGCTGGCGAAACCTGCCGGGCAGAAACCGCGCGATATCGCAGATGCGCTGGCCGGAAAGCTGGCCGAGGACGCGCGCATTTCGTCTGCCGAAGTCGCCGGTCCGGGGTTTCTCAACCTGCGTCTGGGCAATGCGGTCTGGCAGGGACTGCCCAAGGCCATCCTGACCTCCGGTGCCGCGTACGGCAAATCGGACATGGGGCAGGGCAAGCGCGTGAATGTGGAATACGTCTCGGCCAATCCTACCGGCCCGCTGCATGTCGGCCACACGCGGGGGGCGGTGTTCGGCGACGCGCTGGCATCGCTTCTGGATTACGCGGGCTATGACGTCACGCGGGAATACTACATCAATGACGGCGGCGCACAGGTCGATGTTCTGGCTCGGTCGGTTTACCTGCGCTACCAGGAAGCCCATGATCTCAGCGTCGATTGGCCTGATGGCAGCTACCCCGGCGATTACCTCATCGAAGTTGGTGAAACGCTGAAAGCCAAAGTCGGAGACAAGTTCCTCGACGCGCCGGAAGAAGAGTGGCTGGACGAAGTGCGCAACTTCGCCACCGATGCCATGATGGACCTGATCCGTCATGACCTGGGTCTGCTGGGCGTCAAAATGGACAAGTTCTTCAGCGAAAAATCCCTCTATGGGACGGGACTGATCGAAGCAGCCATCGACAGCCTTCGGGACAAGGGCCTGATCTATCGCGGCGTGCTGGAACCGCCCAAGGGCAAGAAGCCCGAGGACTGGGAACCGCGCGAACAGACGCTCTTCAAGTCGACCGCACATGGCGATGATGTCGACCGTCCGATCATGAAGTCGGACGGGTCTTGGACCTATTTCGCCCCCGACATCGCCTATCACTATGACAAGGTGCAGCGCGGCTATGACCTTCTGATCGACGTCTTCGGCGCCGATCACGGTGGCTATGTCAAACGGATGAAAGCGGCCGTCAGCGCGCTGTCGGATGGGAAAACCCCTCTCGACATCAAGCTGACCCAGCTTGTGAAGCTCTTCAAGAACGGCGAGCCCTATAAGATGTCCAAGCGGGCAGGGACCTTTGTCACTCTGAGTGACGTGGTGTCCGAGGTCGGCCCCGACGTGACGCGGTTCGTGATGCTCACCCGCAAGAACGACGCGCCGCTGGATTTCGACTTTGACAAGGTGCTGGAGCAGTCGAAGGACAATCCGGTCTTTTACGTGCAATACGCCAACGCACGGGTCCATTCGGTGCTGCGCAAGGCGACCGAGGCCGGCGTCGCGGTTGATGACGCAACGCTGGCCGGTGTCGATCTGTCCGGCATGACCCATGACAGTGAACTGGCCGTCGCACGCAAATTGGCGGAATGGCCGCGTCTGGTCGAGATCGCTGCCCGCACGAACGAGCCGCACCGCGTCGCGTTCTACCTCTACGAACTCGCCTCCGACCTGCACGCGCTGTGGAACAAGGGCAACGACGTGCCCGAACTGCGCTTTTTGCAGGAAGGCAACACCGAGGCCACACAGGCGAAAATCGCCCTCGCGCGGTCCGTCTCTGTTGTTATTTCTGCCGGTCTTGGTATCTTGGGCGTCACACCGGTCGAAGAAATGCGCTGACAAAAGCGCCATGACCGGCTGAGGCAAAGGCAAGAACCACCGGTGGCAACGACCACCGGGGAAAGAGGCGAACATGGCAGACATGCAAGTGACGGCCCCCGTTCGGGGGGAAAGAACGTCCGGCAACCTCGCCACGGCAGCCAACTGGCTGGGCGCGGCGATGTCGCTGGCGTTGATTGTTGGCGTATCGGTTTGGGGGTATCGGCTCATCATGCGGGACGTGTCCGGCGTCCCTGTGGTGCGGGCGATTGAAGGCCCGATGCGCGTGGCCCCTGAAAACCCCGGCGGCCAGATTGCCCGCCACGAAGGGCTGGCGGTCAACAACGTTGCCGGAACCGGCACCTCCGCTCCGCCGCCCGATCAGATCGTACTTGCACCGCAACCGCTCGACCTGACGGATGAGGACCTGCCGGTGGCCGAACTGGCCGATGCACCGCAGCCCGAGCTGAGCGAACAGGAGCAACTGGCACTCGCTTCGCTGCGCGAAGATGCCGACAGCGAAGCCCCGGCGCTGGCCCTGACCGATATCGCCAATGCTGACGATCCGATAAAGGCGCTGGCCGATCAGATCGCCGCCAACGCCACGCCGCTGACCGATATTGAACCGGCCCCCGAAACCGGTGTGTTCGACACCGACGCCGAACAGGAGGTCGCCTCCACCACGCCGATCATCCCCGTGTCCGTGCCGGGTGTCGCGCGCTCCCTGCGTCCTGCACAGCGGCCTGCAGACCTGCAGCTTGCGTCGCTCTCGGCTCCGATTCAGGCTGCCGCCTCCGGAACGGCAGAGGTCGATCCTTCGGACATTCCGTCCGGCACCCGTCTGGTCCAGTTCGGAGCCTATGACAGCCCGGACATCGCCCGCGAACAGTGGGATCAGCTTCAGGCCCGCTTTGGCGAATATCTAGACGACAAGGACCGCGTGATCGAACAGGCCACGTCCGGCGGACGCATCTTCTACCGTCTGCGGGCGCATGGGTTCGAAGATCTGAGCGACTCCAGGCGCTTCTGTGCCGCCCTGGTGGCCGAAGGCGCGGACTGCATCCCTGTGGTCAGCCGGTGACACACCGACCCTTCGGAGCTGCCATTTATGGCTGCGACGGCGCGCGCCTGTCCAAGGACGAGCGCGCGTTTTTTGCCGAGGCCAACCCGTTCGGCTTCATCCTCTTCGACCGCAATCTCGAGACCGCCGATCAGATCCGCGCCCTGACTGCCGATCTGCGTGCCACCGTCGGTTGGAACGCGCCCATCTTCATCGACCAGGAGGGCGGTCGTGTGCAGCGCCTGCGCGCGCCGCTGGCCACCGAATGGCTACCGCCGCTCGACCATGTTGAAACGTTGGGGCCGAATGCCGAAGAGGGGATGCGCCTGCGCTACCGCATCATCGCGCATGAGTTGATGGCCCTTGGCATTGACGCCAACTGCGCGCCGATGCTGGATGTGGCGCGGCCCGAAACCCACCCGTTCCTGCGCAATCGCTGTTACGGATCAAATCCTGACCAGGTGGTAAAAATTGGCCGCGCGGTGGTGGACGGCCACGAACAGGGTGGCGTGTTTCCCGTCATCAAGCACATCCCGGGACATGGGCTTGCGCAGATGGACAGCCACCTCGACCTGCCGCGCATCGACGTTACCGCCGAAACGCTGAACGCCATCGACTTCGCCGCCTTCCGCCCCTTTGCCGATGTGGCGATGGGGATGACTGCGCATCTGGTCTACAGCGCCTTTGGCGAAACCGGCCCGGCCACCACTTCGCCCAGCATGATCCGCCGCATCCGCGACGATCTGGGCTTTGCCGGCCTGCTGATGACCGACGACATCGGTATGCAGGCGCTGTCGGGCACTGTTCCCGAAAGAGGCGCCGCATCGATGGCCGCAGGCTGCGACGTGATCCTGCACTGCAATGGCGATCTGGCCGAGCGCATCGCCTTGATGGATCGGATTGGCACCATGCCCACCGCAAGCCAGACCCGCGCCGAGGCCGCAGTTGCACGCAGAACCGCCCCGGATGATGTTGACATTGCCGCCCTCACCGCCAAGCTTGCGGAACTGGAGCAAAGGCGCGGTGCATGAACGACGCGACATCGGACAGGTCTGACAGCGCCGTTGCGGAACGGCTGGCCGCAGAGGCGTTGATCGTCGATGTGGACGGGTTCGAGGGCCCGCTCGATCTGCTTCTGACCTTGAGCCGGACGCAGAAGGTCGATCTCAGGAAGATTTCCGTTCTGCACCTTGCCCAGCAGTATCTGGCTTTTGTCGAAAAGGCCAAGGCGCTGCGCATCGAACTGGCTGCGGATTACCTCGTGATGGCGGCGTGGCTGGCGTTTCTGAAATCCCGTCTGCTGCTGCCACCCGACCCCAGCGAAGAAGGCCCGTCGGGTGAAGACCTTGCCGCGCATCTGGCCTTTCAACTGGAGCGCCTGCAGGCGATGCGCGACGTGGCCGCGAAACTGATGGCACGCGATCAGTTGGGCCGCGATTTCTTTGCCCGTGGCATCACGCAGGAGGTGCAGCGCGTGCGCAAGGTGGAATACACCGCGACGCTGCTTGACCTGATGCAGGGCTATGCGCGTATCCGCACCAAAGACGAATTCCGCCCCTTCGTGATGGACCGCGATGCGGTGTTCACGATGGAACAGGCGCTTGAACGGATGCGTGGGCTGATCGGCTTTGCCGGTACGTGGACCGACATTTCGTCTTACATGCCCGATGGCTGGGACGTGGACCCGGTGCGCTGGCGCTCTGCCACGGCGGCGACCTTTGCCGCGTCGCTGGAGCTGGCCAAGGAAGGCAAGGTAGAGCTGCGCCAGTCCGACACCTTTGCCCCGATTGAACTGCGCCGGAGAGATGGGCGATGAGCGACGACACCGAAATCGCGGAGACAGAGACAGACGGCGAACTCGAACAAAGCCTGTTCGAAGCGCCGCCGATGGGCGAACAGGAACGTATGGTCGAGGCGATCCTGTTCGCGACTGCTGAACCGGTGACGGTCAAGGAGTTGAACGACCGAATGCCGCATGGCTCGGATGCCGCCGAAGCGCTGGTCTATCTGCGCAAGCGGTACGAGGGCAGGGGCGTCAACGTGGTCAAGGTGGGCGATGCCTGGGCGATCCGCACCGCACCCGATCTTGGCTTCCTGATGCAGAAGGAAACGGTTGAGACCCGGAAACTCAGCCGCGCGGCGATCGAGACACTGGCGATCATCGCCTATCACCAACCCGTCACCCGCGCCGAGATCGAAGAGATCCGCGGCGTGTCGGTCAGCCGGGGTACCGTTGACCAGCTTCTGGAAATGGAATGGATCCGCTTTGGCCGCAGGCGGATGACACCGGGCCGCCCCGTGACCTTTGTGGTGACACAGGATTTCCTTGACCATTTCGGTCTCGAATCCGCCCGCGATCTGCCGGGACTCAAGGAACTGCGCGCAGCGGGCCTGCTCGAGAACCGCCCGCCGCCCGGCACGCTGCCACAGATGGGGGAAGGCGACGTGGATTCCGAGGAAGAAACCGAAGAAGGCCAGTCCGAACTCTTCGAGGATTGAGCACGTCTTTCCGGTGACGGAAAGACGCGATGCGTCGACGCATCGCCCGCCCGGTGTCGGAAAAAACGCCGCAGAATCCCTGCCTGACTGCCCGAAAATCGTCGTATTTTTCCCCTATCTCCCCAGCTGAGGCAGCCAAACGAGACAGGAGGACGATATGAACCTCAATACGATCATCAACATGGTCATGCGCACTGTGATGCGCCGCATGATCAATTCGGGCATCAATGCCGGCATGAACGCCGGTCAGAATGCTTTGGCCAAGCGTCGGAAATCCGCCGCTCCCCGGGACCAGGATCCGCGCCGTTAAGCCGGCGCGAAGTGTTTCGACAGTTTCAGTCCCTGTCCCTGATAGTTCGATTTGATCCCCGCGCCATAAAGCTGGCTCGGGGCCTGATCCATTTTCTCATAGACCAGCCGCCCGACAATCTGCCCGTGCTCAAGCACAAACGGGGCCTCGTGGCACCGCACCTCAAGCACCCCGCGTGACCCGGTCCCGCCCGCCGCGTCATGGCCGAAGCCGGGATCGAAAAACCCGGCATAATGAACTCGGAATTCCCCGACCATCGCGAGGAATGGCGCCATCTCGGCCGCATACTGAGGTGGAATATGAACCGCCTCGCGGCTCACCAGAATGTAAAAGGCGTCCGGGTCAAGAATGATCTGCCCGTTGGTCGTATGCAGCTCTTCCCAGAAATCGGAGGGGGCGTAATGACCGAGCTTGTCGAGATCGATCACCCCCGTATGCGGCTTTGCCCGGTAGCCCACCAGATTGCCGGTTTCGGGCTTCAGATCGACCGAGAAGCCCAGCCCGTCGCTGATGACGGCCGGTCCACCTGTCACCAGAGTTTCCGCCTCGTGCAGCGCCCGCAGCGACTCGTCGCTCAGGATCGACTGTCCGGTCCGGAAGCGGATCTGGTTCAGACGCATACCCGGACGCACCAGTACCGAAAAGGACCGGGGGCAGATCTCGGCGTAAAGCGGGCCGGTATATCCCGCAGCGATCCGGTCGAATTCGGTGCCTTCATCGGTGATCGTGCGGGTCAGAAGGTCCAACCGCCCGGTCGAGCTTTTGGCGTTGGCGACGGCGCTGATATCCGCAGGCAGCTCCAGCCGTTCCATCAGAGGAACAAGATACACGCAGCCCTTTTCAAGTACAGCCCCGCCTTCAAGGGAAATGCGGTGCATCTCGAAATCGTCAAGCCTGTCCTCGACAAGCCGCCCTTTGCCCGCAAGGAACGAGGCCCGCACACGATACGCAACCGTACCCAGCCGCAGATCGAGGCTGGCCGGTTGCACCTGCCCATCGACAAACGGCACGTCCGAGGCGATGACACCCTGATCGATCAGATCCGTGATCTGCTGATTGGCCAATACACCCGTCATACCATGCCCCTCATCCGCGTTCCGCCTTGCATAGCAAGCAGTTGCGCGCCATGCGAGGCGTTTTTCCACACTCTGGTGTAGAAGGCGACAAGGATAGCTGTGTGATGATTGGTCGGGCTAGCAGGACTTGAACCTGCGACCTTCCGTCCCCCAGACGGACGCGCTACCAGGCTGCGCTATAGCCCGACTGCGGCCTGTCATAACGGTTTTGGGTCTGGCCGCAAGAGCGAATTTCAGGGGATCTGACCCCTGTGCCTCAGCCCGCAACCTGTTTCAGGCGCTCCAGAATCGGTGCAATCTGCCGGGCCGTCTCCGGGGACAGCCGCGAGATCCTGGACAGATGCGTCAGCGTACCAGGCACCGGCTCTGCCGGCTCGGATGCCGGGACAGGTGCGACTTCGGCCTCGGTTGCGATCTCTTCCGCCGGCGACTCACTTTCCTCGGCGCGGCGATAATCCATGGAGCGCTGCAGAAAGGCGGGCAGGGCAGCGGCGTCTGCCGTCGGGCTTTCCACAGGTTCGGGATCAGGTTCGTGGGTAGCCGCAACCGGTTCAGCGGGTTCGACCGTTGCCGCAACCTCAGGCTCTGGTTCCGTGGCAGGTTCAGCGTCCGGCGCGTCGAACGCCACATCAACCCGCGGTGGCTGCTCTGGTTCTTCCTGCACGGCCGCAGGCGCTTCGGGCGGTTCAGCGTCCGAGATCTCAGGCTCCGGTTCCGGCGCAGGTTCAGCGTCCACCTCCGGTTCCACCGTGGGTCCGGCCACATCCTCGGGTACAGGCTCAGGAACCGCCTCGGCCTCGGCCTCAACCGGTTCTGCATCAGCAGCAGGCTCATCTTGAGGCTCGGGCTTGGTGAAGGGCACGACCGTGTCGACAGGTTCCGAAGCCGGGACCGCTTCAATCAGGGCCGCATCGCCCTCGTCCTCGTCTGCCATACTTAATGTGCAGAGTGAGGAAACGTGTTTAATTCCCTGTTCTCGAAGTATTTTCTGAACGCCTTTGATGGTCATCCCATCTTCGTGCAGGAGTTTCTTGATACCCCCGAGGAGACGCATATCGGCGGGACGGTAATAGCGGCGTCCGCCTGCGCGCTTGACCGGTTTGACCTGTGTGAACTTGCTTTCCCAGAACCGCAGAACATGGGCCGGGGTCTCCAGCCATTCGGCCACTTCGCTGATGGTGCGGAAGGCGTCTGCGGATTTGCTCATGGCCGTCAGCCCTTGTTGCCTGCGGCCACCCTGTCTTTCATCAGGTGCGACGGACGGAACGTCAGCACACGGCGCGGATTGATCGGCACTTCTTCCCCGGTCTTGGGGTTGCGCCCGACGCGCGCGGCCTTGTCGCGGATGGAGAACGTCCCAAAGGACGAAATCTTGACCTGCTCTCCGGCGACCAGCGCGTCCGACATGTGGTTCAAAACCGTTTCGACCAGTTCGGCGCTTTCATTGCGAGACAGGCCCACCTCGCGAAACACGGCTTCGCTCAGGTCCATACGTGTCAGTGTTTTTTGTCCCATTACACAAACCTCCCCGGTTAGCGCCAGCATGGGCCTTGCGATTTTCCGAGTCAATATCAATGGCTTGGAAGCGGGGTTTTAGAAAGATTTTGCCTACCAGCGCAGCACAACCGCGCCCCAGGCCAAGCCGCCGCCGATGGCTTCGGTCACAACCACGTCGCCGCGCTTGATCTGGCCGCGCTCCACGCCCACCGAGAGCGCAAGCGGAATCGATGCGGCCGAGGTGTTGCCATGATCCTGAACCGTGACAACCACATGGTCCATCGACAGGTTCAGTTTCTTGGCGGTGCCCTGAATGATCCGGATGTTCGCCTGATGCGGCACGATCCAGGTGACCTCATCATTGTCGATCCCCGCCTTTTCCATCGCGGTCGTCGCGGTTTTTGCAAGTTTTTCAACGGCGTGGCGGAAAACTTCCTTGCCCTGCATACGCAGGAACCCCGTTGTCTGCGTGCTCACGCCGCCATCGACATAGAGGATGTCCCGGTGCTGCCCGTCCGAATTCAGATCGACCGACAGGATGCCTCGGTCGGTTTTGTCTCCTGCGCCGTCCTGCGCTTCGAGGATGACCGCACCTGCGCCGTCACCGAACAGCACGCAGGTGGATCGGTCGGTCCAGTCCATGATGCGGCTGAAGGTTTCGGCCCCGATCACCATGATCCGCTTGGCCTGACCGGAGACAATCAGCGCATTTGCGTTTGCGATGGCATAGATGAACCCGGCGCAGACCGCCTGCACGTCAAATGCGAACCCGCGCGTCATTCCAAGCGACGCCTGCACCATCGTGGCGGCGGAGGGAAAGGTCAGGTCCGCCGTTGAGGTCGCAAGAACGATCGCATCGAGGTCGTTCGGCTCAAGCCCCGCATCGGCCAGCGCGTTCTTCGCGGCCTGAGTGGCAAGATCCGACGTCGTTTCCCCGTCTGCTGCGAAATGCCTGCGTTCGATACCCGACCGCGACCGGATCCATTCGTCGGATGTGTCCAGTGTTGCTTCGAATTCGGAGTTCGGCACAACCCGTTCGGGCAGGTAGTGACCCAGCCCTATGACAACCGCACGTGTGGTCATTTAGGGCTCTCCTCGTTTGTGGATGTCTCTGTCGCGTTCTCGGATGCAATGTCGGTGATCGACGCTAGCCGCGCGGCGAGCCGCTCGGAAAAGCCGGACTGCGCCAACTGGAACGCCAGTTTGATCGCTGCGGACACGCCGGTTTCGTCAGCAGAGCCGTGCGATTTCACAACCGTCCCGTTCAATCCAAGAAAAACCCCGCCATTGACGCGGCGGGGATCGATCTTCTTTTTCAGTCGGCGCAGCGATGTCAGCGCCAGCAAGGACGCCAGACGGGACAGGGGCGAATAGGCAAACGCCTCTTTCAGCCTGTCCCCGATCAACGACGCGGTGCCTTCACCGGTTTTGAGCGCGACATTGCCGGTAAAGCCGTCGGTGACGATCACGTCACAGGCTTCACCGGGAATATCGCCACCTTCTACGAATCCCACGAAATCGAACTGGGCACGTTCTGACACCTGGGTAATCAACTCATGCGCCTGTTTCAGCTCGGCACGGCCCTTGTGTTCCTCGGTGCCCACATTGAGCAGACCGACGCGGGGACGGTCGAGCGCCAGCCCGTTGCGGGCATAGGACACTCCCATAAGCGCGTATTGCAGCAGATCCTGGGCGTCAGCTTTGACGTCGGCGCCCACATCCAGCATCACATTGAAGCCCTGCGGGTTCCGCGACGGCCAGAGAATCGCGATGGCCGGGCGGTTCACGCCGGGCAGTTTGCGCAGGCGGATCATCGACAGCGCCATCAGAGCGCCTGTGTTGCCACAGGACACCGCAACCGTGGCCTCTTTGTTGCGCACGGCTTCGATGGCGGCCCACATGGATGTGTCCTGCCCATGCCGCATGATGTGGCTGGGTTTGTCTTCCATCGACACAACGCCTGTTGCGTCGCGAATCTCGCATCGTCCGGCCAGCGGTTTTTTCCGCTCGATCAGTCTTTCGAGCTTCGACTTCGGCCCGTGGACGAGAAAGCGAATATCGGGATTCGCCTTCGCAGAACGAGACATGCCGGAGACAACTGCCTCCGGCCCAAGATCGCCACCCATGGCGTCAATGGAAAGCACAATTGGCGAAGCACCCACCTTGTTATGATCCTGCGATGAGGTCATCCGGAGGGGGTCGTCCTGCCGTTGCTTATGCCGCGTCTTCGTCCAGGTCGATTTCGTCGGCCTGTGCGATCACTTCGCGATCCGCGTAGTGGCCGCAGGACGGGCACACGTGGTGCGGACGCTTCAGTTCACCGCAGTTCGAACATTCGTTCGGATTCGCTGCGACCAGTGCGTCATGTGCGCGACGGTTGTTGCGACGCGACTTGGATACTTTGTTCTGTTGGACAGCCATGTCTCAACCTCAATTGTCTATAACCGGTGGCATGTGCGCCATGCCGCGTTTCGAGTGTGTCCGGCCTCATACGGGGAAACCGGGTCGGGTAGCAACCCCCACCTCAGATGAAGGCGCGAACATAGGGGCAATCGCGGAATCCGCAAGCGTTTTCTGGTGTCGGCCTCAGGACTTTTTATCCAACTGGTCGCGCAGCGCCGCCAAGCCTGCAAAGGGCTTGGTGTCTTCGTCGCGCAGAGGCGTCACGCCATCCTCTGCAAAGACCGCTTCCCCCAGTTCTGCGGCGTCCGCGCGGGGATATTGCGGCAGGGCCAGCGACAGCGATTCGATCATCGTGTCGTGCGCCGAGATCACAGAGCCCAGCGGTTCGGTGCTGGTGTCTTCGGGCATTTCGGTTTCCGAACCGGCTTCAACGTCCTCGAAATACTCCGCAGGCATGAACACGCGTTCAATGGGCTCATCGATGCGGGTCGTCACCGGTTCAAGTGTCACCACGCAAGGCTGAACCACCGTCGCACCCAGCGTTCCGGTCAACGCCCAGCCGCGCGCGCCAGCCGGCGCGATCTCGCCGGCAAAGCGCAGCTTCTTCAGCGACGACAGCCCAAGCTGCGCTGCAATCGCGTCCCGCTGGGGGGCGTCCGGCCTCAGGTCGAACGGGGTCGGTCGCCGGCTCGACAGGTCGCTGACGCGAAATTCTCCGGGTTTCAGAACCTGTTGTGGCATATCTTGTGTGCACCCTTTGCTTGAACGCAGGCCAAAGGCCGTGTAATCGGGATAAAAGGCAGCGAACGCCAACGCAAGAGAGGCGCCATGCAGGGCATCAGATCGACAGTCAGGATCGGGCTTGTGACGCTTCTGTGCATTTCGCTTGCCGGATGCACCGCGCGCTACCGGACACATGGGTATGTTCCTTCCGAGGACGAATTGCAGCAGATCGTTCCGGGCGTCGACACCCGTGCGACCGTGGAAGACCTGATCGGCGTTCCGTCCACCTCGGGCACACTGAACGATTCCGGCTTCTATTACATCGAAAGCGATGTGCGCCATTTTGCATGGAAAGAACCCGAAGTGGTTGATCGCGAAGTTCTGGCGATCACCTTCGATTCCGGCGGTGTGGTCGAAAACATCGAACGCTACGGCCTTGAAGACGGGCAGGTTGTGCCGCTGGCGCGCCGCATCACGCGTTCGGGCGATGGCGATATCAGCTTCATCCGCAAGCTCTTCGGCAATATCGGCGGGATCAACGCCGCGGACTTCTTCAACTGATGACATCCGGGGCGGCGCCGATCGAGGCCGCTGTCCCTGTGCCTTTTGTGGGTCTGAGCTATGGTGGCTACGGCGCGCGCATCGGCCCCTGTGGCGATCTGCGCCGCGCCGCGCTTGCGCTGCGGGCGCGTGCCTTCCGGGATGGCGCGTCCGATGCCGACCGCTTCGATGACGACTGCCTGCACGGGCTTGTCACATCGCCAGAGGGACTGGCGCGTGTCGCGTTCCGCCTTCGTCTGCTGCGACATCCGACCGATCTCCCGTCCAGCTATACCGGCCAGTTCTACGAGCTCTCCCCGTTGTCGGCGCTGCCGGGTCCGTTTCTCGAGCTTGGCCGTGTCTGCCAATCCGAAGGTCCCTCTGACCTGATGGCGCTTCGGCTGGCCTGGGCGGCCATTGGCGCGCTGGTGGATGCGCAAGCGGTTCAGATGCTGATCGGATGCAGCTCTTTTCCCGGTGCAGATTCCGCTCATCATCGTGCCGCGCTGGCCACGCTCCGGGCAAACCACCTTGGCCCGGCAGAGCTGCGTCCGGGACGGGTCAGCCCCAACACGCTGGACCTCCCGCAAGAGGAGACGCCCTGCGCGCCGCTGCCGCATCTGTTGCGCAGCTATCTGAATATGGGGGGCTGGGTCGGGGATCATGCCGTCCGGGACGTACAGCTCGACACGCTTCACGTCTTCACCGGCCTGTGCGTTGCCGCCATTCCCGAACCGCGCAAAGCCCGTCTGCGTGCCCTGGCACAGGCCGCACAGCCCAGCCCTCTTGACCTTGCGCGCGCCGCGCCGTAGCGCGGCGGCATGGCCATCATTCCGCTTCTCCAACTCAACGACATCTCGCTCACCTTCGGGGGTGAGCCGGTGTTCCATTACCTCAGCCTTGTCGTCCAGCCCGGCGACCGCGTCGCGCTTGTCGGGCGCAACGGCTCGGGCAAATCCACGCTGATGAAGGTGATGGCCGGACTGGTGGAGCCGGACCATGGCGAGCGCATCGTGCCGCCGGGCATCAGCACGGGTTACATGGAGCAGGATCCCGACCTCAGCGGTTTTGCCACTTTGGGTGATTACGCCATGCACGGGCTTGATCCCTCGGAGCAGTACAAGGTCGAACGTGCGGGCGAGGGCCTGAAGTTCGACCCGAACCGCGCCACCGACACCGCGTCTGGCGGCGAACGGCGACGTGCGGCACTGGCCAGGTTGATGGCGCAGGATCCTGATCTGATGCTGCTGGATGAGCCGACCAACCACCTCGATATCGAAGCGATCGGCTGGCTCGAAGACGAGTTGAAACGCACCCGCAAGGGCTTTGTCCTGATCAGCCACGACCGGCGGTTCCTGACCGAACTCACCCGCGCGACACTGTGGATCGACCGGGGACAGGTGCGACGGCAGGAAAAGGGCTTTGCCGCGTTTGAGGCATGGCGCGACAAGACGTGGGAGGTGGAAGACCTCCAGCGCCACAAGATGGACCGCAAGATCAAATCCGAAGCCCGCTGGGCCGTCGAAGGCATCAGCGCCCGTCGCAAGCGCAACATGGGACGGGTGCGCGCCCTGCAGGACCTGCGCAGCGAACGTGCTGCGATGATCAAACGGCAGGACACCGCCGCGATGGAACTGGCCTCAGGCCCGAAATCCGGCCGCAAGGTGATCGAAGCTGTCGGCCTGACCAAATCCTTTGGCGACACGACCATCGTGCGCAACTTTTCCCTGACCGTGCAGCGCGGCGACCGCGTGGCCTTTGTCGGCCCCAACGGTGTGGGCAAGACGACCCTGATCCGCATGCTGATGGGCGAGATTGAACCCTATTCCGGGTCGGTCAAGCTGGGCACGAACCTTGTCCCTGCCGTTTTCGACCAGACCCGCGCGCAGTTGAATGACGATCTCAGCCTGTGGGAAAACCTGACCGGCGATCCCGAGATGCGGGTGTCCGGTAAGGCCGATCAGATCATGGTGCGCGGCGCGCCGAAACATGTGGTGGGCTATCTCAAGGAATTCCTGTTCGACGAACGGCAGGCCCGCGCCCCGGTGCGGTCACTTTCGGGGGGCGAAAAGGCGCGGCTTCTGCTGGCGCGGATCATGGCACGCGAATCGAACCTGCTCGTGCTTGACGAACCGACCAACGATCTCGATGTCGAAACGCTCGACCTGCTGCAGGATCTTCTGGGCGAGTATGACGGCACCGTGCTGCTCATCAGCCACGACCGCGACTTCCTGGATCGCGTGGCCTCGACCACGGTTGCGATGGAGGGGCGGGGCCGCGCCACGGTTTATGCCGGCGGCTGGAGCGATTACCGCGCCCAACGGGGCGACGACGCGACAGAGACACCGGCGTCAAAACCTGCGCAAAAACAACAGGCCCCGAAGCCTGCGTCGGAGCCGAAGCAGAAATCCGGCCTGAGCTTCACCGAGAAACACCGCCTTGAAGAGCTTCCCGGCGAGATTGACCGCCTGACCGCCGAGATCGGAAAGCTTGAACAGCTGATGGCCGATCCCGATCTCTTCACCCGCGAGCCGGTGAAATTCAAAAAGGCGTCCGAGGCTCTGGTCGCGCGCCAGACCGCGCTGGCCGAAGCCGAAGATCTGTGGCTGGAATTATCGGAAAAGGCCGAGGCCGGGTGACGTTTCCGTTAACGGAAACGCAAAACGAGTCGACTCGTTTTGCGGCGCTGCGTGGCGGGTGGGCGTCGCGGACCTAGATCGCAAAGCATGACGGATCCCATCTTCATCGGCGCACGAATCTATCGCGGGTCAAGCTATGGCCCGCGCCATCCGCTGTCGATCCCACGGGTGCCCACGGTCACGGATCTGTGCCGCAGTCTTGGCTGGCTGACCGGCACGCAGTACCGCACCAGCCCCTGCGCCAAACCCTCGGCCCTGACCGCGTTTCACACCCCGCGCTACATCGCCGCGCTGCAACGGGCCGAAGCCACCCAGCGCCCGGACCCGGACCACGATCTTGGCACGCTGTCGAACCCGGTCTTCCCCGAGGTCTACCGCCGCCCTGCAACTGCTGCCGGCGGTGGGCTCTTGGCCGCCGAGCATGTGCGCAACGGTGGTGTGGCCTATAATCCCGGCGGCGGCACCCATCACGGACTGCCCGACCGTGCCAACGGGTTCTGCTATATCAACGAACCCGTGCTCACGATCCGGCATCTGCTGCACATGGGCCTCAAACGCATTGCCTATGTCGATATCGACGCGCATCACTGTGACGGTGTCGCGGTGGCATTTCACGGCTCGGATCAGGTGCGGATGATCTCGGTCCACGAAGACCGGCGTTGGCCGTTTACCGGTGCGCTGGATGACGATGCGGGCGGTGCGGCGATCAACATTCCGGTTCCGCGCGGTTTCAACGGCACCGAGTTCGACCTGATCCTGAACGAGGTCATTCTGCCCGCCGTAGCCCGCCAGAATCCGGATGCGATCTACCTGCAATGCGGGGCCGATGCCGTGGTCGAAGATCCGCTGTCGCGATTGGCGCTGTCCAACAGGTGTCACCTGTCCGCGATCCGGGCGCTGCGGCCGATGTCGCCGCGACTCATTGTGTCGGGTGGCGGTGGATACAATCCATGGAGCGTCGGTCGGGCCTGGACCTGCGTCTGGGCGACACTAGCGGGGTACGAAATTCCCGACCGACTGCCGCCAGAGGCTTCGGCCATTCTGCGTGCGCTGCAATGGTCAAGAAAGGCGCACCCATCTGAGGAGATGCTCACGACGCTGCTGGATCTGCCGCGCGGTGGACCTGTTTCCGACCAGGTGCGCGCGGCGGTGACGTATCTCAGGCAGCGTTCAGTTGAGTAGCGGCATCGCGATCTGAACTCGCTTTGCATCTGCGGTCACCTGCGGCGTGCAGCCCCGGTCGGCGCAGAGCGTTCCCAGAAGGGGGAATTGCACGTCTGCAGGGCGCAACTCGGGGCAGGGCGCGCCATTTCCCTGCGTCAGCAAATCAAGCATGGGCGACATGCGCCGCAGCTCCGGCCCGTCTGCGAGAACCGAAAGGTGGTGACCGATACGGGTGACGGTGACCGTGCCGCCCTGCGGCAGGCAGGGTTCCACGCAGAGAACCCAAGATACGCAAGCTGCGTCAGATCGCGCGGCAGCGCTGTTTCCATTTGCCAATCGGTCAGGATGCGTGTGCCCGCATAGTGATTGGCAAGCGTCTGCGCTGCTTCGGCGGGGGCAATCGGACGTGTGTCACCGGCACTGCCAAAGGCGATGCGAAAAAAGCGGATGCGCGCGGTGGCATTGTCGCAGCTTTGCTGGATCAACGTCATTTCAGGCCCGTCCGGTGACGCACCGCCCATGCCAAAAAGCTCCAACCCGTTGGAAATCGCCCCGATCGGGTTGATAAGGTCATGGCAGATGCGCGATCCGATCAGTGCGGCCAGTGAAGCGCCGTTCTGTTGCACTATATCCTCCTGCAGACAGCAAGGAGTCCGCCCATGTCCGATCTCAATGGCCTTTTGGAGCCCGGGTCCCTCGTGCGCCATCCCGACCAACCGGATTGGGGCATCGGACAGGTGCAGTCCAATATCGGTGACCGGATCACCGTCAATTTCCGTGAGGTGGGCAAGGTCGTCATCGATGGATCCCGCGTGTCGCTTCTGCCTGTCTTCGATGAGTAAACATCACAACCAAAGGTTGACGAAAGCTTAATCCGGACAGCAGGCCGAGCAATTTCCGGTCACCCCGACGCCGTTGCGCGTCACCGGGGTGACCGGTAGAGTGGCCGGGAAGCAGCTTGGCGGCCCTTTCATGCTCCAGAACGCCCCCGCATTCGACGTCTCCCTCGCCACGGTTGAGGACGACATCCGCGCGGCGCAGCGGCTGCGATACGACGTCTTCGTAACCGAACTGGGTGGAGACGGAGAGGGCGTTGACCACGTCAACAGGCTGGAAACCGATGCGTTCGACGCCCATGCCGATCATCTGCTCCTGCGCGATCCCCGGAGTTCCGACAGCGATACTGGCGGCGTTGTTGGCGTCTATCGGCTGATGACGCGCGATCATGCAGCGCGGGCCGGTGGTTTCTATTCGGCGGCGGAGTTCGATCTCAGTCGCCTGGAAAACAGTGATCTGCGTCTGCTGGAACTGGGCCGGTCCTGCCTGCACCCGGATCACCGGGGCGGGCCTGCTCTGATGGCTCTGTGGCAGGGGTTGGCCGCCTATGTGGCGCAGAACCGGATCGATCTGCTGTTCGGCACGGCGAGTTTTCATGGCACCGACCCTGCGCGGCTGATCCACCCGATTTCGCATCTTCATGCGGCCTATCTCGCACCCGGGGCGCTGCGCGTCACCTCGCGGCAGGCCCAGACGATGACTCTGCTTCCGCTCGACAGGATCGACCGGAAAGCTGCCATGCGGGATACGCCGGCGTTGATCAAATCCTATCTGAAGCTCGGTGGAATGATTGGGCAGGGGGTGTTTGTCGATCATGCATTCAATACAACCGATGTCTGCCTGATTCTTGACACCCGCGCGCTGTCGACGACGGGCCAACTCCGTTCCTCCCGGTCCGGCTCATGAGCCCGACATGGGACAGCGGTGAGCCGATCACGTCTGAGCGGATTACACCTCTTGGCTGGGTCCGCGTCCTGCTGCGCGGTACGGTTCTCGGGACGGTCGTCTTCGGCGGCCTTGCGCTTCTGCTGCTCATCCGGCTGATCGAACGGCCGCTGTTCGGTGTAGACCGCCCGGTAACCCCGTATATCACGCAGGGCGTATGCCGCGCGGCGTTCGTGATCCTTGGCATGGCGCTTCTGGTCCGTGGTCCCCGGATGAAGGTGCCCGGCGCGGTTGTCGCCAATCACAGCTCATGGCTGGATATCTTTGCGCTCAATGCCCGCAAGAACGTCTATTTCGTCTCGAAATCCGAGGTCGCGTCCTGGCCCGGCATCGGCTGGCTGGCCCGCGCCACAGGAACCGTCTTCATCCGCCGTGACCCGCGCGAGGTGAAATCCCAGATTGCCCTGTTCGAAGAACGTCTGACCCACGGGCATCGGCTGCTGTTCTTTCCGGAGGGCACATCATCCGACACATTGCGCGTTCTGCCCTTCAAACCCACGCTTTTTGCGCCCTTCTTTGCGGACAGTCTCGTGCATGACATGCACATCCAACCGGTTACCGTGATCTATCATCCGCCCGAGGGCGCGGACCCGCGGTTCTACGGATGGTGGGGCGACATGGGATTTGGCGACCACCTGCTCAGGGTGCTGGCGCAGCAACCGCAGGGCAAGGTTGAACTGGTCTACCACGCCCCTGTGCGTGTTGATGACTTTCCAAATCGGAAATCGCTGGCCAGTTACCTCGAGGATCAGGTGCGTTCGGCTCATTCGCGACTGATCGAATGACACCCATGCCCGGCGGATAGGTGCCGGCCCGCCGCATCCGGACCCGCCGGACCAGCCCGAGTGACCCGAAGCTTAGAAACCCGATCTGGATCAGGAATGCGCCCAGATTGAAGGCGCCGACAAGGCTGATCAGCACGAGGGTCGCGGCTGTCAGCTGGTTGCACGAATAGTAGGGGCCATTGCCACAGATCCGTCCGGTCTGGACCAAGGCGAATCCCCCGACATACAGGATCGAGCCAAGGACGCCGCAGAACTGAAGAATGTGCGGATAATTCCGCATGTAATCAAAGAGGTCCGACATGAGCGGGCTCCGGGAAATAAGCCCGACCGCCGCCCGTGGCGGACGGTCGGGCCGATATTTTGAAATATGCGCCGGTGACAGATGAGGGCTGTCACCGACGCGACTTTATGGAAAGGACGTGGTCAAACCGAAAACGGCACTCTTTACCAATCGTCCTCCCGCGTCAGGTCAGAAACCGGACAGAACCGACAAGGAGAAATATTGTGTCAGTTCAACGGGCTAACGAGTACGATCCTTTCAAAGACTTTATACAATTGGCGCTAAGTCAGCGCAGGTCAGGAATACCTGACCCCGGGTCAGTTTTCCCGTGAAATAGGTGTGAACTTGGGGGGACGTCACCTCTTCCAGCGCGGCCATTGGCGTCGACGCGAAGAGTAGGCGAGTCGCGCAACACAAATGCAAAACGGCGCAGGGATTGCCCGCGCCGTTTTGAAAGTTTTTTATATCAGCCTGTTACGCGCAGGTCTTCAGGTTGCGTCACCCTCTGCGGCATCGTCCTCGTCGCCCTGATCCGCGATCCAGGCAACCGAGACCACCTCTTCATCCTTGCCCGTGTTGAACACCCGCACACCACCTGCACTGCGGGACCGGAACGAGATGCCGTCAACCGGCACCCGGATCGATTGCCCCTTGGATGTGGCCAGCATGATCTGATCGTCCATCTCGACCGGGAAACAGGCCACCAGCGGACCGCCGCGCATCGCCTTGTCGATGGCCTGGACACCCTGGCCCCCACGCCCGCGCACCGGATAGTCATGCGACGATGACAGCTTGCCTGCGCCCTTGGCAGTGATGGTCAGGATCAGGTTCTCGGCTGCCGACATTTCGGCATAGAGTTCCTGCGACAGCTGGGTGTTTGCGTTGCCTTCGTCCTCCTCGGTCGCTTCCGCTTCCTCGGTCACACCGGCGACAAGTCGGCGCTGCTTGAGATAGGCGGCACGCTGATCGGGCGTTGCTTCGAAATGACGGATCACCGCCATGCTCACCACGCGGTCGCCATTGCTCAGACGGATGCCCCTGACACCGGTTGAATCCCGTCCCTTGAAGATACGGACATCGGTGGTCCGGAACCGGATTGCCCGGCCCGCATCGGTGACCAGCATCACATCGTCATCTTCGGACGCAATGCGCGCGTTCACCAGTTCCACGCCCTCGGGCAGCTTCATCGCGATCTTGCCGTTCGATTTCACATTGGTGAAATCCGACAGAGCGTTGCGCCGCACATCGCCTGCGCTGGTGGCAAAGACGATCTGCAGGTCGTCCCAGTCGGTCTCGTCGCGATCCACCGGCATGATGGCCGCGATTGAGACACCTGACGGGATCGGCAGGATATTGACGATGGCCTTGCCCTTGGACGTGCGGCTTCCCTGTGGCAAACGCCACGTCTTGAGCTTATAGGCCATGCCATCGGTCGTGAAGAACAACAGCTGCGTGTGGGTGTTGGCGACAAACAGCGTCGTGACGACATCGTCATCCTTCGTCTGCATCCCCGACAGCCCCTTGCCGCCGCGCTTCTGAGCCCGGAAATCGGCAAGCGGCGTGCGCTTGATGTAACCGGACTGCGTGACGGTCACGACCATGTCCTCGCGCTCGATGAGGTCTTCGTCCTCCATATCGCCCGACCAGTCGACGATCTCGGTGCGGCGTGGGACGGAAAAAAGCTCTTTCACCTCGCGCAGTTCGTCCGCGATGATGCCCATGATCCGGTCACGAGAACCGAGAATCTCAAGGTATTCCCGGATCTTGCCCGCCAGTTCTTCCAGCTCGTCGGTCACTTCCTTGACCCCGATCTGGGTCAGGCGCTGCAGCCGCAGTTCGAGGATCGCGCGCGCCTGCGCCTCGGACAGGTTGTAAGTCCCGTCCTCGTTCGCCGTGTGGGTCGGATCGTCGATCAGCTTGATATAGGGCAGGATATCAGCGGCGGGCCAACGGCGGGTCATCAGGCGATCCCTCGCTTCGGCCGCATCGGCAGAGGAGCGGATGGTCGCAACGACCTCGTCGATATTGGTGACGGCCACGGCCAGACCACACAGGATATGGCTGCGTTCCCGCGCCTTGCGCAGAAGGTAGGCCGTCCGGCGGGCGACCACATCCTCGCGGAAATCGATGAACGACGTCAGGAACTTGCGCAGGGTCAGCTGCTCGGGACGCCCGCCATTCAGCGCCAGCATGTTGCAGCCGAACGAGGTCTGCATCGGGGTGAAGCGATAGAGCTGGTTCAAAACCACCTCGGCGGTTGCATCGCGCTTCAGTTCGACCACCACCCGCACGCCATTGCGGTCGGATTCGTCCTGAACGTGAGCAATCCCCTCGATCCGCTTTTCCCGCGCCGCCTCCGCGATGCGTTCGATCATCGTGGCCTTGTTCACCTGGTAGGGGATCTCGTCGATGACGATGGCCCAGCGGTCCTTGCGGATTTCCTCGACCTGGGTTTTGGCCCGGATGATCACCGAGCCGCGCCCTTCCAGATACGCCTTCCGCGCGCCGGAGCGGCCCAGCATGATCCCGCCGGTGGGGAAATCGGGGCCGGGGACGTATTCGATCAGCTGCTCGGAGCTCAGATCCGGTTCTTCGATCAGCGCCAGAGTGGCATCCACCACCTCGCCCAGATTGTGCGGCGGAATGTTCGTGGCCATCCCGACCGCAATCCCGCCTGCGCCATTGACCAGCATGTTCGGGAACCGCGCCGGCAGCACCGTGGGTTCGCGATCCTTGCCGTCGTAATTGTCCTGAAAGTCGACCGTTTCCTTGTCGATATCGGCCAGCAGATAGGCGGCGGGCTTGTCCATGCGCACTTCGGTATAGCGCATCGCCGCCGGGTTATCGCCGTCCATGGACCCGAAGTTGCCCTGACCGTCCAGAAGCGGCAGCGACATCGAGAAATCCTGCGCCATCCGCACCAGTGCGTCATAGATCGCGCTGTCGCCATGCGGGTGGTATTTCCCCATGACATCGCCCACGGGACGCGCCGATTTGCGGTAGGGTTTGTCGTGGCCATTGCCGGATTCGTGCATCGCGTAAAGGATGCGCCGGTGCACCGGTTTCAGCCCGTCGCGCAGATCGGGGATCGCCCGGCTTACGATCACGCTCATCGCGTAATCGAGGTAGGACGACTTCATCTCGTCGGTGATCGAGACCTGCGGCCCGGCATGGCGCGGGCGTTCGGGCGGCATATCTTCAGTGTTTTCAGGTGTTTCTGGCGTGTCGCTCACGTGGATAGCCTGCTGTCTGCATTTCTATATTTTGTTATGTTCCCGTATATCAGAGACAGGATGTAGGCCGCAATCCACTTGACCAAATAAGTGGCAGATCGGGCTTGGCACTCGGCGGGTGGAATGGCTAACACATTGTTTTTGTTGAAAACTAACGAATCTGTGGCAAGCTTCTTCCTACAAGAAGAAACGTGTGAGGTTTGCATGACGCAAATGAGTGAGACAGAGCTGATGCTGCGCGGCTACGGCCTGACGACGGCACAGCTGTTCTACCGTATGCCGGACTACCGCAATGTGCTGAACACTTTTGTCTGGCAGGAATATGATCTGGCCCCGGATCATCCCAAACTGTTCGAGTTCATCGAGTTCTGGCAGGACACGATCGAAGGCCCGTTGCATTCAGTGCAGTATACCCACCGCAAGATGCTGTCCTCGGGCGAATGGCGCCAGATCGTAGGGGAATTCACCCTGCATTGAGCGTGGGACCGCCTTTCCAAAGGCGGTCACAACGCGGTTTCGAAACCGCGTCAAACCCGCTTCGGAAACACCTATTTCCGTTCACCGTGCACCGAACTGCCAACGGAGCGCTTGCATGTTCTGTGACTGCGAAGTTCGAGCGCAAAGTGCATGGAATTGGGCGGTCCATTCGCCCGTGCAAAGCTCAGGCAGCCTGCGGGCCGCGTCCACGCCTCGGTTCGGAGGCGCAGATCTTGATGGATCAAGAGCGATAGCTTCGTCGGTCCAACCGTGATTTGGCCGCCTGAAACGTATGCCGCAGTGGCGCAAGGCTGCTTCGAGCGCATTTCTACAAATGCTGCACGGCGCATGAGTGTCCGGATTAAAGGACAAGCCTGAACACAACACAACTAAGGGCGGTTTGACCTGTGAAAGGGTACGCGCGTACGCTGTCGTTAACACAAAAAGCGACAAAAGGTTTTTTTATGACATTTCAATTGGCAGGTAACGGACCCAAAATCTACGAAGAAGTCATGGTGCCCCTTTGGTTTGGCCGGTGGGCTGAGGCGCTTATCGAACAGGCTTCGCTATGCATTTCGGAACGTGTCTTGGATGTTGCTTGCGGAACAGGTGTGACGACCCGACTTGCGAAGTCAAAGGTTGGAGCAAGCGGGCAGGTCGATGGTCTGGACATCAACGCACCAATGCTCGCCAAGGCTAAAGAACTAGCTGGCGATCTCGATATTCAATGGATTGAGAGCGATGTATGCAGCAGTGGACTGCCTTCGGGGTCTTACGATGTCATTCTTTCGCGGCATGGCTACCATTACTTTCCGGAAAAGCCCAAAGCTCTGAGTGAGTTCTTGCGGCTACTGGTTCCAGGTGGGCGTTTGGCCTTCTCAATCTGGGATGGGCATAGCGCTTACACTAAAGCCCTCTGCTCTGCTGTTGCCCACCACATCTCCCCCGAGATTGCAGAAAAGCAGAGAGCTCAAAGGCGGACGCCACCGGCGGAGGAATTAAAACAGAAGGTCGCGGATCAAGGGTTTTCGGATGTGGCCGTTCAAAGGCAAGAGCTGATGATCGATGTTCCGCTTGCGCCCGAGTTTGTGCCCATGCATCTAGCGTCTATGCCTATTGCAGGCGCGTTTCTCGCACTCGAAGAGGATGCGCAAAATGCCTTGATCCAAGAGGTGGCAGAAATGCTTGCCGCATATGTTGTGGGAGATAGACTTGTCTATCCCGACGCGGTGAATGTCGTGACAGGACGCAAATAGCATCCTCGCGTTACTTAGGCCTGCGTGAACCCACAACCCAGATCGGTTGATACCCAGATTCCTCTTTGCTGCGTAAGGCGCTGAAAGCAGCCCTCGGTGCGGCCGCAGCGAGGGCCCGTTTAATCCCGCGCAGCGGGCGCAGCCTACACCCCGTAAATCTCTCCGAACTTTGCTTCGAGATAGGCCAGCAACGGCCCCTCGTTCGGCGCAAACCCGCAGGCCCGTTCGATCACCTCGCGCGGCTCATAAAGCCCGCCATGCCGTTGCAGATTGTCCCGCAGCCAGCCCGTCGCGGCAGATGTATCTCCCGCCGCCAGTTGCGCATCCAGATCCGGCACCGCCTTGCGCAGCGCCTCGTGCAGACAGCCCGCATAGACATTACCAAGCGAGTAGGTGGCGAAATAGCCGAACAGCCCCACCGACCAGTGCACATCCTGCAACACACCATTGGACGGCTTGTCCACCGCATAGCCGAAATCCGCCTCGAACCGCGCATTCCAGGCCTCTTCCAGATCGCTGACATCCAGTGTCCCGGCGATCATCTGACGCTCCAGATCGAACCGCAGAAGCACATGCAGGTTATACTGCACCTCATCGGACTCGGTGCGGATGTAGCCTTTGTGAACGCGGTTCACCGTGCCGTAGAACGCATCCGGATCGCTGATCCCGAAATCTCCGAACGCCTCAACCATCTGCCCATGCAGCCAGCCTGTGAAGGCCCGTGACCGACCCAACTGGTTCTCGTAGATGCGGCTCTGGCTTTCATGCACACCCATCGACACGCCACGCCCCAAGGGCGTCAGCAGGTACGCCTGGTCGATATTCTGCTCATAGGCCGCGTGACCGACCTCGTGGATCGTCGAATAAATGCAGTTGAACGGATCCTCCGGATTGGTCCGCGTGGTGATCCGCACGTCATTGCCGGAACCCGAACTGAACGGATGCACCGCCTTGTCGACACGACCCCGGCTCATGTCATAGCCGAATGTCTTGGCGATCTGCCGGGACAGCTTCATCTGGGCGCTCTCGTCAAACGTGCCGCTCAGCGCCGCCGGGGCAGGGGCGCCCAGCACCTTGTCGCGCAGCTCGACCAGACGGGGGCGCAAAGCCCCGAACATCGCATCCAGATCCGCCGCCGTGGCCCCCGGCTCATAGTCCTGCAACAGCGCGTCATAGGGATCGCCACCCTCCGCCAGCGCAGCGCCTTCCTGCCGCCGCAGGTCGAGCACACGCTCAAGCGTCGGCGCAAAGGCCGCAAAATCGTCGTTCGCCCGCGCCTCGGCCCAGATGCCCTGCGCCATCGAGGTGGTCCGCGCCAGTTCCGCCGCCAGATCGGCGGGCACTTTTGAGGCCCGGTCGAAATCGCGCCGGATGTGCCGCAGATGCGCCTTGGCCTCGTCATCGCTGCCCTCGGCCTTGGCCAGCCAGTCGCCCACACGCGGGTCCATCCGCCGGGCATGCAGCACCGATTCCAGCGCGCCCATCTCCTCGGCCCGCTGTGCTGCCGCGCCGCGTGGCATGGTTGTTTCCTGATCCCAGCCAAGACGCCCGGCAACCTGGCCCAGCGCCTCGGTCTCGCGCGTGAAGGCCATCAACTCGTCATAGGCGGTGGTCATGCCGTCGCTCCCCGAATGGATTGTTGTACCGGATACTGCGCCCCGAACCGCGCCCGCAGGATCAGCACCCAGAGGATCACGGCGCCAACCTGATGCGCAATCGCGATCTGCCAGGGTGCCATGTAGAGCACCGTCACAATACCCAGCGCCATCTGCACCCAGAGCATGGCAAAGACCGCGTCGAACCTGAACCGTGTGTCCGCATTGGGCGACTTGCGCGCCTTGAGCCAGACCACGATGCCGAAGGCCAGCAGCAGATAGCCCGCCATCCGGTGCATGAACTGCACAAGACCAGCGTTCTCGAAGAAGTTGCGCCAGACGGGTTCGATGTCGAAGGGGAAGGGCGGGAGGAACGCCCCGGCCATCAGCGGCCAGTCATTATAGGTGCGCCCGGCATCGATGCCCGCCACCAACGCGCCCAGCAGGATTTGCAGAAAGCTGAAATGCAACAGCCCGGTGCCCAGCCCATACAGCTTGCCCTCCCGCGACCGCCGCGCCTGCATCAGATCGCGCTCCTCGCGGCCCAACTCGAACGTGTACCATGCGATGAAGCCCAGAATGACAAAGGCGAGGCCGAGATGCGTCGCCAGCCGGTAAGACGCCACATCGAGCATCGTTCCCGTCAGGCCGGACGCCACCATCCACCAGCCGATTGCGCCCTGAAGACCACCCAGAACACCCAGAAAGAACAAGCGCCCGGTCCAGCCTGTCGGGATTTTGCGCGCCAGAAGGAAACCGAAAAAGCCCAGCGCCCAGACAAGGCCGATCACCCGGCCCAACTGCCTATGGCCCCATTCCCACCAATAGATGAACTGGAATTCGGCAAGGCTCATGCCCTTGTTCTGCAACTGGTACTCAGGGATCTGGCGATAGAGATCGAACTCGCGCTGCCAGTCCTCGGCATTCATCGGCGGCAGCGCCCCGGTCAGAGGCCGCCATTCGGTGATGGACAGGCCGCTGTCGGTCAGACGGGTCAGCCCGCCCACGGCGATCATCACCATAACCAGCGCGAACAGGATCATCAGCCAGACCCGGATCGCGCCCCGCGCGCCGCGCTTTCCGGCGTCGATCATGCCACCCTTGGGGGCCTCCTTGCGCGGTGTCTCTGCACCGACCTCTTCAAAGATGCTGCGTTTGCTGCTCATTCACGGGGTCTCCTTCTTGGGCGAAAGACTAGGCGCGGGGGTGCGGGCCTTCAAGGCGCGCGCTCAGCCCTTGGTCTTCCAGCGCACCATTTGCCGCAGCATCCCGTGCAGCATCCGCACATCCGCCTGCGTCAACGGCATCCGGCTCCAGAGGTTGCGCAGATTGCGTCGCATGCTGTCGGACTTGGTTTCGGGGAAAAAGAACCCGGCACTGTCGAGTGTCTCTTCGTAATGTTCTGCCAGCCGATCCACTTCGATCGCGGTGGCCCAGTCGCTGCCCGCCATCTCGGTCACCTCCGACGCGGTCTCGACCGTCTGCCGCCGCCACTCATACCCGGTAAGCAACACGCATTGCGCCAGGTTCAGTGACGGGAATTCGGGGTTCACCGGCACCGAGATGATGGCATTGGCCAGTGCAATATCGTCATTCTCCAGTCCGGCCCGCTCGGGACCAAAAAGCACGGCCACCTTTTCACCTGCCGCGATCTTTTCCCGTGCCACCTCCATCGCGCGTTCCGGCGTCATGACCGGTTTGGTCAAGTCCCGCTGGCGGGCGGTGGTTGCAAAGACATAGGTGCAGTCCGCCACCGCCTCGACTGTGCGCTCGACCAGAACGGCTTCGTCCAGCACACGGCCTGCGCCCGACGCCATGGCGACCGCGCTCTGGTTCGGCCAACCGTCCCGTGGCGCCACCAGGCGCATCCGGTCGAGGCCGAAATTCAACATTGCGCGGGCAGCAGCGCCGATGTTCTCGCCCATCTGCGGGCGGACCAGCACAAAAGCGGGCTGCGGCGTGTCGCTTGGCATGGGAAAGCTCCGGAAACTTCAGGTCGCGCCTGACTATTGCGCCGAAGATCAAAGGGCAAGCGGTGCAAGCCCTTGGCGCACGGCGCGAAATGACGATATAGGAAGGCGACCACCAAGGAAGGGGCCGAAGATGTCCGACACAGAGCAGCCGCAGATCTACCTGATCACGCCACCCGAGATCGAACTCAGCCATTTCCCGACGGATCTGGCCCGCGTCCTTGATGCCGAGGACATTGCCTGCATCCGCCTGTCTTTGGCCACCCGCGACGAAGATCTGATCCTGCGCGCCGCCGATGCCGTGCGCGAGGTGGCGCACCGGTTCGACGTGGCGCTGGTGATCGACACTCATGTGGTTCTGGCCCAGCGCCTTGGCCTCGACGGCGTGCACCTCACCGATGGCGCGCGCTCGGTGCGTATGGCGCGCAAGGAACTTGGGGCCGATGCCATTGTCGGCGCCTTCTGTGGCCATCTGCGCCATGACGGCATGAATGCTGGCGAAGCGGGCGCGGATTACGTCAGCTTCGGCCCGGTTGGCGAAACCGCCCTGGGTGACGGGTCACGCGCTGAGGCGGATCTGTTCCAGTGGTGGTCCGAGATGATCGAAATTCCGGTCGTGGCCGAAGGTGGGTTGGATACCGACATCGTCCGCACCCTTGCTCCGATGACGGATTTCTTCGGCATCGGTGAAGAGATCTGGCGGACGGATGACCCGGTGGCGGCGCTCAAAGCTCTGACCGCAGCGATGGCGGGCTGACCGGGCAGGGGGCTGTCTGCCCCCTCGGCGCGTGCCGCGCCTCACCCCCGAAGGTATTTCCAGCCCAAAGAAACCCGGAACACTCTGCCATTGGTTTCTTTGGGCTCAAAATACCTCGGGGGAGTCGCCCGTGGGCGACGGGGGCGGAGCCCCCACACAACCTGAGTCAGGGAATGATCCGCGTGTATTTCACGCCTTCCAGCGTTGCGCCAATCCGCAGACCCGCCTGACCGAAGATCACCGCGATGACCGGGGCCAGCGACGTTGTGGTCTCGGCCGCGATGGTCTCGCCGCCTTCGGGGATCGCGTATTCGATATTCGCACCGGCCGCCCAACCGGGTGAGCGGCGGAAATTCATCAGGGCGTCTTCCGTCATGAAGAACAGCACATGCGCGTATTGCTGCGCTCCGATCTGCAGACCGGCGCTGGCCTTGGTGGTGGAATAGTAATCCACGGTGATCCCGCCCACGCGCAGCGCGCCGCGTCCGAACGCACCGCCCAGACCGAGGCCCGCCTCGGTCACAAGCGGCATCACCAGCAGACCATTGGCATTGGCCGCAAGGTTCTGCGTCCCGGGAAAGCGGCGGTACATTTCCGCCAGCGTGGCATCCACCCGCGCGTCGATCCGTGCGCCGCCATTGCCGCCCACGGCATTGTTGCAGGCGCCCAAGAGGAATGTGCTGCCCAGACCCAGGGCCAGTTCGCGTCGTGTCAGGGATGTCATGGTCTCTGCTCTTTCTTTGCCGATGCCTCTGAAATCCGGCTGTGCCGCCGGTTGCGCGCAAGTATAGCGGCAGCGGGACCTGCTGTCACTAAGGATGGATCAAGATAAGCGGCGCACTGCTACCCGTTGAGCAGCCGCGCCGCCGCCGGAGCGAAATAGGTCAGCACCCCGTCACAGCCCGCGCGCTTGAACGCCATCAGGCTTTCCAGCATCACCCGGTCGTGATCGAGCCAGCCGCGTTCTGCCGCACCTGCCAGCATCGCGTATTCGCCGGACACCTGATAGGCGAAGGTGGGCACACCGAACATGTCCTTGGCGCGGCGGCAGATGTCGAGATAGGGCATGCCGGGTTTGATCATCACCATGTCCGCGCCTTCCGAGAGGTCCCGCGCAATCAGGCGCAGTGCCTCGTCGGAATTGCCGGGGTCCATCTGGTAGCCCTTCTTGTCGCCCTTGAACGCGCCCGACGCGCCGACCGCATCGCGGAACGGGCCGTAAAAGGCGCTGGCGTATTTCGCGGCGTAGCTGAGGATAGCGACGTTCTGGAACCCTTCGCCCTCAAGCGCGGCGCGCATCGCGGCGATGCGGCTGTCCATCATGTCGGACGGGCCGATGATATCGGACCCGGCACGCGCCTGGCTGAGCGTCTGTTTGACCAGCGCCTCGACCGTGCGGTCATTTTCGATATAGCCGTCCGCATCCATGTAGCCGTCATGGCCGGTGATGTTGTACGGGTCTAGCGCCACATCGGTCATCACCATGAGATCCGGCACGGCGTCCTTGATCGCGCGGGTGGCGCGGTTGGACAGGTTCTCGGGGTTCCAGGCCTCGGCGCAATCCTCGGTCTTGAGGGACGGATCGGTGTAGGGAAAGAGGCAGATTGCCGGGATGCCCAGCGCATGGGCTTCGCGCGCGGCTTCGACCACCCTGTCGACCGACCGACGCACCACGCCGGGCATCGACGGCACCGGTTCCTCGATTCCTTCGCCATCGCGCACGAAGACCGGCCAGATGAAATCATCCGGTGTCAGGGTGTTCTCGCGCACCATTGCGCGCAGCGCTTCGGTGCGGCGCAAACGGCGCAGGCGTGTTGCAGGAAAAGCGGGGGTGATCGGTTTCATCTGGGCGGTCCTTGTCTTTGCCCTTTTTGGGTGGCATGGAATGACCGCTTGGACAAGGCCTGCCACACCCGAAGGCCATGTGAACAGGGGAATACGAGCGCCTTGGATTGGTACTTCACCGTCTTTGAACTGATTGATATGCGGTCCTTTTCGAACCTTTGGTTCTGGATCGTGCTGGCGGTCGTGTGGTCGTCGGCAAGTCATTGGGTGCTGGGTGTGCCCTTCGACATGGTCAGCCGGGCAAAGCGTCGGGGCGGTCAGGCGGCCGAGGATCTGCGCGATCTGTTGCGCATCAATACGGGACGCCTGCTTTACATCACCGAAGAGGCCGGGCTGTGGATCGTTGCGGTGGGAACGTTTTTCCTTGCCGGGTTTGTGGTTCTGGGCTGGTTCTACGCGGTCGAGATCGCGCAGGCTCTGTTCCTGATCGGATTTCCGATGGCCATGGTCAGTCTTCTGAGCGTGAGAACCGCACGTCTTCTGCGCGCCGACGGGCTCGAGCTGGATGCGATCTACAAAAGGCTGTCGCGGCACCGGCTGGTCGTTCAGGCCATTGGCATGGTGTCGATCTTTGTCACAGCGATGTGGGGAATGTACGTCAACCTCAGCATCGGTGTGCTTGGCGGTTGACGCGGGACCACCGGCGCGCCACATGGGCGCGCTATGAACACATCCCAAAACATCACCATGGGCGGCGCGCCCGAAGGTTTTGACGCCCGTCTGGTTCTGGCCGAGGCCGAAAAGCACGGGGGTTCCGTCTGCCACATCGCGCGCGACGACCGGCGGCTGGCGCAGATGCGCGACGCGTTGGCCCTGCATGCGCCGGATATGCCGGTCTTCGTGTTTCCGGGTTGGGATTGTCTGCCCTTTGACCGGGTGTCTCCGAACCCCGACATCTCTGCTGCGCGCATGGCGACGCTGGCGGCGCTGACCCACGCAATGCCCTCGCGCTATGTGCTGCTCACGACCATGAGCGCCGCGACCCAGCGCGTTCCAGCGCGCGAGGTGCTGCGCGAGGCGGCGTTCACCGCCCGGGTGGGGCATCGGGTCAACGAAGAGGCGCTGCGCAACTTCCTTGTCCGTATGGGCTTCAGCCAGGCTCCGACGGTGATGGAGCCGGGCGACTATGCCATTCGCGGCGGGATCATCGACATTTATCCGCCGGGAGATGGCGGGCCGGTGCGGCTCGATCTCTTCGGCGATGTGCTTGACGGCGCACGGCGGTTCGATCCGGCAACACAGCGCACGACGGAGAAGCTCGATCTGGTGGAGCTTGCCCCGGTGTCGGAGGTCATTCTGGACGAGGCCGCGATCACGCGCTTCCGCCAGAACTACCGCATTGAATTCGGGGCGGCGGGCAGCGACGATCCGCTGTACGAGGCGGTCAGCGCCGGGCGCAAGCAGGCGGGGATGGAGCACTGGCTGCCCTTCTTCCACGATCATCTGGAAACGCTGTTCGACTACCTGCCCGGCGTGCCGGTCACGCAGGACGATCAGATCACACCGGCGCGGCTGTCGCGCTGGGATGGGATCGTCGATCAGTATGAAACCCGCAAGGCCGCGCTGGCGCAGAAATCGCGCATGGACACGGTCTACAAACCCGTGCCGCCAGAGCAGCTTTATCTGGACGATACCGGTTGGGTTCAGGCTTTGGGCGACCGCCGTGTGGTGCAGTTCCATTCGCTGGCGCAGGCCTCCGGCCCGGGCGTGGTCGATGCAGGCGGACGCATCGGACGCAACTTCGCACCGGAGCGCCAGCAGGAAAACATCAGCCTCTTCAGCGCCCTAGCCGATCATGTGCGCAAGAAGATGCAGGACGGTCCGGTTGTGATCGCATCCTATTCCGAGGGCGCGCGGGAACGCCTGTCGGGTCTGATCGAAGACGAGGGACTGGCAGAGACCATCCCGATCAATGACCTCACCCGCGTGGGCAAACGCGGGGTGCATCTGATTGTCTGGCCGTTGGAGCAGGGGTTCGAAGCGCCTTGGGGCGATGCGGGCAAGGACGCCCAGATCACGGTCGTCTCCGAGCAGGATGTGTTGGGCGACCGCCTGATCCGCGCACCGAAGAAGCGCCGCAAGGCCGAGAACTTCCTGACCGAGACACAATCGCTCTCACCGGGCGATCTGGTGGTGCATGTGGACCATGGCATCGGCCGGTATCTGGGCATGGAGGTCGTGACCGCGCTTGGTGCGGCCCACGAATGTCTGCTGCTGGAATATGCGGAGAATGCCAAGCTCTATCTGCCGGTCGAGAACATCGAACTGCTGTCCAAGTACGGCCACGAAGAGGGTCTCCTGGACAAGCTGGGCGGTGGCGCATGGCAGGCCAAGAAAGCCCGCCTGAAAGAGCGTATCCGCGAGATGGCGGACAAGCTGATCCGCGTGGCCGCCGAACGCGCGCTGCGCAAAGCGCCGGTGATGGACCCACCGCCGGGCGCGTGGGATGCCTTTTCGGCGCGATTCCCGTATCAGGAAACCGACGATCAGCTGCGCGCCATCGAAGACGTGATGGCCGACATGCATTCGGGCCAGCCGATGGACCGGCTGATCTGCGGCGACGTGGGCTTCGGCAAAACCGAGGTTGCGATGCGCGCGGCCTTTGTCGCCGCCATGTCCGGCGTGCAGGTCGCGGTGATTGCGCCGACAACCCTCCTGGCGCGGCAGCACTACAAGAGCTTTGCCGAACGCTTCAGGGGATTTCCGTTGGAAGTCAGACCCTTGTCCCGCTTTGTTTCCGCGAAGGACGCGCAGGCCACCAAGGACGGTTTGGCGCGCGGCACGGTCGATATCGTCGTCGGAACACACGCGCTTCTGGCCAAGGGTATCCGGTTTCAGAACCTCGGCCTGCTGGTCATCGACGAGGAACAGCATTTCGGCGTGGCGCACAAGGAACGGCTCAAGCAGCTGCGGTCGGACATCCACGTCCTGACGCTGACCGCGACGCCGATCCCGCGCACGCTTCAACTGTCACTGTCGGGCGTGCGGGATCTGTCGATCATCGGAACGCCCCCGGTGGACCGGCTTGCGATCCGCACATACGTCTCCGAGTTCGACGCGGTGACGATCCGCGAGGCGCTCCTGCGTGAGCATTATCGCGGGGGGCAGAGTTTCTTTGTCGTGCCGCGCATCAACGACCTGCCGGAGATCGAAGAGTTCCTGAAAGATCAGGTTCCTGAAGTGTCCTATGTGGTGGCCCACGGCCAGATGGCGGCCGGCGAGTTGGACACCCGCATGAACGCCTTCTACGACGGCAAGTATGACGTGCTGCTGGCGACGACGATTGTGGAATCGGGCCTCGACATTCCTACCGCGAACACGATGGTGGTTCACCGCGCCGACATGTTCGGCCTCAGCCAGCTCTACCAGATCCGGGGCAGGGTGGGCCGGTCCAAGACCCGCGCCTATGCCTACCTGACGACCAAACCCCGCGCCAAGCTGACCCCCGCGGCCGAGAAACGCCTGCGGGTGCTTGGCTCGCTCGACACGCTCGGCGCCGGGTTCACGCTGGCGTCACAGGATCTCGACATCCGGGGCGCGGGCAACCTTCTGGGTGAGGAACAGTCCGGCCAGATGCGTGATGTGGGGTACGAGTTGTACCAGTCGATGCTGGAAGAGGCGATCGCCAAGATCAAATCCGGCGAGTTGGAAGGCCTGTCCGAAGCCGACGACCAATGGGCACCGCAGATCAATCTCGGCGTGCCCGTGCTGATCCCCGAGTCCTACGTTCCGGACCTCGATGTGCGACTGGGTCTCTACCGTCGCCTGTCGTCGCTGCACACCAAGGTCGAGTTGGAAGGCTTCGCCGCCGAGCTGATCGACCGGTTCGGCAAGCTGCCGCGCGAGGTCAACACGCTGCTTCTGGTGGTGCGGATCAAGGACATGTGCAAACGCGCGGGGATCGCGAAGCTGGATGGAGGACCGAAAGGCGCGACGATCCAGTTCCACAATGACAAGTTTGCATCGCCCGCCGGTTTGGTGGATTTCATTCGCGACCAGAAAGGTCTGGCCAAGGTCAAGGACAACAAGATCGTTGTCCGCCGCGACTGGAAGAAAGACAGCGACAAGATCAAAGGCGCCTTCGCCATAGCACAGGATCTGGCGCGGAAGGTGAAAGAGGCCAGATCCGCCAAGGCGTGAGGCTTTCCGTCAACGGAAAGCGGCGATGCGCCTACGCATCGCGGACCGGGCCGTGCGGGCTAGTCCTCTGGCATCCCCTTCCGCAGAGCCGGCAGTCTCAGGTGGTCATGGACGGTGACCTCGTCGGTCGGTGACACCGAGACCACCCGCAGATAAGGCGCACCGGCTGACGGGTCGTCGGCATGGTTCCTTGACAGCCCGGCCACCACCGCGCCGGTGCCGGGCCGACGCGCCACCGCGTCGGCAAGCTCGCGGCGCGACCGGCATTGAAAGCTGTTGCAGATATTCGCGCGCAGCGGTCGGTCGAGCGTGCATCCCTGCGGTCCGTGGTAGACACAGCTTCCGATCACGGAAACCTCGGGAAAGGCGGACAGGTAACGTTCGGTGAGCGTCTCTTTCGTGACCTCCGGGTCGCGCCAGCGCTGATAGGTGATCGTTTCCTCCGTCAGAAAGGCATGCCGTCCCCCGCCAAGCGTGCAGCAATCGCCCTGGCACGCGATACAGGCGGCGTTGAGCACGAAAGGCTCGGGCGTTTCATGGGCGAGTCGGGTGGTGTAATCCGGGTCGTCCTCCGGCAGCTCGGGCAGCGCGGAGATCCCGTCGGCGGTGGCAAAGGCGGCATCGATGATCTCGGTCAGATGATCCACAAACGCCGCGCGCCGGTCCTCCGGAAGGGGGCGCAGCGGGAGGTCGATATAGGGGGCGAGAGCGTGCGCGACATGCGCCAGGCTTTGCGCCCCGACCTCGCGCGCCGCCTGTCGCAGCACGGGGCGCGTGCGCCGGGTGGACATCTCGAGCCACGCGGCATCCTTTTTCTTCTTTCTGCGGGCAATCTCGGCGGCGGCCTCGGCTTTCAGCCGCGTCTGGCAGGGGGGGCGGTCGCAGACGTCAGAGGTGCCTTGCGGCAGCGGCTGATGACAGATGCGGCAGCGCGTGGCGGGGCCGGAATGGCTCATGGGGCGAGGAGGCGGCTGATACATCTGGGCAGTCCCGGGAAATGGTTTTTCGGCAAAGGGCTCGCTGGCGCGGTCGGTCAAATTGATCGCAACCAGCATGGCACGGAATCCGCCTGACGCAAAATGCCAAGGGTTCGGGGGCGCATGATCCGGAAAACGGGGGGAACTGGAGCGGGTAACGGGAATCGAACCCGTAACTTAAGCTTGGGAAGCTCGCGTGATACCTTTTCACCATACCCGCGCTCTGGAGGCTGGAGATACGCCCGGGTGTGAGAGGCGTCAAGTGGGGGCGGGCTTTGGCGGTGGTTCGGGTTAGGGGACCCGGAGCGGCGCGGCTGGTCGCTATGGGTGGCGTCGGCGTGAGTTGGGGGTGCGTGTCTTGGTGCGCGCCATTATCGGGGCAGTTCACTTAAAAGCTTTAGCTATTTTTCTCATAAGCTTTCCAAACTCAGATAACTCCGATTCCTTAAATTTGGAAGCTTTGAAGGCATCTAGGGTCAGGA